>NZ_CP075175.1:4405689-5693878 GCF_021223605.1 Paenibacillus sp. 481
CCAAAGCTTGGGTTGAACAAATGGATGAATTGATGAAGCAAAGAAATACATCGAGTGGTTTAAAGCTTTCATTAAAGTGGCTTCCTTTAAGTCGTAATAATGAAGATGAGCTAGACACTGAAACATTGGTCAGTCTATTAATGAGGGATCAACACCGGATGGATGATGAACAGATAGAACAGGTCATCACTCATTTTCGGACAAGGATCCTACAAGCAAAGCAAGATTCCCAGAGAGAAGATGGTGTGTTACGTAGCTATATCTACTCACAGTTGGATTATCGCTCCTGGTTCGAGTTCAAGCTGGAACATATTAAAGGGGATAGAACTACCTATACGGAACTATGTGATCACAAGTTTAATGTTCTTAGTGGTGGTGAGAAGGCCATGGCGATGTATATCCCTCTATTTGCAGCTACGTACTCAAGGTATAGCGAGGCAAATTTAGATGCACCCAAAATAATTTCGTTAGATGAAGCATTTGCGGGTGTAGACGATGCTAATATGCGAGACATGTTTCATTTACTGACTGATATGGGTTTCGATTATATCATGACATCACAAGTATTATGGGGCTGTTACGATACCGTGCCGAGTCTGGCCATCTATGAGATTTATAGGCCCAAAGATACAGATTTCGTTACTTTGTTCCATTACCGCTGGGATGGAGAAAGTAAAGTATTAGTCAATTAGAGGTGAAATATGGAACTCTTGAATCGTAAAACAGCTCAGGGATATTACTCAGACCATTTACTTGAAAATTTGCTGTTTGCAGTGTTTAACAAATACAAGGGACAAAATGGTGTAAGGGGAAACGCTCGTTTTATAGTACAAACACAGGCTGAGGCTGAAAGGTTGCAGGACTATTTTGGAAATCGTGTTAAGCAATTGATTGTTCCAGGGGCAGAAGTTGAAGTACATTTGACGATTTTTGCTGAAGAATTAGAGCAGGGATATGGATTATCAATTCCCGAATTATATGAAGTGTTATATAGCAAGCAATTGCTCACAAAACGTGAACAAAAAAACTTGAAATTAACGGGTTGGTCCGATCTTTTCGTTCAAGTTGAGCAAGGTTTTATTAATAAATTCAAACTTTCTACAACAGATCTTGAAGAGTTTACTCACAAGACATTTAACTGGTTCTATAGATTGAAGAATGCAGAATCTAAAGGTTACGGGGTATTAAGAAATGTTTTTGATAAAGGTGCTAGTGCGTACTCCGATCTGCTTATTTGTTTAAGTGCCTTATGGCATCTACTTATGAGAAAAGAGGAAATGCTTAAAGAAAAGGGTATATCTACTGGGAAAATAAGATTACCTTACTTTGCAGAACATGTTACGAAGGATTCACATGCCTTTGATAAAAAAAACGCAGTAGGAAGATTAGTGTGGCATGCTCTTTATGACATACATATCCAGAGATTAAAGCTGAATGGAGTCGGGAAAAACGATATAACAGTCGTTCCCAATTATTTGTTTGAGCGTCAAATTTATAGGAACTTTGATGTTAGGGATGATGATCTAAGTTCTATTTCGCACGTTTTCGTCCCCCATCTGATAAACGGTACATCTCCTCGTACCTTAAATTTGCGAGAGATTGAGGAAATTGAACAGCTTCCAAAGTATTCTTCAATATATATTATTGAGAATCCATCTACGATATCTCATCTCGTAGATGAAACTATTAACTATCTCAACACAAATAGACTTTCTCTACAGCAACTTCCGTTAGATTTTCCAGTCCTTCTTTGTACCATTGGGCAATCAAGAACGGCTTCGAAAGTTTTTATCGAAAAATGCCTTGCTTCAAATCCGGATTGCATTATTTACTACTCCGGCGATCTTGATTTCCCAGGTATACAAATGTTATACGGAATGAGAAATCAATTCTCAGCACAATTTTATGCCTGGCGAATGGATCCTTTTATATACCGTAAGTATGTTACTCCAAAAAGTAAACCTTTATCAGACGAGGAATTGAAATTCCTTGAAAAAAGTGAAGGTCGTTTGGAAAAAGAGATGGTACAGATTGGAGCCAAAGTTTATCAGGAATCGTTTGGTAAAGAGTTGACAGAAGATTGGATTAAGGTCATACGTGAAGTGATTTAATTGATTCTACAGCTATTGGCATCGAGGGACTAAAGCAAACATCCAATACAGTGAGTGGTACACTACAAAATCAGTCGCTAAACAGAGCTTTAACGGGCTCATCAAGAGGAAGCGAAGTCACTTACCCGATATCCTAGCGGTCTTTGTAATCTCAAAAGGCTAGGTAAACCAATACTGTTAAATAACATGTGCGCATATTTCAATAAGAGGTTAGTCGCAGAGTTTAGAAGCATTTGAAAAGCGAGTCGAGTCGGTAGTGTAGGCTCGGCTTTTTTGTTTTAATTTGCTGGAAACCTCACATCCTCCCTTTTCCCAACAATTACAATGAAAAACGGGTGTCACCACGCTTCAATATCGCTTTTTAATAACCGATATATGTGTTAATGCTCTCGTCGTTTTTTACGATTTCATCACCTGAAATTTAAACACAAAAAAAGCGGGAAAAGCGATATCAATTGCATGTAGAAGCTGAAGGAGACAAACACAACATGTTAGACAAACTTACACAATCTTTTAAACGTTCGTTAGCCAAAAAGACGCTCACTTTGCTGTTAGTGTTTGTATTAGTACCAACGCTAGCCCTTACGTTTACGCTAACGAACATTGCCGCAGAGCACTCCAAATCGCTGCTGCTGGACGAAGTGTCGCAGGCGACGACAATCATTACAGGCACACTAGACCAAGCGTATAATGATTATGCCCATACGTTGGATGGTATCGTAGCGAGTATGACGGCGGATCGCATCAATCCAACTTTTTTGAACAATCGTGTGAGAGATGTGGCGCGGGATACGAATCAACTGTTGGCGGTTTTTGTTTCTTATGAGAACCAATACGCGGAAAGTACAGGACAAGTAAAGCAAGGGTTTGATCCCAAGTCACGTTACTGGTATAAAGAAGCGGTCAAACATAAAGGGAAAACGGTCATCTCAACACCGTATAAGGACTCGGTCACGGGAAAGACGGTCATTACGTTCTCGAAAACGTTGAACGGCGGCAAAGGGGTAGCCGGAATCGACGTTACAATTGACAACTTAAATGAAATGATTAAGACCGTAAAGGTAGGGAAAACAGGGTATATTACCTTGCTTGACAAGGAAAATACAGTGCTTTCCCACCCAAGAATAAAGCCAGGTACGAAGCTGACAGACGCAAAGTACGAGCCATTTTTGAAGCAGCAGAGTGGCAATTTACCGCTCGAAGTTAACGGGAGTGAAGCGTACGTCAGCTTTGATAAGAATAACAAGTTGCAGTTGAACATCGTATCCGTGCTGCAATGGTCTGAGATTATCGAGATGGCGAACACGTTATTTATGACAGCACTTGGCTTCATCGCATTGTTGATCGTGTTGATTGGCGTATTTTGCTGGTCATTTTTCAGACAAGTTATTAAACCGATATCTCATTTAAAAGTAAAAACGGATCGCATTGCCGCAGGAGATTTGTCTGTCCATAATGAAGAGCATGTAGGCCGAGCAAGAACGGATGAAATTGGCCAATTGCAAGTGAACTTCAATCAGATGTCGGTATCGTTGGCTCAAATGCTGAAGCAAATTAGCGACGCTTCTGAAACGATAGCAGCTTCATCTGAAGAGCTATCCGCGAATTCGGAGCAAAATGTAAGCACGATTCAGCAGGTTGCTGCCTCGATTGAAGAAGCTTCTGCTAAATCAGGCGAGACGAATGAGCGCTTGGAGCAGGTCAAGCATATGGCGACCTATTCAGGCACAGAGCTGCATCAAGTAGCGCAGCTAGTTACAGGAGCTTCGGCGGCTTCCACGGAAATCAATTTGTGGGCGGCCGACGGCGAGCAGGCATTGAAAAAGGCTGGCACGCAAATGGAAACGATTATGACGCAAACGTCGCAAGCGAAGCTGGAAACGGAGTCTTTGAACGATGAAGCCCAGCAAATTAACGGCATGGTCGTCTTTATTCGCGAGGTAGCCGCACAGACGCAGCTACTAGCACTGAATGCAGCGATTGAAGCTGCACATGCTGGCGAGCACGGCAGAGGGTTTGCTGTCGTAGCAGGTGAAATCCGTAAGCTTGCCGAGCAAACAGTTGGTGCCGCGGCTAAAATTACGGGCATTGTCGCGCAAATTCAGCAACGTTCGCAAGCTGTAGCATTAACGATGCAGAGCAATGTAGACGCCGTCACAACAGGCCATCAATTAACGACTGAAGTGACGAGTATGTTGGCGAACGTCTTTGGGGCGATTGAGGAAATGAACAGCCAATTGAAGCATGTGGCTGGTGTTAGTGACCGCCTGTCACAGTCGAATCGGTCGATGCTTGATTCTTTTGAGACAGCAAGCCAATTGACGAATGAGACTGCACAGGAAGTCGAAATGGTTGCTGCTGCAAGTGAAGAGCAGAGCGCATCGATGCAGGAAATTGCTGCGTCAGCTAATCATCTTGCAAGCATCGCGGACGAGATGCGCAGGCTGACAGCAGGCTTCAAACTTTAAATTAAAAAAGCCGGAAGCACTAGGGTGTGCGGGATAACAATCCCACCACGGCTAGTACTTCCGGCTTTTTTTTAGTTATTTCGCCGCAGTCCGTTTGCTCTGCCACAACTTGTAGCCAGCATACAAGAGCAGGCCACCGACGACAACAATCGCTGCCGGTGTCATATACTGCTTCGCTAAAGGTCCGACTTCTTTCCATTTGGGACCCAGTTTAAAGCCCAAATAGACGTACAAAGTCGTTACCGGAAGCATGGCGCAGAACGTATAGATGCAGAACTTAGAGACGCTCATTTTAGCCATTCCACACGGAATGGAAACAGCGGTACGCACTCCTGGGATGAAACGTCCAAAGAAGGCTACTCCAGCACCGTATTTTTCAAAAAAATGATCTGCTTTATTAATTTCCTTCTCACGGACGAGAAAGTACTTCCCATACTTCAAAATAACGGGACGACCACCGTAGCGACCTAATGCATATAAAGTCAGCGGGCCGAGCACGCCACCGATGTTACCGGCGAGTACAGCGAGCCAAAACTTCATATCACCTTCGTATACCCAGTAACCTACTAATGGCAGAACCAATTCGGCAGGTACAAATTCGAACGTAAGCGAAAGTATGACTCCAAAGTAAGATAACTGCTTAAACCACATAATAAAATCTAATAGCAACTGTTCCATAAAGATCCGGCACCTCTAGTAAATACCCAATTAAGGGATAGTAGATTGAACACTAATATAATATATAGGTTTTTAAGCATGATTACAAATTCATATTCAAATGAGAATAACTCTCATTGATTATTTTGTATGCTTGAGCCTGCAATTTGTTTGTTGGCAAGGTGGCCCATAGCATTGACAATCGTCTTATCTCTTCATATCAATCGTGACCAGTAACAGATGATGGATCGGTTCACACCTCATACGGTGTTAACCCGATTGACCGTTTCTCCATAGTTAAAAAGCACCGCTTCAGACCATAGGGAAGGGGTAGAAACCCTATCGGTCAGATGCGGTGCCATATCATGAATTGCCATTGCAATAGGAGTAAAGCGAATTACTTAAACATAGATAAATATTCAGAAATATCGACGCCAAGTCCTTGCGCAAGTCGTGTGCCGTATTCATGATCGGCACGGAAGAAGTTGCAAATGGCAAGCATTTTTGTTTTCTCATGCACATGCTGTAAATCATTTACCAGATTGTCGATTAAATGATCACGTTCTTCAGCTGAATAAGAACGGTAGCGTTCGCCAGCCTGAGCAAAGTCATTCGGTTTCTCAATACGACGACGCGTAGTGGGAGCATGAATGGATGCTTCGCTGTCGCGATAGTGGGGAGCCTCTTTCGGCTCTTGCTCATATCGGTTTGGTTCATAATTAATCGTAGATGGTTGTTGCTTCGTTTGCATCAATCCATCACGCTGATTGTTGCGTACCGGAGCGTACGGGCAATTAATTGGAATTTGCACATAGTTAGCACCAAGGCGATGACGCTGTGTATCTGGGTAAGAGAACAAACGGCCTTGCAGCAATTTATCTTCCGACGGCTCTACACCTGGAACGAGTACACTAGGTGAGAATGCCGATTGTTCCACTTCAGCGAAATAGTTATCCGGATTTCGATTGAGCGTCATCGTACCGATTTTGTGATACGGGAACTGTGCTTCGGGCCAAACTTTTGTCGGATCGAGTGGATCGAAGTCTAACGTATCAAACGTTTCTGGCGCCATCATCTGCACTTCCAGATCCCACTTTGGAAATTGTCCTTGTTGAATACGGTCAAACAAATCACGTGTCGCATGACTAAAATCTTTTCCTTGTATTTCACTTGCTTCAGCAGCGCTCAAATTGCGCACGCCTTGCTGTGGATTCCAGCGATATTTGACGTAAGTCACTTTTCCTGCTGCATTAATCCATTTAAAGGAGTGAACACTGAATCCTTCCATCTCGCGATAATTGGCCGGAATTCCATAATCAGAGAACAACCAAGTCAGCATATGCGTCGATTCTGGTGTTAATGTCATGAAATCCCAGTATCGATCTGGGGTTTGGATGTTTGTGTCAGGAGCTGGTTTTAATGAATGGACCATATCAGGAAACTTCATAGCATCGCGGATGAAAAAGACAGGCAAATGGTTGCCTACAATATCGTAGTTGCCCTCTTCGGTATACAGTTTTACAGAAAATCCTCGTGGATCACGGGCTGTTTCAGGTGAACCGGATGAATGTATAACCGTTGAAAAACGAACGAATAGCGGCGTTTCTTTGCCTACTTCTTGCAAAAATGCTGCCTTCGTAAATGGTTTCATACTGTTCTCAACCACGAACACCCCGTGAGCGCCAGCACCCCTAGCATGCACGACACGCTCTGGAATACGCTCGCGATCAAAATGGGCCAATTTTTCAAGCAAATGATAATCCTCAAGTAAAGTGGGGCCGTTCTGGCCAGCAGTGCGCGAATGCTGGTTGTCACCAACAGGAGCGCCTTGATTTGTCGTTAACACTGGTCTCTCATTCATTCTTATCTCTCCTTATATATGAATCTATTAAACTTAGACTAAATCTAAATTTGCTGTTAACAGAATCATATCATCGCAGTATTTAATGATCATGAAGACAACATGAAGTGATGATGAAGGTTTAATGAAGATGAGTTTCGACACTTATAACAATTAGGCTGTTTTCTCGCTAAATATCATCCGCAATCCGATAACCAACACCGCGCACGGTTGAGATATAGCGCGGCTTTTTTGAATCGTCACCTAGCTTTTGACGCAAGCTTTTGACATGCACGTCTACGATGTTGCTGCCTCCAAAATAGTGCTCGCCCCAGATCTGATCCATAATTTCCTGGCGGGAAAGGGTCGAGCCGTCGGCTGCCAGCAACACTTTAAGCAAATCAAATTCGGTTCTCGTCAATTCAATCCGAACTTGTTCTTTCATCACCACAAAACGGCGATAATCAATCACCAAGTCTTTAAATGTAGCTTGACCTTGGTCCATACGTTTAGCATCTGACATCCCGTTTTGCTCTATGATGCGCTCAACTTGCGACCAGACCGTCTGGACCCTTTTAGGCCATGTGATGCCAAATACAGCATCCTCGGCCAGCAAACGCTCGCCACACTGCCGTCCATCTTGCGCCGGAACGAGATAACAGATTGGGATGCTCGCGTCAATCGTATTGCGATATTGGCCTAATGCGGCTATATCGAACGGCTGATCAATAATTAAAGCATCTAATTGAAGCTTAGCCAGCACATGTTGGCTAAATTTATGAAATACAAGCACATCGCAGCATTGAGCACTTAATTCGCCTACAAGCTCATGCAAAGAGGAGGGATGCGGACTAATGATGACGATTCGGTGAGTAGACACACACACCTCACCTGCTCCTTCAAGGGCATCGATTTCCGGCTGATTATCTCCTTGTGCAATCTTATTCATCACAGGTTCGTATCTTTCGTTGCATTTTGGCATTGGGGGCACACTCCTTTAAATACAACATGCTCCATCTCAATGTCATAGCCCGTTTCATTTGCTACAGTAGCTACCCAATCGGTAGGGACGACCGTATACACTTCGTCAACTTTACCGCATAAGCGGCAAATAACGTGCTGATGATCTTCAACATGCCCGTCGTAACGGCTAGCATCGCCTTCTAATTGTAGTTCGCGAATCATGCCTGCCTCCGTTAAATATCGTAAAGAATTGTATACCGTACCGTAAGCAAAGCTATAGCCTCCCTGTTTAAGTCGCTCCATAATATCAGCAGCTGTTGGGTGGTCTTTCGCTTGTTTGACTATTTCATAAATGACTTTACGTTGCGTTGTCAGCAAGCCTTTTCTAGTCATTTTAATTCCCCCATACTCATTATCAATTTATACTCAGTATAAGATTATAATAATTCTAAGTCAATACTTATAATAAGTTAAAAATTGTGCATAAATTGAATGGTGGTTTTTGGAAGTGGGGATATGATAAAATACATATGTGCATCAAAAAAAGACAACAAAAAGGAGGTAGCAACGATTAGATCATCTTTTTAGGTTGAGGTATGTTGGTGTGCGTAGTCGCAATTTGACTGCGTTTTATTGGGCTTGCGAATTATGTACATTGGTCGATCCAGCCTTGTCATAGCCCCGTTCGTCAGTATTGTGCTTTGCATTGCTGCAATGATCATTCCTAGTTATTAATGATATCGAATGGTTAAGCAGCTGCGGATTGAAGAGTCACCGTATCCGTTCTCTGGTATGCTGCTCGCTGTGACTCGTTTTTTAATGCATAGAACCGTTCCCCTTACACTTACGTATACACATATGAGGCTATTTGATTGATGCCTGCTTGCGCTTAACGTTTCATATTGTTGTCTGTTGGGACATCCTTCAATAGAAACAACATGTATAGCTAAGAGATGGAGGCTGCGATTAACCTAAGATATAAATCTTTAAATCAGTTGAATATGCTTATGTAAAAGAGGAGATAAACATGCAGAAGCAAACAGTCATAGTCGCTCATTATGATGCATTTACAACGGTTCCTCATCGTGGGAATCCTGCTGGGGTTGTGCTTAATGCTGATGCTTTTACCGTAGATCAGATGCAGAACATTGCCCGGGAAATGGGTTTTAATGAAACGAATTTCGCTTTGAAATCAGATGTAGCGGACGTTCGTCTTCGTTATTTTACGCCTGGCGGCGAAATGAATTTGTGTGGTCACGGTACGATGGCTACATTATACGCACTACGCACGCATGGTATGTTGAATGATACAGCAGAAGATTTGACGATCGAAACAAAGGCAGGCATTTTGCCGATAAAAATGAGATGGGTTGACGGTCAGTGGTTAATCACAATGCAGCAAGCCGCACCGCAATTTATGCCGTTCAATGGTTCTGTTCAAGAGCTGGCAGCATCTATGGGAATTAACGAAGACGATTTGGATATCAATTTACCAATTGTGTATGGCAGTACAGGGAATTGGACGTTATTGGTTCCGATTCGTACGAGAGAAGCATTTACTCGTATGAATCCGCGAAATGAGGAATTTCCAGCCATTTTACATGAGATTCCGACTAGCTCTGTACACCCATTTTGCTTAGAGACCGCAGATGAGGCGGCTGATATGCATGCACGTCATTTTTCATCTCCGCACTCCGGCACGGTGGAAGATCCAGTGACTGGAACGGCCTCGGGTGTGATGGGGGCGTATTGGATGAATTTCATGACTCCAGATGCTAAGGAAGTCAATCTCACAGTGGAGCAAGGTTTGGAAATGGGACGAGACGGCAAAGTTAATGTGTATGTCGTGCGAGACGAAGAAGGTATGCGCGTCGAGATCAGTGGCACCGCGGTATTTGTTGAAGAAGTAGAAATTGAAATGGTAGTTAACAACTCTGCTTCCTCTGACTAATCAAGAGCGGGGGTTCATGTAAGGAAGGTGTAGAACGATATGATGATGTTTAAGCTTCCCCGAGAACAGCGGCAGCAGCTTGTCGATCAGGTCAAACGTTACTTTGAGCAGGAGCGAGACGAAGTTATCGGAGATTTGGCCGCTGAGCAGTGGATCAATTATATGCTAGAGTTGCTCGGCCCGCATATTTATAACGAAGCGCTTTCAGACACACAAAAGTTGCTCAGCGAACGTCATGCTGCATTAGAAGATGAATTGTACGCGATGCAAAAGTCTGTTCCGCGAAGTCCTTAATCCGAATCTGATTGTGAGTATGGAATAAATTTAGTGTTGGAGAGTATGACGCATGCCATTTACGTTTGCACATCCGCTATATGCGGTTCCTTTTCATCGAATGGGGATGTTCACCTTAAGTTTAAGCGGGCTAATTTTGGGTAGTATGGCTCCGGATTTTGAGTACTTTATTGCCCTAGAACCTCATCAAGTTATAGGACATACGTTTAAAGGCTTGTTGTTAGAAGCGATTCCGTTATCGATCTTGTTTGCTTGGCTGTTCCATTATGTCATTAAACATGCGTTGGTGTTGCATTTGCCGTCGTGGTTCGATCTTGATCGTCGGGCTTATCAACTGATCAGATCGTGGCGCCTGCGCAGCTACAAAGACTGGCTCATCTTTATTGGCTCGGTCGTGATTGGATTTGCTACGCACGTTTTTTTAGATGCATGGACTCACCGATCAGGATGGTTTGTCACTGCTTTTCCGGGTATGCAGCAGCCGATCGTGGCAGGCATTCCCTTATACAAAATGATGCAGCATGGCCTTTCGCTGCTTGGTTTAACGATTGAGGGTGTCTTATTGTGGAAGTTGCTGGCAGGACGAAGATATTCGTCTGCGGACACAGTGAAATCAGCCCCGACTCCGATTTCGTTTGTACGCGTATCTACGGCGAGCAAAGTGAGATATTGGGGTGTTGTTATTTTTGTTGTTTTGTTAATAGTTATCGCTAAATTTACCATTTCAGAGAGTTCCAATATGATTGGTATTCTCGTAGTGTCACCGTTGTCAGGCATAATGCTCGGCGTAACCATTGCTTCACTTATGGTTAAGTTTCGCCTTTTACCTTTAAAATTAAGTAACCTATAGGGGGATTAGACAACGATGTTAACAACAACTCAAAATGAAGTACCTGTAATCGAAACTGCAAGATTCCGCTTAAGACCCATTACGTCGGCAGATGGTGATCAGTTGTTTGCCAACTTTTCGAATCCAGAAGTAATGAAATATTTGGATTTAGACGCGTTCACCATACGGGAGCAAGCGGATAGCATCATCGCTTTTTTCCAAGAGCGGTTTGAGCAAGGTGAAGGTATCCGTTGGGGGATTACGTTGCAAGGTGAAGATACACTTATCGGAACATGTGGATTCCACGAACTGAATAAGGAGCATTCCCGCGCAGAAGTCGGCTACGATCTAAATCCGGCATATTGGGGGCAGGGCATTATTACCGAAGTGCTGCAAGCTCTGGTACCTGTGGGCTTTGAGCAGTTCCATTTCCAACGTATTCAAGCGTTTACAAAACCGGAAAATATAGCTTCCCAGCGCGTGTTGGAGAAATCAGGATTTACAAAAGAAGGCACGTTGCGCGGCTATGCAAACGAGAACGGAATTTTTGAGGACTATGTTGTGTTTGGAGTTTTAAAAAGAGACCTTGTAGGTGGTTAATATGGAACATACAATTACGATTAAACGAGCAGGTATTGAAGAGGCAGCACTGGCGGCGCAATTACTGAATGAATACCGCATCTTTTATGGACAAGCTTCAGATGTTGAAGGGGCACGTCTGTTTATTGAGGGGCGGATTGAGCAGCAACAATCCGTTATTTGGCTGGCGCTTGAACAACGGGACAATGAAGTAATACCTGCTGGATTTACGCAATTGTATCCGTCTTTTTCATCGATCAGCATGCAGCCGATCTGGATATTAAACGACTTGTACGTGAATCCTGCGTATCGTGGAAGCGGAGTCGGGCGCCGTTTAATGGTCACTGCGCATCAATTTGCGCAGCAGACAGGCGCAAAAAAGGTCGTATTGTCTACGGCAACTGATAATACAACAGCTCAGCATTTATATGAATCGCTAGGATACATACGTGATGAACACTATTATAACTATGAATTAATGATCTAACATTATATGGATGACATCAAAGGGGAATATGATTCATGAGTCAACATCAACCATCTGCATTCTCAGCTTCTGGAGCACCGATATACCGACATCAACAAAGAAACGACGTTCACATCGTATCAGGCAATGATGAGACGATTCAACTCGTTGCTGACCATGTCGAGAAGTATATCGGACCGATCTCTAACGTTTATCATGAACTGATTTCTGACGTTGTTCATATCGATATTTTTGTGGTCGAGCCAACACCTGACCGGAATTATTATACGTTGGTCACTTGTGGGATGAGTGAGCTACCTATGACCGTTCCCGAAGGGGCGGAGGAGTTTCGGTTCGCGGAGCTTATGCTTTGTTTGCCGCCAGATTGGAAAATGTCGAGCGAAGCTTTTAACGATGAACGAAATTATTGGCCGATTCGTTGGCTAAAGACGTTGGCACGGCTGCCCCATGAGTATGACAGTTGGTTGTATATTGGCCATACGATTCCGAATGGTGATCCTGCGGAATGGTATGCAGAGGACACGGAGTTGTGCGGTACGCTGCTCGGTATGCCGGCTACCGTACAACCTGACTTTTTTAGCTGCCAAGCTTCCGCAGATAGAACGATTTATTTTTACAGCGTAATACCTATCTATGAAGAAGAAATGCAATTCAAGCTTAATGAAGGAATTGATCCGTTGTACGATAAATTAAGTGAAGCGGGCGTCCACGAGTTGCTTGATTTGAAGCGAGACAATACGTGTAAGGCTAAAAAGAGATTTTGGTTATTTTAGATCGGATCATTAGACGAGATCGATTCAAACGGAGGTGACAACGCCATGAGCGAACAGTCTATTGTGGAGCAGACGCCGCGGCTGCTGCATCGGGAGAGCCTTGCAGATGATTTGCGTCGTCTAGGACTAAGCGCGGGCATGACCGTGCTCGTCCATTCTTCCTTAAGTCGATTAGGTTGGATATGTGGTGGACCGGTTGCGGTTATCCAAGCCTTGCAGAATGTCGTAACGGAGGAAGGTACGATTGTAATGCCAGCGCATACAGCTGATTATTCGGACCCCTCCTATTGGCAAGCCCCTCCAGTGCCGGAGTCATGGTGGGAGCCTATTCGGGAGACGATGCCAGCCTTTGATCCGAATATGGCACCAACTCGGCAAATGGGTATCATTGCAGAAACGTTTCGCAAATGTGAAGGTGTCCGGCGCAGCTATCATCCATCTGTTTCATTTTGTGCGTGGGGCAAGCATGCTGAAATTATAACTAACGATCATCGGCTGGATGAAAGTTTAGGTGAGGGATCACCTTTGGCGCGGGTGTACGATTTGGATGGATGGGTTCTGTTGTTAGGTGTCGATTACGACAATCATACTTCGTTTCATTTAGCTGAATATCGGATGAATAACCGCGAGATGCAGTTGTATGGGGCACCTATTTTAGAGCAGGGGCAACGCGTTTGGAAAACGTACACAGATGTTGCGACTAGCGATGAAGACTTTGATCAGCTGGGAGCAGATTTTGAACGGGTGCACACGGATTCAGTGAACGTCGGAAAAGTAGGCATCTCTACCTCGCGCTTCATGAAGCAGCGGGTAAGTGTGGATTATGCCACGGCTTGGTTTAACAATCATCGTCAACGATCAACATCATCTTCATAGCACATAAAGACCTTGACCATTATGGTTCAAGGTCTTTATGTGTCTTTATGTGTCTTTGGGGGGCTATTAGATTAGATATGCCAATCATTTGTCTTGAAGGAGCCAGTGCGGTCGGGAAATCTTCGACCTGCCGTGCTTTTGCGAAGCACTACGATGCTTATATTGTTGAGGAAACGTATTTTTTGTTCGGATCGCCTCCTGCACATTTAACAGAAGAAGAGTTAGTGCTCTGGTTCATTGAGCGGCAAGCTGATCGATGGTCAATCGCGTTGGAGCAAGCGAAGCAGCATGAGTACGTACTGCTGGACGGAGATATTTTTAAGCAATGGTACGACTGGATCTACGGGTTTGGTGGTGTGCCATTAGCATATAGAGCAAACCTACTAAGTGAAATGATTCAAGCTAGGCGCATTGGTTTGCCGCAGCGGTATGTTATTTTATGGACGGATGAAGCGACTTTACGAATGCACAAGTTGGGAGATACGTCCCGTACGAGAAGTAATTTTGAACAGCATTTGCAGTTGATCCAGCCGCAGCTTACTTATTTTAAGACAATGGGTGGTGCCTATCCTGGGCTTGTGCAGTTTCATCAAGTTGAAAATGTGGAACAAAATGTTGCTTCTCTCGTGCAGGCAGGGGAGAACTGTCCGCAATGGGCTGGTTGTGAGCAGGAATGGCTAGCTTGGATGACACACTTTTTTGCTAATCATACGGCTATATATCATGATGAAAATGAAACATAGGTTGATGAAGGAATAATGTGGATGTAAACTAATGGATAGGGGGAGTGGTCGATATGCGTATCTAATTGGCATGTTCATAGTAGCTCATATTAACGTAATAACGAATAGGAGTGACAGCTATGGGAGCTGAGAAGCGCGCAAACGTACAAGCAGAACGTGTTGTAGAACAAGCAGAGCAAGCAGAACGTGCGGATCAAGTGGGAGACTTGCTGCAACAAACTTTTGACGAGCTGGTTCAAGAGAGTGAGCAGTCTTTTTCAGGTTGGGATTTTTCGTATTTATCGAAACATGGGCGGATGGCTGAATTTCCACTACCTTGGAATTATGCGTCTGTTCTGATTCCGTATATAAGCAAAGCACAGTCGATGCTCGATATGGGCACAGGCGGGGGAGAATTTCTGCAACTGTTGTCTGAAAGATGTCCACTGCCGTTACGTACGGAGGCGACTGAAGGCTATAAGCCCAATGTGGCGGTAGCACAACATAATTTGTCGTCGCTCGGTGTGAAGGTGCATTATTTTGAGGATGATGCTTCGTTGCCGTTCGCAGATGCAGCCTTCGATCTCATTACGAATCGGCATGAGTCGTTTGATGCTAACGAGTTGTATCGAATGATGAAGCCAGGTGGCGTATTTATTACACAGCAAGTGGGCGGGGACAACGATCAGGAGTTTAATCGAGCATTAGGCGCCCCAGAAGTTGAGCATTACGATTGGACTTGTGACAAAGCCGAGCAGCAACTGCGTGCTGCGGGTTTTACGGTACTAAAGCGGGCCGATGAAAGCACGTGGAGCCGTTTTTATGATATTGGAGCGATTATTTATTATTTACGCGCTATTCCTTGGCAAATTGAAGACTTTACTGTAGAGGCGTATAAAGAAGGTTTATTGAAATTGCATCAGCAAGTGCAAGATCAGGGGTATGTTGAGGTTACATGCCATCGTTTCTTGCTCATTGTGAAAAAATAAGGGGTTAGTGCGAAATGAAACGTGTCGAATATGACCATCAAGCTTCGTTAAATGAAGTCCTCAACTACATCCAGTCTAACTTGCACGATTCGTTGAATTTGACGGAGGTGGCAGCAAAAGGTGGCTATTCACCGTTTTATTTTCATCGATTGTTTAAGCTGCATTTGGGCGAAACCGTTCAGGACTACATTGCACGTGAACGCATTGAGCGTGCGGCAAGACTGCTCCGCTCCAATCCACATGAGTCGATTACAGAGATCGCGATGGCGTGCGGCTTTGGTTCACCTTCTGTATTTGCACGTGCATTCCGCAAGCGTTTCGGCGTTAGTGCAAGCGAGTACCGTGAACAATATAGCAAGAATAGTCAAGTGCATCGCAATGACGGTCAATCGATGCGCAATGATGAGCAAGCCACAGGGAATGCATTCCTCTATGATAAACATATAGCGGCAGACGCTACAATGTTAAACATAGGGAGAGTGCAAAAAATGACAGTAGAAGTGAGAAACTTGGAGCAAATGAAAGTGGCTTATGCACGTATTCAAGGTTACGAGCCGTCGGTAGTAAGTGAAAAAATCGGCGGTGCGTTTGATCAGGTGCAGCAGTGGTTGGCGGCAAGAGATTTTGACTTTTCAACAGCAATGAAGCTAGGTATCTTCTATGATCATACGACAACGCCTGATGAACTCCGTAGGTATGACGCAGCCTTTACGCTGCCTAGCGATACGACAATTACGGAAGGAAGCAATGGCGTTCATCTTCAACAAATAGATGGTAAGTACGCTGTTGTGCGAGTAGAGGTAGCTGGAACGGATAATCAGGCTTTTTTGTCCGCATTGAAACAGTTGGATCAGGCTTTTACGAAAGTGCTCAATGAGTGGCTGCCAGCTAGTCCATATGCATTGGAGGATAAACCATGCATCGAACATTACGTTTCCTGCGAACCAAACATGGTGTTGGAAGGCTTCATTCCGTTGAAATTGAAGTAGGCTTATTTTCACTAAGTCGTTTATTAGCTCGCTAATGAGGTCGTTGTGCAACATAATTGCGGCTGTGTTAACCCGTTATACGGGAGACACAGCCGCTTTTTTTATGTGCGAATGAATGATTGCTAGATGTTGCTAGGTTAGCTAGATTAGCTAGATTGGCTAGGCCATAACCGCGTGACAAGCGACAAAGTGTCCTTGCTTCACTTCGGTAAATACAGGTGCCTCCATGGAGCAACGTTCCGACGCGATTGGGCAGCGAGTCCGGAAATGACATCCGCTCGGAGGATTGATCGGACTCGGCAATTCCCCTTGCAGTACGATGCGCTCTTTGGTCGCTTCAATCTCAGGGTCAGGGACAGGTATAGCGGCCATCAACGCTTTCGTGTACGGATGGAGCGGTTCTGCATATAGCGAATCGCTGTCCGTCAGCTCGACCATTTTACCTAAATACATAACCGCTACGCGGTCGCTAATATGTTTAACCATCGATAAATCGTGCGCAATAAACAAAAAGGTAAGCCCGAATTTCATTTGTAGCTCTTTGAGCAAATTGACGACTTGGGCTTGAATGGACACGTCGAGTGCAGATATCGGCTCGTCGCAAATAATAATTTTGGGCTCGACTGCCAATGCTCTCGCTATACCAATCCGCTGCCGCTGACCGCCCGAGAATTCATGCGGGTAGCGGGTAGCATGGTCTGGATTAAGCCCGACCAAGTCCAGCAATTCCTCAACTCGACGTTTGCGTTCCGCCCGTGAATGGGTTAACTTGTGAATGTCCAGAGCTTCCCCGATAATGTCCGTTATCGTCATACGAGGATTTAATGACGCATAAGGATCTTGGAAGATCATTTGCATTTCACGTCGTAGCAGCTTCATTTCTTTATTTTTCAAATCGTATATGTTACGGCCGTTATATCGAACTTGTCCTGAAGTTGGTTCGTAAAGGCGTAATATCGTTCGACCGACGGTTGATTTTCCGCAGCCAGACTCGCCCACCATCCCGAGCGTCTCACCACGATGAATCGTAAAGCTCACATCGTTGACTGCCTTCAACACGCTGTTCTTGCTCATCGGGAAAAATTTGCTCAATCGATCAACTTCTAATAAAGCTTCGCGCTGTTGTTGCATCGCCATTACACCTCCTGTGCCATCGGATGAAGCAGCCAGCAACCAGCGGCATGCGTCTCACTTACCGACGTCATATCAGGATCATGTGTCTGACAGATGTTCATCGCGTTATCACAGCGCGCGCAAAACCCGCAGCCAGCAGGAGGCTTCAACAAGTCCGGTGGCGTACCATAAATAGGAATAAGCGGCTCATCCTTCTTCTGATCGATCCGTGGAAGAGAGCGCAGCAGTCCTCGCGTATAAGGGTGTTTCGGGTTTTTGAATATTTCCCATTTTGTTCCTGTTTCGACGATTTTACCTGCGTACATGACAATAATACGGTCGCATAAATCAGCGACGATACCCAAGTCATGCGTAATTAAAATAATCGAGGTGCCGAATTGATGCTGCAAGTCTTTCATTACGCTTAAGATTTGGGCCTGAATCGTCACGTCCAGCGCGGTCGTTGGCTCATCGGCTATGAGCAACGACGGATTGCAGGCGAGCGCAATCGCGATCATGGCCCGCTGCCGCATACCGCCCGAAAATTCATGCGGATATTGATTTAATCGCGCAGCCGGATTCGGAATGCCGACCGCACTCAACATCTCGATAGCACGCTGCTTGGCGGCGTTTCCTTTAAGTTTCTGATGCTTCTCCAGCACCTCGGTAATTTGTCGACCAATGGTCATTGTTGGGTTTAGAGAAGTCATCGGATCTTGAAAGATCATACCAATATCTTTACCGCGAATCGCTTGCATTTCCCGCTCTTTTTTCTTGAGCAAGTCTTCGCCTTTAAATTTAATCTCGCCCTGCTTGATTTTGCTTGGTGGGGAAGGGAGCAGGCGCATAATCGTTTGCGCCGTTACGCTCTTGCCGCATCCGGATTCACCCACGATAGCGACGGCTTCGCCTTTGTTCACATGAAATTCAACGCCGCGCACGGCCTTTACTTCGCCGGCCCGAACGTGGAACGAGACGTGCAGATCGTTGATTTCCAAAATACGTTCCATGACGTGTTCCTCCTCGTCTATCGTTTCATCTTCGGATCAAATGCGTCCCGCAATCCGTCACCGAGCATATTAAATGAAAGCATCGTTAAGCTAATGAGTATCGCTGGGAACAGCATTCGCCACGGATAAATCGTCATGGCCTTCAACGCATCGCTAATCATCATGCCCCAAGATGCGGCAGGCACTTGCACCCCAAGACCGAGGAAGCTGAGCATCGCCTCACTGAAAATAGCGGACGGGATTGCAAGTGTTAACGTTACGATAATCGGTCCGAGCGTGTTCGGAATTAGATGGCGAAATAAAATACGTGGCGCTCCAGCACCGAGTGAACGTGAAGCAAGCACAAATTCTTGATTTTTGAGCTGCATCATTTGTCCACGTACGATCCACGCCATATTAATCCAGCCCGTAAAGCATAGCGCTAAAATAATCGTCATAATGCTCGGTTCGAACACAACGACGAGCATAATCGCGACGAGCAAATCAGGAACGGAATAAATAATTTCTGAAAATTTATTCATCGCTTCACCGATGCGTCCGCCGACATAGCCCATAATACCGCCGTAAATAACACCGATTACTAAGTTAATCGCTGCAGCGGTGAATCCTACGAGCAAAGAGATACGAGCGCCCATCCACGTACGCGAAAACATATCGCGGCCGAGGTCGTCTGTTCCGAACCAATGATCGGCTGAAGGTGCCAAGTTCGTCTTCTCCAGATTGTTCGAATAATAATCATGCGGGGTCAATAAAGGACCTATAACCGCCATTAATACGAGCAAAATTAAAATGACTAAGCCTGTCATTGCTGACCAGTTGCTGCGTAGGCGCAGCCAAGCATCTTTCATTGCCGAGATGCTTTCCCGCTCGATCCCTTCAGACGCATGGTTCTCCTTAACTGCTTTGCGGAACGAATCAGGCGACACGTGCAATTCATTATTTTTACGTTTATTAAAAGTTATCACGTGGCTTTCTCCTTTCCTCCGGTAATCTTAATACGTGGATCAATTAAGCCGTAGGCAATATCCGTAATAAAGCGGGCAGACATCAAGATCAAGCCATAGAAAATAGTAATTCCCATAATAAGTGAATAATCACGATTGTTAATACTGGTGACATATATTCGACCTAGCCCGCCAATACTAAAAATTTGCTCGATTACGAACGAACCTGTAATGACGTTTGCTGTTAATGGTCCCAAATAGGTGACAACAGGCAATATGCCGTTGCGCAGAACGTGCCGCTGGACGATAACCCAAGGACTTAATCCTTTGGCTTTTGCGGTCTTAATATAATCCGAATGCAGTACTTCCAGCATATTTGAGCGCGTTAAGCGAGCAATAAATGCGATTGGTAGTGCAGCTAAGGCGAGCGTCGGCATAATATAGTTAAGTGGCTCAGCAAGCCCCGCGACAGGCAAGAGCTTCAGCTTAACTCCGAATACGTACTGAAAGACAGATGCGAATACAAAGCTTGGTACGGATACGCCTAGTACCGCAATAATCATCGCTATGTTATCAATGAGCTTTCGGTGTCGCAGTGCGGCTACCATGCCAAGTGTTATACCGATAACTACAGAGACGACAATAGCTACGAGGCCGAGTTTTAAGGAGTTCGGGAAGGAATCCCGGATAAAATCGACCACTTCACGGTCAACCATTTTCATCGAAATACCGAAATTTCCTTGCACAAGGTTACCAAGATAAGTGAAATATTGTTCATATAGTGGCTTATCAAAGCCGTAATGCGCCATTAGTCGTTCACGGACTTGAGGCGGTACAGCTTTCTCCGACATTAACGGATCACCAGGTATCGCGTTCATCAGTACAAAGGTTAGCGTTGCAAGTATCCATAATGAAACGAGTAGAAAAGCTAGTTTCGAAACGATATATCGAATCACATTCCATCAGTCCTCCTCTGCGAATTTCCTTTCTCTTTACAAAAAAAATCGGGACGCATATGTCATTAAAGGCATATGTATCCCGAATAGTCACAGACTAGATGTAATCGTAAAGCTATTCGATATATCCGCGTGTAAAGTGCAGGAAGCCTTGGTAGTCCAAGAACACATTTTTCACGTGTGGCTTCGTTAACGAAACGTCAGAGTAGTAGAAAATAGGCATAATGGCCATATCTTCTTGAATTAATTGCTTCTCAGCTTCGGCAATGACCTTCATACGTTCTGCAGGGTCAGCCATCGTTTTGGCTTTGTTAACTAACTCATCAAACTTTTTATTGGTATACCCAATATCGTTGTTGCCGCTTTCCGTCGTATACAGATCAAGGAACGACATCGGATCGTTGTAGTCAGTATTCCAACCTGCACGGGCGACTTGATAGTTAAGTGAATCGCGCGTCTTCAAGAATACGCCCCACTCTTGGTTCTCAATTTTCACTTTGATGTTCAAGTTTTTAGCCCACATGTCTGCGATCGCCTGCGCCACTTTACGGTGCAGATCGTTCGAGTTGTGAATTAACGTGAATTCAGGCAGCGCAGTCAATCCTTTTTCCTGCAAACCTTTGGCAAGCAATGTTTTTGCTTCATCCAGATTCTCTTTGAAATAGTCGTCTTTCACTTCATCACGGTATTCTGCTTGAAGCCCGTTAATGCGTTTGGCGACCATACCGTATGCCGGGATTTGCCCGCCTTGTGCGACTTTCTCTGTAATGAGCTTGCGGTCGATAGACATCGCGAGTGCTTTACGAATGTTTACATTGTCAAAAGGAGCTTGCTTATTGTTGAACAAGTAGTAGTACGTGCCAGCAATAATGTTTTGGTTAATTTCATCTTTTTTGGATTCCTTCAAGATCGGAATTTGATCGGTTGGCAGCTCACCTGTTGGCTTGCCTGCATGATCGATTTCATCTGTTTCGTACATACTTAATTCCGTAGCTGAGTCAGTGACGATCTTCAATTGAACTTTATCGAATTTGATTTCCTTGCGTGCATAGTAGTGCTCGTTTGGCGTGAGTTCTAAGGAGTCTTGATGTTTCCAAGTGCTTAATTTGAATGCACCGTTGGAAATAATCGTATCGGCTTCAGCCGCCCATTTTGGGTTATCTTTCACGGATTTATGGACTGGGAAGTAGGTCTGGAAAGAAAGTAACGTTAAGAAGTAAGGTGTCGGGTGCTCCAATTCGACTTTGAGTGTGTAGTCATCTGTGGCTTTAACACCGACATCGGCAACTTGCTTCTTCTTTTCATGATAAGCTTTGGCGTTTTTCAAGTAGTAAAGCTGAATGGCGTATGGTGGAGCAGGTACCGTATTCGGATCCAAGACACGTTTCCAAGCGTATTCGAAGTCATGCGCAGTGACAGGGTCGCCATTGGACCATTTTGCGTCTTTACGCAGCGTGAATGTGTATTGTTTGCCATCAGGTGCGATCTCCCACTTTTCTGCGATGCCAGGAATCTCTCTTCCCTTCTCGTCTACACGTGCTAAGCCTTCAAATAGGGAAGTCAACACTTGATAAGAGACCGTATCTTGAGCTAACCCTGGGTCTAATGTAGGTGGCTCCGAGTGAATGTTGAACCTAAATACTTGCGGTTTGTCCGATTTCTTTTCTTCTGCTTGATTGCCGGAGTTGTTTTCTTTCTGGGTTGTGTTTGCATCTTTGCTTGATCCTCCACCGCCGCAAGCGCTTACAAAGGCGCTTACTGCGAGTAGTAGCGTTAGGACAAGCAGCATAGATTTACGTTTCATACGATAAATCGTCCCCTCTCGTGAAACTTTTTTACCGTATGTCAATAGCGATGTTGTATGTACTTGAGGAGATTTATTGACATATGATTTGCACCATATCATATCATAACGATTACACGCCGTCTTTATAATTTTAATAAATTTTATTAAAATTTAGCTTACTCCGTTAAGATTGACTTCTCTATATGAACAAATAGGGGAAAGTGTTTGCTGTGAATGGATTTTTTGCATGTGTGCTAGATTTGGGAATACGTGTGCAAAAAATGAAAAAGAAAAAGGGTGCTTCCTTTTTAAGGATATGTTGCTTCAGCATGAACAACGTTGTAAGTTAATATAACATGCTCATTCGTTCATGTACTACATCGATCGTATTTTCATATTTTACATTTAAGGAGACAACACGATGAAATCAATTCGTAATGCGGCAAAAGCGGTTATTATTCAGGAGGATCATGTGTTGTTGACGCGCAACGTCGACCAAGACGGTCATTATTATTTGTTTCCTGGCGGAGGTCAGGAGAACGGGGAAGAACTGCGCGACACCGTTATTCGGGAATGTATGGAGGAACTCGGTTGTGAAGTGGAGATTCGTGATCTCATCCATTTGCGCGAATATATTGGGAAAAATCATCAATTTTCAGTTGGTGGCGCCGATTTTCATCAAGTTGAATTTTATTTTAGTGCTCGACTCATCGGAGAGCCTGAATCCTTTCAGGGCACGAATATAGATGAGAAACAGGATGGGGTCGAGTGGATTCCACTGGATACGATTGATGAGCTGCGTGTTTACCCGTATCAGTTGGCTTTGCTCTTAAAGAAGAGACAGACATTACCTACGTATTTAGGAGATACTAATTAATGAGTGAAGATCATGTAAGAGCTGGGGGACATTTAACCCATTTGACAACGGAAATAGCTGATGAGTTGGAGCGGTCAGAGATTACATATATGAAGGATCGAATGAAAGCGATTCAAGAACAGTCTGGTAACCCTGAAGGGATCATGGTGGAGCAAATGGGAAGTGCACATTTGTTCTATAGTCGAACGATGCCGTGGCCCCAATTTAATACGGTCAAAGGCTTGCGCCGCGAGGATGTAAGTCAGCTTGATGATATTATAGCTTTCTATGCGGCACGTAACCGTGTGCCGCAGTTCGAGATTGTGCCAGGGCAAGCTCACATCGAGCTGTTTCAGGCACTAGCTCAACGAGGGTTTATGCAGAGCGGATTTCATGCGACGTTATATGCGCAACCAGAGGCAATTGCAGAGTTGATTACAGATGATGAGAGGACTACTGGATTGCTAGGATCACCAAGATCAGCAAGATTGTCAGAAGCTTCTGAAGCGTCAGAATTGTCAGGATCGTTAAGGCTGCCGAAAGGTAAGTTGCGTATTTGCCAAATAGGGGAGCATGATGTGGAGACGTATGCAACGATTCATTGTCTCGGAACTGGATTAGGAGAGAACGGGATTTCACATGTAGCTCGGAACAATACGGTCTTGATGGGGCGTCCGGGCTGGTCATTCTACATTGGCTATGTCGAGGACGTAGCAGCAGCGGTAGGCGTTATGTATGAGCAGCATGGAGTCGCTTCGTTGACGTTTGCGGCGACACTGCCTGAATATCGCGGTCTCGGATTGCAGACAGCGCTGTTGCGCCGACGTATAAGCGATGCACGTCATCGTTGCGCATGGGTTGTCAGCCAAGCGGCTTATTTATCGGTTAGTCATCGCAATATGGAGCGGGTAGGAATGCGGCTAGGCTACACACGTGCAACTTGGACAAAGGTGACATAATCATATAATTTGTAAGAAGCCCATATAGTAGAAACTGAAAGATAGAACGTTAACGATAGGTCGTTTTCCGAGTAAAGCAAGCAGAGTCAACTTTTTTCTAACGTAAAACAGTTGAAAGAGGATGCGAGACGATGTATAATGTCGCTGGAGATGAAAATGATTATCAATTTCATGCAGGCGTCATTTGGGGAGCTGCTGCATTAATATCGGACTATCGTACGCCTATAATACGTTAACTGGAAATCAATATATGTGGAGGGAATTACATTGAAAACGATCTTAATTTATGCGAGTATGACAGGCAACACAGAAGAAATGGCTGAGGCGGTAGCAGCTGGAGTACGCGAAGCTGGTGGGGATGTAACCGTTAAAGAAGTTCTGGATGCGAATGTGCATGATCTTAATGACTACGACGGTATTTTACTTGGGGCATATACATGGGGCGACGGCGAATTGCCGGATGAGTTCCTTGATTTTTACGATGATATGGCAGACTTGAACTTAGAAGGTAAAAAGGCAGCTGTGTTCGGCTCCTGTGACTCTTCATATGCAGAGTATGGGGCTGCGGTTGATATATTAACGAACAAGCTGAAAGAGCTTGGTGCAGAGGTTGTGCTTGAGGGCTTGAAAGTCGAGCTAACGCCAAAAGCGGCTGAAAAAGAATTGTGCAGTCAATTCGGACAAAAATTTATTGAACGTTTGAACAGCTAAACCTAAACCGCCATCTTGGATTGAACGGTGACTCGTAAGATGAACACTTTGAAAAAAGTGCCCTCTTGCGGGGCATCGTTCATTTGTATGTTTACCCCTCTTTTGTGCCATCAGCCCCCTTTGAAAAGAAGCGAGGATTAACAAAGGCTTGCTTAAATCGTAACCGCCGTTACGGATAAAGCCTGAGAACTAAAAATATGTTCCATTCACGCTATGAATATGAGACAATTATTAATTGTGGTTAAAAGAAGCGGCCCTAATCCTGATATCGTTTAGATTAGAAAAAGGGGTAATCAAACTTGAGTAATGATCAAACATCTGTGCACGAAGCTTCAGCAGAAAACACTGCACCTAAGCCCGACTTTACGAAGTACCAAGGACTTGGCGGCTGGTTAATTATTGTCCAAATCGGACTTATTCTTACACTGATTTCACAAGTTGTTAGCCTTCTGTTGGTCCAAATCCCATTTTTGTCGTCCAAGGAATGGGACTTTATTACGAATAGCAGCTCGGAATATTATGATCCGATGCTTATTGTACTCGTCGTTGTTGAGATTATTGGCAGTATCGCGTTATTGATTTTCGCGATTGTCACACTTACTTATTTTTATAAGCGGAAAAAGAGTCTTCCACAGCTATACATAATGATGTTCGGCTTTAATCTTATTTATGCCATTGTGTGCGCGATTTTGTTCTATCAAATATCGATTCCGATGGAAGAAGATACATCTATCGTTAAGACTGTTTTCCGAGCGGCGCTGACTTGCCTAATTTGGACTCCGTACTTTTTACGCTCGAAACGAGTCAAAGCGACCTTTATTAACTAATGTTTAAGGTTCAAACGTAATCGAGACGATTGTTTCTGGTTCAGCTTGAACGGTAATCGTTACGAGTACAGTAAATGGCTGGGTAGCTGATTTTAACCACAATTTAAATTTCTCTTGAAATATGTTGGGGGCTGTGGCAGTACGTCCTAAATATTTGTAATCTACAACGGGTAATTTATATTTTTCCATCGTACGTTTGACAGCGATTTGGCCCCATTTTGCATATTCGGGTTGGGCGTATTTGTTAACGGTGTGTTGCGCAGCAAAAGCCTCATTGGCAAAAGGGTGGCTAGTAGTCAGTACGGTGAGTCCGATACATGTTGCAATCGTAAGTGTTCGGATAAAATATCGCATCTTTGCAAGCCTCCTTCTGTTCCTTCCTACTGTTTCCTGAAAAAGTCGTCCTTAAACGTTAATGCACAATATAAGGAAAAATGTTGGCAAAAGGGGTGCGGTGCTGGGGAGCATGTTGTACCATCATGTAATCGGAAAAGTAGGCAAAAAATAAGTCAATACCGCTCTTTACGTAGAAGCGGTATTGACAAAATCGAGTTCGCCTGAATCAATGAGTTGTATTGTTTTTGTAGTGCCGTCCCAATGGTAATTGATGCTGAATACATCTCGGAGCAACTGTAGGGGAACGAGCGTTGTATGGTTGAGAAGAACTGGGTTGGTCGTTAATGTAACATCCTTGCCGTTAACTTGCATATAGTCTGTTCTGGAGTTCCATGTAATGCCTGCATGAACACCTTTAATGATTACGGTCTGAGAGAGGGCTTCCCATCGTACTTGTAATGATAAAAAAGTCGATAGCTTCGCGATAGGAATATAAGTCTTTCCACTAATGATATGACAATTGACTTTAATTAAATTACCTTCTCTATCAATTAAGCGAGCCTCCTGTGGAGATGCCTTAGGTACCACTTTAATTGGTAGTGGTTCTGATGGCGTTGCTCTAATAGTAGCTATAGGTTCTACCACTGCGGCTGCAGCAATAGGCATTGCTGTGACTTGTGAGCTAATAAGTATACAAGTTACAATCATGAAGCAAAATCTGATCTTGTTCTGTATGGATGAAAGCATAAAGCGTTTATCCCCCCTTATATAAGTTAGACGTATTTGAGGGCTAAAAAGTTTCAATAACGTTACTTTTTTACCTTTATTAATTTTACCTTAAAATATGTTGCAAGACAGATTTGGATGTTTATTGGGAGGATAAGATGGACGTAGACTGGGGAAATATTCATTACTTAAAAAACGGAACAGAGCGCCAACGTTGCGCCTACTCATGTTTGATCAAACATCAAATTGTGACCGCGCTTGAACCTTATAACCCTGTACTCGTCGGGACGATTCCGCTGCAAATCGATGTGAAAAATAGTGATTTGGATATGATTTGTGAGGTGTACGCGCACAATCAGGAATTGTTTATTAGTGACGTGACACAAAAGTTCAGTCAGTATCCTTCATTTAAGCTCGAAGTGGGCGACCTTGCGATCACTTGCAATTTTGACACAGACGACTTTCCCATTGAAATTTATGCGGAAGCTCGTCCTGTGACGGAGCAGAATGGCTACAGGCATATGGTAGCGGAAGCCCGCATTTTACGCGTGCTTGGTGAGGTGGCTGTTGCCGAGATCCGCCAGTTAAAAGAGGCAGGAATGAAGACAGAGCCTGCTTTTGCTGCGTATTTGCAACTACCAGGCGACCCATACGAAGCCATGCTAGAGTGGTATGATAGGTGTGAAGAAGAGCTAGTACGAAGTCTTGCTCACTTTCAATGTTTAAAGGAGTTGTCTACTCACGATATAAGGGAGTAGGCAACTTTTTTTGTGGGGTCAGGTGTTGCACCGCCAATTTGGATAACCGAGTTGTTTATACAGCGCAATGATAACGCAGTCAATCAGCGGAGCACAAACCTTCAGTTGGTAGTTGGGTGTGTGGGACTAGTCGTTCATGTTGCTGTATTTGCTCTATTGTATCGATTTTTTACACGAAAATGGATGAATAGAAGTCAAAATGAGGATGAGAGGGAAGGAGAAGGACACCATTCGACATTTTCTTGTCATCTGCTTTTAGATGCTTCTAAGATGATATTAGAGCACTATAATAGAGTACTAGGACGTTTGGATCATCATGAGAAGGATTTATAGCTACACAATAATGAAGTGCATTTCGAGTGATTTTGTCGGAGTGTGCTATTTTTTTGTTTAAAATTGTAGAATGATGTTGTTTTTTGCGATTCATATAGTAAGATGAAAATAGTTCATTTCTTCCATAAAGAGCTACATAACTTCATAGATGAACAGGAGTGCACAACAAAATATGGTTTCAAAGTCACAACCTTCCGTAATCGTACTCGGTGGCGGCGTCGCTGGAATGAGTGCTGCACACGAATTAGTAGAACGTGGATATCGAGTATCTGTGTATGAAATGAGAACTACTCCCGGAGGAAAGGCACGCAGTATGCTTGTTCCTCAATCAGGTACGAATGGGCGCAAAGACCTGCCTGGAGAACACGGATTCCGTTTCTTCCCTAAATTTTACAAACATATCACGGATACGATGAAACGTATCCCATACAAACATAATGAAGACGGCGTATTTGATAATTTAGTAGAAGGAACGAATTTGGGGCTCGCTTTTTTTGATCGACCGATGCTGCCATTTCTTACGGAGTTTCCACAGTCGTTGGCTGACTGGCGGACATTGCTTAAATCGTTATTCGACAATAAGCTCGGGCTGAGCAATGAGGATGTCGAGCATTACGTCTCCTGCTTGTGGAAAGTATTAACGAGTTGTGACGAGCGCCGCTTACTTGATTTTCAGCGCGAGTCGTGGTGGAACTTTCTTGAAGGGGATAAGCAATCCGATACATTCAAGCATATTTTTACAGGGCTAACACGTGTACTCGTTGCAGCTAAGGCGCGTGAAGCAAATGCTTGTACGATTGGTACGGTGGGAGCTACATTAATGCTAGACATGGTCCTTCCAGGAGGAAGCGCGGATCGGATGCTAAATGGACCGACGAACGATGTATGGCTGCATCCATGGCTTGATCATTTGCGCGCAGAAGGCGTCGAATTTCATCTTGGAGCTAAAGTCGAACATATCGAATGTCAAGTTGGGAAGATTCAAAGTGTAACGATAAGTCAAAATGGCTCCAATGAAGTCATAACTGCCGACTATTATATTGCGGCGTTTCCAGTAGAAATTATGGCCAAATTACTTACGGATGAACTTGTGGCAGCTGACCCCTTGTTAGGTGGACTCACACAGTTAGCCGAATCTGTTGAGTGGATGAACGGCATACAGTTCTTCTTGAATCAAGATGTACCCGTTGTACATGGACATGCGATCTTAATGGATAGCCCGTGGGCGTTAACGCTCGTGTCGCAAGCGCAATTTTGGCCGGATTTTCCGATGGAGAGCTTTGGTAATGGTGATGTGCAGGGCGTGCTATCCATTGATATTTCCGACTGGGAAGAGCCAGGCCTCTTGTATGGCAAGCCCGCAATGAAATGCACGAAAGAAGAAATTAAGGAAGAAGTATGGGAACAACTGAAGCGCAGTCTCAATGTCGAGCATACGATGTTGACAGACGACATGCTTGTGACATGGTTTTTAGATGAGGACATTCAGTTTCCTAACCCGCATGAAGTCATCAATATGGAACCGTTGCTCGTCAATCGTGTCCATACATGGAATTTACGGCCGAACGCTTACACGGCGATCCCGAATTTATTTTTAGCAGCTGATTACGTTCGGACCAATACGGATTTGGCGACAATGGAAGGGGCCAATGAAGCGGCTCGCCGAGCGGTTAACGCTATTATAGAAGCAAGTGGTTTTGATGCTCCTTATTGTAAAATATGGGATATGTACGAGTATCCTTTACTGTCAGCATGGCGTCAACATGACCGCTCTCGATATGAACGCGGACTTCCGTGGAACGGTAAAATTATGGGCTAATCCGTTTCATGGCGTGCATCTTTCGAGCGTTGTTTAGGCTGCGCATTGCTATGGAAAGGAAATGTTAGCTTTGATTCAATCTATTATTGCACATGAAATAAAAGATTTGTTCTATATTATGAGCGCATGCCTCATGTTTTTAATTATTACACCTAAGTTTATGTATAATCATAATCGGCGTAAAATATTGTTCGTCCTTATCTTAATCGTCTTGACGTTCTGTTATATCGGTTACGAAGAGATTAATCCTTTCGTGTATGCGGTGTATACAACGCCAGTCTGCCTAGCACTAGCTGCTCTATTCGAAGGCGTTATTCCAGGTATTTTTACGTGGTTGGCCTTTAATATTTGTGGTGTGTTGTTTGTGCAAAATGATTTTTTGCCGTCATTCGTCGGTTCGACGATCTTGTTGGCTATCGGTTGTTTTTTTCATTACCGGCAATTGATGCAAAGTACGTATTGGCGAATTTCTCTTCTTGCGATCACAATGCTTACAAGCTATCTGATCCCATTTCTATTCTTGTTTAACAAATGGGATGATGTGACGAGCGTGGAGATGATCATTGCCATTGTGGGATCCTATTTGTCGTCGATATTTGTAAGCTACCTTTACTATCACGTCAAAAATCAGGAACGATTAAGCGAAGAGCTATATCGGGCGGAAAAATATCAGGTAATTGGGCAGTTTGCAGCGTCTATTTCGCATGAGATCCGTAATCCGCTCACGACGGCGCACGGTTTTTTACAGCTGATGCGGCGCGAGAATTTAACGCCAGAGCAAATGGAAAAATACCGTTCCTATGCGATCGAAGGCATTAATCAAGCCAATGCGATCATTACGGATTATTTGAATTATGCCAAACCGACAGTTGAGCGTCCGAAGCCGCTCAATATCCAATGCGAGATTGATAGTGTTATGCCGATGATTACGTCACTTTGTGTGCTGTCGCAAATTGAACTAGACATTCAACATTTGTCTAAACAACCGATGTACGTCATGGGGGAATCCAAGAAATTCCAACAATGCTTGCTTAATATTATGAAAAATGCCATTGAAGCAATGGCGAACGGCGGTCATTTGAACGTGACGACGTGGTCAGATAAAGAAGGCGTCCATATTCATGTGAAAGATACAGGAGTAGGGATGAGTGACTATCAAATTAGACGAATCGGCATGCCTTTCTATACGACGAAAGAGAAGGGTACAGGCTTGGGCTTAATGGTCGTGATGAGCTTGGTGCAAGCCATGCACGGCAAAATATCGTACTATAGCCGACCAAATGAAGGCACGACATGTGTATTGTTGTTCAAACCATTGAAAATGTAACCGTGAATAAGTCCAGCAGATGAGTAAGATGATGCTGGGCTTATTCTGTATACGAATGGGTGGCGGGGAAGACAACCTCCCGATTATCACCATGTACCTAGCGAGCATATGACACTTCTAACGTGATTCATGTAACAACATGATTGGCGGGGAGCGTCTTTTTTTATATTATTGGATCTAAAAGTATATTACGCATAAATCAAGAGTGAAATTAACCGATATATCATATATGATTAAAATATACATATAAGACATCTTAGTTACGAGGAGAAGAAGCTATGCAACTCAAACTTACTGTACAACAGCGCCTCATTCTGTCTTTTTGCGTCATACTCATTATTCCCAGCTTAACGATTGGTTTTCTTTCTTTTGAAAGCGCTAATGTAATTGTTAAGCAGCAAGTTGTTCAATCTACCGAACAAAACATGAAGCTATTAAACAGTGAAATTGATACGTTGATCGTGGATAGCAAACGGAACATTGAGTTCCTTGCGCAGACCGTGCAAATTCAAGGCGATGTGAAGGCTGACCATTCTCCACTTCGTCAACTCGTGAATCGTTTTCAAGCTCTTCATCCAGACCTAGTCAGTACGTATGTGGGGACTGCGGAAGGCGCTATGATTCAAGCGCCTAAATTAAAATTACCAGCAGATTATGACCCAAGAACCCGAGAATGGTACAAGCTGGCTATGAAAAATAAAGGGAAAGTCGTGGTTACTCCTCCTTACAAAACGGCTTCTACAGGCGATGTCGTCGTTTCGTTATCTCGGACAACAGCTGATGGACGTGGAGTCGTGGGAATGAATTTGAAGTTGGATCATTTAATGACGATGACTAGTGATGTCAAAATCGGCTATCAAGGCTATGCAATCATTCTCGATCAGACGGGTAAATATATCGTGCATCCCAAGCTAGAGCGAGGTAGTACAGCCGAAGGGGATTGGACAGAAGCGGTGTACGCGAAGCCTTCGGGTCATATCAGTTATGTATTTGATGGTACACCGAAAGAAATGTACTTTATTTCGAATGAGCAAACGGGCTGGATTATTATAGGGACCATGTATCCTGAAGATTTTGCGAAAGCGTCCGAGCCTATTTTTAATACGACGTTTATCGTTATTGCTGTGGCGATTGTGTTGGGAGCTGTCATCATCTTCTTTATCATTCGCTCGATCTTAACTCCTTTGAGGCGTCTCATGAGAGCTGCTCATTCCATTAGTGAGGGTGATTTGACCGTGCAGCTGGATGATGTCTCTCGTGATGAAATCGGCGAGCTTAGTCGCAGCTTCAATCTCATGATGAAATCGTTGCGATCCGTGTTAAATGAGGTGTCAGACACGTCGTTGCACTTGTCTTCCTCGGCGCAAGAGTTAGCAGCAGCCTCCGATCAGTCAGCTAAAGCGTCGCAGCATACGGCTGAGAGCATGATGGAGCTTGCGGAAGGTTCAGAGCAGCAAGTGTTGACCATGAACGAGGCTGACCGTACCGTGCAAGAAATTACGCAAGGTGTAAAAAGCATTGAAGGTAGTTCACACACGGTAGCGCAAGCTGCAATTCAATCGTCAGATGTCGCTGCGGAAGGTAGTCATTCCATCCAGAAAGCGATCAAGCAGATGGAATCGATTAGCAGTAGTGTCCATCAATTAAGAGATACAATGAACGGGCTTAGTGCACATACGCATAGTATTGATGACATCGTCAAGGCGATTTCAGCTATAGCTTCGCAGACGAACCTATTAGCGTTGAATGCTTCAATTGAAGCTGCGCGTGCAGGTGAGCATGGCAGGGGCTTTGCGGTGGTAGCCAGTGAGGTACGCAAGCTGGCTGAACAGTCTTCCATCATGGCACGGCAAATTGCCGAGACGATCCAGCTTATTCAGGTTGAAATGAAGAAATCGGCGGCGCATACGGTAACAAGCGCAGCGGAAGTAGAGCTTGGGATCGAAGTGATGAGTGACACAGGAGCTGCGTTTGCGCGGATTGAGCAGGCTGTCGATGTGGTGGCAACACAGATTCAAGAAGTATCGGCATCCGCGCAGCAAATGGCTGCAGGTACAGAACAGATGAATGGCTACATGCACGAAGTGAAAGTTGTGACGATGAAGATGGCCGAAGGAACGCAAAGTGTGTCAGCCACGACTGAGGAGCAGCTTGCCTCGATGGAGGAAATGAGCACGTCAGCAGAGGAACTGTCTCGTATGGCAGAACGTCTGGAATTACAAATTACGAAGTTCAAACTTTAAACTTTAAATATTAAACATTAAACATACCTATCGTTCGCTCGGGTCTCATTGTGAGGCAGATTCAAGACTGTGTTGCGTAGCGGGAAAGCTGTTATTAGGCTTTTCTCGTTGCCGATACCTGATATAATATAGGGGAGAAACCGAGGTGATTAAGATGGCGAAAAAGAGAAGACAAGCAGCTGCTCCAGCGGCATCTTCGTCGGACAAGCCAGCTACGTTAAAGGATTTGCTTGGCGCTGATGTGTTGAACAAGCTGAAGGCGCAAAGCGAAGAGCTGAAGGCAGCCGAAGCGGAGCGCAAGGAACAAGAGCGCAAGGTGGCAGAAGATGCGCGCAAAGCGGAGCAGAAGATGCTTGATAATGATTTTTCGTATTTGTTGAACAATAGTAAGATGGATTGGAAAAAGTTCAAATCTTAAACTAAAAAGAGAGCCTGTGGGCTCTCTTTTTAGTGTGTGAAATAGGTTGGGTAGTATGCTATCATTAAACCATTGTTTATGGCAATTAGTGGTTGTTATCCATGTTGTCCGGCCAACCGAGCATGATGATCTCTTCATCGTTAGTTTCGATAAGCGGTGACAGCTCGGCGTCTGCTTGGCGCAGCACCCACAATTCATGCAGGGCACGCGTACAGCCGACATACATGAGCTTGGCGTCGAGCGGGTCGCATGGATAATGTTCTGCATCCGCATCCATCAGCAGCACGGCGTCAAATTCCAGCCCTTTAGACAAATAGACGGGCAGTACAGAGACGCCGCCGGCGTATTGCTGTTGGTTGCCGTCTATTAAGTTGACGGCAGCTCCTGCGGCTTGTAGGTTGCTTGCTAATGCACGTGCTTCGTCTGCCGTGCGAGTTAGCAGTGCCACCGTATTGTAGCCGCTAGCCTTCATATGCTGAATCGCTTGGATAAGCCGCGATACGGGATCAGCTTGCAGTTCAATAAGGCGCACTCTCTGCCCGCTACGGAACACAGGTACAGCTAGCATATCGGTCTTGACGCCACGTTCGAGAATGACGTTGGCGAAATGAATGATCTCCATCGTAGAACGATAGCTGCGTGTTAAGGCAAAATAATCATTTTCATCCGTCTTGAACAACGAGCGCATTTCCGACCAGTCCAAGATGCCTGCATACGCATGAATCCCTTGTGACAAATCACCTAGCACCGTGAACGAATGGTTACGCACGAAGTAATCAAGTACAGCCACTTGCAGCGGTGAGAAATCTTGCGCTTCGTCAATGACGACATGGTCGTATCGATATTCGCTCGCAACGCCGTTCAAGCGAACATGCAAGTACAGCATCGCTGCCAAATCCTCATGCCGAACCGTCTTTTTGCGCAAGTAGGCGAAAGTTTCCTTCTGCACATCTGGCGGTATGACCGGCAAATCGTCTACACGGTCTGAATGCGCTGAATGTTCTGAATGCGTTAAGTGCTCCGCGTCCTCCATGCTCTCTAGCGAAACGTTCAACGGCTGCTTAGGATCGAATAAGGAACGATACATGCTGAACGTATCGAGATCAGCCCACTTTTTCATGTAGGACTTCAAACGCTGGCTTGCTGATTTTTTCTTCTCTTTCAGCAACGTTTTGGAACGTTCGTGTTTCAGTTCCATTTCAATCCAACGTTGAATACGGCTGAATACACGCTCTTTTCGCTTTGCAGGCTCATATGAACGGTACTCGTTGTAGAACCAATCCGAGATGATGCGATTGGACAACACACCGCCGTCCCATGGAATAAAGTTTTCAACTGGCACAGCTTGTTGCTCCCACGCGGAGAGACGAGCCTCAATCATACGCATAAAGGCAATGGAGCCTTTAAAGCGCCCAGACACTTGATCATCGAGTACAGGCCGTCCAGCGATAGAACCAAACCATTTTTCAGCTTGTTCCATGGAAGATGCCAGCTCAACTTTGCCTTCAAGTCCAATCACTTCGAGCGTCCATTCGGGAAACGTCCGCTGCTGAATGTTGCCAACGCCCAATTCAGGCAGGACATTCGAGATATAATCGAGAAACATCCGGTTCGGAGCAAAAATCATCATCTTGTCGGCGCGAATTTGCTCGTGATATTGATAGAGCAAAAAAGCGAGACGGTGCAAGGCAACAGTTGTCTTACCGCTTCCAGCAACCCCTTGGATAAACAGCGCTTTGTTCTTGGGAGCGCGAATAATTCGATCTTGCTCTACTTGAATCGTAGATACGATATCACGTAGACGATTGTCTTTATTTTCACCTAGACGGTACACGAGGAATTCGTCCGTAACAGGCCCGTCTCCTTCGCCTTCCTCACGATTAAACGTATCTACAACCCGTTGAAGAGACTGCTCACGAATCACGAGGTTCCGTTTTAGATGTACATATCCTTCAATTGCACCTTCTGGTGCTTCGTAACTAATTAAATCTGTGCCGCCCGTAAACGAGTAGAACAAGCTGGCGACTGGCGCACGCCAATCGACGACATACGGATAACTCTCTGCCTGACCAGGCTTAATATCACGATCGACACCGTGCTTACCGATATACAGCGGCAATGGGAGCTTGCCAAGTTCTTCAAAGTCAAGGCGGCCAAAATATGGCTCTTTCATGGCCCGCTGCAACCGCTGTCGGCGCATTTCACGGGTATCTTCCAGCACTTGCTCGGTAAAATCCGTCCCCGTATATACAGGAACACTGTGCAGCCGATCGTATTGACGATGAATTTCCGTCATGGTCTCATGTAGCCGTTCAGCTTCTTCTTGATAGGCACTTTGAAACGAGTCATTCATATTCAGTTACCTCCTAAGAGTTAATATTCCCAGCTTCACGAATTGAATATCTTCCGTTCAGATACAGATCAGATTCTGGAAAAAGGGAGAATCAATATACCATACCACCATTGAAAAATCAACGTAATTGCCAGCGCAACCAGCATCTTTATGCGAGTTAAAGGAGGGTCTACGATGTTTAGTCCAGCTCTGCGTCCAATTCCGCGATCAGCCGTCCGGCTTTGGTGCGGAAAAAAAGCTTACCGACTGAAACGTTATGTAAAATGGTTTACGATGCGCAAGCAATTTGCCACAACCCGCTTAAAGGAGCTGTTGCCCTATGTTGTGGCTACGCATCAAACGCCGTTGTACCGCGTGTTGCAGCATGTAGATATGCACATTCAACGCAACAAAGTCCACAATTTGAAGCTGGCCATAGCACAGCTAGATGGGCTTATTGTTAACCCAAGGGAGACGTTATCGTATTGGCGTTTGATCGGCAATCCGACTCGGCGTAAAGGGTACGTCGAAGGAATGATTTTATTTTACGGTCAAATGAAGTTAGGAATTGGAGGCGGACTGTGCCAGTTATCCAATCTGATATATTGGATAACGTTGCATACGCCTTTGCAAGTGACAGAAAGGCATCGACATTCGTATGACGTCTTTCCCGATGCCAATCGAACCCAGCCTTTTGGAAGCGGAGCAACGTGCGCTTACAATTACTTGGATCTCATGATTCGTAATGACACGGATGACGCCTATCAATTGCATCTCTATGTCACCGATGAAATGCTAGTAGGGGAATGGCGCTCTGTTATGCCTAGCCGCTATCAGGTTCACATATATGAGCGGGAGCATCGGATGTACGAGCAACCTTGGGGCGGCTATGTACGGGAAAATGTCATTGCCCGCAAAGTAATCAATGAGGCGGGTGAATGCTGCAAAGATGAGGAAGTAGCCCGCAATCAAGCGTTAATGATGTATGCACCATTATTGGAAGGCTGTAAATGAATTGAAGTAAATTGAAATGAAGTGGAGTGGAGCGGTATGGTGGGAGCGTACGTTCGTCATTTCAATTTGTCATAATTCAGACAAACTTCAGTCTTGTTGACCTTTATAAAAATGAATAGAATAATAGGTATTATTTATCACTATTTCAATAAAAATTTGCAATTATATCAGCAAAAGTTATAGATGTGTTGAAGTGGTCAAATTGGTTATGGAGCCACTTTTGAAAGCGTTAACGCATGGGGCGGCTTAGGAAGCGGGCCTTTCGTGTAGTAGCAGTATAATCATTAGCACAGTTAACACAGTAAGAACGGTTAGAGCATCTAAAGCAGTTACCTAAGTAATCGACATCTGGGAGGCTTTTTTCATCATGGGGGATCTGTTGCACGGACTTCTTGGTATTTCAGTCGTATTTTTGCTAGCTTATTTGCTATCTTATAATCGACGTGAAATTCGTTGGCGTCCGATCATTATTGGATTTGCAGTACAGTTTGTGTTTGCACTTATCGTGTTAAAATGGAGTGCTGGGCGAGAGATGCTTAAGCGCGTGTCAGACGGTGTGAGCAGCGTCATTTCTTATGCCAATGAAGGGATTATGTTTTTGTTCGGCGGTTTATATAGTGAACAATCGGGCATAGCGTTCGTCATGGCGTTCAATGTGTTGCCGCTCATCATTTTCTTCGCGTCCTTAATCGCGATTTTGTACCATTTAGGTATTATGCAACTGTTCATCAAATATATCGGCGGAGCTATTTCCAAGCTGATGGGAACGAGCCAAGCGGAGTCGGTTTCCGCTGCCGCTAACATTTTTGTTGGCTATACAGAAGCGCCACTCGTCATTAAGCCGTATATCGCGAACTTAACCCGTTCGGAAATGTTTGCCGTTCTAACAGGTGGATTGGCAAGCGTATCGGGTTCGGTGCTTGCCTCGTACTCTGCACTCGGAGTGCCAATGGAATACTTAATTGCAGGTGCGTTTATGTCCGCTCCTGCGGGACTCGTGTTGGCGAAGATCGTTATGCCTGAAACGGAACAAATCGTAAATAAACAAGTGAAGTTCGAGAAGTCAGACTCCGTTAATGTCGTTGATGCTGCTGCAAACGGTGCAATTGACGGCCTGAAATTAGCAGCTAACGTTGGTGCGTTGTTGCTCGCGTTCGTTGCCTTGATTGCATTGGCGAACGGCCTCGTGGGCTGGGTTGCAGGCTGGTTCGGCTATGAAATTACGATTCAGCAAATGCTCGGCTATTTATTCGCCCCGCTCGTATTTGCAATCGGGGTTCCTTGGAACGACGCCGTTATCGCAGGCAGCTTGCTCGGTCAAAAGTTAGTTTTGAACGAATTTGTCGCTTATATTGATTTTGCAAAACATATGAAATCATTGGATGAAAAGACAATTGGTATTATGAGTTTTGCGCTGCTCGGCTTCGCAAACGTTAGCTCGATGGCTGTCTTAATTGGCGGTGTCGGCGGTATGGCTCCGACTCGACGTGGTGAAATCGCAAAAGTAGGCCTCAAGGTCATTTTGGCGGGTGCGCTTGCTTCGGTATTAAATGGAGCGATTGCGGGTATGTTGCTTTAATTAATCATAACTTGCCATTTACATGTTTAAATAACTAACTAGACGATCAGGGGAGGCCGCGGCCTCCCCTGATTTTGTTACAAATAGCTTCTACAGTAGCCGGCATATGCCAACTGTTATTTTTTATCGCGGAATAGCAGCAGTTGCTTTATGAACTGGAAAATCATTTCTTGCTCATTTACCGTTCGGTCTTGCAACTGAAACATGATCTTATCCGTGAAGGTCGTGTCTATGATGTCGGATCGCGGTGTATCGAATTGAAACAATTGGGCTAACGGTACGTCAAGTGCAGTGGAAAGCTTGTCTAGCGTATCGACAGTCGGGCTTTTCTCACCACGCTCAAGCTGCCCCATATAAGATGTATTAATGCCTGCTTTTAACGCCAAACTTTCTTGACTTAATCCCCGTTGCTGTCGTAAAGCACGTAAATTTTCCCCAACAGCTCGTGCAATTTCACTCATAGGTTTCACCTCTATGGACAACATAGAGTTTCGAAAGGAAACCCACAATATTCTATAGTATGTACTTGTTATAGTGACTATAGTCATTGACGACTCTGATAACCTGTACTATAATAAAGAGGACTTCAGAAGCTTGCCTATGTTCAAGATGTCCGTAGCTGGTTTTAACGAAAGGAAGGGTGAACATGCCGTCGAGTTCGTTAGAGTATACTCGAATTGGCGACCTCATAAGACATTACAGAAATAAAGCCAAATTTTCATTGAAAGAGTTAGCAAGACGATCGGACATCTCGAAAGGGAACATTTCGAAGATTGAAAATGGGGACGTTAAAAAGCCCGATTTTCAAATGCTGTTATGTATGTCGAACGTGTTAAACATTCCGTATTCGGAAATGGCGGCAAGTTATATCGAGGTTGAGAAAAAATCCGAGACGCTGTTAGCCATATTAATGGAAACGATCCAGCGGGCAGACGTGAATTTAGTGGCGAAAGTAGCTGCAAAGTTTCTCGCCTCCGATGGGGATAGCTATGAATTAGTTGAACAATTAAGCTCCCTTGTGCAACAGGTAGACGACACATCCGTCAAACTAACCTTAACCAACTCCATTATTGACCACTCCTTATGTCACGGCATCATGCCCTATATCGCAAAGGGGCTTTATCAGAAGTACATGCTTATTCGCAATGACTTTACTCAACTCCAGACTACCTTTCAAGCAGGCAAAAATGTATTGACTTATGTTCATTTTTTGAATCCAAATGAACGCCTCACTTTTTATCAAGCGATGAGCATTCACGCCTATTGCCTAATGCGCTTTGATGAAGCGATTCAATTCAGCGAAAGCGTGCTGCAATTAGACAACATTCAAAGTGAGCATCGAGCAAATGCGCTGTTTAATATGTGCAACGCTTACTTTTATCTCGGCAAATACGACGTCAGCCAAGTTTACCTTCATCAATATAGCAAGCTGTCCTTCCCATTTGTTGCGGACAATGTGAAATTGAAAACAGGGTTTATTAATGGGAGATTAGGCAATGTAGACTTGGCCATCACGCAAATAAGGGGGTATTTGCATAAGTATTCAAATTACAATTTGATTTTTGCGGTAACGGAGCTTATGGATTTGTACATGTTAAAAGCGGACATGTGCGCAGCTAGTGAAATGTTGAATTACGAGGATGAAATGGAGCGATCGATTCAGCATGATATCCAAACAACGCCGTTTAAACGTTCCAAAATGGCCTACTTTTATCAACAAAAAGGGCATCTCCTACTTGCAAGCGGGCAATTTGATGAAGCCATTAACAGTTTCCTGCAAAGTACAACCGTTTATGTGCGCATAGGGGAGATGGAAAAAGCTTTTGGCAGTTTTGCTCCTGTAACGGAAGCGATGGCTAATCACATTTCAAGCTTCAGTGCGGAGCTGCTCCACACGATCGACCGCGTGGTTAAACAATTAAGTCATACCCAGAGGGAGGATTGATGTTAATGAACAAATGGATGTCGAAAGCAGCGTTACTCGTCGTCGTGTCCACGCTATCTTTAAGCGTAATCGGCTTTGACCAAGTTGGCATATTCATGGACATTCCTTGGATCGGACACCAATAACAGCTTGGGGTGGGAACATCCGCTCGTCCTGTTAGGGTCGCACGGATGTTCCCGTTTGATCAACGTTTTGTATGATATCCGCGTTCATCGTAAGGCTGAAGCTGTTCCATCCATTTTTCTTCCAACTTTTTCAACTCATCTTTGGTGTCAACGTATACGTTTTCCTGCTGCTTCAATGGCTCTAACAATTCAAAAGTAAAGGCAGTTTCCCCGAATTCATTCCACTCGCGTTGCAACGCTTTGTTCATATGCGTGCCCAACTGCAGCATGAATCGTTTACCTTCTAGCGTTTTTACATTTCGTGTGCTATCGATCCAAATTTTTTGATTGACGTTGTTTTTAATTTGATAAACGCCAGCCACCGTTTTTAGTTCTTTGTATTGTTGGACTAGTTCTTTTTTACGATCCATCGTTAATTCTCCTTTGGTAGAGTATTATTTTTAACCCAATATTCGCTGCAATCGGGCTTTCGATCAAGGAAGCCATATTCAATTAAATACCTTCTGAGCGTGACATAGTCGTCATACACCGTTTTTAAGATGTGATTCACTTCTTTTTCACTGTACACGTGATCACTTTGGAAACGGGTTGTAATCTCACGGAGCAGAACAAGCTTATGCTTCTCCTTGCGGGCGAACTTGTGCAAATGGCCGTCTGTTCCTTGCGGGAAATACTTTTTCAAAAGCGCTGCTTGCTCATCTTGCGTCACATTGTAGCGATCATCCACCATCGTAGCGGTTTGATGAACCTCGATAAAGGCTGGTGCATGCCTATCTTTTTGCTTGGACAGTTCCATCATCGCTAAAAATATTTTCGCCTGACGCTCCTTCTCCTTTAGCGCAAAGCGATGGTTGCGAATCGTGGATGCGCTACCGATGCCCAGTTCCGCTTGTACTTCACTATCGCTCTTTCCTTGATAAAAAAGGCGCAGCAGGCTGTTCTGATGTTCGGTTAAACCGGTTAGCTTCTTATCAAGGCGGATCAAGTAGTCAAACACGGATTGGTGTGCTTGCTCAATATGAAGTCGAGTGTAGCGTTCCGCTTCATACCATTTATCTTGATCAGGGTATATGATTCCTTGCTCAAATGATTTACCACATAGCAGGCATATATAATGATTGTCTTCATAAATATAACCGATCTTAAGTTGTTCGGATGAGGCATTCCAAAATAGTTCTGGTACATTCATTTCATAAACACATCCCTTTTTTGTTTATTATTATATAGATAATATACTAAAACATCTATTGTTTATCAAGTTTTATTTGCGGTGGACAAACTTATTCTTCCTGATTGAGGTTATTTATAGAAAGTACAAGCGTTAAACTTTATAACGTTCTTTAAAAAGTATCAACTTTCGTTGATCCCTCATCTATGAACACGCGGTTCTCCCCGTTACAATGAAACTAACAGCATTCGATTATACAAAAAAAGGAGAGAATGCCCATGTCTGAAGTTGAAATTCCCGTTCGTGAATCGCCGTATCCAGTAAAGCGTGATTCAATGCTAAAACGTATTCTTAAACAGTGGGACATTCAGCTAATGGTTTTACCGGGATTAGTATTGGTATTTATTTTCTCATATTTACCGATGTACGGAATCGTGACCGCGTTTCAAGATTACAACCTGTTCAAAGGCATTTCAGGAAGCCCATGGGTCGGATTAAAGCACTTTGAAGCATTTTTCAATGCACCTGAGTTCGCTACTGTGATGCGGAACACGATTGTCATTAGTTTGCTGAAGTTATGTATCGCCTTTCCGGCACCCATATTACTTGCGTTAATGCTCAACGAAATCAAAAACATGGTGTTTAAGCGATTTGTACAGACGGTAAGTTATTTGCCGCATTTCTTATCGTGGGTTATCGTTGCAGGTTTCGCAGGATCGTTGCTTTCCACAGATAACGGCAGTATTAATATGCTGTTGGAAAAGTTGAACTTAATTGATGAACCAATTAACTTTTTAGCGTTAAAAGATTATTTCTGGAGTATCTTGATTACAACCGGGATTTGGAAGGAAATTGGTTTTTCTTCTATCGTGTACTTAGCTGCTATTTCGGGTATTGACCCTCATTTATATGAAGCTGCTTCGATGGATGGAGCAAGCAGGATTAAACAAATGTTTTTGATAACGCTTCCATCTATCATGCCAGTCGTTATCATTTTCATGATATTGGCGATTGGTAACTTGCTGAACGCAGGCTTTGAAGAGATCTTGCTCTTGGGCGTCAATCCAGCACTGCGCGAAGTATCAGATGTTATTGATACCTATGTGTATCGGGTCGGATTGAAAAATTATCGCTACTCCTACGCTGCAGCAGTCGGTTTGTTTAAAGCTATCATTAGTGTAGGCTTGCTCACGATTGCGAATGCCATTGCACGCCGTAGCGGCAACAGCTTGTGGTAGGAGGGGGAGAGTCCAATGAATCCAATGAGACATAGCTTTGGTGATCGACTATTTATCGGCTTCATCTATACGTTCTTAACATTTCTCGCTTTCGCTACCTTCTATCCGTTCTGGAACGCAGTCGTAGTCTCGTTCAATAGCGGGCAGGATACCGTCCTTGGTGGCGTTACGTTTTGGCCACGCGATTTTACGCTAGAGAACTATGAGATTGTGTTTAAAGACGAGCGAATGGTTACCGGTTTTATGGTATCCGTGCTGCGTACCGTTATCGGTACACTGCTTAGTATTATAGCAACAGCTATTTTCGCCTATGGGATGACGAAGAAAGAGCTTATTGGGCGCAAATATTACATGATCATGTGTATCGTAACGCTGTATTTCAGCGGCGGTCTCATTCCAACATTTTTAATTATTCGTGGTATCGGGCTGATGGATTCGTTCTGGGTTATGATTATTCCGACGTTGTTGAGTGTATGGAACATGATTATTTTCCGTACGTTTTTCAGTGGTCTACCAGGTGGATTAGAGGAATCGGCTAAAATAGACGGCTGCACGAACTGGGGCATCTTTTTCCGAATTATATTGCCGCTATCGGGTCCAGTAATCGCGACATTGTCCTTGTTTACAGCGATTACGCATTGGAACGATTGGTTCGTACCAAGCATCTATTTGACAAATACCGACTTGTATCCGATCCAGACGATTTTGCAGCAAACGTTGAACTCCAACATTATGAGTGAGCAGCTGTCACAGGTCGATTCAGCGGCGGCCAGCCATTTGACGAAAATGCAAAGTGTAACGACGAAATCGTTGTCGATGGCGACAATGGTTGTGGCGACATTGCCAATCATCTGCGTCTATCCGTTTGTGCAAAAGTATTTCGTTAAAGGTGTGCTTGTAGGCTCCATGAAAGAGTAGTACAGATTCATATGAGGGATTTAGGTTAGAGATTTTTTTACGGGGATGTTTAGAGCTTCGCTTTAAGCATAGATGCGTCACATATTATGATGCTCGACAGAGAGGGGTTTGTTGCTATGAAAAAAGGGTGGAAACGCTCGGTTGCGCTACCGTTAATTGCGTTGATGGCAGCAATGTCGTTATTGTCAGCTTGTGGAGGCGGCGGAAGCAACCAAGCAAGCGGCGACCAAAAAAAGCCTGCGGGTGAAGCGACAACAGCAGGCGATACGACAGCGAAGTATGAGTTTGGCAAAGAACCGCTGGATTACACGTTCTACGGTCACTACGGCTGGTACACAATGCCACCGTGGGGTAAAGATGAAACGACAAAGTGGATTAAAGATAATATGAAAGTTAACGTTACCCCGATTCATTCCGGCGGTAATGCGGAGCAAAAATTGAACACGATGATCGCGTCAGGCCAACTGCCAGATGTGATGTGGATGGACCGTGGGCCGGATGTAGAGCGTTTGCGTGAAGCAGATATGCTCGTGCCGCTTGATCAATATTTGGATAAATATCCAAACTTGAAAAAATGGGCTGGCGAAGAGACACTTAATATGCTTCGCTCGAAAGATGGCAAGTTGTATCAATTCCCGAACTGGTACACGACGCGTGCCAATGGTAACGCAGGCTACATGCTGAACAAAAAAATATACGAAGCATTAGGTAGCCCTAAGATTGAAACAACAGACGATTTGTACAATTACTTGAAGCAAGTCAAAGCGAAATTCCCAGATGTTATTCCGTTTGACCCGAGTATTGATGGTCAAGGGTTCGAATCACTTTACTCAGCATTTAAGGAAGAGCATCCGCCAACATTTATTTTCAACCGTGCTGTACCGAAAGACGGCAAGCTCACGTCCATCTTCGCGGATCCTGTATTCCGCGAGTCGATGCAATTCGTTAGCAAGCTGTATCGTGAGAAGCTCGTTACGCAGGACGCATTGACGCAAACGATGGACCAAGTTAACGAGCGAGTTAACACAGGACGCGTTGCAGTATTTGCTGCTTCGAGTACGACAGACTTTGGTACGCGTGGTACGACAGCACTGCGTGCGAAAGATCCAGATGCAGGCTACATTATGTTGTGGCCGTTCCACAAGCAAGGTGTAGACAAAAACAAAGTATACCCTGGCCACTACAATCAATTAGGTTGGAACGTAAGTGTTATTACAAAAAGCGCTAAAAATCCAGAAGCGATTTTCGCATTCCTTGATTGGATGACTGGCGAAGAAGGTATGAGCACGATGTTCTGGGGACCTAAAGGCAAGTATTGGGATGGTACTGATGACAAGGGTATTCCTAAACTCACAGATGCTTATTTCAAAGAAGAGCAAAAGCGTCGTGAGCTAATGGACTCCTTGATCAACTTGCAATGGGTAGGAAACACTGGATTTGTTGATGCGGCAAAATCGAGCATTGAAGAGAAACTTCCAGAAGAAAAACGTACTTGGGAAACGAAGTACCAAATGGAAATTACATGGAAGACACAATTTAACTGGACGCAATTCGTGAACTTGGCGCCAATGCCTGATTCGGAAGAAGGTATTGTCGCACAGCGTATTAGAGACTTGTTCATGGAAAACCGTGCGAAAGCACTCTACGCGAAGAATGATGCGGAAGTTATCGCTGTCCTTGATAAAGCAGAGCAAGATGCACAAACAGCAGGCTACCAGAAGCTGCTTGATTACCAAACAAAGCGTTGGGAAGAAAACAAAGCGAAGTTAGGTATTAAATAATACTGACTTGCATGAAAGAGAGTATGCGCAAGTCGTGTATACACAGTTAGTTGAGAAGCTCCGTCATCATTTGTGACGGGGCTTATCTTTTTTATGTTGAGGGGACATGTTTATAATAATTACATAAAATTTACGTAAATAGCTAAATAATCACATGCCAATGTGTTACCATCTCCTTAGCTAAAGGTTTTAATTTGATGAGGAAAGAGGGAATGTCATGCAAATTAATTACATTTTGCGAAAGAAGTGTTACCGAACGATTGCCATGTTGGTCGTGTTCATGCTGCTACTCTCTAACATCGCTGTTGCTAGTGAAACGGAAGAACAGATTACTGCCGGAAGTGTCGAGATTGCAGCAAAATGGGAATTCCAGAGCATCAGGAATGACCCAGGTGTGTTTAACGCTGCATTTGGTCTGCATAAAGATTCCGCAACGATTGTGCAAGAGATTGGAAGCAGCTCCAGACAGGGTTTTACTTTTGACGACAGAGAGAAGAGCATCCGTTATCAAGGCTGGGACAATGGAATAGGCAAAAAAGCATGGGTGGCCACCCTTTCAACAAAGGGATTGGAACGTATTCATATATCCTCACAGCAGAAATCCTCAAGTACAGGACCCCGGGATTTTAAGGTTCAAATAAGTACAGATTCGACGAATTGGAAAGACATTAACAAAGGTGCGCTTACGCTAGGCACGGACTACAGTCCGGCTGGTTCATTAGTAGATGCTGCCCTTCCAAGCGAAGCCAATGATCAGGCACGATTATATATTCGCTGGGTTGTGAACTCCAACACAAGAGTATCAGGCACTGAATCGATAGGAAATACCGGTTCAAGCCGGTTAAGGGAAGTTGTAGTTAAAGGCGAGCGGAAAACACAAGCATCCCGGAAAACGCCCCAGTTGTTAAATATGACATTCAATGGCGACCCCAAAACGAGCTTGGCATTTGCATGGTACACCCCCCAAGACATATCAGGCACAAAGTTGCAGGTTGTTGAAGCTGCAGAAGTAGTAGATGGTAAATTTCCAGAAGCTAAAGCGATTACTTATAGCGGAAGTTCCACGATTATCGACACTTTCATGGTAAAAAGTGATCGAGCTTCGAAGAAAAAAGAGAGATTTGCGAGCCATAAGGTCATCGCCAATAATCTGAAGCCAGGTACGGCATACCAATACCGTGCAGGCAATGGGGATGCCGATGGGTGGAGCCCTATCGGTATGTTCACCACCGATCAAGCGGGCAAACACGATTTTCGCTTTGTTGTTGGCTCGGATTCGCAAGCTTCCAGCAGACCGACCTATGAGCTGTGGCAAGACACATTCCGCAGGGCGATTGATCATATTGGCGATCCGAAGTTCTTTATTTTAACAGGCGACTTGGTCGATAACGGCGATTTGGAATCCCAATGGCAGTGGTTTCTAGGTATTCCGCACAAAGAATTTGCTCGTGTGCCTTTCGTGCCCGTTCTTGGTGGTCATGAAGTTAAAGACTACGCGGGGGATGAAACCACCGATAACAACAATTTTTATAACCATTTCAACTTGCCCCAAAAAGTAGTTTCAGGCACTCATGATGGCTCGGTTTATGCGTTTGAATATGGCGACGCACTGTTTATGCAATTTAACTCTCAGTTTGCGGGAAGACTCAATAGTAATGGTCAGGTTGATAGGATAGATCCTGAATTCAAGGCCCAATTGGATTGGATGAGAAATCAAGTTGCAAGAACCGATAAGAAGTGGAAATTCGTATCCCTTCATAAAAGTCCGTATTCGGCAGGCGACAACGCGGGGAAGTGGGAAGATAACCGCATCCAATTTTACAAGAAGCAACTGATCCCTGTGTTCGATGAAATGGGCATAGATATCGTGTTTGAAGCGCATGACCATATGTATATGCGATCCTATCAGATGCTGAACGATAAGCCGATTAAGAACGTGGTACAGGACCCGCAAGGCAATGTAGTTAATCCCCCAGGTACCGTGTATTTGATGACGAATTCTGTGGGTGGAAAATTCTACACAAAATATCCAGGGTATAATGATTACTTTGCAGTTATTAACGCGCAACCTTTCAAAAAAATGTTCACAGATGTCTCGATCACGAACGATATCCTGAAATTCACGTCATATACCGCAGCCAAGGGCGAAAGCTTAACAAAATATGACGAGTATAGCATCAAACGAACGGACGTTAAGCCTGCCAAGGTCGAGCAAGCTAAAGTCACAATCGAGCGGGGTAAAGCAGTGATGACATGGAATTCCCCTTCCGGTGTCTCAGGGTCTGTTCGAGGATTCCGAATTTATGAGCAAGATGATAAGCTAGGGAAAAATTGGAGCCTGTATATCCCAGCAGTTGCGGGTCAAACCGAGTATAGGTATACGTTGAATCAAGTTGATGCAGCCCAAAGCTATCATTTTGTTATCAAAGCGGCCGGAGAGAGAAATAATTCAGACCCGGTTCAAGTCAGCACAGCCGCAGCCTATTAATAAATGGGTGCAAAAAAGTGATTTTGGCATTTTAGCATATAAATCATTGGTTTGCATGAGTTTGGATTTGAACACGAATAGCCCGCTTATGTGTGTTTGTAGTTGCACATAGGCGGGCTGCTTGTGTCGTGGATGGTTACCGATATTGTTATCGATTATTAACTCATGGGGGCATACGGGCACGTGATACGGTACTACTTTTTACAGTTGCACGCCTTGAATTGTGACATATCTAACATAATCCGGTATGGAATATACAAGCCCAGATAGGCACCGGGGTATAACAACCAAGGGTTCAGCAAAATAGTGTGCACATTTGTCGTAAATGTGGTCCCGTTGGAATTGGTCTGGATGACCGCAAGCGCAAGTACGATGCCAACGCTGTAGACACACAACAACGCAAGAAAATGAAAAGCGATTTGAAATGGTTTCATATAAAGTGTAACGAGTAGCATAACTAATGGAATAATGATGATCACGCTTATCGATATGATGCTCATCCTGCAAACACCTCCTCGTACCAAGCTGACCAAATGATCGAGATGTTATACATCGCGAAAATAGATTTGAATCAATTTGTTACAGACACCCTTAACAGGGCTGGTGTATAATTTATAGTATATCCTCATTTATCCAGCACATTTAGTGCAGCAGCACAGCACAGCACAGCACAGCATAGCATTGCGTTAACACGTCAGTACGTCAGCTCGTATTAACCATGGAGGTGCACGACATCATGTACAAAGTACTACTCGCAGACGATGAGATGCTTGACCTCGAAGGAATGAAGCAATTTATTCCTTGGCAACAACTAGGTCTTGAGATTGTAGCAGCAGTGAACAATGGTTTCTCAGCCTGCGAAGTAATCGAACAACAGCACATAGACATATTGGTAACAGATGTCAATATGCCAAATATGTCGGGACTAGAGCTTGCACGCCATGCATTGGATAAGCGCAGCGAAACGCGCATTATTTTTGTAAGCGGTTACCAAGATTTCCATTACGTTAAACAAGCGCTCTCGTTGAACGCTTGCAGCTATGTACTTAAGCCGATGGACGATCAGGAATTAATCGATTCGTTGCAGCGCGTAACGAAGGAGCTCGACGAGACGAAGCGCCGCCAAGCAGCGGATGCTGCCTATCAACAGGCGATCCCGATGGCGAGAAATGAATTGCTCGTTCGGCTGCTTGATGGCGATTCCACGTCCACGCTGAACGATGAATCGGGATTTTGGGAGCTTGCGCATTCATATGGCTTCCAATCGTTACAATGGCCTATTCGAGTTGCTGTTCTGGAAGCGGACGATGTGGCGTGGAAGCTTGACGCCAAACAGGAATCCGCCCGCCAAGAATTGTTTCAGTCGTTCTCTGCGGAAGTGTTAACTGCTTGTCTGGAGCAGGATATCTTGCACGTCTGCAAGTTATCACGCCAACGCTATGCGCTGCTCGTGAGCGATGAGAAGGCCGAGGCCGTGTTGCGATTTATGCTGCACCGTATTAAGGAGCGATTGTCATTTACGTTGACGATCGGACTTGGCTTGGCCGTGCAGCAGTTGAATGAACTTAGCTTGTCGTATCAGCAAGCAACAGAAGCTTTAGATTGCAAAATGTTTTTCGGCAAGGGCAAGCTCATTGCCTATGAACAGATGCAGCGCGCTCCAGAAATGGAAGATGCGCGTACACTTGATCTGAGGCTGGACGCCCTATTTACGGCTATGGCTAACTACGAACTCGTCCGTATTCACGACGAAATCGAGAACTTGTTCCTGTCCGTGCTTACGTTGCGCTCCAAGTGTACGATTCATAATTTAGCGATGTACATCGTATTCAAATTGGATCAATATTTGCACTCCGTGGATGAGGATTTATTCCGCTTGCTCGGCATGGAGCTACGCAATTTGGATATTTTATTGCAATTCGAAACGATGGACGACATTCGCTCATGGCTCGTGCGCAAAGTGTTTGAAATATCAGAAATGTTGCGTCGCAAAGCCTCAACGAAGAACGGTCGACTCATTCGCGAAATGCAGCGCGTCGTGCGCGAGCAGATGCATGAGAACATTACGCTGCGGGATATTGCGCGTCAGTTCTCTTTTTCACCGAATTATTTAGGACATCTATTTAAAGAAGAAACAGGCAAATCATTCAGTGAAATGCTCATCCAAATGAGGATGGAAAAAGCGCGGGAATTGCTGAAGGACCCGAGCCTTAAAATATACGAAGTTGCTGATCAAGTGGGCTATCGCTACCTTCCTTATTTTAGTAGACAGTTTAAGGAAACGTATGGAATGAGTCCTATGGATTATCGCAAAAAAGAATAGCATCTGGGGAATGGAGGAACTATAGTGCCGTCTATTAAACCAATACAGCCTTCCTATATTCCGTTCGGATATAAGCTGCTATTTACGTACATTACTTTTATTATCATTCCCGTACTTATCATCGGACTCGTGTCGCATGCCATCTATGTGGACTCGATCCGCAAGCAGACGCGTACGAACATTCAAGGAACATTATCACAAATTCGCGACAATATTACGTACAAAATGGAGGACGCTAAACGTATCTCCGACATGCTCTATTTTGATTATACGCTCGCCAGCAATTTGCGCAGCTATGAAGCGGGTTGGGAGACGTACGAGAAAATGACGGAATACGTCGTTCCTAAAATCCAACATGCGCTCAACGCGACCAACCGCAATATGTGGATGTCCGTGTTTATGCACAATGAGCGGTTGCCTGAAATTTATGAACGCCCGCTAGAGGAGGGAGACCCCGAATCGAAAGGTAGAGACGCTGACATCTTCCATTTAAAGCGAATTGCTCATAAACATTGGTATGCAGACCATCCCGTTGAAATTTACGGGACAACGCTGAAGTGGCAACAGATAGAACAAGACCAACAGTATAAGCGCATGTCTTTACTGCGAAGGCTTGTCGACACAAGTTCCCCGCTGCGACTAAAGGAAATCGGATTTATGCGGCTAAATGTCCCTTTGAATGAGCTGTTTGAGAGTGTTGATTATCGTAAAATCGGCGAAGGCAGTATTTTGCTTATTGCGGACAACAAAAATGAAATCTTGTATCACTCTGGTTATGAAGTCAGTGAACAACACATTAAAGCGCTCCGCCATTCGGCATCGCAAGAAGATTTACTCGTTATCGAGGAGCCGCTGGATGGCGTGCCATGGAAGCTTGTCACCTATGTGCCTACGGCTATCATTGAAGGCGATACCGTAAAAGTTCGCATGTTAACGATCGCCATTTGTCTAATCTGTTTTGTGGTGTTCACGTTTGTAGCCATGTTTATATCCAAATACTTCTCGGTTCGTGTGACCAAAATTGTGTCGGTTCTGCATGCTTTTCGTGAAGGTGACCTCCATAAGCGGATGGCTTACAACGGCAAGGATGAATTTTCGCAAATTGCGGTAGCTTTAAATGAGATGGGACAAAATATCGGGGAACTAATTAGCGAAATGTATATTACACAAATTCAAAAAAAAGAAGCGGAGCTTGAGTCGCTGCAAGCGCAAATCAATCCGCATTTCTTATATAACACCCTATCTTCTATTAGCCGTCTTGCAAAGTTCGGTGAGACGGACAAACTACAACGCATGGTCATGGATTTGGCTAAGTTTTATCGGTTAACGCTAAATGATGGTCGTTCTATCATTCCGGTACATAAAGAGTTCGAACAGGCGGGAGCCTATGTAGCCATTCAAAAAATAAAGTATGGGGATCGTTTGGAAGTGCTGTTTGATGTTGATTCAGACGTTTGCAGCTATGATACGGTCAAGTTAATTTTGCAACCCTTTATCGAAAATGTGTTGCAGCATGCGTGGTGTGGGGATCGGATACATATACGAATCGTCGGGAAAAAGGTTGGCGATCGTTTGTCGTTCCGCATCATTGACGATGGAGTTGGGATGAAGCAAGAACGAATTCGGCAAATTTTTGATTCGCGCGATCACGTCAATGCCGGTTATGGCATCCGCAACGTCCATCAGCGAATTAGGCTCCAATATGGAGCGCAGTATGGCGTTAGCATATTTAGCAGACCTGGCATTGGTACATCGGTCACGATTACGATCCCTGCTGTGCGGGAAAAGGACAGTCCTCGTACCTAGTAGACTCGATCATACAGGGACAAATGTCAACGGAGACGGAAACTAATCATACGTACAAACGTATAACATAGTATCGTTGTAAAATATGGAAATCAGGGGTGGGATAAGGCATGAAGCAGAATTGGTTGAAGAAGTTGACGATGGATTTTGTGGTACCGGCAGCGATCGCCTTAACGCTTAGCTTAACGATCCAGAAGGTCGCTTATGCGCAAATTCTCGTTAATCAAGACTCTATGAATCAAACGTATGAAGAGGGTGATCGCCTCTTAGAAAATAAGTGGGTGTATAAATTAAATGAGCCCGAGCGTGGGGATGTGGTCATTATTGAACCGGATTTTTCCGGTGAACGACTGATTAAACGTGTTGTGGCAGTTGCAGGTGACCGTTTTGATATCCGTGATGGACAGCTGTACATAAACGATAAGGTGGTTGAAGAGCCTCATGCCTTAGGGAACACGATGCCCAAAGGGATGAGCATTCCGACACTTGTCCCAGCAGGGCACGTCATTGTACTTGGGGATAATCGGGAAAATAGTAAGGATAGCCGTGATTTAGGCTTCGTCCCGAATGACTCATTAGAAGGCAAAGTGGAGGCCAAGTTGTGGCCTTGGCGTTAAGCCATATATCGTTCGAAAAGGCTTGCTAGTCATTTACTGACGCAAGCCTTTTTCCGTTTGAAACGTTAGCGTTAACCTATGAGATGTTAAATTATTCTAATTCATTTAGCAGCACGAAGGCGTTATTATTATTTTTAATGAACGTTTTGGCGATGCTGTATAGTGGATAATAGCTTTTAGATAAAGGAATTAGGGTCTGATCGGATAGTGTGTGATCATAATTAATGTAAGCGTTAGGGCCAACGCTACAACACGTTCATTTGTCCATTAAGCGCGGCGAAAAGATCGAGATCGTTGGTGATAACGCTGCTGGGAAATCAACACTAGTTAAGTTCATCTTAGGGTTGTATCCTGCACCAGTTGGAACCCTTTTTTACAACGGCATGAAACATCTCCTTACACTGCTTGTATTGTGTCGAGTTGCGGTATCATATTAAAGAATATCCTTTTATGAGGGTTGTGAAGCACGATACGATCGTCTTGAGTGAGCGTAATCTAGTTGATTGAATTCCCATTAATTAACTACCTTTTCTCTCTCCGATGTACTAGAATAGGAAAAATCGCTGCGAGGGGGAAACGGGAATGCCTCACTATTTTGGGAATCGGATTCGCTTAAGAGAGTATCGGGAAAGTGATATGGAAGCCATGCGCAAGTGGGTAAATGATCCGGAAGTAACGGAGAGCTTGCATGATCTGTTCTTGTCTCCGCATTCGTATACAACGACGGAATCGTTTAAGAATGAAGTAATGAAGCCAAGAGACAATATTCGTTCGTTTGTCATCGCAGAAAAAGAGTCGGAAGCATATATCGGTCAAATTGATTTGCATATAGATTGGAAAAATCGTATCGGTACGATCGGGATCGTAATCGGGCGCAAAGAGTTGTTTGGTCAAGGCTATGGCGAAGAAGCCATTCGCGTCTTGCAGGCGGTCGCGTTCGACCAGCTCCAATTGAACCGTGTTCAATTGGAAGTATTGGAACCGAATGAGCGTGCGTATCGCTGCTATATCAAGTGCGGTTTTGTGGAGGAAGGACGTCAGCGTCAGCGTGTGTTCCGCAATGGACGCTACTTGGATATGATTGGGCTCGGTTTATTGCGAGAGCAATATGAGCAGGATGAGCGTCAGCAGCCCTATCGCAAGCTCGCTTATTGGGGAACCAAGCAGTTGGAGTAGCATATAGAAAGCGGTGAGCCCTATGACAGGCTCACCGCTTTGTGTGCGTTAGCTTTTTTTAGCATAAACGATGCCAAGCGTCTTGGCACCACAATGGCTGGAAATGACACAGCCTGTGTCGGAAATGTATACGTGTTGCGTGTTGGTACGTGCTAGAAGTTCAGCACGAATATTCACTGCATCCTCGTAGCACATCGAATGAGTGACGAAGATCATGTCGCCATCCATTTCATCTGCATGCTGCAAGGCGTTGTTCAGCAAGCTTTCCAACGCTTTTTCACGTTTCCCGCGTGTCTTGTTCGCGGGCGTCATTTTACCGTTCACAACTTTAATGGATGGACGTATTTTAAGCAAGCTGCCTAGTAGGTTCGTAAGTCCACTACAGCGTCCACCTTTATACAAGTAGTCTAACGTATCGATGATAAATTCCGTCTCCACTTGTGGACGGACTGCTTCTAACATGTGTACAATTTGATCAACGGTTTGTCCCGCCTCTGCTGCCCGTACAGCTTTCATGACTTGAAGGCCGATACCCGTTGCTAGGTTAAGCGAATCAAACACTGAAATATTGGCAGTGTAGCTTTCTTGCAACATGTCAGCTGCAAGCTTCGCATTTTGCTGAGTTGAAGACAGTTCAGAGGACAAGCCGATATACAAAATATCGCGCCCTTCCCGAACGAAAGGCTCAAAAGCAGCCATAAAATCAGCAGGCGATGGAGCAGCGGTCTTAGGTAAACTTCCTTGCTCGTCGACTAGCTTGTACATTCGCTCTGTTGTCATTTCGACTCCGTCGCGATAGGCCGTCTCGCCAAACGTAACGTAAAGCGGGATGATGCTGATATCGTATTGGTCTATCAAGTCTTTCGGCAGATCACACGTGCTGTCCGAAAAGATTTTGATGCGGCTCATAGTACTTCCTCCCGAATAATATGTAAAAATAAACTCACAAATACCATTATACTGTAAAAATTTAATGCGTCCATGATTTGAGTGAAATCCTTTTTATAGAAATCAAATCGTTCTGAAAATTACAGTAAAATGTAGGACGTATTTGGTAAGTTGCAGTTGTTAATACGCAGTGTAGCTCGGATCGTTGCAACTAATTTGAGCGTTGCCTTTGATTGAGTCGCTTAGGAGCGAATATACTAAGTACTAGCCTATGTTCACGAATGAAAAATATACATATACATAGTGGGGGGATCAATAAATGAGCTCACCGTACGGAACCGAACGTGTTGTCATTCGTATCGAACCGACTCGACAACATAGACAAACGGTTGAAGTGGAAGCAGCAACACGGCAAGGTCAAGGGCCATGCAACGAGGACAGTTGGATCGTCTGTCCCGAAAACCGTCTCTTCGCCGTAATTGACGGTGTATCCGGAATGGACGCCTATACGGATAGTGAAGGTCGAACATCCGGGGCGCTAGCCGCATTAACCTTGACCTCAGGGATTCAGTCCGAGGTCAGGGCATCTGCAAGCATAGAGCCGCTTGCACGGCTTCAGCGGGGAACGCTAAGCGCAAATGAGCAACTGCGCCAATTCATGATTGCGCACAATGTACCGTTCCAACAACCCGAGCACCGCTGGGGAGCTGCGCATGTGGCAGTCATCTTCGACGAGCATGTTGCGCATTGGGTACAAACAGGGGACTGTATGCTGTATGCTCGCTACACGTCTGGAGCTATTCGAGCGGTGACGCATGATGCAGTTGAGCCGTTTGATGCCGCCGCTTTGCGCGTGTGGCAGCAGGATGAGGCAGCCTGGCATCGTCACGAACGGCCAGAAGCTGTTAGTGATATGCTGCTCGCCAATCGTCGGCAAGCGAATAGGCCGCATGGCTACAGCGTCATGAATGGAGATCCGCAACTGCATCAGATGCTAGAGTCGGGTTCCTTGCCGCTAAGTGGCTTGAGCCATCTCATTATGATTTCAGACGGCTTGTATGAGTGGCGAGAGCATGACACCCCGCCTTCGGTGAGTTGGTTAGAGCAGTTGATCGAAGATGGCGTACAACGATATGCTGAGCGTTTGCAGCAATATGAGGACAACGATGCGTATTGCAACCAAGTGCCACGATTTAAAAAAAGTGATGACAAGACAGGCATCATTATTTCATTTTAATCGTCCACGCTCTACATATGAAAAAAAAGCCCCAAGCTGGATGGAACCGAGATCGAACGGTTTCATGCGGCGCGGGGCTTCTCTTCATTTTATTTAAACAGCGACTTAAATTCGCCGTAGCCAGCTTCGTCCAGCTCTTCCTTCGGAATAAAGCGGAGCGCAGCAGAGTTGATACAATAACGCAACCCGCCTTGCGAAGCAGGCCCATCGTCAAACACATGTCCGAGGTGAGAGTCGCCCAAGCGACTGCGCACCTCTGTACGGATCATGCCATGAGCCAAATCGAGCTTCTCCTCGACGTGGAACGGACGTAGCGGCTTCGTAAAGCTTGGCCAGCCGCAGCCGGAATCGTATTTTTCGCACGAACTGAACAAGGGCTCGCCTGATACGATATCCACATAAATGCCTTCGCGCTTATGATCCCAAAATTCATTTTGGAAGGGTGGCTCTGTGCCACTGTTCTGTGTCACATGAAATTGCATAGGAGAAAGTTTATGTTTCAAGTCAGCTCGTTCCGTATCTGTAACACCCCAATGCTCGGCGATAAATACATCACGCCCAGAACCTTGGCGGTAGCGCTTATAGTGAGCTGAATTTTTCAAATGGTAGTCTTGATGATATTCCTCAGCAGGGTAAAACGTATTCGCGGCAGCGATTTCAGTTGCAATCGGTTTATCGAAGCGGCCGCTTGCTTCTAAAGTACGTTTAGACTGCTCAGCCAATTCGCGCTGCTCGTCGCTATGATAAAAAATAGCTGTGCGATAAGAGGAGCCTCGATCATGGAACTGACCGCCCGCATCCGTAGGATCAACCTGCTGCCAAAAAATATCGAGCAATTTTTCATACGGAAACTGCTCGGGGTCAAAGGTGATTTGGACGGCTTCTGCATGTCCAGTTGTGTTCGTACATACTTCTTTATAATTAGGATTTTCCGTATGTCCACCGATATAGCCGGATACGATCGAGTGAATGCCTGGCAGCTCCTCAAATGGCGTCACCATGCACCAAAAGCATCCTCCGGCAAACGTTGCCAGCTCCCATTTAGGAGCGCCTGCTTGTGATTCTGTCATATGTATGTCCTCCCTCACGAACATGACTTTGCGTCACGCTGTTTATTTATATTTTTACATTCACAACGGTACAGCAATTTCAACAATAATAACTATACAACCTCAATATATACAATTGTGCCCGGAAGTACAATGTGCCGAGCAACTTAGCAAGCGAAAAAAAGGACAAGCAATATTTATATTTTTAGGCAAAATAAGGTTGATCATTTGGTGGCCCCATGCTATCATTAGCTCAAATCGAACATGATACTTCTTCAAAGGGGAGTAGCTAATACAGTAAAGTCGTCATTACGGGACGTGAGTCCTCGGCTTTATTGGCAACGGATTACGTTGTTTGCGAGACCTTTGCCGCAATGGTAAAGGTCTCTTTTTATTTGGGCGCCGTTACCTGCGTGGGTAGCGGCGTCTTCTTGTTCCCGTGTTCGAAGCTACTTAATTCACTTTGAAGGAGGAATGTAGGGATGGAATTATTCTCACCTGAATTTTGGATGGCACTCATGTCGATTATTTTGATTGATCTCGTCTTAGCAGGGGATAACGCAATCGTGATTGGCTTGGCAGCGCGGAACTTGCCTAAGGAGCAGCAAAGGAAAGTGATCTTATGGGGAACGTTCGGGGCAATTGCCATTCGGGCTGTCGCTACGCTGGGCGTGTTCTATTTGCTGCAAATTAAAGGTCTGCTCTTAATCGGAGGACTGCTACTGATCTGGATTGCAATTAAGTTGTTGGCGGATGAAAAAAGTCACAACCTCCAAGCAGAATACCATTTTTGGGCGGCAGTACGCACGATTGTAATTGCAGATGCGGTTATGGGATTAGACAATGTGCTTGCTGTCGCAGGTGCGGCTCATAACTCGCCGTTACTCGTTGTTCTTGGCTTAATCATTTCCATCCCGATCGTTATACTGGGTAGTACCATCATTTTGAAGTTTATCGACCGTTTCCCGATTATTATAACGCTGGGCTCCGCAGTTCTCGCATGGACGGCTGGAAAAATGATTGTGGGTGAATCTTTCCTTAAGCCCTACTTTGCAAATGGATTCGTCAAATACGGTTTCGAGCTAGCTCTCGTTGCTGTTGTACTTGTAACGGGGTGGCTGATCAAGCGGGCACGGGAGCGGAATAAGCCTACACAATTGCCGGACGATGACGATCTTTCACTGAAGCCAGCGCAAGGGGAATAAAGTCTTAACACATATTCATATGAAAAAAAGCCTGTCTTCGTGAGTGATCGCGAAGGCAGGCTTGCTTGTAAGGCTGGGATTATGGCGAACGGTGAATGGCGTATGGCTTATAGCACATACAGGTGATCGGTTATTCGCCTAACGTTTGTCGCTTCAAGCCTGGAATAAGGGCGAACGCGAACGTACATAGTGGTGAGAACCACAGGAAGAACGCGTATGGAGCGTAATCAAGCACCGTTAAGCCAAGTGCGCTAGTCATCATCGCTCCGCTTACTCCCCAAGGAATTAGCGGGTTCACGAGTGTGCCGCAATCTTCAAGCGTACGGGATAGTGTCAAGCGCGGAATACCGCGTTTTTCGTATTCGGCTTCGAACAGTTGTCCAGGTAGCAGAATGGACATGTACTGCTCGCCCGTAATGACGTTGACTCCGATTGCGCTAAGTCCGCTCGACACGACGAGCGTTTCTTTCCGTTTAACTGGCGCGATTACACGACTGAACAAGGCGTTAATTACGCCACCGTGTTGCAGTAATCCGCCGAGCGAGAACGCAATGGCGATCAGCGTCATTGCCCATGTCATCGACTGCAATCCGCCACGATTAATGATGTTTCCTACTTCTTCCATTGCGAATGTAGTCTTAAAGCCGTGCTGCATCGTAGCCATCAACTCAGGGACATTGGAATGTCCCTGCATGATGACAGCGACAACGAGCCCTGAACCGATGCCGAGCAGCATCGACACGAGAATCGGCAAACGCTTAAAGGCGGTAATTAGTACAACCGCTAGCGGCAGCAGCGTCCACGGCGAAATGTGGAACGCTTGGCTAATGTCACGCTGCATCGCTTGCAGCTGTGCTAAGTCGGTCTCCGCTGATGAGCCGAAAAATAAAAAGGCGATACATGTAAGTACAAACGCAGGTATAGTCGTCCGAGTCATATTGCGAATATGATCGGGAATTTGCACGCGAGAAATAGCGGCGGCAAAGTTCGTCGTGTCCGACAATGGCGACATTTTGTCACCGAAGCAGGCACCTGATACGACAGCGCCAGCTACGATCGCAGGATGGACGCCCATCGATTCGGACATGCCGATAAGTGCAACGCCGAATGTTCCGACTGTCGTCAAAGAACTGCCTACGAACATGGACACAACGACTGTCAACAGCAAGGCACTAATCGTAAACCATTGTGGTTGAAACCATGATGTGCCGTAGACGAGTAACGTCGGGATTGTCCCGCTCATCATCCAGACAGCGATTAAGACGCCGATTAGCGCAAGCAGCATAGCCGGAAAGACGGAAGATTGTAACCCTTTCAGCAGCGATTCTTCGACGGTTTTCCACGATTGACCAAATACCATAAGTAATGTTCCCGTCAAAATAGTCGCGATGATAAGGGGTACATGCGGCTCAGCTTGCCAGCCGAGTATGGTTAGCAATAGCCAACCAATGATTGTTACGAATATGATAATGCTTTGTTTAAACGTAACCGTTTCAGATTGAGTAGAATTCATAATGCCAGCTCCTTATTATAAATACAGTAACGATGTTTGAATGTATGAGTTGCCCGTAAAGGAAAAATCAAGTTCGCTCATCTCTACACTTTCTCGCTTGTTCGCTTACACGCTTGCACGCACTAAAGTGTTCGTAGTAATGCTTTATACTTTACCTCCTATTTAACGATTGGTCAATAAATTTTTGTTTTTTTAGTAATGTTCCATATTGTGTATGTTTAATTTTGAAAATAGAATGGCCGTACGTTTGTTCAGCAGTTATAATGTATGCGTTTACAAATTTATGAGTATTACACGTCTTACAACTGGCGATCCACCCCTCACCAAAAATCTCTCCTAAAAAAGAAGGTGACTTTGTGCAATGGTTAACTGGTTCGTTGCATCGCAAGCTTTCTGCGCTGCTTGTCGTTGCGATTATTATTCCCATCTTATGTTTAGGCTACGTTTCTTACAGCATTGCTTCATCTATTACGGAAGAAAAAGCAAAGCTGGCAAGCTTAAATACGCTGCGTCAGATGAGTGCCGTTATGGAAACGATAGCACAAGATGCGGAAAATATGTCTATATTTTTAATTGGACAACAAGAAATTCAACAATATTTATCGAGTAAGCAAGCAAACGCAGCGGCGTATATGCGTATGATCGGTTTTTTGACTAACTTGGCTTTTTCCAAAACGTACATTTCAGACATTCGCATCATCCCTTTTAATGGTAATTCCGAGCTGACCAATACGACGATATTCTCTTCACAGCTGTATCAGCATGTACCACTTATTCATAGCTCTTTTTGGGAAAAAAAGACGAAATGGTGGTCGCCGCCGCTTGATTTACTTACGAGTAAAGGGCATTTACGCACGGTGTCGCTTGTGCGTCCGTTTCGCAGTATGAGTACGTTTGAGCATATGGGCATGTTATCTATCGGCATAGATAGTGGCGTGTTAGAACATAAGCTGCGCAATGCGACGATCGATAGCGGCATCATGCTATTACTTGATGAGCAAGGCCGACTCGTAGCGAGCAACGCCTCTATGCAAGCAAGTGCGAGGTGGCCAAAGGTGCTGCATGAATTAGATAAGGGCAGCGAACCACAGTTTATAGATGTCGGCGAGCACGATGATCGACATATTGTCGTCACGATGCCTGTGCCGGTTGCGCCGTGGCGTATGTATGCCGTTATTCCGTATGAGGCGTTTAGTGCGCAAAATCGCTATGTGTTGCAATTGACGGTGTTGACAGCTGGCATCGCGTTCATTGTGATTTCAGGTGCGGCGTTATTTTTTGTTAAACGCGTTACGATGCCATTAATCCGGCTCGCGCACGGTATTCGCAAGGTGCAGCCAGACCGTCCCTTTGAGCGTGTACCTATTACTTCGCAAGACGAAATCGGATTGCTTGAGAGTAGTTACAATCGCTTGAATGACAATATTGCTCGGTTAACGGAACAAGTGAAAGTGAACGAGGCTCGTAAAAAAGAAGCGGACTTACAAGCACTCCAAGCTCAAATTCAGCCTCATTTTTTATATAATACGTTGTCCTCTGTGCAGTGGCTTGCTTGGATGGACGGGAATCGTAAAATAGCGGATATGGTAGGGGCATTGAGCCATTTTTTGCGGTTCAGTTTAAACCGGGGCTTGGAATATTGTCCTATCGAGCAGGAAATTGCGCACGTTACACATTATTTGCATATTCAAGCGATCCGTTACCCAGAGCGCTTTCAGTTCGTTGTGACACTGCCAACGGAGCTTGAACAAGTTTCTACGTTGAAGCTGCTGTTGCAACCACTAGTAGAAAATTCGCTTATTCACGGTGTGTTAAAAATGCCGTCTGTGCAAGTGGAGGCGACTGAACGATGCATGTTTCAAAATGAAGAGAGCGCGGTATACGCTGCGGCTGTGATTTCGATTGAGGTGGCGTTAGTTGATAATAGCCACATCCGGTTTTGTGTACAAGATAACGGCGTCGGTATGGATGCGGAGGCGATTGCGCGGTTGCGTGCGCAGCTGACGGAGGAACAGCGTAGCAGTTACGGAGTTTACAACGTACAGCAGCGGCTGCGGTTGCATTACGGTGATCAGGCGCAGCTTCTGATCGAAAGCGAGCTTGGCAAAGGAACGAAAGTGACGTTTGAAATTCCGATAGGAGTAAACGGGTAGGGGAGACACTTTTTAAGGAGATGGGGAATTTACATGTTAAAGCTGTTAATTGTCGATGACGAGGTTATTATTCGCACGGGCTTGGTACAAGTTATTCCGTGGTCTGAGCTTGGCTTTGAAGTGCTACCGCCATGTGCTTCAGCGGAAGAGGCAATGATTGTAGTCAGGAATGAGCAGCCGCAGCTTGTTTTAACGGATATTCGAATGACAGGTGAGAGTGGGCTTACTTTGGCAGCTTATATTAAGCAAGTAAGCCCGTTAAGCGAAACGATTGTGTTAACTGGCTACGATGAGTTTCAGTATGCCCAGCAAGCGCTGCGGATCGGGGTGTACGATTATTTATTGAAGGCTAGTCACCCTGACGACATTATTAAAGCTGCGCTTCGTGCGAAGGAGCGAATTATAAGTAAGCGGGAGACAGAGCGAGCTAACGTACGTAAGGAGGCCTCGATTCGCGAGCAGCAGTTGTTGAAGTTGCTGCTGGGTCATACGACTGTGCAGGCGGAAACGAACATGTCAGCTAACTTATTTGTTGACGCAGTTGGAATAACCGGAAGAACTGACGGAGCTAACAGAACGGACAGAACGGACAGGACGGACAGAACAGACAGAACGGACAGAACAGGCAGAATGGGCAGAACCGACGAGTGGGAGAGCTTAGCCATGCGTAGCGCGCCATTCAGTGAGGTCAGTATGGAAACGGGCTCTGGGGGTTCTACGGTTACTAAAGATGCGGTGCATGATGGTTCAACGTCGGGCCCAACGGTCTATGAAGTTGCTTGTATCCACGCATCTGGCTGGGATAAACAACAAAACAGCTTGCTGCTGTTTGCCGTACATAACATGCTGCATGAGCTGATTGAAGGTATGATCATTCGCATCGAGCCGCACATCGTTGTTGTGCGTGCACGCCATGATGTAATGGGCAACTACAAAGGCAATCACAAACACAAACACAATCAAAATCACATACATAGTGGCAATGGCATGAACCACAACACCAACGGTATGAACCACAACACCAATGGCATGAGCCACAACACCAATGGCATAGACCGCAACAACAAGTGGGATTATGTACTCGCCCTTATTGAACGTAAACTAAACTGTCAGTTGTACGCCGGAATCGGGCGTTCGGTTATAGCTCCGGAACAATGGAACGTTTCCTACGCAGATGCTTTAGAGGCCGCTGCTTATTATTGGTTAGTTGACAGCGCGAGTCGGCGCCGCCGTTACTTAACCTATGAAGAGAGCGGACGGCGGTTAGGACAACCAACGATTTGTACAGCTGTAGTTGAAGACGAGCTGATTCAGACGCTCAAGTCCGGTCAGCCAGAACAATTGCGCCAATGGTTGTCTGGCATTGTGAGTCAACTGATCGCAAGCGAGCATGCGACGCCGGAGTCGGTGCAATCGTATGGGCAATCGCTGCTCGTTGCAGCCAGACGTTGGCTGGATCGCTGTGCTGCTGCACTACCCCCTGATACCCAGACTCGCCGGACTACGCAAGCCTCTGAACCGAAATTACATACCCATCGAACAGACTGGGAAACAGGCACAATCATGTCGCCGCGCACCGCAAATCGCCTTGCATGGGAGCAAGCCTTATTTGACGCGCTTCACGCAGCGATGGAGCACTATCGGGACTATATGTCAGGGGCGACGGCTTCCTTTGTGAGGAGCGCGATGAGATATATTCGTGAGCGAGCAGATGGAACATTAACCTTGCAACACGTAGCCAAGCACGTCAATGTGCATCCGAATCATTTAAGTGAAAAATTTAAGCAAGAGACAGGGATGAACTACCTCGAATTTGTCACCGAAGCTCGTTTGGCGCGTGCAAGTCAGATGCTGCGCGATTCAGCTGCCAAAGTGACAGAGGTTGCACGGCTCGTTGGATATGAGGATTTGAAATATTTTTCGCAACTGTTTAAAAAATATTATGGCTGTACGCCATCTGAATTCCGTGATCATTGTTCAGCACGTGACGAAAACCGTCCCCTCTAGCGCCTAATTTTATCCCTAACGATTAATAAAGCGCTTTCTTTACACTAGATATATAGCAACGGCCCCATTCATGATGATTTCGTTCACTAGTGGCGTCGCTGAAATGGAGTACAGAATAAGTCAGGAGGGAATGTAAATGCGTCAAAAATGGATGATGATGCTCGTATTTGTGCTCGTTGCTTCCTTATTTTCGGCATGTAGTGGGGGAGGCTCGACAGGTGGATCAGGAAAAGACAGTGCGTCGGGATCAGCTGATAAAGGGAAAGAGGTAGCAACGGTCAAGTTGTCCTTGTGGCACAATTTTACGGGGGACGATCTGCGTGCGAAGACGATGAGGGAAGTGATTGAGCAATTTAAACAACAGCATGCCAACATTGAGTTGGACGTGCAAGCTATTCCGCCAGATGGCTATCGTACACGTTTAAAAACGGTAGCAGCAGCTAATGAGATGCCTGACGTATTTTTGATGTGGCCAGGCACGATGACGCGCGAATTTCATAGTGGCAAGCTGCTACAGCCAATTAATGAGCTGCTGAATAGTCAGCAGACATGGAAAGATGGTTTTTTACCAGGGTCATTTGATGACTATACGGTGGACGGCAACATTTATAGTGCGCCAATGGGGTATACACCAACGTCCATTTTGTATTACAACAAAACCATTTTGGAGACACACGGTGTTGCTGTACCAAAGACGTGGGACGAATTGCTGACTGCCGTTCAGACATTGAAGTCAAAAAATATTACGCCGATTGCGCTGGGTAACAAGGCGGCATGGTTAGCGCAATCCAGCATTATTAGCTCCTTGGCTGATCGAGTAACAGGCACGGATTGGTTCGTTAAAGCAGCGAAGCAAGATGGAGCGAAATTTACAGATCCGCAATTCGTGCGTGCGTTGGAGTTGTTACAAGGATTACAGCAGGCAGGAGCGTTCCAAGAAGGCTTTAACAGCATTGACAACACACAAATGGAAATGATGTTTGCGCAAGGCCAAGCTGCGATGATGATCGATGGCGGTTGGGCGCTTACGAATTTGACGGCGAATGCTACGGCAGAAACGTTGAAGCAGATGGGGGCAACTGTACTGCCTGTTGTGCCAGCAGGTAAAGGGGACGCGAATTCCACTTCTGGTGTTGTGGGTGTGGGGCTAGGTTTAAGCAGTAAGGTAGAAGGGGCAAAGAAAGAGGCGGCCTACAAGCTCATTTATGCGATGAGTGGTCCTGAAGCCCAAAAGAAAACACTCGAATCGAATCAATTAATTAGCTACAAAGTAGAGCTGGATACAACGAAAGTGTCGCCGTTATTTGCAGAGCTGTATCGACTCGTAAATGAGGTAAAGCGAACACCTGTATATGATGCCATGCTGACGAGCGAAGGAACGGATGCCGTGAATAACGGGATACAGGAGTTGCTAATGGGTGGAAACCCACAAGATATTGCGCAAAAAATACAAAATGCACAGGCGAAAGCGCTCGGAAAATAATACGCCTCATGCAAGTTCCATGAATGTTCCGAGAAAGGAGAGCTCTTATGCGTAGTTGGTCCCATCAACGTTCCTTTATTGCGATATCATTGACACCCGCTCTCTTGTTGTATGTTCTATTTGTAATCGTGCCGATCTTTTGGTCGGCATACTACGGATTTTTTGATTGGAAAGGGCTGGGCGAAGCACGCTTTATCGGTCTGGACAATTTCGTGGAGGCGTTGACAGACCCGGTGTTCTGGCTGTCGTTTAAAAATAATATGATTGTCGTTGCGGCATCCGTATTCGGCCAAGTGCCGATTGCGCTCTTGCTTGCGCTACTGTTGAAGCGGGGAACATGGTTTCAACGGTTCATTCGCTCCGCAGTCTTTATGCCGATGGTGCTTTCATCGGTCGTAATCGGCATCATCTGGTCGAACATTTATCACCCACAAACAGGCTTGCTTAATGCTCTCTTGACCGCAGTCGGTTTGGAAGAGTGGAAGCATGCGTGGCTATCAGATCCGAGCATTGCGATGTGGATGATCGCGATACCGCTCATTTGGAACTATATTGGTCCGTATTTAATTATGTTTCTCGCAGCATTGCATAGCATTCCATCCGAACTAGACGATGCTGCCCAGCTAGACGGTGCAGTCGGCTTGCGCAAGCTCGTCCAGATCACACTCCCATTAATTTGGGATACGCTTAAAGTAGCCATTGTGCTGTGTATTTCAGGCAGCTTAAAGGCGTTTGACTTGATTTATGTGATGACAAATGGCGGACCAGCGCATGCGACGGAGCTGCTTGCATCCTATATGTACAACAGCACATTTACCGTTTATCGGTTTGGCTACGGAAGTGCAGTTTCCACTTTAATCGTAATCATCAGCTTACTTATGGTAGCGGGTTCTCAGCGGTTAATGCGCAAAGAAACTCATTAAGACGATTAGCCTAATCAGAAGGAGGCGACTTATCATGAAGCCATTAGCCGCTATGACGTTCATCGTAACAGGAGAGACAGGCAGCAGTACTCGAAAATGGAACATGAAGCAAATGCTCGTCTCTTCAAGCTTAGGGATTTACGCGCTTGTGACATTGTATCCACTCATGTGGTTGTTCATGAGTGCGCTAAAGACGAATGCGGAGTTCTACGCCTCTCCTTTTGGTCTGCCTGCGACGTGGCAATGGTCCAATTTTGCTCGTGCGTGGGAAGTGTCGGGTATGGGAACAGCCATGGTCAATTCACTCATCGTGACGTCAACGGCGCTGGTACTAACGTTATTGTTAGGTGCGTTGGCCGCCTATGTCTTAGCGCGGTTTTCGTTTCGCGGCCGTTCTATTATTCATCTGTTGTTCGTACTAGGGATGCTGATTCCGATTCATAGCACGCTTGTCCCTTTGTTTATTATGATGAGCAAAATGGGGATGTTGAACACATATGCGGCGCTCATCTTGCCCTATACGGCGTTTGAGTTGCCAATCGCGGTATTTGTCGTTGCTGCATATTTGGCGAACATTCCGAAGGAAATGGAAGAAGCAGCACTCGTCGATGGAAGTAATTATTACGGCATCTTCTACCGTATCATGCTTCCCGTAGCGCTTCCAGCCTTGGCAACCGTCGCAATCTTAGGCTTTTTACGGTTCTGGAACGACTTTGCTTTCGCGCTAGTATTTATAAATAGCCCAGCTTTGAAGACGCTGCCACTTAGTTTATCGGTCTTTGCTACAGGCTACGCGACCGACTATAAACTTACGATGGCTGCACTGTCATTGGCGGCACTGCCGACAATCGTGATTTACATTTTATTTCAAGAGCAAGTAATGAAAGGGATGGCGGCTGGCGCAGTAAAGGGTTAAGGTGTGTATGTTACCGGACGGATGAGCTTCTTAGAAGGAATGGACAATGGGAGGACAATTGTCCGTCCGGATCTGCAGATGCAACTGGTTTCATTTTCGAGTGTGGTTAGAGGTTATGTGGAAAATTAACCAGAAAAATAACTTGATACGTGCTTCGGCGTAGTTGCACCCAATGCAGCTGCGACAGATTGTCGCAAATGAATGCTACATGGCAAGACAATGCGTCGAACAGCGCGATTGCGGTCACGAATACGTTCGAGCAGTAGTTGTATACCCAGTTCGCCAAATTGGTAGGCAGGCTGGGAAGCGACGGTGAAGAACGGATTTGCTTCTTCTAAACGACCGAAGTCATCAAAACATGCGATAGACAAGTCATCAGGTACGCGCAACCCTAGATCACGCACGGTTTGCAATACCGATAAGGCAAGCATGTTATTTGCCGCAAAAATAGCGGTTGGACGCTCGGAGCCATTGCTGTTTAGCCATCCATCTTTGAATATGAATCTGCCATGTTGTGATGGATAACTGCTCATCATCACAAGCGACTCATCATAGGGAATGTCGGCTAGCTTTAAGGCGTCCATATACCCAGCATGGCGCTCTCGTGAAGTTGAAATGTCCACCTGACCAATTATGATTGCAATTCGTCGATGACCACGTTGAATCATCTCCGTAACAAGTTTACGTGCTCCTTCGCGACTGTCGCCAAGCACGGCATCACTTTCGATGCCAGTCACTTCACGATCTAACAGTACGAAAGGAACATTTTTACGTTGGAGCCACTCCAAATGTTGAAGTGAGCGGTCGCTGCTCGGTGCAAACAATACACCGTCAACACGCATGGACAAAATCATTTCGACGTAGTCCCGCTCTTTGTCAATACTTTCATCACTATTACCAAACATAAGTCGATAGCCTTGCCGCATGGCGGCATCTTCAGCTCCACGTGCCATCGTTGTGAAAAAGGGATTTGCAATGTCTGAGATGAGAAGGGACAATACTTTCGATTCTTGTGTGACGAGACATCGCGCCACCGAGTTCGGGATGTACTGCATTTCCTCCATTACTTTCTTGACCTTTGCTCGTGTCTTTTCACTTACACGACCTGTGTTGTTGATGACACGCGACACAGTCATAGCTGATACATTCGCTCGCTTGGCAATATCATAAATCGTAGCCATAGTCATTACTCCTACTATTTAATAGTCGATGCGAACACTAGAAAGTTATACCGATTTCATTTTAGTTTAGCAGAATTGTCCAAAAATAGAAACATAAATTTGCAGACGAGGTAAATTTAATTTAAAAGTGACGTTAGTTTAGAGTCTTTCCATATTGTGCTTAGCTAACAATTCTTTTGCAATTACATGCGAATGGTTCGTTCCGTGTTAGAAATGGTCTAGTTGCTCGGCTTGAAATGAACGCCATCGAGGAAGTAAATGATTAAGTGATAGAGCCAAGTGCTCAATGTAGCTAATGCAGATCATGCAGATCATGTAGTTCAGTAGCCAAAGTAGACAAAGTAGCCGAAGTTGCTAAAGTAACTCATGTAGCCATATAGCTCTGTAAACGATTAGTAAGCAAGCAAGTAACTGGGCAGCCAAGCGGCGGCCGTTGCACGATCCGGCCGCTTCCGCTTGTGGTAGGGGTTCATAGGTGAGTTACATGCATACATAATATGCGCGCAATGCGCACCAATAAAGCTTTACAGTTGTGCCATAAACGATTCGAGTTCATCATCAGTCGGCATGCCACTTTGCGCGCCGAACTTGGTTACGGATAGAGCACCAGCGGCAACAGCCCATGATATGGCTTCTTGAAGGGCAAAGCCTTGGGCTAGCTTTACTGCTAACGCACCGTTAAACGTATCTCCAGCGCCAGTCGTATCGACGGCTTGGACAGAATGGCTCGCCGTACGCTGTACACTACCAGTGGAGTCTGTCCAGTAGGCTCCTTCAGCACCTTTCGTCATTACGACTCGACCAGGTAGATGTTGTAGCAGCGCAGCTTTAACATCTGCTTCTACTACATCTGGCGACGCTGATCCTACTGTATGTACGGAAGCAGGGTTGCCTAGCAAGATAGCTAACTCATGCTCGTTCGGAGTTACATACGACACTTTGTCCAGTAAGGACGCTGGTAATTTCACGGCAGGCGCAGGATTCAAAATAATGAGCTTGCCCGCGTCATATGCCAGTTCAACCGCCGCCTCTACCGTCGGTAGCGGAGTTTCAAGTTGAAGCAGCACAAGATCTGATTGACGGATGATGTCCGCGTGCTCTTGTACTTGTGCAGCGCTCACTTTACCGTTAGCACCAGGCACGACGATAATGCGATTATCGTTGTCGGCGACCACAATCGTGGCTGTTCCCGAAGCGACATCATCTCGGACTGCGATCAGCTCGGTATGTACACCTTCCTGTTTTAAGTTATTAACCATAATTTCGCCGAACGCATCGTTGCCAACGGCTCCGATAAAGGTAACATTTGCGCCGAGTCTCGCACAGGCGACGGCTTGATTTGCCCCTTTACCGCCGCACAAGGTAGCGAATTGTTCGCCGTGAACCGTTTCACCGCCATCCGGCATCTTGTTTGTAACGGTAACCAGGTCCATATTTATACTACCGATAACCGTAATGTTCGGACGGCTAAGTCTGTTGATTAAGCTCATGGTGTCATTCCTTTCAAATCATACGCAGAGTAATGAAAAAGGCTAATAAACGCATAAACGCGCACCCGAATTAAAGCAGATGCGCGTTTACTGTGTCATGGAATCGGATTGTGTTAGCGCTCAACGAGCGTCACGGTGCTTGACGTCGTTCAGGTTAAGGATGCTGGTTCACTTTCACTGCATCCTTAACCTGCTTTCCGTCTATTGTAACATCGTATGAGATCGATTCCAAATAGTGCAATTGTTTTTTGTCATAAGAAGGTTCTTTTTTGATAATTTGGTCTTTGTATATAAAATAAGGATCGAACTGCATCGCAATTTCGCCATCTTGCAGCGTAAGTGTTAACAATCCTGTATCAGCCTTATCGTTGCGCACGTAATCAGGGAACAAAAAGTTACCGATCGAATACGCGATAGGCTTTCCTTTGTAATACTCGAACCCTTGCAACACGTGAACATGGCTGCTGACAATAGCGTCCGCGCCCGCATCAATGATTTCGCGAGCGTAAGTACGCTGCCACGGTTCAGGTCGGTTTTTTTTCTCCACGCCCCAGTGCATATAAACAAGCAAATAATCACAGTCTTTGCGCTCACGCTCGATAACGGGTAATACACTTGATTTGTTGTACGCCTCCGCAATACCTGGGTGATCTGGACCAGCAAACCAATACGTCTGCGGAATAAAGCGGGAAAAGGCAAGAAATTTAATTTTTTTACCTTTTAGCGTGACTTCATGCGCTCGATACGCTTCTTCTGCATTTTTGCCGCCACCAACATACGGTAGTTGATAATCTTGCAAATGATTGAGCGTATCTAGAAACCCTTTTTGTTTAAAATCAAGGGCATGATTGTTGGCGATAGTGACCAAGTCAAAACCAGCGTTCTTAATTCCTTTTAATGAAATCGGATCGGATTTAAAATTGTAAAGTTGATTCGGGTCTTTTTGATCATGGGTTGTGACGGCCGTTTCCAAATTGACAACTGCATAATCCGCTTTCGTTACAGCTGGAGCAACGTATTTGAAAGGGTAATCAGGCCCTTTGCTACGAATCGTCTCTTTTACAGACCAATCCATTAAGGCGTCGCCAGCAAAAATAATGTTGATAGGCTCGTGCGTAATAGGGTGCGTATCGTTGCTATCAGTTGGATTATCGTTGGGAACGTTGTTGGATTCTCCTTGTTGTTGATCGCGGTGCGGTTGCTCAGAGGAGTGCTGTTGTTTGTTTGGTGCAGGCGGTTGAGCATGGCTGTTTTCATTCCAGAACATTTGCTTAAAGGTCCCAGTCGTAAAAAATAAAACGGCGGCAGCGCACACACCAAGTGCCAGAATCCTATTCAGCCATCGAAGCTTGGACGTTCGCTTGCGCTTCTCCTTTTGTCTTAAACGTTGATGCCGTTGTGAACGGCTCTCTTTAAAGTTGCTCAAACAATAGACCCCCTGCGACTTGAGAATTACAAATCATCATAACATAACCATTATATTTCACATGTTTTGGGTAAAAGTTGCAACTTCATTGCAAAAAAATATCAAAAATGTTACATCGAACGTGGTTAGCTAGTTTCTTTTTTTACAGAGATATGGTAAAATCAATGTACTTACATTTTGTAAGTTTATCAAGGAGGGGTGAACGGATGGAACAAAACCATACGAGTATGTGCCCACGATTCGAGGCAGCGTTCTGTGTTTTGGGAAAAAGGTGGAACGGTCTGCTAATTAAAGTGCTGCTAAGCGGCCCTAAACGGTTCAAGGACATTTCCGCTCTCATTCCTACAATGAGCGACAAAATGTTGAGCGAACGGATGAAAGACTTAGAATCGATAGGAATCGTTGTGCGTAACGTTTATCCAGAAACGCCGGTCCGAATTGAGTACGCACTCACGGATAAAGGACGCGCATTGGAGCCAGTCATGAAATCCATTTCTGACTGGGCAGAAGCTTGGGTGGAAGATACAAGCGATTGCTTTATTGCTGAAACTAGCGAACAGGAAGCTAAATCATAGCAGTCACAGAGAATCATACTATTTATTAAGTGCTGGGATACCGGGATCGTCCGGATAGCCCGGCATTTTTTAATGTTGGTTCATAAATGGATTGGAACCTTTCTAGCGAAAATTCGTATGGCTATTTTAGCCAGATACAAATGGCGTTTGATTGGAAGGGGGCCAGAAATGAAGCAGACGAATTGGGTGGGGGAAAATGTATGCTTACGTTATGCGGAGTGGGAGCAAAGCACAGGGGAAATTAGTCGGATCATCGACACATGGACGGTGGCGGCTTCCTATTCGTTTATATGCAAGCTCGTTGATGCAACCGTAATCGCTAATCGGCTATGGGAGCATACGTCTAATGAAAGTGAAGGCAGCACAAAGTCGACGATATATGTCCGGCCATGGTCAGGAGAGGTCGTGTCTGAATATAGAGCGGCGATTGAGCACACGTTGTTTCACGGTGCTTGTGACGTGGCTGAGCCGTTTGAAGTGGAGTGGCAAATGTGGCAGCGTGATACGGGACAGTTTGCATGTAGTATCAAATCAAAGCCGCCTCATTCCTTAGATGTAGCATCCTTGTTGCTCGACCATTATAGTGAAGTAGACGGGATCAGTGTAGACATTTTGTACACCGTACTAGACGCTGATCGGAACAAACTCCTATTGTTTGTGCAAATGCATGAGCAGTAAGCAGTAAGCGGTAATTAGCAATTGATCTTTTACATATAACATGTCGAGGGGAGAACAGCGATGAAGGAGGAAATGGTGCAAGTGGACCCGTTGAACAATGATGGCCAGAACTTGCAAATGGTTACACAGTGGTATGCGCATGAAGTGGAGCAAACAGGTCTGAATCGAGTGCAAGCATCGACAACAGATGTCCCATTGCCAAGGAAAAAGTTAGCGTATGCATTGATGACTTGCATGCCCATTGTGTTAGCGACAACAGCCTGCGCGGACGAAGAAGTTAAAATGACGGATCAAGAAGAATGTGTCTACGTGGAAAAGAAGTACGAGGTAGAATTGGACTGTGACGATCCTGACAACGATTCTTATTATAAGTCTTACAAAAAAAAGAAATCATCGTCTTACAGTGGTTTTGGAAGTAGCGGTTACTCAAGCGGAGGTTAGGACATGAGGCGTACGTTTCGGATGCCATTTACAGCGGCGCAAGCGTTTCAAGGGGAGCGTCTGCGCACCGTGCCGTACGTGCGCATGCACGGCAAACCGTATTGCTTGACGACAGCTGTAGGCTATACAGAAGAAGAACTGGCAGCACTACGCACAGCTGCCGAACAGATGCATCGCGTCTTCGTTAAAGCGCTGCGCTTCGTGCAGACAGAGCTGCCTGACGTGTCCCTCGTCAACCAATTGGGTATCCATCCGAGTCTTGTTGAGGCAGCCCGTCGGCAATGTCCCCATACGGGCATTGCACGCCAAGACTGGATACTTGGCCCAGAGGGTTGGAAGTGCATCGAGAATAATGCGGATACGCCTACAGGCATACCGGAGGCTGCGTATTTGTCAGGCTCCTTGCTTGCGGAGCTGGAGCAGGAGCAGGGGCAGAGGCAGAGGCTGGAGCTGGAGGAAACAAGGGATGCAGTAAGGGATACAGTAAAAGAGCTAGGAAGAAATCCCGGAAGAGATCCGGGAAGGGAGCCAGCAGCTACAGGCACTGGCTGCAAGCTGCACAATATTTCGGCCCCGCTTGCGGAACGGCTGCAAGCCGCGTTATGCGACTTGCTTCGCTGGTATGAGCAGCAAGGATTAGGGCGAAAAGTGGTGTTTAGTAGCTTCGGGGATCATAGCGAAGATCGCGCCAACACGCTCTTTTTAATGGAACTCGTACAGGCAGCGGGATGGGATGCTACCTATGTTCCATTGGAGCAAATGGAACTTCGACCTGAAGAGGGACTGTTCGCAAATGGTGAACGCGTCTACATATGGTATCGTCTCTATCCATTAGAGTATCTCATTCACGATCAGTCGCCATCAGGCTTTCCTGTAGGGGAGCATCTTATGCGACTCGTAGCTGAAGGGAAGCTAGGCTTGCTTAACCCGTCGCAATCGATCATTTTGCAGAGTAAAGCGCTTATGGCACTTATCTGGACCTTAGTAGAGCATCAATCGGAATGGTCAGACTGGTTAACGGACGAGCACGTCTTTGACGAACAGGATGTCTGTGCGATCCGCACCTACTTGCCACCCACGTATACGACACCAGAGCCGTTTATTCGGCAGCGTATTCCGTATGTAGCGAAGGGATTGTGGGGGCGGGAAGGGAAAGGGACGACTAGGTATGATGAGCATGGTCAAGCGATAAAGGATGAAGACCGTGATTCCGAACAGGCAAATGTACAGCAGGAGCAGAGGGAAATACTGCACTATTATGAGAACCAGTCCAAAGTTTATCAACAGCTCATTCCGATGGAGCGAGTTCAGCTCGACACGGAGGATGGGCAGCTAGAAGGATATTTGTTAACAGGCGTCTATGTGCCGAACGGAACGTTTGGTGGCGTATTGCCGCGAGTTGGTGGGCTTGTTACGGGTGACTTGGCCAGTTATGCGCCAGGATGGCTTTATACATCACACAATTGATACTTTATGAAGATGGAGGGAATATTTTGTTATGAGTACCTTTTTATCCGAGCTTGGGAATGTTGGAATCGGCTTACTCCTAATTGCGCTCATTATGGCAGCAGGCGCATTCGTATTTAGCAAACTTACGCGGTTCAACGATCGTGATGAAATTATGAAAGGCAATGAGGCTGCTGGCATCTACATGGGCAGTAAGTTGCTCGGTTTAGCGATCATCGTAGCGATGGTATCTTTAAATACGAGTTCGTGGGTATTGATGCTTGCATGGTCGGCTGTGGGCATCGTTATTTTGTGCATCGTCTATTTCATTGTTGATATCTGTTTACCGCAGTTTCGTGTATGTGATGAAATTGCAAAAGGCAATAAAGCCGTTGCCCATCTGCTGCGCGGTATTATTATCGGGGTATCTATCGTCATCGGAACGATGCTTATTTAACGGTACTGGCTTCATTTAGCCGTTGTCTTCCTACTCACAACACTTTATAATTAAGCGGAAACAGATACGGTGCTGTTAACAGACTAAGAAAGACGGGAGAATGACATGACCATTCACATCATTACGGACGGAAGCTCCGATTTAACTTCTGAGATCACACAACAGTTCGGAATTAACGTTGTTCCTCTCCATGTTCGGTTTGGAGATGAACTACATACTTCTGAAATGGACGGAGCAGAGTTCTATAAGCGCATGCGAGAGGAAGAAGAATTGCCAAAGACAGCTAGTCCATCACCAGGGGCATTCCTTGAACTATATAAATCGCTAAGTGCAGATCGTGACATTCTCGTGCTATGCATTACTCCTGAACTTAGTAGTACGTATAATCATGCTCTAATGGCCAAAGAGATGTATGAAGAAGAAGGACATCCGAACCGGGTCGAAGTGTTGGATTCGAAGACAACCTCATTAGGACTTGGGTTGCTTGCAGTACGTGCTGCTGAACTAGCTCAGACAGGTGAGACTTTGCAATCCGTGAGTCAGAAGATGCAGCAATACGCAAAAGAGACTCGGACCTATTTTACGGTGGATACGTTGGAGAACGTCATTAAAGGTGGGCGCTTAAGCCGCCTCAAAGGGACGGTTGCTTCTATGCTTAACATTAAGCTCGTGATGGAAGCGAACGAGGATGGTGCCGTTGAGGTATTGGAAAAAGTGCGCGGTACGCAAAAAGCGCTGCGTCGCTTAATTGACAAAGTGGGTGAAGCTTGGCATAGCACAGACAAAGATTGGGTTGCATTTGCTCATTCCAACTGTGAGGAGCGTGCCCGTACGTTTATGGAATCCTTATTGGCGAAGTATCCATTTAAACGTGTGCTATTTGTCAATATCGGACCGGTTATCGGTACGTATTCGGGTGAAGGCTGTGTACTCGTTACTTATCAGACTACATTAGAGCGATCTCATACTTAAATTACAGTGTTACTTTGACGTTAACATATAAGGCTGTCCCCATGCTTAAGTGTAGTTCAGAGCGGGGACAGCCTTTTGCGTTTAGCTTTGTTTGCTATACGTTGGATAAGGCCATTACATATGAATACCTGTATTTGCCTTCACTAACACTTCATCAAACTTCTCATCCACATCCGTTTTGCGTGTGGACAGCATGGTTCCCAACCAAGCGCCCAAGAAACCTAGCGGAATGGAAATGATACCTGGATTCGTTAAATCGATTAGAGGATCGCCCACGAAAATGGCTTTGCCATTCGGATCCCACACACTTGGACTAATCGCGACCAGCAATATAGCCGACAGTAATCCTGTGAGCATCCCACTAATGGCGCCGATCGTATTAAAGCGCCGCCAAATGACGGTAAACAAAATGACAGGCAAATTCGCACTCGCGGCTACAGCGAAAGCTAAGCCAACTAGAAAAGCAACATTCAAATTAGAAGCTAGCAGTGCGAGCACGATGGATAACAGCGAGACGCCTACGGAAGCCCAGCGTGCTGCCGTCATTTGCTCTTTCTCACTTGCTTTTCCTTTGCGCAAGATGTGATTGTAAAAGTCATGGGCAAAGGCAGATGCTGCCGACAAGACAAGGCCGGTCACTACTGCCAAAATGGTGGCAAAAGCGACAGCAGAAATCAGCGCAAAGAAGAAGTCGCCTCCTAAAGCTTGAGCAAGTAGCGGCGCAGCCATATTGCCGCCTTTGTCTTGTGCCAAGATCGCTTCACTACCCACGAATGCAGCTGCACCAAAGCCTAAGAAAATCGTCATAATATAAAATAGGCCGATGATCCATGTTGCATAGACGACAGAAGAGCGTGCGGTCGGCGCATCTTTAACTGTAAAGAAGCGAATCAGGATGTGGGGTAAGCCGGCTGTACCTAGAACAAGGCCTAAATTAAGCGAAAGTGTATCAAGTGAATTCGTATACTTATTGCCTGGATTTAAAAAGGAATCGCCGAGCGGTGTGGCGGTCTTCATCTGCTCAAACATGCCCGTTAAGCTAAAGTTGAACTTGGAGAAGACGATGATAGATAATAACAAGGTGCCACCCATCAGTAAAATGGCCTTAATGATTTGAACCCAAGAAGTAGCATGCATACCACCAAATACGACATACAGAGTCATGAGGAAACCTACGATGATGACGGACCAGACATAGTCAATCCCGAGCAGCAACTTAATAAGGGCGCCAGCTCCAACCAATTGGGCGATCATGTAGAACGTGGAGATCGTGACTGTGTTGAGAGCGGCGATACCGCGCACCTTATTGTTATTAAAGCGTGCGGCAATCATATCGGCAAGCGTGTATTTTCCTAAATTGCGTAGTGGTTCTGCGACCAAGTAGAGTACGACTAAGTAGGCGACTAAGAAGCCGATCGAGTAGAAGAAACCGTCAAAGCCGACGATGGCGATTGAACCCGCGATACCAAGAAAGGAGGCGGCAGACATATAGTCTCCAGCAATAGCGAGACCATTTTGCCAGCCTTTTAAGTCACCGCCGGCCGTATAGAAATCAGACGCTGAATTGGTTTTTCTGGATGCAATATACGTAATGATCATCGTTAAGAACACAATAAAACAAAACAATGAAAAAGCAGTCGTATTCATCCGCGCCCCCCTCCCCATTCCCGATTAAGCTGCTGCACCATTTTATCAAATTTAGCAGCTCGTCTTGCATAGATGATACATAACGCCCAAGTCATAGCGAATTGTGCAAACGCAAACACCCAAGCCCAGGAAATGGAGCCTATTGCCGGTTCATTTAAGATCGTGCTGTATGCAGTCAGGATAGGCAACGTGAAGTAAAAGGCGAAGAAGAATAGGGTTAGGGGAACAATAAATCGTTTTTTACTGTTCATTAATGCTTTAAATGGAGCTGATTTTGCCATTGCGGCATAATTGACTTCGTTTCGCTTCATTATTCGACCTCCGTTTCAAATGGTTACAGATGACCGATACACGACATTGAAACCGTTTAACATGAAAAGAATTTGATAATAAGAAAACGCTTCCACCCCCTGAATCTGATTATAAGAGACTGTTCACAATATCGTCAAATATTTCTTTAAGAGGACGGTTTTGGAGGCGCTGTTTGAAGCTTTATTCCTTTATGCTATGATGGTTATCGGGAAACAGACAACAGCAAGATGAGTAGTTATTGGATGGAGGAAAACCAATATGTATCGAATAATGATTGTTGAAGATGACGATAAAATTGCTTCCATATTGCAATCTTCGTTAACAAAATACGGCTATGACGTCACAAGGGCGACTCAATTCACCGCCTTAAAAGAAGAACTGCTGCAAATTAATCCCGATCTCGTATTGCTTGATATTCATTTGCCTGCTTATGACGGGTTTTATTGGTGCCGTCAATTCCGGATGGTGACGAATGCACCGATTATTTTCGTGTCTGCGCGCACTGGAGAGATGGATCAAGTGATGGCGATTGAAAATGGTGGGGATGACTATATAACGAAGCCTTTTCATCTCGATGTATTATTAGCAAAAGTGAAGGGCGTACTGCGCCGTACGTATGGGGAATATGCGGGCAGCAGCGGGAATAGCGGTGAGGAAGTAAATGTGTTCGGACTTATTTTGCATCGTACAAAAAATACGTTGGAATGGCAGGAGCAGCGTGTGGATCTAACGAAAAATGAAGCGTTGCTGTTATGTTGTCTACTCGAACGAATTAGTCATGTAGTCTCTAGAGAAACGCTGTTAGAAACGCTGTGGGATGATGTTGACTTTGTTGATGATAATACGCTAACTGTAAACGTTACGCGTGTACGTAAGAAGATGGAGGAAATCGGCATTAGCAAGGCGATTGAAACGGTGCGTGGGCAAGGTTACCGCTTGCAGGCTACTTGGGTTGAAGATGGGGGACCAGCATGACGTTTTGGCAATATTGTAGAGACCGATTACGCATTATCGCAGCTTGCTTAGTTGCCGTATTTATCTCACTTGTCGTCGTTTGGTTGGACTTAGGAATAGGGCAAAGATACATACGTAGCGACAGCTTGATTTACATTTTTATATTGGCGACCTGTGTGATTGTGCTCGGTTTATTATATGATTATAAGAAGATGAGACCGTGGTATGTAGAGATGAATCATGCATCAGCTAGCTTGAGCGAAAGTGAATTCACCCTTTGTTTGCAACATCCTGCAACAAAGGAGCAACAGCAAATTCATGAACTCATCACGCGCCAATATCAAGCGTTTACGAACGATTTGATCGTGATGCGCCAGCAAAGGGAGCAGCATGTTCATTTTACGAATCAATGGGTCCACCATATGAAGACGCCTGTGTCCGTTATTCATTTGCTGACGCAGCAGCACGCGGGTCCCATGACCCACGAGCAGGCGGAGCAGCTCATGCACAGTATCGCTGAAGAGGCAGATCGGCTAACACGCGGACTCGACATGATGCTGCACACGGCACGTCTAGACAAATTTGAACTTGATTTGCACGTGTCGAGGTTGAACTTGCAGCAAATGATCCGTCAAGTTATTAACCAGAACAGGAAGGCACTCATTCGGTACCACATTTACCCTAAGGTGAGTGGTGCGGACGTATTTGTAGAGAGTGACGAGAAATGGCTCGTCTTTATTTTGACGCAGTTAGTGACCAACGCTATTAAGTATTCGAAGCATCTACCGGGCACCAAAACTTTGCAATTCCAAATTGAAGTGGACGAAAATGCGATACTGCTCCATGTCAACGATGAGGGTATAGGCATTGCTGAGCATGATTTGCCGCGTGTGTTCGATCCGTTCTTTACGGGTGAAAATGGACGACGTGAAGGCGATGCGACAGGAATGGGGCTATATCTAGTTAAAAAAGTAACGGCCAATTTGGGGCATACGATTTCGATCCGTTCGAAGGTAAACGAAGGAACGAGTGTGACGCTTCGTTTTGCTGGCGACAGCTTGTATCGCAATCTGATGTAGCTATATGGATGTTAAGCGCTCAATGACTAGCAGACGCTAGAGAGGAGCGCTTTTTCATATTCGCAACGAGTAGATGACAATTTTGTAAGTTTGTTGCCGCGCATTGAAAGCTAATTCAATGTTCGTAGGTTAACGGTAATGGTTATACTGTAAAATAACTGTAAAAGAATGAGGGGAGTGCTTTCAGCATGACCGTATTGAGAACGGAGCAATTGTCGAAGGTGTACGGTACGAGAGGGAAAATGATATACACGGCTTTAAAAGATATTAACTTACAAGTAGAAGAAGGGGAGTTTGTCGGCATTATGGGACCGTCAGGCAGTGGGAAAACGACGCTGCTTAACATGTTGGCGACCATTGACAAACCGACCTCCGGCAAAATATATGTGAACGGAACCGATCCCACGACCCTTCATAATCGTAACTTGGCGCAATTTCGCCGCCGCGAGTTAGGGTTTGTCTTTCAAGATTTCAATCTACTGGACACGTTAAGTGTGAAGGAGAACATTATTTTGCCGCTTGCCTTGGACGGAATTTCAGCCAAAGAAATTGAGCGTCGTCTGCAAGAGACAGCAAAGTGGCTTGGGATCGAGAGCATTTTAGACAAGCGAACGTATGAAATTTCGGGTGGACAGAAGCAGCGAACTGCCATTGCTCGCGCGGTCATTCATCAGCCCTCCTTGCTATTAGCTGATGAGTTGACGGGGAATTTAGATTCCAAGTCGGCTAAGGATGTGATGACGGCGTTAGAGGAGTTAAATGAAAAGCAGAATCGTACTATTTTAATGGTCACTCATGATCCATTTGCGGCTAGTTATTGCAGACGTATTTTGTTTATTAAAGATGGGCGCTTGTTCTCAGAAATTCGTCGTGGGGCGAACCGCCAAACGTTTTTCCAACATATTTTGGATTCGCTAAGCTTATTAGGAGGAAATTTCGATGACGTCCCGACAGCTCGCTATAAGTAATATTAAGGGCAGTTGGCACCGCTATAGCGCTTATTTTTTCAGTAGTGTATTTGCGGTCATGATCTTTTTCGTATATGCGGCTTTTATTTATCATCCTGACGTGATGAAGGGGAACATTTATGGAGGAAGTAGCGTACGTCAGCTGATGCTCTTATGTCAATGGCTCGTCATCATCTTTTCGTTCTTCTTTACTCTTTACTCCAGCGGCGCATTTTTAAAATCACGCCAAAAGGAGTTTGGCATGCTCACGCTGTTTGGCATGACGAAGTTTCAACTGCGAAAGCTCGTTTTTTATGAAAATATGATTATTTCATTGTTGTCGATTGTGGCCGGTATCGGCATCGGGACCCTACTGACTAAGCTATTCCTCATGACGGTTTCACGGATGTTAGGTCTCGCAGCGCCGATGCGGTTCTATATTGATATACAGGCCGTTATCATTACGGTTGTTGGCTATTTGTTACTATTTATGTGTATTACGTTATATTCGTTGCGTAAGGTAGGACGTGCACAAATTATTGACCTGATTCGGGCAGAGAAGGCACCGAGAAAGGTGCCTACGTTTTCATGGCTGCTCGTTATCTTAGCCGTTGTATCGCTGGTAGCAGGCTATTATTTAGCAGTGACAAGCACGATGGAATTGTTTATTGTTACAGCAATCCCTACCATTGGATTTACCGTGTTAGGCACGTATTTCCTCTTTACACAGCTAAGCGTATCCATTACGCGTATGATGCAAAACAATAAGCGTTTCTATTACTTCCGCACGAATATGTTAAACGTGTCGCAAGTCGCCTACAAGCTGCGTGACAATGCGCAAATGCTATTTAACATTTCGATTTTATGTGCAGTTGTGCTTACGGCAACAGCAACCGTCTATTCTTTAGACCAAGGTTTGCGGAAGTCGGTAAGTGAGCAGTATTTGTTTGTGTTTGTGATGAACGGGGGTAAAGAAGACGTCCCTCCGCTAAGTCCTAAAGTCGTCGAGGGATATGCAAATGAAGCAGGTCATGCAGTTACAGCGAGCCTGAAGTTGAAGTATGTTGATGGCGTCATAAAACCAGACAACAATCGTGTCAACATCATCAGTGTCGCAGATTATAATCGCTTGGCTGTTCATTTTGGTTACCCGACACGTTCCGTAGCAAGTGGTGAATCGTTTTTGGTATCGAGACCACATAATGAATCTATGATCTTTTTTCATGACCCATCACAATCCATCAAGCTTAGCCCCAACAAGTACGTGGTTTCCGTAAAAGGGCATACAGATACAATTCTTTATGTTAAGGACCAATTGGAACAGAAAGTAATCCCAAGTGATAGTCATAGCCGTGCAACCCTTGTCGTCACGGACCAGTTGGCTGCGCAATTATATGCAAGTGCTCATTCGAACTATGCTCGAATGATGTATTACATGGACTGGGAAGATTGGGAATACGCCATGCCTGTCATCAACAAAATAGAAAGCACTTTGTCTGAAGATAACGAATACAATGTGGCTAGCCGGACGGAAGCTTGGAATAGTGTAAAGCAGATCACTTCGCTAACGCTGTTTATCGGCTTGTTTATTAGCTTGCTCTTCTTCCTTGCGAGTGGAAGTGTTATTTATTTCAAATTGTTTACGGATTTACAAGACGATCAAGCGTACTTTAAATCACTGACACGCATCGGACTGTCGATTGAAGAAATACGTAAAGTGGTGACGTTTCAAGTCGGCCTCGTCTTTTTTGCGCCTTGCGTCGTGGGCAGTCTGCATACGATGTTTGCGATGAAGTCCTTGAGTAACTTACTGAATTCGAATGTGCTGGGGTACGCACTGACCGTCGTAGCGCTATTCGTCATCATGCAGACGATTTACTTCTTAGCGGCACGCCGTACGTATATGAAAAAGATTTTAGAAGTGGCGGACGTGTAATATATAAGGCTAGACGGCTGGTCTGACAACATTGCCTTTGTTTTGTTACGGGATTGATACTTTTTGGCTCTCTCTTTCGTGCATAATAGATTCATACATTTCGATTATGTAACGTGTTTGAATTTTGAAGGCAGAAACGAGAGTGACGACATGACTTATCAGCGTTCCAACTTGGAGAGGCAAGCTCTTCTAGGATGGATGATACTCATCCTCTTTTTCCTAGTTGGCTGCTCTTCCGATTCCAAGCAAGCAACATCAGAACCATTGCCCGCAGCTGCTGTGCTGAAAGGCGACGAAGTAATGATTCATATTGACGGCGGAACGATTATTCCGAATCTATCCGAACAGTTGAAAGTACCATGGAAGCAGGGCATGACTGTTGCGAATACTTTGGTTTATTCAGGACGGGTCAAGCTATCAGAAGACAAGAAGGAAATTGTGTCGGTTGGGGATGTGTCGCTCGATAACAAAATGGGCTGGGGTATACTCATTAATGACGAGCAGATTCTTTCTACGCAAGCTTTGAGCAAAAATGTGCAGCCGAGTGATACGATATTTATATTTGTAACCGAAGATGATGTTGTGACAAACGCAGCTCCGATACCGGGCATCAATCTTAGCATTGATGGCGGGACGACGGCTCCAGACATAACGAATACGTACTTAGTACGTTGGGAAGAAGGATTGAACATTGACGATTTGTTAAGCGAGTTTGCCCAAATTCAGTTATCTAAGGATGGAAATTCTGTGGATAAAATTGGTGAAATCAAGCTTGCATCGTCCGTTCAATTCCACATACATATTAACAAGAAGAGTGTGAAGCTGAAAGACCGGGCTAGCATTGACCTGAAGCAAGATGATCATGTGAAGTTTACGATAACGCCTTAAAAAAGCGAGCCTCGTACGCAGCAAGCGTACACGGTTCGCTTTTTTAATCTACCCTTAAATGCGGCATATTTCTTTCGGGCATAGTTCACAGTGACATACACCTTGTAAATGCTCCAAACTACGAATAATAATTAATCCATGTTCGTATTCGATAATCCCCTGCTTACGTAAGTCACTTAGCATCCGGTTCACGCTCTCGCGCGTGGCCCCGATCATGTTAGATAAGTCGGTGTGCGTCACTTTTTTGTTGATGAGCAGCCCGCCGTCTTCCAGTTGTTCCCCATACGTATTGGACAAACGAATCAAGGTCGAGCAAAGCGCTCCAGGTTTGCCGTACATCATGAGGTCGCGGAATTTCGTTTGCGTTAGCCGATGATGAATGCCCATCCATTTCATAAAATCAATTGAAAAATCACAATGTTGGCAAATAAGCAGTTCCAAATCTTTTTGATCAATAAGTCCGACTTCAGCTTCTTCCATCACTTCTGCCGTAAAGCTGTGCTTCATGTTGTGAAAAGGATCGACATGACCAACAAGGTCTCCTGCTTCAAACATGTACAAAATCAATTCCTTACCTTCATCCGTTGACTTCGTCATTTTGATGCGGCCGCTTTTGAGCAAAAACAGCTTATCTGACAGATCGCCCTCCCAAAAAAGATGAGACCCTTCGGGGTACGTTCGATTCTTGGCTATAGTCATTAGACGCTCGACATTCTGGTCTGAGAAACAGGACGTATTGCAATACGCTACGAATTGTTCGCTGATGATGGTCACTCCGTTCTCCTCCAAACTGTGTATTTCAATATTGAATAGCGATAAGTGGGTAACTTCCTTTGTGACTTGTTTCACTAAATCTTTCGTTACTTCTATCATGAACGTTCCCCATGATGATGTCAATTCCAATAAGGTTCAAAAATGTTTACAGATTAGCGACAAAATATATGATAAAAATCACGGTGTAAATGGGCGGAATATGAACAAAGCGCGCTATTAAGCGAAAGCGAGGTAAAAATGTGGTGTGACATATATCACATACAACGAGGGTGCATCTGGTCTACAATGAAAATGTGAAAAGATTCACAAAATAAAGCAACGCAGATTAGACTTGTGGACTATAGGCAAGGAAAGCAGCGCCGAAACATGACTTGCATGCGCAGCATTCCATAAATGGAGGCGGATAGAATGGCAGCAAAACCAGAGTTAAAGCCAACAGTGGAAAAAAAGGCAGAAAAGCATAGTGTGGAGCAGCATATTCAACAACTCATTGATCGTGCAAAAAAAGCGCAAGCAGCAATGATGGGCATGGATCAAGAGCAAGTCGACCGCGTCGTTCAGCAAATGGCGCTTGCGGGCCTTGATCAACATATGCATCTGGCGAAAATGGCGGTTGAGGAAACAGGCCGCGGTGTGTACGAAGATAAAATCACGAAAAATATATTTGCGACAGAGTATATATACAATGATATGAAATACGACAAAACGGTCGGAGTCATTGAAGATAATCCGTATGAGAGCTTTATGAAAATTGCGGAGCCGGTCGGCATTGTGATGGGGGTTACACCTGTTACAAACCCGACGTCTACAACGATGTTTAAAGCGCTCATTTCCATAAAAACGCGCAATCCGATTATATTCGCCTTTCATCCATCGGCGCAGCGCTGTAGCGCGGAAGCGGCACGAGTGTTGGCAGAGGCGGCCGTACAGTACGGAGCGCCTGAACATTGTGTGCAGTGGATTGAAATGCCGTCCATGGAAGCGACGAATGGCTTGATGAATCATCCAGACGTAGCGCTCATTTTAGCGACAGGCGGAGCGGGCATGGTGCGTGCGGCTTATAGTTGTGGCAAGCCTGCGCTAGGCGTAGGGCCGGGGAACGTCCCTTGCTTTATTGAAAAGACAGCGAACATCGAGCAGGCAGTTACCGATCTCATCTTATCGAAAACGTTCGATAACGGTATGATTTGTGCGTCTGAGCAAGCGGTTATTATCGAGGAGCCGATCTTTAATGAAGTAAAGGCTTTTATGCAGCGGAATGGATGCTATTTCTTAACACCAGAAGAAGCGGGTAAGCTGCAAGGCTCCGCGATGAAAGCAGACACATGTGCCGTCAATCCGACGATTGTTGGGCAATCTGCTCGTAAGATTGCAGAGATGGCAGGCATCACCGTACCGGAAAACACCAAAATACTCGTTGCCGAGTTGGACGGCGTTGGTCCGAAATATCCGCTCTCTGCCGAGAAGCTTAGTCCTGTGCTAGCGTGCTATAAGGTGAAAACGGCTGAAGCAGGCATTGAGCGTGCGGCGCAAGTGGTCGCGTTTGGCGGAATGGGGCACTCATCGGTCATTCACTCGAACGATGAGGATGTCATTAATCGGTTTGCGGAACGATTGCAAACAGGGCGCATACTAGTCAATTCGCCGTCCACGCATGGCGCGATTGGGGATCTGTACAATACGAACATCCCGTCGCTAACGTTGGGCTGCGGATCTTATGGACGCAACTCAACATCAGCGAACGTGTCGGCAGTTAATTTGCTCAATATTAAACGGGTGGCGAAGCGGACAGTGAACATGCAATGGTTTAAAGTGCCGAACAAAATTTATTTTGAAAAGGGCTCCACGCAATATTTAGCGAAAATGCCGGACATTAGCCGCATTATGATCGTAACCGATGAGATGATGGTGAAGCTCGGTTATGTCGAGAAAGTGGAGTATTATTTGCGCCAGCGTCGTCAGCCGGTTGCCATCGAAGTGTTCTCGAACGTAGAACCCGATCCTTCTACAGAGACGGTGCGCCGCGGTACGGAAATGATGGCTAGCTTCCAGCCAGACTGTATTATCGCTTTAGGCGGCGGTTCGCCGATGGATGCGGCGAAGGCGATGTGGTTGTTCTACGAGTATCCAGACACCGATTTCAACAATTTGAAGCAAAAGTTCTTGGATATTCGCAAGCGGACGTATAAGTATCCGAAGCTGGGCCAAAAAGCGAAGTTCGTCGCGATTCCGACGACGTCGGGTACGGGTTCTGAGGTGACTTCGTTTGCGGTTATTACCGATAAGGAAAAAGGAAACACCAAATACCCGCTGGCAGACTATGAGCTCACGCCAGATGTGGCGATTGTTGATCCTGAGTTCGTGTACAGCCTGCCTAAGACGGCTGTTGCCGACACGGGCATGGACGTACTGACTCATGCGATTGAATCGTACGTGTCGGTTATGGCGAGCGATTACACGGACGGATTGGCCATTAAAGCGATTCAACTCGTCTTCGAGCATTTGTTACCATCGTACAAAGAAGCATGTCCGAAGGCGCGCGAAAAAATGCACAATGCGTCTACGCTTGCAGGTATGGCGTTCGCGAATGCCTTCCTCGGCATTAACCATAGCTTGGCGCATAAATGGGGGGCGCAATATCACACGGCACATGGACGTACCAATGCCATTTTGCTGCCGCATGTTATTCGCTACAACGCGAAGCAGCCGACGAAGTTCGCTGCGTTTCCGAAATACGACCACTTTGTGGCGGACGTGCGTTATGCGGAAATCGCACGCATGCTAGGATTGCCAGCCCGCACGACAGAAGAAGGCGTCAATAGCTTAATTGACGCGATTCGCAAGCTGAACCGTGAGCTGGGCATACCTGAATCGTTCCAAGCGATTGGCTTTGACAGCAAAGACTTTGAAGCGAGGGTCGAATATTTGGCTGACCGCGCCTTCGAGGATCAATGTACGACCGCGAATCCGAAGCTACCGCTTGTGAGCGAACTGGCGGATGTTTACCGCAACGCATTTTACGGTCGCTTTGAGTAGTATCGCACAGGAGGAGTAAGAGGTCGAGAGGTCGCCCCATGATGGGGCGACCTCTTTGCTTCCCGCTCACGCTCGGCATTTCCCCGACATAATCGGCGTTCCTCAGCAAAATGGTGTTTTTGCCTTTTATACACTCAATACTTACTAGCTCATAGTAGAACCGTTACTAATATGGCTAACTGTCATCTGATTTCCGTTTGAAATCATCGTTGTCCAAGCCGCCAACAGCTTTAAAGGCGTCCATCACATGGCGCATCGCTTTCTTCTCTGCTGCTGTAATCGTGCGATCAACGTGAAGACTACGGCCCTTATAACGCATAATAGCCTTTTTGGACGAAATAATGGCATGGATCATATCTAAATCCATATACCAACTTACTGGGCTATCATATTGCTCCCACGGCACGCCGCTTTGATCTACAATTTCTACAAAATTATAATTTCTTTTTACCTCTTCAGGCACGACGGAAATACTGAAATACTTGCCATCAGCCCGAATTTCGACTTCATCAAGTCCGACAGTCATCGAACCGCTATGCTGTATTCGCGTATACAGTTCATATGCACGATCCTTATCCCGCTTTAAAAAGAAAAGATGGATACTATTTTTAGCCGCAGATGTAGGTGAGGACTTATCTTGATACGATGTATATCCAGTAACCTCATCAACCATTTTTTTCATTTTAGATGTCGCAATCGCTAGAGCCTGTTTAAGGCCATTGTCCAATTTGTGCGTAATAGCTGCAATTTGTTTGGTCTCTTTCGTTCCAGGAAATAATTGCTCGGCTAAGCTTTTGAGCTCTTTAAGCCTCGTTAAATCTTTTTGGTCATATCGAGTAAGCGCTTCTTGAAGTAGTTCGGGCTTGGTCGTTTTGTACTTTTGCAGCTCTTTTTTTAAAGCTTCGTTCTCTTGGCGCAACCTATTCAGCTCTTTCCAATCCAGCACACTTGCATTTGACGAATTACAACCGTACAAGCTAAATGTTGTTACAATCATACAGGCTATTAAAATGGATTTTCGTGCGTGTCTCATCTTTTCGTTAGCAGCCCCCAACATTTTGGTCTCTTCTTCAATTATACCATTATTTAACTTGTTGATAGGTGTAATGATAGGAAGTCATTGGAGCGCGTTCAGCTTCATTTTAATGTGATAAAAATCACATAAATAGCAGCCGCAATGAAGTACAATAAATATGAAACAAGAGACACACACATATTAGTGAAAATAGTCACAAATAAAAGTGGTTTTACGCGACTCAGCGATTGTTTCAATAAGGCAACTAAAACTAAACAGATACAAGATACTGGAGGGATTAGGATGTCGGTAAAAGAGAGAACAGAGCAAATGAATACGAGTACAGCTTGGCGTGGATTTGAAGCAGGAAAGTGGCAAACGCATGTTGATGTGCGTGATTTTATCGAGACCAATATGAACGCCTATGAAGGTGACGAAAACTTTCTAGTGGGCGCGACTACGAATACGAAGCAGCTATGGGAAGTTGTCAGCCGTTTGTCCCGTGAAGAACGTGAGCGCGGTGGAGTATGGGATGTGGATGTCCACAATCCGTCGACGATCGTATCTCATCAGCCCGGGTATCTGGATCAGGACAAGGAGAAAATCGTCGGTGTGCAGACTGATGCACCTTTCCGACGTTCGGTTCAGCCGCTTGGCGGAATTAAAATGATGATTGATGCTTGCAAAGCGTATGGCTTTGAAATGCCAGATGAAGTCATCAGTATGTTTACCGATGTACGCAAAACGCACAATCAAGGCGTATTTGATGCTTATACATCGGAGATGCGCTTAGCACGCAAGGCGGGTATTATTACAGGTTTGCCGGATGCATATGGCCGCGGTCGCATTATTGGTGATTATCGACGGGCAGCACTGTATGGGGTTAACTTTTTAATAGAGGAAAAAAAAGAACAACTGCTGCTGTTAGAAGTGGACGTAATTGATGAGCAGGTCATTCGCGAGCGGGAGGAACTATCCGAGCAAATTCGTGCTTTGGCTGAGTTAAAGCTGATGGCGAAAATGCACGGTTACGACATTTCCACTCCCGCAACGAACGCGCGTGAGGCGTTCCAATGGTTGTACTTTGCTTATTTAGCTGCAATTAAAGAGCAGAATGGTGCCGCGATGTCACTTGGCCGCGTGTCTTCGTTCTTAGATATATATGTGGAGCGTGATTTGCAAGAGGGTACGTTGACAGAAGCAGAGGCACAGGAACTGGTCGATCATTTTGTCATGAAGCTACGCATCGTCAAATTTTTACGCACACCTGACTACAATCAGTTGTTCAGCGGGGATCCAACTTGGGTTACAGAGTCAATTGGCGGAATGTCCGTCGACGGTAAGAGTCGCGTAACGAAGAGCAGTTTCCGCTTTTTGCACACATTGTACAACTTGGGTCCGGCACCAGAGCCGAACTTGACCGTGCTATGGTCGACAAAGCTGCCGGAAGCTTTTAAAACGTATTGCGCGCGCGTGTCGATTGAAACGAGTTCCATTCAATACGAGAACGATGATCTCATGCGCCCGTTTTTCGGTGATGACTACGGCATTGCATGTTGCGTATCAGCGATGCGAATCGGCAAGCAAATGCAATTTTTCGGTGCTCGTGCCAATTTGGCAAAATGTTTGTTGTACGCGATAAATGGGGGGAAAGATGAGCAACTTGGCATTCAGGTCGGCCCAGAGCTACCGCCGATTATGAGCGAAGTGTTGTCCTATGATGAAGTGACGAAGCGGTTCAAGCAGATGATGGAATGGCTAGCGAAGCTGTACATGAATACGCTGAACGTCATTCATTTTATGCACGATAAATATTGCTATGAGCGTATCGAAATGGCGTTGCACGACCGAGAAATATTGCGAACGATGGCATGTGGCATCGCGGGGCTGTCGGTCGTTGCGGACTCGCTAAGCGCGATAAAATACGCGCAAGTGAAGCCGATACGCAATGAGCAAGGCATTGCGGTTGATTTTGAAATCGAAGGCGAGTTCCCCTGCTACGGCAACAATGATGAACGTGTAGACAGCATTGCGGTCGAGCTGGTGGAATCGTTTATGAATATGATTCGCAAGCACAAACCTTATCGCAACGCGGTCCCAACGCAATCTGTACTAACGATTACGTCGAACGTTGTATACGGCAAAAAGACAGGCACAACACCAGATGGCCGCAAAGCGGGTGAGCCGTTTGCCCCGGGGGCAAACCCGATGCATGGGCGTGACAAGAAGGGGGCCTTGGCATCGTTAAGCTCGGTTGCGAAGCTACCCTACGAGCACAGCTTGGATGGCATCTCCAACACGTTCTCGATCGTGCCGAAGGCGCTTGGCAAAGAACTTACGACACGTAAAGCGAATCTCGTCGCGATGATGGACGGCTATTTCGGCAGCGGCGCACATCACTTGAACGTAAACGTATTCGACCGCGAGCAGTTGCTCGATGCCATGGAACATCCAGAGCAATATCCGCAGCTCACGATTCGCGTATCCGGCTATGCGGTCAACTTCATTAAGCTGTCACGTGAACAGCAATTGGATGTTATTAACCGTACGTTCCACGGCGCGATGTAACGAGATGTAACTCGACTTAATGTGGTGTAACGCAATGTAACACGATTTAACGTGATATATAGCACGATGTATTGGATGTGTATGTGAATAAGGACAAGAAAGGGGCGCTGCTTGCCTTACATGGATGCACTTAAAGGTGCCATCATGTAAGGAGGGGCGTCCTTCTTGCTTGGCAGAGCCGGAGAGAAGAAAGGGACGTGATTCATATGTCAGTTCAACACAGTAAATTAAGCGGGCGCATTCATTCTATTGAAACGTTTGGCACGGTTGATGGGCCAGGCATTCGATTTATTTTGTTTATGCAAGGGTGTGCACTTAAATGCCAATATTGCCATAACCGCGACACGTGGAGCCTTACCGCAGGCAAAGAAATGTCGATGGCGGAAGTCGTTGCTGAAATGGAGCCTTACTTGGCATATTATCGCGCTTCTGGTGGAGGGTTGACCGTGTCCGGTGGTGAGCCCACACTGCAAGCTCAGTTTGTTCAAGAACTATTTCGTGAAGTTAAAACACGCTGGAATATGCATACGACATTAGATACAAACGGCGTAAATGAAGCAATGAGGCTTGAGTCTTTGTTTGAAGTGACCGATTTAATATTGTTAGATATTAAACATATAAATACCGAAAAACATATCCATTTGACAGGTGTGTCAAACTTGCGCACGCTCGAAACGGCGCGTTATTTGTCGGAACGCGGAAAGAAGATGTGGATCCGTCATGTTGTTGTTCCAGGCATTAATGACGATAGTGAAGATTTATTTCAGTTAGGGCGCTTTATTGGCACATTAAATGGGGTGGAAAAAGTGGAGCTGCTGCCTTATCATCAGATGGGGGTATATAAGTGGGAGCAATTGGGCGAAGTGTACCCACTGGCAGGTGTAGCGTCACCTAATGCTGAACAAATGGTACGTGCACAGCAGCTTATTGAGCAAGGACGACAGGCAGCGGAGCATATGATCTGAACGATTATTGAAATATCATTTTATAGATAGATTGAAACAGTATTTCATCGGAATGGATGGAATGCTGTTTTTTTATACAATTCAATAATTACTTCAAAAACTTACAATCGTTTTGGCTCGATCGGTGTCGAAAGGGTGTATTATTTTGTTCCTGAAGTATTTATTAGAGAATTTTACCCCTCCATTGTTGAAATGTCGTCCTTACGAGGACAAAGGGTGCATCTTATAATGAAAGCGTATCAACTTTCAACATTCATTAGGAGGGGTCTTCATGAAGAAAGGTTTGGTCATGATGTTGTCGCTTCTCTTTATCGCTACCACAGCACTTGCTGGTTGTGGCGCTAAAGGCGGCGAATCAACTGCAGGCGAGCAAAAGCCAGCAGATCAAAAAGTAGAGAAAAGTAACGAGCCAGTTGAGTTATTGCTTCGCCACACTCAATTAGGTGAGCCTAAGAAAAATCGTTTTGCAATCTTGCAGGACGTCGTAAAGAAAACAGAACAAGATGTTCCTGGCTTGAAAATCAAGCTTGACGGTGTTGATTCCGACGTTAACCGTAACGAAAAGCTGCGCGGCGAGATGGTAAACAACCAAGCGCCTGACATTTTCGATGCATTCGGTAGCCCGGACGTAGGTGTTTATGCGAAAGAAGGTCAAGTGCTCGATTTGACTCCAATCTTGAAAGATTTGGGCTTGGAGAATTCCTTTACTTCGTTGACACCTTGGACACATGATGGCAAGATTTACGGTTTGCCAATCGGTGGTTCCATCGAAGGTTACTTCTACAACAAGAAGTACTTCGCGGAAAAAGGCTTGCAAGCTCCGAAGACGATTGCTGAGTTAGACGCACTCGCGGCAAAAATCAAAGCTGACGGTAAAATTCCGTTTGCACAATCGTCCAAAGAAGCTTGGGTACCTTTGATGACAACGAACAACCTGTGGGCGTACACAGCAGGTCATGAAGCTGCATTTGGCTTTGCTAAAGGCACAGCGAAATGGAACGACCCTAAAATGGTTGAAGCATTCAAAGTTCACCAAGATTGGGTGAAAAAAGGCTACTTCAAAAAAGGCGAGCTCGGCTTGGACTATGCTGCAATGCGTAACCAAATGTCGACTGGCGAAGCAGTAATGATGTTTGACGGTTCTTGGGCAACTTCCGTATTTAACGATAAGGCTCAAGCAGGTGATGCACACGGTAACATCGGATTTTTCTTGATGCCTCCATTCACAGCTGGAGAAGGGTATAGCATCATGCAAGATTCCAACAACGGCTATGCGTTCTCTGCAAAAGTAGCAGAAGATCCACGTAAGCTTGAAGCAGTAAAAACATTTATTAAGAACTTGTACAATGAAGAAACACAACTTCGTGGCTTGAAAGAAGATGGCGTATTGCCTTCGATGAAGATTGAGCAAGCGAAGCTTGATGCAGCAGCAGACACTGATTTGATGAAACAAATCTTAGGAACGTTGAAAGATGTTAAGTATACATGGCCAGCATTTGATGCACTTATCCAAGCGGATGTAACGACTGATTTGCGTAACGGCATTCAGAAGATCATCGGTGGCGAAGTTGAGCCTCAAGCTATGCTCGACCAATTGCAAAAAGCACAAGAAGAAGCGAACAAAGCTCAGTAATTTTGCAATATAACACTACCCGCCCTCCGTGGGTGGGTGGTGTTTCTTTTAAAATATAGAGTCTGTACATTCGTGGAAGGAGACTTTCTCGATAGGAGACTTTCTTGAAGGGCGACTTTCGCGAAATATGGAACGGACGGAGGGAAATCATGAATAAAACGATAAGACAGCCTGTAGTTTATGCGTTATTTTTACTACCAGTGCTCATACTGTTTATTGCCTTTTTCATTTATCCCGTACTGAACTCGTTGTATTACAGCTTTACGAGTTGGAACGGAATTTCCAAAAACGTAAAATTTATCGGTTTAGACAACTACGCCAAAGCGATGAGTGACCCGGAGTTTTGGAATTCGGTTAAGAACAATGGATTCTTCATTATGTTCTCATGCTTTATCCAAGTTCCATTAATTATTTTCTTCTCCTTGCTCATCTCCAATGTCAAGCGTTTGAGAGGTTTGTACAAGACAGCGGTATTTATGCCGTCTGTTATGTCTACTGCGGTAATCGGTATTTTGTGGGGCTTTATTTATGAGCCGGATTTCGGTTTATTGAACAATTTATTAGGAGCTTTCGGTATCGAAAAAATTTACTGGCTGTCGGATAAGAAATGGGCCATGTTGTCCATTTTGATCACGAACGCTTGGCAGTGGACTGGCTTCTATATTGTCATGGTGTTAGCTGCAATCTTGTCTATTCCAAAAGATTTGGACGAAGCGGCGATGATTGACGGCGCTACAGGCATTCAGCGTGCGTTCAGCATTACGATTCCATTAATTATGCCTATTATTTCGGTCGTTACGATGCTCTCCATTGCGGGAGCGATGAAAGCAGCCGATATTATCCTCGTTATGACTAAAGGTGGACCAGCAGGTTCGACCAACGTAATGGCAACTTACATGCTTGAAAATTCAATTAGAAGCTTTAAATACGGCTTCGGTAACAGTATCGCCGTACTCATCTTTGTATTTACGTTAATTATTACTGCACTGTACCAGGTTCTGGTTGCACGTCGTGCCGAAGGGGTTGAATACTGATGAATTCATTGAAGAAAAGCACACCTCACTTCTTTTTAATGGGCTATCTTCTCATCATCTTGTATCCATTCTTGTTCGTCCTGTTCTCATCTGTAAAGGCGGACAACGGTGCGATTGCGAGCAATCCGTTCGGATTCCCTACGGAATTCGTATGGAGTAACTATGTGGAAGCTTGGGTCAACGCGAATATTAGCACTTACTTTACGAACAGCTTTATTATTGCAACAGCAGGCTCGATTACAACGATTATTATTGCATCGATGGCCGCTTTTGCGATTACGCGGATGCGTTTCCGTAAATTGAGTCCAATCGTATTTCAATTTATTTTGCTTGGTTTGCTCATTCCGAGCAACGCGCTCATTTTGCCGATTTACGGTTTAGTGCGCGATCTGAACATTTTAGATACTCACTGGGCGTTGTTTATTCCGTACGTTGCAGGTGCCATTCCATTCTCGGTTATTATTTTAGCTGCATTTATGAAGCAATTGCCGACAGAGCTGGAAGAAGCAGCTGTTATTGACGGGCTGAATGCTCCAGGAATATTTATACGGATTATGCTGCCACTGACAGTTCCGGCGATGGTTACGGTGTTTATCGTCAACTTCTTAGGTAACTGGAACGAGTTCTTGTTGGCGAACTACTTTATTTCTTCGGACGAGCTGAAGACATTGCCGGTAGGTATGGTCGGATTCCGCGACTCCTATAACACCAACTATGCGCAAATGTCCGCTGGTATCGTGTATAGCGTCGTTCCGGTTATGGTCATTTACGCTATCCTGCAAGAAAAAATTATCGAAGGATTGACGGCAGGAAGCGTCAAAGGCTAAAGTTGATTTACAAGCATGAGAACAAAGGGGTAGTGAGAAGCAATGAATTTACGTTATAAATTGTTTGCGGGATTCGTGGCACTCATCATTATCCCTTTGTTTTTATTAGGTTCGATTACTTTTTTCATTACCTTCAATCTATTAGAACAAAAATATAGTCAGCAAGCAGAGTTTTCATTGCGTGCCATCGCACTCAATATCGAACACGTCTTCAATGAAATCGACAATATCACCGATAATGGAATTGGAAGCAACTTGTTTCAAGTTGCGCTAAGCTCGCCAGAGCCGACGAGCCAAGACTTCACCAACATGGAAGACTTGAATAGTAGTACGAAAAAAATAGATCCATTAGAAACGATGTTTCCCCCTCTCGAGCAAAAAAAATCGACTGTGTTGACAGGTTCAGATTATATTTTGCATAACGAGAAGCAACAAAATTTTAGAAGGTTGCTATTTAACCATCGTTCAATTAGCTTTGCCTATTTATACAACTTTAAAAAAGATGCACAATCCGAGTATGTTTCCATTTTTTCAAAAGAAAATTTCTCACCGATGCCGTTTAAGCAATTTAAGGAGCATCATATCTATGAAGAGATCGTTGCTTCAAAAGGAAAGTCCAAATGGCTCGGCCCAAATGAATATCCCGAAATAACAGGGAATGACCAAGTATTTACGCAACTTCGCGTTGTGAAAAACTTAAATACAATGAAAAATATCGGGATGTCTGTGATTCAAATTAAAAACTGGGATATTGAAGATATATTCGATAGTTTTCGTTCGGCTGACCCGAGCGGACAACATCGTTTTTTCTTGCTGAACAATAACGGACAAGTGTTGTTTGATACGTACAAGCAAGCGACTGGGCATAACGTGAAGAACTATCTGGATCAGCCGCTCGTATTTAAAGATGGTTTCCATAGTTTCAAAGGGAATTTCGCTGGCGATGAAAGTGTCGTGTCCATGCATAAGTTGGATGAATTCGGCTGGCACCTTGTGTCGGTGCGCTCTTGGAATTCACTTTCCAGAGAGATGATGGTGTTTATCCAGTGGATATCGGTCATTATGCTGCTTTGTATTTTAGGGGCATTTTTGTACAATTTGCTGTTTATGAACCGTATTACGCGTAACATTACTCGTATCGTTCGCTTTATGCGTCGGGTTGAAGAAGGCGATTTGCATGCTCGTGTTGTTGAGGAAGGAAATGATGAGCTGCGATTGCTGTCCAAAGGATTTAACAGCCTAATCGACCGCGTTAATGGCTTACTTAATCAAGTGAAACTTGAGCAAGAACAGAAGAACAAAGCCGAAATGCGCGTGTTGCAGGCTCAAATTAAACCTCACTTTTTGTTCAATACCTTAGAATCGATTAACGTATTGGCGATCCAGAATGAGGGGCGTAAAGTGAGTCAAATGGTTCTTCGACTAGGCAACATTTTGCGAATTAGTATTCAAGATAAAGAGGAAGTTACGGTTCGCCAAGAGCTGGACTACTTGCGCAGCTATTTAGAAATACAGAAGTTCCGTTTCGAGGAGCTATTTAATTTTGAAATTGATGTTCCGGAAGAGATCATGCATTGCAAAATTATTAAGCTAACGCTGCAACCGTTAGTGGAAAACAGCATTCAGCACGGTTTTAACGGAATTACACATACAGGCTGGATTCGTATTTCAGCTCACGAAGATGAGGAACGAATTTTTGTAACAGTAGAGGATAACGGGCTAGGAATGTCGAACGAACAATTGAAAAGATTTCAATATATGCTATCAGATGATCAGCATAGTTTAGTACCGTTGGCAGATGAGGCGTACAATACGGAGCGGCGTGGGTTAGGGGTGCGCAGTGTTGCGGATCGAATCCGAATCCAGTACGGTTCCAGATATGGCTTGTTCATCTGTTCAGCACAAAATGAAGGCACTATTATTCAGTGCACTATTCCGAAATACGAGCAGGGTGAAATGTATGAACGTGAAGGCGCTTCTCATTGATGATGAAGTCCATATCTTAAACAACTTGAAGATAGTGCTTCCTTGGGAAGAAATGCAAATAGACATCGTCGGCACGGCCAGAAATGGGGCAGAAGGATTAGATTTTGTACGTCAGCACGAGCCGGACATTATTTTATGCGATATTCGGATGCCTGTGATGGACGGCATGGAATTTTTGCGTCAAGCTCGTAAAATGGGCTGTGAGTCGGAAATTTTAATGCTGACGGGCTATCAGGAATTTGAATACGCGAGAATTGCTTTGCAGCATGGTGTTCGAGATTATATTTCGAAGCCTATCAATTATGAAGAATTGGAAGATACGGTACGCAAAGTTGCCGACATTGTTCGTTCTCGGAAGTTGGAAAAGACGATGGCCGAACGACGTTGGGGCAAAGTCATTAGTCTGGCGTACGAGAAGATGATGTTTGATGTGTTGATGGGCTTCACTTCAGGCAATTCAAGCTACTTTGTTGTGGATGACGATCATCAAGCAGACCAACTTGTGTATAGTTTGCTGCTTATTGACTTGGACGGCTATGCGCAAAGAACGGTAACATGGAGCGAAAACGAGCGGCGATTATGGAATTTTGCGGTACGGAATGTATTGCAGGACGCAATCAACAACGATTGGTTGAAGTATGCGGTACTGCAAATGCGTGAAGGCGAATGGTGCATTTTGCTGCAATTTTACAAAGATCGATTCACCGTCAGCGCTCAAGACGTCTCCGCATGGGCTGCAGCCATTCAACAAGCGGTACGAGAGCATGTGAAGCTTACTGTAAGTGTGGCTTGGGATATAGGGCCGATTCCGATGACGAGTCTGTCTCATACGTACAAGCGCTTGCAGCGTGTGTTACTTCTGCATGCTGACAACGAGCAACTCGTGCCTGTAGATGAAAGTTCGACCGCGCGTCAAGCTGCATCTGTGTCTCAGTGGCACTTGGTGGAAGAGATTGTCTCTGGCATGAAGCAAAATGATAAGACGAAAGTAGAACGCGGTTTGCAGGAGCTACAAGCGAGCTTGCTTCATATTTCTGAGCAGTCGCTTGTACGTGCCGAAAAGTTTTTGCACTACGTGATCATTCATTTGCTGCGTGAAATGCGGGAGCTTGAGCTGCTTAGTACCGCTGAAGAAGAAGCGATGTGGGACAAATTACAGCACAGCGTCAGTGTCAAGGATTTAGTGAACGTCATTTCACAGCTTGTGCACCACACGAAAGAACATGCGCTGAACAAAAAATCGAGTGAGCTGCTAATGATTTCAGCTCGCGACTATATTCAGCGCAACTTAGGCTCTGATATTGGCATTGATGAAATTGCCGATTATTTAGGGATTAGCTGCAGCTACTTTAGTCTGCTGTTTAAAAATCATTTTGGCGAAACATTCGTGGAATACGTGACCAAACAGCGGATGGAGCTGGCGAAGTCGCTACTGACGATGACGGATAAAAGTGTCACCCAAATCGGTAACATGGTTGGTTATTCCGAGCGTCGCTATTTTACGAAAGTGTTTCAGAAGTATGCAGGGATGACGCCATCGGAATTTAGGGAAAAGCATGCCCCTATTGAGCGATAGCAAATGAGCAACAATACAACGATGTAAGCAACAGGGGAATTAGACAGCAAGACGATGCCATAAGCGAGGATGGGATGGAGACATGGACAGACTGCAAATGAGCTTGGAGCAAAAAATCGGACAAATGGTAATGGTGGGCTTTAAAACACCGACAGTATCGACAGACATTACGACGCTATTGGAAAAGTATCATGTTGGCGGCATTATTTACTTCCGTCGCAACGTGGAAAGTAAGGAGCAGGTAGCGCAGCTTTCACGCGAACTGCAAACCATTTCCCGTAAGCAGACCGAAGTTCCACTCTTTATTTGTATTGACCAAGAGGGGGGCATGGTTGCCCGCATCGATTGGGATGATATTACGCTCATTCCAGGTAATATGGCCATAGGCGCAACAAGAAATGAGCAGCTTGCTTATGAAGCGGCGCGCATTTGTGGCGAAGAGCTGTTGCGCATGGGTATCAATATGAACTTTGCACCGAGTGTGGACGTGAACAACAATCCGTTAAATCCAGTCATTGGCGTACGTTCCTATGGGGAAAATGCTGAGCTTGTGTCTAAGATGGGTGTGGCGCAAATTAACGGTTTGCAAGTGAGCAATGTAGCAGCAACTGCGAAACATTTCCCAGGCCATGGGGATACAGCTGTAGACTCTCACCATGGGCTTGCAGCCGTGCCACACGATGAAGCACGTCTGATGTCGCTTGAGCTGGCGCCATTTATTTCGGCTATCGAAGCTGGCGTAGATAGCATCATGACGGCGCATGTCATGTTCCCTGCGTTTGAGCCGGAGCAAATTCCGGCTACGTTGTCTCGTCGCGTGTTGACCGATCTACTGCGCGACCGTCTTGGCTTCGATGGTGTTATTGTAACGGACTGCTTAGAAATGCATGCCATTTCTAAAGAGTGCGGCATTGCTGAAGGTGCTGTTAAATCGGTGGAAGCTGGCGCTGATCTCGTATTGGTCAGCCATACGTTTGCAGAGCAAGTTGCCGCGATTGAAGCGCTCGTCGCAGCTGTACGCAGCGGCCGCATCAGCGAAGCGCAAGTTGACGCATCTGTTGATCGTTTATTGGCTCTCAAAGCGAAGCGCCGTATGGAACAGATCGAGGAAGTGGAAGCAGACTTTGCAAGCCAATTCGGCACACCAAGCTCTAAAGCAGTCGTTGACGACATTTATGCCAAAAGTATTACGCTGGTCAAGGACGAAGCGCAGCTTCCGCTTGCGCACAACGAACCAACGTTAGTCATATGGCCCGAAGTTCGTGAGCGTACTGAAGTGGATGAGCCGATTGTGCAGGCTTATACACTTGCAACTGCGCTGGCGCCACATCTTGGCCAAGTTGAGGAATTACGAATTGGTACGTATCCGAAGGCAGATGAAGTGGCGAAAGTGGTAGAGTATGCGGCATCGTTCCGTCAAGTCGTGATCGTCACGTACAACGCGGTTTCCCTGCTGCATGAAGGTCAAGTTAGCATAGTTGAACAGTTGGCGGCGGATGCTAGTAAACGCGTCGTCGTTGCTTCGACACGCAATCCGTACGATCTCAATCAATTCCCTAATGTGAAGACGTACGTGTGCGCTTATGAAAATCGTCCGGCGACGATGAAAGCGTTAGCTGACGTGCTCGTCGGCGTAGCACCTGCGATAGGGAAGCTACCTGTAACGATTTCGGAGCAGTATGCTTTTGATCATGGAACGCTTGTGAAATCGTAATTTCGCACGGTTTAACGCAATTGAACGGACATCGAGTAAAGGACCTGCACCTATCAGTGTGATGCAGGTCCTTTTTGATGTAAATCAATGGCCTGTAAAATGGTTGAAGCTGTACGATTTTGGTTAAATACGAAAGGTAATAATTTCATTGTAATTCACTAGGTTCGTTGTGTTGTCTTATTTTGTATATGAAAAAAGTCACATCTGTTCACTTTATTAGGTAAAAATATTCGCAAAATTTAGAAACTTTTTGCTAGGATCGGCGTCTATTAAAGTGTTCATTGTAGAAAAAAGTACCAATGAAAAAAATAACATCGATGGATGAGGAGTAGGGCACAACATGAAAGCTTGGAAACGAATGCTAGTCATCTGTTTGGCTACCGTACAATTTGCAGTTATCATTCCTGTTGCAGCAGCCGAACAAACCAATCAACCCCCAACAGAACAAACGCAAGCTGAAAGTTTGACAACAGACACGGAGCAATCACTTGCGCAAAAGGCCGCTGACAAGAAGGTCGCAGTAAAGAAATCACCAGCAGACTTGCTCAGGGAACAAATGATGCTATTTGACTATTCCGTGCATGGAAAAGATGTACTCGTGCTCATTGCAAATAGCCCGTTGATGTTCCATAACGGCTTTGAATACCAGGCCACGCAGCCAATGACAGTCGAAAAAGGCGTCACGTACATTGCACTGCGCTCGCTAGTTGACCGTATAGGGTTTAAACTATCGAAAGACCCCAAGACGAAGGAAACGATTGTTTCCAATGGTCAGACTGAAGTTCGATACAAAACTGGAAGCAGCTATTACCGTTTGAACGGTAAAGCCGTGAAGATGAGCGGCAAACCTATTGTCAAAAAGGGCACATTCATGGTTCCGATCTTGCCGGCACTTACCGCGCTACAAATTCCGTATACATTAGACCCTGCGAATAAGCGCACGATTGTTCGCTTGGACTCGCCTCCGGTTGCAAAATTTAGCGTCAACGAGCAAAAAATTTATGCAGGCCAGACGAGAGTTTCCATCACGAACGATTCCTATTCCTTACGGGGACATCAGATCGTAGAAGAAGAATGGGTTGGCTTGCAAGAATACTATGAGCAACCAGGATCGTATACGATCTCACTGAAAGTTATGGATGTACAGGGTGAATGGAGTCAGGCGCATTCCGAGACGATTACGGTACTGCCGCCAAATGAGGCGCCTACCGCACAGTTTAATACGGATAAAGATACGTACAAAATGGGTGAGCTCATTCGTTATCAGAACTACAGTAGCGACCCTGAAAATGATTTGAAATCAGAAGAATGGACGAATAAACAGCCAGCATTTTTTACAGCGGGACCGAAGACGATTAAGTTAAAAGTGACGGACGGTTTTGGGGCAAGCCACGAAGTTGAGCAGACCATTACGATTACCGAAGAGACGAAGTATACAGCCAATGAGTTTAATATTGCGCATACGGAAGTCGGGGAAGTATATCCCGTTACAGGCTCCATATTGGCGATGGAACTGCTGAAGCCGGAATCGACATCTGCACCTCGGGTACTCTTACGTTCGAACAGTCCAGAATCGGTCAAAGAGGAAGGCGTTCTGTACGCGGATAAAGTGACCGGTGGCGCTCGTATTTTAATGCATCATCAAAATGAGTCCGATAAGAACCTGAAAGTTTATGTGACGCTCAAAAACGTATCCGATACGCCTGCTAGTGTCAAAGTAGAGCGAGCAGGCTGGGCAGGTCCGAGCAACGCACCACAACAGACAGGTAAAATGGCTCTAGTGCGCTACTTTGATTCGCACTCGCAGCAAGCTAACGAGCAAAGTGTTGTATTGCAGCCAGGTGAGTCGCGTGTGTTCCTGAAAGAAATGTCTGACCGTGCGATGAAGAAGAGCGAAGTGTATACCCTTTATGCTGACTTTTATGCCGATACAACGGTTGAATATAGCATTATCGCACTTGATGAGAAAAAAGATATCATTAAAGAGTTGCCAAATATTAAAATACTGCACTCTGACGGAGTTCATATTCGCGGCACGTTTATCGATGCTGATCGCAATTTTAACGTGAAGGAACTTCTCGGTGAGAAGCATAGTCGACTGCTGTTTGCTGATGGAGAGCAAGATCCGAATGTAACAGGCAACGATATGATCGATACTATTTTCAACGTTAATAAAGGCAACAAAGGCGTACTTTATCGTGTGACATTAGATAGAGTTGCCCCAAACACGTTAATTTCCTTTAACTCACGAAGCGGAACCTATGCGGGCGCATTGCTTGTGAACGGAATAACGGTGCACACGCCAAATAATGGTTTGCTGAAAAGTACGGATGATGCAAGTGTCGTATATCGCACGGGTAATAACGAAGAACGTCTAGAAATATGGTTCGTGCCAGCATCAGGCAGTAACTTGCCAGTTAATCTTATATTTACGCCAGTTCCTAAGCCGCGCTCATAGCGGACGGTTATAGCCACCTTCTATTATAGTACGCTCCTAAGTAAAATTTGGGGTGATAGAGGTGGCTATTTACTTTTGTATAGCAACTTTTTTATACTAGTAACGTCTATTACTATAGCTTAACCAAAAATGATAATGAATGGTTTTACAAGCACACACGCCAATGGAACATACTTGTCCTAGCGAAATAGAGCAACTTAGAGGAATGAGGAGAAAGACGACATCATGAAATATTGGAAAAGAATGTTGATTGGCTGTTTAGCTGCTGTACAGTTTACCGCTTTTTTGCCGTCTGCTTATGCAGAAATGAATCTATCACCGATTGAACAACCTGCTTTGGAGCAGAAGGATAAGCAGGAGCAGAACGATCAAACGGGGCATACTGTGAACGAATCAAACGAATCAAATGCACAAAATGAACAACAACGCGATCAGACTTCGGAAAATCAAACTTTGGAAAACGAGCTGGGGAACGTCTCCGAACGTGATGATATGTTAAATATGAACGTAGGTTCTGGTACAGGTACACTCCTGTCAAAGGATGAGCAGTTTAGACGTTCAATGGAAGAAAAAATGAAAAATTTTGACTATGCCACTCATGGCAACGATGTTCTCGTACTCATCGCCAATAGCAATTTAATGTTTCACAACGGTGTTGCCTATAAATCTCCACAGCCGATTACGGTGAAAAAGGGAGTTTCTTATATTGCGCTGCGCTCCCTAGTTGAGCGTTTTGGCCTGAGTGTTAATTTTGATAATAAAACGAAAGAAACGATTATTTCAAATGGTGGCAGTGAGCTGCGTTACAAAGCGAATACAAGCTACTATCGTGTGGACGGTAAATCAACACGGATGAGCGGTAGTTCATACATTCAAAACGGCACGTTTATGGTACCGATAACATCGGCGATGAAGTCTTTTAATATGCCGTATCAATGGGATAATGTCAACAAACGAATCATTGTACGCTTAGATGCTCCGCCTGTGGCGAAGTTCAACGTCGTTGAAAAGCAAATTTACGCGGGTCAGACAAGAGTCACTGTGAACAATGAATCGTATTCACCACGCGGACGCCAAATTATCGAAGAGCAATGGGAGGGTCTGCAAGATTACTATGAAGATCCAGGCACCTATGTTGTATCGCTGCGGGTGTTGGATGATCAAGGTGAATGGAGTAATACCCATTCGGTAACGATCAACGTGCTGCCGCCAAATCAGGCGCCAATTGCTGAGTTCCGTACCGATAAGACGACTTATAAAATGGGCGAAATTATTCGCTATGAAGATATAAGTAGAGATCCAGAGAACGACATCGCCAAGCGAGAGTGGGCGAACAACGAGCCGGCGTTCTTTACACCAGGTCCACAGACCATTACGTTAAAAGTAACAGATGGGTTTGGTGCGACACACGAAGTAGAGCATACGATCATCATTTCCGAAGAAACTTTGTATACGGTCGATGAGTTCAGCCACGTTCATACATCGATCGGGGAAAAATATGCATTCCGTGCCTCCATTAAAGACTTAGCCGTAGTTAAGCCAGAGGTTAGCGAGACAGCGCGCGCGTTATATCGTGCGAACAGCCCAGAGTCTATCGTCGAAGACGGCATTTTGTATACGGATAACGTTGCTGGCGGTGCTCGTATTTTGATGCATCATAAAAATGCCAAGAATACGAACATAAAGCTTTACATTATGGTAAAAAACATTTCGGATCGTCCTGCTACTGTGCAAGTGGAACGTTCTGGTTGGGCCGGACCAAGTACTTATCCGCAGCAAACGGGTAAAATGGCAGCCGTGCGTTACTTTGAGTCGTTTGCCGCAAATGCTAATGTGTCTGAGACGACATTGCAGCCTAACGAAACACGAATGCTAGTTCCAGACGTTAGCCAGCGTGCGTTGAAGCCACAAGAAATTTATACGCTTTATGCAGATTTCTATTCTGACACTACCGTGGAATACTCTGTTGTGGCGTTAGATGAGAGCAAAAATGTGGTGAAAGAACTACCGAAGCTGAAGAAGCTCAAATCGGACGGTGTTCACATTCGTGGTACGTTCGAAAATGCGGATCGCAATTTTGCCGTAAAAGAGGTCGTTGGAGACAAGCCTAGCAGATTGTTGTTTGCTGACAAAGTTAACGACCCTTATATTAAAGGATCAGATATGATCGATTACGTTGATCAAGTGAATGCGGGCAACTATGGCGTCTTATATCGTGTGATGTTGGAGCGTGTTGCTCCGAATACATTGATCTCCTTCAATTCACGTGGCGGATCGTATTCGGGTGCGATGCTCGTAAACGGTCAGGTCATTCATACGCCGAACCACGGTATTTTGAATGGTCCGAATGAGGCGAGCGTTGTGTACCGCACAGGTAATCATGAAGAGCGGGTCGAGCTTTGGTTCACTCCAGCGGCAGGTAACAATATGCCTGTAAACCTTGTGTTCACGCCGCTACCTAAACCGCGCTCCTAATGCGTTCAATGAGGTAACATGAAATAGCGAGTAACATTAAATAACAACAGTCACCTTTCTCTCTTGGTAAGAAGCGACATGCTTCTACTCATTCCTATAGGGATGAAGGGTGGCTTTTTAATTGTATATCTTATTTCATTTTATTCATAAAACGGTTTGACTTTGCAGCGTCAAATCAAGCATTATTATAGTAGGAAATTTAGGGGGGATAGTAGTTGCTGACTACGGAACAAATTCTCGATAAAATGGCGGATCAAGGGCTGCGCATTACCGAGCAGAGGCGTACGCTCGCGAAGCTATTTGCCGAGACGGAAGGGTTTCTATCGCCTAAAGATGTAACGGAATATATGGGAAAACGTTATGCAGGCTTAAGTTTTGATACCGTTTACCGCAACTTGCGTGTGATGCATGAGTTGGGGGTGTTGGAACAAATTGTTTTTGAAGATGGCATGAAATTCCGTGCTCATTGTTCAGAGAATCGTCATCATCATCATATGATTTGTTTGCATTGTGAGAAGACGTATCCGATACATTTTTGCCCCATGCCGCTAACGGATGTTCCCGATAACTTTCGTGTCGTCAAGCATAAGTTTGAGGTGTTTGGTTATTGCCAAGCTTGCCAAGTGATAGAGAACGATTTAAGTATGAACGGTGCAAGCACCGTCGGTGAGCAGATTTGAGCAAGCAATTAGAAGGTGGGCGCACGAGAGGTTTGACGAGAGTGTTTCAAGGACCGGTGCGATTTTATCGTAGATTTATTTCACCCTTAAAACCGCCGACTTGTCGCTTCTATCCGACGTGCTCTGCCTATGCTCTAGAGGCATTAGAAATACACGGTCCGTTGAAAGGCTCGTGGTTAACGGTGAAACGAATTGCGAAGTGTCATCCCTTCCATCGTGGAGGAATTGACAAAGTTCCTCCGCGGAATCCGCGTAAGAAGTAACGGTGCGGTTAACTTGACATCGGATGATACGTAAGCTATATTGAGCATATCTGCAAACTTATATATCCTTTTTCCGAAGAACGGATGAGTAGGATCGTTTTGAGCCATTACAGAGAGCCGGGGGAGCTGGAAACCGGTATGGAGCGACATCCGAATATGGTCCTGGAGGAACTGGACGTGAGCGTGCACAGAGGGCCTTATATTTGTTAGGCATCTCATGTACGTAAGCGGCAGCGATTCATTCTCGTTAACGAATGCGCTCTTGTTGCAAGAGCACAATGAAGCTGTTGTTTATGATCGATTCCTACGGGCTGTCCTATGAGGGTAGCGTCTGAGCATCGATGATAGGAACAGGAATTTGGGTGGTACCACGTGAGCTAAGCTCTCGTCCCATAGTGGATGAGGGCTTTTTTTGATGTTTAAATGGTTGTATTGATAAGGAGGCGAGCTTTCATGACGAAGGCAAACAAGACGTTTTATATTACGACACCGATTTATTATCCGAGTGATAAGCTGCATATCGGGCACGCTTATACGACTGTAGCGGCAGATGCGATGTCACGCTATAAGCGCTTGCGTGGTTACGATGTACGATTTTTGACAGGTACAGACGAGCATGGGCAAAAAATTGAGCGCAAAGCGGAAGAAGCGGGCAAAACGCCACAGCAATTCGTCGATGATATCGTAACAGGAATTAAAGAATTGTGGAGCAAGATGGACATTTCGTATGACGATTTCATTCGCACGACGGAAGAGCGCCACAAAAAAGTGGTCGAAGACATTTTCGATCGCCTTGTGCAGCAAGGTGATATTTACAAAGGAGCGTACGAAGGCTGGTACTGTACGCCTTGTGAATCGTTCTTTACAGAGCGTCAGCTCGAAAACGGCAACTGCCCAGACTGCGGACGTTCTGTGGAATTGGTGAAGGAAGAGAGCTACTTCTTCCGGATGAGCAAATACGCGGATAGATTGCTTGCTTACTATGAAGCGAATCCAGAATTTATTCAGCCAGAGTCACGCAAAAATGAGATGATTAACAATTTCATTAAGCCAGGGCTTGAAGATTTGGCAGTCTCACGTACATCATTTAGCTGGGGCGTCAAAGTAAAAGGCGATCCGAAGCACGTCGTGTATGTGTGGATTGACGCATTGTCCAACTACATCACTGCTCTTGGTTACGGTACGGACAATCCGGAGCTGTATGAGCGTTTTTGGCCAGCTGATGTTCACTTGGTCGGTAAGGAAATTATTCGTTTCCACACGATTTACTGGCCGATTATGCTGATGGCACTCGATCTTCCGCTGCCGAAAAAAGTGTTCGGTCACGGCTGGTTGCTGATGAAGGATGGCAAAATGTCGAAATCAAAAGGCAACGTTGTCGATCCGGTTACGCTGATCGATCGTTACGGCTTGGATGCGCTCCGTTACTACTTGCTGCGTGAAGTGCCGTTCGGTTCTGATGGCACGTTTACACCAGAGAGCTTCGTAGAGCGTATTAACTTCGATTTGGCTAACGATTTGGGCAATTTGTTGAACCGTACGGTCGCGATGATTGAAAAGTATTTCGATGGCGTCATCCCTACCTACAAGGGTCAGGTGACGGCATTTGACGGCGAGCTGCAAAGCTTTGCTGCGCAAACGGTTGAAAAAGCTGAGGAAGCGATGGAGAAGATGGAGTTCTCGGTTGCGCTGACAGCGATTTGGCAATTTATTAGCCGTACGAACAAATATATTGACGAAACTCAGCCATGGGCATTGGCAAAAGATGAGTCAAAACGTGATGAGCTTGCATCTGCGATGACACATTTAGCGGAAAGCTTGCGTATTGCTTCAATCTTGTTGCAGCCATTTATGACACGCACACCAGGTGAAGTGTGGGCTCAGCTCGGCATTTCAGCTGGCGACGTGACGGCATGGGAGAGTGTGCGTACGTTCGGCATCTTGCCGGAAGGTACGAAGGTTGTTAAATCAGCGCCTATTTTCCCGCGTCTTGATGTGGAAATTGAAGTAGCAGCAATCGCGGAAGCGATGAATGGCGGAGCATCTGCTACAGCTGACAAGGCAGATTCTAGCGCGACTAGTGGGGCGAAAGCGGCTGCTGCGTCGCCTACGGCGGGCACGACGGCAGAAGCAGCGAGTGCGCCTGCTGATAGCAAGCCTGAAATCGCGATTGACGATTTCGCTAAAGTGGAGCTGCGTGTGGCGCAAGTTAAGCACGCTGAACCAGTGCCTAAGGCGGATAAGCTATTGCGCCTAGAGTTGGATCTTGGCTATGAGCAGCGCCAAGTGGTTTCCGGCATCGCACAATATTACACGCCGGAGGAACTTATCGGCCGCAAAGTGATTTGTGTGACGAACTTGAAGCCAGTTAAGCTGCGCGGTGTTATGTCGCAAGGCATGATTTTGGCTGCATCCCAAGATGGGCAGCTTACGGTTGCTACTGTTCCGGACAGCATGCCGAACGGGGCAGTTGTAAAATAAATAAGTTGACCGCTACATTGCGCCGTACTCGTACTTGTACAAATACAATTGAATGGTACAAAGTTTGTAGTAGGTTACACACCTGTAGGTGGACGGAAAATCGTCTGTCTACAGGTGTTTTTTTATGAATCATCGAAATTGCACACTATATTTAACATTGACAAGTCATTAAGGCGTGCCTATAATCTTAATAGTAATCGTTACGATAGTAATATTTACGAACAAGATATAGTATACACACAAATATGAATCGAGACAGAAGAGAGGTACGAACAAGTTGAATCTAACGAAGAAGATGAACAACACAGCGAACAACAGTCGCTTTATGCGGACAAATATATGGAGGCTTGGCTTTGTAGCTGTCCTAAGTAGCTTATTACTTGTTGCAGCTGGCTGTAGCGACCGTACACAGCCTTCATTAGTAGAAGGTAAAGTGAATGTAGTGACTAGCTTTTATCCGATTTATTTTATGGTAAATGAGATCGGTGGCGAGCAGGTTAATGCGATCAATCTGATCCCTGCTGGCGTAGAGCCACATGATTGGACGCCTAAAAGTATCGATCTCCACAACGCGTCCAATGCTCAACTGCTGCTCGTAAATGGAGCGGGCTTCGAAGGTTGGCTGCCCGATTTTAAAAAAGGCTTGGACCCTAACTCTAAAGTGAAGCTAGAAGAAGTTAGCAAAGGTATTACGCTTATTACGGCCGAGGGCGACGCCCACAGTCACGAGCATGAGCATGCGCACGAAAATGAACCTGGACATGCAGAGGAAAGTGCGAAAGATGAGCACCATGCCGAGACGGAGCATAGCCATGAGCACGGTGATTTTGACCCACATACATGGGTAAGCCCTAAGTCGGCACTCGTTATGGCGGACAACGTGAAGAATGCACTTATTTCTGTGGACAGTGCCAATAAAGTGACGTACGAACAGCGCTACGAACAGCTTCGCAAAAAAATCGAAGCGGTGGACAACAAATATGAAGCGGCTCTTAAAAATGTGAAACATCGTGATATCGTCGTGTCCCACCATGCGTTTGGCTATTTAACACATGACTATGGCTTGAATCAACATGCCATTATGGGAATTACGCCTGATGCTGAACCGCGCGCACAAGATATATTACGTTTGTCCAAGCTCGTACAGGAAAAAGGATTGAAATACGTCTTTTTTGAAGAGCTTGTTTCTGACCAGTTAGCGAAGACGCTGGCAAGTGAAGCCAATGTTGATATTTTAGTGCTGAACCCACTGGAAGGCTTAACGGAACAGCAGCAGCAAGCTGGTGACAACTATTTGAAGTTAATGGAACGGAATTTGCAAAATCTCGTTCAAGCGCTACAATAAGAAGGACAGAAGTATGGAACGAGGAAGCGAGAGATGTAATATGACTATAAACGAGGCTTGCCACGGAAAAGTGATTGAGCTCGATCAGGTAGCCTTCGGTTATGAAGATCAGTTTGTGTTCAAAGACGTAAACTTTACGATTCATGAACGGGATTTTGTTGGTGTCATCGGCTCCAATGGCGCTGGCAAGACGACGCTATTGCGTTTGATGGTCGGCCTACTCAAGCCGACAGCAGGGCAAATTAAGCTGTTCGGCACCCCGATTCAGCGATTTAAAGATTGGAACCGAATCGGCTACGTACCGCAAAAGAACAGCTTTAACCCGCTGTTTCCTGCTACGGTGCAGGAAGTCGTTAAATCGGGCATGTACAATCGCGGCCGTTTGTTCCGCCGTATCACACGTCAAGAGCAGGAGCAATGCCAAGACGCCATGCGTGTCATGCGGATCGAAGATTTAGCAGACAAGCGCATCGGTCAGTTGTCAGGTGGCCAGCAGCAGCGTGTGTTCTTAGCACGTGCTATGGTTAACAAGCCGGAGCTGCTCATATTGGACGAGCCTACTGTTGGCATTGACGCTGAAACTCAGCGTGATTTCTTCAATCTATTGCAGCATTTGCATGAGCATCATCATATGACGTTTATTATGGTTTCGCACGATTTAGACTTAGTCAATTCATGGCTCGGCAGTGAGCCAGTTGGACATTGTGGGAAATTGAATTTTTATGTGAAGCACTCGCATGAAATCGAGTGTGCACAGGCGGACTTGACGCACGGCGTGCTCCAATCATGAGCAGCGCCGTGTTGCTATTGCAGCCGTGCTGCCTGAAATGAATTAAAGGGGACGTTATAGTTGTTAGACATTATTCAGTCACAATTTTTTCAACGGGCGCTCATCGGGGGGTTACTTATCGGTGTCACAGGTCCGTTAATGGGCATGTTTCTCGTGCTGAGACGACTTTCGATGATCGGTGACACGTTGGCGCACGTGACGATAGCGGGCGTTGCGCTCGGCTTTTTGCTTGGCGTATATCCGCTAGCAATGGGTGTGCTGTTTGCTTTGCTAGGAGCGGTTGCGATTGAGAAGCTGCGCAAAGCGTACAAAACGTATGCGGAGCTGTCTATCGCCGTCATTATGTCGGGCGGTGTGGCGCTTGCATCGTTGTTTTTTACATTAGGCATGAGCTTTAACGCGAACGTAAACAACTATTTATTCGGCAGCATTTATACGCTGAATAGTATGGATCTCATTGTCGTTGGCGGGGTTACCCTGATCGTAATCGGCTTTATGATCGTTTTTTTCAAAGAGATGTTTCTGCTGACGTTTGACGAAGATGCTGCGGCTGTCAACGGTTTGCCTGTGCGCTGGCTCAACTTAGCTTTGACCGTATTAACAGCGCTTGTCATTAGTGCAGCCATTAAAATCGTTGGTGCGCTGCTCGTATCGGCGTTGCTGACGATACCCGTTGCTACGAGTCTGTTAATAGCACGAGGGTTTAAACAAGCCGTTGTGCTGTCTGTCCTTGTGGCCGAGCTTGCGGTTGTGATCGGACTTGTGATGGCGGGTGTATGGAACTTAGCACCTGGAGCGACGATTGTTCTCTTATTGATTGGTATGTTAATATTAACATTGGCTGTTCGTCGCGGTGTAAAAGTATAACGATAGCATACACATCATAAGGGAGGTGCGATTCACGTGACGGATATAACGGTTTGGATCGCGTTTTGGGCAGGAGTCGTATCATTTATTTCACCTTGCTGTTTGCCACTGTATCCGACATACTTATCCATTATCACGGGTATGTCGGTCAACCAGCTTAAGCAGGATCAAGGCAAACGAGAAGTGAGAATGAAAATGCTCGCGCACACGTTCTTTTTTGTGCTAGGCATTAGCTTCGTCTTTTTTACGCTTGGATTAAGCGCTACTTTGCTAGGTTCCTATCTTGCACAGTATCGAGATGTGATTCGACAAATTTCCGCTGTATTTATTATTGTCATGGGCTTGTTCATTATCGGAATTTTCCGACCGGACATTTTGATGAAAGAACGTAAATTAGAAGTTGGACGCAAAGGTGGTTTTGCGGGTACCTTCTTGCTGGGAGTTGGATTTTCAGCAGGCTGGACACCTTGTATTGGACCGATCTTAGGAGCCATTATTACTTTATCTGCTTCCCAACCTAGCATGGGCATGACACTTACTTCGGCCTATTCGCTCGGCTTTGCAATACCCTTTTTCATTTTAACGTTTTTCATTGGATCTGCACGGTGGTTATTAAAATATTCGAACATGATGATGAAAATTGGTGGCGTTATCATGATTATTATGGGTATTTTGCTGATGACAGACAAACTAACCATTCTTAACAATTGGTTGCTCAATATGACGCCAGAATGGCTCATTAATCTTACATAAGCTTGAAAGACCGAGCATGAAGCGGACAACGCATAAGCGTCTGTATTGTCCACTGTGCGCGGTCTTTCTTTTTTAAGTGAAATATAAAATACGCCCTGTCGGAAAATACGTATAAATACGTTCTGAAATAAAGGTTTTCAATTGATTGGCCTGCTCATCCGGATATACATACTTGCCTTGACCCCAGCGACCCCATTTATATTTTCGTTCTTCTTCATTCATTTCGAGTTTCGATTTTGGATATCGTTTTTCAATGACGGATTTTGCTGTTTTCGTGTACCGGTGTTGAATCAGTTCAAACGATACATCCCATTTTGCCTCCTCTGGCAGTGCGGCAGCTAATTTTTTTAATAAGGTGTCATATCCATCTTCCCAACCATCGTACCAGTAAATTGGCGCAATAATAAAGCCGAGCGGGTAACCTGCTTTAGCAATCTTGGCTGCGGCTTCAATTCGTTCTTCGAAATGCGAAGTGCCAGGCTCAAAATGCTTGATCACATAGTCCGCATTCACACTAAATCGCACATCGGTGCGTCGATTATGGGTTAAGGAAAGCAAAGGCTCCACATGATGATATTTCGTGACGAAACGGAGCCGTGCAAATTCCTCCCCAGCCATTCTGCTAATGAGGTCTGACAAGTTTCCAGTGATATGTTCGATGCTAAGCGGATCGGAAGTGCAAGAAGCTTCAAAGCGGGTTAGTTCAGGTTTTCTTTCTTCGATGTACCGCTTCGCAGCATCCCAAATTTCGTCCGTATTTACATAGACCCGAATGTATGGCTTTGCACCGAGTGTCGTTTGCAAATAACAATAGTGACAATGCCCAATGCAACCTGTACCGATCGGAATTGCATATTCAGCAGACGGCTTGGATTGGTCGAATTTCAACGTTTTACGAACACCGACGACTAAAGTACGCTTTGCAATTCGATATTGTTGCAGTTCGGTGTCCCCGGGAAAGTTCATAATTCGATTGTGTGATGTCGTCAGCTGGTATTCGATTCCTTCGGCTTGTACCCATTTAAGAATGTGCTGCCCCTTCGGATATTCAAGTGCGGCAGGCTCAAAGTATACGAGTTCGGGCACGAATTGTGGTGTGCTGCGCGGTACTCGCTTGTTGGTGTCATTTGTACCAAGATTCACCGTAGTGGACATGTCGAATCCTCCTTTCCTTGCTTGATTAGTGTTTACCATGTGAGAGCAATTGCTTCTGTTAGTTATCGTACAGGAAACCAGCAATTTGCATCTAAGGTTGAACTTATGCTCGAAACCATGTAAACTATAAAAGGCCTACATGACATGATAGGTTTAAAGTGGTAATGAAATGAGGGAACATGATGCCAACACCAAGCATGGAAGATTATTTGGAGCGCATCTACAAACTCATCGACGAGAAAGGCTACGCACGCGTGTCTGATATTGCGGAAGGACTGGAAGTACATCCATCTTCCGTTACCAAGATGATTCAGAAGCTCGATAAGGACGAATATTTGATTTATGAAAAATATCGTGGTCTCGTTCTGACGAGCAAGGGCAAGAAGATTGGGAAACGCTTGGTCGACCGACATCAGCTGTTAGAACATTTCTTGACGATGATTGGTGTGCAAGAAGAGCATATTTACAAAGATGTTGAAGGTATTGAGCATCATCTAAGCTGGGATTCAATTACGTGTATCGAAACGTTAGTGGAATATTTCCGCCGCGAGCCCGAACGGATTGAGCAATTACGCAGTTTGCGTGGCGAATTAGATAAAGAATCATAAAACAACTGTTTCCAGCGAAACAGTTGTTTTATTTTTTGCGTCTAATGATATAGGAACTGCTTACACGGCATTAAATGATGGTACATAGGGTGTTTATCCAAAATGTTGCATACGCAATTGTACGTAGTCGCAAGCCAAGCAAGGCCTAATATGATTTATGGGAGAGGTAGCACAATGAAAAAAGCAAAACAAATGCTGCTGAGCACTTTGGCAGCGATAATGCTGAGCGGATGTTTACCTGCATCTGCGCCCGTCAATGCGGCGCCAGCGTCAGACATTAAGGTATTTGTCAATGAACGTCAATTGAAGACAGACGTTGCTCCTTACTTAGTGCCTGTAAAAAATGTAACGATGATGCCATTCAGAGCCGTTGGGGAAGCGGTAGGTGCTGAAGTATCGTGGTTGCAAGCAGAGAAGCAGGTTGTCTTCAACAAAGACGGACAATCGATCCGACTTACGCTTGGGCAAAGTGAAGCCGAGGTGAACGGACAACATGTTGCTCTAGATTCAGGTGCGCAAATGCGCAACGGCAGAACGATGGTACCGCTGCGGTTTATCGGCGAGAGCATTGGGCTGAACGTGCAGTGGGACGGGAGCAGCCGTTCCGTAATGTTGGCGTCAACGGACGCCACTGGAAACTCTGGAAATTCTGGAAACGGCAACACAGGCAGTACTGGGAACGGTAATACAGGCAGTACCGGGAACGGTAATACAGGCGGAGGGGCAGAGAATCAACAGCACGCTCAGCAGCTCCGTGGCACATGGGTTTCGACGGTATACAACATTGATTGGCCGCACGATCCAAAGAAGAATGGATTTAACGCGGAGCAGCAGAAACAGCAATATATCGAGATGCTCGATACATTGAAGGAGAGCGGTCTGAACGCGGTATTTGTCCAAGTTAGACCGACAGCGGATGCTTTTTACAAATCAGAAATGTTGCCGTGGTCCGAGTGGTTGACAGGAAAGCAAGGTCAAGACCCCGGATATGACCCGTTAGCGTTTATGATTGAGGAAACCCATAAGCGTGGCATGCAGTTCCATGCGTGGTTTAACCCATATCGGGTGAGTGTACATAGTCAAGTCGAGAAACTAACTGCCGATCATCCGGCACGACTTAATCCGAGTTGGGTTGTGAAGCATAACGGTAAGCTGCTGTTTAATCCTGGAGTGCCAGCGGCAAGAACATTTATTAAAGATTCTATTATGGAAGTTGTCCGCAATTATAATATTGATGGCGTTCATTTTGACGATTATTTTTACCCGTACGGCGAGGATAAAGAGCCTTTCCGCGACGATGAAACGTACAACACGTACAATAATGGATTTAAGTCGAAAGCCGATTGGCGCCGCAACAATGTGAATCTGTTTGTGCAGCAAATGAATCGCGAAATCAAAGCGATTAAGCCAAATGTTTCGTTTGGGATTAGCCCATTCGGGGTATGGCGCAATTCAACGTTAGATCCAACAGGTTCCAATACGAAGGCAGGACTAAGTAGCTACGATAACTTGTATGCGGATGTGCGTACTTGGATCCGGAACGGATGGATAGATTATGTAGCGCCGCAGGTATACTGGCATATCGGTCACCGCCTTGCTTCTTACGATACGCTCGTCGATTGGTGGGTAAAGGAAACGGCTGGAACGAATGTGAAATTGTACATTGGTCACGCCGCATACAAGCTAGCTGATGCTAAAGAGAAAGATTGGAAGAGTGCGGATGTATTGCTGGATCAATTGGATTACAACAAGCAGTACGGCACGGTGACAGGGAGTATTTTCTTTAGTGCTAAAAATCTTATACAAAACACGAAAAATGTAGCCGATGAACTGGAAAAGCACTACTCACGCGAGTCCGCTTCACAAACGCAATAATCGGATATCATCTTAACTTTACTAAATGGTCATTGAACATATCCCTTTTTACCGCTGCATACATAACAGTAAGTGTGCAGCGGCAAGGGGGAGGTTCCCAGTTGAATGTAAACGGAGTTTTTGAAGGCGGCGGGGTCAGGGGAATATCGTTAGTCGGTGCGATTAAAGCAGCGGAATTGAACGGAATCACGTTTCAAAATGTTGCAGGCACGTCGTCTGGAGCTATTGTTGCAGCACTATTAGCGGCTGGATATACAGCAGAAGATATGAAACAATTAATATTAGCGATGCCGTTTCATTCTTTTATGCAGCGATCCCCCATTTTTAGTACGAAATGGATCGGACCTGCTGCACGTCTGTTATTGAAAAAAGGGCTATATGCTGGAGAACGGCTTGAGCACTGGATACATAAATTGCTCGCTGCCAAAGGAATCCGCACATTCGGTGATTTAAAAAAGAATCAATTGCGTATTATCGCATCTGATATTACGAACGGTAGGTTGCTCGTACTGCCAGATGATATTAAGCAATACGGCATTGAACCGCAACACTTTACGGTTAGCAAAGCTGTACGTATGAGTACGAGCATTCCGTATTTTTTCGATCCCGTCATTATTCGCTATTCTGTGAAGACACCGCAAGGTCGCAGCAAATCGTTTCAACGACAACTTGCTTACATCGTCGATGGCGGACTGCTAAGTAATTTTCCGCTCTGGTTGTTCGACGAGATTAGAGATCCGGCAACTCGTCGTCTCGTGCCTACGATCGGCTTCCAGTTGGTCGGTCAAAAGGAAGGGCAGCCGCATCGGATTTACGGTCTGTTCTCGATGCTACAGGCGATGTTCGAGACGATGATGTCTGCGCACGATGAACGATACATTGGGCAGCATAATCGCTTTCGTACGATAAAGATTCCAACGCTAGGCACGTCGATGACCGATTTCGATATCACTTCTGCTCAAAGCATGGCGTTGTATGCGTCTGGCTTAGAGGCTGGTGAGCATTTTTTTAGCGAGTGGGATTACGGTTATTATGAGAAGCTGCATGCACAGTTTTGCAATAAAAAATGCAAGTGAACGAAAAAACGAGCACCCATCCACTATGTCAAATAGGGAGGTGCTCGTTTTTTATTTTGATTTGTTCGAAGTCTGATTGTCTGGGTCAGCCTTCGAATGTTTAGGTTTGTAGCCGTCGATCACGCGTAGTGTGGCTGTGGAACGTCGACGTTCCATCTTTTTGCCCGGAAGCGATTTCGCTTTCGCTTCTGTACGGGCTGATTTTTTAATGTTGGGCGTTCCCGTTTTGCGGCGGGGGCCAAATTTGTAAAGTGCAACGATAACGCCGATAACGAGCAACGGAACGATTAACGATGTTGGGTTTTGCGTGATAGTACTTACAATGCCGATGCCGACAAACGTAAACAGAACGAACAACAACCAGCGAGGGATTTTAGTCATATGCGTCATCCCTTTCCTATACATGAATACGTCACATTAAGAGGCTTTAGCTGTCGCAATCTCCTGATCTAGCTCACGCATGCGATTAAAGGATGCAATCGAAACTTCAACTTGGTCGTCTGTAGGTTCCTTTGTAGTCAACTTTTGCAGCCACAGCCCTGGATAACCGAGATAGCGCAGCACTGCGAATTCTCGCACCGCATTCGTCACACGCAGCGTCTCATAGGATACGCCTAGCACGACTGGAATGAGAACGATACGAGACAATACGCGATCCCACATATTATCGTAAGGAACAAAGGAATAAATAATAACACCTACGATGACGGAAAATACCATAAAGCTACTGCCGCAACGGTAATGCAGCGTATTATACTTTTGCACATTCGCAACGGTCAGCTCTTCGCCATGCTCGTAAGCCGTTATTACCTTATGTTCTGCCCCGTGGTACTGAAACAGTCGTTTAATCGTCGGCGTCTGAGAAATAAGCCATAAATAGCCTAACAAGAACACGATTTTAATAACGCCTTCAATCATCGTATGAATAACTTGATTCTCAAATGCTTCCCCGAACAAGAACTCTTCGATAATAACAGGCACTGCCGTGAAAATCACTTTACTAAATATGAACGATAAAATACCGACCACGGCTACCCCTAACACCATCGTTAAATCCCACGTCGAGTTTTTCTTTTTTTCAGGTGCAGCAGGGGCCGCGTCTTCTTCTTCGTCTTCCGCAAACTTTTCAAACGAATAGTTCAAATGCTGCGAGCCCTTGGCACTCGCTTCCACGATGCCGACAATTCCACGAATAAACGGAATTTTTTTCAAGGCGGTTAACCATGCTTTCTCTTGGCGTGGAACCTCATAAAACGTAATCTCATTATTTTTTCGGCGAACTGCCGTGACATTCACATGACGACCGGCAAACATAACGCCTTCGATCACGGCCTGTCCTCCATAGACGGCTTTTTGTTCCTTTTGAGACAATCGATTCACCATCCTCAGTAATTGAAACGCTTATTAATCGCAATTTTATGTAACCATTGTATCGAATTTCAAGATTTATTTCCACATCACGATTGTAATCTCCATGAACAGATTGGCACATACTAAATCGTAATTAGCAAACGCGCAAAAAGGGGCAAAGTTACATGAATGAGAATCAAACACGTACAGCCAAAAAAAATCGGCGCACAAATCCATTTTTGTTCGCGGTGCAGTTAGGTTTTTTTGCAGGTCTAATATGGGGTGGGCTAAGGTGGTTTGTGTATGTTTATCATTTTACGGCAGTTACTCCTGCTCTTTTAGTAGAGCCTTTTTATAAGCATAGTTATTTGGAAACGACCCAAGGGCAATTGTTAGGGTGGATTGCATTTATTTTATTTTCCATTGCAGCTTCCCTATTATATACGATCTTCTTTAAAAAGGTGCCTGGGCCTTGGCTTGGAATTGGGTACGGGGCATTGTGGTGGGCAGTGTTATACGTTTGGGTTGGGCCAATGATGTATCTAGTGCCGCCTGTACATAAGACAACGTGGAATACGATCTACACAGAAGTTTGTATTATGGTCTTGTGGGGACTATTTATTGGCTACACCGTGGCGATGGAATTTACGGATGAGCGCTTGCGAGAGCCCGGTGAAAAGGAGTCGATGCAAGCCAAACAGCAAGAAAGTAAAGCTGCAACACAAGAACATGAGGGAGAGACAGGGGAGGGGCAAGGTGATACGCATCTAGCAGAGGCAGAGCAGCAGCCATCGACCTAACACCTAAAGTCACAGCTACGCGAACAGTCTTAGCACGTCACAATCCGTTTGTTTGTCATCGTTTTGATACAAAAACGCGTGAACATCGTCAACGATGCTTCTCAATTGCTCCCCTGTATGTTAAAATACGTGAGGATTCGTTAACGCTCGACAGGTGGGGTGAATATGGCAAGTTATCTCGTATTGAACGGACCGAACTTAAATATGCTCGGCATTAGAGAGCCTGGTGTGTATGGCAGTGTATCGCTTGCAAGCATCGAAGCGAGATTACACGAACTGGCGTCCGAGTGGAACGTCACGCTGGAATGCTTTCAGAGCAACCATGAAGGTGAACTTATTGATCGCATTCATGCTGCTTATGGTGTTCATAGCGGGATCCTCATTAATCCGGGGGCATTGACACACTACAGCTATGCATTGCGCGATGCTTTAAGTGCGGTTTCCATTCCGACAGTCGAAGTTCACCTGTCTAACATACATAAGCGCGAGTCGTTCCGTCACGTCTCCGTTACGGCACCGATTGTGATCGGTCAAGTAGCTGGTTTCGGACCGCTCAGCTATGAACTTGGCATGCAGGCACTGCATGCTCATGTAAGAGACAATGCGGAAGTGAGCCGTTCATAACGCGAACGACAATGAGATGCGAAGATGACGTGATGTTTAGGAGATGATGAGATGAGCAATCATCGGATAATTCGATTAAGACAAGCGATGGAAGCGCGTGGCCTAGAAGCACTATTTGTGGCAAGTAAGGTTAATCGCCGTTATTTGACGGGCTTTACAGGTTCATCCGGGTATGTCCTTATTACGTTAGACAGAGCTGTTCTGTTGACCGATTTCAGATACATGTCGCAAGCTAATGAGCAAGCGCAAGGGTTTGACGTTATCGAGCATGCTGTTACGATGACGGATACGTTGAAGCAGCTACTTGCCGAGATTCGTGTGAACCGACTCGGATTCGAGCAAGAACATGTTGCGTATGGAACATTTGCTGCTTACAATAAAGAGCTGCAGCCTGTAGAGCTAGTACCGGTCAGCGGACTGGTTGAAGAGCTGCGCATGATTAAAGATGAAGCAGAACTTGCGATTATGCGTGAAGCCGCACAATTGGCGGACCAAACGTTCAGCCATATTTTGAACTTCCTGAAGCCTGGTGTGAGTGAGCAGGATATCAATTTGGAAATGGAATTTTTCATGCGTAAAAATGGCGCAACTTCCAGCTCCTTTGATACGATTGTCGCATCTGGTGAACGTTCTGCGCTGCCTCATGGGGTAGCCAGCGAGCGTATTATCCAAGGCAACGAATTTATTAAATTGGATTTCGGTGCTTATTATCAAGGCTATTGTTCCGATCTGACTCGCACGGTGGTGCTTGGCAAGCCGACAGATAAGCACATTGAAATTTACAATATTGTGCTGGAAGCACAGCTTTATGCGCTGGAACATATCCGTTCAGGAATGACAGGCCGTGAAGCTGATTCTTTGGCACGAGACATTATTAAACGTTATGGCTACGGAGACAACTTTGGGCACAGCCTTGGCCACGGCCTTGGTATGGAGATCCATGAGTACCCTAGATTGGCTCAAGCTGGCGAAACGGTGTTAACGCCTGGTATGACCGTAACCGTAGAGCCGGGCATTTACGTGCCTGGATTCGGCGGTGTACGTATTGAAGACGATATCGTGATTACGGCAAACGGGATTGAAATACTAACACAATCGACGAAACAACTGCTTGTATTAGACATGTAAGCTGTTTAAGCTGAACGTCTTACGAGGTTGCATTGCATGTAGGAGGGAATTAATAGTGATTTCAGTAAACGATTTTAAAACAGGCTTGACAATTTTGGTGGACACAGACATTTTCACAGTCGTTGACTTCCAGCACGTTAAACCAGGTAAAGGTGCGGCGTTTGTACGTTCCAAGTTGAAAAACTTGCGTAACGGTAACACCGTTGAAAGAACATTCCGTGCAGGTGAGAACCTTGCTCGTGCGCAAATCGACAACCGTACTGTGCAATATTTGTACAACAGCGGTGAAGAGTATACGTTCATGGACAATGAATCGTATGATCAGTTTGATTTGTCCAAAGACCAATTGGAATGGGAAATCAACTTCTTGAAAGACAACATGGTCGTTAACATTGTTAGTTATCAAGGCGAAATCCTTGGTATTAACTTGCCGAACAACGTTGAGTTGAAAGTCGTTGAAACTGAGCCTGGTATCAAAGGTAACACGGCTACTGGTGCAACGAAAACAGCAGTCATGGAAACAGGCTTGAACGTTCAAGTTCCACTTTTCATTAACCAAGATGATGTGTTGCTTATCGATACACGCGAAGGCAACTATATTTCTCGTGCATAATACAACTGTTCCGCCACAAGCGGCGCAACTCCGGAGTCTTTTAGGCTTCGGAGTTTTTTTATGTGTATTTTTTCCTTCACAAGTTGAAAAATCATGCTATAATATGCAATTAATATGCATGCAACACTAGTCTATATGGGTAGGAGTGAATCACGTGGCGTTATATGTAATGAAATTTGGTGGTAGTTCCGTAGGCACGACGGAACGGATGCAACATGTTGCCCGCCGAATTGTAGAGAAGAAAGAACAAGGCCACAAATGCGTCGTTGTAGTATCTGCTATGGGAGATACGACGGATGATTTAATAGACCAAGCTAAGCGGTTAAATGATACTCCTCCTGTACGTGAAATGGATATGCTCTTAACGACAGGGGAACAGATGTCGGTTGCCCTATTGTCTATTGCAATCCATCAATATGGTCATGAAGCTGTGTCCTATACAGGCTGGCAAGCTGGTTTCCGTACAGATGAGACACATGGTAGAGCTCGTATATTAGACATTCAAGCGGAGCGCGTGCTACAAGCATTGGACGATAACCAGATCGTTATCGTGGCTGGCTTCCAAGGTATGACGAACGCAGGTGAGATCACGACGTTAGGGCGTGGCGGCTCGGATACGACCGCAGTAGCTCTGGCAGCGGCGATTAAAGCTGACGTATGTGAAATTTATACTGATGTCGACGGGATTTACTCCACCGACCCAAGAATTGTGCGCTGTGCGCGCAAACTGAACGAAATATCGTATGACGAGATGTTGGAGCTGGCTCATTTAGGAGCGGCAGTGCTGCATCCGCGAGCTGTAGAGTATGCTAAGCATAATAACGTTTGTCTCGTCGTTCGCTCAAGCTTTAATCATAATGAGGGAACCTACGTCAAGGAGGAAGCGGTAATGGAACAAGGAGTTGTCGTAAGCGGTATTGCCTATGATAAAAATGTAGCTCGTATCAGCATTATAGGAGTTCCTGATGAACCAGGTGTACTAGCAACCGTGTTTGGCGCGTTAGCGAACGAACAAATTGATGTCGATATTATCGTTCAGAGTGGTGTGCAACGAGGAGAGGCTGACTTTTCCTTTACAACGGCACTGAGTGACCGTGAAAGGGCGCTGCAAGTTATTGAGAAATTGCACTCCTCCTTGCCTTATCGTGAAGTTACGTTTAACGACGTGGCACTCGTCAAAGTTTCGATCGTTGGCGCAGGCATGGTAAGTCATCCTGGTGTTGCAGCAAAAATGTTCGAAGTTATTTCGAAAATCGGTGTTAGTATTAAAATGGTCAGCACGTCCGAGATTAAAGTATCTTGCGTCATTGAGGCTGATCGATTGCAGGAAGTGATATCGGAACTGCATACGTCTTTTGGCTTGGATGCGCTTGAAGAAGTAGTCGTTGGTGGTCCTAAAGACCGTCGATAAGCGAGTATAACGTAGAAAGTCCCCGTCGTTGCGAATGGGGACTTTCTCGACAAGCTAAGCCGAACTAGAGGAACTTATCCGACACCCAGCGACTAATTTGAATGAGCAGGGCCGTTATGCCTGCGGCCATTAGCGGGCCAACCGGGATGCCGCGCAGCAATACGATGCCCAATATGGAGCCAGCAACGAGGCCAACGATCATTTGGGGATCATCTTTCAGCAGATGCAGTCCTTGACCGTTCATAAAGGTGGCAATCGCGCCACCCGCAATCGCAAGGATGCCCGGCCAAGACGTAAGCGCAGCTGTAATATGATGCACAGAGATACGCTCTGCCGCAAGAGGGACTAATACGGCGATCGTTAAGCATAATAGTCCGAGCTCCAGACCGCGTCGTTCTACCATCGGCAAATAACGTTCTAAATGAACGAGTTTAATAATTAATAGAATACAAGCTGCTGTCGTAATAATCGGAGAGCGGCTAACTAAACCTACAATGATAAGAATGACCAATACGAATTCGCCGTTCATTAAGAGTTGTCCTCCGCTTAGAAGGAATAAGAACGTTCACCAACCGAATTAATTAGAACGCTCTTATTTACGATATGAACAAGCTATCAAGCTTTAGAACTTACTACCGATTATCCCTCGTAAGGCCGCATGACATGCTGTTCCAAGATAGGAACGAGCGGTACTGAATCCACAGCCGCGCAATATTCGACATCTTTACTGAACCCCAGCTTTGCTAACCGTTTTCCACCCGCACATTTTTGCAGCGCCTCTGTCAACGAATTGCGATGATGTTGAAAGGCACTATGCATGATATATCCGTAATCGTTGACCGTAATATCTGAAGCATTACTTGCCAACCGAGACAACACGTCGATGAGTAAACCTGCACACAATCCATCTTCAAATGCAAACGTATCCTGTGAGCCTGCACATAGTAACGCAATATCTTTACGCAGCTTAAATGCGGCCCGTGCACACGCGTCAGCATTAATAAACGATCCGGCCAAGATGTGCTCCGCCTTTTGTGCTTTTTGAATCGCTCTCGTTCCATTCGTAGTCGTCAAAATAATGCGCTTACCGATAAAGGCAGTTGTCATATATTCGAATGGGGAGTTGCCAGTATCGAAGCCGGCAATTTTTTTACAGTATCTTTCGCCACCCAGCACATCATTAGGCTCTTGACATTGTTTCGCCTGAGAAACCGTTTCTACAGGCAGCACGCTCGTGGCTCCATTAGCGAGTGCCGTTACTATCGTGCTCGTAGCGCGTAGCACATCAATGACAATAACCGTACGATGTGTCAAATCGATGGCACGCGCTTCGTTCACGCTCGCGATGACATCGACCTGCATGAACATGCACCTCCCCTATCAAGCTAATCAACTAAATCTCATAATATGAAAAAATATGATCACTCATCGTGTCGTATCGCAACCCTCTGCGCAGTGCCTCAAGTGAAATCACATCGTGTGGCGCGACGTTGCCCAGATTGACATTGACACCACCGCGTTTAATAATGGCCGCTTGTTGGTCTTTAAGCGGGGCTTCCCACATGATTCGTTCAGGATCACTAATCGTGTTCATAATCGCATCCATATCCGCTACGTCACAGCATCCGTCGTTATCGTAAATCCCTACGCCTTTTCCAGATTCGCGTCCTTCAATCGTCATCCAAAGGGCGCCATTATTCATGTCTTCAGCAAACGTTTCGGCCAATTCGGACAGCGACCATGCATGGGTTTCGTCCTTCTTTCCGAATTCTGTGCTTACAATAAAGCCTTCATCGGTCGCCTTTTTAATAAGTTCATTCCGCTCTCGCCTTGACATGGATATACATCCGTCTGAAATTTCTAACCCTGTAAATCCAGCTTCTTTCATCAAACACAGAAACTCGTCAACTTTGCCTTTCACAAGCGCGATTTCTAAAAAGGTACCACCTGGCATCACGATAATGCCATACTCTTTTGCCAGTTTAAGCTTTGTTCGCAAAATGTGAGAAGAGAGCAGGGCAGGCGTGCCAAAGCCGAACTTAAGCACGTCAATATATTCATGAGCGGTTTCTAGCAAATCCGTATAACTGCGCAATCCCAAACCTTTGTCGATCACCATCGTCAATCCATACGTTCTTGGCTTCTCTTTTCTCTTGCCACTCGGATCTTTTAAATCATGAGGCCATTGTATGGCAGCACTATGAATGCGATTCATGCTAACAATCTCCTTCTCATTCAGTTGTCGTCAAACTATGCAAGCAATATATGCGCCTGTATCCAGACAGGTGCCTATGTGGCTAGGACTGGCGTCAACGACAACGACAACGCCTTGAATAATACTTGCTCTAATATGCCATGGCTTTGCATACGTATAACTAGGTTGAGGTGGACGAGACCAGCGAACGATGGTTAGGTGAGTTGAATCAACTTGCATATGGAAGGAGAATGCCTCGTGTCTATCGACAGATTTGTAGCTAGTATGGCAGGGCTACGCCTGTTCTCAGGATGTATCGAAATTGCAGCGGCACTCATTATGCTGAGGCTAAATACACCGGAGCGCGCGCTTGCTGTCAATTCGCTGCTTGCTCTAGTAGGGCCCATTATATTAATCGCGACAACGACAATTGGCTTAATGGGAATGGCGGATAAGCTTACTTGGGGCAAACTGCTTTGGATTGGGGCGGGTGTCGTTTGTTTATTAATTGGTATTTTAAAAAAGTAAGCGAAGTCATAATTGTGCAGGCGTGTCCATACATATGGGGGTAGAAGCTAGTGTGCATTATCGGTGTTCGTAGACTTGTCCAAAGGTGGTGACGTCATGCATCGGACTAGTTGGTCTTCCGTGCTTCCACCCACACTGCGATCGATCTTTACACGCCTTCCGCAAGTTGTGATGAATGAGCTAGAAGAGATTCGCATCCGTGAAGGAAGGCCGCTAGAAGTAGGGGTCATGGGTGATTATCAGTTCGTTACCGCAGAGGGTGTGCTAACGGACTTACCTTCGTCGGCTTACGTTCCTAGTCGAGAGGACGGGCATCAGCTGCTAGATTTTATAACGAATCATTCGTTGTATACGATGGAGGAAGAGTTGCGGCGCGGTTTCGTCACGATCGCCGGAGGCCACCGGATCGGACTGGCTGGCCGCACCGTCTTGTCGCAAGGGAAGGTGAGTCACCTACGCGAAATTACAGGCTTTAATATTCGGATTGCACGCGAAGTGCGAGGGGTTGCAGCGAGTATTATGCCAGTCTTGCTTGACTTTAAGCAGCAGACCGTTCATCACACGCTGATCGTATCCCCGCCGCAGCATGGCAAGACGACGATGCTGCGTGATGTCGTCCGTGCTGTGAGCGCTGGTGCATGGCACCATCCCGAAGCCCGCTGGAAGGCGTTGAAGGTCGGTGTCGTCGATGAACGCTCTGAAATTGCGGGTTCCATTAAAGGGGTACCAAGCTTTGATCTTGGCTACCGTACGGACGTGCTTGACGGCTGTCCGAAGGCGGAAGGAATGATGATGTTTATTCGTTCAATGTCGCCTGACGTACTAGTTGTCGATGAGTTTGGGCGTGATGAAGATGTGCTAGCCATGCGGGAAGCGATGCATGCTGGTGTGCGGATTATCGCCTCTGCGCACGGTGCTAGTATGGAAGACGTATTAAGGCGTCCAGGAATAAGTCAGCTGCTCAAGGAAGAGGTATTTGGCCGTATCGTCATCTTGAAGCGAGTGAAGCGGGAATGGACGCAGCGTGTATATGACGAAAAGCAAAGGGCGTTGCGCCATGATTAAGCTGATTGGAGCTACATTGATCATCGCAGCTGCTGCTAGTATGGGCTGGATGAAGTCGGCATCCTACGCAGCAAGGCCTCAGCAACTGCGGCAAATGAACAACGCCTTGCAGCGGCTAGAGACGGCCATCGTGTATGGCCATACGCCTTTATCTGCGGCATTTACCGACATTGGCCGTCAATTGCGGCCCCCCTTGCAGCTGTTGTTCCATGCGGCAGCGAAAGCGATTGAAAGCTCGGCGGCTGTGCCACGCACCGCACGTGAAGCTTGGCATGATGCCTTAAAGCAATATGGTTCGGCTACTGCGTTGAAAGCCGAAGATTTGCGAGTGCTCGTTGAATTAGGCTACAGCCTAGGTGTAAGTGACCGTGATGAGCAGAAGAAGCATATTCGTCACGCCATCAAACAATTAGAGCAAGAAGAATATACGGCACGTGAAGAATTTCAACGTTACGGAACGATGTGCCGCAGCCTTGGTGTTCTGTGCGGCGTGTTAGCTGTCATTTTGATGTATTGAGGTGGCTGGGCATGAATGTGGATGTGAGTGCCATTTTTCAAATTGCCGGAATTGGAATTATGATCGCGATGATTCATACGGTACTGAAGCAAATGGGTAAAGAGGACATGGCCCATTGGGTGACCGTCATCGGCTTTGTCGTCGTACTCTTTATGGTGGTGCGTCTGCTCGACAACTTGTTTCAAGAGATTAAAGCCATTTTCTTGTTTCAGTAGGTGAGCGCATGGAAATTGTGCAAGTAGTAGGGCTTGGCCTGATCGCGGCCATTCTCGTCCTTGTCGTCAAAGAGCAGAAACCGATGTTCGCTTTTTTAATCGCGACGTTTGCGGGGATCGTCATTTTCTTAATGCTGGTCGGCAAAATTGAAACCGTTATTCAGGTGCTTATCGATTTAGCTGAGCGTTCAGGAATTGAGCCTGTTTACTTAAAGACGATATTAAAAATTATCGGGATCGCCTATATCGCCGAATTTGGCGCACAGGTTGTGCGTGATGCTGGACAAGAAGGCATTGCTTCAAAAATAGAATTAGCCGGCAAAGTACTTATTATGGTGCTCGCTGTTCCCATTATAAGTGTCATCATCGAGACGGTGATGAAACTGCTGCCAGCCTGACACAGGAGGAGCGAATGAGACAGGAGGTACGCAATAGCCGCAAATGTCGATACCGTGTGTCCCTCAATAATTTAGCAGACAAGCGTCGTTATTTTTATATTTGGCGTACAGCGCTCGTTCTAGGGCTCTGTCTTCTCTGTTCGTTCATAAGTGTTGGGTTCGCGGCAACTGATGATGGCGCGAGCATCCTCGCCGTTAGCAATTCCGCAGAGGAGGCTGTCGTAGGCGTGCCTCCCTCCGATGTAACGTCAGGGCTCACGTCAACGCCGCCTGTGCAGAACTGGGCCAAAGAACAGACAGGTAAGTTGCAAACAGCCGAGGTGGAACGATATTGGGTTGATCTTTTACAGAAATATGGGGGTTTTTTTCCACATGATGCTTTACCCGACTTTGCCGATCTACTGCTTCCAGGCGGGGAGAAGTTGACCGTAGACAATGTATTTCTTGCACTTGGGAAGTTTCTGCTAAAAGAAGTTATTGTCAATGGAAAGCTTATTGTGACGATCGTCATTTTGTCGGTGTTCAGCATGGTGTTGGAAACGTTACAAACGGCGTTTGAACGGAACAATGTTAGCAAAATTGCATACGCGATTTCGTATATGGTAATTATTATTTTGGCCATTAACAGCTTTCACGTTGCGATTGGATATGCGAAGGATGCCATATCAGGCATGATTCATTTTATGATGGCGATGGTACCGCTGCTGTTCACCTTGCTTGCTTCAATGGGCAACGTCATTACGGTATCGGTGCTGCATCCGGTCATTATTTTTATGACGCATATGGTGGGGACCCTTATTTATGCAATCGTATTTCCGCTTATTTTTTTCTCGGCTGTGCTTCATATTGTGAGTGCGATTTCTGACAAGTACAAAGTGACCCAGCTTGCTAACTTGCTCCGCAATTTAAGTGTTGGCCTATTAGGTGTACTGCTGACTGTGTTTCTTGGTGTCATCTCCGTACAGGGGTTCGCAAGCTCCGCAACGGATGGTGTTGCCATTCGCACGGCTAAATACATAACAGGCAATTTCGTGCCTGTCGTCGGCAGGGTGTTCTCAGATGCAACCGATACAGTGATTTCCGCTTCCCTGCTCGTCAAAAATGCCGTCGGTTTAACAGGGGTTATCATCTTGTTATTTTTGTGTGCCTTTCCAGCTATCAAAATTTTGACACTGGCTCTTATTTACAATGTGGCGGCAGCTATTATGCAGCCGCTTGGAGATAGCCCGGTCGTCGGCTGTTTAAAAACGGTCGGTAAAAGCATGATTTACGTGTTTGGCGCTTTAGCGGCCGTAGGGTTGATGTTCTTTTTGTCCATTACGATTTTGCTTACAGCCGGAAACATAACCGTCATGATGCGCTAACAATTGTCCTAGTTGAGTGCGGAAGGAGCTTGTGTGATGGATTGGCTTACGCAATGGCTGAAGGAAATCATTATGGTCATCTTGTTAGCTGCGTTCATTGATTTGCTCATGCCAAATCGCACTATGCAGCGCTATGTCAAGCTTGTGCTGAGTCTCATTATTTTGCTCACGTTGTTGTCGCCAATTTTGAAGTTGTTTAACGAGAAGTTGACGACGCAACTGGCACAAGAATGGGGAGAGGCGGCGGATTTGTCCGCCAAAAGTGCTGGCGCCAACGCGCAGGCAAGCTTAAGCGAAATTCGTCGTCAAGCTCAAATGTTGCAGCAGCAAAGAGAGGCACAAACTTTTCGCTTAGCAGAAATTGAAATGGAGTCGCGCATGCAGCAGCAGCTTGCTCAGGTGATGGCTGTGCTGCCAACAGAGGGTGTGCAGGCGAACGTGCAATCCGCCCATGTTGCAGGGGTACGGGTGAAGTTGACACAAGGTGGGCAGGCGGGGCAAGGTGGTCAATCCGCACGATCCGAGCCGTATCATCAACTGGACGGTCAACAACAAACGTGGCCAAGCGGGGCTAAGCAGCAGGCTACTGGGGCGATGATTGAGCAAGTTGAAGTCAGGATGAATCGAGGGCCAGTAGTAGGAAGCAGTGGCACGGGGGAAGCCAAGGTGCCTGCGGCAACAGTATTTTCGCCAATTGAGTCGGTTGCGCCTGTTCAAGTGGCGATTACAGAACGTGAAATTAATCGTACGAATGAAATAAATGGCGAGCCAAATAGCAATCCAGCGAGCGCATCTACTAGTGAACCTACACAGGAGCCTACAAATAAACCTACAAGTTCGCCTACAAGTGCACCTATGAGTGCTTCAAATGCGAATGTTTCGGCCGGAGTTCCGTTTCACGATGATCAATTGTTGGCATGGTGGGAACAACGCGCAGTGACTACACTTACGTCTGCGTGGTTAATCAAACCCGAACAAATCAAAATCAAATGGGAGTCATAATTATTATTTGCGTGCATATAGGTGAAAGTAGGACAAGTGAGAGCGAGTCCATGCTGCGAAAGGCGGTCGATTGCGTTGGCGAAATGGTTGCAACAGATCGAAAGATGGATCGGCAACGGTTCGGGAGGATCGAAACGTGTACGGGCATTTCGTTGGCTACTGCTGCTAGGACTGCTAGGCGCGGTTCTCCTCCTGTTCGGCTCGTTTAACGCGAATGAGGGAAGTATCGGCTGGCTTACTGGAAAAAGCAGCGACGGTCGCGAACCACCTGCACTCGGAGCGTTTGAACCGCTTGATCAAGCGAAGGACAAAGTTGCCCAAGCGGGAACAAATGTGTTTGAAACGGTTGAAATGTCGTTTGAAGCACGTGTCAAAAACATTTTGGAGGAAATCGTCGGGGTCGGTCAAGTCGAAGTCCTCGTCACGGTTGACTCCACAGAGGAGCTTATCGTTCAACGTAACATGAAAGACGATCAACAAGTGACCGAAGAGACAGATGCAAATGGTGGAAAGCGTCACTCCACACAGTACTCTCGCAACGGTGAAATTGTAACCTATGAAGCATCTAATGGGAAAACGCCGATTGTAACCAAGCGAATCAAGCCAAAAGTACGTGGGGTAGTCGTCGTAGCCAAAGGTGCGGAAAATTCGACTGTACATGACCTTATCGTTGATGCGGTGGAAAAAGGACTGAATGTACCCGCATTTCGAATTTCGGTTGTACCTCGAAAAATTGCGGAGTAGGCTGCATAAACGAAATTATTCCTAATGAATTGGTAATCACGAAAGGGAGGTATATACGATGAATACCCGTCGACAAACGATTTGGTTAGTATCTATGCTTAGTTTAATGGTTGTGCTGTCTGCTTACTATTTGTTTACAGGTGACACAACAGGTCAAGTGAAAGAGATGGCAGATAAGACACAAATGGATAACAAGCGTGGCGATGCAACAGAAGTAACACAGCTTCCATCCGTACAAATAACAGAGGTGTCAGCTGGCGAGAAGGCAGAAGCTCACGGTCAGCATGCGACTGGCGCAACACAGGACAAAGGAACAGGGGAAACATCGGGCAAAAATGATCCTCAGAACTTAAGCGGTACAGAGTCAACTAGCGGTGATACTGCGAACAAGGAACCAAACAAAGAACCAAACCATGAATCAAACAAAGATACAACTGCCCCAAATGGTGAGACAACTGACAAGGGAGCGGCCACAGGAAATACCGAACAGAACAAGGAAAGTGGAGCAACGCAACAAGATGGAGCCAAGAGCGAGACGAAAACCGATGGAGCGAATACCGGCAGTGGAGTAAAGACAGATGGCGCTAAGACTGAGGATGCAAATGTAAAAGATGAAGCGGCTAAGCCGCAAGAAAAAGATATCATCAATCAAGTGGAAGCAGAAGGCGTTATGAAGCGCAGCATGATTGAAGAAAAGCAGATGGAGCGTAATCAGCAATACCAGGCTGAATTGGAGCGTTTGATGGGTGTTATTAACAACACGAATGTCAACGGAGAAAAATTAGCTGCTGCGTATGATGAGATTCATAAGCTGGACGAAAGAGAGCAAAAAATTACGAATTTAGAAGCGGAGTTGCAAAAAGATTATGACAATGCCGTCATAACCCAAGAAAACAACAAGTTCAAAGTGGTCGTGCAAAGTGAAAAATTAGCCATTAAACAAGCGGTAGATATTATGGCAAAATTGATGAAAGAGCTGGAAGTCACACAAGATAAAGTCAGCGTGCAATACGTGTCGGAGTAAGGTGTGACGTTGTTTGAACGGTTCGCGATAAGTGTTCGCGCGGCATGTCCGTCAAATCATGTTGGAGTGAGTACAGCCCAGTAAATAAACTGGGCTCTTTCTATTTGTTTGGATTATGTTATAATACTAACTACTATAAGGTTGTATACACCAATTGAACCAGAACTGCCTTGGCATTTAAAACGTCATGAGGAGTGAAAGTCGTTGTTTAAGATTAGCGAAATTAAAGAATTGGTCAAATTGTTGGACCAAACTTCCGTCCAAGAATTGGAAGTGGAAAATGAAGGTTCTCGTTTGGTCATTCGCAAACCGGGGAAGACAGAATTTGTAAATCTACATACATCTCAACAGCATACATATTCCCCAGCGCCAGCACCGCAAGCTGCTGTCGCTACTGTTGAAGTAACTAGCGCTGCGCCTGCGCCGCAAGTTACCGATTCAAGTGCGGCTGTAAGTGTGGATGCTCAAGCGGGCTTGCATAAGATTGTATCGCCAATGGTCGGTACATTTTATCGTTCTCCTTCACCTGAAGCTGGTTCGTTTGTCAGCGTAGGTGATAAAGTTCACGAGAAGTCGGTCGTATGTATTTTGGAAGCAATGAAGCTTATGAACGAGCTGGAAGCCGAAGTGAAGGGCGAGATCGTGGAAGTATTAGTTCAGAACGGCCAATTGGTTGAATTCGGTCAGCCGCTTTTCTTGGTGAAGCCAGAATGATTCGGTTAACACGCCCGAACATATGCACAGCCAAGGAGGTTAAACGATGAAGTTTCAGAAGGTGCTTATCGCGAATAGGGGAGAAATCGCCGTTCGCATTATTCGCGCATGCAAAGAGCTCGGCATTGCTACCGTTGCAGTCTACTCTGAGGCTGACCGTGACGCACTGCATGTTCGCTTAGCAGATGAAGCTTACTGCATTGGCCCAACAGCGTCTAAGGACAGCTATTTGAATTTCACGAACTTAATGAGTGTCGCTACGTTAACCGAGTGCGATGCCGTTCATCCAGGCTACGGATTTTTGGCTGAAAATGCTGACTTCGCAGAGATATGCCAATCTTGCGGAATTACATTTATCGGGCCTTCGTCTGATGCGATCGAGCGTATGGGAGATAAGGCGGTAGCCAAGCAAACGATGAAAGATGCTGGTGTACCTGTTATCCCAGGCTCTGATGGCTTGCTGGAGAACATTGAGGATGCTGTCATGCTTGCTCGTGATATTGGCTTTCCAGTCATTATTAAAGCAACGGCTGGTGGCGGAGGCAAAGGTATTCGCATCGCCGATGACGAAGAATCGTTTATTAAGCAAATAACGAATGCGCAACAAGAGGCAGAAAAAGCTTTCGGTAACGCAGGCGTTTATTTAGAGAAATATTTGACGGGAATGAAACACGTCGAAATACAAATTATCGGGGACAAGCACGGTAATGTTGTTCATTTAGGCGAGCGTGATTGTTCCGTACAGCGCCGTCGTCAGAAGCTGGTAGAGGAAGCACCATGTCCGGTGTTATCTCCTGAAATTCGCCAACGTATGGGTGACGCTGCTGTACGTGCAGCGCAAGCGGTAAATTATAGTGGCGCAGGAACGTTAGAATTTTTGCTTGGTCCTGATGGTAATTTTTATTTTATGGAAATGAATACAAGGATTCAAGTTGAGCATCCTGTTACAGAAATGATAACAGGCATCGATCTTATCCAAGAAATGATCATGGTTGCTCAAGGAGAAAGATTATCCTTTACACAAGAAGATGTGCGTATTGACGGCTGGGCGATCGAATGCCGAATTAATGCAGAAGACCCTTCCCGTAATTTTATGCCATCAGCTGGACTAATTAATCAGTATTTAGCACCTGGCGGCTTTGGTGTTCGTGTAGACAGCGCAGCTTATCAAGGCTGCACGATCTCGCCGCATTACGATTCGATGATTGCAAAATTGATCGTATGGGCACCTACTAGAAACGAAGCGATTGAACGTATGAAGCGTGCTTTATCTGAGTTTGCGATTGAGGGTATACATACAACGATACCTTTTCATCAACGTCTATTGCAGCATCCGATTTTTATCGAGGGGAATTTTGACATCAAGTTTTTGGAAGAGCATGAAGTATAATTACCTTTTTTTCGTTGAATGGCATCGTTTGTCATAAAATTGGACAAATGTTATAGTTATGATAATGAGAAGGACAAGTTAACTATGCTCTATCCACAATATGACGAGGAGAGTGTATCGGATGAGTCAGACGATGATTCCTGATTTTGAACGTACAGATTTGGGTAATATTCAAATAGCGCCAGAAGTTATTGCTGTAATTGCAGGATTGGCTACGATTGAAGTAGCTGGCGTTCGCGGAATGAGTGGCGGATTTGCAGGCGGCATTACAGAGCTTCTTGGTCGTAAAAATTTGTCCAAAGGCGTTAAGGTTGAAGTTGGTTCACGTGAAGCGGCTGTAGACGTATCCATTATCGTGGAATACGGACATCGCATTCCAGAAGTTGCAAGCAACATTCAAACGAACGTTAAGCGCTCTATTGAGACAATGACAGGCTTGCTAGTCGTTGAAGTTAACGTTCATGTTCATGATGTTCACTTTAAGTCACAGGAAAAAGTAGAAGAAACTGATCCTACTATCCGCGTGAAATAATATGAAGACGTAAACCCCCTCCTGGTGGCAGGGGGTTTACTTTGATTCAGCAAGGAGGTGTGAGTGGAATGATCCGAGTAGTGGACAGAATTTTGCTGTTTGTTTATAGTCTTGCTGTCGGTATATTGTCTGCAGCGGTGCTATTGATCATCTCCGAAGTTGTCGATACAGCTCCGTTTGGGTTTCGTGGAGATATTCAATTTTTAGTCATTACGGCATGTGTGTTGTTTTTGATCAGTTTGCGTTTCTTCTACGTATCTTTGCGCAGAGAACGCAAATCGGTTACGTCGATTGATCAACGCACAGAAATCGGGGACATCAAAGTTTCTTTGGAGACAATTGAAAATGTAGCACTAAAAGCTGCTGGTCGTATACGTGGTGTGAAAGATTTAAAGGCACGTATACGCACGAATGAGTCTGGCTTGGACATTACGATCCGTGCAGTAGTAGACGGAGAATCGTCCATTCCGAATATAACTGAGGAAGTTCAGCGCAATGTAAAGGAATATGTACAGGAAATTACAGGTATTCCAGTGTCCTATGTTTCCGTTTATGTAGCAAATATTGTGCAAACTCAAACCTTTAAAGCGCGTGTTGAATAGGTGGTGAACTTTCCGATGTGGAAAGAAATGTGGGAGAGTCACGGGGGACGCTTCGTCGGCATCGCGGCAGGGATGTTTTTTGGCTTGCTGTATTTGATCGTCGGATTATGGGACATGTTTGTATTTGCGTTGCTCGTGATTATCGGATACCAAGTGGGCAAGCGTAAAGACTTGCACCTTAGCTCTTTGATACCTTGGCAGCGTGTCGGCTTTTGGTTGTCCGAACGTTGGAGATGGTTGAAGTAGTCCTATGGACGCTCCGAACGATAGCGGCACCGCTAGTATTTGCCGCCCAGTGGCGATCGGAGCGGGCATAGGATTTTTTATTGAGGGCAGTAGCTCATTTCAACCAATATCAATCTTTTTTTGTATAATAAAAATAAACAATAATGAATACCGCATGAGCAGCATCAAGAGCAGCTTAGGTAAAGTCCGCTATGGAGCGGCTGGGACAACAAGCAGGAGGAAAATGAAATGAAAAGACGTACTGCCAGAGAAATGGCTATTCAAAGTTTGTATCAGCTTGAAATGAATGGGGTTACGCCGGAACAGGCTGTAGCAACTGTTGTAAATCAATCTCATGAAGAGGAAAGCGAAATCGGAGTAAAGCCAGAGCATGCATCAGCGATGCATATGGAAGTACTCAGATGGGTTCGCGATACGTGGGAGAGCCGGGAAGAGATCGATCAATTGCTTGCTCAGTATTTGAAAGGCTGGCAAGTGGATCGTTTGTCACGTGTTGACCGTCAAGTGCTACGCTTAGCTTGTTATGAGCTTGTCCTTCGTAAAGATGTACCACCAAAGGTAGTCGTTAACGAAGCAGTAAGCTTGGCGAAGCATTTCGGTACAGATGAGTCAGGCAAATTCGTTAATGGCGTATTGGGGCCTATGCTTCGTGACTATGATAAAAGTAACGATAACGCTTAATATACAGTTGGACAACATATTAAGTTAACATTTTTAACAGCAGGAAACGGGGGAGAGAACGATGACAGCATCACTTTTGAATGGCAAACAATTATCCGAAACAATTCGCGAGGAAATTACGCAGGAAACAGAAGGCCTAAAACAATTAGGTGTTCAGCCTGGGCTCGCGGTTGTGCTTGTAGGTGCCGATCCGGCTTCACAAGTTTACGTTAATAGTAAGCATAAAACGTGCAATGCGCTTGGCTTTTACTCAGAAGTTCACCGTTTAGATGCAGAAACGTCACAAGCAGAACTGCTGCAATTGATCGACCAATTGAATCAAGATAAGGCGATTCACGGTATTTTAGTGCAATTGCCGTTGCCTAAGCATATCGATGAGAAAGCGGTTATTGATCGGATTGCAGTTGAAAAAGATGTGGACGGTTTCCATCCCATAAGTGTTGGCAATCTCGTTATCGGTGACGATTCATTACTCCCGTGTACGCCAGCAGGCGTAATTGAGTTGATGAAGCGTAACGGTATTGAAATCGCGGGCAAACATGCCGTCGTCATCGGACGCAGTAATATTGTGGGCAAACCTGTTTCCTTGTTGTTGCAACGCGAACATGCAACGGTTACGATGTGCCATTCGCGCACATCGAATATGAAAGAATTGGCTAAATTGGCGGATATCCTAGTTGTGGCTATAGGTAAACCTAACTTTGTTGACCGTTCATTTGTCAAACCGGGAGCTGTAGTCGTTGATGTCGGGATTAACCGTCTTGAAAATGGGAAACTAGCAGGAGATGTGAATTTCGATGATGTGAAAGACATCTGCTCTTGGATTACTCCTGTTCCAGGCGGGGTAGGACCTATGACGATTACGATGCTCATGCTAAATACGTTGAAAGCTGCAAAACGAATCCATAACGTGTAAGTGAACGTTTGACATAAATGATAAGAGAGGAGGCGACGAGGTGGCGAGTGACACGCGTATATTATCCATCAAAGATCTGAATAAGTATATTCGGATGAAGCTTGATAGTGATGCACGTATGCAGGATGTGTGGATACGAGGCGAGATCTCCAACTTTACACATCACTCTAGCGGACATATGTACTTTACGCTTAAAGATGCCGATAGTCGTATTCGTGCGATTATGTTCGCTTCCCAAAATCAACGCTTGCCGTTCCGACCGAAAGAAGGAACAAGAGTAATTGCACGTGGGTATGTGACGGTGTACGAACGAGATGGACAGTATCAGTTCTATGCCCAGCAAATGCAGCCTGACGGTATCGGTAGCCTGTATATGGCGTTTGAGCAGTTAAAGGAACGTTTGGCTGGTGAAGGGTTGTTTGAGCCAGAACGTAAGCGTCCGCTTCCTCGTTATCCTCGCGCCATCGGTGTCATTACATCTCCTACAGGAGCAGCGGTGCGCGATATTTTGATTACGTTGAATCGTCGCCAACCGAATGTTCCTGTATTGTTATTTCCTGTACTCGTACAAGGAGCACAAGCAGCGCCATCTATTGTAAAAGCGATCGAAGCGATGAATCGACATCAGGAAGTGGATGTTCTTATTGTTGGACGTGGCGGTGGCTCATTAGAAGAGCTATGGGCATTCAATGAAGAGGAAGTGGCACGTGCGATCGCACAATCCGCGATTCCGATCATTTCTGCTGTTGGGCACGAAACAGACTTTACAATAGCCGATTTTGTGGCAGATTTACGTGCTCCGACGCCCACTGCGGCAGCGGAGCTTGCTGTTGTCCACCATGAAGAAATTAGACAACATTTGTCACATCTGGAGAGACGGTTACGTCACGCAGTGGAACGTCAAATGGCGGCTAGTCAGGAGCGTTTGTTACGAGCTCAGCAATCTTCGGCATTGCGCCGTCCTGAACAAGGGGTGCAGAAGCACGCCGAGCGTCTGATCCGATTAACAGAGCGTCTCCAATATCGAGCGGATATGCGGTTCGTTAAAGCAGAAGAACGCTGGCGTGACCTACATAGTAGCTTGCGCGAGCATAGTCCACTTCATCAATGGTCGTCGGCGCAAAACCGATTGCAGACTAACACACGTCAGCTGCAAACGGCCATGTCAAGTGCGCTCAAGCAAAGACGAATGGAATGGGTTAGTGCCATTCGTCAATTGGATGCGCTAAGTCCGCTCAAGGTTATGTCACGCGGTTATAGCCTAGTGTACGACGAACAGGATAAGAAGCTGATTCGTTCGGTGTCTGAAGTGGAACTGGGAGATGTTGTGCACGTCAAACTAGCCGATGGGCAGTTAGACTGCCACGTATGGTCGATGCGATCAGAACGCGAGGAGGATCACGATGAGTCAAAGTAAAAAACGGAACGATGAGTTCACGTTTGAACAAGCGATAGATAAGCTGGAACAAATCGTTGCCCAATTGGAAAGTGGGGACGCTCCACTAGAAGAAGCAATCGACCTGTTTCAACAAGGAATGGAACTGTCTAAATTATGTTCACAGAAACTTGAGCAGGTTGAACGTAAAATTGAAATGCTCACAGAACAAAACGGCGAGCTGAAACGTCAACCGTTCCAAGCAGAAGAAGCGGGTGAGAGTAGTGATTAATCCACAATCACACTCTGCATCCCAATCGGCCGTGCCTTTGAAGCAATATTTACAGGAGCGCATACAGCTCATAGAGGAAACGCTTCCTACGATGCTACCTGCAAGTTGGAACGTTCCGCACCCTTTAGCAGAAGCGATGCTCTATTCATTAATGGCGGGCGGCAAGCGGCTGCGCCCTATTTTTGTACTCGCGGCTTGTGAAAGTTTAAACGGTTCGCCTGCCACTGCATTACCTGTAGCTTGTGCGGTGGAGATGATTCACACCTATTCACTTATACATGACGATTTACCTGCGATGGACAACGATGATTTGCGGCGTGGCAAGCCGACGAACCATAAAGTGTACGGAGAAGCGATGGCGATATTGGCTGGTGACGGTTTGCTGACACACGCCTTTTTCACCGCTGCGCAAGCGGCCAAGGTAACGGGAGTTTCCGCCGATGCCGTACTCACCATTGTGGAGGAATTGGCAGAATATGCGGGTATGCGAGGAATGGTTGGCGGACAAGTTGCTGATATGGGCGGCGAACAAGGTTTGACTACGCTGGAACAATTGGCATATATCCATCACCACAAGACGGGTGACTTGGTTATCTTTTCGCTACGCGCCGGAGGACATCTGGCAGGAGCTAATGCACACCAATTAGATGCCTTAACCGAATTCGGTTTTAAGCTTGGTTTGGCTTTTCAAATTCAAGATGACATCCTTGATGTGATCGGGGATGAAGCCCTAATCGGTAAGCCTAAAGGCAGCGATGAAAAAAGTGCAAAGGTTACATATCCTTATTTTATCGGCTTAGAAGCTTCCAAGCAGGAAGTTGAACGCTTAACTGCTGAGGCGAAGCAAGCCATTTTGCAGGCACAATTTCCGCAGCCACAGCGATTGTTGGAATTAGCGGATTATTTGATGGACCGTAACCACTAAATAACGTCTAATGAGTAACGCATTTGGCGTCATGGGTGTTTGTAAATAGTTTGTGATATAATGGGCCTATTGATCGAAACTTAGTGATCGTACAAAAAAAGGTACATTAGAGGAAACAGAGCACAACGAACCAACGAAAGCGAGGGAAATCCCGTGCTGCTCGACCAAATTCATCAACCTAGCGATTTAAAACGGTTGTCATTAGAACAATTGACACCGCTGGCAGCCGAAATTCGTCAATTCCTTATCGAAAATCTGTCAGCAACAGGCGGACATCTGGCACCGAATTTAGGCGTTGTCGAGCTGACGCTGGTCCTTCATTATTTGTATGATAGTCCTAAGGACAAATTTATATTTGATGTGGGACACCAAGCTTATGTACACAAAATTTTGACAGGGCGCAAAGATCGTTTTGATACACTGCGTCAATATAAAGGATTGTGTGGCTTTGTAAAGCGTTCAGAAAGTGAACATGATGTGTGGGAAGCAGGTCACAGTAGTACATCATTGTCTGCTGCGATGGGTATGGCTTTGTCACGAGATTATAAGGGCGAAGACAATAAAGTGGTCGCTATTATCGGTGACGGAGCTCTGACTGGCGGTATGGCGCTGGAAGCTTTGAACCACATTGGTCATGAAAAGAAAAACTTAATGGTCGTGTTGAACGACAATGAGATGTCTATAGCGCCAAACGTTGGCGCGCTACACAATTACTTGTGCAAAATTCGATCTGACCGTCATTACGTGAAAGCGAAAGAAGAAGTCGAGCAACTGCTCAAAAAAATTCCGGCTATCGGTGGGAAGCTGGCTAAGACAGCAGAACGTTTGAAAGACGGATTTAAATATTTGGTCGTCTCAGGTATGTTGTTTGAAGAGTTTGGCTTCACGTACTTAGGTCCGGTTGACGGTCACGATATGGAAAAAATGCTGGAAACGTTCAAGCAGGCAGACCGTGTTGAAGGTCCAGTGCTCGTACACGTTGTGACGCGTAAAGGAAAAGGCTATTCTCCCGCTGAAGCGGATTCACATAAGTGGCACGGCATTACGCCTTACAAGATGGAGTCAGGCCAGCCTGTAAAATCCGTCGGCAACCCGATGTATACGGAAGTGTTTGGAAACGCGCTCATAGAGCTAGCGGAGCAAGATGATCGCATTGTTGCGGTCACGCCTGCAATGCCAGGCGGTTCTGGATTACTCAAGTTTGCAGAGAAGTTTCCAGGCCGGATGATTGATGTCGGCATTGCGGAACAGCACGCAGCAACGATGTGTGCGGCATTGGCGATGGAAGGAATGAAACCGGTATTTGCGGTTTACTCCACGTTCTTACAACGTGCCTATGATCAAGTCGTGCACGATATTTGCCGTCACGGCGCAAACGTTGTTTTTGCGATAGACCGTGCAGGATTTGTGGGCCCGGATGGCGAAACTCATCAAGGGGTGTACGATATTTCGTTTATGCGTCACATTCCGAACATCGTGTTAATGATGCCTAAGGATGAAAATGAGCTTCGTCATATGATGAAGACCGCGTTTGATTACGAAGCAGGCCCCATTGCAATTCGTTATCCACGGATCAATGGGGTTGGAGTCCCGTTTGACGACATCATGACACCAATTCCGATCGGAAAATGGGAAACCGTTCGCGAAGGCGACCATGCGGTCGTGCTTGCGATTGGACCGATGATTCAAATTGCAGAAGAGGCAGCAGAATTGTTGAAGCGCGAAGGCGTACAGCTTCGCGTCGTAAATGCTCGCTTTATTAAGCCACTTGATGATGCAATGCTTACTCAGCTGGCTAAAGAGCGTCTGCCTATTTTCACGATGGAGGAAACGTCAATGCCTGGCGGATTCGGCAGTGCAGTCTTGGAGTTCTACGCGGAGCGCAATGTGCACGACGTCATCGTGAAGCCACTTGCTGTACCGGACTGCTTTGTGGAGCACGGTAGCATCAAGGAACAGCGTGCGGAAGTTGGACTTACCGCCGAGCGCTTAGTGAACGAGGTGCGGACCATTTTATTTGCTCGTGGCGATAATCGTTTATCACGAGCTTAGTATGAAGTAAAGACAGGAGTTAAGCATGTCTACAGCAAAGGAACGCATAGATGTCCTGCTCGTTGAGCAGGCTTACTTTGAAAGCAGAGAGAAAGCGAAAGCTGCCATTATGGCAGGGCTTGTCCTCGCTGATCAAGAACGAATCGAGAAGCCGGGGATGAAAATTCCCCGCACGGCTTCGATTACCGTCAAAGGTGCACCCCATCCGTATGTAAGTCGGGGTGGCTTGAAGCTGGAGAAAGCGATCAAAGCATTTGATCTTGCTTTCGAAGGGACGGTCATGCTTGATATCGGCTCATCAACAGGCGGTTTTACGGATTGTGCGCTACAAAATGGCGCGTCCACCGTATACGCGATTGATGTCGGCTACAACCAACTCGATTGGTCATTGCGTAACGATGAGCGGGTCATTGTTATGGAACGAACTAATTTTCGTTATATGGAACCCGAACATTTGCAAGGACCACAGCCGGATACGGCAACGATTGATGTATCATTTATCTCGTTGAAGTTAATTTTGCCGCCGCTCAAGCAGCTGCTTCATAAGCCAGGGCGTGTCATCGCGCTTATTAAGCCTCAATTTGAAGCAGGCCGTGACAAAGTGGGTAAATCCGGTGTCGTGCGTGAGCCAAGCACGCATGAGCAAGTGTTGCGTCAGGTGCTTGATTTTGCAGCTGAGCTTGGGTTTAAGCTTGAAGGATTAACTTACTCACCGATTACGGGTGGAGAAGGAAACATTGAATTTTTAGCTTACTGGAACGTTCCAGTTGAGCATGCAGAAGCAGAAGCGACCACGATTAACTACGTAGCTCGGGAGCATATCGCAGAGGTTGTACGCAACGCGAACTCGACCTTCCGTTCGTCATAATTGATTGCATCTATTATGCAGCAGAGGAAACTCATCCGAGAAGCCACTTAACGGATGAGTTTCTTTTGCTGAACGCTGAAATCACCGAGGTGGGCCATGCTATGTTAGCAGACCTTTGGGTAATGGTACTCATTTTAATAGGAGTCTCGATATGGGTTTATTACGGTGTTCGTCAATATTTTAAAGAACCTGAACCTATGGAGAACGTTTATTTGAGCGATCGTTTTCCACAAGATGATGACGTGATTGCAATGATTGAGCAGGCAGGTTATGAAATTATTGGCGGCAAATATTTTGTACCTCTTTCTTTTTCAGTTGATCATCATGGGGCAGAAGCAAACCGACTTTGGATTGATATGATTGTGAGGCGTGAAGGAAGTTGGTATCCCGTGCGTATCATACGTGAGCGTATGCATATCGAATGGAGTGCGAGCGGTATGCGCAAGCATTGGTCAGCATATTTTGCGATATATCCAGATTGCGATGGTATAATCATTGTAGATATGGTGGAACAAAGATTAAGAGTTGTACGTATGGAATGGGGAGACCCGCAAACATAACGTAACCAACTGAATCAACATCTATGTGGAGGTACACATGAAAGGTCAACGTCATATTAAAATACGTGAAATTGTGATGAATCAGGACATCGAAACACAAGATGAATTGGTCGATTCGTTGCGCAATGCAGGCTTTCACGTTACGCAGGCAACCGTGTCGCGCGATATGAAAGAACTACATCTTATTAAAGTGCCAATGGACAATGGCAGATATAAATACTCACTTCCGATTGATCAGCGCTTTAATCCTGCGCAGAAGTTGAAGCGTACATTGTTGGACAGCTTCATCAGCATTGATTTTACGGAGAACTTGATTGTGATGAAATGTCTTCCCGGCACTGCAAATGCTGTTGCTGCGTTGATGGATTCAATCGAGTGGCCGGAAATTATGGGGACCGTGTGCGGTGACGACACGATTCTTATTATTTGCCGAACGAAGCAAACGAGTCAAAAAGTAGTCGACCAAATTATGAGTTACATTTCTTAGAACATTTCATTTCTGTCAGGGGCAAGGAGGAAACAGGATGTTAGTTGCTTTATCCATTCGTAACTTAGCGGTAATCGAATCGATCCAATTGCAATTTCATCAAGGTTTTCATGTGTTAACGGGTGAAACAGGAGCCGGAAAATCCATTATTATCGATGCCCTTGGGCTTATCGGCGGGGCAAGAGGCTCCGCCGATTTTGTGCGTTACGGAACGGAGCGTGCCGAAGTGGAGGCTTCTTTCGATATGCCGATCGATCATCCGGTATGGGATACGATTCAACAGCTTGGCATCCATGCTGAGCGTGAGGAATTGCTTATTATTAGGCGGGAGCTGTCCGTGCAAGGAAAGAGCTTGTGCCGGATCAATGGCAACATGGTCAATTTGACGATGCTGCGCGAGATCGGAGAAATGCTTATTAATATCCATGGTCAGCATGAGCATCAATCCTTGCTGAAAGTGGATAAGCATTTAGATTGGTTGGATGCTTATGGCGGCAGTGAGCTAACGGCGAAAAAGGAACACTATCGTGAAGCGTATGGCTGTTTTATGGCTTTGCAGCGCGAGTTAGAGCAGTTAAAGCAGACGAGCCAACAAGCTTATCAAATGCTTGATTTATATCGTTTTCAAATTGAAGAGTTGTCAGGAGCCAAGCTGCAAGTGGGCGAGGACGAATCTTTAAGTGAAGAACGACGCAAACTAGCTAATGCCGAAAAGTTGATGGATACGGTCAGCACGGCGTATGAAAAAGTGTATGGTCAGGGAGCACTCGATTCCGTTAGCGTAGCTTTGTCTAAGCTGGAAGAAGTACTTGCTTATGATACGGTTCATTTCCAGCCGATCATCGAACAGTTGCAAAGCGCTTTTTACCAATTGGAAGATGTCGCTTTCCAATTGCGGGATTATCGCGCAGGCATTGAATTCAATCCGGCCAGACTCGATCAAATCGAGGATCGGCTTGATGCACTCCATTCATTGAAGCGAAAATATGGCTCAACCGTTGAGGACATGCTGCAATATTTGCTGCATATTCAGTCTGAAACAGACAAGATTGAGAACAAAGATGAACGAATCGAGAAAATGGAGCGGGAAGCTGCTGAGCGCTTAGTTGGCTTAGTGAAGCGTGCGCAGACGCTGACAGATGCACGGCGTGAGCTGGCGGATGAATTGACAGGGCGTATCGAGCAAGAACTAAAACATTTACATATGGAGCGTACACGGCTTGATGTCCGGCTGGACAAGCTACAAGGTGCTAACGGGTATGAGGTCGATGGAGTATCTGTTCGTTTTACAAAGCAGGGCTGGGATGACGCTGAATTTTTAATTTCACCGAATCCAGGCGAGCCGTTGCGACCGCTTCATAAGATTGCATCAGGCGGGGAATTGTCCCGTATTATGCTGGCGTTGAAGACGATTTTTGCAGAAGTGGATCGTATTCCGGTACTCGTCTTTGATGAAGTCGATACAGGCGTTAGCGGTAGAGCGGCGCAAGCGATTGCTGAAAAATTAGCCGAGGTTGCCCGCAGCGGACAAGTGTTCGCGATTACGCATTTGCCACAGGTTGCGTGCATGGCCGACCATCAATATTATATTGAGAAACAAGTTCGAGATGACCGTACTTCCACGCAAGTAACCGAGTTAAATGAAGACGGACGAGTAACCGAATTGGCACGTATGCTTGGTGGGGTGGAAGTAACAGAAAAAACTTTACATCATGCACAAGAAATGCTTAAGTTGGCTGAAAGACAAAAAGGTGCGTAATTCAAGGGTTTGAGGAATCATTTTCACTCATAAAACGTTGGGGTCGAGGTTAACTTAAGGTTACGAAATGGGCGATGACCTTTTTCGTCAAGCTTCCGCCAAAGGAGTGTGAACCTTTGAACCCCAACGTAAAACGGCTATTCGGTCTTGCGCTTGTCATTATGGTTTGTTTTTGTTGTACGACAGCACCGTTTCGCACTTATGCTGCATTACCGAATCAGCTGCGATTATTTGAAGGTCAGCAGAAGCAATTGGCCTTGGTCATGCCCGTTCACGCGCAAGCGACGGTGGACCGCCCAGATATTTTGCAAGTGAATGGACACGATCGTCCATCTTTACGTTTGTCGCCACAGCAACCCATTTCGCTGCAATCGAAGCAATCCGGTCAAGCGAAGTTAAGGTTGAAAATATTCGGCGGCATTCCGTTCAAAACGTTAAAAGTAAACGTTGTACCTGATTTACGTGTGATCCCAGGGGGTCAGACGATCGGTGTCAAAGTAAAATCAGCGGGTATTCTTGTCGTGGGACACCATCTTGTGCGCGTAGGAGTCGACAAGAAAACATCACCTGGTGAAGATGCAGGTGTGCAACTAGGCGATCTTATTGTCAGTATGGACGGAACACGCCTTAATGACGTCACAAAAGTGTCTGATATTGTGCGTCGTGCGGGGGAGAACAAAAAGCCGATTGATTTAATTATTCGCCGTGGTCAGACGGAAGTGAAGACGAAGCTGAATCCTGCTTATGACGATGAGGATAAGACGTGGCGACTCGGCCTTTATATTCGGGACTCTGCGGCAGGGGTAGGTACACTAACGTTCTATGCGCCTGATCAAGGCGTTTACGGAGCGCTTGGCCATGTCATCACCGATATGGATACGCAAACGCCGATTGTTGTCGGCCAAGGTGAAATTGTGCAGTCTAACGTAACGTCCATTTCCAAGAGTCAAAATGGAGAGCCTGGTGAGAAGCGGGCACATTTTTTAAAGGAAAGTCGTGTCCTAGGTAACATCGAGCGTAATACGCCGTTTGGCATTTTTGGTAAGATGAAAGCGAATCCTGAGCATAGCTTGTACAAAGAAGCGATTCCAGTCGCTTTTAATGAGGAAGTGCAGGAAGGCCCAGCTGAAATGCTTACTGTCGTCAACGGTCAGCAAATCGAGCGCTACAAGATTGAAATCGTGCATGTGACACGGCAGTCTTCAGCCGCGACAAAAGGTATGGTCATTCGGGTTACAGATCCTCGTCTGCTGCAAAAAACAGGCGGAATTGTGCAGGGCATGAGCGGCAGCCCGATTATTCAAAACGGCAAGCTTATTGGAGCTGTCACGCATGTGTTTGTAAATGATCCTAGTTCTGGATATGGCTGCTTTATCGAATGGATGTTACAAGATGCAGGGATTGTACTTACACCGTCAAAATCAACGCAGGGGAAAGCGAGCTAATTTTAGTCGCCTTCCTCTTTTTTATCGAAGTCAGCGGATAAAATGTCGAACAAATTCGAATAGTGTAGCATTAAGACATAAATTAATCATTATAAAATATTTTTCTAAAAAAATAAAGAAAAATTATATTCGACAGAAGGATTTCAATATATGATGTCGAATAACTAGTCTTAGGAAAAACAAAACGTCACAATTGTGGTTTAGGATGACGATTCAAACGCGAAACTTGGTATAAAGGGAGGATCCGATGTTGCAAAAGATTGAGGTATTGTTAGCGGATGACAACCGAGAATTTACGAACTTATTAGCAGACTTTTTGTCTGAACAGGAAGATATGGAAGTTGCGGGCGTAGCCTATAATGGTGAAGAGGTGCTTCAGTTCCTGGAACAAACGAGAAATGTGCCGGATGTACTCATTCTCGATATTATTATGCCACATTTAGACGGCCTAGGTGTGCTAGAACGCTTGCGCAATCTCAACTTGTCTCCGCAGCCTAAAATCATTATGCTCACTGCTTTTGGTCAAGAGAGCATAACGCAACGCGCCGTTCAACTCGGGGCATCCTATTACATATTGAAGCCGTTTGACATGGACGTATTAGCGAGCCGCATTCGTCAGTTAGCGGGTGTGACTATGGCCTCATCAGTGACAAGCTCAAGCACAAGCTCGCTGATAAGCTCAATGTCGAAGTCAAATGTGGTGCCACTCGGCAAAACGAAAAATTTGGATGCGAACATCACGTCCATCATTCATGAAATTGGTGTTCCTGCACATATTAAAGGCTATCAGTATTTGCGTGAAGCGATTACGATGGTGTATAACAATATCGAAATTTTGGGTTCGATTACGAAGACCCTTTATCCGGCGATTGCCGAGAAATATAAGACGACACCAAGCCGTGTCGAACGCGCGATCCGCCATGCGATTGAGGTGGCGTGGACACGTGGTAACATCGACAGCATTAGCCGTTTGTTCGGCTATACGATCAATATTAGCAAGTCGAAGCCTACCAATAGCGAATTTATTGCGATGGTCGCTGACAAGCTGCGGATTGAGCATAAGGTAAGTTAGCTGTAGAGGTGTGTAAAGGTTTGAACGTTCTTTGTCATTAACAAGGACACTTGAGAAAATTAAAATGTAATTCAAAACTACCACTCGTATATTGGTCTTCCATGAAGCCGATAAACAAGTGGTAGTTTTTATAATGGGAAATGGTACTCAAAAGTTAAGCTGCTATATATTAAAATGAGAATATATGTTCTATAAAATGTATTCAAATAATGAAAATAATTTAACCTAGAAAGGGGATGGTGGTTTGGAGATTATCCATTACCTCATAATAGCCCTGCTTATTGTTTGTGTAATAATACTTAGGAAGAAAATAAAAAAATTCAGATGGGAAGTTGAGTCCTGCAAGGAAGACAATGATAAACTAGATGAGGTAAATCACAAATTACATGCTCAAAATATTATGGATAAAGAGACGATTGAGCAATTAGAAGTATCGATAGCCAACCTAAAAAATGCCTTGAGTTACAAATTAAAAGATGGTTTTAAACCACATTTTTTTACTTGCGTACTTAAAGGTGGGCAAAGTATCGTTATCTTATTTGAAGAAGAATTGGAATATTCCCATGAATTCCAACAAAAATTAAAGAACAGTAATCCTAATGCTAGTTCACTAAAACGTTGTAGGGACTTAAAATGCATTGTGTTTATAGATCGTGTGCAACAAAGACCTCTAATCATGGATAGTATTTATGCAGGGGAAGCTAGTGTCAAATTAACAGATATCAATTGTGGGCATTACAAAAACCGTGGGGTTGGTTCATTTGTTGTGGATCATTTATGTACGGTTTTAAAAGGAATGGGAGTGGAAAGTGTAGATGCATCTCTGTCAACAGTCGATTATCGTAATAAAAAGAAGTTATATAACTTTTATGTGACCAAAAATGGATTTGAGTTGATTAGAGATTTAACTGAAGACGAATGGGGACATGTATCTAAAAAGTTAAGCTAATATCTTATCACTACATAGCCTATTGCCATCGTATTTACAGAATATTTGTCTATATCAACCCAAACGAATAAGAGGATTTTCAATTCTAAAAGTTGTAGTTCACACCTGTGGATTATGATTGGTAACGTTAACTATCTTCATATATCGACATCTTGAATGTTAAATAAGTTAATGGAACCCGCGGAGGCACTTAAGAATGGTGTCTTCGCGGGTTATTTACTGACCATACAAAATATGGTTTACACGCATTGGCGAAGGTGATACATTGGAGTAGATGTATGAATTTGGAACTTATCTACGAAAGGTGGAGTTAGCAATGGTAATGTTGATTCACTATGAGGATATTCAAACCTATCCGCACCGATAGGAGTTATGCTAATTCTTAATTTGCTTGAATACAGTTAGCAGAACCTCCTTACTATTCAATATGAAGCATTTCACTCATTGAAATGGGGGCGAACAGCGCCCCGAAGGAGATACGTATGTCTGAACAAATAACTCAAATGAATGGAATTGAAATATGCTCAGAGAGTTTCGGCAATCCGGCTGATCCTCCAGTCCTGCTGATTATGGGAGCCATGTGCTCGATGGTGTATTGGGATGCGGAGTTCTGTCAGCGATTAGCCGATACGGGACGATATGTGATTCGATACGATAATCGAGATGTCGGACGATCCACGACTAACGAACCCGGGAAGCTTGAATATAACGCGGTAGATATGGCTAATGATGCGGTGGGAGTACTCGATGCTTATGGGATAGACCAAGCGCATATCGTTGGATTGTCATTGGGTGGAATGATTGCCCAACTAATTTCCGTAAACCATCCGCAAAGAGTTCTAACCATAACGATGATTGGGACCGGTAGCATTTTTGAATCGGAACTGGACAATGAAGAAGTGCCTCCGATGGATGAGCGGATACTGGCTTACCATGCAAGCGGAGCTGAGCTGGATTGGTCAGATGACGAGGTGGTAGCGAATTACTTGGTTAAGGGCTCAAGCTTGCTCTGTGGTTCAGGCCATAGGTTTGATGAGCAAAGAGCGTATAAGCTGGCATTAACAGAAATTAAACGGGCTAACCATTTGCTCAGTATGTACAATCATGCCCTTCTTGGAAGTTCTGGTCCCTATGAAGGAAGCTTAAAAGATATTGCAGTCCCTGCACTGGTCATCCACGGGACGGAGGACACCGTGTGTCATTTTGGGGGTGCTACAATTCTTGTAAATGAAATCTCTGATGCATCCTTATTAGCGCTCGAAGGTACGGGGCACGAGATTCATTTCGATGATTGGGACCAGATCATTGACGCGATTGTGAAGCATACTTCAGTCGTGTAAGCATTATATTTTGAACGGAAATAACGAAATAAACAGATGAAACAAGTGAGGGTTGCAAGTTCGGTGAAGCGAATTTGTAGCCCTTTTTGTAGCCCTTATTGTATTGAGCATGTCTCTGTCGAACAAGTCATTTAGCTGATGATTAATCGTTGTTAGCCGTGAGGCACCAGTAAGAGGTGAAGGGGAAAATGGCATGTTAAAATAACCATTATTCAGTCGAAAAAACGTAGTCAAGGGAGTGAAATTAGGATGGTTGATCCATTTACACCAAAGCAGAGCAAGCAATTTACCGAACATATTGCGCTTGGCAATAAGATGCGTGAATTGCTAGGTCCTGATGTCCCATTTGCTGGGGAGGAGGTAGAAGATGAAATTAGCTTTATGCAAGCCGTGCTGGAGTTAATTGACGATCCGTGTCAGATTCCAAGCCGAGATGCAATCGACTTTGAGACTGCCGTAACGGCTATTCAGTTAGGTCTAACGGGTGTGGAACCGCCAAATGAAGGTGGAGGATTTACTGTTTTTGTACCAGTCAGCTTGAAGACCGATTATACAAACGTAGATCTAGTCAGAAAGCTAGTAAACGTAATCGTATCCTACGACGAGGAAATCATCATGACGGTTACCGTAGATGTACAGAACGATTTGATACACAAAGAAGGAAGCTTCGAGCAGGTATTGCATTTAGAGAAATACGGCATTACGGAAGAGAGAACGATGGAACGAATTAAGGAGAAGGCTGAGTTTTTTGTTCAAAATAACATATCTGATCCAAGCTCATATTTTATTAGTTGAAATATTCTTTTTATAAAAAAGTGTGTGATTATGAAGTAGATTCATATGTGAATGTCGTCTTATTAAGTAAAAGGCTTCATCAAATGGCGAATGTGCCCCGCGGAATGGACGCTTTGAAAGGTGACACTCTGCGTTTTTTTTACATAAAAAATGGTTAAATAAATGGCAATCGTAAATCTTTGTGTTACGACTGAAAATTTGCTAAATTATATAGGCTGTTCTCAACGGCTAAACTACTAGTTGCCTTACTGCCTAGCTACTTAACGGTTCAACTGCTTGACTTCAACTTAAGAATAACCATACGCGAGAAAGGATCAGCTATGAATACTTACTTAGTTCCGCTTCAATACGCTTTTCTGACATTTCCGATCGTGGCATTTATGTTGACGATACCCTTTTTAATTGTTCAATATCGAACATACGGGTATGTGAACAAAATGAGATCGTTTGTCCTTTTTTCATTTTTGTTATATTGCATCTCCGCTTATTACTTAGTTATTTTGCCGCTGCCCCAAAATTTAGACAACTGTGTAGACTTAAAGCGGGGTGCTGTGTTTGAACAATGGGTTCCCTTTAATTTCGTTAATGACTTTTTGAAGGAGACGCGTGTTGATTGGTCAAATCCGGCCAGTTACGTACACTTGTTGAAAGAAAGAGCCTTTCTACAAGCCTTTTTCAATGTTGCCTTAACGATTCCGTTAGGTATTTATATGCGCTATTACTTTAGAAGGTCGTTTGTACAAACGGTGCTGGTTGCCTTTGCAGTCGCGATTTTCTTTGAAGTGACACAGCGCACAGGATTGTACGGATTGTACGAATGCCCCTATCGATTGCTCGATGTCGATGATCTCATCTTAAATACGTCGGGCGGTATAATCGGCTTTATTATTGCTCCAATTATTACGTATTTTTTGCCTCGTGCAGATGAAATGGATGCCAATGTTGATTTGAAAGCGAAGACCGTCGGCTTTATTCGCCGCGGAATTGCACTTGGTATTGATTATTTGGTCCTTATTTTCTGTGTAGGTATCGCGAACATTATCCTTCATCTAGGTTGGAGTAGTACGTTCGATTATTCGTTTTCGCTTGAATCTAACGCGATATTTTTAGCGTTGTTTGTGCTCATTTACTTTATGATTGTTCCGACGTTTACGAATGGTAAAACATTTGGTAAATGGATGACACGGATTCAAGTCCAAAAAGACGATGTAGCCGAGGGACAAAAAAGGATTACGTTTATCGCGTTATTTAAACGCTACGGTTTGCTTTATTTCGGTATTTACGGTGTCAATTATGCGATTGGATTGGCGTTAAATGCCGACCTTCATACAACGATAGATGGTATCGTGATGATGCTGCTTGGATTAGCATGGTTCGTGTTTAATGGGATTTGGGTTGTTCACTTGCTACTGCATCTATTTAAGAAAGATAAGCGATTGTTCTATGAAAAAATGAGCCGCACGCGCAACGTGATCACGATTCCCAACCGTATGCGCCCGTATCAGCCTGATGGGGAGCCCCATTTGGAGATGAATGATGGGCAAGTTATTGACGTGAATCAGCGCAAAGCGGATGTTCAAGATCAAGTTCGCCAGCATGAGATGTCCATGTTCAACACATCTTCGATTGACGTAAGAGACGTTAGTTCGGAAGGTCATGCTAAGCAACCTGAACTTCCTATCGAAGACGTTCAAGAAGAACGTCAAGCAATACCTAATCAGGAACGTTTAGTGGAACAAGAAATGGAGCGGCTTAGAGCTCGGATCGCGCAATCATCTGAGTCGACTCAGCGGCCTCAGTCATCACGGGAACGTCAACAAAATCGCAACGAACACGGAGATTGAGACAGCTCTAGCTATGTTATGATTTGTGCGCACTCTAGGTTCCGCCTGTACGGCTAAAATCGCACCAAATGCCAATCCTCTGACTATAATGATTGAGACAGAAAGAGGCAGAAAGGCGGTTTGGGTGATGCGTCGGAAGCGAGATCGAAGGTCAAAAACGAATAAAAGCGTTTCGCGGCGGCATCCAGCTATTTCGAATGCCAAAAATAAAGCGAAATCAGCTAGACAACCTATCGAGCCGCCGCCAACGCTCCCGCCACCTGAACCGACACCACCGCTTATACCGATTACGGTACAGAAGGTCGCCATTATTGCAGCGGTAATTACAGAGTGGCTGTTCGTTGAATCGGTTATCGTCAATCGAAATGGAACCGTCCAAGTCATTTTAGGTGGTAATTTTAACGAAAAAAGTCCGTTTAACCCTGAATTGCTGCATAGTAATGAATTGGCTGTGCTTGAAGCTCTGGAGACTAGTAATATCACATTGCAACAGGATATTATACCTGAAGAGGCGGCTGCTACGATTCAATCAATGCGTGATGATGAGCAGCAAGAACATTATGAACATCATGAATGCCATGAACATCATGAACAGGACACGAAGGGGCCTATATTTAGGCCGAGTCATACGAAGCGATCATTACCGCGTCAAGCTAAGGCGCGACGTAAACGCCAAATGAAGCATCGAGCAAGACGCAACCGTGTGAAGCGAAAAAAGATACATTTGTATAGATAGCAAATAAATAAAAATCCCCATGTCAGATTTAACGTATCGTGACATGGGGATTTTTTAGTCGTATTAATCTACTCATTGTTCTGAGTTGGGGTGGTAGAAGCTGAACGCTTAATAATAGGGCCTGCTGGCCGAGGTTTCTTGGTACGAAAGCGGGACGCGACATAATTACGTTTCTTGTCACGGTAAAATACCCAACCTCCAATAAAGAACGCTCCTAGCAAAAATAAGACAAGCCCGCCTAAAAAGAGCAGCCAACTGAACGATGGGTCGACAATCTTATCATTTCCTGAATCGACTATGTAATTGTAAATCGAGTCTTTCATCAGCAAAAAACCGTAAGTTGCTGCTAATCCTGGAATGACAAGCATAATAATAGCTATAAAACGAGATAGAGTTGTTTTCATATGTAATCACCTGTTAAAAAATTATGCTTCGTTATCATCTTACCTTGCTTCACCGCAGATGTCTAATCTTTTAAAGTAGACGCTCGTGATATGACATCTGACATTTGTTGGTCATCTAAAAAGAGAGTACAATAGAGGCAGCTTGACACTCGAAGGGATGGGAAATGGATGACGAAGCAAACCAATGTAGCTGTTCTAGGCGGAGGAACAGGTGGATATATTGCGGCCATCGCGGCAGCACAAGCGGGACTTGAGGTCGTTGTAATTGAACGTGAGCAGTTAGGTGGGACTTGCCTACATCGTGGCTGTATCCCGACCAAAGCGTTGCTGCGCAGCGCAGAAGCTTATGTGCAAGCGCAAGATAGCTCGCGCTTCGGTGTCGTAATCGAAGGTGTAAGTCTTAACTTCGAACGGGTACAGCAACGCAAGCAGGAAGTGGTGGAGCAGCTCCATCGTGGCATTCAATTTTTGATGAAAAAATATAACATTGAAGTGATCTATGGCAATGGTCGCGTTATGGGGCCTTCGATCTTTTCGCCGCAAAGCGGGTCGGTAGCGGTGGAGCTACCGGATGAGGAGTCCCTCACCATCGTGCCGCAACATTTGATTATTGCGACGGGCTCGCGGCCACGCCAACTGCAAGGTCTAGCAGCAGACGGTCAGCGAATCGTGACGAGTGATGAGGCGCTGCAATGGACGGAGCTACCATGCAGTGTCATTATCGTCGGTGGCGGTGTAATTGGCGTCGAATGGGCGTCGATGCTAGCTGATTTTGGGACAGAAGTCATCATTGTGGAAGCCGGAGCTAGACTCGTTCCGACGGAGGATGAAGACGTCGCCAAAGAGTTGGCACGCCAGTTGAAAAAAAGAGGCGTACGAATACATACGAACACTAAGCTTCAAGTGGAATCCGTACATACAGATGACGACGCTATCCATATTAGCGCAGAAGTAGCCGAGGGTAAGGAACTGCTACATCTCTCTGCGGAAAAGCTTCTAGTCTCTGTAGGACGACAAGCCAATGTAGACGGCATAGGACTAGAAAATACAGGCGTCCAGCTGGAAAATGGCTTTATCCGTGTCAACGAATCGATGCAAACGTCAGAGCCGCATATTTATGCAATCGGCGATGTGATAGGCGGTTTGCAGCTTGCCCATGCTGCATCCGCAGAAGGGCGTGTGGCGGTCGAGCATTTGACAGGGGGCAAGCCGGAAGCGTTGGACAAACATCGTATTCCACGCTGTATATATTCACGGCCAGAAGCAGCTGCTGTCGGGATGACGGAACATGAAGCCCGTCAGGCAGGAATTGACGTACGTATTGGCAAAGTGTCTTTTAAAGCAATCGGTAAGGCGGTTGTCCAAGGTGAGACAGATGGATTTGTCAAAGTCGTTATGGATGCAGCGACGAACGATCTGCTCGGTGTGCATATCGTGGGACCACATGCGACAGAGCTTATCGGTGAAGCTGCGTTAGCCAAGCTGTTGGATGCAACGCCATGGGAAGTTGGGCACGTCATTCATCCGCATCCATCGTTGTCTGAAATTATGAGCGAGGCGATGTGGGCGGCAGAGGGACGTGCCTACCACGGATAATAGTCGTACATGATGGTCGTATAACAGGGTACATGACGTTTATCATTTTATTTTTTTGAACGTTGGGAGTATAATGGGTTTAGGTTCAAGTCTTAGTACCTGGTATTATAATAACGAATAGCACGTGTTTTAACCTATTCACCCTTGATAGCGTGCATTCGAACCCAAAGGGGATGACTCCATGACACCTGAAACGACAGTCCGATTGCGGACAACGCATGAACAACTCGGTTTAACGAATGAGCAAGCTGTTGAGATGTACCGGATGATGCTGCTTGCACGTAAATATGATGAGCGCGCCTTATTATTGCAGCGGGCAGGCAAAATTAATTTTCACGTCTCCGGCATTGGTCAAGAGTCTGCTCAAGTGGCTTCAGCTTTTGCCTTAAATCGAGATAACGATTATTTCTTGCCTTATTATCGAGATTATGCATTTGTAATATCGGTCGGGATGACCGTACGTGAACTCATGCTGGCACTATTCGGAAAGGAAAGTGATCCGAATAGCGGCGGGCGTCAAATGCCAGGTCATTTCGGATGCAAAAGATTGCGAATTGTTACAGGCTCCAGTCCGGTGACGACACAAGTGCCGCATGCGGTAGGTATCGCATTAGCTTTGAAGATGCGAAAGCAGGCTGCGGTGTCATTCGTTACGTTTGGAGATGGATCAAGTAATCAAGGAGATTTCCACGAAGGTTGTAACTTTGCCGGTGTGCATAAACTCCCTGTCATTATCATGTGTGAAAATAATAAATATGCGATTTCTGTTCCTTTAGCCAAGCAGACCGCTGGTCAAATTAGTGACCGTGCACTGGGCTATGGTTTCCCAGGATTTAAGGTGGACGGGTGCGATGTCCTTGAGATGTATCGAGCTGTAAAGGAAGCGCGTGACCGTGCGATTCGCGGCGAGGGGCCGACCTTAATAGAAGCCGATATGTATCGTATTTCGCCGCACTCGACTTCTGATAACGATTTGGCATATCGAACCAAAGAAGAAGTTGATGCAAATCGTGAGCGTGACGGTTTGCCTAAATATAAACAATATTTGATGGATTGTGGCCTATGGAGTGAAGAGGCTGATCAGGAGCTACATGAGCAGTTGAAGACGATTATTGATGAGGCGCAGGCATTTGCCGAACAAGCTCCGTACCCAGCTCCGGAAAGTACGCTGAAGCATGTGTTTGCGGAGACGGAAGAGGGGGACGGATCATGGCGATAATGGAATACATTGATGCGATTCGTTTAGCGATGAAGGAAGAAATGGAGCGCGACGAGGAAGTGTTTGTCCTAGGCGAAGATGTCGGTGTTAAAGGCGGCGTATTTTCCACGACGAAAGGTTTGTATGAGCAGTTTGGTGAACAGCGTGTGCTGGATACGCCGTTGGCGGAATCGGCGATTGCGGGTGTAGCAATTGGTGCGGCTATGATAGGTATGAAGCCGATTGCGGAAATGCAATACTCGGACTTTATGTTTCCAGCTGCGAACCAAATCTTGAGTGAAGCTGCTAAAATTCGTTATCGTTCGAATAACGATTGGTCGTGTCCGATCGTGATCCGCGCCCCAATTGGGGGCGGAGTGTTTGGGGGCTTGTATCATTCTCAATGTCCAGAGTCGGTATTCTTCGGTACTCCTGGTCTTAAAATAGTCGCTCCATACACGGCCTATGACGCCAAAGGACTGCTCAAGGCAGCTATCCGCGACCCCGATCCGGTCCTATTTTTCGAAAATAAAAAATGTTATCGAATGGTAAAAGGCGAAGTTCCGGAACATGACTACATTGTTCCGATCGGAAAGGCAAATGTACTCCGTGAAGGTACGGATATTACTGTAATCGGCTACAGCCTGGCACTTCACTTTGCTTTACAGGCAGCAGAGGAACTAGAACGAGACGGGATAAGTGTGCATGTGCTAGATTTGCGTACGATCCAGCCTTTGGATAAGGAAGGTATTTTGGAAGCTGTAGCGAAGACGGGCAAAGTACTCATTATCCACGAAGACAACAAAACAGGTGGTATCGGTGCCGAAGTGTCAGCTATCATTGCGGAGGAACTGCTGTTCGAACTGGATGCACCTATTATGCGATTGTGTGGCCCGGATGTACCGGCTATGCCGTTTAGCCCGCCTTTGGAAAAGTTCTTTATGTTGAGTAAAGACAAAGCGAAGGAAGCGATGCGTCAACTGGCACAATTTTAAAGCGAACATCATTGTGCTAGTGACCGTATGCAGTTGGCGAGCAGGTAAACGGAGTCAGTGAGGCTGCTTGACCGTACAGAACAGGAGTGAAGCAGGATGTCTACACATACAAATTGGAAAGACGTCACGATGCCACAATTGGCGGAGTCACTCGTTAACGCGACGATTGGCAAATGGTTAAAACGCCCAGGTGAGTCGTTTGATGCATATGAGCCGATTTGTGAAGTGATAACCGATAAAGTTATAGCAGAACTGCCATCCACAGAGGCTGGCGTCATGCGTGATATTTTGGCGCAGGAGGGCGAAACCGTTGATGTTGGCGGTATTATTTGCCGCATTGAACCTGTTCAAGCGGTGAGCAGTAGCGCTGATAGTCGGGTAGCTCAAAGTCATATAGCTTCAACAAACGTAACGGCGTCAAACGTTCCGCATGATCAGTCGGGCAATTCCGCACGATCGATCGGGACACTCGACACGCAACATGCAGGACAACAGCCTATGGCCAATCGTTACTCTCCTGCCGTGTTGCGCTTGTCTAACGAGCACGGAATCGACCTGCTTAACGTTCAGGGGAGCGGTATTGGCGGGCGCATTACTCGCAAGGACGTTCTTACGTACATGGAACAAAGCGCTGCGGAGCATGTTGCAGCTAAGCAGGTGCAACAACCCTCGGCCTCAAGCGATACTGCGTATCATGTGCCTGTGCGCAATTCAGGCTTGCATCTTGCTGAATCGTCACGCATCCCGAACATAGTCGTAGAAGGCCAAACGGAGCTGGGTCATGGCGAGACATTCGTTGATATAACGCCAATTCGGCAAACGATTGCGAGTCGAATGCGACAAAGTGTCACCGAAATCCCGCATGCATGGACGATGATTGAAGTGGACGTTACGAATCTGGTGTTGCTGCGCAGCAAGCTGAAAGATGAGTTTATGCGTAAGGAAGGCATCAACTTGACCTATTTAGCCTTTGTACTGAAAGCGATTGTCAACGCGATTAAAGATTACCCGATTATGAACTCGGTCTGGGCTGTGGACAAAATTATTGTGAAGCGGGATATTAACTTATCGTTAGCCGTGGGCACGGAAGATTCCGTGATGACACCGGTTATTAAGCACGCTGATCAAAAAAACATTGCTGGACTAGCAAGGGAAATTGAAGAATTGGCCACGAAGACACGCGAAGGTCGCTTAACTTTACAAGATATGCAGGGTGGCACGTTTACGGTTAATAATACAGGTTCTTTTGGGTCTATCGCTTCTTATCCGATTATTAATTACCCCCAAGCTGCTATCATAACGTTCGAATCGATCGTCAAACGGCCTGTCGTTATTAACGACATGTTGGCCGTGCGCTCGATGGCCAATATGTGCTTGTCGCTTGACCATCGCATTTTGGATGGCGTCATATGCGGTCGCTTTTTGCAGCGTGTCAAAGAAAATTTAGAGAGCTATTCACTTGATACGAAATTATATTAATTCCATCTCAATTATAGTAAAATATAACGATAGACTTATGAATTGGACAGAAGAAAGTGTGAGATGATGATTCGTAACAGAGTGTTAAAGGTTCATACTTTTGAGAGCTTAGATTATGGACAAGCATGGGACATGCAAAAAAATGCGGTACGAGCTATCGACAAAGAGGGCGAGCAGGACACCATTTTTCTGCTTGAACATCCGCCTACGTACACGATTGGCTCCCAACGCAATCCCGAGCACTTGCTGCTAAGTGCTGATCAACTGCGCGAGCGAGGCATTGCTGTATATGAGATTGACCGCGGCGGTGACATTACGTATCATGGCCCAGGACAATTGGTCGGTTATCCGATCTTATTACTGGAAGGAACTCGTATTGACTTACACGGCTATTTGCGCGCATTGGAAGAAGCGATTATCCGTCTGTTAGCGTCCTATGGTATCGAGGGCAGTCGCAAACCCGAATACACAGGAGTCTGGATAGGTAATCGTAAAATTGCCGCGATCGGCGTAAAGTTCAATAAGTGCAGAGGTCGTCGGGGCTTCGTTACAAGTCATGGATTTTCTCTGAATGTAAAAAATGGCATCCAAGACGAAGGGTTTACGGGTATTGTTCCATGCGGTATTCGCGATTACGGCGTTACGTCGCTTGAGGAATGTACAGGTGAGACCTTCACGGTTGCACAAGTCGGGCAGCTTCTGCTCCCGTACTTATTGGAAGTGTTTGAATATGACGGCGCAGTACATGTTCAATAACCAATTAATAACAGCTATTAGACAAGCCATGCCGCTCGGCATGGCTTGTCTCTTGATGTAAAGATTGTTAAGATAGGAATTAGGTTAGTGCTTTTTAGCGACTTATTGACCGTAGAACAACGGCTCAAGAAGAAGTAGTAACGTCGAACCGATCATTGCAGCTAGCATCACGTATACGACTATTTTAAACCAACGGTTGGATTGCATGATCACAAAAGCTCCTTTCTTAGGCATTTCTATTAACAATTGAAATACGGAAATACACTACTATCTATTCTAACGAATCTTTTGTCTGGAGGAAAGAGTATGGTACAACCACAACGACTTGTTCAACATTTTGTTGATTTGGTGCAAGTAGACAGCGTAACGAAGCATGAACGTGAAATTGGCGATGTATTAAAGCAACAATTTTCCGATTTAGGCTTAGAGGTTGTTGAAGATAACACAGCTGCAGTTACAGGACACGCTGCAGGAAACCTGATCGTGACATGGCCAGCAACGGCGGGTGCGGAGAACGCGAAGCGTCTGTTCTTTACTTCCCATATGGATACGGTAACACCAGGTCTAGGTATAAATCCACAAATCGACGATGATGGATACATAACGAGCGACGGCACGACTATTCTTGGAGCGGATGACAAAGCAGGCCTCGCAGCTATGTTTGAAGCTATTCGTGTGATTCAAGAATCAGGCGAAGCGCACGGACAAATTCAGTTTATCATTACAGCAGGTGAAGAATCCGGACTTGTAGGTGCACGCGCGATGGATTCGAGCTATTTGCAAGCGGATCTTGGCTATGCCCTTGACTCGAACGGTGAGGTAGGTGCAATTGCAGTCGCAGCGCCTACACAAGCTAAAATCTCTATGAAAATTTATGGAAAATCCGCTCACGCAGGCGTAAATCCAGAAGACGGTATTAGTGCCATTCAAGTAGCAAGTAAAGCGATCGCACGCATGTCTCTTGGACGTATTGACCATGAAACGACAGCTAATATCGGTCGTTTTGAAGGTGGCGGTGCGACGAACATCGTATGCGATTTCGTTAAACTTGACGCTGAAGCACGCAGTATTGTACAAGATAAAGTTACGAATCAAGTCGCGGCCATGAAGGAAGCATTGGAATCTGCTGCACAGGAGCACGGTGCTCGTGCAGAGTTTGAGAGCGAAATCGTGTATCCGGCATTCAACTTCACGGAAAAGGATGAAGTTGTACAACTTGCAGCGCGTGCCATTGAGGATATTGGCGCGAACGTAAGCTTATTCCATTCCGGTGGTGGAAGTGACGCTAACGTCTTTAACGGCATGGGTGTGCCAACCGTAAACCTTGCGGTTGGTTACGAGCATATTCATACGACTAAAGAACGGATCCTCATTTCGGATCTGGTCAAAACGACTGAACTGGTCATTGCGATTGTTCGCCAAGCCGTAAAGTCAGCTTAATTTATCGATTTGAGCAAGTTAGCAATTAAAATAGGCTTGAACCTGATGCACTTGGATGTGCCATGGTTCAAGCCTTCTTTATTTTTAAGGTCATTGCGATTGCTTATGAACGCCTAGACACGCCGCCTAGAAACAAACGTATCGCATCCCGATGCATGGAGATGATTTCTGCTTCAGATTGCTCTTCTTCTAAAGAGAGTACGCCCAGGCCAGCTAATAAATTGTATAAATACAACGTAAGCCTGTCCACATCAAACGTCGTGCTGAACTCACCAGATTGTATGCCTTGTGTTAGAACTTCTTTCAACACGGGAAAATGTTTACGTGTTAACATCAACAGCGTTTCTAGATGCTCGGGGTTAGAGGCGTTAGAAAGTGAAAATTCTTCAGCAGCTTTCAGGAGCGGGTCATTAAAGTCGCGTGCAAAATGTTCGGCGAGTGCATACATCTTATCAGTCGCGCTCATGCCGGCAACAAGGGAGTCATACCAAGCTTGAATCCATTGTTCTAAATGTAAGTCTAGAACATACATAAACAGCAGCTCTTTACTTTTGAAATGATAGTAAATACTTCCTTTGCTCATGCCGGACTGTTCCCGTATTTGCTCCATGGAAGTAGCTTGATAGCCGTGCTGAATAAATAGTCGTTCAGCGGTCGCCGCGATTAGTTGTTTGGTCTGTTCTGCCTCTTCTGCTGTGCGTCGGGCCATCTTGTTTACTCCTCCTAGCAAGGTGTCGTTCTTGGTTGATGACAAGCTGACTAAGTTGCTTCTCTGACACCTTTATTCGAACGAACGGTCAAATAAAATCGTTTTCATTATATATACAACAAATGCGTAAAGTCAATTGGTTCTGTTGCGGTTATGGATTCGCTTCTGTTTGTGCAGTGTTGTTGCCAGTGGCGCTTGTGCGCCGTCACGCATCATAAGTCTACGTAATGTTGCTTGGATCTCATAACCTTTTCCAACGAGCAGCATATCTTGTTCAGACCACAATTGTTTCATATCGGCACCCTCACTCTTCAACTTTTTCGAAACGGACAAGCCATTCTGTTATAATAACTATGTTCTGCATTATGAAGTTATGCGCCGAGGAGAGTGAAATGATGAACACATCTAATAATGAACGAGTTGGGCAACATTTATTTGAAGAAGTAACAACTGAAACGAAGTCCATCTATAACGGGAAAATTATTTCCTTGCAGCTGGACACTGTAACTTTGCCGAATGGATCGACAGCAACACGCGAAATTGTCCGTCACCCAGGTGCGGTAGCTGTGTTAGCGATAGTTAACAATAAAATGATCGTGGTCGAACAGTATCGAAAAGCGCTCGGGAAATCTCAAGTCGAAATTCCGGCGGGTAAGCTAGATCCGAATGAACAGCCAGAGCATGCAGCATTGCGTGAATTAGAAGAAGAAACGGGGCTGAAAGCGAGTCATTTGACTCGAATTGGTTCATTCTATACATCACCAGGCTTTGCAGATGAAATTATTCACCTGTACGCGGCTGAAGATTTAGAACAGGGTGAAATGAACACCGATGAGGACGAGTTTCTCGAAGTGAGCGCCTTGACGATTGAGGAAGCCTATGAAGCTATGCGCCAAGGGAGAATTAGTGACGCGAAGACGATTAGTGCCCTATATGCTTGGCATTTGCGTCAGCTAACAGGATCTTGGCCGGTATAAGACACGTTTAGAGTGAGGTACTATGAGCAATAACAGTAGCAACAGTAAGAGCGGTAACAGCAGTAACAGCTACAGCGATTACAACAGAAACAGCAGTAGCAATGGGGATATTGGCAAGGCGACTGAACGTGCTCCTGTACCGCAGGCGGACTTGCATACATACTATGGTGATTTTCATATTCATATTGGTCGTACATCAAGGCAGGAGCCCGTAAAAATAAGCGCTAGCCGGAATCTTACGTTTGAGGCGATTGCCAAAGAGGCCGCCGAACGAAAAGGGCTGCATTTAATCGGCGTCATTGATGCCCATGCCCCAGGCGTGTTGAGGGACATCGAGGAACTGCTCGATGCTGGGGAAATGGAAGAACTACCAGAAGGCGGAATACGCTATCAACAAACGACCGTGCTACTAGGCACGGAGCTGGAAATACGTGAACCTGGCCGAGGTGCGGCTCACGTCTTGTGCTATTTGCCGTCACTTGCGGCTATGAAGCGTTTTTCGGCTTGGTTGACGCCGCATATTACGAATATGACGCTTTCCACCCAGCGTGTATATGTATCGGGCCGCGCGCTGCAAGCAGAAACAATCGCGCACGGAGGGCTATTCATTCCGGCGCACATTTTCACGCCACACAAAAGTGTGTATGGCAATTGTGCGGACAAGCTAGCCGATGTGCTTGATGTGGAGCTTATCGACGCAGTAGAGCTTGGGCTAAGCGCGGACAGCGACATGGCCGGCTTATTGTCTGAGCTGGACCGCTACACATGGCTTACGAATTCAGATGCTCATTCGCTAGCCAAAATTGCCCGCGAATACAATGCGCTACAGTTAGCGGCGCCCACGTTCCAAGAGTGGGCGCTTGCTGTACATCGACAGCACGGTCGGCATGTTAGTGCCAATTATGGGTTGAATCCGCGGCTTGGTAAGTATCATCGCACAAGCTGTACCTTATGCTTCAGCATCCACACGAGCGGCTCGACAGCAGGCGTGTGCGAACATTGCGGGAGCAGCAAGTTCGTGCGAGGTGTGCTGGACCGCATCGAACAAATTGCAGACCGATCGCTGCCTCATCGAGTAGAGCACCGACCACCGTACATTCATCAATTCCCACTCGAATACATTCCTGGAGTGGGACCAAAGACATATAACCGCTTGCTTGCACATTTTGGTACGGAAATGGCCGTGCTGCATAATGCGACCTTGCAGCAGCTAACCGAAGTCGTCGGAGAAAAGACAGCCGTTCTGATTGATAAGGCTAGACGCGGCGATTTGGAGCTGCAAAGCGGAGGTGGTGGGATTTACGGCAAGGTGTTATCGACTTAGAAGCTGTGACGAGCATATTTGGACAAGGACGCGCATAAAAGTGGAATGATAACGGTCGTTTCGGAAGAAGGAGTTGCCTGAATCATGAAGTTGCTTGCACAGTCGTTCCACAACCAAGTTCATCTTTATGTGTTCGTCACGGTGTTGTTTGTCGTTGGCGTTGTATTTGGGGCATTGCTTGTCAATGCCCTGACCTTTGAACAACAACAAGATATTGCACGTCATCTAGGCCAATTTTTTGTGACGGTCGAGACAGAGCAACGGTCAGCTGATCGTAGCGAGCAATTTTGGTCCTCTCTGCTGTTTTATTGGAAGTGGATTGGTGTAATAGCCTTGTTAGGCATATCGATCATCGGATTTCCACTCATTTTAGCCCTTGATTTTATAAAAGGGACGCTTGTCGGCTTTACGGTCGGAACATTAGTGAGCCAATATTCATGGAAGGGTATGTTGTTTGCCTTCGTCTCGGTAGCTCCACCTAACTTGATTGCCATACCACTTGTGCTAATGTGCAGTGTGGCTTCGTTAGCATTGGCCTTCCATATTTTAAAACACCGATTACTTATACCGAAAATGAATGCTTCACGCGAGCCTTTGAAACAATATATCGTGACGCATGGGGGAGCAGCAGGAGGTATGATCGTTGTGGCTGCGTTGGTCACATGGATTTCACCACCACTTATGCAATGGGCAGCTTCGTTGTTTACACAAGTCGGGTAAGCTAATCATATTCGCTAATTGGATAAGCCAATCGAATAAACCAGATCTAAAGTCCTGTTTGTTGATTTACCCATCGTAAAAGATTTGACACTGCTTGCGCTCACCCCCTATAATGATATAAGTGAGTAGAAATGCGGCTTGGCGGGCAAGGGGGGAGACCATGGAAGCGCGGATTGAGAAGATTAAACAACAACTGCAATCCCAAGGGTACAAGCTGACACCGCAGCGCGAAGCAACTGTTCGAGTGCTGCTTGAGAATGAGGAAGATCATTTAAGTGCTGAAGATGTCTTCATGCTCGTAAAAGAAAAGGCGCCTGAAATCGGTCTTGCCACCGTTTATCGTACGCTGGAATTACTTAATGAGCTGCATGTCGTGGAGAAGTTAAATTTCGGCGATGGAGTTGCGCGGTATGATTTACGCGGAGAAAGCAACAAGCACCACCATCACCATCTTATATGTGTACAATGCGGTTCAATGCAGGAAATTCAAGAAGACTGGCTCGGACCTTTAGAAGAGCGTCTTGAGAAAGAGTTTACATTTATGGTTATTGACCATCGTCTTGATTTTCACGGCATCTGTAAACAGTGTCACGAGAAAGAACTAGAAGCGCAGACAAAGATCGAGTCAGGGCAGCAAGCTAGTCAGTAATTTGGCCCATTCAAATGAGAGTAACGGACAAAGCCTCGGCGGTTTACGCTGGGGCTTTTTAAATGGTTCTATGCGTACAAGCATAACGCCCGTCCGTTACTCATAAATTAATGGTAACGACGTCTTTTATGAGTAAGGAGACTGGTTACTATGATTATATCGCTGCGCAAGCTATCTACGAAATGTAAGTTCGCTGCCTTATTTCTCGTTCTGACTTATGTGCTGATACAGCTTTTTGATACGTTTGGAAGCTGGATAGCGCCCGTGGATCGTTATCGTGAACCACAAGGGAGAGCCGTCAAAGTATTTCAAACCGATCTACAAGCTGTTCTTGAGCCTGCATCGTTCACCGAACGGCTACGATTATTTTACTGGTTAGGCGAATGAAATGCACAATATGTACATATGAGCTCCTGCATGCACCATAATTGGATAAATGTACTTCCGCTTTTCGCGGGTGAAACGGGCTCTACAAGCAGGAATTTGTCGAATGAGCGTGGAAAGAAATAAGAGTAGGGGAAAAAGTAAACCGCACGAGTAGGAGAAATGGGCATGAGCAGCAAGTTTGAACAACAGATGGAGCGATACTTCAATTACTTGACCGATGAGCGTCAACTGTCAACGCATACGCTTGACGCTTACGTAAGAGATGTGCGGGGCTTTGTGCAAACGCTATCTAATCATGGGGTTACGGCAGGCGAAGACATTCGCGCCCACCATGTTAATCATTATATGCTGCAAATGAAGCGGGACGGCCGCGCAAGCTCTACGATTTCACGCCAAGTGGCAGCCGTTCGCTCTTTTTTTCATTATCTTATTCGCATAGGTGAAGTTGTACACGACCCGACGATGGGCCTTGAACGCCCAAAGGCGAAGCAGAGCGAGCCCGTTGTACTCTCATTGGAAGAGACAGAGCAATTGCTCGCTGCCCCTGACGCGTCTAACGCTCAAGGCATTCGTGATAGGGCCATGTTGGAAACGCTATATGCCACAGGCGTTCGCGTATCTGAATTAATCGCTTTGAATGTAAGCGATATCCATTTGGAATTTGGCTTTTTGCGTTGCGAAAGTGGAGGCAAAGAACGGGTTATTCCGCTTGGACAAGCAGCTGTCGATGCGATAAATGCTTATTTATCAGCATCGCGTGCGACCTTTTTGGACAAGCGTGCGAAGCATGAAAGGTTAGAGGCAATAGATGTGGCACTAGACCATGCAGACCATGTAGACCAGGCAGGACATGCAGATCATTATGGAGCGCTCTTTCTAAACCGACATGGTGAGCGCATGACGAGACAAGGCTTTTGGAAATTGTTGAAAAAGTATGCAGCTGCCCTTGGCTTTGAAACAAAAATGTCACCGCATACATTAAGGCACTCGTTCGCCACACATTTGCTGAACAATGGTGCAGATGTACGTGCGGTTCAAGAAATGCTAGGGCATACCGATATCGCGGCTACGCAGCGTTATGTGCACTTGATGAATAAAACGAGCATGAAAGACGTTTATTCGAATGCACATCCACGGGCACGACGGCAAGCGGATTGAAACACGAGTTGTTCAATGATTTTTCACAATAGACTAGTTAGCATAAATGCAAAAACGTTTAAAATCGTAGTATGCAAGTTGGCTAGATATAAGCTTGACTCTTTAGCGTCGCATAGCTAATAATCGTATGGGTCAGTACAACTTTAGACAAGCTAAGAGGACACGAAGGAGGAAGATTGGAATGAGTAATCAACGTTTTCGTCGTATGACGGTTATCGTCTTGGACAGCGTAGGTATTGGTGAACTTCCAGATGCTGAAAAGTTCGGTGACGCAGGAAGTCATACGCTTGGACATATTATTGAACAAGTTCCTAATGTAAAAATCCCACATATGCAGCAGCTCGGTTTGGCAAACATCGCTGATTTGGGTACAATTAAGCCTGTTGATGCACCACAAGCGGTGTACGGCAAAATGGCAGAGATCTCGGTCGGTAAAGATACAATGACAGGCCACTGGGAATTGATGGGCTTGGAAATTACGACGCCTTTCAATACGTTCCCTGAAGGATTCCCAGCACCGCTGATTGAAGCTTTCGAGCGTGAAACAGGACGCAAAGTCATTTGCAACAAGCCTGCATCCGGTACTGAAGTGTTGGACGAGTATGGCGAAGAGCAAATGAAAACAGGCGCTTGGATCGTGTACACGTCAGCAGACAGCGTGTTTCAAATTGCAGCGCACGAAGGCATTATCCCGTTGGATGAACTGTACCGTGCTTGCGAAATCGCGCGTCGTTTGACGTTGGAAGATCCTTACGCAGTTGGTCGCGTAATCGCGCGCCCTTATGAAGGTGAACCAGGCGCGTTCAAGCGTACGCCGAACCGTCACGACTATGCAGTAAGCCCTCCAGCACCTACTGTGTTGAACGCTGTGCATGACACAGGCAAGGACGTTATTTCGGTCGGTAAAATTAACGACATTTTCTCTGGTGAAGGCATTACAGCATCTCACCCGACGAAGAGCAACGCACACGGTATTCAAACGACGATCGATTTGCTCGGACAATCGTTTGAAGGCTTGGTGTTCACGAACTTGGTAGACTTCGACTCCTTGTACGGACATCGCCGTGATCCACAAGGCTATGCACAAGCATTGGAAGAGTTCGATGCTGCGGTTCCACAATTGTTGGAACTTACAGGCCCAGAGGACGTGCTCATCATTACAGCAGACCACGGTAATGATCCGGTACATCCAGGAACGGACCATACACGTGAATACGTGCCGCTCTTGGTTTACAGCCCGTCCATTAAAGCAGGACGCAACCTTAACATTCGTGCAACGTTTGCTGATGTTGGCGCAACGATCGCAGATAACTTTGGTGCAGCGAAACCAGCTATTGGAACAAGCTTCTTGAACGAATTGTTCTAAGAAGTCATAATTAAGCTATCAAGCAGGATGGACGTGCCAACGATGGTAATCGTTCATCCTATGATGGATATAAAGATGGAATCATAACTACAATGCAAATTAGGGAGCAGGGGGAAAGTGTTATGAGTCAAACGTCTTATGCACAAATTCAAGAGGCAGCTTCGTATATTCAAAGCCGCGTGTCATTCAAGCCAGAAATCGGTTTAATTTTGGGTTCCGGCTTAGGGGTATTGGCAGACTTGGTTGAGGAAGCTGTTACAATTCCTTATCATGAAATTCCACATTTCCCAACATCTACGGTTGAGGGACATGCTGGCGAATTGCTTGTCGGTAAAATTCACGGTCGTTCCGTCGCATTGATGAAAGGCCGCTTCCATATGTATGAAGGCTACGGCCCTGAATTGACAGCGTTTCCGGTACGCGTTATGAAAGCAATTGGCATCGACAAATTGCTCGTAACGAATGCAGCAGGTGGTATTAATACTTCCTATAACGCTGGCGACTTGATGCTTATTAGCGACCACTTGAACTTGACTGGCCGCAATCCATTGTTCGGACCGAACGATTCGCAACTGGGCGTTCGTTTCCCAGATATGTCGGAAGCTTACAGCCGTCGTTTGCGCGCACTTGCGAAAGAAGTGGCTGCTGAAATGAATTTTTCCCTTCAAGAAGGCGTTTACGTCGGCTTGACAGGACCTAACTATGAAACACCTGCTGAAATTCGCATGTTGCGCACATTGGGCGGAGATGCGGTCGGCATGTCGACGGTATCAGAAGTTATCGTTGCAAGCCATGCGGGCATGGAAGTGCTAGGCATTTCTTGCATCAGCAACATGGCTGCGGGCATTCTTGACCAGCCGTTGTCCCATGATGAAGTTATGGAAACAGCAGAGCAAGTGAAAGAGCAATTCTTGAAGCTTGTAATGACTGTTATTCCTAAGATGTAATTTAGGTCATATGAAGTGTAAATCGTAAAGTGTATAGTATGTACCGAAAGCGTATACGCTTTCGGTATGGCTTTCAATGTGTGAAGAGTCTCGGTCGTTTGCATCTAGCATAGACATCATGATATACGACAGCATGAAGTCATTCGTGCAGCAAGTGCATCTGTAACTCGAATCATTTTTACGAACAAAGATTAGCTGATGAGACGAAGGAGGACGTACGATGCGTGCGGTAGACATTATTCAGAAGAAACGCGACGGAGTAGAATTGAGCGCGGAAGAAATTAAGTTCTTTATTGGTGGTTATAGTAAAGGTGATTTGCCTGACTACCAAATGGCAGCTTTGGCAATGGCGATTGTATTCCAAGGAATGACGCCTAAAGAGTTAGCTGTAATGACGCTAGAAATGGCGAAGTCAGGTGACCAAATCGACTTGAGCCCAATCAAAGGGATTAAAGTTGACAAGCACTCCACTGGCGGCGTAGGCGACAAAACATCCCTCGTGCTTGCTCCACTTGTTGCAGCAGCAGGTGTACCTGTAGCTAAAATGTCTGGTCGTGGCTTGGGTCACACAGGTGGTACAATCGACAAATTGGAAGCGATCGCAGGTTACCAAGTAGAGATCGAAGAAGAGCAATTTTTCAACCAAGTTAATGACATCGGTGTTTCCTTGATCGGACAAACAGGTAACATCACACCTGCTGACAAGAAATTGTACAGCTTGCGTGACGTTACAGCGACAGTGGAATCCATTCCACTTATCGCAAGCTCCATCATGAGCAAAAAGATTGCTGCTGGCGCAGACGCAATCGTTCTCGACGTTAAAACGGGCAGTGGTGCGTTTATGAAAACGTTGGACGATTCGATCGCTTTGGCACAAGCAATGGTTGATATCGGAACAGAAGTGGGCCGCCAAACAGTCGGTATTATTTCTGACATGGATCAGCCGCTTGGCCACTTGATCGGTAACTCGCTTGAGGTTGAAGAAGCGATCATGACTCTTAACAATGGCGGACCAGCAGATTTGCGCGAATTGTCGCTTATTCTCGGTTCTTACATGCTCGTATTGGGCGGCGCTGCGAAGACAGATGCAGAAGCGCGCGAAATTTTGGAGCGCCACTTGGCTGATGGCTCCGCATTAGAGAAGCTCAAGCAGCTTGTTGAAGCACAAGGCGGAGATGCATCGATGATCGCAGATCCAAGCCTGTTGCCGCACGCAAGCGAGCGTATTGAAGTTAAAGCAGTAGCAGCAGGTACAGTAGCAGCGATTCAAGCTGAGCATGTCGGCGTAGCTGCGATGTTGCTTGGAGCTGGTCGCGAAACGAAAGAATCGCAAATCGACTTGGCTGTTGGCCTTGATTTGCGTAAAAAAGTAGGCGACAAAGTAAACGTAGGCGATACGCTCGCGATTTTGCACGTGAACGATACAAAGCGTGTTGAAGAAGCAAAAGACCGTATCATTAAAGCATACGAGCTGTCGCAAGCAGACGTTGCAGCAAAACCACTTGTATACGCAATCGTCACTAAAGACGGTGTACAGCGTTTTGTGTAACTTAACGACGTAAACGAAAAGTCCGTTATGCAGCGAGCGTGTCTTCACGTTCGTCGCATAACGGTTTTTTGTTATAGATGATTGTATATAACGGGAAGTAATTGTGTTTCTGATTCTGCCATTCAGATCATTTAGAACATTCAGAACATTTAGGAAGGTGAAGCCGTTGCTTAGCTTACTGCCCTTAATGCTGGAACGAGTAGGCATCTTAATCACGGTTGCCTTTTTATTATCCCGCATGAAATCGTTTCGGCAAATTATTCATAATGAGCACGGATTAGCGGAAAAATCATTACTAATCGTCGTGTTTGGAACATTTGGAATTATAAGTAATTACACAGGCGTTGAAATCGTAGGCAGCGTTGTGGCACCGCATGGCTGGCAAGCGGATGTCGCTGCGGAAAGTGCTATCGCCAACACGCGCATTATGGGGGTCGTCATTGGGGGCTTGCTTGGCGGGCCACTTGTTGGAACAGGTGTAGGTCTCCTTGCAGGTGTGCATCGCCTGTTTTTAGGTGGATATACGGCTGTTGCATGCGGTATCTCGACGATTGCTGCCGGAATTGTGACCGGCTTAATTAGCAAGCGCTTTTTAAAGCATCGGAACAATGCACCATGGCTTGCTGCGGCGATTGGGATCGTGATGGAATGCTTGCAGATGAGCATTATTGTGATGACGGCGAAGCCACCCGAGGCTGCGTTTGCGCTTGTCAGTATTATTGCGATTCCGATGATCGTCGTCAACGGTTTTGGCACGCTGCTATTTATGCTCATTATACAGTCCATGCTGCAAGAAGAAGAGCGTGCACGTGCGTTGCAAACGCACAAAGCGTTCTATATCGCCGATCAGACGCTGCCTTATTTTCGCCAAGGCTTGAATGCTCATTCTTGCCGTGAAGCGGCAGCGGTCATATTGAAACTAACCAATGCAGATGCCATTTCGATTACGGACGAGCATTATGTGTTAGCACATATTGGCGAGGGAGCCGATCACCATATAACCCGCCAGCAAATTGTGACACAGCTGACGAAAAAGGTGTTGGACAGCGGCCGTATTCATAAGGCGAAGACGCGCGAGGAAATTCATTGCACGCATCAGTCGTGTCCGCTGCAAGCAGCCATCGTACTGCCGCTAATTGTGCATAGCAAGACAGTAGGCACGTTGAAATTATATTTTACGAGCCCGAATCGACTTGATTCGGTGGAGCAAGAGTTGGCAGAAGGGCTTGGCAAACTGTTTTCGACCCAGTTAGAGCTGGCGGAAGCAGAGCTGCAAAGCAAGCTGCTGAAAGATGCGGAAATTAAGGCGTTGCACGCTCAGGTGCATCCGCATTTTTTGTTTAATGCTTTTAATACGATTTCGGCCCTTTGTCGCAAAAATCCAGAGCAAGCGCGTCAATTGCTCTTAAAGTTGAGTGTATTTTTCCGCAGCAATTTGCAAGGAGCGCGTCACGTACTCATTCCACTACAAAAAGAATTGGAGCATGTTGAGGCTTACTTGTCGTTAGAGCAAGCACGGTTTCCAGATAAATATGAAGTTACGCTGCATATTGATCCTGCACTGGAGAAGGTTGCAGTTCCGCCATTCACGCTCCAACCTTTAGTGGAAAATGCGATCCGGCATGCATTTGGCAAGGGAAATAGACATGGACGTGGTCATGTGACGATACGTGCCTTTAAACAACAGGAACATATGGTATTAATAACAGAGGATGACGGTAAAGGTATCGTACCTGATCTGCTGCAAACTCTTGGTAAACACGCTGTTAAATCGATAGAGGGAACAGGGACCGCGCTACACAATATTAGTAAACGAATTGAGGAATTATACGGTCAAGATGCTTCTTTCCAAATTGAAAGTGAGCTTGGGGCAGGTACAAAAGTTGTGATTATGCTGCCGATAAATCAGAACAAGTGGAGTGATCAGCATGTTGAAGGCCATTATCGTGGATGATGAGCCGCTAGCACGAGATGAGTTGGCCTATTTGTTACGGCGCTCCGAGCAAGTGGAGGTCGTTGCAGAGGCTGAGGGGATGGAACAAGCGTTGGAGCTGATTCAGCAACATCAGCCGCATGTCGTATTTCTCGACATTGAATTAGCCGAAGATAACGGACTTGAAATTGCGAAGCAATTGCTTGCCTTCGATGTGAAATCACGTCCGGAGGTTGTGTTTGCTACAGCCTACGATGAATATGCCCTTAAAGCATTCGAATTGAATGCTAGTGACTATATTTTAAAGCCATTTGATGAATGCCGCGTTCAGCAAACGGTCGACAAAATGATTCGGTTGCGCGAAAGGGCTTCAGGTATGGGACAGCAGCACCAGAGTCAGCAACAGGAACAACCGAGTCAACGTCAGCAGCAACAGAGTCAACTACAGGATCAGCAGGGTCAACGACATGATCAACAGCAGCAGCAGCCGTATCAGCAGGCGCAGCACTTTTCTCAGCCTAACCTGGGAACAGGTGGACAGTTGGCGAATGGTACGTTTGCGTTACAAGATACAGGGGTTCCTCATGCTGCGCCAGTCGTGCCAGTCGCGCTATTTGCGCAGTCCGAACGAACCGAGCGGATTGCGATCACGGTGGAGGATCGCATTGTTGTCGTACCAGTGCGTACGATTGTGTACGTTACTTCCGTTGAGGGGAAGACGGAGTTTGTGACGAAGGACCAGACGTACAAAGTGAACGAACCGCTCGTCACGATTGAACGGAAGTTGCAGCATTCCTCGATCGTACGTGTGCATCGGGCGTTTCTCGTTAATTTGGATCAAATTGTTGAGATTCAACCATGGTTTCATTCGACATACAATTTGATTATGGAAGACGGTTCAAGTGTGCCTGTCAGCCGAACGTATATGAAAGAGCTGAAACATATTTTCGGATTTTAAAAAGGGGTGCGATCACGTTTGCATTTCAGCATTCATTTTATGTAACTCAGCCCATAAGTTATGCGTTTTATCATGAAAACGCTCTATTTCGTTTTTCATCTAGTATGATAAACGTATATTAAGAGCAAGGGAGAGCATAACTATGAATGCGGTTTCAATGGTTATCGGTGCGATATGTATTCTTATGATCGCGTATCGCTTATACGGAACGTTCATGGCAGCTAAAGTATTGAAGCTGGATGATTCAATCCCGACGCCAGCTCACGAGCTGGAAGACGGAAAAGATTACGTTCCATCAAATAAATGGGTAACGTTTGGTCATCACTTTGCAGCGATTGCTGCGGCTGGACCACTTGTCGGTCCGATATTAGCAGCTCAGTTCGGTTACTTACCAGGTCTACTATGGCTGTTGATCGGTGCGGTTATCGGTGGAGCGGTACACGATATGGTCGTGTTGTTCGCTTCGATGCGTAAGCAAGGTAAATCGTTGTCTGAAGTTGCTAAAGAAGAGCTGGGGCCTGTTGCAGGATTTTGTACAGGTTTGGCGATGTTGTTCATCATTACGATTACAATGGCAGGCTTGTCCATGGTCGTGCTCCACGCGTTGGAGAATAACCCATGGGGGACGTTCGCGGTCGGTATTACGATTCCAATCGCGATGGGTGTAGGCTTGTATCATAAAAAGACAGGCAATTTGAAAGTCGCAACAACCGTTGGTTTTATTTTGATGATGATCGGGGTATTCTCTGGTCCGTACATTCAAGGAACAGTCCTTGGCGACTGGTTGACGCTTGATGCAAGCACGTTGGCGATTATGTTGCCAATATACGCATTCTTTGCGGCGGCACTGCCGGTATGGTTGCTGTTAGCACCACGTGACTACTTGAGTAGCTTTATGAAAATCGGCGTGTTTATCGCCCTTATTATTGGTGTATTTGTCATTAACCCTGCGATTCCGTTTCCAGCGGTTACTGAATTTATTAACGGTGGCGGCCCAATTTTGGCTGGCCCGGTATGGCCATTCATTTCGATTACGATTGCGTGCGGTGCCATCTCAGGTTTCCATGCGTTTGTAGGCTCGGGTACGACGCCTAAAATGATTAATCGTTGGAGCGACATTAAATCGGTCGGCTTTGGCGCAATGCTTGTTGAATGTTTGGTTGCAATTATGGCTTTGATTGCAGCGACAGCGTTGCAACCAGGTGACTACTTTGCGATTAACTCCACGCCAGAAGTGTTTAAGACGCTTGGTATGGAAGTTGTTCACTTGCCAGAATTGGCGCAGCAAATCGGCTTGGATCTAGAAGGTCGAACAGGCGGCGCGGTTACATTGGCCGTAGGTATGACGTACATTTTCACGAAGATTCCGTGGTTTGAGAACATGGCAGCGTTCTTCTTCCAGTTTGTCATTATGTTCGAAGCGGTATTTATTTTGACAGCAATCGATGCAGGAACGCGTGTATCTCGCTACTTGATTCAAGATTTCTTCGGTGAAATTTACAAGCCGCTCAAACGAGTGGATTGGATTCCAGGTTCTATTTTTGCCAGTGCGTTAGCTTGCTTTATGTGGGGTTACTTGCTCTTCTCAGGCGATATTGGCTCCGTATGGGCGCTGTTCGGTGTATCCAATCAGTTGATGGCATCTATCGGCTTGATTATCGGGGCAACTATTATACTTAAAATTGCAGATAAGCGTAGATATATGTTGACTTGTCTGATCCCATTGATTTACTTGTTCATTACGGTAAACTATGCAGGCTACTGGATGATTACGAATGTGTACTTGAACGTAGAAGCTAAAGGTTACAGTGTAATGAACGCTAGCTTATCTATCATTATGTTGGTTCTTGGTATGATCATCATGGTGGCAGCAATTAAAAAATGGATTGAAATGTGGAACAACCCACGTACGAAGCTGGATAGCTCAAAAGGCGCAACAGCAAGTGCGTAAGCGCATTTAAATCGATCATGTAAAGCCCGGTGCGATAAAGCATCGGGCTTTTTTTGCATATTGAGCTGCAAATAGAAGCCCTTTTACCTCCAAGACCACTTTCTATTAATTTAGTGTTATGTCGGCTGTAAGTTGTCTCTGACCAACTTGGCAGCTCTAGCATTATATATATTAATCTCGGAGATGGAGGTGGCAAACAGTGAAAAAACCGATTGGAAAAGCGACAAAAATAAGTTCAAAGGTGACAGGTAAGGCCACAAAGGTGAGTTCACAGGTGAAAAAGGCAAGTCCACAAGTTAGTGGTAAAAAACCCCATTGCCCAAAACCAAAACCTGTTATTCGAGTTTACTCCACAGGCCCCTTAGAAAATGCAGCTACCAATTTTTCGGCCACTGTGTTTACCAAGCTGTTAAACAACAGTGCTTTCACGCGGACAGCAGTCGTTACAGTATTTAAGCTTAATGGTGTAAAGGTACTTGTTAGTACTCAGACCGTAACCATTCCCCCTAATTCATCCGCATTTGTTACGGCTGATGTAGCCGCTTTGGCCCAGTTCGAAGTACAGGTTCGCGTAAATAGCAGCAGAGTTCTAGTAGGTGTGTTTGGTAAAACAGCGGCAGATGAACTGAATCCGACGCATCGACTCGTTCATGACGAATTGACTCGTATCTTATAATTCCATCTCTGTTTCATCGATAGCACGGAGTAGCATGCATAATCGCTGCTCTGTGCTTTTTTTGTGCGTTGCATCGGTCCGAATTGGAATATTTTATTTAAGTTCGGACAACAATAAATAAAAGGCACATCTTGGAATATAGGAGTGTCTAAGATTGTGTACATCGTGATAGGAGGGACGTTGTTTGAATCGTTTGAACAGATGGTTCTGCTCTTTTGTTTGTGTCATGTTGGCAGGAAGTATGCTCGTTCCAGCAGCAACTGCTGCAAGCATAGCTGACATTCCAACGGATGCAATCACGAGTGGCGAGAGTCGGACGACTACCGGGCCAGCTGCTCCGGGAGCGGAATTAGCTCAAAGTGCTCGTTCAGCAGTGCTATTAGATGCAGATACAGCAACCGTTATTTTTGAAAAAAATAGTCACGACCGCTTGCCGCCTGCCAGCATAACAAAAATTATGACGATGCTGCTCGTCATGGAAGCGGTTGATCAAGGGAAGCTCAAGCTAACAGACCGAGTAAGCACAAGTGAATATGCAGCATCTATGGGTGGCTCCCAAATCTTTTTGGAGCCTGGCGAAGAAATGACAGTGAATGACATGCTTAAAGGAGTTGCCCTTGCATCTGGAAATGATGCATCTGTGGCTTTAGCAGAAAAGGTTGCCGGTTCCGAAAAAGCGTTCGTGCAAATGATGAACGACAAAGCAAAGCAATTAGGAATGAAAAATACGAATTTCATGAACTGCAACGGGCTGCCTGCTGACAATCACTATACGTCTGCGCATGATATTGCACTTATGTCGCAGGCGCTACTGCAATATCCGAATGTGACGAAATATACGGGGCTATATGAAGACTATTTACGGCAGAACACCGATAAAAAGTTTTGGCTCGTCAATACGAACAAGCTTGTAAAGTTCTATCAAGGCGCTGATGGGTTAAAAACAGGCTATACGTCTGAGGCCAAATACTGCTTGTCCGCTACGGCTAAACGTAACAATTTGCGGTTGATTGCTGTGGTGCTCGGTGAACCGAATACCAAAACACGCAACACAGAAGTGAGTCAAATGTTTGATTTCGCGTTTGCTCAATATACGAATGTGCCGCTCTTGAAATCTGGTGACAAGATTGGGGATATCCGCATCGAAAAAGGTATGGTCGAACGAATCGAGCTAAAAGCGGAGCGGCCATATAACGTGCTGTTGAAGAAAGGGGCTGCGAATGCCAAGATTCGGTATGAATTGGTAGCACCTGAATCTTTAAGCGCCCCTATTTATGCAGGACAACCGATCGGTCGTATCGTCGTGTATGAGGGCGATCAGATCATTCGTGAATTCCCTGTCGAAGCAAATGAAAATGTGGCGAAAGCAGGTTGGTGGACGCTGTTTAAGCGCACTTGCGGGAAGTTGTTTTTTGTCAAATAACGACGTGTACGTTCTAGTTTTGTCGCCTAGCAGGAATTGGTATTCAATTTAACGAATTGGTTCGTCAAAGCTGGGAGGAGAGTGAACGCATGAATTTGCAGGTTGAATTAGAACATCAGCAAAATGTGTTAATCACACGTCTGAGGGGAGAGTTGGATCATCATACGGCAGAAGTTGTACGTATTCAGCTAGATGATGCCATCCAACGCGGACATGTAAACCATGTGGTATTAAGTCTGAGAGAACTTACGTTTATGGACAGTTCAGGACTTGGTGTCATTTTGGGGAGGTACAAGCAGATTAAGGGTAAGGGCGGAAAAATGGCGGTGTGCAACATTAATCCAGCCGTTCGTCGATTGTTTGAATTGTCAGGTTTGTTCAAAATTGTCCACGTCTACGATAATGAGCGCACAGCGCTTAACGGTTTGGAGGTCGTATCATGAGTGAACGCATCCATAACAACGTGATGAAGCTACAATTTTCTAGTCGATCGGAAAATGAGGCGTTTGCCCGTGTCGCTGTCGCTGCATTTGTGTCCCAATTGGACCCTACGCTTGAAGAATTGACCGATTTGAAGACGGTCATATCTGAAGCGGTTACGAACTGTATCATTCACGGTTACGATAATGATCCGTCCGGAATGGTGACGATTGAAGCGGTCATTGAAGATGAAGAAGTTACTTTAACGGTTGCTGATGAAGGTCGTGGCATTGAAGACATCGAGTTGGCACGTCAACCGTTGTATACGTCAAAGCCTGATATGGATCGTTCAGGCATGGGTTTTACAATTATGGAAAATTTCATGGATCAGTTTGAAATTACGAGTCAATACCGCGCCGGTACAACTATCCGCATGAAAAAGCGGATCGAATCGAAAAAAGCGCTCTACAATTAGGGGTTGAAGCCATGAAAGTCGATTTGAAGCAATCGTCGCACAGTTATTTGGATGACGCGGAAGTGAAGCGGCTTATTGCGCTAAGCCAAGCGGGCGACACACTGGCAAGAGAGACACTGGTCAACTGCAACATCCGGCTTGTCTGGTCGGTCGTGCAGCGCTTTATGAACCGGGGGTACGAACCGGAAGATCTGTTTCAAATCGGATGCATCGGCTTGCTTAAATCTGTCGATAAATTCGATTTGTCCTACGATGTAAAGTTCTCCACGTATGCTGTACCGATGATTATCGGAGAGATACAGCGGTTTTTACGGGATGACGGTACATTAAAAGTTAGTCGTTCGCTGAAAGAGATGGCGAATAAGGTGCGCAAAACGAAGGACGAGCTGTCCAAGCGCTTGAATCGTCTGCCTACGATTAAAGAGGTGGCGAGTGAGCTTGGGGTTGCGCCGGAGGATGTTGTCTTTGCGCAAGAGGCCAATAAACCGCCAACTTCAATTCATGAAACGGTGTTCGAAAATGATGGCGATCCGATAACGTTAATGGATCAAATCGCAGATGAGTCGCAAGAGCGCTGGTTTGATAAACTTGCTTTAAATGAAGCGATTGAAGGTCTGAATGAACGAGAGCGACTTATCGTTTACTTGCGGTATTTTCGCGATCAGACACAATCAGAAGTTGCGAGCAGGCTAGGGATTTCGCAGGTTCAAGTGTCGAGGTTGGAGAAAAAAATATTGCAGTCAATCAAGGCGCAAATCGCACAATAACGTCTTTGGTGTAAAATGTTAGTATGCCCCTCATCATGATTGAGGGGCATTTTTGTGTCCATTATCCTCGTCTGCCAATATGGCTTACTGCCACATTCTTAACCATGGATGTACGCTAGACAAGCGGCGTTATGGATGTTTGACAGGGGACATCCATGGAATTGGTAACTTTTCCAAAGCTCCCAACTTCTCATAATGCTCCTCAACTCAACCATACTAAACATAATGGAAGGGAAGGAGTGGTGAATATGGTGCGCTCGGAACCAACGCAAGCAACATGTTACATTAGGCTGCGGCGGCGAGCACGAGTTGCTCCTGGAACTACAATTCGATTAGGTGATGTAGCAGAGCTTGTTACCGTACCGGAACATTGGGCTGCACAACTAAGTAAGCTGCCTCTCAATCAGCCAACGAGGTCAGACGGGAAGCTTATGCTCGTCGAAATGCTCAGTATCGCGCAAGCGATTAAGCTTGTAGCACCCGAGATGAGCATTGAATGCTACGGTGCCCCTCATACCATCGTTGAAATAGCGAAGCAGCCCAAAAAACCTAATTTCGTATTGGTGGCGCTAGTTTGTATGCTGCTCTTTTGCGGGTCAGGGCTAGCCATTATGAATTTTCATGCGGATGTCAGCATGGCGGAAGTTCATAAACGACTGATGGAGCTTATAACGGGTCAAAAAAATGCAAGTGCCACAGTGTTTCAAATCAGTTATTCCATTGGCATCGGCGTGGGAATGCTTACATTTTTCAATCATATCTTTCGCAGCAAAAAAAATGAGGAGCCAACCCCGCTTGAGCTGGAAATGTTTATGTATCAAGAAAATGTAAATCAGTACATCATTACAGAAAAGTATGCGCGACTGAACTCCGCGCAACATGGCGATGAATGAAGCGGCCCTTTACAATCTGGCTGTGTCAGGGTTACAGCAAGCAATTGGCGCTTTTATTGGACTGGCTGGAGGGATTGCAGTCGGAGGCTCTTTTGTAGCTGTCTTTGTCGTCTTAGACGTGTTACCTCGTTTGGCGCAATTAACAGGTTCCTATCGCTTAGTGCAATGGTTTGAATATGCGATGGTGCTGGGCACGCTTACGTTTACTACGCTTGATTTTTGGTACGTTCAATTCAAGTTAGGTCAATGGTTGCCCCCCATCATCGGCCTATTAGATGGCATATTTATTGGCTTAGTAGCAGCGGCATTGACTGAAGTGCTCAATGTGTTGCCAATCTTAGCGAAGCGGCTAGGCATGTCTACTGTACTGACGTATTTGCTCATTGCAATGGTACTCGGAAAAATATGCGGCTCACTTTTCGATTGGTTTGTATATAGGGGTTGAATTGAAAGTACAGCAGGAGGATGAAACGTTATGACGACGAAGTCAAAGTCGCCGCAGCACGGTGGAAATCGGGATCAAGCGAGTTATACGATCAATAAGGAACAATTGGAAGTGATGCAAAAAGAGGAGAATGAACTGTCCAATAACGTCGCGGAGGCTGTTGCATATTGGCAAGGTTCGGATACCATTCCATGGAAGCTTGAGCAAGCGAAGCATACGTTAAGGCATGTTGTTGGGCTAGAAGAATCGTTTGACGTGTTATTTCGCGAGATGACGTTTGGAGGACGTCGCACAGGACTTTTTTATTTGAACGGATTTATTAAGGACGATGTGATGACAGTCATTTTAGCGCGACTGACGATGCTGGATAAGGAGTCTGTATCCGCTAATGCGCTGAAAGCATTTTTCGAATGCTATATTCCACATGTTCAGGTGGAAAAAGTGACTAAAATGAGCGAAGTCATTAACAAAGTACTCGCTGGAGGAAGCGCTTTTTTTATAGAGCATGAATCGGCTGCTATCGTCTGTGATGTAAAAGCATTTCCCTCTAGAGGCCCAGAGGAGCCTTCGCTAGAGCGGGTCGTACGAGGAGCCCGAGATGGTTTCACCGAAACGATGCTTACGAACATCTCACTTGTGCGACGTCGGCTGCGTGATCCTGGTTTGAAATACGAAGTCATTCAAGTGGGGCGCCGTACTCGTACGGATGTATGTATTGCCTTTATTGACGACATCGTAGACATCAGCCAAGTGGAATCTGTACGCACCAAAATTAAAGAGCTAGACATCGATGGGCTACCGCTTGCAGACAAGCAGTTGGAAGAAGCGATCATTAACAAAGGATGGAACCCGTATCCGCTCGTTCGTTACTCGGAAAGGCCGGACGTTGTAGCAGCACATTTATTGGAAGGCAATGTAGTCATCTTTGTGGACACGTCGCCATCCGTCATGATTTTGCCAACTACATTTTTTGACTTGTGTCAGCATGCGGAAGAGAACAGGCAGACGCCCTTTATGGGCACCTATTTACGCTGGGTGCGGTTCGTAGGCATTTTTGCCTCTTTGTTTTTGCTCCCGATGTGGCTATTGCTCGTCCTAGAGCCCTCTTTAAAGCCACCTCATTTACAAATAATTGGACCGCAGGAAGTAGGGAAAATCCCGCTCATAATCCAATTTTTGCTGGCTGAGGTAGGCATTGATCTCATGCGGATGGCGGCGGTTCACACGCCAACCCCGCTCGCGACTGCGATGGGGCTTGTGGCCGCTATTCTCGTTGGCGACGTTGCAGTTAAGGCGGGCGTATTTGTAAATGAAGTTATTTTGTACATGGCGATCGGGGCGGTAGGTATGTTTGCAACACCAAGCTACGAATTGGGACTTGCTAATCGGATAGTGCGACTTGTGCTGCTCGTCGCGGTTGCTCTATTTAAGGTTCCAGGGCTAGTCATCGGGACGACGTTGTTCATTATTTACTTGGCTGTACATCGTTCCTACAACTCGTCGTATTTGTGGCCGCTTATCCCGTTTAACGCGAAAGCACTATACAACATCATCGTCCGTAACCCTGTGCTATATATGAGAAGACGCCCAAGTTTCAATAAAACGCGTGACGATACAAAGATGCCACCAACTGCGAATTCATAACTCGCTTATGTATTCGTTTTGAATAATACAAAAGATGTGCAAAAAAGTCCATTCTTCCCGTTTACCTGCTACTGTTATACTCAATATAACAATTGATAGCATAATGTGAATGATGAGTATAACAGCATGAGTCAATGTGAACATACACATATAATAGGGAAACGGGGAGAAAATCGATGTATTTACATGGAACGAGTACGATCAATGCGCAAGGACACTTAGAAGTTGGCGGCTGTGATGTAGTGGACTTAAAAGCTCAATTTGGAACACCGTTATATATCGTTGACGAAGCTCTTGTCCGTCAGCGTTGCCGTGAATATATGGAAGCTTTCCGCGCTTCAGGTTTGAAATTCCAAGTTGCTTATGCAAGTAAAGCGTTTTGCGTCATGGCGATGTGTCGTCTGGCTGAAGAGGAAGGTTTGTCTCTTGATGTCGTATCTGAAGGCGAGCTGTACACAGCGCTTCAAGCTGGTTTTCCAGCCGAGCGCATTCATTTCCATGGCAACAACAAGACGCCGGACGAGATTGAAATGGCGTTGAAAGCAGAAATCGGCTGCTTCGTAGTGGACAACTTCACTGAACTTCAGTTGTTGAACGCGATCGCGAAAGAACAGAACAGACATGTTAACGTGTTGCTGCGTGTCACACCTGGTGTGGAAGCACACACGCACGAGTACATTTCGACCGGACAAACGGATTCCAAGTTCGGTTTTGATATTGGCAACGGAACTGCGTTTGAAGCGGTCCAGCAAGCACATGAGGCAGAGCAATTACATTTGCTCGGTGTCCATTCACATATCGGCTCGCAAATTTTTGAGACAGAGGGCTTCCAAATGGCTGTCGAAAGGGTGGCGCAATTTGCCCGCGAAGTCAAGCAGCAATTGGGCGTCGTGTTCCAAGTGGTGAACTTGGGCGGCGGCTTCGGCATTCGTTATGTAGAAGGCGATACGCCGTTGCAAGTATCCGAGTATGTTAAAGCAATTACGGACGGCGTGAAGCAGCACTTTGCAGGCATTGCGGAGCAGTTGCCGGAAATTTGGGTCGAGCCAGGCCGTAGCGTAGTTGGCGATGCAGGTACAACGTTGTATACGATAGGCTCTGTCAAAGAAATACCAGGCGTTCGTAAATATGTTGCGGTTGACGGTGGAATGACAGACAACCCACGTCCAGCCCTTTATGAATCACGCTACGATTCTGTATTAGCAAACCGTGCGAATGAAGAAACGAGCGAGGTTGTATCGATTGCTGGTAAATGCTGCGAGAGCGGAGATATGCTCATTTGGGATGTATCCTTGCCACGCGTGGCATTCGGCGATTTGTTAGCTGTGACGTGCACAGGAGCATACAACTATGCGATGGCCAGCAATTACAATCGAATCGCAAGACCTGCTGTTGTCTTTGTAAAAGACGGTCAAGCGGACGTTGTTGTACGTCGTGAAACACGTGAAGACGTCGTCAATAACGATGTTATCCCTGCGCGTATGCAGAAGCAGACGGTTCAAGCGTAATTGGTACTTGTGAACGTAGCTACGTCTTCGTTTGAATGAGGATGTAACATGTTTAACACCCTAGTCTGGCTAGGCAGCGACCTGCTGTTTGGCTAAGCTAGGGTGTTTTTTAATGGCTTTTTCGTTATCGAATTTAAGGTTGTCTGTTAATGGTACTTTGAAAGGTGTTGCGGGGATGGTATACTAACGTTATTGTCTAAATTATTGTTACACGTGAAGGGATGGATTTACATATGAAAAAAGCAAAAATCGTATTGGAACAAGGCGAAGTTATTATTGAGTTGCTTCCAGAAGAAGCACCAGGAACAGTTGCAAACTTTGAAAAGTTGGCTAACTCCGGATTTTACAACGGTTTGACGTTTCACCGTGTAATCAAAGGATTTGTAGCACAAGGTGGCTGTCCGAACGGAACAGGAACAGGCGGCGCTGGCTACACAATTCCTTGCGAAACAGCGACAAACGTTTCTAAGCACGAGCGTGGTACGTTGGCGATGGCACATGCGGGCCGTAACACAGGTAGCTGCCAATTCTACATCTGCTACGAAGCTCAACCACACCTTGACGGTGGGCACACGGTGTTCGGTAAAGTCGTATCCGGCATGGAACACGTAGATGCACTTAAACAAGGTGCTAAAATGACTGAAGTTACAGTTTGGGAAGAATAGTACCCGTATAAGACGGTACTTGTACGAAACTTGTACGGCACTTGAATAGAACCTGTTAACCATAACACCGATTGCATATTATTGTGATCGGTGTTATGATCGTTTTGCCATCGTTGTGGTTCACAACGAGGCAACCAACCTTCAGGGCAGGGTGAAATTCCCGACCGGCGGTGATGCAGCTTTCGCAGTCCGATAAGGACAGAAAGTTCTTAGTCCGTGACCCGCACGATCTTGTATCGTTCGGTGGACCTGGTGTAATTCCGGGACCGACAGTATAGTCTGGATGGGAGAAGGGGAAACAGGAGTAGCGCGGTTTTTTCGCGTGTTGAAGTTCTTTTATCACAACAACATATAGCATAAACACTCGATAACGAACCGAAAGTATCCAAATAAGGATGGCCTTAGTGAGGTTGCCCTCATTTTACGGGTTTTATTTGTGTACGCGAATTCGGTTCATTGTTGTGAATATTTTGTATGTGTACATGGTTGTGTACAGCTTAAACGGACAAGGATGATAGCGGATCTGTATCTGACTTACGACAGGTTTGCGTCTTATGTCGAATAACCAATAGGGGATGAAACTCTTGTTGGTTGGACATCTGGTGTAGAAATACGGACGTGTCATCATTGGCTGTAGTTTAAGTCTATTCGGCATACAAAATGCGAGCTAGGCAGCTCGTTTTCGTGCTGCGCTTGTTTCGTTATATGCTTAATGCTTGTTAGTGATCAAAAGTACATACCTGCTACCTAAATACCTATGCCCTTCGGAGGATGTTCCGAAGGGCTTTTTTGCGTCATCGGAGCTTGTGATCCGTCACGTTACGTGCACGATTGCAGCATGCTGATGCAACAAATGGAGGCAGAAAAGGAAGGAGGCAGGATGTGCGATCGGTTATAAATGACGAGTTCTATATGCAGCTCGCTCTAGATTTAGCCAGTCGTGTAGTCGGACAGACGGGAGTGAATCCAGCTGTAGGATGTGTACTGGTGAACGAGGGACGCATTGTTGGCATGGGGGCGCATTTGAAGCGAGGCGATGAGCATGCAGAAATACATGCTTTACGTATGGCAGCACAGCAAGCTTGCGGAGCTACCGCATACGTCACGCTGGAGCCGTGCAGTCATCACGGCAGAACCCCGCCTTGCAGCTTGCGCTTAGTCGAGGCAGGGGTCAAGCGAGTCGTCATCGCATGTACAGATCCGAACCCGCTTGTGTCTGGACGAGGAATGTCTTTGCTTCGAACGCACAGTATCGAAGTGGAGGAAGGCATTTTGGAGCAGCAAGGAAAGGGCATCATAGAACCTTTTGCAAAGTATATTACAACGGGTTTGCCGTTCGTCACGTTGAAAACGGCAAGCACGCTAGACGGTAAAATCGCTACCAAATCAGGCGACAGCAGATGGATTACGAATTCAGAGTCACGTGAACGAGTACATGCGCTTCGACACCGCCATCAAGCGATTATGGTCGGAATCGGCACGGTGCTGGCAGATGATCCTGCGCTCACTACAAGGCTCAATGTGCCTGGCTTGCATCCGATTCGCTTAATCGTGGATTCGCAATTGCGATTGCCACTTCATGCGCAAATCGTGATAGACAACAAGGCACCGACTTGGGTCATGACGACCGAATCCGCTGACAAGCAGCGAGCTGCCGCTTTGCAGCAGCGCGGGGTAGAGATTATCCGTGCAGGGGACGGGAAACAGGTGGATTTACAAGCTGCGTTGCGCGAGTGCAGCCGCAGGGAGATCGGTTCTATTTTGCTTGAAGGTGGCGGGAGATTAAACGGAGCCATGCTCACGGCAGGGCTGATCGATAAAATAGCGCTCTTTTTCGCACCCAAAATTGTCGGAGGTACCGCGGCGCCGAGCAGCTTTGAATTTGATGGAGTCGAGCAAATGCGTGAGGCTTTCGAGTTGCGTGATGTTCATGTCGAGACGATAAGCAATGATGTGTGTGTGTTCGGTTATCCTGTCAAAAAGTAGGGATAGGAGCGCGAGGGCAATGTTGGGTTCAGTGCAGAGAGCAGAGCCGAGAGCAATGAGCATAGGGCAACGAACGAAGAAAGAAGAACGAAGAACCACAAGGGAGGCGAGCAACATGTTTACTGGACTCATTGAAGAAATAGGTGTGCTGCGCTCCATTTCAAGGCGTGGTGAAGCAATGGTGCTGGACATTGCCGCGAAAAAAGTGCTCACTGACATCAGCATCGGCGATAGCATTGCTGTTAACGGGGTATGCTTAACGGTTACTGCATTTGATCGAGCAACTTTTCGTGCAGATGTAATGCCAGAGACGTTCCGCCACACGAGTTTAAAGCAGTTAAGTACAGGGACGGCCGTTAACTTAGAGCGAGCTATGGCGGCAAATGGTCGCTTTGGAGGGCATATTGTCCAAGGACATGTAGATGGGACGGCAACGCTCATAAAGCGAACGCCAGAAGCTAATGCGGTCCTGTTTGAGTTCCAAACGGGCCAAACGGAATTAGCCAAGTACATGATTCCGAAAGGGTCGATCACGATTGACGGCATAAGCTTGACGCTCGTTCGTGCACAACAGGGACATTTTGCTGTATCGATCATTCCACATACATTAGTGCAAACCGCACTTACACATAAGCAAGCTGGCGATATCGTAAATATCGAATGCGATGTGCTTGGTAAATATGTTGACCACCTGCTTCGCTACGGAAGATCAGCAGCGGAAGCTGAATCTGCCGCCAACAGTAACATGGACAACGGCGATAGCTTTGTAACTGGCGCAAGTGGTTCAAGTGGTTCAAGTAAAAGTTCCTCTAAGGGAATCAGTGCTGCTTTTTTGGCAGAAAACGGATTTTAGTAATCACGCGCATTCGTGGAATCGCAATGGAAAAGGGGGAAGCGCTCAATGGAAGCACCGATTCGCTTGGACACAATTGAAGATGCATTAAACGATTTGAAGCAGGGCAAAGTCATCATCGTTGTTGACGACGAAGATCGTGAAAATGAAGGCGATTTTATCGCGCTGGCACATATGGCGACGCCTGAAGTTATTAATTTTATGATTAAAGAAGGACGAGGACTCGTCTGTGTACCGATTACGGCGGAGCGTGCGCAGGAATTGGAGCTACCACCGATGGTCACACGCAATACGGACTATCACGGTACGGCTTTTACCGTGTCTGTCGATCATATCGATACGACGACAGGGATATCGGCGCATGAGCGGTCACAGACGATACAGGCGCTTATTTCGTCAGAGGCAACTGCACACGATTTCCGCAGACCCGGACACATTTTCCCACTCGTTGCGAAAAAAGGCGGCGTATTACGTCGGGCTGGGCACACAGAAGCTGCGGTGGACTTGGCGCGATTGTGCGGAGCTGCACCTGCCGGTGTCATTTGCGAAGTCATTAAAGAAGACGGCACGATGGCAAGGCTGCCAGATCTAGTCGAAATTAAACACAAATATGACTTGAAGCTCATTTGCATTCGTGATCTGATTCAGTACCGCAACGAGACGGAACAGCTCGTTCAGCGTGAGGTTGAAGTGAATATGCCGACTGACTTTGGAACATTTCGTGCTATCGCGTACACGAATGAAGTCGACAACAAAGAGCATGTCGCGCTTGTAAAAGGCAATATCGACGGTACGAAGCCTGTACTCGTTCGCGTACATTCTGAATGTTTGACGGGAGACGTGTTTCATTCTCACCGCTGTGATTGCGGCCCGCAGTTTGCGGCAGCACTTAAACGGATCGAGCAAGAGGGCTGTGGCGTGCTGTTATATATGCGCCAAGAAGGGCGCGGTATTGGCCTCATCAACAAGCTAAAAGCTTATCAACTGCAAGAACAAGGCTATGACACGGTAGATGCAAACTTGAAGCTTGGATTTCCAGCCGATTTGCGGGACTACGGTATCGGTGCTCAAATTTTAAAAGATATTGGCGTGCGTCACATCCGTCTAATGACGAACAATCCACGCAAAGTTAAAGGCCTTGAAGGGCATGGACTCGAGATCGTTGAACGCGTACCGATACAGATGGATCATAACGAAGATAATGCCCATTATTTGCAAACGAAGGCTGAAAAGCTAGGGCATATGCTTGTCATAAATGATGAAATGAAGCAATTGAACTCATAATAATATCCAATTTCAGGAGGAAAAAACATGCCAAACATAATTGAAGGACACTTAGTATCGAACGGATTAAAATACGGAATCGTCGCAGGACGCTTTAACGAGTTTATTGTAGGCAAACTGGTGTCGGGTGCGTTAGATGCGCTAAAGCGCCACGGTGCGCAGGATGATGATATAGATGTGGCATGGGTGCCAGGAGCTTTTGAAATCCCGTTAATCGCGCAAAAAATGGCGGAGAGCGGGAAGTATGACGCGGTCATCACATTGGGAGCTGTTATCCGCGGTTCGACGCCGCATTTTGATTATGTGTGCAATGAGGCGGCAAAAGGCGTGGCTCAAATCGCTTTGAAAACAGGTGTTCCGACCATATTCGGCGTGCTGACAACCGATTCGATTGAGCAGGCGATCGAACGAGCAGGCACGAAAGCTGGCAATAAAGGTTGGGAAGCAGCTGCAGCTGCGATCGAGATGGCAAACTTGACGAAACAGTTAAAATAGTGCTTATTTAATGTAGTGCCCTTTCTTCTAAGGGCGCTACATTTGCTTTTCAGGAGGTTGCAGGGTGACCGTCACTTATAAGTTAGAGACGTTCGAGGGACCACTCGACCTGCTGCTGCATTTAATCGATCAGTCGGAAATCGACATACAAGATATTAGTATTAGTGAAATTACCGACCAATATATGGACTATTTGCAAAGCATGCAGGAACTCGAATTAGATATTACAAGCGAATTTTTAGTCATGGCAGCAACGTTGCTGTCCATGAAATCCAAACAACTGCTGCCTAAGCCTCCCGTTATGGACTGGGAGGACGAATATACCGATTATTATGAAGAAGATGACATTGATCCACGATCAGAGTTAATTCGTAAACTGATTGAGTATCGTAAATATAAAGGCATAGCGGAGCATTTGCGAGATCGCGAAGCGGATCGGAGCTTAATTTATTCCAAAGAACCAGAAGATTTAACGACTTTCATGCCAGACGCACCTACGAATCCGGTTGAAGGGTTGCACGTGACCGATCTGATTGAGGCGTTTCAAAAAGCGCTGCGCAAAGCGGTGCGTCGATCTCATGTGGCGACGATTCATCGTGATGAGATGTCCGTCAAAGACCGCATTCGCGACATTATTACGATGCTGCGTCCAGGCGGGCGCGGCAGTAAAGTGATGTTCTCGGCACTGTTAAGTGAGCAGCTGACAAGGCAAGAAATTGTCGTTACCTTTTTATCCATTTTGGAATTGATGAAGTTAAAGCAAGTGAAATGTTATCAAGATCAGTTGTTCGACGACATTGTCGTGCAATGGAACGGGGAAGTGGAAGAGGATGGACTTTCAGACGTTGAAGTCGATTATTGAGGGACTGCTGTTTATGGCTGGCGACGAAGGGTTAAATATAAAGCAAGTAGCCGAAATTACGGAGCAACGGCATGAGGTTGTGCGCGATGCGATGACGGATTTGCAAGGCGATATGGAGCGCAGCAAGCGAGGGTTGCAAATTTTGGAGATCGCAGGCATGTATCAACTAACGACTTTGAAACAGCATGCACCTTATTTTGAAAAAATGGCTTATTCGCCAACTCGCTCATCGTTGTCTCAAGCGGCGTTGGAGACGCTATCGATTGTTGCATATCGGCAGCCTATAACGAGGGTCGACATTGAGGAAATACGTGGTGTAAAATCAGATCGAGCGATCCAAACGCTCGTTAACAAAGATTTAATTGAAGAGGTAGGTCGTGCTGAAGCGATCGGAAGGCCGATCTTGTACGGCACGACAAAAGCGTTTCTTGACTATTTCGCGTTGTCTAACTTGGACGAGCTGCCAGAGGCGTCCCAGTTCGAACATTCGGACGGATTGGAGGAAGAAACGCAGCTATTATTCAATAAGTTGGAAGGTCGACAATTAACGATTGAAGACGTTCCAAATCCGGAGGGAGGAGTCTAGGTTGAACATTCAGTTTCTTGGACATGCTGGCGTAATGTTGCAAACAGAGCGACACCGCATCATTATTGACCCTTTTTTAACGGATAACCCTAAGGCGGGGGCAAGTGCAAAAGAGATTAAAGCCGATTTCGTATTGCTTACTCATGGTCATAGTGACCATATTGGGGACGCAGTGCAGATTGCGAAAAATAATGACGCGCCGATTATTACGATAGTGGAGTTGGCTGATTATTTAGGTCGACAAGGCGCGCAGACGATCGGCATGAATTTAGGTGGATCGGGTACGTTTGAGTTCGGCACGATTAAATGGGTTCCGGCCTTGCATAGCTCATCGGTGACAGAGAGTGATGGTACTATTATTTACTTAGGGAACCCAGCGGGTATCGTTCTCCAAGTAGATGATTTTACGCTTTACCATGCGGGGGATACGGCCTTGTTTAGCGATATGAAGCTAATCGGGGAACGGTTTAAGCCGGATGTTGCTTTTTTACCGATCGGAAGTTTCTTTACGATGGACCCAGAAGACGCGTTGCTCGCGGCGCAGTGGGTAAAAGCGAAACATATTGTCCCGATTCATTACAATACGTTTCCCGTGATTGAACAAGACGGTGCTCAATTCGTTAACCAATTGAAGGTGCTCGGTATTCACGGCTATGCGTTGCAACCAGGTGAGTCTTTAAATACAGATGAATTAAATAAATGATCTAAATGTGCCAGAGCAATAACCAGAAAGCCTCTAACGTGAAGCGTTAGGGGCTTTTTTATTTGTTTATGTGGGATACAAATCATTGTGCGCGTGTCTTATATAACTTATGGATATGTTAGTTAAATAAAACAGGAATATTTGGACAACATAAATCCAGCGCAACAATAGATCTACCAGACAGATTTGCGTCAACGCATGGTAATAAGAAGCACGATTCTTGAAAAAGGGGGAAAGAACGGTTGAGCGCATCGTTTTGGTTCATCATTATTCTATTGTTGCTAATTGCGCTATTAATCGCTTTTTTAAGCACACATCTCGAATGCAAAATCCTTTTACATAAAGCGGGCAAACATGAACGTGTGTTGTTACTAGTAAGGCTGTTATGGGTGCGTTGGCGATATGAGTTTAGAACGGTGTTGTTTGCAGGTGTGGACGAAGGTTTTATGGTAGGGGTGAAGGAAGAAGACAACTTTGCCTCAGGCCACTCGCATCGCAGCAAAGGGAGAATAAACAAACAGACGATACGCAGGTTCGTGGGGCGAATCTGGGAACTCGCCTATCACACGGCTGCTTTAAAAGAATGGTTATATCGTTCGTTAAATTACATTCGTTGTGATCTATTCATTTGGGAATCAGAAGTGGGTGTGAAAAATCCAGCAACGACGAGCATATTAACAGGTTTATTGTGGGGAGTGCAAAGTGCAGCTACAGGTTGGTTCACCTATCAAATTCGATTTCAACAGACACCTTATTTGTCCGTTGTACCGAACTACAAGCAACCATATTTTTCTTCTCGTGTTGTTTGCATAACGAAAATACGAGTCGCGCACGCTATAGTTGCAGTCGTTATGCTCATCATTCGCATCACGCGAACAAAAGGAGGAGTGAAGACATGGCGGAACATCCTATTGAAGGCTTAATGAGAGCTGCGTTGGAAAATATTAAGACGATGGTAGACGTAAATGCGATCGTCGGAGATCCGGTGCAAACGCCAGATGGCAGTGTTATTTTGCCGATTAGTCGGGTCGCTTTGGGGTTTGCTGCAGGTGGAAGTGACTTTCGTGTAGAGGGACATGAACGGCATCACGACCAGTCCGAAAAGCATCAAAATGGGCATTCGGTATCTACCTCTACGAAGCCATTTGGTGGTGGTAGCGGCGGCGGTATTTATATTACACCCATTGCTTTCCTCGTTGTTGGGAAAAATGGAATTAATGTGGTGTCGGTAGACAGTCAGACACACTTGCTGGAGAAACTTATCGATGCAGCCCCGCAAGTACTGGATCGGATAGAAGGCATGTTTCAGCGTTCAAATCGGCGTAAACATGATGACGACATTATTATTACGTAGCCGCCACATGCGTATCACAGGCGTTCAAGTTTCACCTGTAAAGTCGTTGGCCGTTATCGTGGGCGGCGGCTAGCATGTGTACTTGAACGCTTTTTGTATGCGTTGGACATACCTTGTATCTAAAAAGCATACATATAGTACAAGTTGGCGGTTTCATTTAAAAGGAGGAAGTTATGAGCAAGTTGCGCCGCATTGCGCCAGCCGTACGCGTTATAGTTACCATCATGCTGTTATGTACTGTCCTGACGCCATTTAGTTCCAAGAATGCGGCTGAGGCCCAACAAGGGCAATATGGACAAAGTAGACAAAGTGAGCAAGTCCAATTTCAATCGTATTCTTTTAAACCTCGTGCCAAAAAAGAAACAAACGAAGAACCATCTCGTGCTCACACACCGTCTACTGCAGCAAAAGCAGCTGCAATTATCGATGTGCGTTCAGGACGCATTTTACACAGTGAAAATGGGGATGAGCAGCTCCCGATGGCAAGTACGACCAAAATAATGACAGCTATTGTAGCTATCGAACACGGAAAGCTGTCCGATAAAGTGAAAGTGAGCAATCGAGCTGTAGGAAAAGAAGGTTCATCGATTTATTTGCGTCTTGGTGAAGAGATGAGTTTAAATCACATGCTCTATGGCCTTATGCTGCGTTCCGGCAATGATGCGGCTACTGCGATAGCAGAGCATGTTGGCGGCTCAGAAGAAGGTTTTGTGTATTTGATGAACGAGAAGGCGCGACTATTAGGGTTAGAGCGAACGCAGTTTCAAAACGCTCATGGTTTGGACGCAAAAGGGCACTATACGACAGCTAACGAATTGGCTCGTATTTCGGCTTATGCGCTGCACAACGCTACCTTTAGAGAAATGGTGCGAACGCGCATCAAGTCAGCGCCAAATCCGTATGAAAAATGGGATTACAAATGGGTGAACAAAAACAAAATGCTGCGCTTTTACGAAGGTGCTGACGGTGTGAAAACCGGATATACGAAACAAGCGCTGCGCTGCTTAGTCAGCTCGGCTACACGAAATGGGCAGCAATTAGCCGTCGTTACTTTAAATGATGGACAAGATTGGGTCGATCATGAGCATCTGCTTGATTATGGCTTCAAGACCTTCCCATTAACGACTTTAATTGAGGCCGGACAAAAAATATCCGGTTATCCATTAATCGCCAAGCAAGCGTTAAAGTATCCTTTAACGTTAGAGGAAAAAGAGCAGGTAACCTCGCGGTTGACATTAACGCCGAAAGATACAGTGGATTATCGCCTTGGAGATCGGGGAAGGCTTGAATTTCGAATTCAGGACCAAGTGCTAGGAGCCGTCTCACTTCGTGATGACACAAGTCCAAATGGTTAAGATCAGGGAACACTTCCGTTAAGGGGCCAAATCTGAGTCATGTTCATTCGTCATGTTCATGGGAGGGGGATTCGGTGGTTAACGCAATTTGGGTGTTTATGTTGCTGGTTGGCTTTATTGCAGCCGCTGCCCAAGGGAAAATTGAAATCGTCACAGAAGCCATTTTTGATGGGGCTAAGACTGGGGTAACGGTTAGTTTTGGCCTTATTAGTGTCATGGTATTTTGGCTAGGCATGATGCGGATTGCAGAGGATGCGGGGTTGCTGGCACGTTTGGCCAAAGCGTTAGGTCCGGTTGTCCGCTATTTGTTTCCGGATGTGCCGCGCAACCATCCAGCACTCGGCTACATCATGTCGAATATGAGTGCCAATTTGCTCGGTCTTGGCAATGCCGCCACGCCGATGGGCATTCGTGCGATGCAGGAATTACAGAAGCTTAATCCCGACAAGGATACGGCTACTCCGGCGATGTGTACACTGCTAGCGATCAATACAGCTAGCATTACACTCATCCCGACTACGCTGATTGCGATTCGCATGAATTTTGGCTCGGCGAATGCAGCAGAAATAGTAGGAACGACCTTGCTTGCGACTATCATTGCCACCCTTGCAGCAATTGCGGCGGACAGATGGTATCGAAGTCGCCATCCAACATCATCCTTCCCTCCACATACGACCTATGATGCAACCTCAAAGGATATAGCTTCTTAACTAAAATCGACATCCAGACATCCAGCTCATGTTCGCTTATGAAAGGATGGTTACCATGTATTCGTTCATATCGACGGTATCCACATGGGCCATTCCGGCTATCGTCGTGTTTATTCCACTCTACGCTTACTTTCGGAAAGTCCCGGTCTATGAATCATTTGTCGAGGGCGCTAAAGATGGATTCCAGACCTCCATCAACATTATCCCCACGTTAGTTGGGATGATGGTTGCGATCAGTGTATTTCGCGCATCGGGTGCGATGGATTGGATCGTTAGTTTGTTCCGTCCAATTATGGATTGGTTTGGGGTGCCAAGCGAAGTGATGCCGCTAGCGTTCTTGCGGCCCATTACAGGAGCGGGTTCGTTAGCATTTACTACGGATCTCATTAAAACGTATGGTGCTGATTCGCTTATCGGGCGTATTGCCTCTACGATTCAGGGCAGTACGGATACGACGCTTTACGTCCTCATTGTTTATTTTGGCGCAGTCGGAATACGTAAAGGCAGATACGCGTTAAAAGTCGGTCTCTTTTCTGATTTTGTCGGCTTTGTTGCTGCTATTGTGATATGTTTACTCGTATTTGGGTCAAGCTAATGAAGTATTGGGTAAACCTTTACTGCGTTTGACTGTTATATGCTATAATATGATACGTAATTAGCAATCGATGCTCGGTGCTGCATGTACCGAGCTTTTGCTTTGCACAAAACCGCCTTACATAAACGTAGTTTGGACAGGCTAATAGCAGCCGTTAAATGTGCGTGTACAAACGATATGGAAAAGGCTATCATAAACCTGAGGTGACTTACAAAAATGGAACGATTACAAAAAATATTGGCGAACGCAGGGGTTGCTTCGCGCAGAAAATGCGAAGAACTTATTTTATCCGGCAAGGTAGTAGTGAATGACGAAGTTGTCACAACGCTTGGCGTGAAGGCAGACCCTGCCACGGACGTCATTACAGTTAATGGACGGGAAATTACCCAGTCCGATAAAGTATATGCTGCGTTTTACAAACCGAAAGCGGTTATTACATCGATGTCTGACCCTGAAGGCAGAAAGACAGTGCGTGACTTTATGGGCGGACTGCGTACGCGTGTATACCCAGTAGGACGCTTGGACTATGATACTGAAGGTTTGTTGATCCTCACAAATGACGGCGAACTAGCGAATAAGCTTATGCATCCGCGACACCATGTAGAGAAAACGTATCATGTAACCGTTAAAGGCGTACCGCACGGGGATAACTTGGACAAGCTTAAGAAAGGGATTAAGCTTGAAGATGGTGTGACATTGCCAGCCGAGATCGAGTACCACGATGTAAACGTGGAAACGAATACGGCTACAATCAGCATCACGATTACCGAAGGTCGTAATCGTCAAGTTCGCCGCATGTTTGAAGCGATCGGCCATTCGGTCATCCGTTTGAAGCGTGTCAGATTCGGTAACATTACCCTGCAAGGCTTAGTGCGCGGTAAGCATCGCATACTGACGAAATCCGAAGTGAATGAGTTGCAGCAATCGATTAAGACAAGCCGCCGCAGCTAACCTAAACCTAGCAGGTATATGCACGTTACAATAAGGCGATACCTGCTAGGGCTATGACACATAATTTTCATATTGAGGAAGATATGCGCGTTCGTCTTTGGATTATAATGGACGTGGATGGCGTTAATTAATTTGTAGCATTTTTTCCGCCTGAATGTGAAACAAGTCATAGAAAGGGCGTTGGTGATGGGGAAACGTAACAAAATCGTACAAATTATCATCTTATCCGTCATCTTAGTCGTTGGGGGATATGCGATTGGCACTGCTTTGTTGAAACCAAGCAACACAGCGCCGGTTGTAGGTAGTACTATTCCGGACATCGCTTTGCAAATGGCCGACGGTGAAGTTAAAAGCTTTAATGACTTTGAAGGTAAAGCGCTTGTCCTTAACTTTTGGGGGACATGGTGTGAGCCTTGTGAACGCGAAATGCCAGCCTTGCAACAAGCATGGGAAAAGTGGAAACCAGAAGGTGTAGAAGTGATCGGCATTAATATCGGTGAAGACAAGCTCGTTGTACAGAACTATATGAAAAAAGTGAATGTACATTTTCCGATGATGTTGGATCTTAAATTTAAAGCGCGTGATGCTTTTAATGCACGTGGATTACCTGCGACATTTTTCGTAAAGCCTGATCGTACCGTTCAAGCCATCCATGTCGGCGAATTAACGACAGAAATGCTGGATAATTACATTCAGCAGATTGTAAACGCTAAACGCTAACGGATGGAGAGGGGACATTAACGTGCGGTTTGACAATACGAAATGTGAGTGTGGTCATCAAAATGCGGTCGGAACCGTGCTATGTGAGGCTTGCGGCAAGCCGACGGTTGAGGAAATGATGCAGGAGGACAGTGTCCTCGAAATGCGCTATGACGGGGTGGCACGAAAGTCACAGAAAGAAAATCCATCCTTACTTAATCGCGTCTGGAACTTTTTCTCTTCCGTTAAAATAGCGGTTATTATTATCGTCATTACGTTGATTAGTTCAACGTTCGGGACGATATACCCGCAAGAAAGTCAATTTATTAATATTGATGCATCCGTTTACTACAAAGAGAATTACGGTACACTTGGCCATATTTATTATTTGTTAGGCTTGTCCAATACGTATGAATCATGGTGGTTTATAACGCTGCTCGTCATGATCGGCGCTTCGCTTGTTGTGTGCAGCTTGGATCGCGTATTACCGTTGTACCGCGCATTACATAAACAAAAAGTGCGCAAGCACACGCAGTTTATTACGCGTCAGCGTGTAACCTACGGTACTCAAATTCAAGCCGACCAAACGGAATGGCTATCGAATATGGAGACGGCGCTCAAGAAAAAAGGCTATAATGTCGTTCGAGATGAAGACGCTTTATTAGCGGAGAAGAATCGCTTTAGTCGCTGGGGCCCGTATATTAACCATATTGGCTTAATCGTATTTCTGCTCGCCGTGTTGGCACGCAACATTCCAGGCTGGCACATGGAGTATTATACGGGTTTTCCTCAAGGACAACCGGTTCCCATTCCAAGCACACCGTATTACTTTCAAAATGAGGAATTTATCGTTGAGTATTACAGTGCGGATGAGATGCCGGAGGAGTTTGCGAAGGAAGGTCGCATCATGGCGAAGCTGTATGAAACGAAGGGGACATTGTTCCGTTGCGTGGATAAGTGCGATGACCCGGTAGCTGAACCGGTGCTGGAAGAGGTGCACCGTCACAACATTCGAGTCAATCATCCCATGGTGTATGACAGTCTTTCCTTCTATCAATTTGGTTTCGATTTCACGCCGAAGCTCATTTCAGTCAAGCCGATTTTGTCGAACGTAGCTACAGGCGAGAAATACGGACAAATAGAAGTGAAGGTTAACAAGACAGAAACACATTATAAAGTTGGCCCGTACCAATTAGAATTGCGGGAGAAATATCATGATTTTGGACTCGGTTCGGATGGCAAACCTACGAACAAATCCAATAAACCGAATGCGCCTGCGTTTGTGTTTATGATTACAGGGCCCGGAATCGTCGCAACAGGCGAGCCTTATTTATATTTCCCGCTGCCTAAAGACAAGGTGCGATTCCAACAAGATATGTTGAATGGTGAAATTGGAAAGAAGTTTAAACTCGAAGTCGACACGATGAACGATGTAACGTTCTCCGAATCGACAACCTATTTAACGGTGCGTAAAGATACAGCACTTCCGTTTGTATGGGTAGGGGCAGCAATAAGCATGATCGGCCTTATTATGGGTTTTTACTGGCAGCATCGTCGGATATGGTTGCGCTTGGATGGCGACCAGCTAGCACTTGGGGCGCATACGAACAAGAATTGGTACGGTTTGCGTCATGAGGTAGCACGCGTAATGAAGACGATGGACCTGGAAGTTGATCCGAAGGCCATAGACCGTGGGGGGAATAAAGGGTGACTTTGTTAGAACTTAGTCAAGACGCGTATTTAGCGAGCTTCTTTATTTATTGTCTTGCTTTTATTTTGTTCGTATTTACGATGGCTGGTACCAAGATGAAAGTGAAAGATACGGCTAGCCACGTCAAAAAGTGGGGGAACATCTCATTTGCGGTTACGATAATCGGTTTTGTATCGCAATTGATTTACTTTGCAACTCGTTGGATTGGCGGCGGACATATTCCTGTCAGCAACATGTATGAGTTCATGTCCTTCTTGGCGATGATGATTATCGCAGCTTTCCTTGTGATGTTTATGATTTATCGCTCTGCTGTACTTGGCGTATTTGCCGTTCCGCTTGCTTTCATTATTATGGCCTATGCTTCCGTCTTTCCGAGCGAAGTACAGCCATTGATTCCATCTTTGGACTCCATATGGATGATTTTGCACGTATCCTTGGCAGCAATAGGCTATGCCTTTTTCGCGGTCGGCTTCGTTGTCGGATTAATGTATTTGCTTCGTACGGTACGTTGGGACGATGTGAAATACCGTACGCAGCAGCGTTGGCTCGAATTTGTACTGATTGTCGTCGTAATTACAATCGGATACATTTTCGTCATGTTCGGATTCCGTGCTGTTAATTATGAGGTTTCAATCGGCCAAAAAGTGGATGTCGTTGAAAATGGCCAAATTACGAGTAAATTAGAAATGGTTAAGTATGAGATTCCACCGCTAATCGCACCGCATAATAGTGATGAAGCATCTCTAGAAGCAGTTCCTTCGTTACTAGGGTTGTCTCTTCCGCTTGTGGAAGCACCCGGCTGGATGGAAGGCGTCCACGCCGGACGTAAACTGAATACAGTCGTATTCTCTATCATTGCCGGATTATTATTATATGCTCTTATTCGTCTTATTATTCGTAAACCGATTGCACGCGCTATTCATCCTATGCTTCAGTCAATGGACCCTGATGATCTGGATGAGATCAGTTACCGTGCAAATGCGATCGGATTCCCAATCTTTACACTTGGCGGACTTATCTTCGCTATGATTTGGGCGCATATTGCTTGGTCCCGCTTCTGGGGCTGGGATCCAAAAGAAGTATGGGCGCTCGTTACTTGGTTGTTCTATAGCGCATATTTACACTTGCGCCTGTCACGTGGCTGGCACGGGACGAAATCGTCTTGGCTTGCCGTAATAGGCTTTATGATTGTATTATTTACATTGCTAGGCGTTAACTTGATTATTGCCGGTCTCCACTCCTATTCAGGAGTATAAGAGAAATATCAGTGGTCTACTACATTCAGTCATTGATCGTATAAGTAAGAAAAATGTGCGATGCGGCTCCTATTGAGTCGCTCGCACGTTGTCATTTTAATTTGGAAGGGGAGCTGCACATGTCCGAACAAGTAAACCGCATTCTGGTCGTAGATGACGAGGAACGTATTCGCCGACTGCTAAAAATGTACTTGGAGAAGGAAGGATACGAAATCGATGAGGCTGAAGATGGTGAAGTCGCGCTGCGCAAAGCGGTAAGTGAAGACTACGCGCTAATTTTACTCGATGTAATGCTTCCAGGCATGGATGGCGTTGAAATGTGTACACGCTTGCGTCAAGTAAAAGCAACACCAGTCATTATGTTGACGGCAAAAGGCGAAGAGATGAACCGCGTGCAAGGGTTTGAAGTTGGAGCTGACGATTATGTCGTAAAGCCGTTCAGCCCGCGTGAAGTCATTTATCGGGTTAAAGCTGTACTGCGTCGCTCATCAGCAACTGCATTTTTGACCAATGATCCGAAAACGAGCAACAACATTGTGTTCCCGCATCTTGTAATCGAGCATGATGCACACCGTGTATCAGCAGACGGTCAAGAAGTGAGTTTAACTCCCAAAGAATACGAACTTCTTCATTATTTAGCGGTATCTCCGGATAAAGTGTTTTCTCGTGAGGAACTGTTAAAAGATGTGTGGAACTACGAGTTTTTTGGTGATTTGCGCACGGTGGATACCCATGTGAAACGATTGCGTGAGAAGTTAAATAAAGTGTCGCCAGAGGCCGCTACGATGATTACGACGGTATGGGGTGTTGGCTACAAGCTAGAGGTGCCTAAATAACGTGAAATTTTGGCGCAGCATTGTCGGTAAGTTATGGATTACGATTATCGGTCTCGTTGCTTTTGTCCTCATGACGTTAGGCGTTTATTTGTTAAATTATATTGATAGCAATTTTGCACATCCCAATGATATTAAGAAACTGTTTGTGTACACGGCCTTAACTGGATTCTCGTTGACGACTTTTTTTGCTTTTTTCTTATTCACGAAAATAACACAGCCGCTCCAAAAATTAAAGCTAGCTGCTGATACGATTCGTAAGGGAGACTATTCGACTCGTGTTACGCTTCGGTCTTCAGATGAAATCGGTGAGCTGTCACGCACGTTTAACCATATGGCAGAGGAATTAAATACGACCATCGTTGACTTGCAGCATGAGAAGGAGCATTTAGCGAGCATTTTACGCAGTATGACCGATGCGGTCATTACGTTTGACGCATCGGGGTATATGGTGCTTGCCAACCCGCAAGGTGAAGCCATTTTGAAGCAGTGGCATACACTGGAGTGGGATGAGTATGACACTCTTGAGGATGAGGTTGAAGATATCCATGTGGAATCTACGACCAAAGTTCATGGTCCGCTGCGGCCGCTGTTTAAAACAGTCGTGGAAGAAGCGCGTGAAGTGACGACGAGAATTCATGTGCAGCAAGAAGTATGGTCGGTCGTCATGGGGCCATTGTACAAAAAAAATGGCGTTCGTGGTGCAGTAGCCGTCCTACGTGATGTGACGGAGGAGGTTCGGATGGAGAAGTTGCGTAAAGATTTCGTAGCCAACGTCTCGCATGAAATTCGAACCCCGCTCTCCATGCTGCAAGGTTATAGCGAAGCATTGCTTGATGACATTGTAAGCTCACCAGAAGAACGCCGTGAGTTGGTGCAGGTCATTCATGACGAGTCGTTGCGAATGAGCAGGTTAGTGAAAGATTTGCTTGATTTAGCACGCATGGAAGCCGGACATTTGCCCATGCGCTGGAATGAAACGAACGTCCATGAGCTGATTCAACGCGTTGTACGCAAGTTCTCCGTATTGGATCATGAACGGGAAATTCCGCTACAAGCGAATTATGAAGCTGTTAATCCGATTATGCCTCTTGCCGATGAGGATCGTTTGGAGCAAGTCTTAACCAACTTGCTGGACAATGCCTTTAGACACTCCCATACGGACGAGCCAATCGTCATCACGACAGAACGGCAAGCGAATGATAAGGGTGAGTCGATGGTTATCCATATCCGCGATCACGGTCAGGGCATTCCAACCGAAGACTTGCCGTTTATTTTTGAACGGTTCTATAAAGCTGATAAAGCACGAACGCGCGGCGCGTCTGGTGGAACAGGACTTGGTCTAGCGATCGTCAAAAATATCGTAGAGGCGCACAAAGGTTCGATCAAGGTCGACAGTGTGATCGGTAAAGGGACAACGTTCTCCATCTTTTTGCCTATTCGAACCGAACAATAACGAACACCCTTCCGACAAGACTAGCGGAAGGGTGTTTTTGGTTGATGAGCAGCGCTTCAGTTCTTGTCAGCATAGCCCACATTATGAAGATAAATCTTGTTGCTTGTGAAACAATTTGTATCATTCGATTCTAATTTGTATCAATCGTTGTTAAGCACAATTTGTTTCGCTTTATTTAATTCCGGAATTTGTTTCAGATCGGTAATGACTTGTTGCGCAATGGATTTGTCAACAGTCAATACCATAATCGCAGAACCGCCTGCAATTTTGCGACCTACTTGCATCGTTGCGATATTAATCTCATTTTTACCGAGCAATGTACCAACCGATCCAATCAATCCTGGTTTATCGTTATGAGAAATTAACAAGATGTGCCCTTCTGGTGCCAAGTCAACGGTATATTTATCAATTTGTACGATGCGTTCACCGTATCCGCTTAACAGTGTTCCAGCTACTAAACGTTCCTCAGTGTCCGTACGAAGGATGACAGTAAGGAGGTTCGTAAAGTCTTTCGTTACGACTGATTTTTGTACGATAATGTTAATATCCCGCACTTTTGCAAGATGCATCGAATTCACGATATTGACATCCGTCCCAAGATTACGTGATAGCACACCTTTCACGATATGTCGTGTTAAAGGTTGCGTATCGACTTCTGCCAATTCACCAGAGTAATGCACGATAATCTCAATGAGTGGTCCTTTTGCCATTTGTGCAGCGAAACGACCTAGTTTTTCACCTAAATCGAAAAATGGTTGAATTTTTTTCAGTACATTTGCTGGTACAGGCGGCATGTTGACGGCGTTTTTGAATGCTTCATTCCGCAAAATGTGCAACACTTGTTCCGATACGTCGATTGCAACGTTTTCTTGTGCTTCAACAGTGGAGGCACCTAGATGTGGCGTGACGATGATGTTTGGATGATGCAAAAATGGATGGTCTTCCTGTGGTGGCTCATGTTCGAACACGTCGAATGCTGCTCCAGCGACAATCCCTTTATCAATGGCTGCAACTAAAGCTACCTCGTCAATAATACCACCACGCGCACAGTTTATAATGCGCATTCCGCGCTTCATCACTTCAAATTGAGGAGTAGAAATCATATGGCGCGTTTCAGCCGTTAACGGCGTATGAACCGTAATGAAATCAGCTGAGCGGATAATTTCATCCACCGTTCCAAGCTTCACGCCAAGCTTTTCCGCGCGCTCATCCGTCATAAACGGATCGTAACCAAGGATGTTCATGCCGAACGCCTTTGCCCGCTTTGCAACCTCGCTACCGATACGTCCCATACCTAGCACGCCTAACGTTTTGTTGCGCAGCTCAACGCCTAGGAACGTTTTACGATCCCATACTCCATTAATCGTCTTCACATAGGCTTGCGGAATATGGCGCGCAAGGGCCATCATCATCGCAAACGCATGTTCACAAGTTGTAATGGTATTGCCATCTGGTGCATTGATGACGATAATTCCGCGCTCTGTAGCAGCCTGTAAATCAATGTTATCCACGCCAACTCCTGCACGACCGATAACCTTCAATTGCTTACCTGCATTCATAACTTGGGCGGTAACACGTGTCTGACTACGTACAAGCAGTGCATCGTATTCTCCAATAATGTCAATTAATTGCTCTTCCGTTAGACCCGTTTTTTTGTCAACTACAACATCGTTCGCATCCATAAGTTGCTGAATGCCGAAATCGCTAATCGGATCGGATACAAGGACTTTAAACATGTGATAAATTTCCTCCCTTTGACTGCTTGAATGTAATGTAATAAGTAAGCATGAAAAGCATGACAACAAAGGATAAAGACAGAGTATGGAATCATGCTGAAATCATATAAAAAAACTCCCGTCCGCATACTACTACCGTAGTAAGGGACGAGAGTCTTCTTTCGTGGTGCCACCCTTGTTCGCTGTTCGCTCGCGCGATCAGCCTTAACGTCTTATCTTGAGACGCAGGAATGATAACGGATTCCACCCGAAAGCGCCTACTAAGAAAGCAAGGTTCAGCGCAGCAACTCAGGAACGCTGGAACACAACAATCCACCGCCGATTTCCACCAAGTTACTCGGCTCTCTGTAGGTTTCTTTGCAGGCTCGTTTCCATCACTGACTTTAAGGTTCATGAAATTTTTACTAATGTAACATGCTTCAAGTGAGCTGTCAATATATTGGTTACGCTTGTGTGCTTGTGTGAACCGACAATTTTCTGATATGATTTTTCTGTTGGGGATATACATGTAAGAAACACCTATAGCTACATATTTTTTTAGCTTAAGAACAGGCAGGGATGGAATGAAACAGAAATGGCGTGATTTTAAGGCAAGACAAATTCAAATAACGGATCTGGACGACCGAACGTTACTATTGAATCTGTATATTACCCAAATGCTTACACTTTTTATCGGGACGATTTGGGTCTTGCTGCAGCGGCGCAACCCAATTGAGCTGTTCACACTGCCGAATGATTGGCACTTCGCCTATTGGGGCGCAGGCCTTGCTGCAACAGTAGTTGTAGTAGACCTAATCGTGTCGCGGTTCGTACCTGACAATATGACAGATGACGGTGGAATTAACGAGAAGCTGTTTAGCAACCGACCGGTTTGGCATATTATCGTCATTTCGTTTGTCGTGAGTGTGTGCGAGGAACTACTGTTTAGAGGGGCCATTCAGCATGCATTTGGCCCGTATTGGACTAGTATTTTATTTGCCGCAATTCACGTGCGTTACTTACGTCATTGGCTTCCGACAGCGATGGTATTTGGAATTAGCTATGCGCTCGGAACGATATATGAATGGTCAGGCACACTTTGGGCTCCGGTGTTGGCTCACTTCCTCATAGATTTAATTATGGGACTAATATTACGTTTTCGGAGGGAAGCATGAGCGAGAATCGACGTGAACATTCACGATGGTCCTCTTATACGCAAGAGCAAGACCAATTAAATCAGAGCAAAGCATTAGCTGCGCTGCGTTCATTAAAACAATCAGAATCGTTAACAGAGGAGATAGATCCTCCTGAACATATGCATAACGAGAATATGGAATCTGATCCGTCTAGCTGGAAACAACTTGAGATTAAGGACGAGGATCGTACTTTGCCACCTAGACAGCAATTGCATCCATCTAACTATGAGAAGCTAACAAAGTGGTTTTACAATTTATTAATTTTGTTGTTTGTGGGATTACTCATAGGTTTGTTAATGTGGGGACGTCATCTTATGACCGCGGAGGGTTAACATGAGCGTCATGATCGTGCTTGCTATGTTTTCATTGTGCTTTATTGTACTGACCGTGCTAATCGTTCGGATGAGAATGGAAGCGATGGACTTGGTCGTTACGGAGGAAGAAGTGGTACTCGACCGATTGCCAGCTTCATTTGACGGCACGCGACTCATGTTCATATCGGATTTGCATCGGCGTTCGATCACAGACCAACATGTGCAAACTTTATTGACTCGTCAAAAAGCACAGCTCGTACTATTAGGGGGCGACATTACAGAGGCAGGCGCATCATGGGAAGGTTGTGTGAACAATGTGACCCAACTGCGTAAGTTGGGTCCTGTAGTGGCGGTATATGGAAATCACGATTATAAGGCCGACGTAAGGGCACTTGGCAACATGTTAAGAGAGCACGACATTAAAGTGCTGGAAAATGAAGCGATGAGGTTGGAAAGTGCAACGGGTGAGCATATATGGCTCGTAGGCCTCGACGACATTTACACAGGTCGGGCGAATATCAAAGTTGCGATGGAAGAACCACTAGCAGACGAGGCGTGTACCGTGCTGCTGGTCCATGATCCGATAGCCTTAAAGGTATGCCAACTGCAACGAGTAGATTTAATGTTATCGGGGCATACGCACGGTGGGCAAATTTGTGTGCCTTTTTTCGGACCGATTAAAGCAAATGCATTTTATCGCCGCTACTTATCGGGATGGTATGAACATCAATACAATCCTAGCAGTACCCCGCTTAAGCTGTTCATTTCGAGCGGGTTTGGTACCGCGCACTGGCCGTTTCGGCTAAATTGTCGCCCAGAGGCGCATTTTATCGTGCTGCGGGCATCATCCATAACGGAGTGAACTTTCTCCTAAAATTTAATGCGCATGGTCAAGACGAGTCGCGTTCAAACTATAAGATGATCCTAACTAATAAAGGAGGACATACGGTGAGAGTGACGACTTTTATTGCCGGCACAGCAATAGGAATTTTGGCGGGGATGTATATGGCAGACCGCCGCTCATTAGCGGCGTTGCAATCAAAGCTCCAAACGGCAGGGAACGTCGTTCAAGATTTAATGAGTAATGCGAAAGGGAGTGTGCTTGATAACACGCTTATGAAATTTGCGGATTTATCGTCCCTTTCAACGGCATCATCCGCGGCAACAACGTCTGCTGCGTCTCAAGGACAAGGTACCGGATCTAACGAAGTGTTCAGCCTAGATCGAGTTAAAGACCTTATTAACAACGATCCTGCCGTGAAACGTAAAGTGGATGCGATATTGCGGGAAAATGGTCTCGCGCCAACACCTACGGCACCAACGAAAAGCGATGTGTCAAAAGCGAGCTCAAGCGCTGCATCAGGCACAGCCTTTTCAGCGAAATCATCGTCACAGCAAGGGTCTGAAGCCCTCGATGTGACGATAGAAACACCTCATTAATAGCGCATCAGGATGGACAAAGCCGCTGTGCGAACGTTGCACAGCGGCTTTTAGTCCTTTTTTACAGGCGAGACCTAGATCGTGAATTTTATGTAGTGCAAAACATGCAAAATAGTGTTAACATGAAATACATAGAACCATTTTCAGCACATATTATATGTTGCTTCATAATCTGTTATAACCGATGTTGTAAAGGAGGGTCCTGTCATGAAAATCGAACGTCTGAGCCAAGACAAAATTCGAATTTTCCTAACGTTCGATGATTTATCTGAACGCGGGATCCAGCGTGAAGACCTGTGGCGAGAAATGTCCAAGCTACAAGAACTGTTTGCAGAAATGATGGATCAAGCGTATACCGAACTCGGCTTTGATGCAACGGGACCGCTTGCCGTAGAAGTATTTGCTATGCCAGCTCAAGGTATGGTCGTCATTGTTACACGCACGCGTTGGGACAACTCATCTTCAAGTCAATCATTACATGGTGACGAAGAGGAACTAGACGATGTATACGAAATGGAAGTTACATTAGAGGAAAGCGATACGATCGTGTTCGCCTTCCGCGATTTTGAACACTTCATTGAAGCGGCACATACGGTAAATGGTCAATTTTCCGTTTCTGGATCGCTCTACCAATATAATGGTCAATGGATCTATCATGTCGAACCTAATCAATTGGAAACGGCTCGACTACAGGCTTTAATTGCTATCCTAGCAGAGTTTGGAGAAGCGACATCGGTCACGACGGCCGTCTTGGAGGAGTATGGCAAGTGCATTATTGCGGAAGATGCGATTGCGGTTACATGCCAACACTTCAAGCCACGTAACACGTGATGTTGCTTATTATGATGGGGGGTGCGCTTCATCCCGGATGATGCGCACCTCCCATTTTCAGTTTAGGTCATGTTATATTTAATTAATATATGCTTTTTCTAATTATTGGACACGAGCATGGGGAATTGACGCATGACATGACAGCCCTTAAGCGTATTGCCAGTTGATATTATATCATTATGAGGTGAACGTAAATGACCGCCAAGACTACAGATCACGCAACATTATTGCAATCGACTCAATTAGTAATTTCACAAGCTTTACATAGGCTTGGATTTGGAGACGATATGACAGACCTTCTTAGAGAGCCTTTGCGTACTTTGACTGTTCGTATTCCCGTTCGTATGGATAACGGTAAAGTAAAGGTATTTACAGGATATAGAGCACAGCATAACGATGCTGTCGGCCCAACGAAAGGCGGGGTACGCTTCCATCCGGATGTATCTGAGGAAGAAGTGAAGGCGCTTTCAATTTGGATGAGCTTGAAATGTGGTATTGCTGATTTACCGTATGGTGGAGGTAAGGGCGGAGTCATTTGTGATCCGCGCAAAATGTCATTTGGGGAGTTGGAACGCTTAAGCCGTGGTTACGTGCGGGCGATTAGCCAATTCGTAGGCCCGACTAAGGATATTCCAGCTCCAGACGTCATGACCAACTCGCAAATTATGGCGTGGATGGTTGATGAATACAGCCGTATTCGTGAGTTCGATTCTCCAGGCTTTATTACAGGTAAACCGCTTGTGCTCGGTGGCTCGCACGGTCGCGAGACAGCTACTGCACAAGGCGTAGTTATGATGATATATGAAGCACTAAAAGTGAAATCGATTCCGCTTAAAGATGCTCGTGTTATCGTGCAAGGCTTCGGTAATGCTGGTAGCTACTTGGCGAAGTTCATGTATGAAGCTGGTGCTAAAGTAGTCGGCATTTCCGACGTAAACGGAGCGTTGTATGACCCGAACGGGTTGGACATACCGGATTTACTTGACCGTCGCGATTCTTTCGGTACAGTAACGACGATGTTCAAGAACACGATACCGAATGAAGATTTGCTTATTCAGCCGTGTGACATTCTTGTTCCGGCTGCCATTGAGAATCAAATCACAGAAGATAATGCTGGTCAAATTCAAGCACAAATTATCGTCGAAGCTGCTAACGGTCCGACGACGATCGAAGCGACTCGCATCGTAACCGAGCGGGGAATTTTGCTCGTACCGGACGTGCTGGCAAGTGCCGGCGGAGTCATCGTATCTTATTTCGAATGGGTGCAGAACAATCAGGGCTACTACTGGAGCGAAGAAGAAGTTATGCAAAAATTGCAAACGCTGATGACTCGCGGATTCCATAAAGTTTTTGAATTGCATCAACTGAAACAAGTAGACATGCGTCTTGCTGCTTATATGGTGGGCGTACGTAAGATGGCAGAAGCTTCGCGTTACCGGGGGTGGGTATAAACGTGACAGACTATTCGGCCATGACGATGTCCTTGGCCAGCGCCGCAATGAGTGCTGCGCAGACAAGTGACTTCGCAACGCCGATTTTGCCTGTTTTAACTGCTGCAATAGCGCCAGGACTTGCTTTATTAACTTATTTCTACTTAAAAGATCGTTACGACTATGAACCGATTCATCTCGTGATTCGAGTGTTTATCGTCGGAATTCTTATTGTATTTCCCATTATGATCATTCAGCATGGTCTGGTCATGTGGTGGGGGAAGAACCCGTTTCTGTTCTCGTTTATCATTTCGGCAGGTGTGGAGGAGTTCATCAAATGGTTTGTCCTCTTTCATTTAATATACAATCATGTCGCGTTTGATGAGCATTACGACGGTATCTTGTATGCGGTGGCTGTGTCGCTTGGCTTCGCAACGATCGAAAACATTTTATATGCGTGGTTCCAATATACGTCCTTCTTTGAGTTGCTGATTCGGGCTTTGCTACCCGTATCCGGCCACGCCCTATTTGGGGTTATTATGGGTTATTATTTGGGCAAAGCCAAGTTCTCACAAGGTAACCTAACGAAGCGCTATATCGCGTTTTCGATCGTGATTCCGATATTTTGGCACGGGGTTTATGATATTTTGTTGCTCACCGTGACGAGATACTGGCTATGGTTTGTCATCCCACTCATGCTGTTTTTATGGTACTTCGGAATGTCTAAAGTAAGACGAGCAACAGCGGGTTCGCCTTTTCGCCTGATCAAACGGGAAGAAGAGGTTAAAATGTAATAATTTTGGCGAAACTGCATATGAATACTTTTGGCTTTGGAAGCAGAAGGAGCGTTCATATGCGAATTAAAGTAACCATTCGTTGCAAGCAGTGTGGAGAAAAGTTTGTTTTACGAGGCAAACGAGAAAAGGGCAGGATCGAAACGGGATTTAAACAGTGCCTGTGCGATAATAGCGAACATTTTCTTGTAGATGAGTTGCCGATATAAGAGCGTGACACGGAAACGATGCATAAAGCACCTCCTTTTCCAGCAAACTAAGAGCAGTTACATGCACAATTTGCTATGAAGGGAGACGTTTGTACCATGTATAAACGATTTAGTGCTGTGATGTTTCCGATCGTCACGCTCTTATTTATTGGGGCCATTGTGTGGGGGTATCAGGAGAATCAGGAGAAGAACTCCATCCTTATCAAAGCCGAAAACCAATATCAGCGAGCCTTCCACGACTTAACGTTTCATGTTGATAAGCTACATAGTGAGTTAGGTCAGACGCTGGCCGTAAACGCTAAGTCGCAAGGGATGCAGCGTAAAGGCTTAGTGAACGTGTGGAGACTGACAAGTGAAGCACAAAACGAAATTAACCAGTTGCCGCTTACGTTAATGCCTTTTAACAAGACAGAGGATTTTCTGTCTCGTATCTCCAATTTTGCATACCGTACATCAGTTAGAGATCTAACCAAACATCCGTTGTCTACTGATGAGATGAACACGTTAAAATCTTTGTACCAGAACTCAGATCAAATCTCAAAAGATTTACAGCAGGTTCGGGAAAAAGTTATTAGTCAAAATTTACGTTGGATGGACGTCGAAACGGCAATGGCTTCCGAGCAGAAGGCGCTGGACAATACGATTATCGACGGATTCAAGACGGTTGATAAAAAAGTAAGTGAATATCCCGAGATCAACTGGGGCCCGTCTGTTGCGAATATTTACACGAAGCGCTCCGTCAAAATGCTAAAAGGTAATCCGATGTCAGCGAATGAAGTTAAAGCGAAAGCGGAGCAGTTTTTGGGTCACAAAAATAACGAGCCCATTCAAGTGAAAGAAAATGGCAAGAAGACGGATTATGAGTCCTATACTGCCACTGCCAATTACAAAGATGGAAACGGTTCTCTGTCTATGGACTATACGAAGCAAGGTCAGCTCATGTCTTTCATCGATACACGTCAAATCGGGGCCAAGCGAGTTTCCGCGCAAGATGCGGAGCAGAAAGCGCTTCAATTTTTAAGACGTCACAACTACCCTGAGATGGATGCTGTGCGTTACAATGAGCGCAACAACGTGGGCAGTTTTACATTTGTACCTGTAAAGGATAACGTATATGTTTATCCTCAACAGGTTAGCGTACGTGTTGCCTTAGACAAAGGTGAAGTTACCGGCTTGCAAGCAACGGATTATGTTTATGAGGATAAAAATCGCAGCGTACCGAAGCCAAAGCTAACCAAAAGCCAGGCGCAGGCTGCGCTTAATACCGAATTGAATTTGTTGTTTGACCGCTTGTCTCTAATCAAAAACGATTCAGGTGAAGAAGTGCTTTGTTATGAATTTGGCGGCAAAGTAAACGGTTCAGCCTACCGTATTTATATCAATGCTGATAATGGTACGGAAGAGTCCATGGAGGAAATGAAGCTTATTTCGGGTTAAAGATGTACATTTTCATAGATGACAATGCTGTATCAGCTCCTATTCCCGACGAATATGGGCAATAGATGCAGCGTTGTCATCTTTTTCTTTTGAGGGAGCATTTGCCGTGCTATAATTAGTATGGAGGGTGAGTAAATGTTACCAAATGTAAGTGATACAATCATGATTCAATCGACGCGCTCGCAAAATGGCAATCCAGAATACAAAGCACGGGTTGCTGATATCGACGAAACGAGCCTATGGATTGAGATACCTATAAACGAAACAACGGGAAAGTATGGTTTCTTTATATCTGGAGAAGAATTGGACGTTTATTATACACAAATTGAGGGCGTGAAGTGGCATTTTAGCACGGCAGTTATCGGGGCGAAGCAAGATCAAGGAGTAAGATTAATGGGTTTGCGCAAACCGGAACCGCATTGGATGACAAAAATGCAGCGTCGCAGTTATTTGCGTGTACAGGCCAAGCTTGAAATGGCGTTACGAACAGAAGATGGAGTGAAGTTTCTCGCGTTTACAGAGGATGTGAGCGGGGGAGGCGTTTCGTTTATGATGGATATTAAACAAGAATTAACGGAACTACAAAAAATCCAATGTTGGCTAGTTGCCCCGTTTAAGAGTGGAGCTATTGAGCATATTTTTTTTGTTGGAGAGATCATAAGGTTGCAATCGGTAAATGAAGAACAGCAGCTTGTAATGATGAAATTTGATCGCATTGCAGATGTGGAGCAGCAACGTCTGATTCGATACTGTTTTGAGCGTCAGTTGGACTTGAGGAAATAAAGAGTGATTGCATAACATGTGTTAAATGAAACCAAACTAGCTCCGAGTACTAAACGGAGGTGTTGTCTGTGTTTCATTCGCTAAACATGCTTTCACAATTAAAGCGTTATAAGCGACAGTTCAAACGTCGGCTTACGATTGACACATGGGATAAAGTAGCGACCATCATTAGTCGCCTATGTATCGTATGTATTGTTTTACTCGCACTTATTCAGTTATTACTACTGTGGGCTCCTATTCGAACCATTATGAATGGTGTTGAGCAATTAGAGGGGACTTCTCAATGGCGCGTACATATGGAGATGAAATGATCAGGTGTCGTGCATTCGTACCGCATAATTGACGTTTGTCATTTTGCATCCGTAAATGTTGTGTGGTATAATTTTCACGTTGCAGGCAATGCCTGCTTTTTTCATGATGCTCTAATAGGGAAAGGAGTCAGACCCGTTGACATCACCTTCTAAAGTTATGACAACACGCATGAATATCGCAATCGACGGGCCTGCAGGGGCAGGAAAGAGTACGGTTGCTCGTCACGTTGCTCGTGAGTTAGGTTACGTCTATATCGACACGGGAGCCATGTATCGGGCGGTTTCATTACATATGATTCGCACTGGCATTCAGCCAGATCAAGTGGAAGAAGCTGTAGCTGAAATGCAGCGACTGCACTTGGAACTGTTGCCAGGTTCAGAACGTCAGACGGTTCTACTGAATAAAGAAGACGTTACAGAAACGATTCGCACACCAGAGATCAGCCAGTTCGCATCTCTGTTTGCTCAACTCGAACCTATTCGCATAAAGCTTGTACATATGCAGCGTCAAATGGCCGAACAGAAAGGCATCGTAATGGATGGTCGAGACATCGGTACACACGTTCTCCCAGATGCGGAATTCAAGTGGTTTTTAACAGCTTCTGTCGAAGAACGCGCGCGCAGACGCTATGTGGAATATATGGATAAGGAAAATGTAACCTTAGAGCAGCTTATGCACGATATCGAGCAGCGGGATCGTCAAGACGAAACTCGTGAAATATCCCCGCTTAGACTAGCGGATGACGCCATTTTGTTAGATACGTCTAGCATGTCCATTGACGAGGTCGTGAACGTTATCGTTCAACGTGCTATTTTAAGGAAAGATGGTGAGCAGTAAAATATATGCTATATACGTTCAGTTGTAAGCTGCTTCGTGTTATATACAAGCTACTGTTCCGATTCGAAGTGAAAGGGCTAGAGAATATACCGAAAGATAGCGGCGTACTACTCTGCTCCAATCACATCAGCAACTTAGACCCTCCTGCCATGGGCATTTGGATAGATAGGCAAATTCGCTTTATGGCCAAACAGGAACTGTTCGACATCCCGCTGCTAGGCCGTTTAATTAAAGCGCTAGGAGCCTTTCCTGTTAAACGTGGTGGCGTCAGCAAAGAATCGATACGTACTTCCTTTCAATTGCTGAAGGATGGGGGAGTCATGGCTATTTTCCCAGAGGGTACTCGTAACATGGATGGCGCAGTTGAAGCGAAGAAAGGTGCTGCCATGATTGCCTTACGCAGCGGTGCTGCGGTCGTGCCAGTCGCGATTTGCGGGCAATACAAACTTTTTCGTAAAATGAAAGTCGTATACGGGCCACCAGTTGACCTGTCTGATTTGGTCGAATTAAAAGGCGGCGAAGTATTAGAACAAGCTACAGAGCGTATTATGTCGCACATCAATGAGATGCTTCGTGCCGAAATGGCTCCGACAACCTCTCGTTAGTGTGATGCATGTTTTTATAATTTGGTAAGATACTACAGGTATTATTTTCACGTTATTTTGTGAACATGTTTTGATCCTTGCTCCTATCTGGGGCATGTTTCAATAAATGGGTTGCAATTGAGGAGGTAATTTACATGTCCGAAGAAACAAAGGTATCAGCTGAAACGACAAATCAAGATGCTTTGAACAACATCGTGGCGCTGAAAAAAGGTGACACAGTCAAAGGAACAATCGTCAAAATTGAGGACAATCAAGCATTTGTAAGTATTGGCTATAAATACGACGGCGTTATTCCTGTTCGTGAATTATCCGCTGTATCTGTAGATAAAGCTTCTGATGCTGTACAAATCGGTCAAGAAGTAGAAAGCAAAGTCGTGAGCATTGACGACGAAAAGGAGCGACTTGTATTGTCTAAGCGTCAAGTTGATAGCGAGCAAGCTTGGGATGTATTGCAACAGCGCTTCGAATCACAAGAAGTGTTCGAAGTAACCGTTTCTGACGTTGTAAAAGGCGGTATTGTAGCGGACGTTGGCGTTCGCGCGTTTATTCCTGCTTCCATGGTAGAGCGTCACTTTGTAGAAGATTTCAGTGATTACAAAGGAAAGACACTACGTGTTAAAGTTAAAGAAATCGACCGTGAAAACAATAAGCTGATCCTGTCTCAAAAAGAAGTGCTTGATGCGGAATTTGAGTCTAATAAAAAGCAAATCTTGTCCAACTTGCAAGAAGGTCAAGAGTTGGAAGGTACCGTACAACGCTTGACACAATTTGGTGCATTTGTTGATGTAGGTGGCGTGGATGGATTGGTTCACGTATCTGAAATCGCATGGCAGCATGTTGATAAGCCGGCTGACGTTGTTCAAGAAGGCCAACAGGTGAAAGTAAAAGTGCTTAAAGTTGATCCTGCAAACGGTAAAATCAGCTTGAGCATGAAGGCTACTCAACCAGGTCCTTGGGAGCAATCCTCTGGCAACATCAAGACTGGTGAAATCATTAGTGGCGTAGTTAGACGCCTTGTTGATTTCGGTGCATTCGTTGAGGTTGCACCAGGCGTAGAAGGTTTGGTTCATATTTCTCAAATTTCACATCGTCATATTGCAACACCGTATGAAGTATTGAAACAAGGCCAAACGGTTCAAGTAAAAGTGTTGGATTTCAATCCTGCTGAAAAGCGTGTTAGCTTGAGCATCAAAGAAACAGAAGAAGCTCCAGCACAAGCGCCAAAACAGGAGAAGAAAGTGTTCAAGGAAGATTTGAACAATAACCCTAACGTATCCTTGAGCAACCAAGGCATGAGCGTTACATTGGGTGAGCGTTTCGGCGACATGCTCGGCAAACTGAAATAAAACATTACGTTCGGCGGACTCGATGAGTCCGCCGATTATTTTTGCTGTCCCGTTCAAATAATAAGCAGAGCTTGCGATTGTGATGAACGGGAGGGGATCGGCATTGACACCAGGCGTGCTTTCTTATGTATGTTGGTTGTGTGTGACCATATTGCTGTGTAGCGGCTGGAAAAACGTTTTGTTGCAGCAGATAGGTTGGAAATGGATTATCACCATTATGGGCGCATGGATCGTGTTGAATCCAATTACCATATCTATTCTACCAGCCCTCTTCGTCAATCTGGCTTGGTTTACATGTTGCTTCCTTTCGCTCTCCATCTTAGTTATATCCCGAAATACGTGGTCTATATTTACAAACATTGGACATATTGTGTTTATAAGCACAGTCGTATTATGGACACAACTTGTACAAGGAATACAAATGAATAACCAAATGGGAAGTTCAATCTGGGTAGTTCCTCTCATGTGTGGGATGGTAATGTTATCCGTTTCACGTCCTGTTTCTGTGCAGTGGGCAATTGTGACAAGCGGATTAGCATTAGGGGAGCTGCTTGTACAGCTTCGCTTGCATACCGTTCTGCAACTGGGCAGTCCGGCCATCCAAGACAGCTGGTGGATGGCATTAATAGCGGTTAGATTAGGTTCTGTCTTTGTCAAATGGATCGAGACAATTCGCTATACAGAAAGTAAACGAACATGAAATGAAACATCTAATTTCAGTTTCGTTAGCCAAGTAACGTTTTTTTTGATATGATGTTGTACGTGTATATGTGTACAAGTGTGTACTTAATGAAGGAGTGAACTGCATGGCAAAACCCGTTGTTGCCATTGTCGGGCGGCCGAACGTCGGCAAGTCCACTATTTTTAATCGCATCATTGGCGACCGATTGGCAATCGTGGAGGATAAGCCTGGCGTGACACGCGACCGTATTTACGGTACGAGTGAATGGAACGGGAAGCCGTTCAGCATAATTGACACTGGCGGTATCGAAATTGATGGCGAAGATGAAATTCTTCGTTCTATTCGAGCGCAGGCGGAACTGGCAATTGAGGAAGCAGACGTAATCGTATTTATGTGCGATGGCAAGTCTGGCGTTACTCAATCCGATGAAGAAGTTGGACAGATGTTGTTCCGTTCTGGCAAGCCAATCATTGTTGCTGTTAACAAAGTAGACAATCTCAGCCGTATGGATGATATTTATGAGTTCTACAATCTAGGCTTCGGTGAACCAATTCCGATCTCGGGATCGCATGGTACAGGCATTGGCGATCTATTGGATGTAATTATTAACAATGTACCAGAACTAGCTGAGGATGAATATGAGGATGATGTCATTAAAGTTGCCCTAATTGGACGACCAAATGTAGGTAAATCATCACTTGTAAATGCCATTTTAGGCGAAGAACGTGTCATTGTTAGCGATGTCGCTGGTACGACACGCGATGCGATCGATACTCCGTTTGAAAAAGACGGTCAAAAATTCGTTATCATTGACACAGCAGGTATGCGTAAACGTGGCAAAGTATACGAAACGACAGAGAAGTATAGCGTCATGCGTTCGATGAAGGCAATTGAGCGTGCTGATGTTGTACTCGTCATTATTAACGGTGAAGAAGGCATCATTGAACAAGACAAACATATTGCTGGCTACGCGCATGAAGCGGGTAAGGCTGCGCTGTTCGTCGTTAACAAATGGGATGCCATTGAAAAAGACGATAAAACGATGCAACAATTTGAGCAAAAAATTCGCGATCATTTTTTGTTCATGTCATATGCACCGATTGTATTTTTGTCGGCAAAAACGAAGCAACGCTTACATAAGCTGTTGCCAGTCACTCAGCATGTCGCTGAACAACATTCGAAACGAATTCCGACGCATGTGCTGAATGATGTCATCTCCGATGCAGTAGCATACAATCCACCGCCTACCGACAAGGGCAAGCGGTTGCGTATTAACTATGCTACACAGGTTGCAGTTAAGCCGCCTACGATCGTTATTTTCGTTAACGAGCCGGAACTTATGCACTTCTCTTATGAACGTTATCTAGAGAACCGCATTCGGGCAGCTTTCGACTTCGAGGGAACGCCAATGCGGTTGTTCACTCGTCGTAAATCTGACGACAAATAGGAGTTGACACATCGATGCTATCTCTTTTCGCAATCGTGATCAGTTATCTCATCGGCTCGGTTAGCTTTAGTATGCTTGTTGCCAGAAATATGTACAGCATGGATATTCGTCAGCATGGCAGCGGCAACGCCGGAGCGACAAATACGCTACGTGTATTAGGAAAAGGACCAGGTTTAGCAGTGTTACTGCTGGATGCTTGTAAAGGTATTGCTGCCATTTTAATTGGCTGGCTGTTGTCTGACGAGACTTGGGTTCATGTTGCATGTGGCGTAGCCGTTATCGTGGGTCATAACTGGCCTGTATTTTTCCGGTTTAAAGGTGGAAAAGGAATCGCAACGACGATAGGTGTATTAGCGTTGTTAGCTTTCTACCCTGCACTGATTGCTGGTATATTTGGAATAGCTGTAATCGCATGGACTCGTTATGTTTCTTTAGGCTCACTGGTATTTACTACTGGTACATCGCTGTTTATTTTATTGTTCCGCTACGATTCAGCCATTTTGGTTGGCAGCCTACTTATTTGTGCATTAGCAATTTACCGTCATCGAGGCAACATTCAGAAGCTTATTAAAGGGACGGAAAATCGCTTAGGTTCAAAAGAGGGAGGGGCAGGGCGTGTTCGGTAAAGTTGCAGTATTCGTTGCAGGGAGTTGGGGTACAGCGCTTAGTCAAGTGCTGGCACATAACGGGCACGAGGTGTACCTGTGGACTCGCAATGCAGAGCAAGCCAATGAAATTAACGAGCATCATACGAACGAAAAGTATTTGCCTGAGATGCACTTACATCCTGCTATCGTTGCAACGACTTCGATCGAAGTAGCGATGAAGGACGCTTCTGCTTGCGTAATTGTGGCCCCTTCTGGGGGGATGCGTAGCGTTACAAGTCAAATGAAGCCGTTCTGGAAGGATAACATGATCGTTGTCCATGCGACGAAAGGCTTTGAGACGGAAACGTTGAAACGTATGTCCGAAGTCATTGAGGATGAGCTGCAATGTGGAGCAGACCGCATTGCTGTGCTGTCCGGACCAAGTCATGCGGAAGAAGTTGTGCGTCAATGTCCAACTACGGTTGTTATTGCGTCAACTTCATTAGATGCAGCGGAGCGGGCGCAAGATTTGTTTATGAACGAGTCGTATTTTCGTGTGTACACGAATCAAGATATTGTTGGCGTAGAGCTGGCTGGAGCGTTAAAGAACATTATTGCGCTCGGGGCAGGGCTATCTGACGGATTAAGCTTCGGCGATAATGCTAAGGCAGCCCTTATAACCCGTGGATTAGCCGAAATCGCGAGATTAGGTGTGGACATGGGAGCAAATCCGCTTACATTTGCGGGTTTGGCCGGAGTAGGCGATCTAGTCGTTACTTGTACAAGCCAGCATAGCCGTAACTGGCGGGCAGGATCGATGATCGGGCAAGGGGTTCCTGTAAACGAGGTACTAAGCCGTATGGGGATGGTTGTTGAAGGCATTCGGACCACCAAGGCAGCGTATGAGCTTGCGGAACGTCGTCAAATTCAAATGCCAATTGTAGAGCAATTGCATCGTGTATTGTTCGAAAACGGAGATGCAAAGACTGCTGTTGAACATTTGATGGGGCGCGTCAGAAAGAACGAGCTTGAGGAAGTACAAAAAATGAGTATGGACTTGATCGATAAATAGGCAAACGTACAGTCTCTTCACCATTACTCGGGTCTGCTCATACAATAGAGTAGTACTGACCCGAGGAGGGACGACATGTCGAACGACAAGTTTCCTAAAGATGCGCTTAATGCAATTAACAAAAAGGTAGGCAAGCCAATTACCGAGAATCAAATTAAACAGATTGCAGGTAATGTGAAACCTTCCACGCTAACAGATGAGGCACAACTACGCCAGTTAATTAAGCAAGTAGCGGCCATGGCGAATTTGCCTGTATCCGAATCTACTGTTAACGATATTGTGAATACAGTGAAGCGTTCAGGTGTTAATGCAAACAGCTTAGAAACGTTAATGAAACTGATTTCAAAAAGATAATGTTGCGAATATTTTGCAACAAAGACGACAACGTTAGCCACAAAAATGGCTGCGGTGTCGTCTTTTGTTCTATTTGGGTGGATGGTATAATAAGGACAGTCTGGGATGAATGGGAGAGTCGACAATGAGCGCTTTAACAAAAATGTGGGTATCATTTATCGGAATTGGACTAATGGCGGGTTCAGCTTTTCTTATTATGTTTGCGCGTCATAAGACAAAAGGATGGATACGGACGGTGTTATCTATTGTATCTTTTGTCATGCTATTGTTTGGTATTTTATACGGATTTGTGTCGATTATTTAACGATAGAAATGGAGGGCCAATATGGCGGAGATTCAGCTTAAAGGGCGTACTAAAGAAGTATCTGTCACCGTGCCGATTGGCAGCACATTGCTAGATGCAGCTCTGAATTCAGATGTGGATTGGGGAAGTGCTTGTAAGCGCGGCACGTGCGCACGTTGTCGTTGCTTAATCGATGAGGGTGAGACACTGCTTAATGATATAACAGAGGCAGAATGGGATCGCATGGACGAAGAAGAATTTGTTCAAGGCTATCGATTGGCATGTCAGGCGGTCATTGAATCAGACGGAGCTATTCGAGCCGTGTACAAGCCTTATTTTTAAGTGATTGCAACACAGCTGTGTCTAGTTGAAACAACGCCCTCGCCTCTAAGCGAAACGTAGCTAGTGGGGAGCTCACTAACTCACTGTATTGGAGTAGGTATAATGGTTAATAAGTCTAACTTGCCTGAGAAGCTTGAACAAGCTATCGAGCATTTGGTTCGATCAGCGGATAATGATGCCCGTTGGATGTTAGGTGGCAGCTGCGGATTGGCTCTACAGGATGTATGTATCGGTCGCGAGCCACGCGATATCGACATATATGCCGATCAAGCCGATGCGAAACTGCTCCATTCCAACTGGTTACAATGGTCCGTTGATGAACCGAAGTGGGACGAAACAGAGCGATATTTATCACTGCTCAGTCATTACAAATGGAATGAAGCAACGATTGAGCTTGTTGGTGATTTTGTTGTGCATACGTCGTTGTGCTGCTATGAAACTTCTGTTCGGAAGTCGCTCTGGCAGCACTCGGTCGAAGCTCAAGTAGGCGAAGTTACGATCCGTCTTATGCCGCTTGCGCATGAGCTCGTATTTAACCTTTTAAGGGAGCGAGAGGATCGTGTGCAGGCTATTGCCGGAACGATGAACCTTCACCAAGTACGACATGTTGCTGCGCTTCGCGCCGTGCTAGCGCATTGCAACCCGCAACAGGGTCTACAGGATCAACTGTTGCTCTGCTGTCCGGACATTGTTAAAGCGATATAATATTTATGATCACAGCATCGGCAATGGCGCAGTTGACGGCTCGACGATAACGATTATTAGGTTAGGGGAGTTTTGTTTGTTTAAGACGCAAGTTCATTTTATGCCAGCTAATACTTCCATATTGCCTAAGCCGCATCTCACATTGTTAGACACAGCTCGGCAAGCGCGGGTAGCGATTCGTTCGCGTTGTGACGGTAAAGCAGGTTGTTTAATGTGCAAAGTAGTCGTCGAAGGTGAGGACCGGTTGCTACATCCTCCAACTGAAGCTGAACGTCGCAAGCTAGGAACCGTACAAAAGACAGGTACAAGGCTTGCCTGTCAAGTCCGCTTAACCGGTGAAGCTGGCACCGTGAACGTGCATGTGCCAGAGGACCCGCTCAAAGCTGCGATCAGAAGGCAGCTGGAGCAGCAAAATGATGATCAACTATGGTAGTTGGCGGAGCAGGCCTGCTAATGAGATGAATAGAAAAGAGAGTGAATGAAGTGAAGCGTAACCGAATCATGCTTATTGTTGTCATTTTATTCGTCAGCATGATCCTCCAAGGGTGTTTTTCCCCTAATGAAGTACGCAAAGAAAATAAAGCGGCAGTACGGGAAGGTGTTCTTCTCGTACAAAGTGCAATAGATGAGTATTATAAGCAAAAAAAAGTTCTACCTATACTCACTAGTGGTATGGAAGTACCGCGCTATGAAAAGTTTCGGATCGATTTACAACAATTAAAAAGACAACAATTTATAAGTGAAATTCCGCGCAGCGCCTTTGAAGAAGGTGGTACGGGATATTATCTCATTATTAATGAGGAGACTGATCCAACTGTGCGCATCATGGATTTAAAAGTCTCACAACGCGTAAACGATGTGCAAATGAAACTAAGCACAATGAAGTCGCTCCCGAAGGGGCAGCTCTTATACCCAGGGTTCTACACGGTAGATGAACAAGCGCTAGACTTAGGGCCAACTCATGCAGTGAACCCTTTTAGCGGGCAGCCGCTTCGCCTGATGATGGATGAAGTTGGAAACGTTTACGTCGACTATGCAACGGAAATTATGCAGCTTGTTGAACGTACCAACAAGAAACCAACGGGCAAAGAAACAGACTTAAGGCCGCTGCTGACAGAGGAGTCCTTTTACGTCCCAGTCAAGTCTGTGCCTTATGTATGGAAAGATAACGCTCCTTGGCCCGTAGCGGAGCAAACTACGAACAAATAATGCCTCATATGCTTTCATTGAAGCGTCTGGACAATGTGGAATGATTCCTTTCACATTTGCCAGACGTTTTTTCGTGCTGCGACATAAAGTCTCCCTTTTTATCTCATATATCGGCATACTTTTAAGAAAGCTTCATATATCTGATTTAGAAGACATACGTTCGTTATAAATAAAAAAATGTATGGACCTTGTCATAATTCTTCTAACTACTAAATAAGATGTTACTAGTCCAAAAGCATGTACGAGTTGCGTCGTAATGCCTTGTACGACGTGAAAGCTCGGCGGCGAACACTGGCGACAACGGCAACAGCTCAATTCTAGCAACGGTGCCAATCGTTTCTGAAGGCGGAGGCGTGCGGTTGCCTCCATGTCCGTCAGAAATTATTTGAGGAGGGAATATCAAATGGAGAAGGTGGATATTTTTAAAGACATTGCCGAGCGTACCGGCGGGGATATTTACCTCGGGGTCGTCGGTGCGGTCCGCACGGGGAAATCGACTTTTATTAAACGGTTTATGGAAACCGTCGTGTTACCTAACATTGCGAATGAATCGGATCGGCTTCGTGCTGTTGACGAGCTGCCGCAAAGTGCTGCCGGCAGGACCATTATGACGACGGAGCCTAAATTTGTACCGAACAGTGCGGTGCAAATTAAAGTGGCCGACGGATTAGACGTAAACGTTAGGTTAGTCGACTGTGTGGGTTACGCAGTTGAGGGCGCTAAAGGTTACGAGGATGAAAACGGTCCTCGCATGATTAACACGCCGTGGTTTGAAGACCCAATTCCATTCCAGGAGGCAGCTGAGATTGGAACTCGCAAAGTTATTCAGGAACATTCGACGCTTGGCGTTGTCGTAACCACGGATGGAACGATTGCTGAAATTCCGCGTAGCTCTTACGTCAGCTCTGAAGAACGTGTCATCAATGAGCTGAAGGAAGTAGGTAAGCCATTTGTTCTAATCATAAACTCTACTCGTCCACGTAGTGACGAGACGCAAGCGCTTCGTAGTGAATTACAAGCAAAATACGATATTCCAGTTATGGCGCTAAGTGCAGCAACGATGGGTGAAGAAGACGTCATGGGCGTGCTTCGCGAAGTGCTGTATGAATTCCCGGTTCACGAAGTGAACGTAAACTTGCCGAGCTGGGTTATGGTATTACATGATAGCCATTGGCTACGTACAAGTTATGAGAGCTCGGTACGGGATACGGTGAAAGACATTCGCCGTCTGCGTGACGTCGATCGTGTCGTGCAGCATTTTATGGAATATGACTTTATCGTTCGAGCTGGCTTAAGCGGGATGGATATGGGTCAAGGTGTAGCAGAAATTGATTTGTATGCACCAGACGAACTGTATGACCAAATCTTGATGGAAGTCGTCGGCGTTGAAATTCGCGGCAAAGATCATTTGTTGCAACTGATGCAGGAGTTTTCACATGCGAAACGGGAGTATGATCGCTTCGCAGGGGCTTTAGAAATGGTGAAAACGACAGGCTACGGGATCGCCGCGCCAACGTTGTCTGAGATGGCGCTCGATGAGCCAGAGCTCATTCGTCAAGGAGCACGATTTGGCGTACGTTTGAAGGCAACCGCACCGTCTATCCATATGATTCGCGTCGATGTGGAATCCGAATTTGCGCCAATTATTGGAACGGAGAGACAGAGCGAGGAGCTTATGCGCTATCTTATGCAAGATTTTGAGAATGACCCGACAAAAATATGGGAATCGGACATTTTTGGGCGCTCACTCCATTCCATCGTGCGCGAAGGTATACAAGGTAAACTTGCGATGATGCCGGACAATGCACGCTATAAGCTGCAAGAAACGCTCGGCCGTATTATAAACGAAGGATCTGGTGGATTAATAGCGATTATTTTGTAGCGCGTATGCAAACCGTATTCTCGTTCAAGCAGGTTAAAGACTGACTTCACAGTAGTGAAGCAGTTTTTAACCTGCTTTTTTTATAAGGAAGATAAAAAATATAATAAAACCGATTTACAAACTCGGAATTAGTCGTTATAGTATGGAATAATGATTTGCGGAAAATGATGGATATGCCGCTTGATCAGCATTCATTTTGCGGAGAACTTAGGGGGAACGGGAAATGTTAAAGCAACGAAATGAGAAGAAGCGAAATCAAACGAGGCGGCTGGTAGTCACGCTGCTGGCATGTATGGCATTACTGACAACAGCGTGTGGAGTGAAACAAAGTGGGACAAGCTCCACGCAGGAGCCACCTGCGAGCCAATCATCATCGACTGAAAAGACAGCTGCTAACAGCAGTGGTGAGCAAAACAAGCCGGATTTACGTGGGAAACGAATTGCACTTGTAATGCAGTTCAATACAGGAACATTTTCACAGCAATACTTAGAAGGGGTTCAAGCAGAAGTAAAACGATTTGGCGGTGAACTGACGACATTTGTGGCTGAAAATGATAAAGCGAAGATGGCTTCACAATTAGATATGGCTGTAAACCAGAAGTTTGACGCTATTTTAACTGATCATGGTGATGTGCAAACGTTAGAAGCTGGGGTAAAAAAGGCGTTGCAGCAGCAAATTCCAGTAGTCGCATTCGATGCTTTGCTCGACGTGCCAGGTGTTACGGTGTTGGAGCAAGGTGACGAGCAGATGGCCGAGATGACGCTCGAGCAATTGGCAAAAGATATTGGCGGCAAAGGGAATATTGTCAAGGTTTGGGTAGCTGGCTTTGCACCGATGGAGCGTAGACAACTGGCATATGAGAAATTTCTGAAGAAATATCCGGATATAAAAGAGGTTGCGGCATTTGGTGCAGCGACTAACAATACAGCGCTCGATACGCAAGCGAAAATGGAAGCTATTTTGAAACAACATCCGAATAAAGGCGACATTGCAGCTGTATGGACAGCATGGGATGAATTCGCAAAAGGGGCATCTCGTGCCATTCAGCAAGCTGGACGAACGGAAATTAAGGTGTACGGCATTGATATGAGCGATGAGGATTTGCAAATGCTTCAAGATAAAAATAATCCTTGGGTAGCTACGGCAGCTGTCGATCCGAAAGATATTGGTCGTGTGCAAGTGCGATATTTGTATCAGAAATTGAACGGGGAAGAGACAGCGGCTACGGTGAAGCTTGAACCGGTATTTATTCACCGTAATGAATTGCCAGCAGATAAGCAAGTATCGACGAACGAACTTAGTCAGCATATTGCAGGTTGGAGTGGTAGTAAACAAGGTGAACAAGATTGGATGAGCGAGTATAAATAATGCGGAGTGACGCCAGATGACATATGCAGCAAGACGTGATATTTGGAGGCAGTATGCGGAAGTGGAAACGGAAAGAGAAATGGAAACTTTTCCTCAAAAGGTAGATCTGTCTCACGATATAGAACCGGGCAATGAGTCAACGAGTAAGCATGTACGAACTAAGCTTAACGAGCAAGGTATGCCTATTAACGTGCCGCATATAACGTCTATGCTGCATATGAGTAACATACGCAAGTCCTTTAATGGAGTGCCCGTTTTGCATGATGTTCATTTTACAGCGCATGGTGGAGAAATCCATGCGCTGTTAGGTGCAAACGGAGCGGGCAAAAGTACGCTCATGAAACTGCTGTCAGGCGCTTATTCGCCTGACCAAGGAACTGTAGCACTAGATGACGTAGGGCTGAAGATTGGGTCCCCGCTTGATGCAAAGCGCGGAGGCATTCATTGTGTGTATCAAGAGGTTGATACTGCACTCATTCCACAATTAAGTGTTGCCGAAAATGTCATGCTTGACCGCATCGCTGCAGGATCGCTCTGGGTGCGCCCCAAGCAAGTCGCTCGCGAAGCTGAGCAAGCTTTAGCGGAGCTGGGTGTACACATTCCACTGCACAAGCGGGTCGATCAGCTGACTTTAGCTGAAAAGCAAATGGTCGTTATCGCTCGCACATTAGTCGAGCAGGCGAAAGTGATTGTGTTTGATGAGCCGACAGCACCACTTAGTCAGGAAGAGACGGAAAGACTGTTTCGTGTGATGAGACAAATGCGAGCGCAAGGGAAGGTCATTATTTTTATAACGCATCGTTTGCCAGAAGTGTTCGCGGAGTGCGATCGTTTAACGGTGTTGCGAGATGGACAGCACGTATACGAAGCGGCCATACGTGATACCGTGCCGGATGAAGTGGTTCGGCAAATGTTAGGCCGTACGTTTAATGAGCCGTTTCCGAAGGTTGACGTAGTGCGCGGTTCTATTGTGCTACGCGCAGAAGGATTGCGTGCAGGGAACAAAGTACGCGGTGTTGATTTAGACGTGCGACAAGGCGAAATCGTGAGTATTGTCGGCCTAGTTGGTGCAGGGAAAACGGAGTTGTCCCGCTTGCTGGGCGGCGCGGATGTGATGGAAGCTGGGGCCATAACTATCAACGATAAGCGCGTAACGATCGCGCAGCCAGCAGATGCCATTGCCAACGGTATCGTGCTAGTACCAGAAGAGCGGCGGAAGCAAGGGATCTTTGTACATGAATCTGTGCGAACTAACCTTAGCTTGCCGCTGTTACGGAAATTAAGTCGAGGCGGTTTTGTGAGCCGCGCACAAGAAAGACTGTTATCCCAACGAATCATTGAGCGTTTCGGTATCAAAGCATCTACTGATGCTATTGCATCTAAATATTTAAGCGGTGGCAATCAACAGAAGGTATCCATCGGTAAATGGGTAGAAACGGATGCGGCCGTGTATGTGCTGGACGAGCCGACAAAAGGCGTAGATGTCGGCGCAAAAAGCGACATTTTTCGCATTATCGGGCAATTAGCCGAGCAAGGAAAATCGATCGTTTACTTGACCTGTGAGTTTGGAGAGGCAATAGGTATTGCTGATCGCGTTATTGTCATGTGTGATGGTATTTTCGTCAAACAATTTGAGCGTAATGAAGTTACACAGGAGCAGTTATTGTTCTACGCGAGTGCAGGACAGGAAGGGGAAAATGAATAATGAGGTCAAGCATCCAAGATAAACTGATGCAATTTTTGTTCCGTTACGGCGCTATTTTTGTCATTATTGGTGTCATTATTTTTTTCTCGATTCAGTTGCCGTACTTTTTTACGAGTGCTAATATCGCAGATATTTTGCGTTCCATATCGATTGTAACTTTTGTCGCAATTGGTGTCACATTATCGCTTATTGTCGATGGATTTGACTTATCCGTCGGTTCGACCGTTTCCTTAACGACAGTTGTGACGGCTTCATTAATGATTTGGTACGAGCTTCCGTTAGCACTAGTCATCGTCGTTCCGCTTCTCGTGGGGGCTGCGGTAGGCTTACTTAACGCTTTTTTCATCGTGAAATTGCGCATTCCAGACTTGCTGGCGACGTTAGCTGTCATGTACATAGTAGCTGGGATCCACAAGACGTATACTCGCGGGTATACGGTGTATGATCATATGCAAATGCCGGATGGAACGAAAGCGCCTGGAACGGTGTATGATTCTTTTAAATTACTAGGTAACGGCGATTTGTATATCGGTTCGTTTACGCTCCCACTAGCGGTTGTGTTTATGTTGGTTACTGTAGCTGGTATTCATATTTTATTGACGTACACACGCGTAGGAAGGCAAATGTATATGACTGGCGGTAATGAAGAAGCAGCAAGGCTATCGGGTATTCGGGTAAACCGAATACGTACGATAGCATACGTGCTGTCAGGTTTATTTGCCGCTATGGGCGGACTGTTGTTCGCAGCACGAGCGGGCGGACAAATTGATGCGGGAGCGCCCTTACTGATGGAGGCCGTGGCAGCGGTATTCGTCGGCTATTCCGTCTTCGGAGCAGGCAAACCTAACATCATAGGTACATTCTTTGGCTCCGTGCTGATAGGCATTCTTGTCAATGGTCTGACGATGATGAACTTACAATATTACACGCATGACATTGTAAAAGGGACGGTGCTCGTACTCGCACTTGCTGTTACCTACTATGTCGTGCAGCGGACTCGCTCTGCTTCATAAGCTTTATCATCCGTAACCGCACTGTCATAGTTCATACAAAAAGCACGTAAAAATAAAAAAATGACGTTATCACCGTATTGAGATCTTGTCAGGAGTGTCAAGAGTATACATATCCTCTTGCAATTGTGAAGTCGGTATATTACTATAAATTTGTTCCACCGTTCATTTGTAAGTGGAATGTGTACAATTTCCAGCGTGGGCATGTATAATTTTACAAAAAACAGTGAAAACAATGGATAAAGACTCAAACTTGATGTATTGACTCGTATCAGGAGGTGAATAAGTTGAACAAATCCGAATTAGTTTCTGAAGTATCGGAAAAAACGGAATTGTCCAAGAAGGACGTAACGAAGATCGTGGACGCAGTGTTCGACGCGATCTCAGAAGCATTGCAAAACGGAGACAAAGTGCAATTGGTTGGTTTTGGTAATTTCGAAGTGCGGGAACGTTCTGCACGCAAAGGTCGCAACCCACAAACGGGTGAAGAGATCGAAATTCCAGCTAGCAAAATACCGGCGTTCAAACCAGGCAAAGCGCTTAAAGACGGCATCAAATAAGCTAACTTACATAACAATGTCCAGTAAGGGAACGCAAGCGAAAGCCGCGACATGTCGTCGCGGCTTTCGCTCCTTACCACGTGACGTACGATACAAACGGAGGGACGAACAATGGACACGCAAAGTGACTTGCAGAGTGACTTCATTGTCATTAAGGCGAAAGAGCAAGGGGTGCAAGTCATCGGTTTGACACGAGGACAGGACACCCGTTTTCATCATACGGAAAAATTAGATAAGAACGAAGTACTTATTGCGCAATTTACGAATCATACCTCTGCGATCAAAATACGCGGTAAAGCGTATGTAATGACAAAACACGGCACAGTACACACCGACGAATAACGCAGGCATAGCCTGCTTTTTTTCATTGTACAATAAGGTATGGACATCGACAGCAGCGCCCACACTGAATGAATAGGGCGGGCGCTGCTATTGATGGCATAGACGAAAGGTACGGTGGAAAAATGCGAAGTGTACGTGATGTAAGGCCGTTAAAGCTAGTTCTATTAGCCATCATGGCAGTCGTTGCCATAACTTCCGGGCTTGGAATTTTGGCAGCGGGTGAGCAGCAGAAGCTTCACCGCCAACATGATTTGACTGCCATGACACACACTCATGGTACGATTTCATTACAGGAGCATAGCCTCGTGGATGTATTGTCCAAGCTTTCGTTGTCCTTACAGCTTAACCGGGTCGCATTCCATGATAAAGGGTTGGCGATTGATCTGAAGCTGTCAGCTGCTGCATTAAATCCGGCCATCGTTTATGAGGATATGGCGGAATTGTTGAGGTTTTGCTTTGTTGAGACGAACAATGTGGAACGCTTATTTTTGCGGATACTTATTCACGACGAACAAGCAGTCAAAAAGCATGTCTTGCTGGCGATGGATGCATTGAAGTCGCAAGCAACAGCCGAACGCATTCTCACATTGAAGCAAGGCATGGCCACATCGAATAGTGATACCGTGCAAGCGCTTCGTATGACATATACCCCGCTTTGGAAGCGACAGTTCGGATCGATTTTTGTACAATAAAAATGTCCGTATCTCTTTAAACATATGATATAATAGTTTAGATTGCGACATCCTTCAGGATGACTAACCGCTAACAGTCGGAGGCACTTACATGAATGGTTATCGTATCCCGCAATTAGCACAAAAGTATGTTGAACATGATATGATTCAGGCCCACACTGCACTCCCCGTGTATCCAGACGCACGTGGAGAGTTATTGTTCGCCTTCTTAAACCGGAACGCTCAAACAGCTGAGCACAGTGAGTTGTACACACTCGTTACAACCCTCGTTCAGAACGGTTTAGATACGCATGATACGGTTGAAATGGCTAGTGCAAAGGGCCATGACCGCAACATGCGCTCGCGCCAGCTGAAGGTTCTTGCGGGAGATTACTTTAGCAGCCGATTTTATCATTTGCTCGCACAAGCAGGTCAAATAGACGTGATTCGTGTGTTGAGCAAAGCAGTATGTGAAGTAAATCGCATGAAAATGACGATGATGGAACAAATGAATCGCTTGTTTATGTCAGCAGATCAGTATATTCACTCACGTACCGCGATTCATAAAGAGCTGTTTCGCTCCTTTCATGCGCGACTAAACGGATCAGACGCAGAGATGCTGGAATCACTGCTCCATTGTGTGACAGAGTTAGAGATTGTGGAGCAAGAGCGTCAGCGTGCACATTCGTTTGAGCAGTTTGAACATAGCCTGTCTTATTGGATGGTGTGGCAGTTAGGAACGGACGAGGAGCGTCAAATGCTCAAGGAACGGAGCTACGATTCGTCAACATGGGAAACGTGGCAGCAAAAGTATAAGTTGGAGCAGCAAATCGCAGTTCTCGTACGAGCAGCGGAAGACCGACTCCAAACTCAATTTGCTCGAACGGCTTCAACCCTGTCATGGGACAAGCAGGTGGCTACACGGTTCCACTCGTTGTTGACAGGTGGAAATAACGCCACGGCAATGATGTAGTCCGCATGACATCCGGTTGCAGACACGGTGTTGTCCATTTGACAGTAACACAATTTACATGATGAGGCGATGAAAGGACTTGGTGACTAACGTGGAGACGCATTCGCCCAAAGCTGGCAAGGCTAAGGAGCAGCATGTACATCAGGTGTTTGAAAGCATCGCACCGAAGTACGATTTGATGAACGACATTATAAGTTTCCGCCGGCACAAGGCTTGGCGCAACTTTACGATGAAGAAGATGAATGTGCAGCCAGGTGATACGGCGATTGATGTGTGCTGTGGCACTTGTGATTGGACCGTTTCACTTGCCGAAACGAGTGGTACAGGTCAAATCGTCGGCCTTGATTTTAGCGCACATATGCTCACATACGGGCAGAAGAAAATAAGCAATCTTGGTTTGGACAAGCAGGTTACGCTTGTGGAAGGAAACGCAATGGCGCTTCCGTATCCAGATAACAGCTTTGATTATGCAACAATCGGCTTTGGCTTGCGTAACGTACCGGATCTACGACAAGTGCTGCGTGAAATGCAGCGTGTTGTTAAACCGGGTGGGAAGGTCGTATGCTTGGATATGTCCAAGCCGACATGGCAGCCTTTTAAAGCGATATACTATTTCTACTTTAAACATGTAATGCCCTTGGCAGCCAAATTAATTGCAAAACGATATGAGCAGTATAAGTGGCTGCCGGAATCTTTGGTCACGTATCCGGACCATAAAGAGCTGGCGGCCATTTACCGCGAAATTGGCTTGATTGATGTAGAAGCCCATCCATTATTCTGGGGCATTGCTGCAACGCATATCGGCACGAAAAGTACGAAGGGGAATCACCATGTTTAAAAAAGTACGCATTTTTTTAGAAATGATCAAAATCGAGCATACCTTATTTGCTTTACCGTTTGCGTTTATGGGGGCTATTCTTGGGGGAATGGTACTGGAATCACGCTTTCCCACTTGGTCTGAATGGGGATGGATATTCGTTGCAATGGTCGGGGCACGCAGTGCAGCCATGGCGTTAAATCGGCTTATCGATGCTACCTTTGATGCCAAGAACCCCAGAACTGCAACGCGCGCTATTCCAGCAGGCTTGCTCAAAGCGGGCGAAGTCATTATTTTCACAGCAATCTCATTCGGATTATTATTTTGGGCTGCTGCGAATTTGACGCCGCTTTCGTTCTATTTGCTACCCATTGCTGTATTTATGCTTGTGTTCTATTCCTTCACGAAACGATTTACGTGGTTATGCCATGTCGTGTTAGGCTTGACGATCGCGCTTGCTCCATTGGGGGGCTGGGTCGCTGTCACCAATGAAATTAGCTGGACCGCGATCATCTTTTTCTTAGCTGTGGCTTGTTGGACGACTGGTTTCGATGTGATTTATGCATGTCAAGACTATGAGTTTGATAAAGAAGAAGGACTACATTCTATACCCGCTCGCTTTGGAATTGCAAAGGGCTTATGGATCGCCAGAGGATTTCACGTCGTCACTGCATTAGGCTTTATTTTACTCGTATTTTTGACGGATCTAAGCTGGTGGTATTTAGTAGGTACGATCATTGCAAGCGGACTACTTATTTATGAGCATTCATTAGTGAAGCCGCATGATTTAAGCAAGCTGAATACCGCATTTTTCACGATGAACGGTATTTTGAGCATGGTTGTGTTCGGTTTTACATTACTTGATTTGTTGGTGCTTCATTTATGGTGACACAGGTGAATAACAAGCAACGTTGGGTTGTGGGGATTACCGGTGCTAGTGGCTCCATATACGGAATCCGGCTCATTGAGTCGCTGCTAGATGCGGGATATGCTGTCCACCTCATTATTACGGATGCTGGTTGGCGGGTATTAAAAGAAGAGCTTGGTTGGGAAGTCACAAAACGTCAGCAGGCGATTGAACGCGCTTTTGGCGAACGGGCCGAGCATATTCAGTATCATCCCGTACAAGACATTGGAGCTAGCATCGCGAGTGGTTCTTTCCGCGTAAAAGGCATGATCATTATGCCGTGTTCCATGGGGACGCTGTCCACGATTGCACACGGGGCGTCCGACAATTTGATGGGTCGAGCGGCAGATGTCATGTTGAAGGAAGGTCGTCCGCTTATTATCGTCCCGCGAGAGACGCCGCTGCATGCGATTCACTTGGAGAACATGCTGAAGCTGGCGCGTTTAGGTGTACGCATTGTCCCTGCAATGCCAGCATTTTACCATCATCCACAAACGTTGGATGATATAGTGAACTTCCTTGTTGGCAAAGTGCTGGACAATGTGCATATTGAACATCAATTGTTTACAAGATGGGGTGACTCGGATGTACAACCAGGAACAGAGCAGTAGTGAGCATCAACATCATAACCGCTTATCACCAATCCGGATCGGCCGCATCGATTACACGAACGTGTGGCCTATCTTTTATCATTTTCGTCCAGCGCTAACGAAAGCTCCACTTGAGCTAGTGCCTGCTGTTCCATCAACCTTGAATCAGGCGATGCGTACTGGCGAAATTGATATGGGACCGATTTCTTCATTTGCCTATGGCGAATCCAGCGATCGCTATGCACTGTTTCCGAACTTGTCGGTAAGTGCACTCGGTCGGGTCAACTCGATATTATTGTTCTTAAAAAAACCGCTGCGCGAAGCGCTGCGTGGAACGATCGCGTTGACGACGACATCGGAAACATCCGTGAACTTGCTCAAAATTATTGCGCAAAAATGTTACGAAGAGACACCGACGTACGTGCCGATGGCGCCTGATTTGGATGCCATGATGGAAGTCGCGGACGGTGCGCTGCTGATCGGTGATCACGCTATTCGTGCTTCATGGGCGAACAAGACGTACGAAGTTATCGATCTTGGCGAATGCTGGCGTCAATGGACAGGGCACTGGATGACGTTTGCCGTGTGGGCAGTAAGGAAGGAAGTCATCGAACGTCATCCCGATGACATCAAACAAATCGTGGAAGCGTTTGAACAAAGCAAGCTGCGCAGCTTAGCTGATCCGACGCCGCTCATCGAAGAAGCGGTGCAGACGATAGGCGGCACGCATGCGTATTGGCATCATTATTTTTCACACCTGAATTATGACTTTGACCGCCCGCAACAACAAGGTTTGCAGCTTTACTTCCAATATGCGTACGAGCTTGGGCTAATAGACCATCAAGTTCATCTAGAACTGTGGTCAGAAAATATGGTTGGTTAGGTGAAGGCATGAAACTGTTGGACATTTACGCGAAAATGAAAAAAGATATCTCGTTTATTGAACGCGAATTGGAGCGGACTATTACGACCGATCACGAATTGCTAAACGAGACATCACTCCATTTGCTTAAAGCAGGTGGCAAGCGAATTCGGCCTGTTTTTGTATTGCTGGCTGGCAAATTCGGTACTTATGATTTAGAACGTCTCAAATGCATTGCCGTTCCATTGGAGCTTATTCATATGGCATCGCTTGTGCACGATGATGTCATTGACGATGCTGAAATGCGTCGTGGTCACCTGACTGTGAAATCCAAATGGGATAACCGCATCGCCATGTACACAGGGGATTATATATACGCCAAAGCGTTGATGCTCGTTACAGAGCTTGGTTCCTTAGACATCCATCGTATTCTTTCGAAGGCGATGGTGGAGATGTGTATCGGCGAAATGGAACAGATTCGTGATTTCTTTAACGTGGAGCAGACGACACGCAACTATTTGCTGCGTATTCGTCGCAAGACAGCATTGCTTATCGCAGTTAGTTGTCAGTTGGGTGCTCTGGCTGCGGGAGTGGAGTCGAAGCATAGCTTGCAGTTGTATCGCTACGGTTACAATGTAGGCATGGCGTTTCAAATTCGGGACGACGTGCTTGATTTAACAGGTACGGAACAGCAGTTGGGCAAACCTCCAGGTAACGACCTACGTCAAGGCAATATTACGTTACCCGTTCTGTTTGCGCTTGAAGAACACGCAACACATGATCCGCTGTTGCAAGAAATTAAGCGTATTCGAGAATGCAATGGCGAAACAAATGTGGATTATGCGCTACAGCTTGTTCGCCAAAGCGACGGCATTAAACGTGCAGAAGCGATGGCTGCACGTTACATAGACAAGGCGATGGCTGCACTTAACGAGCTACCGGACATTAAAGCGCGCAAGCATTTGCGTGATATTGCCCATTTTATCGCCAAACGTAGCCATTAAAATTTTTCCAAAAAATTTGCACGAAATGGATGTACAATGATGAAAAATTTGGTATAATACGTTCGTTGGACAACTTCATGTCAATTGAGGAGTGAACGTATGGAACGCACATTCATCATGGTAAAGCCAGACGGCGTGCAGCGTGGATTAATTGGAGAAATCGTTAGCCGCTTCGAGCGTAAAGGATTTCAACTCGTAGCAGGTAAATTATTGGTCATCTCGCGCGAACAGGCAGAACATCATTATGCAGAGCATGCGGAAAAGCCGTTTTTCGGCGAGTTGGTGGACTTCATCACATCCGGTCCTGTATTCGGTATGGTATGGGAAGGCGATGACGTTATCGCGCTGTCGCGCTTGATGATCGGCAAGACGAAAGTAGCAGATGCACAACCGGGAACGATTCGCGGAGATTTTGCAGCGCATACGAACTTTAACTTGGTACATGGCTCCGACGCACCAGAGAGTGCAGCGCGTGAAATTGCGAATCTGTTCTCTGACAGTGAATTGCTTACGTATTCGCGCGCAGTTCAACCTTGGATTTAATGGGTATTATCGGTTGCAAATAGGCGACCGTCATTTTTTGAAGTTTTATGTAAGCTCTTTCATGAAGCAGGATAATAGGAAGGACACGGCGAATACGTTATATTCGACCGTGTTCTTTTTTTTATTACATAAAGTAATAACGGTTGTTACATACGCGCCGGAGAGTGAATGACATGCGAGAACGACTAGATCCGCTCGTACCAGAATCATCAGCTACAATCACGTATAGTGAAGCGGACAATCAAGATTATATTTTTTTCGTGGACCAAGTTAGGAAACTAACAGGAATTGATTTGGCCCAGTACAAAGAAGCACAAATGCGTCGACGTTTGACCACGCTTCGTATCAAAAATGGATACAGCTCGTTCCAAGCCTTTTTCGAGGGAATTAAGCAAGATAAGCGATTGTTAGCTGAATTTCTTGATCGAATGACGATAAACGTATCCGAATTTTGGCGTAATCCATTGCGGTGGATAACGCTGAAAGAGCGTGTGCTGCCCATGTTGACTGAGACGAACCGCCGCTTGCATTGCTGGAGTGCCGCTTGTTCGACCGGGGAAGAACCATACACGCTAGCCATGATACTGGACGATGCGGGATTGCTACAACAAGCACGAGTGGATGCTTCCGATTTAGATGACAATGCTTTGGCTCGTGCCAAAGATGCGTGGTACGTAGAACGTTCTTTGAAAGACGTGCCAGTCGACTTTAAGCAGCGCTACTTTAAGGAAGATCAGGCAGGGTATCGAATCGAAGAACGTTTAAAGCGCTCCATTCAATACCGTAAGCAGAACCTGCTTACAGACCGATTTGAATCGAATCTAGATCTCATTATTTGTCGCAATGTGATGATCTATTTTACAGAAGAAGCGAAGCATGATTTGTATATGAAGTTTGCACAGTCGCTACGTCCGGGAGGCGTGCTGTTTGTAGGGAGCACAGAGCAAATTTTTAACCCTGGACAGTATGGATTAGAAACAATGGAAACGTTTTTCTATCGACGCACGAGTGCGAAGCTATAAAGCATCAACGTTAATCTATGTAATCAGATGGTCATTTGTAGAAATTCTTTAAATCGTAACACATTCCATGTTACACGATGCGATTTGCCTTCAAAAGCACGTCTCATGCACGTTTATGCGTGTATGGTACGTGCTTTTGCTTTGTAGATTGCTTTCTTGTCAAACGGAAACGGCTATACTATAATGAGCAAAAGGATCGAAAGATTTTAGTCGTTCACAGCACAAACGCTTAAAAGGGGGAAAAGCAAGTGAGCCTACGTTACTTGACAGCAGGGGAGACACACGGACCTCAACTGACTGCAATCATTGAAGGAATGCCTAGCAACTTGGAAATCAATTTTGAACGTTTAAATGATCAACTACTACGTCGTCAAAAAGGGTATGGAAGAGGACGTCGTATGCAAATTGAAACGGACACAGCAGCAATAGTAGGTGGTGTGCGCCATGGACGTACAACTGGTGCACCTATTGCGCTCGTTGTTGAAAATAAAGATTGGAAACACTGGACGAAAATTATGAACGTGGAACCTATCGAAGGCACGGACGAAGAAAAGCGCCGTGTTCATCGTCCACGTCCAGGTCATGCTGATTTGAACGGTGGTCTAAAGTATCAGCTCAAAGATTTGCGAAACGTACTAGAGCGCTCCAGCGCTCGCGAAACAGCAGCGCGTGTAGCGGTCGGTGCAGTAGCTCGCCAGCTGTTGGAGGCGTTTGGCATTAAAATTGCCGGACAGGTTATTCGTATCGGCGAAATTGAGGCACCTGCCCATAACTTGCCTATCGATGAAATTATCGAACGCACAGAGCAATCCTCCGTGCGGGTAGTCGATGCAGATACAGAAGCGAAGATGGAAGCTTACATCGACCAAATTAAAGCCGAAGGTGATTCGATCGGTGGCATTGTGGAATGCATCATCGAAGGCGTACCTGTTGGCTTGGGCAGTTATGTGCAATACGACAGAAAGCTTGATGGACGAATTGCACAAGCGGTTATGTCTATCAATGCGTTTAAAGGTGTTGAAATTGGCATTGGTTTTGAGGCAGGCCACTTGCGTGGATCGCAAGTGCATGATGAAATTTTGTATGACGCAGAGAACGGCTATACACGTGCTACGAATCGTCTTGGCGGTTTTGAGGGCGGCATCACGAACGGTATGCCGATTGTCGTGCGCGGCGTAATGAAGCCGATTCCAACGTTGTATAAGCCATTGCAAAGCGTAGATATCGATACGAAAGAGCCGTTTACGGCACAAGTTGAGCGTTCCGATGCATGCGCAGTTCCTGCGGCTAGCGTCGTTATGGAACATGTTGTGGCTTGGGAAGTGGCCAAAGCATTGTTAGAAAAGTTCGGCGGCGACTCCATGGAGGAGATTCAAGCGAACATTAACAATTTCAACGAGCAGGTAGCTCGTTACTAATGCGGCGAGCATAATGTAGAGGTGAGCGTCTTGAAGCACGATGAAATAAAGCGAAATGAGCAATTAGGCGCTAGCGAACTAACTGTACAGTTAGGTGAACGTTCATATCCGATCTGGATCGGTAGCGGCTTGCTAAATCGAATTGGAGAGGCGTTTGCCTTGTTGAACATTTCGAATAGTAGCCCATTACTTATTATTACAGATTCGCATGTAGCACCCCGATATTTAAATACAGCAGTCGAAGCGCTGCGAGAAGCGGGCTATCGTGTGTTTGAGCATGTTATTCCAGCTGGAGAGTCATCTAAGTCGCTAGGCGTCTTTGAGGAGTGCGTCACGGCTGCATTACAAGCAGGCTTAGACCGTAAGTCAACGATTATTGCGCTAGGCGGAGGTGTCGTTGGCGATTTAGCGGGGTTCGTCGCAGCTACTTATATGCGTGGAGTTCGATTTATTCAGGTGCCGACCACGATTTTGGCACATGACAGTAGTGTGGGTGGCAAAGTGGCGGTGAATCATCCACTGGCCAAAAATATTATCGGTGCCTTTTATCAACCTGAAGCGGTGCTGTACGATACAGCAACACTAGCTACCTTGCCAGATCGTGAAGTGAGGGCTGGTTTAGCGGAAATGTTGAAGCATGGCCTCATTTGGGATGCGGAATTTGCTTATTGGTGCAAAGACAACGCAGCTCAATTAGTGGCAGGGAACGAAGCGGCATTATCTTATGGATTATATAAAGGCTGTGCAGTTAAAGCCGAAGTGGTGTCACGCGATGAGCGTGAGAACGACTTGCGAGCCATTCTCAATTTGGGTCATACCATTGGACATGCCTTAGAGGCAGTTGGTGGTTACAATGAGCTGCTCCATGGTGAAGCGATTGCGATTGGAATGGTTGGCTCTGCACGAATTGGCGAGCGTTTAGGGACAGCAACTGACGTTGCAGCAACGACGAAGGCGATGTTTGAAGCGCTAGGCCTGCCGACGACGATTCCGTCACATTATGATACGGATGCTATTCTAGCCGCGATGATGCACGATAAAAAGTTTAGCGAAGGTCGGACGATGTTCGTTGTACCAACTTCGATCGGGCAAGTTGACATTCGCAAGGATGTGCCAATCGAGCTTGTGCGAGATATCGTGGAACAACTAAAACGGGAGGCGGGATAAGCATGTACGTAAGAGGAATTCGTGGGGCAACAACAGTTGAGCACAATGATGGCGCGCAAATACTAGAAGCGACTATTGAATTGCTGAAAGAAATTGTGGAGCAAAATGATGTGCAACCGGAATACATTGCGAGCGTATGGGTTACGATGACAGAGGATTTAGATGCAACGTTTCCAGCACGCGCTATTCGTGAAATGTCTGGCTGGGAGCTCGTGCCGCTTATGTGTGCTGTCGAAATTCCAGTACAAGGCAGCTTACCACGCTGTATTCGCTTAATGGTCATGATTAATACGGCCAAAGAGCAAGCCGACATTAACCATATTTATTTGCGTAATGCTAAAAGCTTGCGGCCGGATCTGGTAAGTCGTTAAAGTTGAAAAAAAAGGCAATTAAAGGCGTTGACCTCTTTCGATCATTCATGTATAGTTGGAATCAGCAGAGTTGAGCAGAGTTTAGTTTGAGATTGAGATGAGCAGAGTTTAGCCTAGTTTAGTGTAGTTGAGTGGAGACAAAGAACGAGTAGTTGATGTAGCGCAGCTATCATAAGATGGGATACGTGTATTTATTTTACACAATTCTATATCTTGGGTAGATGTTATTTCGCTATACCTTACAACCGTTTCTTTTGGTTCCAACCCAATTTCTCTCATCACAATTTCATCGCTAATGATTCAAGCCTCTACCATGCGTAGAGGCTTTTTTGATGCAGAATTGACCACTAATGCGCTATTCATGTACATGGATGGCACATTGGGAGTTGATTCTGCTGACACCTTCATAAAACTTGCAGCTCACTGTAAGGATAATAAACCGAGCCACGTGATCGCACATCGAATGCATCGTGGTCGGACATGAGGAGTGAAAGCGATGAATCCCCAAGTTGAAGAAGTTATACAATTAGCCCGACAATATAATGTGATACCGATTACGCGTACCGTCATGGCTGACACAGAAACACCTATAAGCCTGTTTCAGCGCTTACAGCACGAACCGTTTTCCTTTTTGCTGGAAAGTGTAGAGGGGGGCATTCAGTGGGCGCGACATTCGTTTATCGGCACAACACCTTTTCTTCGATTTCAAGGCAAAAATGGCAAGCTTATTGTCATTGAAAATGGAGTTGAGCAGCATATCGAAGAAAAGCCGCTTGCAGCGATTAAACGATTGCTACGCCGTTACCGCAGCCCTAAAATTAATGGATTACCCCCGCTGACTGGTGGTGCTATCGGTTTTTTTGGATATGATTTAGTACAGCAATATGAGCGGTTGCCGCAGCATGCTGTAGATGACATGCACACAAACGACATTCAATTTATGTTCTGTGATCAGTTGGTCGTATTTGACCACGTCAGACAGCAAATGCAGTTTATTGTGAACATACACATTCAGCCTGACGACACCGATGAGATGATTCGTGTTCGCTACGAGGAGAGTTGTCAAAAGCTACTACAGCTGCAAGCGAAGCTAACAGCGCCGTTGCCACGGCAGAAGCAAGTGAACTCGGATGCTTTTTTAGCGCGAATTGACGATATCGGTCCTGTACGCTCGAACGAGACAAAAGAGTCGTTTATCGCCAAAGTGGATCAGGCGAAGCAATATATTTTGGCCGGCGATATTTTTCAAGTTGTACTTTCACAGCGGTTTGAAAGAAAAACGACGGTTGATCCGTTAGATGTGTACCGGATGCTACGGATGACGAATCCTTCACCTTACATGTACGTGTTGAAAATGGAAGATGAGACGATCGTCGGAACATCACCGGAGGCGCTCGTGCGTGTAAATGGAGATAGAGTGGAGACACGTCCGATTGCAGGGACACGACCGCGAGGCAAAACGGAAGAGCAAGATATGGAGTTGGAACGCGAACTGTTGGCAGATGAAAAAGAGCGGGCTGAGCATTTGATGCTTGTGGACTTAGGCCGCAATGACATTGGTCGCGTGTGCGATTTCGGCTCGGTACGTTGCGACAAGTATATGGATATCGAGCGTTACTCGCACGTGATGCATATCGTGTCCAACGTTTCTGGAACGTTGCGGAAGGATAAAGACTTTTTTGATGCTTTCCTGTCTTGCTTGCCAGCAGGTACAGTCTCCGGTGCTCCTAAGTTGCGAGCCATGGAAATTATCGCAGAGCTAGAGCGGGAAGCGCGTGGAGCTTACGCTGGGGCAATCGGATATTTAGGATTTAACGGCAATATGGATACGTGTATTACGATTCGTACGATTATTTTTAAAGGTGGCTCAGCATACGTTCAGGCGGGTGCAGGCATTGTGTGGGATTCTGTACCGGAAAAAGAGTACGAAGAGACGGTCAATAAAGCGAAGGCTTTGCTTGTCGCGATTGAAATGGCAGAACGAGTCTTTAGCACTGACATCGCTGACCGTGTTGAGGCTGCAACGGTGAATACGCTAGAGAAGCGGCCGTTGCCTGTGAACTGGGACTATTACGTCGACACAGAGATGAGTCATTCAGCAACTGAAGAGCTGCATCGAAAGGAGCTGAGCGTATGACGTCCACAATCGAGCAAAATGGCCTAAAAGAGGCGTTGAGCCGCGTATTGGCTGGGGAGCACTTAAGTAGAGAGCTGGCATGCCAAGTGATGCAGGACATCATGGATGGCTATGCTACGCCAGCACAGATCGGTGCCTTGTTAGCTGGGCTCCGCCTTAAAGGGGAGACGGTGGAGGAGATCGTCGGGTTTGCACAGGCGATGCGCAGTCGTGCTAATCAGCTAGTTACAACTCGTGAACGATTGTTGGACACTTGTGGAACAGGCGGCTCGGGCATTCATAAATTCAATATTTCTACCGTATCGGCAATTATCGCCGCAGCTGGTTCTGTACGTGTGGCAAAGCATGGCAACCGCTCCGCATCTAGTCGTGCGGGCAGTGCAGATGTGCTTGAAGCGCTGGGTGTGCAAATTCAATTGAGCAGCGAGCAAGCTGCTGATTGTTTGGATCGTATCGGCATCTGCTTTATGTTTGCGCAAATGTTTCATCCAGCGATGAAGCATGCTGCGGGACCACGCAAAGAGCTTGGTGTGCGTACGGTGTTCAATATGCTTGGCCCGTTGACGAATCCAGCAGGTGCAGATCGTCAATTGCTCGGTATTTACGATCAGACGAAGACTGACACGATTGCGGCTGTACTGAGGGAGCTTGGCCTAAAGCGAGCGCTAGTCGTCGCGAGTGAAGATGGACTTGATGAAATTAGCTTGTCCGCACCTACGCGTGTCAGTGAGTTGAAAGACGGGGAACTGCGGACATATACGATTACACCAGAACAATTAGGCTTGCACACGCAGCCGTTAACAGAGGTGCTGGGCGGGGATGCCGTAACGAACGCGGCGCTCATCCGTCGAGTGCTGCAAGGAGAAAGAGGCGCTCATCGCGAAATTGTATTAGCGAACACAGGCGCATGCATTTATGTAGCCGGGCAAGCAGATTCGATTGCTGAAGGTGTGAGAACGGCGGAGCAATTGATCGATAGCGGTCGTGCTTATGCGAAGCTGGAGCAGTGGATTGAGACGACAGGGGGATTAAGTCATGTTTCTTGAACGAATTGTAGCTACGAAACGCGAGGAAGTCGCAGAGCTGCGTCAGCAGCTATCTCGGGCAGAAGCTGAACGTCGCATTGCCGCTTTAACGACGAACTGCCAATCGTTAAGCGCTGCGTTAACGAGCGGTCGGAAGCGTTCAGTAGGTCTTATCGCAGAGGTAAAAAAAGCATCTCCTTCAAAAGGGCTGATTCGCGCCGATTTTGATCCACCTGCAATTGTAAAGGACTATGTTGCCGCTGGCGCAGACGCATTGTCTGTGCTGACGGATCGGACTTATTTTCAAGGTGGAAATGAAATCTTGCAGCAGGTGCGTGCATTGACGACTCTACCGCTTTTGCGGAAAGAATTTATTATTGATGAGCTGCAAATTTTGGAGGCTCGATTGCTTGGTGCTGATGCGGTATTGCTAATCGCAGCCATTTTGAATGACGATGAATTGAAGCGGATGAATCAGCTCGCCCTTGATTTAGGGATGGAGGCGTTGATTGAGGTTCATGACGAAGCGGAACTGCGTAGAGTAGCAGAACTTGAACAGGTCAAGCTACTCGGAGTGAACAACCGCAACTTGCACACGTTTGTGACAGATATTTCTCAGACGAGCAAATTAAAGCCGCTTATCCCAGAAGGTTGTGTGTACATTAGCGAGAGTGGAATTCATTTGCCGGAGCATTTAACGATGCTGGCCGAGATCGGTGCAGACGCTGTTCTCGTTGGCGAGCACTTTATGCGGCAAGCTGACGTTCGTGGCGGGGTGGAACATTTAATGAGCGGACTTGATGCCCGACAATTTGCAACACAAGAGCTTCAACCAGGGGAATTAGGGATAGGAAGTCAGTCACGATGACTTTCGTAAAAATTTGCGGATTGCAAGATGTGGAAACGGCACGTGTGGTCACAAGGTTGAAGCCGGATCAGATTGGATTCGTATTTGCCCCAAGCAGGCGACAAATAGCTCCGTCTTTAGGCAGCGACATCATACAACAGCTGCGTGCTGAATTTGAACAGTGCCCAGAGTTTGTAGGTGTATTTGCCAGCCCGAAGAAGGAGGAGCTTGCTGCTGTGCTAAATACGGTGCCACTGGATGCGATTCAATTGCACATGCCTTTACATGTTCCGGTTGCGAGTGGTGTTGAGGCAACAGAGCGTGCAGTTGGTTCTCCAAGTGAAGGCTTGCAGCTGTTGAAATGGATCAAATCGAACTGGGACGTTCGTATTTGGTTGACCGTGCCTATCAGCACATCGATTTTGTCAGCAACGTCGGTTGAAAGAGATGCTGATCCAGCCTTAGGCGGATGGAATGCGATTGTGCATGCTGCTCCATACACGGATGTGTTGTTGTTGGATACGCATGATCCAATCCAAGGCGGAGGCTCCGGTAAGACGTTTAACTGGAGTGTTATTCCGAACTACATGGAGCAAGCGAAAACGTTGTCGTTACCGCTGTACGCAGCAGGAGGTTTAGATCCGAACAACGTGTCGGAATTAACAGCAAGTTATCCCATAGCTGGGGTAGATGTATCGAGTGGTGTTGAAACGAATGGTGTGAAAGACACCGTAAAAATAAAATCATTTATCGAAAGGGTGAGGGGAAATGTCATACACGGAACAACCACTTACACAAAAAAATAGCGACGAGCAGCAGCGAACGCTACCAGATGAAAATGGTAGATTTGGTTCATTTGGCGGTCGCTTTGTCCCTGAAACGTTGATGAATGCACTTATCGAGTTGGAAGAGGCGTATCGTCATCATATTAACGAGCCTGATTTTCAGACAGAATTGATATATTTGCTTAAGCAATATTCGGGTAGACCGACTCCACTATATTATGCAGAACGGCTAACGCAAGCGTTAGGCGGGGCGAAAATATATTTAAAGCGCGAAGATTTAAACCACACGGGTGCGCACAAAATTAATAACACGATCGGTCAGGCTTTGTTGGCAAAGCGCATGGGCAAGCATAAAGTGATCGCTGAAACGGGTGCAGGCCAACACGGTGTCGCCACAGCAACGGTTGCAGCACTACTTGGGATGGAATGCAAAGTATTTATGGGCGAAGAAGATATGAGACGCCAACGTTTAAATGTGTTTCGGATGCAATTGCTAGGAGCAGAGGTCATTCCGGTCGTGTCAGGCTCACGTACGCTGAAAGATGCAGGCAATGAGGCTTTACGCTACTGGGTAAGTCACGTCCACGATACGTTCTACATTCTCGGTTCTGTCGTGGGCCCTCATCCTTATCCTATGATGGTGCGCGATTTCCAACGGATTATTGGGGACGAGACACGTGCACAACTGCTTGAAACAGAAGGCCGTCTGCCCGATGTTTGTGTCGCTGCGGTCGGCGGCGGCAGTAATGCGATTGGTATGTTTTATCCATTTATTCAAGATCCAAGTGTCAAGCTAGTAGGTGTAGAGGCAGCTGGAAAAGGGATTGATACCCCGTATCATGCAGCGACCATGACTCTCGGCACGCCAGGTGTGTTCCAAGGCTCGATGAGCTACTTATTGCAGGACAAACATGGACAAGTGCAGCATGCACATTCGATATCAGCAGGATTAGACTATCCAGGTGTTGGCCCAGAGCACGCTTACTTAAATCATTCAGGACGTGCTACGTATGAGCCGATTACCGATCAGGAAGCGTTGGATGCGTTGCAATTTTTGAGCCGTAAGGAAGGGATTATTCCTGCGCTTGAATCCGCGCATGCGATTGCACACGCCGTTAAGATTGCGCCACAAATGAGTGCGGATCAACTGCTTGTCATCTGTTTATCCGGCAGAGGCGATAAAGATGTGGCAACGATAATGGATGTACTGGGAGGTAACGACGATGACTCTACAGCAGAAGCAGAGTAACCGGATTGATTCCACATTTGCACGTTTGAGCAATGAAGGCCGTTCGGCTTTAATGCCATTTTTTACACTTGGAGATCCAACGTTGGAAAGTACAGTTGCGCTCTTGCTCGGCATGGAGCAGGCGGGTGCGGACCTGATCGAACTGGGTATTCCGTATTCAGACCCGTTAGCAGATGGCCCTGTTATTGAGAAAGCTTCTGCGCGAGCGTTAAAAAATAACGTGACGATCGAAGACAGCTTCCACGTCGTTCGTGAAGCACGCCGAGCGGGCGCTAATATCCCGTACGTATTGTTTACGTATTTCAATCCCGTACTGCAATATGGCTTAGACCCGTTCTTCACAGCGGCAGCCGAGGCAGATATAAACGGTATCATTATACCCGATTTGCCAATCGAAGAAAGTGAACCGATCCGTATCGTTGCGGATCGATACGGCATCCATCTTATTCCGCTTGTCGCGCCGACGTCCGAGGCGCGCATTGCACGCATCGTCGAGCACGGTCGAGGCTTCATATACTGTGTGTCATCGCTTGGCGTAACCGGCATGCGTGATTCATTCGGCGATGAAGTCGAGAGCTTTCTTCACGCGGTAAGAAAGAGCACATCATTGCCGATTGCGATCGGTTTCGGCATCTCTACAGCTGCGCACGTACAGCGCTTTGCACCACATTGTGACGGCGTCATTGTTGGCAGTGCCGTCGTGCGTCAAATCGAAGCTGCGCTGCCTTTGCTCGAAAATCCAGCTACTTCTGCAAAAGGGGTCTTGCAAATTTGTGATTTTGTGCGACAATTAAAGCAGGACTAACTTACTTAGACGCTTTGCATCTGTAAAGCATGTTAGCTTATCAGCGTTAGCGTGCCGCAATCGCAAAGCATGGAGAGGTGGTATATAGATGCAACCAAAACGAAATGTCGTACATCTACCTGTGTACCAGCCGGGTAAATCAACGGATGAAGTGAAACGTGAACTAGGGCTGTCGAATATCATTAAGCTTGCCTCTAATGAAAATCCATTTGGCAGCTCACCGCAAGTTAAACAAGCGCTTATTGATGAAATTCAACATACGAGCTTGTATCCTGATGGTGCCGCAGTAGCACTTACGGCTGCGGTGGCACAGCACTTAGGTGTGAACAGCAATCAAATCATTTTTGGAGCGGGCTCAGACGAAGTTATTTTAATGCTTTGTCGTGCCTTCCTCGTTCCAGGTGACGAGATCGTTATTGCCGACCAGACTTTCCCGCAATATAAGCATAATGCGGATATTGAAGGTGCAGTTACGATTGAAGTTCCGTTGCGCGACGGGGGGCATGATTTAGAAGCGATGCTTGCGGCTGTCAATGAACGAACAAAGCTTGTGTTCATTTGCAATCCTAACAATCCGACAGGCACAATCGTGTCAGCCGACGAATTGCATTCATTTATGAAGCGTGTGTCCGATCAAGTGCTGGTCGTGTTAGATGAAGCCTACTGTGAATATGTGACCGACCCAACATTCCCAGATGCTTTACCGCTGCTAAGTGAATATAAGAACTTAATTACGCTACGAACGTTTTCAAAAATATACGGATTGGCTTCGCTTCGCATTGGCTACGGTGTTGGTCATCCTGACGTTATTCATACGATTAATCAAGTCCGGGAGCCGTTCAATACGACGCGCTTCGCGCAAGTAGCTGCTCTTGCAGCTGTGCAAGACCAAGCATTTATCGCGGAGTGCCGCCAGCGCAATGCCGAAGGAATCGTGTACTTGCAGTCGCAGTTTGCACGTCTCGGATTGAGCAGCTTTCCTGCCCATGGCAACTTTATTATGGTTGATGTTGGCTTGCCAGCTGTCGCTGCATTCGATGCGCTGCTGCGCAAAGGTTTCATTACGCGGGCTGGACATCAGAAGTATCCGCATCACTTGCGAATTACGATAGGTAGTAAAGAGCAAAATGAGGCATTGATCGTTGCTTTGGAGCAAGTGCTTGCAGAGACGCAGGTGAAATCATGAGCATTAATATTGCAATATTGGGCGTGGGACTGATTGGGGGCTCCCTCGCCCTTTCTTTTAAAGACAAGCCTGATCATGTTGTAACGGGTTACGTGCCTAACTCTAAGCTAGCTGCTACATGTTTGGAGCGTGGTGTTGTCGATCATGCTACAACATCGCTTGAGGAAGCCGTAAAAGATGCGGATTATATTTTTTTGTGCGTACCCGTTGGGGTTATTGAAAGTATCCTTGTCACGTTGCGTAACTTGCCATTGAAGCAAGGATGCGTCATTACGGATGTAGGCAGTACGAAAGCATCGATAGCACGTTGTGCACGTGAATTGGAATTTACCGATGTTCATTTTATTGGTGGTCACCCTATGGCTGGTTCAGAGCGTTCTGGTGTTGAAGCAGCTTCTACACTGCTATTTGAAAATGCTTTTTACGTGCTAACGCCTGAAAAAAATGTGAACAAAGACGCGTATGATGGACTCGCCTCGCTCTTACGGTATACGAAGGCGCACATCATTCAGATGGATCCCCTTGAACACGACAGAGTCGTCGGTGCCATCAGCCATCTGCCGCATATTGTGGCTGTGACGCTCGTCAATCAAGTCCGTCAATATAATGAGGGCAATGAGCTTCACGCGCTGTTAGCGGCAGGTGGATTCCGCGATATTACGCGTATCGCATCAAGTGATCCAGTGATGTGGCGTGATATTTTGCTCAATAACCGTGACGTGTTATTAAAGCTGTTGGACGAATTGAAGCTAGGAGCAGACCAATTTATTGCACAGCTCCAACAATTAGACGGCGAGGCTATTATGCAAGCTTTTGCAGAAGCAGGCGAATTTCGTAGTCGGATGCCGGAGCGACGTAAAGGCGCTATCCATGCTTTGTACGATATTTATATGGATGTTCCTGACCACCCAGGTATCATCGGTAAAATTGCAACGGAGCTTGGTAATCACGAAATTAACTTGAGTAATTTGCAAATTATCGAGAGTAGGGAAGACGTTCCTGGTGTACTGCGACTCTCTTTTCGCCAGCAGCAAGATGCGGATAGGGCAAGTGTATTGCTCAAAGCAAATGGTCATGCTGTGTATGTTTAATGCCTTAATGAGGTAAAATATGAGAATAGAAGAAAATTTTTAAGGCATTCTATTGACAAAATGAAAACGTATACAATATAATAAAGGTACAGTATGGTTTCTCTCCACTCCTATCCAAAATGAGTGCATAATCGCACAACGCCACTTCGGTGGCGTCTTTTTTTTGCCCAATTTTTGGTTTGAATTTAAGGTTTCATCATCAATTCTTAAAAAAATTTAACTTACAGCGAGCCCGTCCTGTGCTAAAATACGAAATAGTTATGTTCGACACACGTATATCATGCAAAATGAACCCGACAATACCCCGAATATGAGCAACGTTTATTGAGGATACGACAATACGAATCTATCTTTTTTCTCGATCCGCAACTTTATCCATTAAGATGAGTATAACCTTACAGAGTAGCGCATCGGGATGGAAATGGAAAGCAAGGAGGTTCGCAATCCATGACCGATTCCCAAATAATTCGCGATATTAAAGACGGCAACGTTGAACAGTACGCGATATTAATGAATCGTTATCAACGTAAAGTGCTATCATTTATTTTTCATATGTTAAAAAGTTCCCAGTTGGAATTGCTCGCTGAAGATTTATGCGCGGAAACGTTCTATAAGGCATATCGCAGTTTACATACTTTTAGAGAGTCAGATGCTCTCTTCTCAACATGGCTATATACGATAGCAAGGAATACGGTGTTGAGTGAGTTGCGAAAGCAGCGCAGTATACAAATGTCCCTCGATGAGGACAACAGCATCGTGCCTGAAGCACCGCGTGAGGCAGCGCCAGAGTACGCGCTACTACGCAGTGAGAAAGTATCCTTGGTGCGTGAAGCAATTAATCGATTGCCAGACAAGCAACGCTCCGCCCTTATTTTACGCGAATATGACCAGCTGGATTATCAAGAAATTGCCGATGTTCTAGGACAGACGGTAAGTTCGGTCAAATCGTTGTTGTTCCGTGCCAGAGCTAGCATTAAGATACAGTTGGAATCTTATGTGACTGAGCCCGGGATTGAAGGGATGAACGGCTAATGAAATGTGCGGAAACGCTCGATTGCATATCCATGTATGAAGATATGCCGATTGATGATCCGCAACGTCAAGTGATTGAGGAGCATTTAAGCGGGTGCCAGGCTTGTGCGGAGATGTATGCCGTATGGGCGGCAAGTGAGCAGTGGGAAGATGAGTTGACTAGTGAACCAGAGTGGTCAGCCTCTTCTCCTTTTCAGTCTAATCACGTGATGGAACGTATATTCAAAGAAGAAGACTGGCTTGTACCGGTGCATCAGCGTTCTCAAACCTTTTCGTTACGATCGCGCAAAATGTTATCGGGATTAATTGCTTTTTGCTTAACTATTTTTTTGAGCAGTCTAACCGTCCTGCTCGTACGCAGCGAACAGTCCAATATGGAACATCTGAGCGGCATGATTCCTACTTCAGTAGCAGGGGTAGGAGAAGGATGGGAATCGGTTTCAATCAATGTACCAGTAGCAGGCGTTAGCGAACCAGTTCTATTGCAAGTTGTGCCTGCGGTGCCACACTATTGGATAGCGCTATCCTTATTTGGTGTTACGTTCGCACTCATGTTGTTGAACTGGCTAACTCGCGTACGACATTGAGAATGACATACAACTAGAGGAGAACGTATGCAATTCACATTAGGATTAGTTCGTCATGGTCAGACAGATTGGAATGTATTAGGCAAGATTCAAGGTCGAACGGACATCCCGTTGAACGAGTCAGGACGGGAGCAAGCCCATCGATTGGCTGAAAGATTGTTTCATGACGCGCACAAGTTTGACGTTGTCGTCACAAGTGGACTTCAACGTGCCGATGAAACAGGACTCATTATTGCGAATCGTTTAGGTATCCCTGTGGAGAAACCAGAGCGTCATCTAGAGGAGCGATTTTTCGGACTAGTGGAAGGCACAACACCTGAAGAGCGTGAACAACGATGGGGAACCGATTGGCGAACGCGCGACCTTGGACAAGAGAAAAATGATGAGCTGCTGCAACGCGCTGTAGCGTGCATTGAGATGCTATATCAGAAGTATGAAGGCAAGTCCGTACTTGCTATTACGCACGGTAGTTGGCTAGCTCAATTGTTCGTTTCCTTGCACGGTGAATCAAGCAATGAGCATATCGGAAACATGTCATTTTCTGTATTGGAGCGACATCCAGAAGGCTGGCGCACACAGTTGTTCAACTGTACACAACATATGGAGTCGAGATCCTCAATGGAATTGACGAGCTAATTATATTGCTTTACAGAAGCATGCCCAAGGGCATGCTTTTTTTATTTCTCAAATTACTGAATAAATGTTGCTCTTTTTCCAATACTGGTTAATGTACAACAAGACCCGGCTTGGGAGTTCATGCTAGTGGGAATGGAGGGAGTACGTGAACTTAGCAGAAATGCTTAGCTTTGCCGACATCCAACAGTTAGCCCGCATTGCTGACAGTTACAATTGTGTTTGCAACACGAATTCCAAGCACGAGCTGATTCAATCGATTTTGTCCACCCTTGGTCAAAAGGAAATTTTTGAACGGCACGTGCGTGAAATGTCACTGGAGGAAATGCGGTTTCTTAATTCGCTTTTGTTCGAACAGCGTACTTCGTTTAGTTTGGAAGAACTTGTTGCACGCGTACAGCAAACGCGATTTGAAAAGCATGCCGACGATAGTCAGGCTGTAGTGTCTTCTCCAAGTGGCAATCCGCGTGACACGATTGCGAAATTTAAACATAGCGGGTGGTTGTTTAACGGGTGCAGTCAACAGACGAAGTATTTGTTTCAAGTGCCTGTTGACTTGAAGGATCGTTTTCGAGAAGTGCTGCGGCATACATTTGTGAGTCAACTTGAAGCCGTAACAGAGCCGCAAGCCTATCGGGATGAAGACGGACGTATCGGCGAAGATGTAGTTCACCTGTTACATTTTGTACATAAGGAAAACGTACTGCTGAATGGTGAGGGTGTGCTGTACAAGCGTCAACAGCAGCAACTGTTTGAGTTATTTGCCATTCAAGAGTGCCCAGTTGGTAAAGGAGAATGGAGATTTGGTTACGGTCGAAGATTTCATGACTATCCGAATCGATTTTCACTCATTTACGATTACGCCTTCTTTCAAGGCTGGATCGAAGAATGGGATGGCAAGTTAAGCTTGTCGATAAGCGGAGAAGAACGAATGGCGAAAGGCGGTGTAGAACCCGCAGTTAACGTTTATCGTTTCTGGTTAAAAATGTACAAAAATGCGATTCCCAATTTATTATCGCTTGTACATTGGATCAGCCTGTGTACCACATCATGGACAACTGTAGATTCATTAGAAAAAACGTTGCTGCCATTTGTGAAGCCGTTTTATTTTGACAGTCAGTCAGCAGTGTTTAGACAGCGTATGCTTATGATGATGGTTCATCTGGGGTTGCTCCGATTAGGGGAGCACTCGGAGTTTGGACAAGTGATGCAAACAACTAAAGGCGGACAAAAAATAATACAAGGCGTTTATGTCGCGCACGACGATAAGATTCGAATTGCCATTGACAATCGAAAACTCCATTGATACGATGAGACCGAAATTTTCCGTAGGATGCCAATCTATACCGGAGTGATGAGGTCGAGTCGGAGGTGGCGCGATGTTGTATGTGCCGTACAAAGGAATACTGCCAACTGTTGATGGTTCAGCATATGTCGCTGACGGGGCCAAAATAGTTGGTGACGTTACCATTGGCAAGGAAGCTACGATTTGGTTTAATGCTGTGCTGCGCGGTGATTTGGCTCCAATCCGAATTGGAGATCGCGCAAACATTCAAGACGGTGTAGTGGGTCATGTGAATACGAATCAGCCACTGCTCGTCGCAGATGACGTATCGGTCGGTCACGGTGCAATTATTCACGGTTGCACGATAGGCCATGGTACATTGATTGGCATGGGGGCGATTGTACTGAACGGCGCCGAAATTGGTGAATATGCTTTAGTAGGGGCAGGTTCAGTCGTCACCGAAAATAAAAAAATACCAGCCTATACTCTTTCTCTCGGTTCACCCGCACGTGTCATACGCGAGCTGACAGAAGCAGACTTACAACGCATGAAGAGAACAACGGAGAGCTATGTGGTGAAAGGAAAGGAATATAGGATCTCTTAATCGTTCTTGGTTGGAGGTGCGTCCTATGGATAAAATGAAAGTAACATATGAAGCGATGCTCAGTTTGACGGCGGAAATGATATGGGACAATGCGATCAAAAAGTATCGCACAGAGCGTATTTACGAGGCAATTGACAAAGCATTAGTTGCTGGCGATGAAGCTGCATTTCAGCAATTGACGAGTGAATTGAAAACATTGCAATAACCCGTAAAATGAAGAACGCAACTATGCGATTCTTCATTTTTTTGTGCGAATATTTGAATGAATCAGTATAATGGAGTAGAGAGATAGAAGGATGAAGAGAGAGGAGACGCATATGAAATTCAGTGAGTTGACGAAGGAACAGTGGGAAGAGCTGCAGCCGTATTTAGACACGGCTATTTTACCCGTAACAGGTTTGATAGGAAAAGAGTCGCCGATAGAGGCGGTTGAGTACTTAGAGCGGTTACGAGATTGGCTTGATCTTGTCGAAATTCCGTTCCGCGGACGTACGGTAACGTACCCTGCTTATCATTTTGTGACAGAGCAAACAGAAGGCGATACACGCTTTGATGCGATTAACGCCGCGTGTGAGCAATTGAAATCGACGGCAGGGTTTAAATTTGTCATCGTGATGTCAGCTGACGCCAATCTGGAAGTAGACAAGTTGCAGCAAGCAGATTTAGTATTAACGCCGTCTACGCTTGGTGAAGTGGAGGCTGGAGCGTATCGTTTAGCAATTAAGGAAAAAATCAGACTGTTATGGGAGCGCTCTCAAGTTTGAGTGTAATTGTGACAAAATCTCAACATTTCGCGTAGTGGCAATCTTTACACAGCCTAAACACATTGGTAAATTCTTGACGCTTTCATAGCGCTGGGATATTATAGTGATGTCCTAGTTAGAATGTGATTATGTTCATAGTAAGTTGCGAGAACGGTTGCGTAAAGGGGGTAAGACAGTATGAGCAATCCGCATGAGATCGAGCACAAACCTCACAAAGCGCGCAAAGAAATGTCGCGTCGACAATTTCTTGCTTACACCTTGGGTGGAACGACCGCATTTATGGCCGCTGGTGCAGCGTTACCGATGATTCGATTTGCAGTGGACCCGCTGTTGCAGAAAAAGGGTGGCGAGACGTTCGTAAAAGTAGTTGAAGTAGCTAAAATTACGAACGAACCGCAAGAGTTCAATTTTGAATTGACACGATTTGACGGTTGGTATGAAGACAAAGCTACAATGACAGCTTGGGTTCGCAAAGATGAGAACAACAATATTTACGCGTTGTCTCCAATTTGTAAGCATTTAGGCTGTACAGTAGACTGGAACGGAAGTGCAAGTCACAAAGATCAGTACTTCTGCCAATGTCACGGCGCACACTATACGAAAGATGGTAAGCAGCAAGCCGTAGCCTTGGCACCGCTTGATGATTACAACATAAAAATCGAAAACGGTTTCGTGTACCTTGGTCAAGTTGTGCCGAACAAACGCGTGTAGTTAAAGGAGGCGTAAGGACAGATGTTTAAAGGAGTTTACAATTGGATCGATGAGCGTCTTGATATCACGCCAATGTGGCGAGACGTTGCCGACCATGAAGTTCCGGAACATGTCAACCCAGCGCACCATTTTTCTGCGTTTGTGTACTGTTTCGGGGGTTTGACGTTTTTCATTACCGTCATCCAGATTTTGTCCGGTATGTTCTTAACGATGTACTATGTTCCGGACATTGTTAACGCTTATTACAGCGTTGAGTATTTGCAGACGAAGGTTGCGTTTGGCCAAATCGTGCGCGGTATGCACCATTGGGGCGCCAGCCTCGTTATCGTTATGATGTTCTTACATACGATGCGTGTATTTTTCACAGGATCTTATAAAGCTCCTCGTGAAATGAACTGGGTAGTTGGTATGCTTATTTTCTTCGTCATGATCGGACTCGGTTTGACGGGCTACCTGTTGCCTTGGGACGATAAAGCGTACTTTGCAACAAAGGTAGTCATGGAGATTGCCAACACGATTCCTGTTGTTGGACCGCACATGAAAGAATTGATGCAGGGCGGCGAGATCGTAGGCGCGCAGACGCTTACCCGGTTTTTTGCCATCCACGTGTTCTTCTTACCTGCGGCCTTGTTATCCTTGTTAGGCGCTCACTTTATTATGATTCGTCGTCAAGGTATTTCGGGACCGCTATAAGAGAGGAGGGGCCAAGATGGCACACGGAAAGTCAGATCCAAATGAAAAAATCGTGTACGTCGGGGATTCTCGGGTAAAGCAAAGAAGTACGCCGCTTAAGCAGCCAGACTACACAGCTTTCCCTGGAAAGTCCGAAGCGTTTATTCCTAACTTTCTTTTGAAAGAATGGATGGTTGGTTGTGTGGCTCTCGTCGGATTTTTAGTATTGACGATTGCTCATCCAGCACCGCTTGGTTATCCTGCTGACGCTAATAACACATCTTTTCTAGCTATACCAGACTGGTACTTCCTTTTCTTATACCAGCTGCTTAAATATCCTTTCGCATCTGGGGATTACATCATTATGGGAACGATGTTGATGCCAGGTCTCGCATTCGGAGGCTTGTTGTTGGCACCATTCCTTGATACAGGTAAAGAGCGTCGTTTTTACAGACGTCCAATTGCGACAGCATCCCTGTTGTTGACGCTTGTTGCAATTACTTACTTGACGCGTGTATCTTGGATTCACTACGAGGATGAAATGAAGGCAAAAGGACTGACTCCACAGCACATTGAGCGTGTGGAGAAAATGAAAGAAAAGGCAGCAAAAGGTTTGCCTACAGGTCAAGAAAAGAAAAACAAAGAAGTAGCGATCGTTGAAAAAGACGACCCTGCTATGGAAAATATGAAAAAAGCCACGTGCTTATCATGTCACGGTGTTGATATGAAAGGCGGCGCAGCTCCGGCATTGCGCGGTATCGGTGATAAGATGTCCAAGGAAGAAATTTTGGACGTTATGAAGAACGGTAAAGGCAATATGCCAGCAATGGGCGATTCGATGAAACAGAAAGGTCTAAGTGACCAAGACGTTGAAAATATCGCAGATTGGCTTGCTAAGCAAAAAGCACAATAATACAGATTTGTTAGTTAAGCCTGACCGAAATTATTCGGTCAGGCTTTTATTTAAAGTAATTGATTCGTTGATTTGTAGTTACATGAACGAATTGATTGTATTTATCTCAGCAAGCTCCCTATCTCTTCATCATTTACATCTTAGAAAATACTCGATTTACCGATGAATGTAAGTTCACTACTTAGCAGGAGTGGTTGCATGAAGTTTTCGTTGTTATTTTCCCGCGCTTTTTTAACACAAAAATGGGTGTTATGGACTTTGTTGTTCGCTAATTTAGTGGGTACCTTATACGGTTACTACTGGTATAAAGGGCAGCTCGAATTTACGTGGAACTACCACCCTGCATGGCAATTTATTTTTGTACCAGATAGTCCTACAGCCAGTTTGTTTTTTACAGTCTCGCTTCTTTTTTTAATCGTCAAGAAACAACCTGTGAGTACGTTCGTGCGCATATTTCGAAAGTGCATCGAGGCGTTAGCTGTCGTCACTTCTATCAAATACGGCGTATGGGCCTGCGTAATGATTGTAGCCAGTGTCGCACAAGGTAAGGCGATCGTATGGCAGGATTGGATGCTAATAAGCTCCCACCTAGCAATGGCAGTTGAAGCACTGTTATTTGTGAGAATGTTCACCTTTGGCAAGGGTGCATTACTTGTAGCATTAAGCTGGACCTGGTTAAATGATGTCGTTGATTATACATATGGTGTGTTTCCCGCTCTTCATATTTCGTTAATGGATGATTTGCAAATTATTTTTCTATTCACATTAAGTCTTACCGCACTATCCGGAATTGTGTCTTGGTGTGCATACCGCTATTGTTCCCGCTATGCTACTAGAGTGGATAACTTTAGGATTCCAATGTAAACGGTTCTAACGATTGTGATCTCTCCATACGATGGTAATGGAGGGATGTTTATATGCGTATTTTTATCGCCATACTAATCGGCTTCATTTGTTTGCACGGGACAGGCACTGCTAAAGCCTTATACGATAATTATTCGTCGACACCATCAACAGGCTGGCGAAACTTCGATATACAGACAGACAAGTTGTATCGACAAGTGGTGGCAGGAGACATGTCTGCCGCTAAAGGTACGATGCGGCATTTACATATGCTTATGCGGAACGATATTTCCAAGCAAGTGGTTGAACATAAGGTCTCGCCAGCTATTGAGCAAACGATAAGCGAGGCGGCGAATCAAGTATATGTACACTTATACGCTTCCAAGCGGGATGCGCAAAAGCTCATTCATTTCACAGCAAGGCTTAAGCTGGCAGCAGATGCGCTTGTGCATCCGCAGGAAGCGCTGTGGTTGCAATATGACACGATTCTGCGCGAAGATTTAAAGCAGATGATAACAGTCAAGCAGGAGTCAGAGTGGAAGCTGGCTTCACAGAGATGGTTGGAGCACCTAGATCGCATCCGGCCTGCTGCGGCGATTCAACGATCGACTGGAGTCATGAATTTGATCAACTCTACAGTCAAAATGGTGGAGCAAAGCTTGCAAGGCACCTTGCTCTGGATAGATGTTCAGCGAAGTGTGTCAACACATAGTGAATCATGGCTCTTGCACTTATTCGGTAAAACGGTTGAACAGACGACGTTTGTTCCGGTGGAAGAGCAAGATGTCCCGCTACGATGGATGTTTACGTTAGCACTTATAGTAGGTATTTCATTAACTTATGTCGCGATTCTTAAATATCGATACGAACGGTATGCAATTTATAGTCACCGCTTTCCGAAAAAATAAAATGGGACTCAACCTGTAGGATTTATGAATGAATCCGCAAGTTGGGTCCTGTTGTCTTTTTTTGACGCGTATGCTCCTGTGAAAAAGCATTTGTTTTCCACCATGCTTTACGATAACATAGTAGCAGAATGACATGGAGAAGGGGATTGCATGGACGACAAAGAGAGAGCCGAACTGTTAAAATTGCTCAACAATAAATCGCTAGCAGATATGCAGCGAGAGGTTGATGTTTACATATCTCAATTTAAAGAAGGCTATTTTAGTCCGTTAGCGATGTTGGCTCGCTTAGCTGAAGAAGTTGGCGAATTGGCCCGCGAAGTAAACCATCATCACGGGGAAAAGCCGAAAAAGCCGACAGAAGCAGACAATTCCATTGAAATGGAGCTGGGTGACCTGCTCTTTATTCTGATCTGTTTTGCCAACTCTCTCGGCATTGATCTCGCAACAGCGCATGATAAAGTGATGCACAAATTTAATACACGCGATGCAAATCGCTGGACAAAAATTGATCAATAACATAAACAAACGATAACTGGGGAGTGTTAATCGATGATGGAACGTATTCGTGTAGCAGTGAGTGGCGCAGGTGGCCGCATGGGGAAAGAAGTCGTTAAAATGGTGCTGGAAGATGAAACATTGCAGCTGGTAGCTGCCGTTGATCCTTCGGCGGGTCCAGTTGATGCCGCATCTTTAGTAGGCCTAGCGAACAGTGGTGTTCTTGTGACATCAGACTTGGAAAAGACACTGCGAGATGTAAAGCCCGACGTTATGGTCGATTTTACAACTCCACATACTGTAATGAACAATACGTTATTAGCGATCCAAAACGGTGTGCGTCCGGTCATCGGCACAACGGGTTTCAGCCCAGAACAAATTGAAGAGCTGCAACAGCTGTCGCAAGCAAATGGTTTAGGCGGGCTTATCGCCCCAAACTTCTCAATCGGAGCTATTTTGATGATGCGCTTTGCTCAGCAAGCGGCGAAGTATTTTCCAGACCTTGAAATCATTGAATATCATGGCGAGCAAAAGCTTGATGCTCCATCCGGAACGGCTGTAAAAACGGCAGAATTGGTTGCGCAAGTGCGTGAGGAGAAGAGACAAGGGCATCCTAATGAGGAAGAAAAAATCGAAGGCTCGCGTGGGGGCTATTATAACGGATTCCGCATTCATAGCGTTCGTTTGCCAGGTGTGTTCGCGCAACAAGAAGTTATTTTTGGCGGCTATGGCCAATCGCTTAAAATTCGTCACGACTCTTACGAGCGCGCGGGTTATATGCCAGGTGTAAATGTTGCCGTGAAAAAGGTAATGACGTTGAATGAACTTATATATGGGTTTGAACATTTGTTAGACGACTAATGTGACATTGTCTTCATTGACTTTGTACACTAAAGCGTAATTCCTACATCATCGCATAGACAACGGAGGTTTCAACATGTTAAACATAGCGTTTATTGCACATGACCGTAAAAAGGATGAAATCGTTAATTTCGTAATTGCTTATGAGCATGTCTTTCATGGTCATCGCTTATTTTCGACAGGCACAACGGGCACACGTATTATGAACCAAACAAAGCTCGATATTCATCGGTTTAAATCGGGCCCACTAGGTGGTGACCAGCAAATCGGTGCGTTAGTTGCGGACAATGAGATGGATCTGATCGTATTTTTACGTGATCCGCTGATGGCACAACCACACGAACCGGACATTATCGCTTTGTTACGTCTTTGTGATGTACAAGGTATCCCTGTCGCAACGAATATTGCGACTGCTGAAATTTTGGTGAAGGCTTTGGAGCGTGGCGATTTTGCATGGCGTGAGCTTGCTGATAAGTACAAGCCGGGAGTGAGTGAATAATGATTGCCGAGCAGCCGTTACATATTTTAGCGTTCGGTGCTCATCCCGATGATGTTGAAATCGGGATGGGTGGCACGATCGCAAAGCATACGGCATCTGGATATCGCGTTGGTATTATTGATTTAACGGAAGCAGAAATGTCGTCTAACGGTACGGTTGAGCTGCGGAAGCAAGAAGCAGAGCGGGCAAACGTGGCGCTGAATGTCACGGTTCGTGACAATTTGCGCCTGCCTGACCGAGGGCTTCGTGTTGAGCAAGAGCATATTGATGCTGTAGTACGAGCGATACGCTATCATCGACCACGTATCGTGTTTATGCCTTATTGGGAGGACAGGCATCCTGACCATATTCAATGCAGCCGCATTGTACAGGAGGCCGTGTTCAACGCCAAGCTGCGTAGGTATATGCCGGAGATGCCAGCACATCAAGTCGAGCAAGTTTATTTTTACTTTATTAATGATTCGGTGTCGCCGCAGCTTGTGCTCGATATTTCCGATGTGTACGAACAGAAGCGGCAATCGTTGTTGGCCTATGAGTCACAATTTACGAAACCGAACGGAAGCGACGATTTAGTTGCCACTCCGTTGAATCAAGGTTACGTTGAACGTGTGGAGGCTCGAGATGCGCTGCTAGGTCAAGGACGCGGTATGGCCTACGCTGAAGGCTTTATGTTAAAAGGACCTTATCAAGTATCATTGTTTAAATAAAAAAAGAATTAGCTTCAACTATTCAGTCACTTAGTCATTTTCTAATGAAATAAGTCGTGGATGCAGGAGCGCGAAGTTGAGGAGGAAACGACTTGAACGATTCATTAAAAATCGGAATAACGTGTTATCCGTCGTTAGGTGGTTCCGGCGTCGTTGCTACAGAGTTAGGGAAGCTACTTGCAGAGCGAGGACATCAAGTTCATTTTATAACTCATAATATTCCGTTTCGCCTAGGGTCAACCTTTCAAAAAAATATTCATTATCATGAAGTGGATGTTAACGATTACTATGTATTCCGATATCCACCCTATGATTTATCCCTTGCGAGTAAAATGGCACAAGTAGCTAACATGCAGCAACTGGATTTGCTCCATGTCCATTATGCAGTTCCGCACGCGATTTGTGCTTATTTAGCGAAGCAGATGGCTCCGCATCTAAAGGTCGTGACAACGCTTCACGGTACAGATATTACGGTATTGGCCCAAGATGAATCGCTTAAAGATATGATTCGGTTCGCGATTAATCAGAGTGATGCGGTTACAGCGGTGTCTAGCGATTTGATTCGTGAAACAAGAGAGTTGCTTGATATCACGCGCGAGGTTGACTTAACGTATAACTTTGTCGATAAACGAGTCTACTATCCGCGTGATTGCTCACAATTGCGATCGGATTTTGCCTTTCCGCATGAGAAAATTTTGATGCACATTTCTAATTTCCGTCCGGTCAAACGGGTTACGGATGTTATTGAAACGTTTGCCCGTGTTCACGAGTCAGTGCCTTCGCGCTTAATGCTCGTAGGCGAGGGGCCGGATATGCCGAAGGTACAGTGTAAAATTCGTGAAATGGGACTTGAGGATCGCGTTCACTTTTTAGGGAAACAGGACGAAATTGCGCAAGTCATTTCATTGGCAGATGTGTTGCTGTTGCCTTCCGAGAAAGAGAGCTTTGGTCTCGTTGCGCTTGAAGCGATGGCTTGCGGAGTACCGACGATCGGCTCGGAAGCAGGCGGTATCCCAGAGTTGATTTCCCATCGGGAGACGGGATATTTAGCGCCTATTGGCGATACCGATTTAATGGCCCAGTATGCGATTGAATTGTTGTCCAATGATGAATTGGCAGCGAAGATGCGTGAAGCATGCTTGCATCGGGCTCGCAACGTATTTTGTAACGACTTGATCACGCAAAAATACGAAGAAATTTATTATCGTGTACTCGGAAAAACGGTTACGCCGTTTGAGCGAGCGACTTGTGAGCTATGATGACCGAACAGTTAAGTGTTCAAATGCAAGGATCCATGTGGGAAGAAGCTATTGGCGTTGTAACAATGCTGGAGCAACGTGGATACCAAGCTTACATGGTCGGTGGCTGTGTCCGAGATCTGGTGATGTCGAGATCGATTAACGATATTGATATTGCTACTTCAGCCTTGCCTGAGCAAGTCGCAGCTATGTTTGAACGTGTAATCCCTACTGGGATGGAGCACGGAACAGTCACTGTTCTTACTGCGGGGCATGCCTATGAAGTAACAACTTTTCGTAAAGAATCAGCGTATGAGAACTTTCGCAGACCTGAGCAGGTCGAGTTCATTGATGATTTGCGAGAAGACTTGCTGCGGCGTGACTTTACCGTGAATGCGATGGCGTTGGACGCTGCAGGTGTGCTGCATGACCCATTCCAGGGTCAGACGGATGTGGCAACACGCCGTATCCGCTGCGTAGGAGATCCGGAGGCGCGGTTTCAAGAAGATGCATTGCGTATGCTAAGAGGCATACGCTTTGCTTCTATTTTGGAGGCGCGGATTGTCAAGTCGACGTGGCGTGCACTTCGCACGCACCGCGAGAAATTACAGCACATCGCAATGGAACGTGTACGTGATGAGTTGTGGAAAATGACAGCTGGTCCGCAGCCAGTGCGTGGTTGGGTGCTTCTCGTACGAAGCGGCCTCTTAACGCATACGAAAGATTCGCTTGAGTGTTTGGCGTCTGCAAGAGTGGAGCATTGGGCGCCGTTGTGGTGTGCGCTTGAAAAGGTAGACGGTGCTGACCTTCGTTTTGCGGTGCTGCTTCTCGGGCATCGCGTAGAGGGGCCAGAAGCGAAGCGTATTATGAATGCGCTTCGTTTATCAAACGCGCAGCAAGATAGACTGCTGCGTATTTTAAGGGTGCAGGAACTTGTTGCGGCACATGAGCAGCACAAGGCGCGTGTGGCGTGCGATAGTCGTATGAGTCATGCGGAGATCGAGAATGACACGGAACGAATAGATGTGGATAAGCAGTTGATGGGAAGTCAGAAAGTGGCTGAATTCGCACTCAAGTGTATGTGGGCGGGGACTTTATTCAGCTGCGGTGAAGAGGCGCTGCAACAATGGTTGCAATGTTGTGCTGCGTTAACGGTGTCAACAAGGCCAGCAGCAACATTATTAACTCCTGCCGGTTCAGATGAGTTAAAGTGTATTCTTTTGCAACAAGGGCAAGCGTGGCTGGATGACATACCCGTACGTAGCTTGCGTGACCTTGCGATCAGCGGTACGGATATTTTGCAAATGACGAGCCGTCCGAGTGGGTCATGGTTAAAATCGTTGCTTGAAGCAGCATGGATGGCAATCGCTTTAAAAGAACTTCCGAATGACCGGATACGATTGTTAAAGTGGATTGAGCACAGGTTGGAGGAACAATGACAGACCGATTACTGGAATTGCTAGCGCAGCATCCGAACGAATATGTGTCAGGCGAGCAGTTAAGCCAACACTTAAGTATAAGTCGGACAGCGGTGTGGAAACAAATTAACCGCCTACGCGCAAAAGGATATGAATTTGATGCGGTACCAAAGCTAGGATACCGCTTGTTACAGCAACCTACACGACTAGACGAGAAGCTCCTGCTTAGTAAACTGCGTACAACATCGTTTGGTCGTCAGTTGCGAATCTTGTGGAAGACGGAATCGACACAAAATGAAGCAACTGCTTGGCTATTGTCAGGTGCCAAAGAAGGCGCTGTTGTAATCGCCGAAGAGCAGACCGGTGGAAGAGGCCGTAGGGGACGAAATTGGCATTCACCTGCTGGCAAAGGCATTTGGATGAGCGTTGTGTTACAGCCAAGCATGCCACTACAATTTACGCCGCATTTAACGCTACTTACAGCTGTTGCGATATGCAGAGCCATTAAAAAAATGCATCCAGTTGAAGTCGGTATCAAGTGGCCTAACGATTTACTCGTGAATGAACGTAAAGTGTGTGGGATTTTGTTAGAATCACAGGCAGAAGATGAACGGCTGCTAAGTGTTATTGCGGGCATCGGCATCAGTGCAAACCTGAGCGCTGACGATTATCCACCAGAGCTGCGCGAAATCGCGACTTCTTTAAGCGAAGTTACTGGCCATGGATGGGACCGAGCGCAACTGATCGCAGAGCTTCTGTTTGAATTTGAACAGTTGTATCATTTGTATGAAGAGCAAGGCTTTGGACCGATACGCTCATTATGGGAGGCGCAATCCATCACGATTGGCCGCATGGTCAGCGTCGATACGCCGCATGGAGTCGTCACGGGCATAGCCCAAAGCTTGGACGAGTCTGGAGCGCTTGTCTTATTGGGACAAGACGGCTGTTACCGTAAAGTTTTTTCTGGAGATGTGCATTTTGCTTAATGAAATGTAACGCTTTTTCTGATATACTATCCTCGGTGGGCGGTATCCGCAAGGAACCGCACTTACCGAGTGAAACAATGAAACCGTGTTCACAAGTCCATATTCCTTGACGAACGTGGTGAACGTTTCTGCTCTGAGCCGAAGGGACCGAGACAGAAGGACGTCCGCATGCGACCTCTTTTTTGCTCTGGAACCTTTTTAGTGGGAACGCTAAAAGGTTTTTTTGTTTTGCGCAAAATAAGAGTTATAAGGAGATGACGAATCTTATGACAAAGAACAAACAGCCACTCACAATCGTGAAAATGAAAACAATGAAGCAGCAGGGCGATAAAATCGCCATGGTAACTGCTTATGATTACCCGTCTGCTGCATTGGCTGAACAAGCAGATGTAGACATGATATTGGTGGGTGACTCACTGGGGAACGTAGTGCTCGGGTATGACTCGACACTGCCAGTAACATTAGACGACATGGTGTACCACACACGTGCAGTACGTCGCGGAGCGCCGAATACGTTTGTTGTAACTGACATGCCGTTTATGACGTATCACAGCACGGTACAGGAAACGATGTACGGTGTGCGCCGACTCATGCAAGAAGGATTTGCAAACGCAGTGAAAATGGAAGGCGGTAGTGAAATTGCATTGATGGTTGATGCGTGCGTGAAAGCGGGTGTGCCTGTGTTAGGCCACATCGGTTTGACACCACAATCTGTCCATCAATTGGGAGGCTACCGAATCCAAGGGAAGACGCCGGAAGATGCCAAGCGTTTGCTTGAAGACGCGCTCGCCTTGGAGCGTGCAGGAGCATTTGGTATCGTACTTGAGCTCGTAACGGATCAAGTAGCGGCATACATTTCCGAACGTTTATCTATACCGACAATTGGTATTGGCGCAGGCGCACAATGTGACGGTCAAGTGCTTGTATACCATGATATATTGCGTTATGATCCGAGCTATCGTGAGAAAAAAATGGTCAAAACGTACGCAGATATCGGTGCAACAGTTCGCGAAAGCATTCAAGCGTATGTGCAAGATGTTAAACAACAGGCGTTTCCAGCTCCTGAACACACTTTTAGCGCTGGTGATGAAGTTGTAGAAAGTTTGTACGGTAACGCTAACGGAACGAGCGTAAGCAATAAGAAGGTGCAGCATACATGATTATTGCACGTACTATTTCTGATATGCGTGCCGCAGTAAACACGCTTAAGCAGCAGCAAATCGCTGCTGGAATCGTTCCATCCGTTGGCTTCGTGCCCACAATGGGGTATTTACATGAGGGACACGCTAGCTTGATGAGAGCTGCGAAAGATTGTAGCATTTCGGTGCTAAGTATTTTTGTGAATCCGATCCAATTTGGACCTAATGAGGATTTGGATCGTTATCCGCGTGACGAGGCAAGGGATTTGCAGCTTGCGGAACAATGCGGTGTGGATGTTGTATTTTTACCAACGGTTGATATTATGTATCCGTCCGCTCGCAAAACGACGATACAAGTTACAGATGTATCCGCGCGATTGTGTGGAGCATCCCGTCCAGGGCACTTTGATGGTGTAACGACGGTCGTGGCAAAGCTGTTTAATATCGTGAAGCCAGATCGGGCTTACTTCGGCATGAAAGACGCTCAGCAAGTGGCCGTTATCCAGCAAATGGTTGACGATCTGAACTTTGATCTGACAATCGTACCTTGCCCAATCGTTCGCGAACAGGATGGACTCGCCCTCAGCTCACGTAACGTCTATTTATGTGCTGAGGAACGTGAGCAAGCCCTTGTGTTGTCGCAAGCGCTCCAATCGATTGATGCTCTGCTCGAACAACATCCTAGCCTCACGGCCGCGGATTTAGTAACGGTGTTACAAGAAACGATTACAACGAAGCCTTTGGCGAAAATAGACTACGTTGAAGTGCTGCAATTTCCATCTTTGCAGCCGCAGCTAACTAACGAGCCGCTTGTACAGTCGCAGACCCAAGTGATCGTAGCGCTGGCTGTCCATTTTGGACGCACACGTCTTATTGATAATCGTTTATTGTTCGCGTAATATCCGATTCGTACTTATACTCATTTACTCAACATATAGAGGGGGAAATACGGTGTTTCGTGAAATGATGAAATCAAAAATTCATCGTGCAACGGTGACTGAGGCGAACTTGAATTATGTAGGCAGTATTACGATCGATGAGCATTTGATGGAATTAGCCGATTTGCTTCCGAATGAAAAAGTTCAAATTGTGAACAATTACAATGGTGCTCGTTTGGAGACGTACGTCATAAAAGGGCCGCGTCATTCTGGTGTTATTTGTTTGAATGGTGCAGCAGCACGTCTCGTCCAGCCTGGAGATAATGTTATCATCATTTCTTATGCGTCAATGACAGATGAAGAAGCTCGTAAGTACGATCCAAAAGTGGTGTTTGTTGACGAGCATAACAAAGCAGTTGAATTGGCGCATGAAGAATTGCATGCTACGATTCGCTAACCATTTATTTGGTATCTTGTAACATTAATGCCAATAACCAATTTCAAGCAGTGCGTTTCTTATTGTTGTTGCGATGGAATGGTGTTTCATTATTTTAAGCAATGATTCACCGCATACAATTGTCCCGGAAGACACAAAATGTACGTGAGCTTAAAAAGGACAAGTCAACGATACGCATCACTCGTGAAGGTGGGATGGAATCGTGCTGCAACAAGTATTCGAAACGATGAATTTGTTATTGGACGAAATTAGTGAGCAATATTCGTCCGCGCAAGGAGAGCAGAAGCAAGAGCTTGAACGGCAACTGTCTTTGTTAAGCTCCATGAGCGATCATATTGTTGATGAGTGGCTGCGCTTCGAAGAGAAGCTGGCTGAAGTTCGACCGCGCGCCAAAGATGCTGGCGCAGCGGCCTCTGCTGTAACGGCGTATGCGGTTGGATCACCTGCCGGAAGTACGAAACAAGCGGCACCGCAAATGCTCGATTACGGAGATCCGCTGCAGCGCGGTCAAGGCTACTTCGCGTTAAATATGTTCAAGCATGCGGTACGTTACTTTGAACTGGCTGTGGAACATCAGCCGGACAGCTTAACGGCACGCGGCTGGTTAGCCATGTCGCATTTGCATTTAGGAAGTAGTCAAGAAGCATGTCGTCATTTTAATTTTATTATTCCATTAACCGAGGACAACAAGCTGAAGGCTCTATCCTATAATGCGCTTGGCTGCATATACGCGAAGGATTTGCAATTTGATAAGGCGCAGCAATTTTTTGAAAAAGCGTACCAAACCGACCCAACCCTCCAAGAAGCGTTACAAAACTTGAAGGCGTGTTCGGGAAAAAAGGGTACGTTGCATTATGGCAGTGAACGGATGGCGCAAATGGCCTAATGAACGAATGACCATATGAGTCGTCCCAATGGAGAAGAAGAGGGAAACGTCAAGTACGTAAAAATACGTACAGATGTTTCCCTCTACTCATTTCCAAACGACCGAACATCTGTTATGCTAATAGCAGTAATTTGTGAGAGGAATTCTACAAGATGAGATTCGCCGTACTGGATTTTGAAACGACCGGAAATCAGCCGAGTGATGAAATTATACAGATTGGTTTAACCGTATTAGGACATGATTTGTCGGTGGAACGTGAGTACCATTCATTCGTTCGCCCAACTATACCGATACCGGAGTTTATTTCACAGCTAACGGGTATTCGTGATGTTGACGTTCAGGATGCGCCTGATATTGATGAAGCGATGACGGGGCTAGTCCCATTATTAAGTGATGTCGTACTAGTCGGTCATCATATTGCGTTTGATTATCAATTTTTGACTCGCGCATTGGAACAGACCGGATATTTGCCTTTTACGGGCCGTATTTTAGACACGATCGAGTTGCTGCGTGTCTTATTTCCTTCGCTCTCTTCTTTTCAATTGGGGGCTGTGACGCATCAATTTGGAATTGAACATGATCGTCCTCACCAAGCTGATAGTGACGCGAAAGCGACAGCTGACGTATTTGTGCGCTGTATGCAGGCAATCGATGATTTACCGTTGTTAACATTGCAGCGTGTAGTGGACGTATTTGGAGCAGAGGAACGCGACTTAAAATGGTTGTTTGAACAGAAGCTGCAAGAGCGGGAACGCAACGTTGCCGATTGGGATGATAACGATGGCTACCACCCGTTCCGTCAGCTCGTGTTGAAACAAAATGATTGGACAGAAACGCAACTTCCGCGCGACCCATCGGAACAAAGCCCGCTTAAAGGGGTGTCGTTCCAATCTTTTATGGATCAAGTGAGATCGAATTTATCGACTATGCTGGACAATTACGAGCCGCGAGCGTCGCAGGAGCAAATGTTTAACGAGGTAATGGACTGCTTAGATAATGATCGACATTTGCTCATTGAAGCAGGAACTGGTACAGGTAAATCGTTAGGATATTTGCTGCCATCGCTTTACTATAGTATTGAACAAGAGAAAAAAGTAATCGTAAGTACACACACGATCAATTTACAGGAACAGCTTAGACAGCGTGATTTGCCATTGCTTGAGCAGATTATGCCTGTTCCATTCAAAGCTTCTGTCTTAAAAGGTCGCAGTCACTATTTGTGTTTGCGAAAATTTGAACATAAAATAATTAACAGTGAGTATACACATGCGCGCGACGATGTGCTTACTGCTGCACAGATGATCGTGTGGCTAAGCCACACGGAGCATGGTGACGATGAGGAACTCCACCTCGTGCATAAGGGACCTGATTTTTGGGATACGGTATCAAGCGATAGCGATTCGTGTCTGAACCGTGCTTGTCCTTGGTTCCGTCGTTGCTTCTATCATCGTGCGAAGAATGATGCCAATTTGTCCGATGTCATTATTACGAACCATTCTCTTTTGTTTACGGATGTAATTGCTGAACATCGCTTGTTGCCGACGTATGAACATTTGGTCATAGATGAGGCTCATCATTTTGAGGAAACGGCAGGTAAGCACTTAGGAACGCATGTGCAATACTTCTCGTTAGTCCATCCGATGACAAGGTTGTTTAAAGACAGCAAGAACGGAGCGTTAATATTGCTCCAACAAGTGCTGCGATTGTCTGGAAATGAAAAAGCGCTTATTTGGGCGGAAGGCATTGAAAAGCTGCTGACGCAAATTGTGAATGTTAAAGAGCAATGGGATCGCTTGCATGACCAATTGTTTCAGTTGCTTCCAGCTAATGAAACTGGCCAAATCGAAGCCGGACAAGTTGTATTGCGCTTGAAGTCAGGTGAGCGTCCAGAGACGTGGAATGACGTTACGGAAATTGAGGCAGACATTCATACGCGCTTGAACGAAATCGTTCGCTCTGGCGAGAAGCTAGTCCAAGAATGGAAAGACATGGACGATGACGAACTGCAAAGCGTCGTTGTCGACGTTACTGGACTGTTTAAGGAACTCGGTCAAGTGCGCGACGATTTCCGCTTGTTTATGCAGGGGACAGATCCAGAGACGGTCTACTGGATGGAAGGCAACAGCCAATATCGGGCCAAATCGATGCAGCTTTACGCTGTGCCGGTTGATGTGAGCGAAGCGTTGAAACGCTACTTTTTTGAACCGAAAAAGAGCGTCATTTTGACGTCCGCTACGTTGTCGGTAGATAAGTCATTCCATTTTGTGGCTGAGCAGATCGGTTTGAAAGATGCGGAAAAGGATGGGCGTCTGCATACGGTTATTTTGCAGTCACCGTTTAATTATCGCGAGCAAGCACTCGTTGTGATCCCGCGTGATTTTCCGAGTGTCAAAGGAGCGAGCGACGCTAAATTCAACAATAAGCTTGCTCAATCATTAGCTGAAGTCGCTAAAGTGACTAAAGGGCGCATGCTTGTCTTATTTACGTCGTATCGAATGCTACGTGAAGTGTACGAGCCGCTAAAGGAATCGCTAAGCGTCGAAGGTATTCAGGTACTCGGACAAGGCATTGATAGCGGTAATCGGAGTAAATTGACTCGTCGATTCCGTGACCAGTCTGCATCTGTTTTGCTTGGAACGAGCAGCTTCTGGGAAGGAGTCGACATCCCAGGTGATGCTCTGATGTGTTTAGCTATCGTTAGACTTCCATTCCAGCCGCCTAACCATCCGCTGGTTGAAGCAAAATCAGAGCGCTTAAAGAGACAAAATCAAAACCCGTTTCGCAAATATTCTGTACCGCAGGCTGTAATTCGCTTTAAGCAAGGCTTCGGACGTCTTGTCCGCACCACTCAAGATAAAGGCATCGTCATCATCTACGATACGCGCGTCATAGAGACGAGCTACGGAAAGCATTTTTTGTACTCGTTACCGGGACCAAAGATGGAACATATGGCTACGGAACATTTAGTACCGCGTATTCAAACTTGGTTAGAGGACAACAAGAAAGACGATTCGGAGCAATGAGAGGAGACTTGCAATGAAAAGTATGAAAATATCGGAAGCGGTCGTGCGACGCTTGCCGGTTTACTTGCGACACCTGATTGAATTAAAGCAGCGTGAAGTATTAACGGTATCGTCTCAAGATTTAGGGCAAAAATTGGACTTGAATCCAGCACAAATCCGTAAAGATTTGGCTTATTTCGGTGATTTTGGCCGTAAAGGTATCGGCTATGACGTCTCTTATTTAATCGAACAAATACGGCATATACTTAAGTTGGACCAAGTCGTTAACGTTGGTTTAGTTGGTGCGGGTAAGCTTGGACACGCGTTGTGCAATTATACGGCCTACTTAAAAGATAATATGAAAATCGTTGCTGTATTCGATGCACATGAGTCTAAAATCGGGTCCCTCATTAACAATCATACGGTGCTTCCGATGGGCGATCTTATCCCCACGGTGCGGAATCATCATATTCGGATTGGTATTATAACCGTACCTGCTGCTGAAGCGCAGCAAGTCGCAGATCAGTTCGTTGAGGCAGGAGTTGAAGCGATTCTTAACTTTGCACCTGTCATTTTAAAAGTTCCGTCGCATATTCGTGTGCACACGGCTGATTTCACGACGGATTTGTTCAGTTTAGCTTATTATTTAACCGAATCAGGAAAGGACGCGGCTGCAGAATGACACAACGTACGATTATTCGCAACGGCATATTTGCCGTGTTAAACCCAAATAGCTCTCAAACCTCGTTACGAGGATCCATGGTTATTGAAGATGATAAGATCGTTTATATCGGAGAGAACTTGCCAACTGAGTATGAAGGTGACGAGGCTGAAATCATAGATGGTAAAGGATTGTTCTTCCTTCCAGGACTCGTGAATACGCATGGACATGCTGCTATGTCCCTGTTGCGCGGTTACGGCGACGACATGGTGTTGCAATCATGGTTGCAAGAAAAAATGTGGCCAATGGAAGCGAAGTTTACGAGCCAAGACGTATATTGGGGAACATCGTTGTCCGTCTTAGAGATGTTGAAAGGCGGAACGACGACATTTGTTGATATGTATGACCATATGGATGAAGTCGCAAAAGTGAGTGAGCAGTCAGGCATTCGTGCACGACTGATGCGTGGAGCTATCGGCCTCTGTCCAGAGGATGTGCAACAGCACAAGCTGAATGAGGCGATTCAATTCGCACAAAATTGGAATGGCAAGGCGGATGGACGTATTACAACAATGCTCGCGCCGCACGCGCCATACACATGCCCACCTGCCTTTATTGAGAAGTTTGTACAGGCGGCGCACGACTTGGATCTATCCCTTCATACACATATGTCGGAGACGAGAGCCGAAGTAGAGCAGAATGTAGCTGATTACGGTCTGCGTCCTGTGGCGCATTTGGAGAAGCTAGGCTTCTTCAGCCGTCCATCCTTCGTCGCGCATGCTGTCCATTTAACAGATGAAGAGATTGAGACGCTGGCAACATACAAGGTAGCTGTATCTCACAACCCAGGCAGTAACTTGAAACTGGCGAGTGGTATAGCACGTGTAGTGGATATGTTGAAAGCAGGTATCGTTGTCTCTTTAGGCACGGATGGACCTGCTAGCAATAACAATCTAGATATGTTTGAGGAAATTCGTTTGGCAGCACTTATTCATAAGGGTGTCTCCGGTGATCCGACTGCTGTTCCAGCTGCTGAAGCGTTGCGTATGGGTACTTTGTACGGTGCGCAGACGATTCAATTGGCTGATGTGGGATTACTTGAAGCGGGCATGAAGGCCGATTTTGTAGCAGTCGATATCGATCAGCCTCATTTCATTCCACATACGGATTTTGTGTCTCACATGGTGTACTCGGCTTCCGCTAAAGATGTTAAACATGTTTGGGTAAACGGACGCCAAGTTGTGAAGAACAGCGAGTGCCTAACGATGGACGAAGAACGTATTCGTCATGAAGCTCAGCAATGCTTTGAACAATTGCTGAAGCGGTAAGCGGGGGAATACGTATGGCAAGAAGCGGGCCGCGTCGGCGGACAAACCGTAAAAAGTGGATCGCGATCACTATTTTTATGTTAATCATTGTTATTGTTGCACTGGTTCAATTTTTTAAGTATATTCATCAGGATGAATGGGCGAACGAACAACAAGTTATCGAACGAGCTAACAAAGTCGTTGCTTTGACCCATATTAACAAAATCGAGAAATCGGTTTGGGAATCGGTCTATTATGTTGTCTCGGGGCTGGATGCACAAAACGAAGAGCAGATTGTATGGGTGGGTCCTGAATCGTCATCCGTTCTGCCAGCGAGCAAGGTAGTCGCTAAGGAACAAATTGAGGCCCAGCTTCAGCAGCAATATAACGATATAGAGATTGTGCGCCTCGTGCGAGGCGTTAAAGATAAGCAATATGTGTGGCAAGCGCTCGTTGAGCGTAAGGATGAACAACAAGTAAATCGTCACTACTATCATTTTTTTGATGTGAAAACGGGTCATCCAATCGGGGAAGCTTATCCGCTTCCGAATCAATAGTTGCTGCTATGGGCTGCTTCTTGTGTCAGTTATGACATGAGGAGTGGCCCTCTATTTGTTTCAGCTGATCGCTTTGCCACACATTGCATACGGTACGTTGTGCAATATATGATATACTTAAATATATATTTACAGATATATAAGATGATATACAAAATAATAGTCATAGTAACGTATCACAAAGGGCATGAAGTATAAACGATTTATAGATGCGATAGGGGGAGCAACATGGCTAAAATTAGACCAATTCCAACCGTAACCATTATGGCGCTTGCTGGGGCCGTGTTGTTTGGCGGTTGGCACTTGTATGAAACCAAAATGGTAGAGCAGCCGCTGGCAGAAGCCATTCAAGAGCATAAGTTGGCAAAGCAGGTGCAAGTGGATTTGCAGCAGAAATCGGTAGTCGTAAAATTAGAAGCGAAACCAGAGGCGAATGTACGTGAGTTGGTACAAGCTGCTTACAAAGAAGCGGATAAACGTGCAAAAGGTCGTAGCATTCGTGTTGAAATGATAAATGAGCAATCCACTCCACGGCTTGAGCAAATATGGTCTAAGGCTATATTTGGAGTTGCGGAAGCGATGGTTCATCAAAAATATAGTGATATTCCGAAGCAGTTAACAGCGTTGACACAACAGACGACGGTGAACGTTGAGACCGAAATGGATGAGCGTTTTGTATATGTGACGCTAAAAGATGGTAAAGGAATAAAAACCGTGTTATTACCATTGCAAGGGGAGAAAATGGGGGTGTGGCCAAATGAACAAGCAAAATTGGTTACGCTGGACTGAATGGGCAATCGGCATAGCTGTGCCAATGATACTGTTTCTTACTTTCCAAGGCATTAATATTTGGCCGGTGCTTATTGTTGGCGCTGCGTTAACGGCGCTAGTTATCGCGGTGCGAATGCGTGGCGGGGATAAAGGTGGAGCAGGCGGTTTTGGCGGTTTAAAACAGCGTAGAGCTACTAACAAGAGCGCGATCGATAACATTCGATTTGAGCAAATCGGTGGACACGAGCGGGCGAAGCGAGAATTAGTGGAAGCACTGGACTTTTTGGTCAAACCGGAACAAATTCGCCAATTCGGCATCCGGCCGTTAAAAGGAATTTTGCTGGCAGGTCCTCCCGGTACGGGCAAGACGTTAATGGCGAAAGCAGCAGCGCACTATGCGGATGCCGTGTTTGTCGGTTCATCAGGCAGTGAGTTTGTCGAAATGTACGTCGGTGTCGGTGCTGGGCGTATTCGAGATCTGTTCAAGGAGGCACGACAGCTTGCCTTAAAACAGAAAAAAGAAAACGCCGTCATTTTTATTGATGAAATTGACGTCATTGGCGGCAAACGAGAAGGCGGTCAGCAGAAGGAGTACGATCAAACGCTGAATCAGTTGCTCACCGAAATGGACGGTTTGTATGGTGATTCATCACCGCGGATACTTGTGATGGCGGCTACTAACCGTAAAGAGATGCTGGATAGTGCATTACTGCGGCCAGGTCGATTTGACCGTCACATTGAAGTTGATTTGCCGGACAAAAAAGGGCGTTTGCACATTATTCAGCTACATGCACAAAATAAACCACTCGCTGCTGATGTTGATTTAAATCGTATAGCGGAGGAGACGTTCAGCTTCTCTGGAGCACAGCTCGAAAGCGTGCTGAATGAAGCTGCTATTTACGCCATGCGCGCAGAGGCGAAGCAGATCACGATGGAGCATATGTCACAAGCCATAGATAAAGTGATGTTGGGCGAGAAGACGGATCGGGAAGCAAACCATGAAGAGCGCCGACGTGTTGCTATTCATGAACTTGGACATGCACTTGTCGCCGAAGCTGTACGACCGGGGAGTGTGTCACAAGTGGCGTTAAGTCCACGTGGCAAAGCGCTTGGTTATGTGCGCCACCATTCGCAGCAGGAGCGTTATTTGTACACGAAGCCCTATTTAGAGGAGCAAATCATGATTGCACTTGGCGGTGCTGTAGCAGAGGAAATGTTCTACGGAAATCGCAGCACGGGCTCGCAAGGTGATTTTGACCAGTCGTTAAATATTGTCGATACGATGATCAATGCAGGCCTAACCGAATTAGGAATAGTGCGTTTGAAAAATGTGACACCAGATGCCTTGTCCGACGCGACAAAGGCGATTATGGTTGAACTAACAGATCGAACCCATACGATGCTCGAAACGCAAAGAACTGTATTTATGTCCTGTCTGGACGTACTCATACGTGAGGAAAACTTGACAGGTGAACATTTTAGATGTCTGATTCGTGACAAGAAACATTTACCAGTGTGAAAATACACTGGTTTTTTCTTTTTCTTTCAGAAATTCATGATAAGATAGAATAAGGTACTTATGCACTGATAACGATACCTGTTTATCGGGTACACTAGCAGAGCATAGCATTATTGAAAGGTGGAAGAGACCATGTTTTTCAAAAAAATCGGCGTCATCGGCGGCGGTACAATGGGCCAAGGCATTGCAGAAATGCTTGCTGTCAAAGGTCTGGACGTGCTGTTGGTGGAACAATCGTCGGAGAAGCTGGACCATGCATATGAAATGATCGAAACAAGCTTGGATAAGCAACTTGAGAAATGGGCTATCACCCAAGCGGAAAAAAAATTAATTTTGTCGCGCATACATAAAGTGACGCATTTAGCGGAACTTAGCGCGTGCGATATGGTCATCGAAACGATTACTGAAGACTTGGATGCGAAAAAAGAAGTGTTTGCAGAACTTGATCGCGTCTGCCCAAGCAGCATCATTTTGGCAAGTAACACATCCACATTGTCGCTTACGGAACTGGCGAGTACGACGAAGTATCCGGAGCGCGTTATTGGCATGCACTTTATTCATCCCGTATCTAAAGTGGACTTGTGCGAAATTATCCGTGGGTTAAAAACTTCTGAAGCAACTTTCAGTGAAACGAAACGTTTTGTTGAAGAAGTTGTACAGAAAAAAGGCGTCATGGTGTACGAGTCCCCAGGCTTTGTTACTACGCGCATGATCTGTACTTTGATCAACGAAGCACTGCACGTATTGCAAGAAGGTGTCGCTTCTGCTGAGGATATCGACAATGCGATGAGAATCGGATACAATTTCCAGTATGGACCGCTTGAGATGGCAGACCGCTTCGGTCTTGATTCGGTATCTGCGGCTATGGAGCGCATGTTCCGCGAATTCGGAGACATCAAGTACCGTCCGTCCGTATTGTTGAAAAAGATGGTCCGTGCTGGCCACCTCGGTGTAAAGACGGGCGAAGGATTTTTCAAGTATGACAAGGATGGGGATAGACTATGAAAATTCTCGTAATTAACGCGGGCAGCTCCTCGCTCAAATACCAATTGTACGATATGACAGACGAAACTGTATTGGCATCCGGTCGTGTAGAACGTATTGGAATGGATTCCTCCATTCTCGTTCACGAACCGCACCATGCAGAAGAAATTTCAGAAGTTAGTGAAATTTTGGAGCACACAACAGCAATCCGTAAAGTGTTGGATAAGTTGACGGATGCGCAAGTTGGTGTCGTGAAGTCCATCGATGAGATCGAAGCGGTAGGTCACCGCGTCGTACACGGTGGCGAAACGTTCAAGAGCTCTGTACTTGTTGACTCGGACGTTAAAGCGGAAATTCGTCGCTTGTTCGACTTGGCACCGCTTCATAACCCAGCTTGTATGATGGGTATTAAAGCAGCAGAATCGAACATGCCGAACGTTCCGCAAGCGGTTGTGTTTGACACAGCGTTCCACCAAACAATGCCGGCAAAAGCTTACATGTATGCTATTCCGAAGGTGCTTTACAAGAAGCACAAAATCCGTCGCTACGGTTTCCACGGAACATCGCATGATTATGTAAGCAAGCGTACAGCTGATTTGCTGGAGCGTCCGCTTGAGCAATTGAAAATCGTTACGTGCCACATCGGTAACGGCGGTAGTTTGACAGCAATCGAAGGCGGTAAATCCGTTGATACAACAATGGGTATGACGCCACTCGAAGGCTTGATGATGGGAACACGCAGTGGTGATTTGGACCCAGCTATCGTGCCATTTACGATGAACAAAGAAGATTTGACTGTTAATGAAGTAAACTCGATGTTGAACAAACACAGTGGTTTGCTAGCTATTTCGGGTATGTCTAGCGATATGCGCGAAATTACTGAAGGTTATCTTGCAGGCGAGCCGAACGCGACGTTAGCTTTCGAAATGTATGAGTATCGTATTCGTAAATATATCGGTGCATATGTTGCAGCGATGAACGGTGCCGATGCAATCGTGTTTACAGCGGGTGTAGGTGAGAACTCTGCTGAGTTGCGTCAGATGATCTGTGAGAAGCTGACGTATCTTGGTGTGGAAATCGACTTGGAAGTGAACAAAGTACGCTCCAAGCAGCCTCGTCGCATTTCGACGCCGAATTCGAAGATCGAAGTACTCGTTATTCCTACGAACGAAGAGCTGATGATTGCGCGCGATACGTATCGCCTCGCTAAATAATTCAACTAACGTATAAGGGAGAGAGCGAAACGATGGCGACGACAAGTGTCATCCGCGAAGTAAGCCGTCATGTGGACAGCGAAGTTCGCATTGGATGCTGGCTTCACAACAAGCGTTCCAGCGGTAAAATTCAATTTTTACAGCTGCGCGACGGAACAGGCTATATTCAAGGTGTAGTCGTGAAAAGCGATGTAGCAGAAGAGATTTGGGAAACGGCAAAGAGCTTAACGCAAGAAAGCTCGATGTATGTAACAGGCGTTATTCGTGAAGAACCACGTTCGAAATCCGGCTATGAAATGACGGTAACGGGCGTAGAAATTATTCAGTTGACGCAAGATTACCCGATCACACCGAAAGAGCATGGTGTTGACTACTTGATGGACAATCGCCATTTGTGGATTCGTGCGCCAAAACAGCGCGCAATCTTGACGATTCGTGGCGAGATTATTCGTGCGATTCAGCAGTTCTTTGATGATCGTTCGTTTACATTGGTGGATCCGCCAATTTTGACGCCATCTTCCTGCGAAGGAACAACGAACTTGTTCCATACGAAATACTTTGAAGAAGACGCGTTCTTGACGCAAAGCGGCCAGTTGTACATGGAAGCTGCGGCAATGGCGCTCGGTAAAGTATACTCGTTCGGACCGACGTTCCGCGCTGAGAAATCCAAAACTCGTCGTCACTTAATCGAGTTCTGGATGATCGAGCCAGAAATGGCGTTCGTGGATCATGAAGAGAGCTTGCGCGTGCAAGAGCAATTCGTGGCACATGTTGTGCAATCGGTCGTGAAAAACTGTCGTGCGGAATTGGAAACGTTAGAGCGTGATATTTCGAAGCTTGAAAAAATCGTTGCTCCGTTCCCACGCATTACGTATGATGACGCGATTAAATTTTTGCAAGAGCAAGGTTTCGACATCCCTTGGGGTGAAGACTTCGGTGCTCCGCACGAAACAGCGATTGCGGAAAAATACGAAACACCAGTATTTATTACGCATTATCCAACCGAAATTAAAGCATTCTATATGAAGCCAGATCCTAACCGTCCGGACGTTGTATTGTGTGCAGACATGATCGCTCCAGAGGGCTATGGTGAAATTATCGGTGGATCTCAGCGTATCGACGATCCTGCGTTGATGGAAGAGCGCTTCCGTGAGCATGAATTGTCTACTGAAGCGTACCAATGGTACCTTGATTTGCGCAAATACGGTTCTGTGCCTCACTCCGGCTTTGGCCTTGGGTTAGAGCGTACAGTGGCTTGGATTTGCGGTCTTGACCACGTTCGTGAAACGATTGCGTTCCCACGTACGTTGTACCGTTTGTATCCGTAACGCGAATGAGCTCATTTTACTTGAAATGAACATCGATTCCCGCATCGCGATTGCTCGTGGTGCGGGATTTTTTATCGAATTATCGTTGATTTACATAGTTTTATTCGTTTTATGTGTAATTTTGATTTCAACTTATCATCCGGCACGTATTATGAGACAATAAAGTCATGAGTTAAGAAAGGAGGACATGCTGTGAGCGAAGAAGCTTTTCGCACCTTTGCAAAAGGAATGGCTATGGGGATGCAGACAGGGCAAGTGCAAGTGCCTTATCCGCTAATTAAACACGCCCGCCAATTGCACCTGTCCGATACAGACGTCATGCTAGTCATTCAGCTTATTAGTTACAAACAACAGGAGTTTATTGACTTTCCGACTATAGACGAGCTACAAGCAAGGATGGGTTCGGCGCCAGATGCTGTCATTACATCGTTGCAGAAAATGATGAAAGAAGGACTTCTGGCGATTGATGAAGAAATTGATCCGGAAACGGACATTCAATATGAACGCTACAATTTGAACGGTTTATGGGAGAAGCTTGGGCTTGTAATGGCCGAGGAAGTACGTGCAGAGCGGCAGCGTCAACGGGCTGCAACAGCATCAGAATCAGACAAGCCGAATTTATTTGACATTTTTGAAAAAGAGTTTGGTAGGCCGTTGTCTCCCATGGAATGCGAAACGATCGCAGGCTGGATCGATCAGGATCGTTACCAAGAAGATCTTATCTTGTTAGCGCTTAAGGAAGCAGTATTTGCTGGTAAAATACATTTTCGATATATCGATCGTATCTTGCTCGAATGGAGTCGCAATCGTGTGCGAACTATTGAAGAGGCTAAAGCGCATTCGCAAAAATTCCGTAACAGCCGTTAATTAGGTTGTATACGGAGTTTTTTTTAGTGTGATATAATAGAAACGCATGGGATGACAAAAACGAACACGTTGGTGGTATGATGGTTAATATTTGTGCGATAAATGTGCAGCAGCCGTTGCACGACGAACAATTTGAACGACTGATGAAGCTTGTAACCGCGGAAAAAAGACAAAGAATCAAGAAATATCTCAGATTAGAAGATGCACAGCGTTCTTTGGTTGCTGATGTGTTGGCAAGGCAAATGTTGTGTGAACAGTTAAAAGCCTCAAACAAAGACCTTCACTTCGATACCAATGCATATGGAAAGCCGATATTACGGGATGTAGAGCACGTTCATTTTAATGTTTCGCATTCGGGGGATTGGGTAGTTGCAGCCGTAAATCATCTTCCCGTCGGTATTGATGTCGAACACATTCAACATATCGATCTAGGCATTGCCGAGCGATTTTTCTCGCCAGCAGAAAGTGTTGACTTATTCAGACAGCCCATCAAGCAAAGACAGACTTATTTTTATAGTATATGGACATTAAAAGAAAGTTATATTAAAGCGGTTGGAATGGGTCTTTCAATACCGTTGGATCATTTTTCGATTAGGGATCTAGGGGATGCATTTGAACTCATAAGTGAGCAATATCCAACTTCGTTTACGTTCAAGCAATATGAGATTGATGCACATTATAAATGCTCGGTATGCGCTAGTGAAGCGAATTTAGGTGATTTTCCGCGCACGATAAACGTTATCGATTTAAACGAGTGGGTAGATGCAATTACGAACCGTTTGTAGTAAGGATTACATAACAGCGCTTGTAGCAGAACGTAGGTCCTGCACAAGCGCTTATTTTTATACTTGTTAGTTCGTGTTCACACCTCTGCGCAACGCTTCCATCCGATACACATACTCAAACAGAAACTCAAATGCTTCTAAATGACGCTTTGCTTCAAAAGCATTTGCTCCCCATGCATAAATGCCATGCTTGCGTAACAAAATACCAGGAACAACCGGATTAAGCTTGTCTGTAACATAAGGGATGATGCTCGGAATATGCGTATAATTGGGAACGATCGGCACATCGATATGGGCTTCATCCTCCCAAATATTAAACGCTTTAATAAGCTCAACGCCTTGTACAGGAACTGCACCGCGCTCCCAGAATAGATCAGACACAATCGTATTCCAGATCGTATGGACATGAAAAATAGCACCGCACCCCGTCATACGATATATTTCGCAATGAATAAGCGTTTCCGCGCTCGGCTTTAATCCCGTTGTCTCGGTAGCTGTGCCGTGCTCATTCACGAACAAAAAGTCCTCTGGCGTATGTACCGATTTATCTTTACCACTAGCTGTGATCGCAAATTGAAAGCGTTCATCTTGAATGTCGCCAACCCGAATCGACAAGTTTCCGCTCGTCCCCGGGAACCAATTCCGTGCTGCAAATTGTTCCTTTATGGATCGTAGCTCCTGCAAAGCTCGTTGTTTTTGCTCCAATGTTAATGTTAAATCGGTAGTCGTCATGATGGCTGTGCCCCTTCCGCATGTTGGGTATTTGCAGTGGTGTACTTGTGCATGCCCGCATGGTTACATGCGGCATCGTTATTTTTTCATATGATTCATAATGTCATAGAATGTTGTGAATGGTGAATAATTCAGGTTTAGCAGTTTGCACTTATCAATAAGCTGAGCGCGGGCATAGACGAAATCGACGATTTTAGCGGCTGCAAAATCCGTTACACTGTCGCCAATGACGATACGCTCGTATTCAGATGCAGGGAAGCGGCGTACAATTGTCGTCTTGCACATACCGCATTCGTTGGTGCATGGCTCTTCACAGGCGTGCGGCCAAGTGATGCGAATGCGTTCGCCGCTGAAATCGCTGCCGTTGCAATATATCCGTTCGCGTGGAATACCGAACGGCTCCAATAGCGGATACACAAAGAAATCAATTCCACCGCTCGTTACATAGAACTCAATGTCTTCATCGGCACAAAATTGGATGAATTCTGCGAATCCGTCCCGAATTTGCGCTTGCGCAATCGCCTGTGAGATAGCCTCGTCACGTAGCGAAGAGGGGAGTAGGGCAAACAGCTCTCCTACGCCTTGACGAATCGGCTTGCGCTCTTCAATGATGTCTTTTACAATGACTTCCCAACCATCAGGGCTATAATGTTTAATTAGTGCAACAATATTGTCATTCGCCGTTATCGTACCATCAAAATCACAAAAGATGACCCGCTTGCGTCTAGTTGTCGGATTCGTTGTCATAGTCAGCTCCCCCAAAGTTGTAAGGCAGTGCGTAATTCCTCATTGCTTTCGGCAAAAGTATGTAAATCGGTTTCTTGCAATACAGCCTCAATGGCTTGCGTGAAGGCTCGTCCGCCTGCGGCAGTTCCTTGTGGGTGACCGTGAATGCCACCGCCGGCATTGACGACAACGTCGATTCCGAAATCGCGCACGATCAACGGAACAAGCCCAGGATGAATGCCCGCTGAAGGCACAGGCAAGCTAGTGCGCACCTTCGTGTAGCTCTCGTCCAACAGCGCGGCTTTAATCGCTTGCGTCTCTTCACGAGGCATCGTAACCGAGCCATAAGGGGACGGGAACAATACGAGATCCGCCCCGGCAAGACGCATAAGCTTACCGAGCAATAACGGTGCTGCAATGCCTTGATGTGGCGAAGGGTAAATCGCGCCAGCTAGGGCTGGATGAGCTGCAATCGGCACCTGAATATCCGGGTCGTTACTAAGCGCGTGTAATACGTCATAGCCATAGCTAAGTACGTTAAAGAGCAGCGCATTCGCTCCGGCATCAATTGCACGTAGCGCCTGATCACGTAAACCGAACGTAGATCCCGTTAAGTTAGCTGCGTAAAGCAGCTTTTTGCCAGTGATCTGTTCCGCTTGTTGAGCCGCTTCCATACAAGCACGGACACGCTGGTCAATCGGCGTGAGCGGGTTCTCGAACAAGATTTCGTCGTCCTTAATGATATCGACGCCACCTAAGGCTTGCTGTAAAAATTGCTCCTTCAGTGTTGGTAAATCATGACCAATTACTGATTTGAAAATGCTCATTAAGAGAGGACGATCCTGAACATCTAGCAGTTGGCGTATGCCTGTAATACCGAATTTAGGCCCTGTAAATGCCTGTTCAAATGAAGCGGACCATTGTAGGTCTATAAGCTTGATTCGACCGTCCATAGATAACTTGCCGAATACCGTCACGAGTAAAGCAGGCAAATCGCGACTAATATTAAGGTCAGGGTACGAGACTGCAATATCTGCGTACCGCTCACCAGGCAGGTCGGATTCATATACCGTAACCGACACGACTTGACCGAGATGTTGTGCCATCGATGCCCGCTTTGCTTCCGGTAAATCGGTCCAGCTGCCAACGGTTAAGCCGACAGCGATGCCTTCCGCCTTCTTGTGAAAATCAGCCCGGTCGTCATATAGGCGGTATGTCGCGACAGCGCGATCACTCATCGAATATCCCTCCCAATTTGTTCTCCCATTTCTTGTGCACGCTCGCGTGCACGATGTACAGCAGATTGAATGCCTTCGGTAAAGCGATAATCGTCTAGTACTGCAAGCGCTGCTTGAGTTGTTCCGTTCGGGGATGTTACCTTCCGTCGCAGATCTGATGGTTGCTCACCAGTTACACGAACCATTTCACCCGCACCGCGCACCGTTTGCATGGTCAGCTCTCGGGCTTGCTCGGGTGTCAGTCCGCCTTTCACACCAGCCTCGATCATCGCTTCCATCATATAGTATACATAAGCAGGTCCACTGCCGGAAAGCCCAGTAACCGTATCAATTAGCGGTTCGTCCGTTTCAATCACAATGCCAACGGCACGCAGCATCGTTAGTGCCGCTTGCCGCTGTTCATCACTGACTTCGACAGATGTACATACACCTGTAGCACCAAGCCCAATCGTACTTGATGTGTTAGGCATCGTGCGCACAATCGGACATTGGCCAAGTAGGTGTTGCATCGTTGCAAGCGAAAGTCCGGCAATGACGGAAATAATGAGAGTGCCAGGACGAAGCAAAGGTCGAAGTTCTGCAATTGCTCCTGCCGCATCCTTTGGCTTCATGGCTAGAACAACGATATCGGCGATACCTAACAGTTCTTCTTTTTCGATTGTTGTATTAGCAACGCGTACCCCATAGCGATTGTGCAATTCGGACAACCGTTCCTGATTGCTGCGATTTAACATGCCGATGCGGTCTGCGCTCGTTAATCCGCGTTCAAGCATCCCGCGGACAAATGCTTCAGCCATAGATCCGGCACCATAAAAGGTGAAGCGAAGCGCTCGAAACGACTCAAGCTCCAATTCAGATTGCTGTACTGGCTCTTCCATAGCATTCATTCCTCTCCACAATATATCTCCAATCCATCGCTGTCTATATGAAAAAGTTATACGCGAATTTGTCCATCTCCATAAATACGGTATTTGCTAGAAGTAAGCGCAGGTAAGCCCATTGGTCCACGAGCATGTAACTTTTGCGTACTAATGCCAATTTCCGCTCCAAAGCCAAATTCAAAGCCATCTGTGAAGCGAGTAGAGGCGTTATGATATACAGCCGCTGCGTCGACCTCTTGCAAGAAGCGTTCAGCGTGTGCAACCGTTGTGGTTACGATACATTCCGAATGCTTCGTACCGTATTGCGCAATATGCTCAAGTGCTTCATCCAGCGATTCAACGACGCGTACATTTAAAATATAATCGTTATACTCTGTAGCAAAATCTTGCTCGGAAGCGGCGATAGCCCATGGTGCAAAAGGTACGGTGCGCTCACAACCGCGAATTTCGACATTACGTACGTTAAAGCCCTCTAGCAAGCCTGTTAAGTACCGTTCTGCGTACACACGGTGCACGAGCAGCGTTTCCATCGAGTTGCATACCGATGGGCGTTGTACTTTGGCGTTAAACGCAATCGACTCAGCCATATCCGGATCAGCGGTCTCGTCAATAAACGTATGACAAATACCAGCGCCTGTTTCGATAACGGGCACGGTGGCATTGCTGACCACATTTTGAATGAGCGAGGCGCCTCCACGTGGAATGATGACATCAAGCAAACCGTTCAGCTTTAACATCTCGTCTACGGATGAACGATTTGGGTCTTCAATGAGCTGAAGTGCATCGACAGGCAACTCTGTTGTGGCTAACGCTTCTTTCAGTACTTCAACGATACGTCGGTTGGAGTGCAAAGCAGCGGAACCTCCACGCAAGACGACCGCATTGCCGGTCTTCAAGCATAAACCTGCCGCATCCACGGTTACGTTAGGGCGTGCTTCATAAATAATGCCGATGACGCCAAGCGGAACACGTGTTTTTTCAATGTGCAATCCGTTAGGGCGTTTAATCGTATCCAACACATCGCCAACCGGATCGGGCAGTTCTACAATTTGCCGCAACGCTTCCGCGATGTCGTCAATGCGTTCTTCGGTTAAGGCAAGTCTGTCTAACAAGGAAGGACTAGTGCCTTGTTGCTCACCATATTGTAAATCTAACTTGTTAGCTTCGATAATAGACTCAGCTCGTTCTTGCAAGTAATCGGCCATTTTGAGCAGCGCTGCGTCCTTTGCTTCAGTAGATAAGCGATTCATCGCGAATGCAGCTTGCTTGGCTAAGGTTGCTTTTTGTCGTACCTCGCTCATTTTGAATACCTCCGTAAAATAGTCAATTGGTAATGCTATTTGTATCGTGCACTTATTTTAATGTAACCCATTCGTCACGATGAATAACTTCGATCCGTGGAACTTCTAGCCGTTTAAGCACTTCCTCGCTTGACCAACCCGCTGCAATCCGCAGTTGGGCAGCGCCGTAGTTGACGATGCCGCGGCCAATTGTACGGCCGTTCGTGCCAAATACTTCGATGACATCACCAGGGTGAAAATCACCGATTACTTCATGCACGCCAGCTGGTAGTAGGCTGGAGCCTTTGTCCGTTAGCGCTTGCTCCGCGCCGTCATCGACAAAGACGCGGCCTTGTGGCGTGGAGTGAAAGCCAAGCCATTGTTTTTTCATCGGTAATGCGTGCAGGTGGGAGTCAAAGTATGTTCCTTTTCCTTGCCCTTGTACTGCGGCGAGTAAATCAGCTGTCTCGCTTACTTTACCGATAAACGCGGGTACGCCACCACGCATGGCTATTCGCGCAGCATCCAGCTTGGAGCGCATTCCGCCAGTCCCAACGCTAGAGCCAGATCCACCTGCATAGGCGTAAATTTCATCCGTAATCTGCTCTACACGGTCAAAGCGTTTGGCGTTCGGATCGTGACGGGGGTCAGCCGTGTACAGGCCGTCTGTGTCTGTGATGATGACGAGGCGTGTTGCGTGTACTAAGTTAGCAACAAGCGCGGACAAGGAGTCGTTGTCGCCAAATTTAAGTTCTTCTACGGAAACGGTGTCGTTTTCGTTAATGATAGGGACGACGCCTTGTCTGAGCAGCTCTTCAATGGTCATATGCGCATTTTGGCCGCGCTTGCGGCTGGCGAAGTCTGTCCGCGTGAGCAAGATTTGTGCCACAGGCACGTTAAACTGTTGGAACTGTTCTTGGTAAGCACGCATGAGCAGAGCTTGCCCGACTGCGGCTGCTGCCTGTTTTTCATGAAGAAGCTTCGGTCGTTGTTCATATCCAATATGTGTGAATCCAGCGGCGACTGCCCCTGAGGTCACGACAACGACTTGAGCACCACTTTCAATTAATGACATCATTTCACGAACATAGAAACCGATAAAGTCTCGGTTCAGTCCGCCGTGGTCGGATGTCAAAGAACTACTTCCAATTTTGACTACGATTCGTTGCATAATAGCATCTCCACCTTTACTCCCATCTAATTTTTGACTGTTACAATGTATATCGTTGATCATTGCTGCAGCTATGGCGCGCTAAACAATTAGCGGTGTTGGTGGTCCGACAACTTGAAAAGCTGTGAAAAGTCTACAAAAGAGTATACAAAAAAGACTTTCATCCTGTAAAGGACGAAAGTCTTGCTTCCGCGGTACCACCTTCATTGAAGTTAAACGAGCAGCTGCAAATGGTATGACAGCCAAGCTTCTCGTTTAATTATCCACTTTAAGCCTATAACGGAGGCTCCGTTCAGTGAACAGCGTTAGCTATTACTGACCGCTCGAGGATAGGGTTCAGCAACGGTTCAACGGCAAATGCTTGCAGCCTCTGGCATTTGCTCTCTGTGCGCGACGCGCATTGCTTACTGGTCCTGTCATCACGTTCGTTATACACGATATAAACGTTGCAGTTGAAACATCTTATACAGATGTAAGTATGCTCAGCATACCACGGGAATCCTGTACATGTAAAGGAATATGTAGGAATATTCCATAGCTTGGTGGGAAGCTAGATGACGTATCCAACACGCCCTAAAATAACTTCAATTGTCCGATTCGAGTCACCGCTTCAACGAGTCGTTCTTCACTGGATAGTAAGCCGACACGGACATATCCTTCACCATGCTTACCAAAGCCGATTCCTGGGGCGACAACGACATTTGCTTGCTCAAGCACAATATCTGCAAAAGTTGCTGAAGTGTATCCTGCTGGCACCGGCAGCCAAGCAAAGAATGAACCAGCTGGCTTGGTCGCTTGCCAGCCTATCTGCTCTAGACCGGCGAACAACGCGTTGCGGCGCCGTTCGTACGTAGCGCTTAAATCACGTACGCTTTGCTGCGAATCGGTAAGCGCTGTAGCAGCAGCGGCTTGCACAGCACCGAATAAGCTAACGTACATATGATCTTGCATTAAATTAATCAGGCGAATAATTTCTGCGTTGCCAACTGCAAAAGCGACACGCCAGCCTGCCATGTTATATGTCTTCGACATCGTGTAGAACTCGACGCCGACCTCTTTCGCGCCAGGTGTTTGAAGGAAGCTTATTGGCTGCTGACCGTCGAAACCGATTGCGCCATAGGCAAAATCACTCGCAACGACAATGTTGTGCTTGGCAGCGAATTGCACCGTGTCCTCATAGAATGAGAGAGGGGCGGTAGCCGACGTCGGGTTGTTCGGATAATTCAAAAACATTAGCTTAGCTCGCTCAAGGTCAGCTGCTGACAGGGCGCTGTAATCAGGTAAAAAAGCGTTGGATGCTTCAAGCGGCATCATTACCATTTCGGCTTCAGCTAACGCGACACCGGACCAATAATCGGGATATCCGGGGTCAGGGACGAGGCAGACATCGCCCTTGTCGAGCAAAATTTGACTTATTTCAACTAACCCTGTTTTGCCGCCAAACAATACGGCTACTTCTGTATCTGGATCTAATACGACATTATAGTCTTCTTTGTAGCGTGTTGCGACGGCCTCCTTCAAAAAGCGGTATCCGCTAAAAGGAGGGTAGCGGTGATACATCGGATTGGCTGCAGCTTCTTGCAGCGCTGCTACAATATTTGACGGCGTCGGCAAGTCTGGATTGCCTTGACCGAGATTAATGACATCGTGTCCTTCAGCGATGCGCGCGTTCGTTTTTTGTACGAGCTGTGCAAAAAATTGGGTCGGAAGTCTATCCATCCGTTTCGCAGCTTTAATGTGAAACGTTTGATCTGAAAATGAAGTCATAATATTATTCACTCCGCAACATGTAAATATCGTATCGAACGTTATAAACCAAACATACAGCTCTGTTTACTCCGAAATAATAACGATAATTTAGCATGTTTTACCGGGTGTGTACATCATTTTTTGTTCATGCATGACAAATAGACCCCATTTATTTCGCTATTCGCGAGTCGACCCTGGCGATGAAGGCTGAAGGAGCTGTTCCATAAACGGTTTAACATTGGCACTGAATTGGAGCATAAACGGTTTGCGATCGGCTGAAAATACGAGCAGCAACGGCTCCTTGTCAGGGCAGTAGAGCAGAAATACATCATTTACAGACAGTGATGCATTCTGCAACGGCACGGAAACGGCTCCGCGTAGCGGGATGCGCACAATGTATCCGCAACGCTCGCCGATTGAAATTTGTGGCGAGAGTCCTGTGGTGGACGCTAACCATTTTTTAGCTTCGGTTTGGAATTGTTCGGTGTTAGGTATAGTTTTAACGATCCGTTCTTGGCGCATATCAAACAGCTGAACAGGTGGCAAGCTACTGTTCACCTCTGGCTTCATAGCGTGAACGTAGTTGTCAGCGATGCCGCTTATGCCGAGGATACCATTCAGCAGACAGAACATCGTGAACAGAGTAATACAGTACGCAAAACGCGATTTAAGTTTCATAATGGAGTTGCTCCCTTCACCTGCATAGATTGCGCGCAGTTGGCGCTTCATTATATATCTTCCTTACTGTACCCATCTTGACTCCATTCCATGAAAAGGTATGATGAAACGTAAAGCTATCCATCTTTACCATCATTTCAGACTTAGGAAGGTGTGGGTGTACGTGATTGAGGAGCAAGCACAGCAGCAGTTGAATCAGGAGTGGAACGTGTGCGTCATTCAGATGGACGTTCGAATCGGTGATCCTGAGCATAACTTTGCACAAGTAGAGCATCAGATTCGTGAAGCGATGGAGCGCAGTTCGACGCGTCCTGACGTCATTGTACTACCAGAAATGTGGAATACGGGCTATGCCTTGGAACGTATTCATGAGCTGGCGGATCTTGATGGACAGCGGACGCAAGCGTTGCTAAGCGAGCTGTCACAGCGCTATCAGGTAAACATTGTTGGCGGATCAGTCGCGGTTCGATCCAACGTACAATCACAAGCAAATGTAACGAATACGGTGTACATCACGAACCGAAACGGAGAAATCGTTGCAACCTATAGTAAGACCCATTTGTTCAAACTCATGAATGAACACTTACATTTAACAGCAGGAGACAGCTTAGGCACTTTCTCATTAGATGGTGTACCTTGCGCAGTTATCATTTGTTACGATTTACGTTTTCCGGAGCTTGTTCGGACACTGGCGCTGCAAGGTTCGCAAGTACTGTTCGTACCAGCCCAATGGCCGCATCCGCGTCTGCATCATTGGCGGACATTGCTCACAGCCAGAGCAATCGAAAATCAAATGTACGTTGTAGCGTGCAACCGGGTGGGGACGAGTATAGGTGATGATGGTGCAAGTACGGCGTTCTTTGGCCACTCTGTCATTTTAAACCCATGGGGTGAAACGGTGGCTGAAGGGCAGGAGGAGGCGGAGTTTGTGACGGGACAGCTCTCTCTACCGCTTGTGGAAGAAGTGCGTGCGCGAATCCCTGTATTTGCTGACCGTCGAGAATCGTTATATCAATGAGTGCCCAAGGGGTGCTCGAGGAATGTCTCAAAGTGACCGAAAGTGACTGAAAGCGACCGAAAGAGTCTGAAAGTGACTGAAAGAGTCCGAAGGTGACTGGAAGAGTCCGAGCAAATAACAAAGAACCTGCCTGGTTTACAGGCAGGTTCTTTTGCGTAGATTACTTTACTCGATTCCCGAATTGCTTCCTAATCTCATCTTTAAACGTTTGCTTGAACGCTTCCGCTGCTTGTGACATATATCTGCCATCACGATACGCAATGACGAGCGTGCGAGAAGGGCGTCCGACGAGCGGAATATAGGCAGGAACAAATTCCGTTCGTGGTGCTGACGCAATAAATGAAGGCACTAGTGATAATCCCATGCCTGCGGCAACGAGCGATTGCACGGTTTCGATATTGCTACTTTCAAATACGACTCGCGGCTCAAATCCAGCTTCCCGACATAAATCAATCGTCAACTGACGGAATCCTTGTCCGCGCTTCAACAATACAAATGGCTCATTCCGCAGCTCGGATAAGGATATTTCAGTTGCACGCGTGTGACCATTGCCCACTCCTGCTGCAAGCGGATGCTCTGGTGGCACAGCAAGCACAATTTCTTCATCAACAACTGGCTCGTACGCAAGCGAGGGCTCGACAAGCGGTAGCGAGATGAGGCATAAGTCATTTTTACCTTGTGCAGTCATTTTTTCTAAATTGACGGTTGTCGACTCTTCACTTAACACCAGCTCGATTTCGGGATAACGCTTATGAAATTGCGGCAGTACGTGCGGCAAAATGTGGGACCCGGTAATCGGCATCGTGCCAATAACGACTTTACCTGTTTTCGTCTGGCTAATATCAGACATTTCATTTTTTAACTGCTCAATAGAGTCGACAATTTTTTGCGCACGCTCTACGAAAACACTGCCTGCGTGGGTCAATTCGACCGAATTCGTTGTGCGCTGGAACAGTAGCACGCCGATCTCTTTTTCCAGTTTCGATAATTGTTGGCTTAAAGAAGGCTGCGCAATGTGCAATTTTTCAGCTGCACGCGAAAAATTACGCTCTTGGGCAATTTGAATGGCATACTGCAGCTGGCGAAATTCCATCGTACTCCTCTTTTCTTATAGGTAGATCCTATTGTCTTTATAGATATTATATCTTGGAACAATGAAGAAAGAAATGCTATATTGAATCACAAAGAAAAGAGATCGCGGGAATCGCGTACGAGGTGAGGAAAATGGCTGCGAAAAAGACGATGTTTGAAAAAATTTGGAACCAGCACGTCATTGTAAGCGAAGAAGGTAAGCCTAGCATTTTGTATATTGATCTTCATTTGGTACATGAGGTAACATCACCGCAAGCATTTGAAGGTTTGCGACTGAGTGGACGCAAAGTGCGTCGTCCTGATTTGACGTTTGCAACGATGGATCACAACGTGCCAACGAAGGATCGATTCAATATTACGGACCCGATTTCGAAGCAGCAAATTGATACATTATCTCAAAACTGTGCAGATTTCGGCGTCACCTTGTATGACTTGAACAGCTTGGATCAAGGGGTTGTCCACGTCATGGGGCCAGAGCTTGGCTTGACGCACCCAGGGAAAACGATTGTGTGCGGTGACAGCCATACGTCCACGCACGGCGCATTCGGCGCACTCGCATTCGGTATCGGTACGAGCGAGGTTGAGCACGTGATGGCGACGCAATGTTTGCAGCAGGCGAAGCCAAAAACGATGGAAATTAGGTTTGTCGGGCAACGTAAGCCAGGCGTAACGGCAAAAGATATGATCTTGGGACTGATTGCAAAATACGGTACAGACTTTGCGACGGGCTACGTTATTGAGTATACAGGTGAATCGATCCGCAGTCTTTCGATGGAAGAGCGCATGACCGTGTGCAACATGTCGATTGAGGGCGGTGCGCGTGCTGGTCTTATCGCTCCCGACGAGACGACGTTCAACTATTTGCGCGGACGTCAATACGTTCCGCAAGGTGAATTGTTCGAGGAAGCTGTTAGAGCGTGGGAGCAGCTTACGACGGATGAGGGCGCGACTTATGATCGTGTCGAGCTGTTTGATGTAGACAGTTTGATCCCCCAAGTGACGTGGGGAACGAGTCCTGGTATGGGTACAGATGTAACAGCGACGGTGCCTAATCCCGCAGATTTTACAACGGAAAATGAACGCAAAGCGTCTGAAAAAGCGCTTGAATATATGGGTTTAACACCAGGCACTCCGATTACGGACATTGCCATCGATTATGTATTTATCGGCTCGTGTACGAACGGCCGGATTGAAGATTTGCGAGCTGCGGCTGAAGTAGCTAGAGGCTATAAAGTCAAAGACAGTGTGACGGCTATCGTCGTGCCTGGCTCAGGTCGTGTAAAAATTCAAGCCGAACAAGAAGGCTTGGATCAAGTGTTTATCGACGCTGGCTTTGAGTGGCGTGATGCGGGTTGCAGTATGTGCTTGGCGATGAATCCAGATGTGCTTCAGCCAGGGCAGCGTTGTGCATCAACGTCGAACCGCAACTTCGAAGGCCGTCAAGGCCGAGGCGGACGCACGCACTTGGTATCGCCTGCCATGGCAGTAGCGGCAGCGATTAAGGGTCATTTCGTCGATGTGCGCAATTGGGAAATTCGTACGGAAGTACTGAATTAGAAGGGGAGGAACGGACGATGCAGCCATTTACGACTTTAACGGGAATTGTCGCGCCAGTAGATCGCGTGAACGTAGATACCGATGCTATTATACCGAAACAATTTTTAAAACGAATTGAAAGAAGCGGGTTTGGTCAATTTTTGTTCTATGAATGGCGCTTTGATGAGCAAGGCAACGAGATTGAGACGTTTGAACCTAACAAGCCACGTTACAAAGGGGCGTCCGTCTTAATTTCTCGTGCTAACTTTGGTTGCGGTTCATCGCGTGAACATGCACCATGGGCCATTCTTGATTATGGTTATCAGGCTGTAATCGCACCGTCTTATGCAGATATTTTTTATAACAATTGCTTTAAAAACGGCATCTTGCCTATCATATTGTCAGAAGAACAAGTTGAAGAACTGTTCCAGCGCACGGCTAAGTATGAAGGCTACGCGCTGCATATCGACTTGGAGAAGAAGACAATTACCGATTCATACGGACTTGCATATTCGTTCGACTTGGATGAGCATCGCCGCCAATTTTTGTTGCAAGGGTTGGACGACATCGGATTGACTCTTAAGCATGATGATGCCATTGCGGCGTATGAACAGGTACATGCGAAGCGAGTAGCGTACACGTAATTACGAATATGACACATGGTAAGGGGTTCTCTCATCGTCATCGAAAGTGACGAGAGAGGACTTTTTTATTTTTGGATAATAAATGCATTTATTCTAGTCATTTTCTACGAGCGTATTTTTATTCATGCTAGAATGAAGTCTGCTTGATACGATTTTTTCTGGGGGTATAGAGAGATGATTAGAAAAATGACAATGACCGTCTGTTTTATTGCGCTTTTGTTCATGTCACAAGGTGCATTGGCATCAGCGTATGATTTGCAACTGAAGCCAGGCGCTGCAATAGGGAAGTTGCAGCAGCAGAAATCAACGTTATCGATTAATGGCGTACAAGTTCCTTCATACTCTTTTCGCAACTCTTCTTGGATCTCGGTCAGTGATCTGAATCAGTACGGGTTTGATGTAACACACAGTAAAGGATCGAATCTCATTCGTGTGTCGCGCAATACGAGTAAGCCGATTAAAAGAGCGTCCTTAGTCGCAGCTAAGCCAACCCTTGCAACTAAACAGAGTGTTTCGTACACGAACATGGGTGTTTATATTGAAAATCGTAAAGTGACAACGTATCAAATCGATAATAAAAACGTGATTCGATTTAGTGATTTGTCGGTATTCGGTCAATCGAGTCAAAAGGGGAACAAGATTAATCTTCAGTTAGCTGTAAATAATACATATAACAATAAGATGAACTTATTTCTCACCGATAATAAGATTTATAATTTAAGCGGTTCGAATCTACAAGAGGTAGAGCTTATTCATTTGGTTATGAAGGACGGGAAAATAACACAAATTAGAGAGACGTTATACTATCTCTATCATTCAAAAACCGCGGAAATAGCATTAAAAGAAGGTTTCCCATATGAATTAGATGGTATGTATTTAGGAACTGTCTTGGAGAAGTACGGTAATGAAGGATATGAAACGATTGAAAATGAGCACTTTGAAAAAGATATAGCCTATTATTCAACACCGTCGCATTTGAAAGATGCTCTTTTTTTGATGGAAAAGGAATACGATCTGCTCGTTAAATTAAGAGGAAAGTACAAGCAAAATTTAAAAGAAGAATTAAAGAACAATAAATATCGCCCATTAAAGGTGTTAGATGTGAACGTTTCGTATAACTCCATTGGTACGCCTGAAATTGAAGTGAGCGTGAAAAATGTAACTGAAAAAAACATCGTAGCTTTTGAGGTCACGTTAATCGGGTATGATTCATATGATAGAGTCGTTCGTAACTCGATTAATAAGAGAAGCTATTTTAAAGGGATAGCTCAGCACGCAGATTTAGGTACTGGAAGTTCTGCCTCATATACTTGGGATATGTTCTTACACGATAATACAGTAAAAGCAAATGCCAAGATTACATCGGTACGCTATTCTGACGGCTCCGTCTGGAGAGCTAAATAGTCATAATCACCATACCCCTCATCGCATAGGAACTACACGGTTCCAATCGATGAGGGGCATTTATGTTCTTGTAATGTGAGGCGAATTAGGAGCGTGTTACAATTTCTTGCTGTAACTCTTTACGTTCCTCTTCGTCTTCTTTTTCCCAGTCCATTGTACGCTTTACAGCTTTCTTCCAGCCTTTATACAAGTTGCCTCGTTCAGCTTCATCCATCTGAGGCGCAAACGCCCGGTCTAAGTTCGTAGCTGCTGTCATTTCGTCCTTACTCCAGAACTGCACAGCTAAGCCCGCTAAACATGCAGCGCCATATGCTGTCGTTTCGGTAACATTAGGCCGTTCTACATTAGCGCCAAGCATATCAGCTTGGAATTGCATAAGGAAGTTATTCGCCACAGCACCGCCATCAACACGTAGCGCCTGCAAGTGTATACCGGAATCGGCTTCCATCGCGCTTAACACATCTTTCGTCTGATAAGCTAAAGACTCAAGCGTTGCACGCACTAGATGCTCTTTGCTGGTACCGCGCGTCAGCCCGAAAATGGCACCGCGTGCATACATATCCCAATACGGTGCGCCCAAGCCAACAAAGGCAGGAACAACGTACACGCCGTCGGAGCTTTTTACTTTCGTTGCATAATATTCCGAATCAGGGGCGGAATCAATCAGTCTGAGACCGTCACGCAGCCATTGAATCGCTGCACCTGCTATAAAAATGCTGCCCTCAAGCGCATAGTTAACTTTGCCATCAATACCCCAAGCGATCGTCGTTAACAAGCCGCTTTCAGATGTCACTGCTCGCTCGCCTGTATTCATAAGCATAAAGCAACCTGTGCCGTACGTATTTTTCGCTTGCCCAGCCTCAAAACACGCTTGCCCAAACAAGGCTGCTTGCTGGTCGCCGGCCACACCGGAAATCGGTATTTCAGCGCCGCCAAATGTATGCTCGTCGGTATAGCCGAATATACCGCTTGAAGGCTTCACTTCAGGGAGCATGGAAGCGGGGATTTGCATCCACTCCAATAGTTCCGTATCCCACTCCAGCGTATGAATGTTATAAAGCATCGTACGTGAAGCGTTTGAGTAATCGGTGGCGAACGTCTTGCCACGAGTCAAATTCCACATCAGCCACGTATCAATCGTGCCAAATAATAGCTCACCACGCTCGGCACGCTCCCGAGCTCCTTCTACATGGTCAAGCAGCCATTTTATTTTCGTTCCAGAGAAGTAAGCATCGACAACAAGCCCGGTTTTGTTGCGGATTTTTTCTTTCAAGCCATTGGCCACTAATTCATCACAGATAGCGGATGTACGGCGATCTTGCCACACGATTGCGTTATGAATCGGTCTTCCGGTCTGCTTATCCCAAACGACAACGGTTTCCCTTTGGTTTGTAATGCCGATGGCTGCAATTTCTTGTGGCCTGACGCCTGCACGTTCCAATACTTCACGGGCAACGCCACTTTGTGAGCCCCAAATTTCCATCGGGTCATGCTCAACCCAACCTGGGCGAGGGTATATTTGCGTAAATTCCTTTTGTGCAACGTTAACGATTTGCCCTGCCTGGTCAAATAAAATAGCTCGAGAGCTTGTCGTGCCTTGATCGAATGAGAGAACATATTTTTTATCCATATTCATAACCTCCCCATGATGGCTATACAGTTTGCATGTCTGATTAACGAATTTAAACGTATGAAACAATCCGAATCCATCGTTTTAAACGATTTTCACATGGAAATGTTCTTCCATAGTAGACAAATACACAGAATATGTCTATACAAAGGTGGACATCCATCGTGAAGTTGAACCGGCCGATATCAGCCGAAATATCAGGTTGGATCATCCATATTTAGGGTAATGATGTGTCCTGCACACGATATATAGATTCATAATGGAAGTTTGCGAGTAGGAGGAGCGGTGTCTCCCTACGACAATCGTGTCCACTATTTGAAAGGCAATTAACTTTAAATTCCGTGCACAAAGGACGAAGTCAACCTTAATGATGGTCGAGCGCCAGTCCGTTTAAAAAAAGTACGAATGAGCGAGTCCACCAAGCACGCCGCCCAAGATAGGCCCGACAATTGGGATCCATGCGTAGCTCCAATCTGACGAGCCCTTGCCAGCGATAGGTAACAAAGCATGGGCGAGACGCGGCCCGAAATCACGTGCTGGATTGATCGCGTATCCAGTCGTTCCCCCTAAAGATAACCCGATGCTCACGACGAGAAAACCGACGATAAGTGGATTTAATCCGGCCGCAAACTGGTTGCCACCAATAGCTAGCATACTAAATACGAACACGAATGTACCGATAATTTCACTAAGTAAGTTCGCTCCTGTGCTGCGAATCGCAGGGCCGGTAGCGAAGACAGCTAGCTTCAAGCCTTGATCTTGCGTTTCTTTCCAGTGCGGCAAATATTGCAGCCAGACAAGTACTGCTCCAAGGAATGCACCTATAATTTGCGCGCCGATATATAGCGGCACTTGATCCCAAGCGAAGGCGCCTGTAGTGGCGAGCGCCAACGTTACGGCTGGATTTAAGTGTGCGCCACTAACGGCACCAACCGCATACACAGCTATTGCCACAGCCAAGCCCCAACCTAGTGTTATCACGATCCAACCGCTGTTCTCGGCTTTCGATTTGTGAAGTAATACGCCGGCTACGACGCCGTCACCTAACACAATTAACAATAACGTTCCAATTAATTCTCCCCAAAATGGTGTCACAAAAGCTTCCTCCTCTAGTATATTTGATAACGCTTACAAAATGAATGGAAACATGAATTGCCTCGAAGTCAATGCTGTGTTCTGACCATAAACGGATAAACCCTCCTCGTTACAAAGCAAAAAAGGAGATGGACCAGCATCATAGAACCTTGCCGGGGCAAAGTTATGAAGCGGTCATCTCCGTGACTCTTGTAACCGTTTACTATTAACTTGACTACAGTATATGCGAAGCTAATACGTTTCGCAATCAAAATTTTATTAACCATTTTTTTGAGTAGATATGTAATTTTTCTTGCAGTTGACCGTTATATGAATTAGATACCGAAATGATGGGCGACAACGATACCTAAAGCTTTCATAGAAAGGCATATCGTGATCATTTCCTCCGGCGAAATGAAAAATGAGGCCGCAGATCGAATCAAACAGGTTAAATATGGATGCCTATTTTCTCCCTAAAAGTGTTGAAATGACGCAACTTTTGTCTATTTGATTCGTCTAAATATACGTCCGTTCTTAATAGACAATTAGGAATGAGCGGAACATGACGAAAGGATGTAGAGGTGAAGATGCAGAATAGGAAAAAAAGGTTATATGGAAGTTTGTTGTTAATGATGTTTGTTTGTTTTCTTTTTCCTAACATCGGACAAGCTGCAACTGACCCGAGCTTGTATCTGAACGGCAGTTCACTGAAATTGCCGGAAAAAATTATGATGATGAACAATTCCGTCATGATTCCGATTCGCGTCGTTTCGGAAGAGCTAGGATTCAAGGTAGGATGGGATGCAAAGGCGCGAACGGTTGCCATAAATGGTGATCAGCAACAAATGAGCTTGACCGTCAACAAGAAGACTGCACAAGTAAATGGTAAAGATGTTCAACTCACGACGCCTCCGGTATTAAGTGGATCTTCGGTCCTAGTGCCGCTGCGCTTTGTCGGGGAGAGCACGGGAATGGAAGTTTCTTGGGACAATGATACGAAATCGGTATACTTGTTTACTGAAAAACAAGGAGTAGATCCAGTAACGCCGCCGACACCGAATGAAGGCGGTAACTCGGGCAATACAGGCAGTAACGGAAATAATGGTAACAACAGCAACAACGGCAACAACTCGTCAAATGGATCAGGGGAAACGCCATCCACGCCGGATGCGTTAATCAATGATGTATCTTTTTTTGACAATGAATTACATATCGCTATGGATCGCAATGTGACGCCAATTATTTCAACGATGACTTCGCCTGATCGTGTTGTCATTGACTTGCCGTACAGCGTATTTTCTAATTCCTTCTTTGAAAAATACAGCTTTAACGCTGACGGGCAAGGGGAACTAGTCGTAACAGAGTATCCTGATGTACAGCGTATTCGCTTTGCTCAGTTTAGCGACCAACCGAATACGGTACGTTTTGTGATTGATGCGAATCATGCACTTGCGAACAAAATTACTTACAATGAGCAAGGTCTTTTATCCATTGCCTTTACGCCAAATTCGAGCGGGACGACAGATCCTGTCAAACCGACGAAGCCAAAAGGCAAATACGCTATCGTGATTGATGCGGGTCATGGTGGGCACGATTCGGGGGCAGTAAGCGTCCGCAAGCGCTATGAGAAAGATTTTAACTTGGGACTTTCCTTGAAAGTTGCAGAATTGCTGCGCAAAGACAGCCGTTTCCATGTGGTTATGACACGTGAAGATGATACGTTCCGTGCACTCAAAGAACGTGCTGCACAGGCTAACAATTTAGGAGCCGACTTGTTTGTCTCCGTTCATGCTAACAGCATCGATAATAGGCCGACTGTAGGTGGAACGGAAACGTACTATTGGCGCGAAGATAGCAAGAAGTTGGCAGAAGTTTTGCATAAACATCTCGTCCAAGGTACACAGCTCAATGATAGAAAAGTAAGAACAGGCAATTTCCATGTTGTCAGAGAAACGAAGATGCCTGCTGTATTATTGGAGGTTGGCTATCTAACTAACTCTGGCGATGAGGCGCAGCTGTTCAGTGAGTCATTCCAGCAGCGCGTTGCAGAAAATGTCGTTAAAGGGATTAAAGCATATTTAGGACTATCTTAAACTATAATGATATAAAACGTTGAAACTTCTAGTCAGGTAGCTACGTTATGTACGGTGTAGAGGAGGTCGATGCCAAATGACTAAACAAAAATGGTGGGGCGTAGCAGTTGTTCTACTTGCCGTCTCCCTAATGACAGCATGTATAGGCAAAGAGACAACGCCGAATAATAGCGGTCAGCCGACCACCGAAGGCAATTCTCAGACGGAACAGCCAGGCCATAAGTCGGAACCGCCTAAACAAGCGAACAAGCAAGAAAAGTCTATTCAGGTGTACGTGACTGATGACCAACTTATGGAGCTCAAATCGTACAATAAGACGATCTCATTTACGAATGAGGAAGAGAAATATAAAGCAGCTGCAGAAGCGTTGAAACAAACCGACCAAGCAGATACGATTGCGTTGTGGGAAAATGTTCAGTTCAAGTCTATCGTCATGAAAGACGGTACGTTGACGCTTGATGTGCACATTCCGCAACAAGCTAACTTGGGTTCTGGTGGTGAGCAGCTTGCATTGGACGCGATGACGAAGACGATATTCCAATTCGATGAAGTGCAAGCAATTGATATTTTGATCGATGGAAAAGCGACTGAAAGCTTAATGGGACATGTGACGCTGGATCATCCGATCAAGCGCTCGAACTAATCTCGAACTAATCTCGAACTCATCAAGTGACATACAAAATGTTCTTAATGTGAGTCATCCATATTGCGTGAAGAGAATGAGGAATCTACGGATTCCTCATTTTTTGTGTCTATAATGTGACGAAATTGTGGCAAAGACATCATATATTCAAATTTTCTGAAAAAATACATCCCTTTCATTGTAACAAATTTGACAAAAGCTATTGTAATTTATAAAATCACGCGTTATTATTCTGTTAAGCCTACCGCCCAAAACATGGGGAGGCTGGAAAGGAGGAACAATTACAAGACTTCGTTGATACACTGCAATGCTCTCCAACTAAGTACCAATTTAAAAGGAGGATTCAGAATGAAACGTAAGCTTGCCATTGGATTATCAGTCGCACTAACCGTAACTCTATTCTCACCAGCATTTTTACCAACCGGGTTCGCCGCCCAAGAGCAACCGCTCGCACCGAAACTCTACTTAAAGTCAGGACATGTGGATTTACAATCCAACCCTTCGAACGAGTTCTTCAACGGTGACCAATCAGATGAATCGAAATTGTATGTTGTTCAATTCAAAGACGTCATCACCGAGAAGTCCAAGGAGCTCCTACTCACTAGCGGTGCCGAGATTGGCGATTATTTACCCGACTTCGCCTATCTAGTGCGCATTAATGGTAAGCAAGCCAGTCAACTCGCTACGAACGACCTCATCCACAGCGTAACTCGATTCCAACCAGCATGGAAAGAAGGAACATTCTCCACAACTGATAGTATCATCCCTGACGAATATGTCATCTCCACATTCAAAGGAAGCGAGTCCAAAGTCGCTTCGTTCATTAAGAGCCAATCATCTCACGATGTGAAAGTGTACGACAGCATCGTTGAAGCCAAACTCACTTCCGAACAAATCCAAACCCTACTCCAAAATGAAGATGTAACTTACATCGAACCAAAACTTCAATATACGACATCAAACGATTTTGTTGCCAACCAAGTAGGAGCCTCTGGACCGACAGGCGTATGGGCCCGCGGACTAACAGGCAAAGGGCAAGTGGTTGGTGTGGGTGACAGCGGACTTGATTCAGGTGATGAAACAGCTCTGCATAGAGATTTTGAAGGTCAGCTTCACGCAACCCCGCTTGACAGAGGAACTCCAGGCGACTGGTCAGATCCAAATGGTCATGGTACGCACGTTGCAGGGACAGTACTCGGTAACGGTGCAGAATCGAATGGGAAATATAAAGGAGTTGCACCTGGTGCAAAGTTGGTAGCCCAAGCAATCAGCTGCGGTGGCAACAGTATCTGCCCTGGAGACATGCTTACACTATTCGGTGATACAGCAGCACTAGGCGCCAAAATCCACACCAACTCATGGGGAGCTTCTTCTAACTCGTATAACAGCAACGCTGCCAAAGTCGATGAATATGCATTTAGCAACAAGAACTTCAATATTTTGTTCGCTGCTGGTAATTCAGGCAGCTGGGGCAATAACTCGGTAGCTACTCCAGGTACAGCGAAAAATTCAATTACTGTCGGAAGTTTGGCTAAAACGAACCCGAATCAAGTCGCTTCATACTCCAGCCGCGGCTTTACGTTCGATGGACGTGTTAAGCCCGACGTAGTCGTTACAGGTACATCCATCGTCTCACCTAGATCCTCAATCTCCTCCTTAGTCGGCAATCCTAACGAGTTTTACGCAACCTTATCCGGAACTTCAATGGCTACACCAGCTGTAGCAGGTGCAACCGCAATCGTTCGTGAATATTTCAATTCCGTTAAACGCATCGAACCATCCGCTGCATTAGTAAAAGCGACATTAATCAATGGCGCTAAAGATATCGGCTACGGTTGGGGCAGCCGTGAAACAGGTTGGGGACGTGTAAATCTTCAATCGTCGCTGTATCCTGAAAACGGACTTCAAGCTCAACACGTTGATCAGACTGCGGGTCTCCGTACAGGAGAGGTAAAAACGTACAAAGTTACGGTTGGAAGCGGTCAACCACTCAAAATTTCCACAGTATGGACCGATTATCAAGCTGCTGTGTCAACTTCTAAAGCGTTAGTCAATGACTTGGACTTGGAAGTAACGTCCCCAACTGGTCAAGTGTTCAAAGGCAACTGCTTTGCCAGCAACACAGCAGCCACAACGTGTGCTTCATTTGACAGAGCAAACAATGTTGAGAACGTGTATTTCAACACTGCTGGTGCAGGTACGTACACAATCAAAGTGAAAGCGTACAACGTACCACGCTTGACACAGCCATTTGCACTCGTTGTAACGGGCAGTAATGCTGCATTAACAGCAAGTGCAAACGAAGAGCCGGTAGCTGCGTTGTTGGCACCGACTAACTTATCGGTAACAGAGCAAACATACGGTTCGGTTACGTTGACTTGGAATGATCCTAATACGAATAAAGTTGTAACTTCGTATGACATTTACAACGGCAACGTATTAGCTGGAACATCAACAACCAAAACGTTCAAAGTGAATGGCTTACAAGCTGAGCAATCGTACAATTTTACGGTCAAAGTGAAAGACGCCACGCAGAATGTTTCCCCAGGAAGCACTGCTTTGACGGTGAAAGTCACTGCACAGCCAGCTGTTCCGGCATGGCAAGCGGATAAAGCTTATAACGTGAATGATATCGTTTCATTTGAGAATAAGACCTATCAAGCTCTGCAAGCACACACGTCTGCAAACGGTGGGAACCCAGTAGCAGTGCCTGCTCTCTGGACGCAAAAATAATGTTCAAAAAACGTGTCTGAAAAAAAAGATTGACATCAAAGCATACAATTCCTATTATAATACTATAATTTAATATCAATGTTTCTTATCTAGAGAGGTGGAGGGACTGGCCCTACGATACCTCGGCAGCGGTTCTATATGTTTTTTATAGAACTGTGCCAATTCCAGCAGGTGAATGCCTGACAGATAAGTGCTGAACTGATGTTATGGATGTTATGCAACATGATGTCAAGGAGCTCTTTTCGTCTAGGCGAAAAGAGCTCTATTTTTTTTCGGAGGGATGCCCGTTGATTGAGATTAAGCAAGTTTCAAAAGTGTTTACCGGAGCAACAGTTACACATGCACTGAAAGATATTCAGTTGCACATCGAGAGAGGAGACATTTTTGGTATTATTGGCTTCTCAGGAGCGGGTAAAAGTACGTTGCTGCGTTGTATTAACAAGCTAGAAGTGCCGACAGAAGGCGCTGTACTCATTAACAAAGTGGATATTGCTACTTTAAATGAGAAGGAGTTGAGGCAATGTCGTAAAAAGATTGGTATGATTTTTCAGCACTTTAATCTACTATCGGCCAAAACCGTATATGACAATGTCGCAATGCCACTTTATTTGGATGGACAGTCTAAGCAACAAGTCCAAGCGAAAGTGAAAGAGATTCTTGATTTTGTTGGTTTGACCGGTAAAGAGGATGTATATCCAGGGCAATTGTCCGGTGGGCAAAAACAGCGGGTAGGGATTGCGCGAGCGCTTGTTACCGATCCTGACATTCTGTTGTGTGACGAAGCAACATCGTCACTTGATCCTGAAACGACAGCGACGATTTTGGAGCTGCTTAAGCGAATTAATCGCAAGTATGGTATTACGATTGTTCTCATTACACACGAGATGAGTGTGATCCGAGATTTGTGTAGCAAGGTTGCCGTAATGGAAGATGGCATGATTGTTGAGCAAGGATCTGTGTATGAAGTATTTACAAATGCGGAGCATGCGGTGACGAAAAATTTCGTTAATACGGTGCTTCAGCACGATTATCCAGCGTCATACAGCAAACATTTGTTGAACCAAAAGTTATACCGCTTTATTTTTAGGGGAGACAAAACAGCCAAGCCATTACTGAGCGAAGTATCTAGACAATTTGATATACGCTTAAACATTTTATACGGCTCGATCATTGAACTACAATCGCAACCGTACGGCAATCTCATTGTTGCTTTAGAGGGTGCGGCGAGTGAGCGCGACAAAACGTTAGCGTTTATTGAGCGTGAAGGCGTAGAGATTAAGGAGGTAGCCGTATGAATTTGAGTTGGGAGCTTATATTGCCGCAATTTTGGCAGGCTTGTGAAGAAACGTTCTATACCGTACTTGGATCGCTTTTGTTTGGCTCGTTAATCGGCTTGCCGCTCGGCATTATTTTAGTCATATCGCGGCCTGGTGGGATTTGGGCGAACTATTTCGTGTTTCATGTGCTCAATATTGTGATCAATATTGCGCGTTCGGTGCCGTTTATTATTTTACTTGTTGCGATCATCCCATTGACTCGGTTGCTTACCGGAACGTCGATCGGCGTAGCGGCAGCAATTGTGCCACTGTCTATATACACGGGTCCCTATTTAGCTCGCTTAATCGAAGCTGCTCTATTGGAAGTGGACAAGGGTGTTATCGAATCTGCCCATGCGATGGGGGCGACAAAAGTGCAAATCGTGTGGCGCTTCATGATTCCTGAAGCGGTCCCGTCATTAATATTAGCGTTTACGACAGCGACGATCGGTCTGATCGGTGCAAGTGCGGCCGCCGGTGCGGTCGGCGCAGGAGGCATCGGTGATTTAGCGATCACGTATGGGTATCAACGGTTTGAAACGGAAGTCATTGTAGTTACGGTTGTCCTGCTCGTTGTGCTTGTCCAGTTGATCCAAAGCGCAGGCAACGCATTATCACGTACAATTAGGAGGAGAAGAGGATGAAGAAACGTACTATTTTTGCGGCAGTATTTGCAGCACTATTTTTGCTAAGTGTGGTAACAGGTTGTGGAAGTAAAGCGAGCAGCGACCAGCGAGTTGTGAAGGTCGGAGTTAACGGGGACGAAATTGATTTGTGGACAATTGTGCAAAAAAAGCTGGATGCTGACAACATTAAAGTAGAGCTTATCAAGTTCAACGATTATGTCCAACCGAACAAAGCGCTGCATGATGGCGAAATTGATTTGAATGTGTTTCAGACGATTACGTATATGAATCAATTTAAGCGTGATCATCAGCTTGATATTGTCGCTATCGGATCGACCGCGATTGCCCCGATGGGTGTATATTCGAAAAAACATAAGCAGCTCAGCGAAATTCCAGATGGTGCAACGATTACGATTCCGAACGACGTTACGAATTCGATTCGTGCCTTAAAGCTGCTTCAATCCGCTAACTTAATTAAGTTGAAGCCTAATTATGATCCGCGGGGCGGCATTGAGCAAATTGCTGAAAATCCGAAAAATCTCATTATTGAGCCTGTGACGGCTGGTCATACTGCACGTACGTTAGACGATGCGGCAGCAGCAGTTATTAACAATGGTATTGCGGTCCAAGCGAAGCTGGACCCGGCAAAAGATCCGCTTTACAAAGAAGATCCGAACGATGTAGCAGCCAAACCTTACATTAATGTTATCGCTGCACGTACGAAGGATAAAGATAATCAAGATTTCGCGAAAATTGTACAAGCTGTTCAATCGAAAGAGGTGCAGCAATATCGGATCGACCGCGATAAAGGAGCGGTAATTCCGGTCAACGTTCCAATCGAAGACATTCAAGATTTGTAAGTGTACACGAAATAACATAATGGACGAAGGCTGATTGCGCAGCGCGAATGAATAATCGATTGGGGAAATGCGCGGCAATCAGCCTTTTGCTTTGTATCACTAGCTAACTAGGGCTTTGCCATGTTGAATGGCATGACTATAATCGTGACGTCCATGTTGCGCTGCAATATGAGCGGCTTGCTCATAATCGTATGGAAGTGAAATATGTTCAATACGCCATGAATGCTCATGTCGACTTACAGTCAAGTATTTGGCGTGAGGAGTCATAGACTCCATAGCGTGAGGATAAGGTATATCCTCATAATAGGCTGGAAGGCCGACACTTCCAGGATTAACGATCCATTTTCCGTCCGGCAGCCATACTGATTTTTGCAAATGAGTGTGTCCACAAAAAATGAGAGATTGGGTAATTGGAGCCAGCTCGGACGTAAGGGCAGAAGAACTCTTCTCAATTACACCAAACGGTGTCACTTCCTCTAGCAAATATACATCATCTGCAAAAGGTGTCCCATGACAAAATAAGATATCTTCAAATATGTACGTCTTTTTAAAAGATCGAAGCCAATGTTCGATTTGTGGAGTAAGCAGCGATTTTACATATTGAAAAGTTGCGGATTCCATCTGATCCTGAAGTAAGTAGCGGTCACAATTGCCCATTATGTGAATCATATCTGATCGATCGATGAGCAATTGTGCTGTTTGGAGGGGATTGATAGGACCAAACAACGAATCTCCTAAATTTACAATCGTCTTAATCCCGCGCGCATCAATGTGACGCAGGACGGCTTCCAACGCATAGCTGTTACTATGTATATCAGAAATGACAGCTATTGAATTCGTATCCTTTATGTTAATCACCTCATTTTTATGCAGCTTACTACATTGTATCTCATAAATGATACCTACGTATATGAGATTTATCTTGATTCAAAAGTACTGTTACACCGTGAAATGATCATGTTAAACGTTAAATCTAGCATCTTATGGCAAATGAATAAACGATGAATAGGAAATTATTGAAAAAAATTATTGAAACGCTGAAGTAATTATTTTATTATTGGTTCATACATTCATATGTTTCACATAGAAACTTTGTGTGCAGCGAAAGGAAAACATGTAAATGTTATCGTTATCAAAATACGAGAGTGATGCGAGGTGAAACATTAGTAAAAGGAACAACGGGTCGACACAAGTTGAATAATAATGAGGAGGATCATGATGAAAAGTAAACTTTCTTTTGTTCTATCACTCGTAATGGCGTTAAGCTTATTGTCGCCAGTCGTATCTGCACAAGCCGGCTCCCAGCAGCCGCAAGCGTCACCGGAGCGATTGCTACATTTGAAATCGGGCAGTATTAATTTACAAGATGGCCTATGGGGCGAGAGCTTTTCCGAAGGTGAGGCAAGTGAGCAGCCTAAATTGTACGTCGTTCAATTTAAAGACGTCATTTCTGAAAGCTCTAAACAGGTGTTAATTGACCATGGGGCAGTTATTGGTGAATATTTGCCTGACTTCGCTTACTTGGTTACGATTTCACCGCAGCAGGCGAATCTACTAGCATCGAATAACCTCATTTATAACGTAACTCCTTATCAGGCAGAATGGAAAGGCGGCTCGCTGTTATCTACAGGTGTAGGTGAAGATCCACACGGAGCCGACCCTAACCGTATTTATATTATTTCCATTTTTAAAGGAAAAGAATCAAATGTCACAGCGTGGCTGCATGCACAGAACGTAACCTCACTGCAAGTGTATGAAGGCGCGATAGAAGCCTCTTTTGAAGAAGCAATCATCCCTGCATTACTCCAACATCCAGACGTTACATATATTGAACCAAAGGCGCAAGATGAACTGTTTAATGATTTTGTATCTGCACAAGTCAAGGCTTCTTCACCTAATGGGGCATGGAGCAAAGGCTTTGATGGAAAAGGGCAAGTGGTTGCTGTTGCAGACAGCGGTCTAGATTCTGGTGATTTAACTACGCTGCATCAAGATTTTGAAGGTCAATTGCATGCTACGCCAGTCGCTAATCCAACAGGTACATGGCACGATTTGAATGGTCACGGGACACATGTAGCTGGCACAGTGCTCGGAACAGGCAAGATGTCGAACGGACAGTACAAAGGCGTTGCTCCTGGCGCGAAAATGGTGTTTCAAGCGATCGGTTGCGGCGGGACAAGCATTTGCGCTGGAGATGTCCGTAATTTGTTCGGTACAGCGAAGTCGCTAGGGGCCAGCATTCATACGAATTCATGGGGCTCACGCTTTAATTACTCATACAATGCGAATTCGAATCGTGTAGATGAGTACACATTTGCGAACAAAGATTTCGCAGTCTTGTTTGCCGCAGGCAATGATGGCAGCAGAAGCAATACGATTTCCGCACCTGGCAATGCGAAAAATACGATTACAGTCGGGAATCTATTAAAAAGTACACCTAACCAAATCGCGTCTACTTCCGGTAGAGGATTTGCGATAGATGGGCGTATCAAGCCAGATGTAGTCGCAACCGGATCTTCAATTATTTCTGCGCGCTCCTCCGTTTCGAGCACACGGCCGTATGCGGACAATGCGAACTATACAACGATGTCGGGAACGTCAATGGCTACACCAGCTGTAGCAGGAGCGGCGGCAATCGTGCGCCAGCATTTTATCGAGCAGAAGCAAGTAACGCCGTCAGCGGCGCTCATTAAAGCAACATTAATTAACGGCGCACAGGATGTCGGTTACGGTTGGATGAGTAGAGAGACGGGCTGGGGTAAAGTCGATCTCGAACACTCTCTCTTTCCTACTAATGGTAGAACAGTAGATTTCGCTGACTATGGTACAGGCTTGAAAACGGGAGATGCTGTAACTTTTTCCGTTCAAGCAAAGAGCGGTCAACCGCTTAAAATTTCTACCGTTTGGAATGACTATCAAGGTGCTGTCCAAGCTACCAAATTGCTTGTCAATGACTTAGACGTAGAAGTGGTTGCGCCAAACGGGGAGCGTTTTAAAGGAAATTGCTTCGCAGCCAATACGGCTAGCAGTACTTGCGCGGTATATGATCGAATTAATAATGTGGAAAATGTCTATTTGAACAACGTACAAACGGGAGTGTACCAAGTAACCGTTAAAGCGTACAATGTGCCGCAGCAAACACAGCCATTTGCGCTCGTCGTGTCTGGGCAAGGGGCTAACATCACAAGCAGCACATTGGGGGCTGAGTCTCTTCCTGTTTCTTTAAAAGCACCTGAGCAGCTAAGCGTCACAGCGCAAACGTATGACAGCGTGACGTTGGGTTGGTCGGATACGAATGTATTTAATGAAGCGAATAATCCGAATAGCTCGGACGGGAATGGCACCGTTCAGGGGATTCGCTATAACATTTTTAATGGTGCAACACTTGTTGGATCAAGTGTAACGGCTTCCTTCACGGTAACAGGGTTGCAGCCGTCTATTCCGTACACATTTACAGTACAAACCGTGGACAAGGCAGGCAATGTGTCACCGCTCAGTCAGGCTTTGCAAGTGCAGCTTACACCAGCTCCAACTGCACCAACGAAAGTATGGCAGCCTCAGCAAACGTATCAAGTTGGTGATATAGTTGCATTTGAGAACGCGCTCTTTACTTGTGTAATTGGACACACTTCGCTCTCAGGCTGGGAGCCGACTGTGGTACCGGCATTGTGGTCTGTTGTGAAAAAATGAGACAAAGTGTAATTCCTACCATTAAATCGAAAAAACTGTGAATAAAAATGATTAGTAAATGTTGGAGCGCCTTTTGTCGACTTTCCAGTTGGCAAGGGGCGTTTTCGTGTTCGAGGCTCCATGATTTGACGCTTTCTATGGAAGTCTCACAATATTTTTCATAAACAAGGCAGGAATCATTCCTGTACTTGTCGAATTATACCCTCTTAACGGAAAATTTCTGGAAGGAGATGCAATATGCAATTAAACCAACCTAAGCGAACACGTTCAGTACAGAAATGGGGTAGTGCTCTGTTAGCAGTCTCGCTAACGATCGGTACAGCCCCGACAGTGTTCGCAGCCGAGCCGTCCAAGGTCAGCGGCACGAAGACACAATCGACGAAGACCACAACAACATCAACCACAACATCAACATCTGGTGTGAGCCCGGTATTTAATGATGTGAAGCTTGGCTTCTGGGCAGAGAAGCATATACATAAATTGGCTGCACTTGGTATCTTGCAAGGAAACAATGGTAAATTTCGTCCTAACGATCCTGTCACGCAGCAAGAAGCTGTGACGATGGCAATCCGCTTTATGGGATTGGAAGGCGAGCTGCAGACAGGCGATAATGCCTCTTTACCGAAAGATTTTAAAGTAGGGAATTATTTTAAGCCGTATATCGTACTTGCCTTTAAGGAAGGGTTGCTCACGAAGGAAGAGGAACTTCTCAAGCCTGATCCTAAGAAGCCGTGGGGCGATCAAAAGGCATCACGTGAATGGGTAACTAAAATTCTCGTCCGTGCTGTGAAAAAGCAAGACGATGCGTTGAAGAGCATGACGAAACAAACGACTTTTGCAGATAACAGCAAAATTAGCGCTTCGGCTCGTGGCTATGTAAATGCAGCCGTTGACCTCAAGCTTGCTACGGGTATGGCTGGTAATAAATTTGAACCGCTCAAAGAAGTGACGCGCGCGCAAATGGCGACATTTTTCAGCCGTGGGGAATCGGTCACAACTGTCAAGCACGCCGCTGAACGATACGGATATGTGATGGCGCTATCCGATCAAGAGCTGCGTTTATATGGTGAAGACGGTCAGACAGAAACGTATCGTCATGACAAAAATACGATGATCTACCGCACGGATGGGGACAAGCAAATCGTACTGAAAGATTTGGGCTTGTACATGAAAGTGCGCATTATTGGTAGAAACAGCGTTGCAACCTATGTTGAATTAGTAGATGCCGAGCCGAAAGTCGATGTATCGGAGTCATCGGTCAAATATGTCGCGCCTTCGGAGAGCAAAATATACTTGAAACACCCAGGTCGCGAAGATTTGGAGCAACTCGTGTTCAACAAGGACACGGTTATTAAGGATGCAGGCGGCAATGTGATTAGCGCTTCCCAAATCACGCCTGAAAGCACGATTGTGATTAAGCGTGAAACGTTCTCACAAGAGCGCAAAGTGATTGAGTTGCAGGTGAAATCAGGTCCTGTCAATAAGTCAACAAAAGGGACTCTAACGGAAATTGATACGCCAAACCGCAAAGTAACGATTCAGCCGGAAAGTGGCGCTAAAGAGACGTTCACGGTCGCTGAAGATGCGGTTATTCGTTACCAAAATAAGCTGATGGCGAACGGTCTAAAAGACTTAAAGCTCAACAGTGTTATTAACTATACCGTTAAAAATAGCATCGTAACGAATATTGAGTTGACTTCCGTTTCCGAGATGATGATTTCGGGCGTGCTTTTTGATAAAGGTGCGAACAGAACGAGCATCACGGTTAAACAGGACAATAACAATTTGGAAACGAAAATGTTGGCTCATAACTTTGAGATTGTGTTAGAAGGAATGAACAACCCTTCGTTCGACGAGTTGGTCGCTGGAGAAAACGGTGACCGCGTCGAGTTGACGCTCAATAGTGAAAATCAGGTTACTCGTATTAAACTAGTGAACCGCAAAGTCGAAATGTTGTTAGGTGTTCAAGTTGTTAGCTTCGACAAGCAAAGAGGATACCTTACGGTTGAAGTCGATAAGCAGTTGCCGCGTGTATTTGTGATTAACGGCGCGACTAGAATCGAGAATAACGGTTCGAAGCTAAATATCGATGAGTTGGCTTCTATGCTCAATGAAAAACGCAAAGCGAATATACAATATTCTGGCAGCAACGCAATTGCGGTTCAATTCGTACATAAAACAGAGGGTACGTTTATGTATACAAGTGCAGCTGCGAATACGTTGACGCTGAAGTTGGTGAACGGACAAACGGTTACGATACCAATGCGCAAAGATTTGTCTTACGTTGAAATTTATGGCAAAACGAATGCGAAATTGGCGGACATTAGCAACGGGCAACATATTACGGTTCATTTTGAAGATGATCAGAAGACGGTACGTGCTGTTTCCGTACGCACGAACGAGCAATTTGAGGTCGAATCTGTGGATACGAATAATGGCCGTGTGCGCTTCCGCACAAATAGCAACACGATTGAGGAGTTCTACGTTGGCACGGCACCAGTGAAGAACATGGCTAGAGAACTAGTGAAATTGTCTGACGTACGACCTAATGAGTATTATAACGTTGTGATGGACGGCAGAACGGTCGTTGAAATGAGCCGCTCTTCGGTCGTATACGGCACGATTGACTCGCTTGATACGAGCAAAGGTGTTATGATGGTCAAAGACAGTGCAGGGCAAATGTCGATCTACCAAGTAGGCACCGGTACGCAAATTCTCGTAGACAATTCCTCTACAACGAATTTGAATGCGATTAAAGTCGGTGACCGTGTCGAAGTACGTAAAGACATTTATGACAAGACGATTATTCGTCATGTTAAGGAATTAAAACGCACGTTCTGGAAGCATGATTCGCGGACAAATGAAGTTTACGTTAAACGCTCAATGGCCGATACAAGCTTTATTTTTAAGCTTCATCCTAACGCTTATGTGCATCAAAAAGGCCAGAAGATAAATGTGAGCTCTTTACAAGACAACTCAGATATCGTATTGTATGTTATTAAGGACCAAGTAGTGGAGATTGAGAAAGTGTCTTAACGTTATAGGCATGGATACGACCGTCTCATCCTGTGGGTGAGACGGTTTATTTTACGAGATTAGAAAGTATTACCAGGGAGGATTGCTTTATGGCTACGAGCGTACGTGTTCGTCGGATTTTAGATACGATTGCTGACATGTTCCCCGACGCACATTGCGAGCTGAACCATGCTAATCCGTTCGAATTGACCATCGCCGTCTTGCTGTCAGCTCAATGCACGGATGAAACCGTGAACAAGGTAACAGCGACACTGTTTCAAAAATATAAACGTCCTGAAGATTACTTGGCTGTTCCGTTGGAAGAGTTGGAGCAAGATATCCGGCGAATAGGTTTGTTCCGCAACAAAGCTAACAATATTCAGAAGTTGTGTCTCATCCTATTGGAGCGATACAATGGTGAAGTACCGCGCAAGCATGAACAGTTGACCGAACTGCCAGGAGTGGGACGCAAGACCGCTAACGTCGTCATGTCTAACGCTTTTGATGTTCCGGCAATGGCTGTGGATACTCATGTCGAGCGCGTGTCCAAACGATTGAAGCTTGTTGACGAGAACGACAGCGTACTGGAAGTCGAGAAGAAGCTTACGCGCAAGATTCCTCGAGATGAGTGGACGATCACGCATCATCGACTTATTTTTTTCGGACGCTACCATTGCAAGGCGCAGTCACCCCGCTGCGAAACTTGTCCACTGCTTGAAGATTGTAAAGAGGGTAAAATACGTATGAAAATGCCTAAAAAAAGAAAAAATGTACAGTAAACCATGTGCGACAAATGATTACATACTGCGCACTTATGATAGGAGTCGGTTGTGTTGAAATGTATTTCCGTGTATACAGACAATTTTGAACAGTTTTCTGATATTTATGAAAAGGTAATGAATACCCCTTTGCAAGATGATGAAGAAATTGAAGTAGACGGTATTACGGTATATGCTGCTGGCGAAGTGCCAGATCAGTACGTAGAACGTATGCGCCAAAAGTTGGACGTTGTAGTGATGCGCGTAAAAGAGCACAACATTACGATTTTGCAGCATGGCAAGCAGTTTGAAATTATTATTCCGACAGAGCAAAATATGGTACACTAGAAACCGAATGCATAGGCAAAAAGAGGAAGCCGACGTGTTCGGTTTCTTCTTTTTTTATTTACGTGTAATGGGGGATCAGGTTAATGCAGCATAAAGAGCAGGAACCGCATGTAGAAGTACATAAGTCTGAACGTAAGTTGCCAATCGGGAATGTAAACGGAAATAGTATTGAGGATATTACTACAGATCGCTTGGCACAGCAGCTGTCGCTGATGGCTGCACAAATGAGACAAGCTGGAGATGAACGGTGTGCGGCCAAATTAGTCGAGTTGGCTGGCAAATGGGAAAACCGAACGCTGATGCTGACGTTCTGCGGCCATTTTTCAGCGGGAAAATCGAGTGTTATTAATCGGCTGTGTGGACAACCTTTGTTGCCGTCTAGTCCGATTCCGACAAGTGCGAACGTTGTGACGGTAAGATATGGCCAAAGCCGAGCTGAAGTGGTGCGCAGGGACGGAGGAAGCGAGTCGGTGTCGCTGGAATCGCTAGGGGCCGTATGTCGTGATGGAGAGTCGATCGAGCGCGTGACGTTATTTGCCGAAGTCGATTGGCTGCGCGCAGGGGCTGCACTGCTAGATACGCCAGGCGTCGATTCGACTGATGAAGCGCACCGTGAGGCGACGGAATCTGCTATGCACTTAGCCGATGTCGTGTTCTATGTGACAGACTATAATCATGTGCAGTCTGAATTTAACTTTGCGTTCGCGAAGAAGGTGGCTGACGCAGGGAAGCCGCTTATTTGGATTGTGAATCAAATTGATAAGCATCGGGAGCAGGAGCTGCCTTTTTCGGATTATAAACAGGATGTTAGGAATGCGCTTGAAGCGTGGCAATTGCAGCCAGCAGCTGTCTTTTTTGTGACCGTTAAACAACCGGAACATCCCTATAATGAATGGATGAAGTTTACTACTTATTTGCAGGAACTAATAGCTGAACGGGAACAGATTGTTCGTTACGGTGTAGAGCAAGCGACGAGCGAACTTATACGCGAGCATATGCATTTGTTGGCGGCGCCATTGGCTGAGCAGCGAGCGGCTTGGATAGAGGAAGCTGGTGGCGAGGATGTTGTTGCTGAACGCCGTGAGCAGCTTATGCACGTGCGCGATGAGCTTGATACCGTACGGCAACAGGCTGACCATGTACGGGGGCCGTTTAACGAAGAGTTAGCGAAGCTGTTGCGCGATGCTAACGTTACGCCTGCTGTCACGCGTGATTTGGCGCAGTCGTATTTGGAGACGCTTAAGCCTGGATTTAAAGTAGGGCTGCTGTTTACTACTGCGAAGACGCAAGCAGAGCGGGAGCGGCGCTTGCTCGCGTTTGCACAGCAATGGCAAGAGGGCGTGCGTGCCAATGTGGGCGTGCATGTGATCCAGATGGTGCGGAAGCTGGCGCAAGCTGCGGGTCAGGATGAAATCGAATGGGCAGCTAACATGGAAGCGGCGTTACCGGAATTGGCAGCAGACTGGCTGGCCAAGTCGGTACAGGCTGGTTCATGGGGCTCTGCGGAGTATACGCTTAATTACAGCCGCACGATTAGCGATGAGGCTAAGGCTATGATAAGGCGTGCAGCGATGGTAGTCGCTGAACCTCTGCTTGAGTCCAAGCGACAACAACATCTGGTGCAAGCTGATCTGTTGCAGGAGGAGCAGGTGCGACTTGCTCAACTGTTGGCCGTCGAGGAAACGATCGCGGAGCGGGAGCGAGAGTTAGCTGCGCAATCAGCGCGTATGCATGCTGAGCTGGGTTCAGTGCGTGCTAGTGACGAAGCAACAGGATGGTCAAGTTATATGCCAAGCGTAGAAGCTATTGAGCTTAAGATTAATCAATCAGTGATTGGGCAGTCCGATACAGATGGGGGCACGTCTGGAAGTTCGGACAACTTGTTACATGTGGATACAGTGGGCAGCGGGGAGCTTGTAGACGGGATTAGGGAACAGCGTGGTTCCGATGATCCAGTTGAATCTATAGCGTCTATGGAAACTACAGGCCATGTAGACCCGATAGAACTTACAGACTCTATAGACCCTACGAGCTCTATCGGGTCGGGGGCGGTAGCTGATGAAGGGCGTACAGAAACAAGCCATGCACGGAGCAAGCTACTCCATACCGCTACGCAGCTGGAACAAGCTGCGGACGCGTTAGAACAGCTGCCTAGCGTGCAAGCATTAGCTTCAAGCATGCGCAGCAAAGCGCAGCGATTGCAAGCTAACCGCTTTACCGTAGCGCTGTTTGGTGCGTTCAGCGCAGGGAAATCGTCTTTTGCGAATGCGCTGATCGGGCAAGATGCCTTACCAGTATCACCAAACCCAACTACGGCTGCTATCAATACGATTGGTGCGCCAACGGAGGAGTATCCGCACGGAACAGCGCGCGTGTTGATGAAAAGTGAAGCCCGCATGTTGGATGATATTCGCTATGCGCTAGAAAGCATCGGAGAACGAAATACGGATCAGCTTACGATGGAGCAGGCGCTTAAAGCGATTGATCGTTGGAAGCCAGACATGCTGCACCCGTCGGGGCGCCCGCATTTCAGCTTCATTCAAGCGGTGAAACGCGGTTACGATGCTGCGCGTCACCACTTAGGCGGATCGCTACGTGTCGATGAGCGTGAATATCGACAGTATGTGGCCGACGAATCTCGTTCTGCTTTTGTAGAGCGAATTGAGCTGCACGTTGACAGTCCGCTGACGGCTGAAGGCTTTGTGTTTGTGGATACACCTGGCGCGGACTCTATTAATGCTCGACATACAGGGGTTGCATTTGAATACATTAAAAATGCGGACGTAATCTTGTTCGTCACGTACTATAATCATGCGTTTTCACAGGCGGATCGCCAGTTCCTGAGTCAATTGGGACGAGTGAAAGACGCGTTCGAACTCGATAAAATGTTCTTCCTCGTCAATGCAGCAGATTTGGCTGCTTCGCAAGAAGAATTGGAGAGCGTTACCGACTATGTAAGCGGGCGCTTGCACGAGTATGGCATCCGCTCGCCCCGACTGTTCCCTGTGTCTAGCTTGAAGGCGCTGGAGGCTAAGCAGCAGCGTCGACAGGAAATGTTGGAACGCTCAGGCATACCGGCGTTCGAGCAGGCGTTTATGCGCTTTGCTACCGACGAGCTGGCAGGAATGGCAGTCGAGGCAGCGCAAGCTGATTTGCTGCGAGCCGAAGGGCAACTGCAAGCGATGTGGAATGCTGCGCATGCAGATGCTGACGCTCGTGTTCAGCAAGCCGCACATATTCGCCAGATGGAAGCTGAGCTGCTGCAAGCATGCGACACATGGGTGAACCGTGATGAACGCCAAGCTGTGACGCAAGAAGCTGATGAATTGCTGTACCATGTTCGTCAACGCTTGCAGTTCCGCTTCGGTGATTGGTTTGCTTATGCCTTTAATCCAGCATCGCTGCGTAAGGATGAGCGCAATATCGATGCCGCTCTTGAGCACTGTTATCGAGAATGGGCTCGAACCTTCACAAAAGAGCTGCTAAACGAGCTATACGCGACTACGTTGCGGCTGGAACAGCAGAGCAAACGGCTTATTCAGGCACATTGGAGTCGCTTTGTGCCAACCTTGAATGAGAAGCTGCCAGGCTGCGATGTGACGCTAGAGCCGTTTACGGCTTGGCCAACCCCAGACGTCAAAGATAGCGCTTGGGTGCCCGAAGTGAACGTACGTTGGCTCCGCGGGTACTATCGCAACAGCAAAGCTTTTTTTGAGGCTGGTGGCCGTGATGAGCTTAAGCGCGCGCTAGAGGAACAGGCCATGCAAGCGGTGCAGCGTGCAGTCCAGCAGCATCGAGAACTATTTATCGATCATATGATGCAGCAATCGTCAGCCCTTCTGCACGAGTTGGAGGCACAACTGACGCATGTCGTACGTCGTCATGCGGACAGTTTGGAAGCAGCTAGTTCGGTTGATTTCGACCCGGCACCAATTGCAGCAGCATTGAAACAAATCCAGCAATCACGTCTGTAAATGAAGTGTGGCTGCCATAGTGGTTGCCATATTTATAGTGTGACATATCGTGAAATAAGAAATGTGTAAGCTTGTTGTATGCGTATCGTTGGTGCATACAACAAGCTTTTTTATGTGCAAGCAAGCTCGAAATTATACAAAGTCCTAAGCAAACACGATTATTTCAAAGAGATTGGTTGATTTATCCACTTAAATGTTCTTTCATAAGCCGATACTCCAATTTATGCGAGTACAATCGTTTTGCGGTCGAGATTGGTTTGGTGGTAAACTACTTTTCACCTCATCACAGCGTTAGTTGAAAAGGATGATCGTGTAGCGCGCATCACCTTTTTTAAACTACTATACAAAAATAACGTGTTGAGGAAGGAGGATACCCATGAACGTGTTAAAGCAGCTTTCTATCTACTTTTGGCCCAAACGATCTTTACTGTTCGCGTCGATTACATGCTTAATTGCAGCAACGGCACTCGGATTGATTTATCCGAACTTGTTGCGAATTTTAATTGATGAGGTCATTAGTAAGGAGAAATACGGATGGGTGCCTTGGTTGGCGTTAACGGTCGTCGTTGTCGTCAGCATAAAGGGCACCCTGCAATTTTTGCACGGCTATTTTGGCGGGCGTCTAGGCAACTACGTTGCATTTACGATGCGAAATGATAGCTACGACAAATTGCAGCAGCTCTCGTTTCGTTATTATGACAAAGCGCGCACAGGCGATCTGATGTCGCGTTTAACGGCAGATTTAGAAGGTATCCGCAACTTTATCGGCTTCGGTCTGGCCCAAATATTGAACATGGTGCTCATGGTTGCGTTTGGCGCTATGATGATGCTATCCATTAACTGGCAATTAACATTGGCAACACTAGTTACGATTCCTCTTCTCGCTTTTACAGCATTTCGTTTTGAATCTAAAATTCATCCCGCATTTCGTGAAATGCGTCAAACCTTCAGCCGCTTGACGACAGCAGTACAAGAAAACATCACAGGTGTGCGTACCGTAAAGTCATTTGCACGTGAGTCCCACGAAGTAGATAAGTTCTCTATTCGCAATGAAGCTTATAAAGATAATCAAATTTACGCAGCAAACTTATGGGGGCGTTTTTTTCCATTCATGGAGTTGTTGGCGTGTATCTGCATCGTATTGTTGTTAACGTTCGGTGGCAGGCTCGTGATTGACGGATCGTTGACGCTCGGTGAACTTGTCGCTTTTTTCAGTATGATCTGGTACATAATCGGCCCTATGTGGCAAATCGGATTTCATATTAACAACTATACACAATCAAAAGCATCAGGTGAGCGAGTTCTGGAACTGTTAAACACTCCGATTGACATAGAAAATAAGGCGCAGCCCTTGCTGTTAGACGATGAAGATGTTCAGGGATATGTACAGTTTCATGATGTGTCTTTTCGTTACGAAGGTGAGACAGATGCGGTTAGTCACATTACACTTGAAGCGCCAGCAGGTAAAATAATCGGCCTATTGGGTGGCACGGGTTCCGGAAAATCAACCATTATTCAATTACTGATGCGGGCATATGATGTTCAATCCGGTCGAATTACGTTGGATGGCCACGATATACGTGATGTGGATGTAAAAAGTTTGCGCCAACAGATGGCAGCTGTATTTCAAGAAACGTTTTTATTTTCATCTACGATTCGTAACAACATCGCGTACGGACGAAATGACGTCTCCGATGAGAATATTGTCCACGCCGCGAAGCTGGCAAAGGCACATGATTTTATTATGGAACTGCCACAAGGATACGATACGGTTGTCGGTGAGCGTGGACTCGGCTTATCAGGCGGCCAAAAACAGCGAATTGCGATCGCACGTGCGTTATTGCAAGACCCGAAAATATTACTGCTCGACGATGCAACAAGTGCGGTTGATATGGAGACGGAGCATGAAATTCAGGTTGGCTTTCAACAAGTCATGCAAGGTAGAACCGTGTTTATTATTGCACATCGCATTTCTTCGCTCCGACATGCAGACGAAATTATCGTACTTGAGCAAGGCCATATTGTTCAGCGTGGAACGCATGATCAGCTTATTGCAGTGCCAGGTACGTACCAAGATGTTTACCATATACAGTATGCCGATCAGATGGACCGTACTTCTTTTGCAGACGCCGTTGCAAATTCAGTTGTAAGTTCTGCTGTAAGTACTGTTGTAAGTTCTGTTGCACAATCTGGAGAGCACGAGCACGAGCACGAGCAAGAGAAAGCGGCGGATAAACGCGAGGATTTAAAAGATAAGTGTGACGGTATGAAAGCGCAGGTGAGAGTATGAGTCAAATGAACAGCTCCATAAAAAATTCACTGAATAGCGATAGCGCTAACGAATTCGCACAACAGAAAGCGAATCGGCGCACACGCTTCGTCTACCAAGATGACAATGCCATTGAAAAGCCATTTAACTGGTCACAAATGCGCCGTCTGCTCGTGTATATGAAGCCTTATAAGCGTCAACTACTGCCGCTGCTATTCGTCTTCATGCTCATTGGCACGTTGACGAAACTTGCGATTCCGTTTCTTATTAGTTATGCGATTGACCATGCTATCGCACCGAAGGACGCAGCCCCATCGCTGCGATTGCTGTATACGGTTGCAGGCTTTATTTTGGGACTGTACGTCGTTCAATGGATTGCGAACAGTTTCCGCATTAAATTTATGAACGTAATCGGCCAGCGTATTATTTATGATTTGCGGGCAGATTTGTTCAAACATATTCAAAAGCTATCATTTGGTTTCTATGATAAACGTCCAGCAGGCTCTGTTCTCGTACGCATTACGAACGATGTTAACTCCTTACAGGAGCTGTTTACGAATGGGGCTCTTATTTTGCTGCTTGATTGTGTACAACTGCTCGGCATTGTTATCATCTTACTGTTCTATAACGTGCAGTTGGCGTTGGCCGTTATGATTACGGTTCCAATTATGTTCATCATCTCCACCCGTTTGCGCCAGCATATTCGTTCCGCGTGGCAAGATGTGCGGATAAAGCAGTCGCGAATCAACTCGCATTTAAATGAGGCGATTCAAGGTATGCGAGTCACGCAAGCGTATACGCAAGAGCAGGCGAATATGGATTATTTTAAGACGATGAACACGATTAATAAAAAATCTTGGGACCGTGCGACCACGCTCAATCAGACGTTTGGGCCTGTCATCGAGATTACGAGTGCAATCGGCGCCTTTATTTTGTTCTGGTACGGTTCGCATTTAGTGCAAACGGGCGTCATCACGGTCGGTATCTTGTTCGGTTTTGCGCAATATATCGGAAACTTCTGGGAGCCAATCAATCGTTTAGGCATGATGTACTCGCAAATGCTAATTGCAATGGCTTCCTCAGAGCGCATCTTTGAATTTATGGATGAACAGCCTGCGGTTGCGGAAGCTTTGCAGGCGAAGACATTGCCGCAAATTCGTGGGGATGTTCAGTTTGAAAATATCGTATTCGAGTATGAAGCCGGACGCCCAGCGCTGCGAGGTGTATCGTTAGGTGCCCAAGCAGGGCAATCGATTGCGTTGGTAGGTCACACAGGATCGGGGAAAAGTACGATTATCAATTTGCTGTGTAGATTTTACGACACGACACAAGGAAGAATTCTCATTGATGGTGAAGATATTAGCCTCGTGACCTTGGAAAGCTTGCGATCACAGGTAGGCATCGTGCTGCAAGATACGTTTATTTTCTCGGGTACGATTCGTGATAATATCCGCTTTGGCCGCTTAGATGCGACAGATGAAGAGGTCGAAGCGGTGGCGAAGGCTGTGTATGCGCACCAATTTATTGCTAAGCTGCCGAACGGCTACGATACGGAGGTGCAAGAACGAGGCAACGCGCTGTCGATGGGGCAGCGTCAGCTGATTTCATTTGCGCGCGCGTTGCTTGCGAATCCGCGCATCTTAATTTTGGATGAAGCGACGGCAAGCATTGATACGGAGACGGAGCTTCATATCCAAGAAGCGCTTAAAACGTTGCTACAAGGTCGTACATCGTTCATTATTGCCCATCGGTTGTCGACGATTCGTCACTGTGACAACATCATTGTACTTGACCATGGGACGATTCAGGAGCAAGGCACACACGAACAATTAATGAAACATCAAGGTATATATTTCGGATTAATTGCTGCTCAATACAAATATATGTAACTTTTTGCCCCGTTGTTATTGATTAAATCCGTAAAATAAGCGAAAATAGCTGTAGAATGTTCGACTTTTTTTACGGGAGAGGATCGTAATGACAATCGGGGCACCTTTATGTCCGCAAGCGAAAAAGATGATGCTGCTAGGAGCGGGTGAGCTTGGCAAGGAAGTTATAATTGAAGCACAGCGGCTTGGGGTGGAGACGATTGCTGTTGACAGGTATCCAAATGCGCCTGCCATGCAAGTGGCACATCGTAGTTATGTGGTGGATATGCTTGATGCAAATGCATTAAAAGAGCTTGTTTATGCAGAGAGACCCGATATTATCGTGCCAGAAATAGAAGCGATTGCAACTTCGGCACTGGTAGAGCTAGAGCAGGAAGGCTATCGCGTCGCGCCAACAGCCAAGGCTACACAGCTTACGATGGATCGTGAGGGGATTCGCCGTTTAGCTGCTGAGGATCTTGGATTGCCGACGGCTCGATATGCATTCGCTAATAGTTTGGAAGAGTTGCACGCAGCGGTAGCAGAAATCGGCGTGCCTTGTGTCATTAAGCCGATTATGAGCTCCTCTGGCAAGGGACAGAGCGTCTGTCGGGAGCTGGCTGACGTTGAGCGCTGCTGGACATATGCGATGGATGGCGCACGTGCTAAATCAGCGCGAGTCATTGTCGAATCATTCGTGTCGTTTGAGTCTGAAATTACGCTGCTGACCGTTCGTTCCGTGTCCGGCACTGTTTTTTGTCCGCCAATTGGACATGTGCAGCAGGACGGCGATTATGTCGAATCGTGGCAGCCGCATCCGATGAGTGCGCATCAGTTGGAACAGGCGCAGGAAATCGCACGTGCGGTTACAGATGCGTTAGGCGGATATGGACTGTACGGCGTTGAGTTATTTTTGACGGCAGATGGTGTCGTCTTTAGTGAAGTGTCGCCGCGACCGCATGATACAGGGCTTGTAACGTTAGTGAGTCAGGACTTATCTGAGTTTGCGCTCCATGTGCGTGCGGTGCTGGGATATCCGGTTCATCACGTACAGTTGATGACACCTGGGGCGTCAGCTGTCATCAAAGCGACGCAGCTCTGCACGAACTACGCCTTCCATGGTGTGGAGGAGGCGCTACAGCAGCCACATACACAGGTGCGCTTGTTCGGCAAAGCAGAAGCACGGCCTGGTAGACGTGTGGGCGTGTGTGTAAGTGGGGCTGAGCAGGTAGAACAGGCACGAGCGCGCGCTAAAGCTGCTGCACAATCGATTACGATATCGTACTCATAAACGATACCATTTTTTCCGAAAAGCACGATCTCATGTGAGGTCGTGCTTTTTTTAATACCCATTTTTTCTATTGTGTTGAAGATAAAACAAAGCAGCTTCGTGTCTACATTTGCAAAACATGTTCTGACCCGCTATTGTAAATACAGATCATACATGGGAGGAAACTATGAAGAACAACAAATCGACATCACGCCAATGGAGAATAATGGCGCTTTGCGGCTTATTGTCTACACTTGTGCTCGTAGTAGGCTTTGGCTTCGGTGTAGCCAATATTTTATCGCCTGCCTCTGTCCCATTTGCGCAGGTGCCTACGGAAAATACGCCTAAAGTTGAAAATGAGGCAAATAGCAATGAGATTCGAATCGTATCAATAGGGGATTCATTGACACGGGGTACGGGGGACGGTACAGGAGACGGCTATGTGCGTCGCGTAGTGCGTTTACTGAAAGAGGAGCAGGACAAGCCTGTCACCCTACTTAACAATTTAGGTATAAACGGATTGCGTGCTGATCAGTTGTCACAGCGCTTGCAAGAACAAAGTATGGGATATACCTTGAAGCAGGCAGATGTTATTTTATTAACGATCGGTGGGAATGACTTGTTTCAAAGCGCTCAAGCCGACCAATTAAGTGATAAAGAGCTGGATAAAGAAGCGATGCTTGCAAAAGTAGACAAAAGTATTCCGCATTTGTCCCAAGTATTGTCTAGCTTGCGAAAATGGAATCCACATGCACGGATCGTCTACGCGGGCTTGTACAATCCGTTTGCTGATCTAGCAGAAATGCGGGAAATCGGTAATTCCGTCGTGCAAAAGTGGAACGATGAGGCCTATCAAATCATCAATAAAGACCCGAATATGGTACTCGTGCCTACGCATGATTTGTTCCAGCAAAATATAAATAAACATTTATCATCTGACCATTTCCATCCAAATGATAAGGGATATGAGGCAATTGCCAAGCGGATCGTACAAAGCATACATTAACAGCTTCCTAGGAAGGGGGAATCATTTTCGATGAGTTCAACAGGGTCTATTGTACTATCTGTACAACAGGTGAAAAAAAATATTGGGCCAAAAACGATCGTTAAAGATGTAACGTTTGATGTTCGTGCTGGTGAAATTTTCGGATTTTTAGGACCGAACGGTGCGGGTAAGACGACGACGATTCGCATGCTAGTCGATTTAATCAAACCGACCGCAGGCCGAATTCAAGTGTGTGGCTTTGATGTCAATCGTGAGCCAGAGAAGGCGCTGCGCTATGTCGGTTCTATTGTTGAAAATCCAGAGATGTACAGCTTTTTGACAGGTTGGGAAAATTTAGAACACTTTGCGCGCATGATTCCGGGCATTGGCGATCAGCGCATCGAAGAAGTTGTCGATATCGTAGGTATGTCACAGCGTATCCACGACAAGGTGAAAACATACTCGCTAGGGATGAGGCAGCGTCTTGGTATCGCACAAGCACTGTTGGCAAAGCCTGCGCTACTTATCTTAGATGAGCCGACGAACGGGCTTGATCCGTTAGGTATAAAGGAGCTGCGTGCCTTTATTCGCATGCTGGCAGACAGTGGCATGGCTGTGTTCGTGTCCAGCCATTTGCTCAGTGAAATTCAATTAATGTGCGATCGTGTCGCGATTATTAGTCATGGTGAAGTGCTCGCTGTTGGCGATGTCAAGCAACTACTGACTGACCGTAAGCCGTATATTATTTGGCAGGCCCAACCTGCGAAGACGACGCGTGATGTGTTAGCTGCGAATGGAGATGTGCGATTTATTGATCGTGCGGATGCGTTAATTGATGAATCTGTGCTAGTAGGTCTTCCTGACTATGCGCTGTTGACGGAAATGTCAGCTGAACGTATTCCACATTTGAACCGTAAGCTAATGGAAGCGGGTATTGAGGTAGAGGCGATTCAGCGTGTGATGCCAACGCTTGAACAGTTATTTTTAGAGATTACGGAGGGGGAGCGCATTGAGTAGCCTGTTACCGCTCGTTCAGAACGAAACGATCAAAGTACTGAAGAAGCAGCGTTTTCATATCGTCGTCCTCATTCTTTTGATTATGATCCCTGTGTTTACGTATGCGCAGATGAAAACGGCTCAGAACAATCGGGAAAAATTCAATCAAGACTGGCGATTGGAGCTGCAACAGCAAATTACGGATTACCAGAACTCGCTCGGCAGTGATCGTATTCCAGAAGAGTGGAAAAAATTCCGCCGGATCATGCTGCAGCAACTGCAATATTACTTAGACCATGATGTGAATCCGAGTGAGCCGAACGGCGTCACGTTCACACGTACATTTATGAGCAGTTCAGCCACGCTGTTTATACCGCTGCTAATTATGGCAATTGCTAGTGATATTGTGTCGTCAGAACGATCGACAGGAACGATAAAGCTGCTCTTGACAAGACCAGTGCGGCGCTGGAAAATTTTAATGAGTAAGTGGATCGTGCTTATGTTGTTTACGGCTGTCATTATTGTACTGACTGCGCTATTATCTTATTTGATTTCGGGCGCTGTATTCGGTTACGGTGGATGGAAAATGCCCATTTTCTCGGGATTTTCAAGTGCCGGATCGGATGTAAACTTTGATGCGGTTCATATATTGCCTTCCTGGCTCTATCTGCTGATGCAGTGCGGGTTGATCTGGTTCTCCAGCATCGTTGTCGCTGCGCTCGGATTTATGGTATCTGTACTCGTACGTAGTACGGCGGCAAGTATCGTTGCTTTGATGGCCTCTTTAATTGCAGGGACGATTTTGTACAATATGGCCTCATCTTGGCCGACTGCAAAGTACTTATTTATGTTAAACTTAAGATTGACGGATTATTTGTCCGGTACACCCTCTCCTGTGGAGGGAATGACGTTAACGTTTTCCTTGGCGGTTCTGGCCGTTTGGGGAGGTATTGCATTGTTTGTCGCATTCCGCGTCTTTACGAAACAGGACATTTTGAATTAAAATAAGCAAGAATGCGAAACATCTGTTTGCATCCGGGTTATGGGTATGGAATATGGTTCCAGTATCCGGGTGCGACAGATTTTCTTTTGCCAACTCCTTATAGAAGAAGTTGGAACGCTAAACATGTATTGTTGAAGGAGGAGCATAAATGGTCGAGCAAGTCGATGTGTTCGGACAGCAGCCGGAGGATAAGGGTGCCGTGGGCAATCGTGCATCTAATTACGGGGCTGACGACATTCAAGTGCTCGAAGGGCTTGTCGCGGTTCGCAAACGTCCGGGGATGTACATAGGAAGTACAAGCTCCTCGGGGCTTCATCATCTGGTATGGGAAATCGTAGACAATGCTGTCGATGAGCATCTTGCCAAATTTTGCTCTCAGATCGATGTAACGATTCACCGAGATAATTCGGTAACGGTGCGCGACAACGGTCGCGGTATTCCGACGGGTATGCATAAAACGGGTGTCCCGACCCCGCAAGTCGTATTTACGATTTTGCACGCCGGAGGTAAGTTTGGTGGCGCGGGTTATAAGAAATCTGGCGGTTTGCACGGCGTAGGCGCGTCTGTGACCAACGCTTTGTCGGAATGGCTGGAAGTTGAAATTTATCGAGATGGAAAAATCCATCGTCAGCGTTTCGAAACTTGGACGGACAAAAAAGGATTAGAGCATGTCGGTGAGCCTGTAACAGGGCTGGAAGTGATAGGTAATACGAATCGTACGGGAACGAAAATTACGTTCAAGCCGGATGTGAAAGTGTTCCACGGCAACATCCACTTGAGCTACGATAATTTGTCAGAACGGTTGCAAGAAATTGCGTTCTTGAACTCTGGCCTGCAAGTTACGGTAAAAGATGAAAGAACGGGTAAACAAGATGCGTTCTGTTATGAAGGTGGCGCAAGCGAATTTGTCGCGTACTTGAACGAAGGCAAGACAGCGCTTCATGAAGTCATTCATTTTGCTTCCGAAAAAGAAGACATCGAAGTTGAAATTGCATATCAGTATAATGATGGATATACAGAAACGATCGTGTCATTCGTGAACTCGATTCCAACACGTGGTGGCGGTACGCATGAAACCGGCTTTAAAACGGCGTTTACCCGCGTGATGAACGAGTATGCACGTAAAAATACGCTGCTGAAGGAAAAGGACAAAAACCTTGAGGGCAGTGATTTGCGTGAAGGTATGATGGCTGTTATTAACATTAAAATGTCTGATGTGGAGTTTGTTGGGCAGACGAAGGACCAGCTCGGTAGTGCATCTGCACGTGGAGCGGTTGACGCTATTGTCACGGAACAAATGCAAATTTTCTTAGAGGAAAATCCACAAACGGCGCAAATGCTGATGAAAAAGGCCATTCAAGCTTCTAAAGCGCGTGAAGCTGCACGTAAAGCACGTGAAGATATACGCAGCGGTAGGAAACGGAGCGAAAGCTCCAATCTGAACGGTAAGCTTACGCCAGCGCAGTCGAAGGACTACACGCGCAACGAACTGTTCGTCGTTGAGGGTGACTCAGCAGGCGGTTCCGCCAAGCAAGGCCGCGATTCGAAAATACAGGCCATTCTTCCGCTCAAAGGGAAACCGATGAATCCCGAAAAAGCGAAGTTGGCGGATATATTGAAAAATGATGAGTACCGTTCGATCATTCACGCCATTGGCGCAGGTGTCGGTCCGGAATTCGAGGTGGATGAGAGCAATTACGCCAAGATCATCATTATGACGGATGCGGATACGGACGGCGCGCATATTCAGGTACTACTTCTGACGTTCTTCTATCGTTATATGAAACCGTTGATCGATGCGGGCAAAGTATATATCGCACAGCCGCCGCTCTACAAAATTACACACAAAAAAGGGAAGTTGAATACCGTACGCTATGCGTGGACTGAGGAGCAATTAAGTAATTACTTGAAGCAATTTGGGCCACAATCGGAGATTCAGCGTTATAAAGGTCTTGGTGAGATGAATCCAGACCAGCTATGGGAAACGACGATGGACCCGGAAACCCGTACTTTGTTGCAAGTGAAAATAGACGATGCTGCAAAGGCAGAGCGTCGCGTCACGACGCTAATGGGCGACAAGGTCGAGCCGCGTAAGCGTTGGATCGTCGAGAACGTAGATTTCATGGAGTTTGAGGAATAGAAAGGTGAGATCATGAGCGTATCAGAACAATTTAAACCCGCGTTCTTGGAAGACGTAGTTGGAGATCGCTTTGGACGCTACTCTAAATATATCATTCAAGACCGCGCCATTCCCGACGTCAGGGACGGTCTCAAGCCGGTACAACGTCGTATCCTGTACGCCATGTACGAATCCGGTAACACACACGATAAGACGTATCGCAAATCGGCGAAAACAGTCGGTGACGTCATGGGTAACTACCATCCGCACGGGGATGGACCTATTTATGATGGTATGGTTCGCATGGCACAGCCATGGAAAATGGGCCATGTACTCGTTGACGGCCATGGCAACTGGGGATCGATAGACGATGATCCGCCAGCAGCTATGCGTTACACGGAGGCACGTCTGTCGCCGATCGCGATCGAACTGCTGCGTGATATTGAGAAGGATACGGTTCTATTCCGGCCGAACTTTGATAATACAACGGAAGAGCCAGCCGTATTGCCTTCCCGTTTTCCCAATTTGCTTGTCAATGGGGTAAGCGGCATTTCATCCGGTTTCGCAACAGAAATTCCTCCGCACAACTTACGTGAAGTGACTGATGCTGTTATCGCGCTTATTGACAAGCCACAGCTTGAAATCGATGATTTAATGAAAATTGTGCAAGGTCCGGATTTCCCTACTGGCGGCATTATTATGGGTGAGGATGGGATACGCGAAGCATACCGCACAGGAAAAGGGCGTATTTACGTACGCGCGAAGACAGCGATTGATGAGCTTCGTGGTGGCCGAGAGCAAATCGTCATTACGGAAATTCCGTATCAAGTTGTGAAGTCACGTCTAGTTACAGCAATGGAAAACATTCGTCTGGAAAAAAAGGTGGATGGCATTGCTGAAGTCCGCGATGAAAGCGGACGCGACGGGATGCGTATTGTCGTTGAGTTGAAAAAAGAGGCCGATGCGCAAGGCATTCTGAATTATTTGCTTAAAAAGACCGACTTGCAAATCGCCTACAATTTCAATATGGTCGCGATCGTGAACAAGACGCCGATGCAGCTTGGGCTGAAGGCGTTGCTTGATGCGTATATTGCCCATCAGAAGGACATCGTGACAAGTCGTACACGTTACGACTTGCGACGCGCAGAAGATCGGGCTCATGTACTCGAAGGCTTGGTCAAAGCGCTCGACATTTTGGATGAGGTTATCGCAACGATTAAAGCGTCCAAGAACCGTCAAGACGCGCAGCACAATTTGATAGAGAAGTTCGGCTTCTCCGAGCGCCAAGCGGACTCGATTCTTACTTTGCAATTGTATCGTCTAACGAATTTGGAATTGTCAGCATTAACGAAAGAGCTAGACGAGATTCGCAAAAAAGTGGAAGATTTGCGTTCCATTTTAGATAGTGAGAAAAAGCTTTTCTCGGTCATTAAAAAAGAATTAAAAGATATTCGGGATCGTTTCGGCATCGAACGCCGTTCAGTCGTGCAAGGTGAAATTGAAGAAATCAAAGTGAACCTTGAAGTCATGGTGAACGCGGAAGACGTTATCGTCACACTGTCGAACGATGGCTATTTGAAGCGTACGAGTATGCTGTCCTTTACCCGTTCCGGCGGAGAATGGGATAGCTCCGGGGTCAAAGAAGGCGACTATATTCGCACGATTCTTGAAATTAATACGCTTGATAAGCTGTTGCTGTTTACACAGCGCGGGCAATACTTCTCATTGCCTGTCCATCTCGTGCCAGAATTCAAATGGAAAGATAATGGAACAGCAATTGTCAACGTCATTCCGATGGCGAAAGAAGACCGCATTGTAGGTCTTATTCCAGTTAAATCGTTCGAGGATGAACAGGCTGCGCTCATGTTTGTAACACGCCGTGGGCAAGTGAAGCGTACACTGTTGAAAGAATACGAAACGAAACGAACAGGCGCTGTGGCTGCGTGTAAGGTGGCAGACGGTGACGAGGTGCTTTCTGTACAGGTAAGCGACGGTAAGAAGGACATGATGCTCGTGTCGAAGCAAGGTATGGGTATTCGCTTCGCAGAAGAGGAAGTGAATCCAATGGGGCGCGCTGCTGGTGGCGTACGCGGTATGCAGCTTAAAGATGATGACGAAATCGTAGCGGCCATTCGCGTAACTGGTGAAGAGGGCGAAATTACGGTACTGACCGATATTGGTTGGGGTAAGCGCTCGTTGCTGCTCGATTACCCGACGCAGGGCCGGGGCGGAAAAGGGATGGCTACGTTTGAATTTAAAGAAGGCAAACGCGTGAAGCCGAACGGCTCCCAGCTCGTTGGAGCATTCTTTAGTAAAGAAGCGTATCCGCTCACGATTGTGACGAACACAGGGCAGTCGCATCAACTTATTACGGAGCATGCACCGTTAACGGATAGAAAGGCCATAGGGCGTTCGTTAATATCGCTGGACAAAGAGCAATATATTACAGATACCTTTACTCATTTTACGGGCCAGCAATGACTTCGCATGCTCCTGTCTTTAAGGTAATGGTAATGAATTAGTCAAAAGGCTTATGTGGTGGATCGAATACATCGTGCAGCCGCAATACGATTTCTAATAGGACCCACATGGGAACGGGCTCATCCAATCGCTCGAACCATTGTGGGTCTTTTACTATGCCTGTCTCTAAAGCTTTCTGTACGATTAGAGATTTCCTTTCCTCCATTTTTGCGTCCTCCTCTCACAGGCGATAACAGACGTGATGTTAGCCTATTTCATGGTATGTCAAACGACTAATAGTGGTGACGATAATCCGATAAATAGTTAAATTTGAACATAATATCTATTTATGGATTTAAATTTCAAATAAAAATAACGAACCATTTTATGGACAAGTAATGATCGTTTTACTTGTAATGTGGTATAATTTTCTAAACAAAGTAAGCAAATAGCTGTCAGACGAAGGGAGAGTTCACGCGATGCACGCTTCTGATTTTGCTAAACTGTGGGCGAAGCTTTCTAAAGATTATAAGCACGTGATGGATGAATCTTTAGCGCCGAGCTTAACGGAAAGTCAATTAACGGTGTTGGAGTGGGTAGAGCAATATGGGCGTGTTAAACCTTCAGATTTGCTGCCGCATTTGGCAACGACTCCTGCTGCTATTACGACGCTGCTGGATCGTATGGAGAAGAATGCTCTTATTGTTAGAGAACGCGATATTTACGATCGGCGTATCGTGTGGATTCAAGCAACCCCATTCGGAAAACAAGAAATGCGCCGAGGGATCACGATTAGAGAGACGTATTGGAACGAGGTTCTCAATCGGATTTCGGCGCACAATCAGCAATTGTTTATCGTACTTCTAGGTAAAATATCAAATCCTCCTCAATCTACTTCCGAGACTGCTGAAAATGTGACTTCACCCGTATTAGAATCGGCTTCTATTCCAACACATTCACTGTGATTGGTACAGCAGCCATCGATTTAAGATGCTTCTTCGTGTTATTCAACATACTGCCTAGCTGGTTATAATGGGCAGCACTTAATTGTTTATCGTTGCGAGCAGTTACGGCTGCTGTCATCGGAATGATACGGTATTTACGTTTATTTCTCGTACCGCTAATATGTACCCAAGTCGGCTCTGACGTAATCTTACGCAATTCAATCCGATTTTCAGGCATATGCTTAACGATTTCAACTCCAAAAATAACTCCGACATCTTTGCCATTACCTTTTTGACCGGATATAAAATTGCCAAGTGAATACATGATGATCGCTTCACGTGTCGAGCCGTCTGCTTCTTTGACTGTTATCTGCTCATAGGGCTGGAGCACATGAGGGTGTGCGCCGAGAATAATATCTGCACCAGCTTGAACAAGCTTGCGGGCCAGCTTTACTTGCTCATTGGTGGGCTTTGTCTTATACTCCGGCCCAAAATGAAGAGCAATGGCAATTGCATCTGCGCCTGCCTGCTTTGTTTTTTGAATATCTTTAATCATACGCTGCTCGTCGATTAGCGAGACGATATACGGCTTTTTTTTCGGTAAAGGAATACCATTTGTTCCGTAAGTGTATGCTAAAATCCCCAATTTAATTCCATTTTTTTCGACGATCGTCGCTTGCTCCGATTCCCATTTGGAGGCGGACGTTCCTTTTGTAACGAGCCCGCGCTTTTTTAGGACCTCGAGAGTGCGTATAGCTCCTTTTTCACGTCGATCTAATGCGTGATTGTTCGCTGTTGTCACAATGTTAAAGCCCGCGTATTTAAGCGCATCCGCAAGTTCAGGTGGGGCATTAAACATAGGATAGCCTGTATATACTCGTTCGCCACCAAGCAATGGAGTCTCTAAATTCGCCCAAATCCAGTCTCCTTTTTCGAGTATAGGCTTAACTTGGGTGAAAAATGGACGGAAGTTATAAGTGCCGCTCTGTTTATTGTAATAAGATGGAAATTGGGTAGAATGCATCATAACGTCGCCGACTGCTAGCAATGTTGCAGAGTGCGAGTATGGCGCTGTATTTGAGCTCTCGTTGGATTGTAAATGTACTTGTGACTGTGTATTCGTGCGTGTCTGTTTGTGCGGATTGCTGCTGCTTGTGGTTGCGCTACCTAACGGTGGCTGTTGCTCTTGATGCTGTCCAGTTCGAGGGAGTTCGTTCACTTGCTGGGTGTTGGTACTGGCGTTGCAACCGCTTAGGGTATAAAGCGCAATAATAATAATTAAGTAGGCCAGCGATCGTTTCCTTATATGTTTCATCTCTATCTATCCTTTCAAAAAACCTATAATGATTCCGTAAGTCTGTAAAAAGGACAACGCTTCAATCCAACTATGCTCGGCTGTTTCGTTCGTTTTGGCTTATCGTTAACAATTTCGGTCACACCAATAAAGGGGGACGTTATAGTAACGTCCCCATATCCCAGCAATTCCATGGAAATTCATTGGGTGGTGCTGACTTGAATTCGATCCGTTCCTTAGTCGTAGGATGAGGGAAAGACAAGTTCACCGACCATAACGCAAGTTGCTGACCAGGACGGTTCAGCTTCGCGCCGTATTTCTGGTCACCGTACAGCGGACAGCCGATCGCTTGCATTTGCACCCTAATTTGATGGGGGCGTCCTGTATGCAATCGGATGCGGACTAGAGACAAATGGTCATGCGTATGCATGACTTCGTAATCTAGCTTCGCTTCTTTAGCGCCAGGCGTGCCTGGCGCGACTACTTTCACCGTATTCGTCTGGGTGTCCTTTAGCAAATGATGCGTTAATGTCGCCTGCTTTGCTGAAGGAGAACCGTGCACGACGGCCATATATATTTTGCCGAGATCATGTCTACGTACGACATCGGACAAGCGCGAGGCGGCCTTTGATGTCTTGGCAAACACCATAGCACCGCCAACAGGCCGATCCAGTCGATGGACGAGTCCAAGGTAGACGGCTCCTGGCTTGTTATACCGTTCTTTAATGTCATGCTTCAATATCGTCAACATATCGAGATCGTTCGTGTCATCGGCTTGGGATAACACGTTGACGGGTTTTTCCACCACGAGCACATGATTGTCTTCATATAAGACGGGAACGTGCGGCATAGCTCCGCGATGGCCAGAATTCATGTTACGCCTCCCAACGGCCAAGGATGCCGCATGGAAGTGCTAATCCGGACTGCGTAATAGGAAGTCCGATTTCTCCGCTCGTAAGCTTTCCACCATAACGCTTCTTCATCGTCATGGACAAGACGTTGTCGAGTACAGAAGGAGACAAGCCCGTTGTATACGAGTTAATGAGCATAAAGAGTGGGTTGTCCGACATAATTGTCGTACAGAACTCCACGAATGGGTATAAGTTTTGCTCAAGCTTCCACGTTTCGCCGCTTGGCCCACGTCCATAGGATGGAGGGTCCATAATGATGGCATCATATTTGTTGCCACGGCGTTGTTCGCGCTGCACGAACTTAAATACATCATCGGTAATAAAGCGCACTGGGCGGTCATTTAGACCGGACAGCTGCATATTTTCTTTAGCCCACTGAACCATGCCTTTAGCTGCGTCAACATGGCATACCTCAGCGCCAGCATGAGCACAAGCGACAGAAGCGCCTCCCGTGTAGGCAAACAAGTTAAGTACTTTAATAGGACGATTTGCTTGCGCAATCTTGTCCATCATCCACGCCCAGTTAACGGCTTGCTCAGGGAACAGGCCTGTATGTTTAAAGCTAGTCGGGCGAATATAAAATTGCAAATCACGGTAGCGAATCGTCCACCGCTCAGGGACAGGCTTTTTCATATCCCATTGTCCACCGCCGGCGGAGCTACGATGGTAATGACCATGAATATTGCGCCAGTTATTTGTTTCTTTCTCAAGCGGCCAAATAATTTGTGGGTCAGGACGACGGAGGACAACGTCACCCCAGCGCTCTAGCTTTTCTCCTCCTCCTGTGTCAATCAGTTCATAGTCGTTCCAATCTTGAGCCATATACATGAATTAATGTCTTCCTTCCTTAAATCAATGAAGTCGATATGCGTTATTGTACTACAAATAAGCCCCATCATGCTAGAGAGGGCTTATTTATAGCGCTATAACTATTCGTGATGAAATTTATAGCCGACGCCACGAACCGTTACGATATAACGCGGGCTGGTCGGATCGACTTCGATTTTTTTACGTAAATTGCTAATATGCACCATTAGGGTGCGGGTGTCCCCAAAGCTTTCAGAATTCCAAATAAGTTGATAAAGTTGTTCGAGCTTGAATACTTTGTTAGGTGCTTGAGCGAGGTGAGTTAACAAGTCGAACTCTTTTGCTGATAAAGCGATAGGGCTTCCGTTAATTTTAACGGAGTGACTATTTAAATCGATTTCCAGTCCTTGGGAAGTAATGATGTGCTGCTGGTCTGGACGAGCCTGTTGCGTTAATGAGGTCCGACGTAAATGGGCCTTCACCCTCGCTACGAGTTGACTCGGGCTAAACGGTTTGGTCATATAATCATCACCGCCCACATTGAGTCCGAGAATAATGTCAACATCGTCGCTCTTACAGCTAATAAACAAGATAGGTACATTCGATATTTTACGAATCTCTTTACATACTTCTAATCCATCGAGTGATTTGAGTAAAATGTCCAAAATAATGAGATCAGGTTGAACATCTGCTGCCAATTGCAAGGCATCAACCCCGTTGTCGGCTACATAGATATCATAACCTTCCCGTCTCAAATATAGCGATATTAACTCTGTAATTTCCACTTCATCGTCCACAATCAATATTTTATAATCGGTCATTACGATTTCTTTCACCTCCAACCTTAATACGATTATATCGAATTTCGTCGGAAATTGCTAATTACACCCTTTTTAGATCCTAATATTTACTTGGGGATGTCTGGGGGAAGAGGTTGCTCATAGGAGGAACCTTTTTTGCTAGGCCGCTAGATGATCGTAAATATTTGGTATATAGTATGAAATGGTAGATTAATCAGGGGGGTGCGCTAGCATTAAGCGAGTTTCCTTTCATATTATTGTTACGATGACGGTAATCACGATTTTAGTCGTGCAATTGTTCGGCAGTATGAGCAATTATAAGCTGGCCCCACAAGCCCAAAATGGGGTATTGGATTTAAGAGGATGGAACTTTTCGCAGCAAGGTCCAGTTCCTTTGAATGGAAAATGGGAGTTCGCATGGAGAGAATTGAACGGACCAAATGCTGTGAGTAACCCATTAAAACAAACGTTGTATGCGCAAGTTCCGCTTTCGTGGAATCGAATGAAATTGTTTGGTTCGCCGCTCTCAGGAAGGGGTTACGCTACGTATCGTCTTAAAGTCATTACGAGCGCTCGAGATTCCATGTACGGCATTTGGGTACCTAACATATCTAGTTCATATGCGATGTGGATCAATGGAAAGCTTTCGCTACGTGAAGGGGATGTATCCTATACCGAAGAACGGACGCGGCCTTCTATGAAGCAGCGTATTGCTTTTATACCATCCAGAGATAATGAAACCGAGATCGTGCTACAAGTCGCGAATTTTCATCACTTCCGCGGTGGGATTTGGCAATCGCTTAAATTTGGTCAATTTGAGCAAATCAGTCGTAAAAATAAATCGGAAACGATACGGGATACGCTCTTTTTTAGCTGCTTAATCATGGTAGGTTTATATCATGGTGGTTTATTTGTGATGCGGCGAAAAGACTGGTTTACTTTATTGTTTGGATTGCTTTGTATTTCGATGGCGATACGTATTTTGACAACAGGCGAAGTGCTGCTCAATCATTGGTTTCCATCCTCATCATGGACTTTTGCGCTGCGGCTAGAGTACTGCACCACGATCGTGGCCGCCATGGCTGGTTGTGGCTATTTCCGCAGTTTATTCCGTGAGGATGCCCCGACTCGGCCATTTACGGTGTTGATGTGGTGTGGGGCCGCCTTCCTTTTATTTACGATTTACGCACCTACAGTCGTGTTTAGTGCGGGTTTAATCGTCTATCAAGCCTATCTTATGGCTGCGATTTTGTACGGGTTGTTCGTGAACATTATGGCTGTCCGTCAGCAACGACTAGGTGCAGTCGTCTCGCTTGTCGGTTTCACCGTACTGGCCGTACTCATTATTAATGATATTGTGTATTATCATGAAATGGCACGTATTCGCGATTTAGCACCCGTAGGGCTTGTGCTATGTATGTTTATTCAATCCCTAATGATTTCGCTGCGTTATTCTAAGGCGATACAAGAAGTTGAATCCGTATCTCAAGCACTTAAAACGCTCAATTATGGCTTGGAGGGTCGAATCCAGCAGCGAACCGCAGAATTCATTAAAATAAACGAGCATTTGGAACTGAAAAATATGGAGCTAGAGCGTATGGAAAATTCCAAGCGGCATTTATTTTCGAACATTTCGCACGATCTACGAACACCGATGACGCTAATAAGAGGTTATTTAGAAGCGTTTCAAGATGACGTCATCACCGATAAGCAGGAACAAAAGAAATATGTAAAGTTAATGCTCGCAAAAATTAATGGACTGAATCACTTAATTGGGGAGTTATTTGAATTGTCTAAGCTGGAAGCTAGACAAGTCGATATTATTAAGGAAGAGATGTTGCTCGAACATTTGATTTCACATCTGGAGGAGAACTACGATCTAGAGCTGCGTGGGCGGGGTCTTATATTTGCTTGTTACAATTTAACGTATCGAGACGTTGCCCCGGTCAGTTTAAATGTACGCATTGATTTGGATCGGATTACACAAGTATTTGATAACATTATATACAATGCCGTGAAGTTTACGCCTACGGGTGGATCGATTTCAATTCGGTTCTATTATGAGTCTCGGCCTCACGAACCGACATTGCGGATCGAGGTAACCGATACGGGAGTTGGGATGGAAATGGAGCATTTGCCGTACATTTTCGAGCGTTTTTATAAAAAAGACCAATCTCGTAACTCTTCGACGGGTGGTAGCGGGTTAGGTCTGGCAATCGCGAAAGAAATTGTGGAGCAGCATGCTGGGCAGATTGGAGCAATAAGTGAGCTGGGGCAAGGCTGTACGATCTATATTGTATTGCCGGTTTATATGAAATAGGATTCGGAATTAAATGCACAACGTCTAATTTAATAACTTGGCCTCATTTCGTCCATACCATTCTCTTCACCTTTCATATATTGATAGTGGGGGTGATAATAATGGCATCAAGATTTTTAGATGGTCAACTTTCACAAAATGCGAGTTATGCAAATTCAATCACAGTGGCTGCAACTACAACTCCGGCGCTCTTCGGTACACTAGGTTTGGATATATCCAATGCAGGTACGAACAGAACAAATGTGCATTTTAGCGCGACAGTTACACTGGCTACGGTACTTGCCGTTTTGGGAACTGCTGAGATCACAATCGTTCGCAATGGTAGTGTACTTGTATACTCAGGGACTACTACGACACCAGCTACTCTTTTAACTGAGGTTTCATTTACGGTTTCGGGAGTAGACTTCAATGTACCGACTACGCCTAATTTCGTAACTTATCAAGCGTTTATCGCTGTGACTGGTATTGGCGTCAGCGTTAACCGTGTTGGTCCTGAAAGCTTCCAAGCGATCGCTTACGCAAGTCCTTAATAGAGAAGAGTACGAATCTGCTTCGATGTTCAGGTCGAGTCTTAATAGACTCGACCTTTTTTATTTCGAACAGGTTGCTGCACAGTAGAAATTCCTTGTGCTTGCATATACTGGTAGGAGGGGATGAGTGTGCACGATAACATGCCTGTAGGCAGCTACGATGCAATCATCGGTATCGGAAGAAATTGTGAGGTTGCCTATCAATTAAGAAGGCTTGGTTTACGAGACGTTTCCTATCCACTAGATTGGTTCGATCTGCCCGATTTGAGCCAAACGGCGGCACTGATTCAGTCCGGATTTGAAGCGTTTATGCTTCGTGATCAGCTTAAAGTTGTAAGTGTAACGGAAAATGGACTTTTTTATCACGTTGTGGATCAGAAATCGAACTGCCACTCTTTTCACGACTTTCCTGTCGTAGCTGGTGAAAAACCGCTACACAATTATCGTTTTTTTTATGACAAGCTGCAACGCAGAATAAAAAAGTTTAAAAAAGATTTAATGTGTTGCGACAACCTGCTTATGATTCGTTCAGGATACACGCAACAAGAAATTGCGAATCTGATCCATGCGATTAAGCCGTACCGATCTGACGCTGGTATCAATGAGTTGATACTCACTCAGGAGCATACAGGTGCATTTGAAAGCCAAGGGAGTAAGGAGTTTGACGGTTGGCGTTATCACGAGTTTAACATGCCAGTAGGCGAGATGTGGTATGGTGACAATGATGCATGGGATTCGTTGCTCCGACACGTAACGTTCTGCACGGAGATGTAATTATTGAATTTCACTGAGGTGAGGTGATCAAATGGCCTTATCCGTTATTCTTTTAAATAGCGCTAATGATCTTGTTCTATTGAATGAGCAGTTGGAAAGCGTATTTCGATACCCGTTGTTAGGGCCGAAATATGATAGTTGTGACGTTACGGAGGATCGTACATGTGTGGTATTAGGGAGTAAGGAAAATAAATCGGTTCAGTGCTTTTCTTTTATAAAAGGGAAGTGGGTAAGTTCAGAATTAGAAGTGAGGTTAGGCGCAGACGATCTCGCTTGTTTAAGTGGGTATACAGGTCTCAATCCATGTGTAGCGGCTATTGCGGAGGATCATGCGCTGCGACTTGTCAATTTGAGCAGCTCAATGGAAGCTGTATCAGAGCGCATTCCGCTCGGGTTCAATCCGATGCGAATGCTAGTCCTGTCTGATCAATGCCACGTCCTTGTAACGAGTGATGCCACGACTGCGATTAAATGTGTAAACTTACATCAGCAACGTGTTGTAAATGAGCTTGCAATAGGGACGATTGTATCCAGCATGTGCGAAAGCCATGATAAGCGCTATGTTTATGTGGCTTGTGCTGCGGAAGAATTAGTTCGAGTTGTTGATTTGTTTCATTGGGAGGTATTGGCACAGCCTATTATGCTAGGAGAGGCACCAGAACAAATATGGGTGCATGAGCAAAGTGGTCTATTGTTCGTATACGATAAAGAGGAGCATGCTCTAAGTCAAATTAATCCGATTAGTCGCAAAGAAGAACGGCACATTTCCCTTCCGAGGAAGATGCGCCGCCTCCATCCTGTAATCCATAAGTCGAGCGGAGAGAGGCTGCTTATTTCTTATGGGCCCCCCTATACTTTGTGTTGGTGGAATTGGAATACTCAAATGATAGAGCATGCTGTACAATTGCCTCATAAACCAATACGTGTACGACTGCTCGACTAAAAGTTAAGATTAATATAGCGATAATGCTAAGGTGTCAGTTTCACGTCTAGAATGCAAAATAGCTTCTGAACCGACAATTTCAATGCTGATCAGTGTTTCTAGACATGTGCGAATGGCACGTTTACCACTACTCACTTTACGATTTAAAGCATCTTTTAAAAGAGTGAACGTATTTTTGTGTGATATATTTGTGCAAAAAACTGGGATGCGTTTATTCTGGAATTCAATGTAAGTCGTTGTCATTTCGTAACAGACCTCCTCGATCAATCTATTTCCGATATGTATATGATACGTCGGGAACATTAAATTCACCTTAAAAACTGGCTACAATGTTGTTACAAGTTGCATTTTTTTTGTGGAAAAATGATCGCACTTGTGCTAAGCGTAAAAGATTGAGAGGCTAAAATGTGCAAAGGAGGCTGGATGAATGGTCGAATGGGTTAAAAAAAGCGACGAGCATATGTAGAAGCTATGAAATAAACTTCCTATGCGTCGTCGCCAGATTGTGCTATTATTTTCAATTACATGTCAGTATGAATGTCTGCCCACATCTCATCATCAACATCAAGCTTGATTTGGTGGCGGAACACACGTTGGCCATACTCGCGATTTACGTACTGCTCGATTGCTTCGAGCATATTGGCTTCGACCAAATACTGCTGACGGCCTGATATCCATACTTCAGCCGTAAAGCCGTATTGTTCGTCCCAATTTAATTCGACTTCAACATCACTAGGTTGAACCTGTCTGCGCATCGCCATATGAAGACAAATTGCGTTGACAATTTCATCCATGCTCAATCGTCTATGCATGAATTAATTCCACCGACCGTTATTCGGACCGTTGTTAGTTTGTGTTTGTTTACGGCGATCACGTACTTTGCGTACAACGAACATAACAAGTGAGAATAGGAACACTAATGCCAGCACGTTTACGATAAGACCGAGAATGGTGCCCAAGATACCCATGTTAGCGAATAGTCCGCCGAACAAAAGACCTGCCAAGCCGCCAATCATAAGACCTTTCATCAAGCTACCGCCACTGAAAAATCCACGTTTCTGTCCAGCTGGATTCGTTGATTTCACTGGATTGTTAGATTTCAAATTGTCTGAGCGATTCACATTACTGGAGCTATCAGGTTTGTTAGGAGCGGGTTTATACTTCTGTACTCCTGATTTGAACGAGCCTCCACGTTTCGCGTCTACAACACCTGGTGCTGCAACGGAAAACAATAGTGTAATGGCCATCATAACTGTAAATAATTTGCGCATATGCTGCCTCCCTAAGATGTCTGACCTTATTGACCAGTTATATGAATATTAGATACGGACTAGTGTTGAAAATGGTTTCAAAAAAAAGTGGTTCTTGCTACAATACATAGTAGTTCATTAGTATGCACAATGTTAGTAGTAAGATACGGTAAAAAGGAAACAGCAACAATCGCACGTTGGCAAGGAGGATACACAATGCCATATTCGGAGGAATATGTACAATATTTGATTCAATTTCACGCGACTCGCGATTGGTTTGAGTGTCATGAAATTATGGAAGAAGCATGGAAAGAAGAAGCGGATCCAGAACGTAAGCGTTGGTGGTTAGCTCTTGTACAAATTGCGGTCGGCTTCTATCACGAGCGACGTGGGAATTTGGCAGGCGCACGTAAAATGTTATCAAGTGCACTCACACATGCCGAGCAGGTACCTTGGGATAAGCTGGGGATAGACGGAACGAGCCTTCAAGCTCTTATTAATCAGCATCTTCAATGGTGTAATCAAGCTGGCAATGAGTCTCAGTCTGGATTTGGTCAACAAGAAGAGTCTAGATGGAATTTGCCTATTCAGGACGAGGCGTTGCTTGCCGCTTGTTACGCACAATGTGCAGCTGACGGCTTAACATGGTGTGTGCCTATTCAAGAATTAGGGGATGACATTGTCCATCGGCATAAGTTGCGTGATCGGACAGAGGTTATAGTTGCTAGGCAAGAAGCATGGAATTTGCGTAACCAATAATCGTGGCCGAATTGACGGTACATGTCTGGGGCATGGCTGGCTTATGGTTCGCATATGGTTCGTATATGGTTCGCACGGGGCTGGCATGTGGTCATCAGGCCCCACAGACCCGAAGTGTGGACATGTTGATCATTCATCGAGCTTCATGGAGTATGAGCTGTTTGAATATGTACGCACTTCGGGATTCGGGAACATGTTTATGATGAAGCTGCAATCTCGGTTTCGAGCATATTGACGACCCAGTTGCACCATTCGATTTGGGCGTTTGCTAATGACAATGCACGATGCAACAGGATGTAATCGCCAAATTGAGGGGAACGAACATGTCGCTCTGCTTCGGGAATGCGGGATAGCAGTTTTTCATAATAGGCATTTTTCGCTTCTAGCTGCTTTAAACGAGTAAGAAATAATGGAATCACAATTTCACGATCCGTCATCCAAATACATTTTGCCTTTAAGCTTAACTCGTCGCGAAACGTATGCTCAGCTGGAGGTTCGCCAACCCACTCGATGACGGCCTGCTTGCCACGTTCCGTCAAGGAGTACACTTTTTTGTCGGGCTTGTCGCGCTGTTCAATTCGAACAAAATGCACATAGCCTTCTCGTTCGAGCTTAGCAAGCAACGGATAAATTTGACTGTGCTTAGCTTGCCAAAATGGTTGAATGCGCAGCATCAAATCATAACCGGAGCACGATTCGCTTGCGAGTAGGCCTAGTAAGCCATAAGACAACGTATTTAACATCACGACACCTCCTAATAACGACTTGCTTCAAGCAGCTCGTCCACAATCAAACTTCACCTGAATTCAAGTCTGTGCGAACATTATATGTAAAAAAATACATATTAGCAAGAGGGGGATGCAAATTTGGTTCGTCATGTGCAAAATAGGCTGCACACATCGAAATCATCTAGGCATGCATCCAGAACAATGGGGATTGTAGCCATTAGCCTAATTGGAACATTTTTATCCATGTATGGGATTAGTGGTATACCTGTCGCTTTTCCGACATGGATGAATTCGTTTGCGATTGAACTGCCACATGCACAATGGATATTAACCGCTTTTATGATTGCTTCGGGTGCAATTGTACCGCTTGCTGGCGATGGCGTGGCACGCTTTGGAGCTAGAAATTGTTACGTCGCCTGTTTAAGTGGATACGGTATATCAACCCTCTTCTGTGCCACCGCTTTGACTGTAGACATATTAATCGTTGCAAGAGTGCTGCAAGGGATATGTGCGGGTCTAATAACACCGCTATCCATAACGATTATTTATCAGTACTTGCCGAAGGAGCGACAAGCCGTCACGATCGGTCTATGGTCGACGGCTGCTATGCTTGCACCTGCTGTTGGACCTACAGTGGCAGGTTGGCTTGTCGATATGTTTGGTTGGCGTTCTATCTTTTATACGACAGCTCCGTTAGGATTTGCCTGCGCGTATGCGGCATATATCGTTCTTCCTGCTCAGCAGACATCGCTCGACAAAAAGCCTTTTGATGCTTTAGGATTTATGTTATCTGTTGGAGCGAGTATGTTGCTATTAGTTGGACTAAGCCAACTAACGAATAAGGGTAGCGTTAATGGGATGGCAATCGCAGCATGTTTGATGGGAGCTATGCTGCTGGCTGTGTTTGTTAGGAACGGCATGCGGGGAGTGTCACCGTTGCTTGAATGGTCGTTGTTTCGCAATGCTCAATTTCGTAATGCGACGATCGTGAGTGGGGGATTGACGCTTAGTTTGTATTCAACCACGTATTTGATGCCATTATTTTTACAGCAAGTGCAGCTATTGTCGGCTACGATGACAGGTTTGCTGCTGCTGGCACCATCGTTGATCATGGTCGTGCTTGCTCCATTTGTCGGGAGGTTGTATCATGTGTGTGGGCCGAGATTGCTACTTATAATCGGTACAAGCCTCATGATATTCGGCACCGCGATGCTCTGTTTCGTGGAGAAGCATACATCTTATGCGATTATTATCGGTTGGTTGGCTGTGCGCAGCATCGGGGTTAGCTTTGCTACCGTTACGGCTAATCATGCAGCGATGGAAACGTTGGCAGTAGATGAGGCTGGGCAAGCTTCAGCGTTATCCAGCTGGATTAGACAGCTGTTAAGTGCATGTTCGATTGCAATATATACGACGGTATATATGAATCAGCATACGGCTTACTTTAGTCAGTCCGCACCAACTGTAGCTGTGTCCAAGGCTGTTCACGATGCTTTTATAATTGCCGTACTTGTCATCATCGCAGTTGTGCCGCTCGTGTTTGCTATAAGACGATCCAAAGCGTATGCAGACAACGAGGCGCAGGCAGCATCGACAAATGAGCGGTCTATGTAAGTGATTTCTCCCGTTCACCGCTTCACCCGTGCTTACGTGCTTTCGTTCATCCATGTTCAATTGAACATGAATAGTGAACGTTCTCTATATTATTCAACCTTAACTATTTGTATAGGCGGTGCTCAACATGGATCAACTTGAAGCTAAACCGATTCCCATCATTATTTTGTCAGGCTTTTTAGGCAGCGGAAAAACAACATTACTGCAACGCTGGGTGCAGGAGAGCTTTGCACGAGGCTGGAAGCCAGCAGTCGTCATGAACGAGGTAGGGGACGTTAATTTAGATGGTCAACTGCTGCCTTCGGAGGTGGCAATGACCGAAATGTTAAGCGGTTGTATTTGCTGTACAATCCGCGGCGATTTTGGTGTTAAGCTGTATGAGCTGGCCAATGAGGAGCGTCCAGATATTATTTTTGTGGAGTGTACGGGCATAGCTGAACCGATGGAATTGGTCGATTCGATCACAGAAGTATCCATCTATTCACCGCTGCGGCTATCCGCGATTGTTACGATTGGAGATGCGAAGCATTTATCCGATCTGCTGCACAGCTCTGAAGCAGGAGTTAAGCCAACTAAAATAACGCGCTTGTTAAAAGAGCAAGTACGTGCAGCGAACATGGTTGTGCTGAATAAGGCGGATCTTGTATCTGCTGAGCAATTGAACGCGGTCAAGCAGTGGCTGCTCGATTGGAATGGAACCGCACAAATAGCGGTTGCCCAACGTGCTGAAGTGGACAACACGTTGTTCGAATGGTGTGCGTCGGCTTATGAAGTGCGCCAAGATGCGGTGTATGAGGCGTCCGCATCGCCCACATCGCCTACATCTTCCACAGCGGAGACGCATGCAGCTTGTGGTTGTCACGATGTTACATGTGAGCATGACTCTACATATGAGTATGACGCTGCATGTGATCACGGCGCAGTTGGGCAAAGTGACACTGAACGAGGTGACAGCGTACGAGGCGAAATGGCTCGCGCTCACCATCATGTAACCGTGTGGACGTATCCATTGTCCGGCCCTGTTCATAGCGAGAAGTTTGAGCAGTGGCTGCATGAACTGCCGCAGCAAGCTTATCGTGCGAAAGGTATCGTCACGTTTACAGATGTGACGAAACGTTACATGTTCCAATTTGCATATCGGGCAACTGAGTTCATTCCGATCACGCCGCAAGGCGTCGTTCAGGACGTCGTAGTCGTCATCGGTGAGCAATTGGATGCTGTTCATTTGCAACGATCGCTGCAAACGCTTATCGAGCAGCCTTAAACCTAATAAGGCAGTGGAATCATAGCACAAGCCCCGTCGGACGTTGAGTACTTCTTCACGTTCGACGGGGCCTCTTTTTGTTCGTTAGCCGTTAAATTACAGTTATATCCCTGTAATATTCCAGTTATATGCCAAAATCCAAATTATGATAGACGTAAGGATCTTCTTTTTTCGGAATCGATGTGATGCGATCGACCTGCATCACAATTACAGCCGCTTCGCCTTGCTTGCCGATCGTCATTTTGCCGCTTACTTCGACCCAGCTATCTTTTTTAAGCTGACGCTTCGTCTTGTTATCGATCAGCAGTCCGAACGGTGCTGCATCTGCAGTACAGCACTGCATGACAAAGCGCGAAATCGCGTAGCGACCTTTCTTCATGTCGTCAGATTGATAGACGAAGCCTTGCCACGTAATCCGTTTGCCTGTAAATTGCTCACGGAATAAATCAAGCGTCATAATCGTCTCCATGAAATGGTTGTCTTCAATAAAGATTTCGTCTTGCACATAAATTTGTTTCGCGTAATCCGCATACATCTGTGTAAATTCATCTGCGGGAAACTCCGGCATTTGGCTGGTCTTACTAGACTGGGTATCTGACTGAATAGGTGCAGTCGGAGCGACGCTAGCCGAGTTCTGTGGCTTAGGTTCTGCCTGTTTGCCCGTCGCTTGTGGCAGTACGACGGCAGATGGCTGGAACTGAATGCCTTTATTTTCAGCTACTTTACTGTCAAGTGCTTCTGCTGGCCAGATGAGCGACATTCCGATTGGAGCTAACAAAATAACGGAAGTCAGCAGCACGCGGCCATTTTTATTCGGTTGTGGGGTATCTGTGCCACAAGCGCAGCCGACATGCAAATGTTCGTGGGCAGCGTCTGGTTTAGACTCTGCTCTCGTCAGCCACCCGATGAGGATTAAGGCCGCTCCAAGTATGTAGCACCCAAGCGCAGTCCACTTTACGTACCGTGTCATACTGGGCGAAATGTATAGCTGTAATTGATTTGTCGTTGACAATACCGTAATAAATAACGACCAACCGATACAAGTACCTGCTTGCAGCCACATGGAAATCGTTCCTGAACGTACCGACATCGACATCCCTCCTTGATTGAAGTTCAACAGTAGCGCTACACGTTAATGAGACAGCCATTTATACACGAAATGACTAACGAACGGAATGACTCCAGCTAACAGTAAAGTGAAGACGATAATAAAACGTTTGCGAAACACAGTCATCATCATAAATGTCATTTTCAAATCAAGCATCGGTCCAAACACGAGAAAGCTTAACAGCGCAGGTGGTGCCGCGGTCGAATAAAATGAACTGGCAATAAAAGCGTCAGAAGTCGAACAAAGCGATAGGACATAGGCAAGTCCCATAAAGCCAAAATGCTCTGCTGGGCCGTTCATCCACGCTGCATCCAAAAACCAGTTACGCGGAACGTGAGTTTGAAATAGAGCTGTAATAAAAGCGCCCAATGCTAAAAAAAGTGCGGTGTCTGTCCATTCTTGTCCCATATGTTCAATGGAGTGACGGAGTCGTGAGAGTCGAGTGGGACGATCAGAGTGAGTATGGGTGTGTGTGTGAACCGGTGAAGCGTCGTTGGTGTACGTTTGCAGCATCGAGTGAGTAAGCGTATTCGCAGGCAAACGATGAGTAAATAGCCGTTCTAACAACAAGTATAGCCAACCTGCGAATAGTACGACAATGAGTGCGACAGCTACACGTCCCCACACCATTTCAGCAGCTTGTGGAAAGGCGACCACCGTTGAACTAATTACGATTGGATTAATAATCGGAGCAGCCAGCATGTAGACGAGCGCAACGGGAATCGGCAGCTTTTTCTGAATGAGTGTACGTATGATAGGAATCATTCCGCATTCGCATAGAGGAAGGATAAGTCCTCCTAATGAGGCTAATGTCACTAGGCCGAAGGTGGGTACCCGTTCAGTAAGTAATCGAATACGTTCGGGCGATACAAAAGCATGCAAGAGAGAAGATACAATGACGCCTAACAGAAGAAAGGGCATAGCTTCTAAAATAATACTGACAAAAACGGTTGTTACCGGTGTCCATATGTCGTTCATCGGAGCGTCTGAGAGCGTTAATGTACTTAAAAATATGCCGCCTACGATACACAAGGGGATGAGTAATGGGACAATTGTAGCAGCGGAAGGCGTATGGGTAGTAGCTGTGGAGACACGGGTAGGTGTGCTCAATTACGGTTCACCTCTCATTTGCGTAATCATTACGAATTATATTAACAAAAAAAGGAGTAGGATTCAACCCACTCCTGTACAACCCAATCACTACCGTGTCGCAGAAGGAGAATGCTCTGAACTGGCAGCAGCTTCTAACTTCGCATTCGCTTTATCCTGCAAATAGCGGTATCCGTCCGTAATCCACTCCAAAGCCCCGGTTTCTGGGTGAATAATCATCCCGTGAATAGGAATCGTTGGGGGGAGAAGCGGGTGGTTGCGCAAAATACTTACACTATTCAGTACACCCTCATGCACGTTGTTAAAGCCGCGGAGCCAATCATGAAGCTTAATGCCGGAATTCGTAAGCGTGTCCAGCACAACATCTTCGACACCTAAATTCTTCGCCTTATTAATAATTTGTTCGGAATTCAAACCGGTCATTCCACATTCATAGTGCCCGACCACGACGACTTCGTTCGCCTCTAGTTCATACAAAGCAACCAGCACGCTGCGGACAACACTCCCGAAAGGCTGGGAAATAATAGCCCCCGCATTTTTAATAATTTTAGCGTCACCGTTACGCAAATTCATTGCTCTTGGGAGCAACTCCACCAAGCGGGTGTCCATACATGTGAAGATGACCATTTTTTTGTCAGGAAATTTGTTCGTTAAAAATTGTTCATAGTCTTTGTTGTTCACAAACTCACGATTGTAATCTAATATTTCGAACATGTTGGACATCGTACTACCTCCTCAAACTTAACCAATCGACGATGATTTATGACTGACGCGACGATCCACGCATTTTACATGAATAGAATAAACTTGTTGTGCGCTGCTCAACCGAAAAGTACCTGCTGTATGGTTAGCATGTAATTTAATTCGCTCTTCATAATAGATTAAATGATGTCGATCAATAATGAAAGTAAAATTCGTATTACTTTCTAATTGTTCATCTGAAGCCGCAAGCTCATCAACGAGCCACAAGGCAGGCACGCCATTAACAGCACATCCACAGCCTTCTGTGTCGAACACGAGCTTGACTAGGCCATGATCATTGCCTACGCGCTGCTGTAGTAGTAATAAGGCTTCTTCCGTAAGTTCCATATACATGACGCCACATCCTTTATATTGCCGGATTTCATTTACGCGCTATTGAATGTTGATTATATCGTTAACACCACGTATCATCAAGAGGAGACAAGTTATACACCAGTTATCGTACAAATGCAGCAGAGGTGGGGAAAAGCATGAGTAAGTCAAATGAGACAACTATACAGCAGTTCCGCGATATTGTAAGCAAAATTGAAAGCTATGATGAAGCAATCGGATTGATGAATTGGGATTTGCGTACGGGAGCACCGCGAAAAGGTGCAGAAATTCGCTCCAACACGATCGGGGCGTTGTCAGGCGAAAGATTCAAGCTGTCTGTTTCCGATGAAATGGGCGATTGCTTGAATAAGTTAGAACAAAGCGAGACGTTGGAGTCGTTAGACCCCATCACGCAAAAAATGGTGCTAGAAGCTCGTAAAGAGTATGATCGCAGTTGTAAAATACCGCAAAAATTGTACGAGGAGTACGTTGTGCACACATCCCATGCGGAGACGGTCTGGGAAGATGCCAAAGAGAAAGCGGACTTTGATATGTTCAAGCCGTATTTGGCCAAAACCGTGCAAATGACGCAGCAGTTGATCGATTACTGGGGAGTTAAAGAAACTCGCTACGATACGCTGCTTGATATGTACGAGCCTGGCTTGACTGTGGCGAAGTTGGATGAAACGTTTGGCCAGTTGCGCCAGCAGCTTGTTCCACTTGTACAAGCTGTGGAAGCGTCTTCAAACAAGCCGGAGTTTGAGTTCTTGCTGCAATCTTACTCGATTGAGCAGCAGAAGGAGTTCAATGCATACCTGTTACGTGCGATCGGGTATGACTTTGATGCAGGTCGATTGGATGAGAGTGCACATCCGTTTGCAACTGGACTTAATGTCGGTGACGTGCGTATCACGACAAAGTATTTTGAAAATGATGTTTCGAATGCCGTATTCAGTACGCTGCACGAAGGTGGTCACGCTTTGTATGAGCAAAATATAAGCAGAGACCTCGTCGGTACGAAATTGTGCAGCGGAACGTCTATGGGTATTCACGAATCGCAATCTCGTTTCTGGGAAAATATTATCGGACGCAGTCGTCCGTTCTGGCAGCGCTACTTCGGACAGCTCCAGCAGACGTTTCCTGAGCAGTTGAGCAACGTGAAGGCTGATGATTTTTATCGTGCGATCAATCGTATCGAGCCGTCGCTCATTCGTATCGATGCTGATGAAGTTACATATAACTTGCACATTATTATTCGCTACGAGATTGAAAAGATGCTATTTAACGACAATTTGGACGTTGCTGATTTGCCAGAAGTGTGGAATGAGCGTTATAAATCGTACTTGGGCATAACGCCTGCTCATAATGGGGTAGGTGTGCTGCAAGACGTTCACTGGTCTGGTGGTGGTTTTGGCTACTTCCCGTCTTATTCACTAGGCAATATGTACGGTGCACAGATGATGGCAACTTTGCGCAAAGTGATGCCGAATGTCGATGAACTGGTCGAAGCGGGCGATTTGTTGCCTATTACGGCGTGGTTGACCGAGCAAGTGTATAAGCATGGCAAGTTGCAGACACCGTCAGAAATCATTATGAACGTGACAGGGGAGCCGCTTAATCCGCAATATTTGGTCGATTATTTAACGGCGAAGACGAAAGATGTATACGGTTTGTAACGCAGTATTTGTAACACAGTAATGGTGGATCATAAATCATTTATTACTGCTTAATTAAACGTTTATCATGCATGTAATAGCTTCGTGAAGAAGAGCTACTCTTAGACGAGTGGCTCTTCGGTTTGTCGAGAAACCCCTGTCTTTTTTCAAGACTTGGGTTTCTTATTTTTTTTCAGATACCGAAGCGAATCATAAGGGGGGACACCCGTTTCTCTAGGCAATCCAAGTGCGACAAATACGGCATATAATCATGGACATTTCCGCTCTCGTTTTAGCGCTTTTTGGTTTTCCTTCTGAATCCTCCTCTACCGCTGCATTAAGCTCGTGCATATAATTTTTCGTCTTTTCCAGCTAATGGTCGTGTGGTAGGGAACTTGATCAGTCAGCCCTAACCTTAAGAACTAGCGGTAAGCTGGATTGGTTTGAGTTTCGCGTTCCAGTTGGCGTTCAGAGCAAATGATCCTGAGGAAGTAAATTCTCAATAGAGACGAATCCGTAAGATTGTGGCCTTCCCCGCTTGGAACACAGCATAATCAAACATCACCCGTTCATAAATAGTTACCTGTATTGTAAAATATTAACGCGGTGTCGTATTGAATGTTATGAGAATAAAAATAGCTGCCTAGAAGGCAAAGTTAGTTCTTAACGGTTGCTATAGTGGCTATATCGCCAGATTTAGCTCGTTTTGATTTCTAACGGTTATAGGTGAGCTTATTTCTCGAATTTCATTCAAAATCCAGCTGTTTTCATCGTAATAAGCGTCCTCATAACCGTTACATGTTGAATGGGTGCATATTCGCTGAAATAACAACTGTGGCAACCGTTAGGAGAGGAGGCACAGTGATTCAGCTGACCACCGTCAGCTGATCACCAACGGTTAGGGCACAAGGGATCAACTGAGTACCAACCGATAAGGGCGAAGCTGCTTACCGCTATCTCAATGAAGAGAAACCCTCGTCTTAACAAGCAGAGGTTTCTCGACAAGCTGAAGAGCTACTCTCAAACGAGTGGCTCTTCTTTTTTTATGTGCAGCGAGCATCATATGCGGGGCGTTTAACCAATAAGCGCATTCGTGCATAGACTGCTGTAGGGAGTGGTGTGCGATTTGCGTCATTTACGTGATAGGGTGCGATCAGTGCCAGTTGCCTTTTCCGCTATTCGAAAGCGTAATATCATTCGTGAAACAAGTAAAAGGGAAGGGTCATTCCACACCATAATGAATGAAAGGAGGTTATGGCAATGCGTTGTCGACTATGGGTTTGGTTACTAGTTGCGACATTATCTTTGTCTGCGCTATTGAGTGCGTGTAGCCAACAGAAGAGTGGGAACATAAAGGTGAAAGTAGGCGAAGTGACACGCTCTATTTTTTATGCACCGCAATATGTGGCCTTGAGCAAAGGTTATTTTCATGAAGAAGGTTTAGATGTTCAGTTGCAAACGACGTTTGGCGGAGACAAAACGATGACAGCTTTGCTGTCCGATGCGATCGATATCGCGCTTGTCGGCTCCGAAACTTCCATTTACGTGTACCAGCAGGGCGCGGAAAATCCGGTAATCAACTTTGCTCAACTCACACAAACGGACGGCACCTTTCTCGTAGCACGGGAAAAGCAGGCAACGTTCAGCTGGGAGAAGCTTAAAGGGAGTGTCTTCCTTGGCCAACGTAAAGGCGGGATGCCGCAAATGGCGGGTGAATTCGTACTCAATAAACACGGGATTAACCCAGCCAAAGATTTAACCTTAGTCCAAAATATTGAGTTTGCACATGTCGCGTCCGCCTTCGCATCGGGGACAGGTCAATATGTGCAGTTATTTGAGCCACAGGCTTCTATTATTGAAAAAGCAGGCAAAGGCCACGTTGTTGCCTCGTTCGGCAAGGAAAGCGGGCGGTTACCTTACACCGCTTATATGGCGAAGCAACGTTATATCGACCAACATAAAGAGGTCGTACAAAAGTTCACGAACGCTGTCTATCGGGGACAGCGGTGGGTGCAGTCCAACTCTCCACAGGCAGTTGCAGACGTGATTGCACCGTACTTTAAAGATATTGATCATTCCATTATCACGAATGTTGTAAAACGATATCAAGAGCAGCAATCGTTCGCTCTCGATCCTGTAATAGATGAGCAAGAATGGAACAACTTGCTGGAAGTGCTTGACGCTGCGGGCGAGCTAAAGCAGCGCGTGCAAATAACGGATATTGTTAACAATGACTTTGCTGTGCAGGCGAAGCAGCACATCCATTAATGGTGCATGCAAGGGGGCGGGTGAATGGTTTCAGCAGTGCAGTTAAATCAAATCACTCATGTATATGTGACGGAACGTGCGGCAAAGCTTGCCATTCACGATCTGTCGATCGCCATTAAGCCGGGAGAGTTTGTCAGCCTTGTTGGGCCAAGCGGGTGTGGTAAAACAACCTTGCTATCTATTATGGCTGGATTGTTACAGCCAACGCAGGGCGTAGCCTCTATTTATGGTGAGCCTGTTTATGGTCCGTCGCCGCGTGTGGGGTATATGCTTCAGCAAGACTATTTGTTCCCATGGCGAACGATATTAGAAAATGCTTGCATCGGCTTGGAGCTGAAGCAAAGCTTGAATGAGCAGTCGACCGAGCGCGTTATTCGTTTGCTGGAAGGGATGGGCTTAGGTGGGACAGAGCAGCTATACCCCCAGCAATTGTCTGGCGGCATGCGCCAGCGGGTATCGCTTGTCAGGACCTTAGCGACAGATCCAGAGCTGCTGCTGCTCGATGAACCGTTCTCAGCGCTTGATTATCAGACGAAGCTGCAATTAGAGGACCTTATTGTCGAGACGTTGCAGGCTCACGGGAAGACAGCTGTGCTTGTGACCCATGACTTGTCAGAAGCGATTGCTGTAAGTGACCGCGTCATTGTGCTCAATCGCGATCCTGGTAGTGTGCGTCGGTCGTTTGAAGTTCCACAGGCAATCAGGGAAGTTCAGCCTTTTTATGCGCGTGAGCAGCCAGGATTTAACGACTTATTTCACGAATTGTGGCGTGAGCTGGAAGATTCCGATCGAGAGGAGTCTTTAAAATGACCGATTTTAATCAACATGGACACGCTGATCATGAGCCAGAGCAGGGAGCTTCTTCCGCATCAAGTGCTGCGGGTTGTGCGATTCATAGTCAAGCAGTTAGTCAAGCGCGTGCCCAACAGGCGACAGAACTCGTTGCACATACGTTTGCGAACTACAAACGTCAACGGAAAGCCTTTTCGAATTACGTACTGCTCACACAGCTTATTATTCTTGTATCCAGTATAGGCCTATGGGAATTGGCAGGGAGATTAAAATGGATTGATGTTCTCTTATTCAGCTATCCAAGCAAAGTTGGCGCGCAAATTGTGCAGGACATCGTAAATGGCACGCTGTGGCCGCATTTAGCGATGACGGTTGGAGAAACGATAGTCGGCTTTATACTGGGTACTGTTTTTGGTACCATGCTTGCGATTCTCATTTGGTGGTCTGAATTTCTCGCCCGTGTACTTGATCCGTACATGGTCGTATTTAATAGTATGCCTAAAGTTGCGTTGGGACCTATATTTATCGTCGGTTTCGGTCCAGGCTTTATGTCCATTGTGGCAACAACGTTGTCCATTACCGTTATTATTACGACCATTGTCGTGTATAACAGTTTTCGTGAGGTAGACGCGAACTTTGTTAAAGTGGTGCGTGTATTTGGCGGGACGAAAAGAGTTGTGTTTCAAAAAGTTATTTTACCCGCCTCGTTTCCCGCTATTGTATCCACATTAAAAGTAAATGTTGGCTTGTCGTGGGTTGGCGTTATCGTCGGTGAGTTTTTAGTTTCAAAAATGGGCTTAGGATATTTAATTATGTACGGATTTCAAGTGTTTAATTTTACATTAGTATTATCATCCCTCGTCGTGATCGCAGTTGTTGCCACATTGATGTATCAAGCTGTTGTTTATGCAGAACACAAATTACTTTATCGCAAGTGAGCAAATAGCGGTTGGAAATCGATAAGAATGATTATGATAACAGCATATCGTAGTAGGGAAGCGTTGCATTATGGTGGCGTTTCTTTTTTTGCACTTTTTTTTGCACATCTAGCCTGAGCTATCTATAATGAAGGGACAACATCACGATTACGTTACATACAAAATGAGGTGTGGCTTATGGTTTTTGGCTTTATCGGTATCCGCGTAATTAAGACAGCAATAGCCACCATTCTAGCCATTGTCATTGCTGATTTGGTGGGAGCGTTAAACCCATTGGGAGCGGGTTTGCTGGCAATATTAGGCGTTGATGTTACGCGCAAGCGCAGCGTGCAGACGGTATACGCTCGTTTTTTTGCCTCTCTTATCGGACTACTGCTCGCTTCGCTCTTATTCGGATTTCTCGGTTTCCATCTTTGGGTGTTAGCGCTATATATTTTGATCGCGTTTCCTGTGATCGTTAGGTTTCATGTGAAGGAAGGCATTATAACGAGTTCTGTCGTTGTGTTTCACATTTTTGGCGAAGGTATACTCACGTTACAAAACGTCGGAAATGAAATTGTGCTGCTCATTATTGGACTCGGCGCTGCCAGCATCGTTAATTTAATTTACATGCCAAATGAACAAGACAAGCTTATACATATACGTACAGAAGTGGACAACCTGTTTTCCCTTATATTTGTACAAATTAGCCGAAATTTGCGTCATCCTGAATATGCTTGGAACGGTCAGGAGCTGATCGAAGCGAATGCAAAGATTAAGGAGGGCATCTCGCTTGCTTCGCGTGAGTTAGAAAATCGGCTTATGCGTTCCGATGATAGTAAGCAGGACGAGCAGAGGCTTATTTATTTTTATATGCGCAAAACGCAGTTGGATAGTGTGCAAAATATGATACAGTTGCTATCTCAGGTGTATGAATCTTTCCCGCAATGTGATCTGGTAGCCGATTTATTCGATCAGCTAAGCGCTGACGTCAAAGAAACGTATTATACAGGAAAAACAGAGCGGCTTCTGCAAACAACAGAGTATCAATTTCGGGCTATGGATTTACCTTCCAGTCGGCAGGAGTTTGAGGTGCGCGCAGCGGTGTTGCAAGTATGCCGCGAGTTACAGCAATATTTAAAAATCGCGAAAAAAGATAAAAAACAGACGCAAACTCGAAGCTGATCCGCGTTGCTGTGCACATACAAATTCCGTTTAAGCTCATCAATATGATGATCGCTTAAACGGAATTTTTTTGCGTAAATTACGTAATTTACGTAATTTTCATATGCAGTGTACGCGCTGTCTGCAAAGTGCCCGATTGCAGTAAGGATTGCAATCGGGCTGCGTAAATGAGCCTTATTTAGAAGATTGGCCTTCTTTGAATGCTCTTTGGAAGCTTTCAATCAAAAGGCCGTAGTTAGGCATCAATTCGGCTAGCACAGTTGCAAATTCTTGAGCATCCGGGCGATTCCACGTACCTTGAATTTCGGCAATAAGCGCCAACGTATCAATTGGAATCGCGCCAGCTTGCACGATGCGTGCTAATGTAATATCTGTCGCCATTTTGCTCCAGTTACCCGATGCATCAATGACAGCGTACACTTTGTAACCCGCTGCCAAAGCGGATAAGGTTGGAAACGCCATGCACACGCTCGTAAGCGTACCTGCAATAATTAACGTCTTCTTACCCGTCGCTTCTACCGCTTTTACGAAATTGGGGTTATCCCATGCATTAATTTCACCGTTGCGCGGTACATACACGATATTCGGTAAAATTGCTGAGATTTCTGGGATGAGTGGGCCGTTCGGTCCAGAAGGCACAGAATCCGTCGTAATGGTCGGGATGTTAGTCAATTTTGCCAATTTCGCAAGGGCAATTGCGTTTCTACGCAACGTTGTCACATCCATATCCTGTACCGTTTGAAACAGGCCGCTTTGGTGATCGATTAGCAAAAGCGCAGCATCCTTGGGGTCGATAAACACGTTTTTTTGTTCATTTGTCATGATTTATTTCCTCCTCAAAGTTTGGATGGATATACGAGCGTTGTTTTTGCTATGTGTGTTTCTATGTTCCGAGTAGGTTCGCTCATATATCTTGAATTAAAGATAAACGATATCAAGATATATGTCAAGCGTATGGCATGCATCGTAAAGAAAAACTTACAAATGGTTATGTTGGAATAATTCAAGGGTGTCATGGCGTAATGTAGTAGTGGAAACGACGGCCACTGAGAGCAGGTTCCATGGTAAGCGCTATACATAATTCACCCTAATTTCATAGGGAATCATCTTAGTTGACTAGCAAGAAAACATTAAAAAAGCAAAGTTTATATGGGACGCGAAGATATAATAATTTTATTCTAGTCAGGGTTATCAACATTCGCCTATGTCCTGCATACACTTTAAGTGAATGATTGTATGGAGGAGGTCCACAAGATGGCAATTACAGATAGACATCATTGGCGGGAAATCATCACGAAAGCGGTCTGCGGCAAGGGTCGTAAGTTCTCCGTCGTCACACATAAGGTCACTCCGCCTCATAATCCGACCAGCATATTGGGGGCATGGATTATAAACCATCAATATGAAGCGGTGAGAGCTGGAGATGGCATTGAGGTCATCGGTACTTACGACATTAACATCTGGTATTCATACAGCAATAATTCACAGACAGATGTTGCAAAAGAATCTATTTCTTATGTAGAACTCGTTCCACTGTCGTACGTTGACCCTAGGCACCGTACCTCGACGGAAGAGGTGACTGCCGAATCGGTTCAAGAACCGAACTGTGTAGAGGCCAGCGTATCGGCAAGTGGAACGAGTGTTTCCATTCGCGTTGAACGCGAGTTCGCCGTGGAAATGGTGGCGGAGACGAAGGTATTTGTACGTGTACATCCTAATGGTGTTCCAGATTACGAGGACAAAGATTTTGACTTCGCCAATACGAGCAGTGATGGCGGCGACTATGATGATTTGGACCCGGAGTTATCGGATGACGAAGTGTAAGAGCGATCGCCGCAAGCCGTTTGCGGCGGTTTCTTGTTTCGTGGGCTTTATACTTAAGCATATGCAGCACGAGCGACAGCGACGAGGGCGGGAGCCCTCCTTTTTTTATATTTTCTAAAAATGGGCTTGCCCGCATCATTTATTTCCATTAGTGAATGAAACGGGAAGGGTGAAGATGGGTGAATCTACAAGATGCTGACGGGTGAGAACACCAGAGTAGCGAGCAGTTCAGATGTACACGATAAAAAGGAAGGGAATAACAGAATTGTACTATGCGGCGACCAGCACATCCCCGCACTATGGTTGAAAAAAGACTGGCATAAGATCTGTTTATCGAGTCAATGCGGGGAAAAGGCTTCATTTAGCAATGTGAAGAGGAAACTTAGAGCAAATGGCGAAACCGGAGAGATCGGAGAGATTGGAGAGGCGCCATTTATTGTAGTTTGGTCGGAAAATGGCGCCGGCTTTAGCCTGCCACTCCTAGAACGTGCCACATCGCAACGCGGTCGACGGATGGACCAGTTGGCTCAATGGGTGGCACGTATCGAGCGGCGCGGGCGCATTATCGTTCTCAACCGTTATGGACGATGCTGGAACGATACACAAATGCGTGCGCGGCTGCAATGCTTTGGCGTACCTACAGCGGAGCATGCGACTTGGCGTGGTTTGCCTCCTAGTGACGCTCATCATTACGTGCGTACGATATGTTTTTGGGTGAATCAATGGCGTGTTGTGGCTGCTGCTCATTGTAGCCGAACACTTTCGGGCCACTATTTATACCGGCCACTCTTGAATTGGCAGCAGCCACCGTTTAGACGTTTAAGCCGTATGGCGACGCGGGCGGCATACGCGCTGGGGTGGGACACTGTAGCTGTTACAATTAGCTGTAATCCGCAAGACAAAGAAGGCAATGAGCAAGCTTGGCCTACGGGGGTATTAGACGAACCGCAGGCAGGTGATGTTGTTGAACGTGTGGAACCTGTTCCCGCACAGCTACCGGAATGGGTAGCTGAAGCCTATGCGCAGCAGTGGGAAGAGGAGCTGGCACAGTGGCAAGGAGATAACGATCAGGCCAAGGTGAAGTTTGGCCTTGATATGGAACTTATTTTGTATGATGCTGCACGGGCGAAGTTAGTACCTGCATCCCGACATTTACCGATCGGGGGGGTAGCTGGATGTGACGCAGTACGCTTTGGAGGTAAAGTAATCCATCCGCTGATGGAATTAAGGCCTAAGCCAGCCCATTCACCCGAACAACTGTTGCAACATTTGCATCAGGCTGTCCGATTGGCTTGGCGCTACATATGCAATAAACAGGCCCCAATTTCAAAAAATAGTGAACGTGATACTCATCCACGCCCAGTAACGTCAGGCACAGCTTTAAGTTGGTTAGTTGGTAGTAAACCGCGTGGGTATTTTCCGTTGGGCGGACATATACATTTTAGCGGATTTTCTCCGTCAACTGAGTGGATTCGTGTTCTAGATACGTATGTTACGCTTCCTTTGTCATTGATGGAAGATAGGCGAGGGCACAGACGTCGGCCGCAATACGGCGCTTTCGGCGACGTGCGGGAGCAAGCGCATGGTGGGGAGGGTGGATTCGAATACCGCTCACTTCCTAGCTTTATGGTAACTCCATCCTTTACGCTGGAAGTGCTTACTCTTGTGCAGGCTGTAGTGAAACATTGGCGCAGCTTGCAGCGCCGAGATAGTGTCAGGGACGACATGATTTCACTCGTATTAAACAAGGCGACTTTGAGGACGAGTAAGAAAAAAAGGTTGGTAACGCAAGATGACTCCCAGTTGTCGGATGAGCTGCGAGCAATTGCTTGTGAACTATTAACCGAAATTATGACATGTGTGCAAGCTGAAAAAAATATAGAATCGTCAGTCGTTGATGCCTCATCTATCTCAGAATTGGAGCGTCTTCAATCGTTGCACACCAAAATTAAGATAGGTTGGAGCTGGGATGAAGAGGCCGATATTCGACTGGAATGGCTCGATTCTACATAAGAATAAGCGTTGAACTGAAATGCGGCGTGAGTCCGCGCTTTTTTTTTGCTATAATAAAGTTCTATTTACAGTTACGGAGGGTGCATATGGCGAAGCATACGCCGATGATAGAGCAATATTTGGCGATCAAAGAAAAAGCGAAGGACGCATTTTTATTTTTCCGTCTAGGCGATTTTTATGAACTATTTTTTGAAGATGCGATACTTGCGTCACGCGAACTTGAAATTACGTTAACAGGCCGCGAAGGAGGCGGTGTTGAGCGCATTCCGATGTGTGGCGTTCCACACCATTCCGCGGAAAATTATATTCAACGACTCATTGAAAAGGGCTACAAAGTTGCGATTTGCGAACAAGTAGAGGACCCTGCTACGGCAAAAGGCGTCGTGAAGCGCGATATTGTGCGCATCGTTACGCCTGGAACCGTGATGGAAGGCAAGACGATTGACGATAAATCGAATCGTTATTTGTTATGTTTGACTGAGACAAAAGGGCTGTATGCTTTAGCAGCCTGTGATTTGTCGACAGGGGAAATGGTGGTCAGCTCGGCTCAGGCAGATCCGGCTTGGTTGTTGGATGAGTTGAACGTGTATATGCCGTCAGAAATTATCGGTCACGAAGCGCTGCTTGAGCAAGCGAAGCCATTTACGAAAGCGTGGAGTAAGGCGGTGTTGTTCACCACTTGGTCTGGTCGTGCTGACGATCTTGTACGTCAACAATTCGGTGACTCCACTTGGGCGCGGCTTGATGAAGAACGTCAGGCTGCCATTAGCGTGATGATGGATTATTTGCGCGAAACACAGAAACGTTCGCTCGGGCAATTGACGACGGTTCGCAGCTATGAACCCGATCAATTTCTCGTTCTTGATCCGTTCACTCGTCGCAACTTGGAACTAACTGAAACCGTACGTGAGCGAGCGAAAAAAGGCTCGCTGCTATGGCTGCTGGACAAGACAGAAACGTCCATGGGCGCACGTTTATTGCGTCGTTGGATCGACAAGCCGTTACTGAATCGCAATGCGGTTGAAGCGCGTCTTGAAGCGGTAGATACGTTGTATAATCAGCTCATTTGGCGTGAAGAAATACGTGAGCAGTTGGCGGCTATCTATGACTTGGAGCGACTCGTAGGGCGTATTGCGTTTGGTTCGGCAAATGGCCGCGATCTCGTCGCTTTAAAAGCCTCTTTGCTGCGCGTCCCTGCGCTGAAAGAGTTATGTGCGAATACGTCGTCTAGCACATTGCGTAAACGTGTCGAACAGCTAGATGATTGTGGAGATGTGGCGGAGTGGATCGAGGCCTCCATTATGGATGAAGCGCCTGTGTCGGTTCGCGATGGAGGACTAATTAAGCCGGGTTGCGACGCCTATTTGGATCAGTTGCGTGAAGCGAGCGTGAACGGAAAACGTTGGATTGCGGAGTTGGAGCGGAAAGAACGTGAAGCTACAGGCGTCAAATCGTTGAAAATCGGCTACAACAAAGTGTTCGGCTATTATATTGAAGTAACACGGGCTAACTTGCAGTCGCTGCCGGAGGGACGGTACGAGCGTAAGCAAACATTGGCGAATGCGGAACGTTTCGTAACGCCGGAGCTGAAAGAGAAAGAAGCGCTTATTTTGGAAGCCGAAGATAAAATGGTCGGCTTGGAATATGAGTTATTTTCAGCGCTTCGTCAGCGGATCGCTGACCAGATTCGACGCTTGCAGTCGTTGGCGGAAGCGATCGCCGAGGTTGACGTTTACCAGTCGTTGGCGGCTGTCAGTGCTACGCATCGTTTTGTGAAGCCACAGTTGACCGATCGATATGACATTCATATTGATGGCGGGCGCCATCCAGTCGTTGAGGCGGTAATGGAGAACGGTTCATTTATGGCCAACGACACGCTGCTCACCGAGCATGAGGCTGCCATGATGCTTATTACGGGGCCAAATATGGCCGGTAAAAGCACCTACATGCGCCAAGTAGCTCTGATTTGCATCATGGCGCAAATCGGTTGCTTTGTACCAGCAGAACGGGCTGTGCTATCTCTAACTGATCGTATCTTTACGCGAATTGGAGCTGCCGATGATCTGATAGGCGGACAAAGCACGTTCATGGTTGAAATGATGGATATTCAGGTGATGACGGCTAATGCAACGCCACGCAGCTTAGTTATCATTGATGAGCTTGGTCGGGGAACGTCAACGAGTGAGGGGATGTCCATTGCGCAGGCCGTTATTGAATACGTTCACGACAGCATTGGCTGTAAAGCGCTAGTTTCGACTCATTTTCATGAGTTAGCGCATTTGGAAAATCGTTTGCCACGTTTGCGAAATGTGTGCATGGCTGTGCAGGAAAGCGGCAACGATGTCACCTTTTTGCGCAAGCTTATTCCAGGTGCGGCAAGTACAAGCTACGGTATTTATTGCGCACGGTTGGCTGGATTACCGAATACGATTATCGACCGGGCTTATTCACTGCTAACTCATTACGAGCAGGCGGTACCACAATATAATGAGCCTGTCGAGCAATCGGTGCTGCCTGCTTCAAGTTCTTCTCGTTCGCAAGATGAAATGAACGGTGGGTTAATAGCAAGCGAGCACACAGCTTTAGCTAACAATGATGAGCTGCTCAGCATTGGCCAGCAGCCTGCGCACAGCGGGGCCAGCGAGGCCCCTATCGAGCAGTTGTCACTGTTCGGGTGGAGTGAATCTGCCCCAACTGCACAGGCCGTGGCAGAGCGTAAAGAAGATAGCTCAGCGCTTGCGCCTGCAAATGTAGGGCAATCCGCGCAGTCATTACGAGCAGATCACGCGGCTCACACCGATCTTGCGAATTATGCAGGTCACGATGATCAAGCAGCTCAAGCAGGTCGCGTAGATCATGCGAAACAGTCGGAGCATCCGCTTCAACCTGTCATCGATGAACAGACACGTATGTTGTTGTCGAAGCTGCAAGAAGTAGATGTGATGTCGCTAACACCGTTGGAAGCGATGAACAAGCTGCATGAGTTAATGAAGCAGGCACGTAAAGTTAAGTTAGATTAGGTTAGCGGGATGGCGTTGGATTGATTTGGTTCGGCTCGGATCAATCCGGTTATGCTTTAGTACGTATTTTGATTAAAGTCTTTCGGACAATGTCCTTAGTAAGTGGATATTCTCACGCGCATGTCTTTCAAATGGTGGACACAATTGCTATAAGTAGATAGGCGTCATGCTACTACGGGAATCGCATATGTAGTGTGTTAGAGTGGGTGTTGCGCTATATGTAGTTGATATGTGCTGTAAGTTGGTTATGGACACATACCTTATTGATGTCCACATGGACACATACCTTATTGATGTCCACCTTTGTATAGACTTCGTTGTCTTTTTCCACTGATGAAGAACAGGAACGGTCCTTATTTAATATTAGGTAACGAAAAATAGCTTATTGAGGAGGGAATAACGTTGGCCATCATACAAGTGTTGGACGAGCATATTGCAAACCAAATCGCGGCCGGGGAGGTGGTGGAACGTCCCGCCTCAGTCGTAAAAGAGCTTGTTGAAAATGCTATTGATGCAGGCAGTACGCGGATCGATGTCACCATCGAAGAAGGCGGATTGCAGCTGATTCGGGTCAAAGATAATGGCTCGGGCATTGAGGTGGATGATGTTGAAACCGCATTTCTACGCCATGCGACGAGCAAGATTCGCGCGACTAAAGATTTATTTGCGATTCGTAGTCTCGGCTTTCGTGGCGAGGCTTTGCCGAGTATTGCCGCTGTTGCCAAGGTAGAACTGCTCACATCTGCCACGTCCGACGGATTAGGGCGCCGCTTCGTGATCGAAGGTGGGCACGTCGTTGCAAATGAGGCTGCACAAGCGATGCAAGGTACGCAATTTACAGTGCGTGAGTTGTTTTTTAATACACCTGCACGTTTAAAATATATGAAGACGATACAGACTGAATTGGGTCATATTTCTGATTTAATTTATCGGCTAGCTTTATCATATCCGAATATTGCTTTTACGTTGAAACATAATGACAACAACTTGTTACAGACGATTGGCAACGGTGATTTACAGCAAGTCATCGCGGCTATTTACGGTGTGCATACCGCTAAAGCAATGATCAAATTAAACGCTGACCATTTGGATTTTCAATTGGAAGGCTACGTGGGTAAACCTGAACTAACGCGCTCTAATCGAAATGCGATGTCTTGGTTCGTTAACGGTCGCTATGTACGTAGTTTCACTTTGAATCAAGCTGTTATGAAAGCGTACCATACTTTGTTGCCTATTAATCGCTATCCAATTATCGTCGTACATGTTAAGATGCATCCATCCTTAGTCGATGTCAATGTTCATCCGGCCAAGATGGAAGTACGGTTTAGTAAAGAAACGGAGCTAAGCGCTTTTGTGGAGGAAGCGGTACGTGCCATCGTTCAGTCCCAGCAGCTTATTCCACAAGTGGCGACAACGCCTAACCAAGCTAAAATAAGTACATTTGTGCAACAGACTGAGCTGCAATGGATGACAGCAGCTGATGCGAGCGGGGAAGTACTCACGCCAAGAGGCTCACTGATGGCACAAGCGTCAGATGCGGTACAGGCCTCAGATGAGAGGCGTGCACAACAGGCAGATGTCGAAATATTGAATAAACGGTCGCTTGAAAAATACGAACAAGGGCAGTTGGCGACAAATTTTGCGCAACCAAATGTGACATCATCCGACAGGGGCGACACAAGCGGTACAGCTGCTAAATACGGGCAAAAAGAATCGAATGTTAGTGGTACACGAGAGCGTGTCGAATATAGGGAGCAACGTCAGGATGTGAGTCATGGCGTGACTAAGGAACCTGTTCATCCAACGACAGCACTAGATAGGCCTATGTTCGTTAGAGAGAGTGAAATTCATAAAGATGCTCCAATTCAATCTCATCCAAGTCAATCTCATATTAAAGAAAATGTAAATGGAAAATCAGACTCAGCTGCTCGTAGTGGTAACCCATCCATCAAGCGGGAAGGTCTCTCCAACGCATCCAATTGGAAAGAATGGATGCGAACAGAACAGGATACGCAGTTGCCGCCTTTTCCTGCGTTATCGTATATTGGCCAGTTACACGGTACTTATTTAATCGCGAACAATGAGGAAGGTTTGTACCTGATTGACCAGCATGCTGCGCATGAACGAATTAATTATGAGTACTATTTTGAACAATTTGGCAAGCCAGCAGACGCTATACAGGAGCTGTTGCTCCCATTGACATTGGAATTTACGCCTGCGGAAGCTGCTCGCATTCGTGACCGAATGGCATTTTTAGAGCAGGCTGGATTAATATTAGAACCTTTTGGTGGACAGACGTTTCTTGTACGGGCTCATCCGTATTGGTTCCCAAAAGGGGATGAATTGTCTGTCATTCAAGAAATGACGGACTGGGTGCTGAATGAGAAGGCACCTGACATTGCTAAAATGCGTGAAGCATCAGCCATTATGTGCTCTTGCAAAGCTTCTATTAAAGCCAATCAACGATTGTCTGCATTGGAGGCAGAAACGTTGCTGGCGCGCTTGGGCAAATGTTATCAGCCTTATACATGCCCACATGGAAGACCGATTGTCGTTAAATTTACGACACACGATCTGGAAAAAATGTTTAAACGTATTATGTAACACCAATGTGATAGGTAGAATTGCGATGCAGATTTGTATTTCGCTTTCTTCCCCGTATATAATGAGGAGGAACTATGATAATTACGACGGGTGATGCCACATCACCGCACATCATCGAGCAAGCACGGCAATTGGCGGTGGAGCTTGGATACCCATTTTTGGAAAGAGGCAACGACTCGCTGCCAAGAATGCAGCGAAAGTATGCAGATGATGAATTTTTAGTCTTGTCAAATGCTGGCGCGCGCTTTAAGAAGCTCAATAAGGCGGATATTACGTACCATCCGAGCATGGCATATTTACGAGCTAAACGATTGCTATCCGGTGAAAGCGACCCGATGATCGAAGCTTCGGGCGTACAACCAGGCGATACCGTGCTAGATTGCACGGCAGGTCTTGGGTCTGACGCACTTGTATTTGCGGTAGCAGTCGGAGAGTCTGGTTCCGTGACCGCGGTCGAAAGCGAGCATTCGCTTTATGCGGTCGTTCATATGGGACTACAGCTATATGAGACGGAGAATGAAATTGTCAGTCAAGCAATGAAACGGATTGAAATGCGATATGCGCATCATGGAGAATTGTTAGCATCGTTACCTGATCGTTCGTTCGATGTTGTATATTTTGACCCTATGTTTCGTTCACCCGTGGAAGAGTCCAGCTCGATCAATCCATTGCGAGTATTGGCGAATCATGACGCTTTAGCGCATGATGTCATTGCGGAGGCTTGTCGTGTAGCACGCAAATCCGTTGTGATGAAAGAGCTGAGATATAGCAAAGAATTTGCACGACTTGGATTTACACGGCTTGTGCGAACGGGTTCAAAATTGGCTTATGGAGTGATTGAAATTGCCGACAACAACAGTGAATAAACCGAGACTGCTTGTGCTCGTAGGACCGACTGCTGTCGGCAAAACGAAGTTAAGTTTGGAAATGGCTAAAGCGTTTAACTGTGACATCATATCAGGAGACAGTATGCAGGTGTATCGTGGGATGGATATTGGCTCAGCAAAGTTGCCGGAACAAGAGCGAGAAGGCGTTCCTCATTATCTTATGGACATTCATGATCCGGACGAACCTTTTTCCGTCGCTGAGTTTCAAGACCATTGTCGACAACTTATACCAGATATTTCAGCGCAGGGGCGTCTCCCCTTTATCGTTGGAGGCACAGGGCTTTATGTAGAATCTGTTTGTTATGGATATGAATTTAGTGAAAGTGGTGCAGATGAACCATTTCGACATGAAATGACGGCATTTGCAGCGCAATACGGAGCAGACGCATTGCATGCCAAATTGGCAGAGGTAGACCCTGAATCTGCTCAACGATTGCATCCGAACGACCAACGACGCATTATTCGAGCTCTGGAAATATTTCGTCTAACCGGAACGAAAATGTCCGCACAATTAGCCGCACAACAGCGTGAGGCCGTGTATGATTTGTGCATCATCGGTTTGACAATGGACAGGCAAATGCTTTATAAACGAATAGAGGCGCGTATTGATATTATGTTAGAGCAAGGCTTGATTGATGAAGTTCGCCAATTGCTTGATCGCGGCTACACCCGTGAACTTGTATCCATGCAGGGGCTGGGATATAAGGAGATTGCGGCATATTTGGACGGAGAATGGTCATTGGAAGCGGCTGTGGAGCGTCTAAAGCGCGATACGCGTCGTTTTGCGAAACGCCAGCTTTCTTGGTTCCGTCATATGAAAGATATTGAGTGGGTCGACGTGACGCAAGTTGAGCAACACGAACAACATTTCTCACAAATTTGTAGTATCGTAGCAGGAAAGTTTCGGTAAGAGGTTGAATATATTTCAACACAATCTCATGATTATTGGGGGTACGGACGATGAATAAATCTATTAATATCCAAGATACGTTCTTGAACCAATTGCGCAAGGAAAGCATTCCAGTCACGGTCTACTTAACGAACGGGTTCCAAATCCGCGGTGTTATCCGCGCGTTTGACAATTTCACAATCGTCATTGATAGTGACGGACGTCAGCAGATGGTGTACAAACATGCTATCTCAACGTTCACACCTCAACGGAACGTATCCCTGATGCAGCAAGAACACCAGAACGAAGCTTAATATCGAAATGTAAAAATTGGGGTGGGGCAGAAGGTGAAACTTTTTGCCCCCCTTGCACGTCTAATGGGATAGCGCAGCTGCTGAACAACCTTGAAGGGTTGTTCTTTTCATTGTGAGTCTTATTGAAATAGAAATAGACCGCTGTTCAATGATACTGTAATAAAACACATCATACAGAGAGAGGTTCAGTCTGGAAAAGGGAGTCGGTTAGAGTGACGAAAAAAACGGTACCCCGATCTACTCGGGGCTCTGCGAATACGAGAGAGAAACCTAAGAAACGAAATAATAAATGGTCTTGGAAAAAGTCCTTTTGGATTATGTTCTTTACAGCTGCATTTGCTGTATTTTGTGCCGTTGGTGGTTACTTATATGTATTGTTAAACGGCGAACGCTTGATGAAACAATATAAAGATGCAGATATGTTCCAAATGGCCGAAATCTCCACTATTTATGACAATAGCGGTAAAGAACTTGCTAAGCTTGGCCATGGGATTGAAAATCGGGAAATTGTCGAGGCGGCAGATATTCCAAAAAAAGTGCGCGATGCCTTTATCGCGACAGAAGACCGACGCTTTTATGAACACCAAGGTGTTGATTTGTGGTCGATCGGTCGAGCGATGGTTAAGGATATTATGGCGCGCAGCCTCGTCGAAGGCGGTAGTACGATTACGCAGCAGCTAGCGAAAAATATGTTCTTAACGAGCGATAAGACGTTTTTCCGTAAAGCGACGGAAGTGTCGATATCGTTAGCGCTTGAGAATCATTTTACGAAAGAAGAAATCTTGACGATGTATTTGAACCGAATTTATTTCGGTAAAGGTGCATATGGCATCAAGGCGGCTTCGATTAAGTATTTTGGGAAAGAAGACTTGAATGATCTTCAGACGTGGGAAATTGCAACGTTGGCTGCCATTCCAAAGGCACCAACGCACTATAACCCGATCAACAATCCAGATAAGTCGAAGGATCGGCGTGCAGTTATTTTGCAACTGATGAAAGATCAAGGTTTTATAACAGCGGCCGCGGCGAAAGAAGCAGCGGAAGTCAATTATGAGCACGAAGAAAAGAAATCTACGAATAAAAAAGTAGACACCACTCCCTATCAATCCTTTATTGATTATATGGTTGAGGAAGCGGTCGATAAAACGAACTTATCTGAAGATCAGCTGTATCGTGGTGGTTATCACATTTACACGACGATGGATGCTGATGCACAGCGTATCATGTTCGAAGCGTTTAACGACGACAGCATGTTTGAAAAGAGTAAAGATGAAATCAAGGCTCAAGGAGCCATGGTCATCACCGATCATGCGGATGGTTCGGTCGTAGCCATGATGGGTGGACGTGATTATGAGCGCAAAGGGTTGAATCGTGCTACTGTTGCGCGTCAGCCGGGCTCATCGATGAAACCTATCGTTTCGTTTGCTCCAGCATTGGAAACAGGGCAATACTTCCCTTGGTCCTCGCTAAGCAACAAGAAAGAATGCTTTGGCAGTTACTGTCCAAGCAACATCGGTCAGCGCTATACAGGTTCGATGGATATGGCGTCAGCGGTAAAGCGTTCGGTTAACATGCCAGCAGTATGGCTGTTGAATGAGATCGGTTTAGCTAAAGGGTTTGAGTTCGCTCAGAACTTAGGTATCCCTCTGAAAAAAGAAGAGGATTACAATCTGTCGATCTCCTTGGGCGGTATGTCGCGTGGTGTGTCGCCGCTTAATATGGCGCAAGCGTATAACGCTTTTGCCAATGGTGGTGATTTCTTCCCGTCATACAGTATTACAAAAATAGAAGATCGTAATCATAAAGAGTTCTATGCATACAAAGTTCCGGAAGGAAAGCAAGTGATGAGTGAACAAACGGCTCATTATATGACGGAAATGATGCAAGATGTCGTGACGGGCGGTACGGGTAGAGATGCACGTATTCGTAACCGTGAGGTTGCGGGTAAGACAGGTTCGACGCAGCATGCCGTTCCGGGCTATAACGGACCGGGTAATCGTGATGTTTGGTTTGTTGGCTATACGCCAGAATGGACAGCTGCTGTGTGGATGGGTTATGACAAGACCGATCGTAACCATGTGTTAAAAACGAGTAGTGACCAAACGGCACGCATGTTTAGTAAGGTAATGTCTGAGGCGCTTAGTAAAAAGAAAAAAGGCAGCTTTAAAACGCCAAGCAACATTAAAGAAAAACCGAAGCCGGTGCAAGCTGTATCTGGGCTGAGTGCATCTTACTCGGAAAATACAAAGACGGTAGCACTGTCGTGGAAAGCCGTGAGCGAGGGCGATGCTTCGTACAACGTGTATCGGAAATCGTCTAAAGACAGCGCATATACGAAATTGTTGAGCGGCCTCAAAGAAACGAACGCTGAGGATATCGGTGTCTTTGCAGGTGAGTCGTATCAATATTATGTGACAGCTAACGTGGGTGAGAAGAAGGAAGAGACACCGAGATCGAATGAGGTGACGGTTGCAATTGCAGTGGAAGAGCCGATTGAACCGCCTGTAGATCCGGTCCAACCTCCAACTACTGACCCAACAAATCCAGATGTACCGACCGATCCGACGAATCCTGACAATGGTGGCGGTGTCACACCAGGTGGAGGAGAAGACGGCTCCGAGGGCGAAGGAACGGATCAAGGAGAAGGTCAGGGACAAGGGCAGGGGCAGAACCCGGACGGCAGTACGGGGGAGATAACGCCGAATCCTGGATCTGGTGAAGGAAATTCCTCAAACGGTGATGGAAGCATAAATGGCTTCAGCAACGGCGGTGGAAATGGTAACGGTAATGGTAATGGCAACGGAAATAGTAACGGTAATGGAAACGGCAATGGCAACAATGGTGCTGACAATCGTAACAATAATGGTCAAGGCAATACTCCCAACAACAATGGGAATAACGGTACGTAAATAGAATATAACGCAGTACAATAAATGCTCAGTTGAGGAGTTAGATGGTAATGAAACGTATGATGAAACGTAGCAGTATGTTGCTGTTGTTGACTATAATTGCTGTTAGTTTGCTATCAGCTTGCGGTGATAAGCCGCAAGCTGAACAAACACCGGGTGGAGCTGTAGCCAACGAGCAGGGTAAGACTGGTTCCAGCACCGAACAACCATCAAGTAATAGCAAGGACAGCTCATCCAAGCCTACAAAGTCTTGGAGTGAACCACCGAAAATGGTGATTGATCCGACTAAAAATTATGTGGCAAAAGTGAAGACGAATAAGGGTGAATTTTCGATTGAGCTATTTGCGAAGGAACAGCCGCAAACGGTGAACAATTTCGTCTTTTTAGCAAATGAGAAGTTTTATGATGGCGTAACGTTCCATCGCATTATTGAATCCTTTATGGTGCAAACAGGGGACCCGCTCGGAACAGGTGCTGGCGGCCCTGGCTATACGATTAAAGATGAGTATAATGTGAAGCGTTCGTATGAGCCAGGTGTTGTTGCAATGGCGCGTACGATGGCGCCAGACAGCGCAGGTAGCCAGTTCTTTATTTGCACAGGAGCAGACGCAGCAGGTCTAGATCAAAATCCGACGTATGCGATTTTCGGCAAAATAAAAGACGGTATGGATATCGTGACGAGCATCGCCAAAACGCCAGTGGAATCTAATCCAGATACAGGTGAGGTAAGTAAACCTGCATCGGAAATAAAAATTGAATCTGTAACGATTGAAACAACGTAATAGAACGAAGATGAATGCGTGCAATTTATATATTGCGCGCATTTTTCATAGGCAAATACGGGAGGGATCAGATACAGTGGGTAGCGGTATAGAACAGCAGCGAACGAGTAGCGAATCAACAGTAAACATAGAGAGTGCGTTACATGCGAAGCAACGCTCTAAGCCTTGGCTCAAGCGACTGCTGTCGATTGGTGGCAGCTTACTATTTTCAGCAATCATTTGGTTGTCATTTACACAATGGAAAATAGCTCAAGAAGGTGGGCCTTATAAGACTACTCACGCCGATGTTGGAATCGTGCTAGGAGCCTCCTTATGGGGAGATGAGCCAAGTCCTGGGCTGAAAGAAAGACTCGACTATACGCTTCAACTCTACGAGAGTGGTCGTTTTAAGAACATTATTGTCACAGGTGGTTTGGATACACCGCAATCACGATTGAGTGAGGCAGAAGGAATGGCCGCTTATTTAATAAAGAAGGGTATTCCAGAAGATCGAATCTGGTTGGAAAAGAAATCTACCAGCACATTAGAGAATTTGAAGTTTAGTCAACCTTTCCTTGAACAACAAGGATGGAGCAGCGCTACCATAGTGACGCACGATTTTCACGCAACTCGAGCTTATGAAATCGCTACTTCGTTAGGTTATGCTCATCCAACCGTTGAATCGACGGAAAGTCGCGTGCTTTCTACCGTATGGCATTTTTCGCGTGAGTCGCTAGCCTATACGAAGTGGAAATGGGACCAGCTGTGGCTTATGTAATCTGCTAATAACCTGTACCTTGCTTGAATACATATGATTGCATAGCGAGAGCGAGCTCTAACATACACACATTCATTGCTCACTTACAAACTTTGGTGGGAAGTGATTATGATGGGAAATGATAACCGTTCGATTACAACGCAAGACCGAAAAATAAGCATCGTGTTCAATACGACTACTGACAAGCAGGAACGCTATTTGGATGTACCCTTAACCGAAAGCAAGAGTCATGATGATAACAGTGATGAGACTTTGGAAATTTTCAGCGAACTTGATGAAATGATCGGGCTGGAGGAAGTAAAAGAAATCATTTTTCAAATATACGCCATGCTAAAAATACAAAAAATTCGTAAAGAAGAAGGGCTGCAAGTTAACTCGCATGTGTATCATATGATGTTCAAGGGAAACCCCGGTACGGGAAAAACAACGGTAGCAAGAATCATTGGAAAGCTATTCAGAAGTATGGGGTTACTGTCAAAAGGACATTTGCTTGAGGTTGAGCGTGCAGATTTAGTAGGCGAATATATTGGACATACAGCACAGAAAACGCGTGATTTAATTAAAAAAGCGCTTGGTGGCGTGCTGTTTATTGACGAAGCGTACAGCTTAGCTCGCGGTGGGGAAAAGGATTTTGGTAAAGAAGCTATAGATTGCCTTGTAAAAGGTATGGAGGATTTTCGTAATGAGTTCATCTTAATATTAGCAGGGTATCCGAGTGAGATGGATGATTTTTTGAGCAGCAACTCGGGGCTTCCTTCTCGTTTTCCGATGCATGTAGAATTTCCTGATTATAGTGTGGATGAATTACTGAAAATCACGTATAAGATGGCTTTTGAGAGGGAGTATATTATACTGCCTGAAGCGGTAGCTAAAATTAAAGAGCTTATCTCCAAAGAAAAAACAATAAACTTTAATTTTAGTAACGCTCGATATGTAAGAAATATACTTGAAAGAGCGATGCGTAATCAGGCAGTTAGATTGGTTAAAAATCACAAAGGGAAAATGACGCATAATAATTTAAAAAATCTTGTTTATGAAGATTTTTTGTTTTACACCAAGCAAGATGCGTATGAAGCACAAGATGCTTTTAATACTTTGTGAAGCGTACCTAAAAACTACTTTTAAATGACTTAGAAGTGCCTTCAAGCTCGTCTAATGTCAAATAGCAGGGATGCCTTGTATGGATTGAACAAGGTATTCCTGTTTTTTTGTATGATAAAGAGCATAAGGCGATAAGTAAAGATTCTCGTGTATACAATAAAACGCGCGAACAGCTTGATGGAATTGCTTCTAAAAGTGTTGATTGTAGTAAATGTACGGCTGAACCAAAAGAAACACTTATCAAACACTCTCCAAAGTCGTTAGTTATTACTTTCTCGAAAGAACAAATGTTGTTTGGGGACCAAGGGACTACTTTAATTGTATTTCTTAATGAAAAGCAGAAGATTGGATTTGGAGATAACAATCTTAAATTATATGAGGTAGAAGAGGTAGGAGTTAAAACCCTCATAAGCTACTAAATGAAGGAGTCTAATTATTTTTAATTGGAACTACAGCAAGGGCTGTATTGATAATTCTGGATGATGGTTGGACTGTAAGTACTACTTATAAAAAAAGAGTATCAGAAGTATTTCCGACTGGTAATTGAGCTATGGCAGTGTTTTCATCTACTAATATGAGGTTTCTAAATTTCGGTGCAAAAATCTTTTTCCCATGTGCATTAAAGAGACCAAAATGTAAACTTCCTATCTTCTTTACCTTAAAGAATTTACGTAAAAGTTCTATATGAGCCCAATCCCTTTTTATTAGGGTTCCCAGTAGTATTCTTTTGATGTACCACACGTGTATGTAGATGTGCTGGGTCTGGTGAATAGTAATAGTGAAAAAACAATCACTACTAACTTTTTTAAGCATATTAAATCTTCCTCTCTGTTGTGTAAATCACATTAAACTATAGTTCAATTAATGGAAATCTAACAGGAGAATGATTATGTGCAATTGTAATATTGTGGTGGGTGAGGACACTGTAAATGTTCCGAAAATAGTAGGCCCACTATTCATATATACAAAAAGAAAATATTGGAATACAATTAAGTGATAATGGATGTGATTGGAGTGGACTGAGAGTATGAAGAAAATTCAGATCTCTACTAAAGGGATAAAAAAGTCACTTAAAAAATACACATACTTACAATCGATTTCTGAATATATTTGGAACGGTTTTGATGCGAAAGCAACAACAGTTGAGCTTCAAACAAATCAAAACGAATTTGGTTCTATTAACGAAATACGAATTGCTGATAATGGGTATGGAATAAAGATTCAAGATCTCGAGGGGAAATTCACACCTTTCTTTGAGTCTGATAAATCAATTGATCCTACTCTTCGAATAAGAAAAATGCTATCCACTACTCATGGAAAAAATGGTATAGGACGGTTGACATTTCATCGTTTTTGTTCCGAAGCCGAGTGGATAACCGTTTTTGAAGATGAATCAGTAAATAAAAAATACTCGATACATATAAAGGGAAACAGTCTTGACACATACAGCATAACCGACCCTGATATAGTGGAAGAGGATTGCGGTACATGCGTTATTCTTAAAGGGATTTACGAGACAAGCATTAATATAGTTGAAATAAAAAAATTTCTTTGTCGTGAATTTGGATGGTATTTAGAATTGTACTCAGGTCAACAATATAAGATTAAAATAAATGGGAAACTCTTAGATTACAATAGCATTATAGGTGAAATTGAATATAATGAGTTTGATTTCCCTCAGAAGGATAATTCGTTTACTATTAAATATGTGCGTTGGAACGAGAAGTTGAATCACGAATACTCGAAATATTACTTTATTGATTCAAACAATAATGAGAAACATAAAACAAACACAAAATTTAACAATAAAGGCGATTCATTTTACCATAGTGTATATATTAAAAGTCATATTTTTGATGATTTTGCGTCCGGCGATATTCAAGAAGGGGAACAAATGCTTTTTGGTTACAGTATTGAATCAGATGAATATAAATTTATGATCGAGAAACTGACTGATTATCTTAGAAATAAAAGAAAACCTTTCTTAATAAAATACACTGATATTATTATTCAAGATTTCAAGGCTGTAAAAGCGTTTCCGGAGTACGGAGAAAATCCATGGGATGAAGTCCGTAGGGAAGAACTTGAGAATTTAGTTCGAGAGTTGTACCAAGTGGAACCTAAAATCTTTGCTAAAATGAATGTTGAACAGAAAAAAACATTTGTTCGCTTTCTCGATCTAATTATGGATGCAGGGGAGCGAGAAAAGCTCTTCGATATTCTTAATGGCATTGTTGAGTTAGATAGTACGGAGCGAAAAGAGCTAACAGAAATGCTAAAGACTAATCACTTATCAAGTGTTATTAAAACTATTCGCTTGATACAAGATCGATTTAAGGCAATAAATCATCTACAGGAAATGGTTTTTCGTAAGGATCTGGGAACTAATGAAGTTAATCATTTACAAAAGTTTATTGAAAAGCATTATTGGATTTTCGGTGAACAATATCATCTTGTCACAGCAGCCGAACCTAAATTTGAAGAAGCATTGAGAAGATACGTACATTTACTAACAAATGTTGAAATTGAAGCGAAAATCGATCATCCTGATAAACTTAAAGAAATGGATATCTTTATGGTTAGAGTAGACAAACAGGTCGAAAAGATTAGCAACATTGTTGTCGAATTAAAGCATCCATCGATTAGTCTTGGTAAAAAGCAATATGATCAAGTTATTAGCTACCTACAAGTAATTCTCAGTCAACAAGAATTCAATGCATCACAAATGCAGTGGGAGTTTATTCTGATTGGAAATAAGTTTGATCAGACAGGATATATTGAACAATTGTTAGAGAACGCCGCTAACCATGGTGAACGCTCAAAGGGGCTAGTTTTTAAAACAGGAAAGTTCAAAGTTTATATAAAGACTTGGGCAGACATCTTTACCGAGTTTGAAATTAGGCATAAATATCTAGACGAAAAATTGCAACTAGAAAGGGCGAAATTAAGTGATCGTTTTGAACATGCTGGTCAAATTATTGAAAATCAAGAGAAAAACACAGCAATAATGCCAGAACAATATGTCATTCCCAGAAAATAAAGGTGCACGTATGGGCGCTGAATTTTTAACAATTATGCTCAAGCTACCAGTAGTCTTCTCGACATGAAGCCACAGGAGAATTTTTAATTAATTGCACCATGAATGAGCTGAGATTATACCACGACTCGCCGCTCTAAATTGATAAAGGCACCCAATTGGGTGCCTTTAAATTCGGGTTAGACCGATACGTTGAATCCTACCATAAGCAGGGCGAATACATTTCAAAACATGATATATTATTAATTATTTTCGAATTGGTAAATTCGAAGACGGAGGATATTGTTTTGAATGATAGCATCTTTCTCAATATAGAAGATATACCAAAAAGTGACTTGCATGTCCACTTTAATGGAGCGGTACCTACAGATATTATTAAAAGACTTATAAGCGAGCTCGATATTACTGTGCCTTCAGGATTAGATTTAGAAGTAGATCTTCAGATACTAGATTCTGTAAACGGTTTAAATGAGTATTTTAAACCATGGAGGATATTCAAGCTGTTACCTGTTGGATATAACTCGTTACAGATTATGATGATTGGAGCTTTTAAAAAATTGTCTGAAGATAATGTAAGATATATTGAGATAAGAAATTCCCCGTTTTATATTGGTAGAATTAATAATATTTCCCTAGAGGAAGCGCTTTTATGGTTGTTAGAGAGTATAAATGTAGCTTCTGAAATGTTTAATATTGATGCGCGATTAATCCTTTCATTAACTAGGCATGAATATAAAAATGAAGATGCACACCTCCTAATTTCAGCAATAAAAAAAGTTAATTCAAACGGAGTAATTGTTGGTGTTGATTTATCTGGAGATGAAGATTACATCTTAAACAAGCGAGATTTATCCAAATTTTTTCTAAATGTAAAGTTCGATCTTGGGCTTGGAGTTACAATTCACGCAGGTGAAACAGGCAATGAAGAAAATGTAGAATGGGCGATTAATGAATGTAAGGCAGATAGAATAGGACATGGATTAGCCTCTGCAAAGTCAAATAAAATACTTGAACTTATTAAAGAAAAGAATGTCTGTCTTGAGGTATGCTTAACTAGTAATATAATGTCAGGTTGCTGTTCATCAATCACTAGTCATCCCATATCAATGTTTATTGAACATGATATCCCATTTGTTCTCTGTACCGATAATCCTAGAGTTCACAACATTACACTAACTGACGAGTATTCTGTATTTTTGAAGCACTTTGGTGACAGAACACTTCTCAATAAAATAATAGCGAATTCAACATCATATTCTTTTAGGAAATTCAATTAGGAGGTATTTATGGATATTAGATTTATTTCTGGAAATGAGTTTAAAATCGAGGAAGCGAAGCTTATATTAAGTGATTCAGGCATAAATGTTATTCCATACAATATTAAAATCGAGGAATTGCAAACAAATGAATCTGAAAAATTAATTAGAGATAAGGTTTTAAAGGCTTTTAACATCATTGGAAGACCGCTATTTGTTGAACATACAGGACTATACATAAAATATTTAAATGGGTTTCCCGGAGGACTAACTCAGATATTTTGGGATACACTACAAGCAGATAAATTCTCCGAATTATTCAAAGAAATAGACAATAAGTCCGTCACAGCCAAAACAACAATTGGTTATTGCGATGGGAATAAGATACATTATTTTTACGGCGAGATTGATGGCGAAATTTCTTCAGAGCCACGAGGAAACAGAGAATTTCAATGGGACTGTATTTTTACTCCAAATGGATTTGATCAAACCTTTGCCGAGTTGGGCGATAGAAAGAATGAAATATCAATGAGGAGGATGGCTTTAAGTAGTTTTGCATCGTATTTAATTAAAGGAGGCAATTAAGTCATGCAAGAACTCGTTGAATCAATTCGTAATAGAAATGTTATTTTATTCGCAGGTGCAGGTCTTTCAGCTCAATTAGGGCTCCCTACATGGAGAAGTTTAATTAATCATATTGCAAATGAGATTAGCTATGATCCAGAAATTTTTAATATGTTTGGTGACTCCCTTGCTCTCGCAGAGTATTATACTTCATCGAAAGGTTCTATCGGTGAGTTAAGAAGCTGGATGGATATCAATTGGCATACAAATGTTAAAATAGAGGATTCACCTGCACATAAATTTATTGTTGATTTAGATTTTCCAATAATATATACAACAAACTATGATAGATGGATCGAAAAAGCTTATCAGTATTATACAAGAGAAATAATTAAGATAAAAAATGTTGGTGATCTTAGAAACATCAAAGAAGGAAAACCACAATTAATAAAGTTTCATGGTGATTTTGATGATGACAACTCTATGGTTCTTACTGAGTCTAGTTATTTTGATAGATTAGATTTTGAAGGGCCATTGGATATTAAATTACGATCAGATACTCTTGGGAAATCTATATTATTTATTGGATATAGTCTATCTGATATTAACATTAGGTATTTATTATATAAATTACAGAAAATATGGGATGATTCTTCTTATGCAAATAGAAAACCAACATCGTATTTGTTTCTTCTAAAGCCGAATCCAATTCAAGAGTTAGTGCTAGAAAAACGGGGAGTAAAAGTAATTGTCGCAGATTCTGATGATCCTAACACTGCACTACCAATGTTTTTAGAGAAGCTATTGCAAGAGGTTAACAAATGAATGTTTTTCTATGCCGACCTCTCGATTGAGAATAAGTAGAGAATGAAATCTGTAAATTTGCACTCGACAAGAGTGTTGCTTTGCATTTTTCGCTTAATAAGTGATATAGTGAACCATATCATAAGTAAGGCGAAAAAATTGGGTGTAGATTATGGCGTAAGAGAGTTTACTTTGTTGATGGAAAATGCGCCTCGTGTGAGGAAGGCTGCTCGGGAGAGAGAGTGATGCTTTTTAGTCGTCTCTTGCGGAGTAGCCTTTTTTCGTCGTTGCGGGTGTTGTTTAGGTGTTCTCTAGCTGAACATGGGTCTTGCAGGAATGTTACTGCAAGCCAATGAAAGCCTCAAACACGTCTAATCAAAGAGTTGATGACGTATGAAACCAAGCCATATAAGCTTGCATTTATGCAGAAAAGGCGACCCTCGCCCTAAAAAAGAGTGAAGGTCGTCTTTTCTGTATCAAAGGGACTTTTCATTTGATGACCATGAATATGTTATTTTGCCGAGCCCGATATTGCCCCTGTACCGCTAATCTGGCTTCCAGAGATGTAACATCTACGCCCTCGAACATGATTCCATCGATTTTGATATTACTTCCAGAGAAGAGCATATAGTCCTTATATGTTGTCGTTGCTTTTTCTTGTATTCATCCGCGCTTATTTGAATCATATCCATATAAACAGAATTTGCTTCAGCAGCAATCGTAGTACCGGAGCCGGATATCATAAATATACGTTTAAAATGAGAATGTTCTCATTTTAATATTGATATTAACTGTTATTCGTATTAAGATAAGAATATAAAAATGAGAGGTATCTCATTTTAAAAAGGAGAGATGCTAATGCCAAAAGTAAATGAAGACTATATTCATAAAAAGAAGGCACAAATATTAGATGCAGCCTTTGTAGTATTTCAACAAAAACCACTATATGAAATGACGATGCTAGATGTGATTAAGGAAGCGCGTATAAGCAAAGGGGGGATATATCGATATTTTGGTGATATTGATGAAGTGATTATCGCTTTACTTAATAGAGAAACAGCTAGAAACAATTATAAGCATCAAATTGATGAGCTAATTGCAAGTACAAATACAACAGTACGTACCATCGAAGCTCTATTTGATTTTCTGGCAAATTATATTCATAACAGCCCAGCTACACTGGGCAAATTTCAATTCGAACTTACTGTATATTATGCCAATCACCCTGAAAAGTCAGAAAAGTTCAAAAGCAGTCTCACAGAACAGGAAAATGGTCAATACTTTATAAGCACGCTTTTTAATGAGATAACGAAAGGCGTAAATAAGGGAGAGCTTCAGACGGTCTTTCCGCTACATGATATCTTTACTTTTATTCTGACCTCCATTGATGGTGCCGTTCATAAAGTAGTCATGCAAAGATGTTATAACGTCAATGCCAATCCTATTGATGTCAGACAAATGTTTAAGATGATATCCTGCTCGGTTGTACATATGTTAGGGGTTAAATAATTAAAATTTCCTTGGGGGACTATGTATGAAAAATAAAAAATTAAAAGAGGTTATCGTATTTTTCATCATTACTATTTTCTTAAGTTTATTTGTATTTTGGGGGCCGCTTGCTTTATGGGGAATTCCAACTATCGGCTTTAAAGGTGGGGCAGTTGGACCGATTTGGGCCATTATATTGTTCATGCTAGGAGGCTTTGTCCCTTCGATAACAGGTATCATTCTGACATCTGTTTTTGAAGGTAAACAACAAGTTAAACCATTTATGAAGGAAGCATTTCGGATTAAAATTGGATTTAAGTGGGCTTCGGTTATTGTTCTAACAGCAGCCTATTTTTCTGTATCTTGGATGGTTATCAATTTAGCTTCGGGTGGACACTTTTATTACGCTGCATTTTTGTCTGTACTACCTACTATTTTTCCTTTGCTAATACTAGGCCCCTTATCAGAAGAGTATGGTTGGAGAGGCTTTGCTTTAAAAAGGTTGTTAAACATTGTAAGCCCTAACATGGCGAGTTTAATAATTGGGGTAGTCTGGTCTTTATGGCATTTGCCATTGTTTTATATCGTCGGTACGAATCAGCATGAGCATCAACAGTTATTTTTTACTTTCATGATATCCATTACGAGCAGTTGTTTCATTTATACTTACATCTATATCAAAACAAATCAAAATTTGTTTGCAGTAGTATTATTTCATTGGGCTTACACCTTTTTTTCAGATGTTGCACATAGTGTTATTATAAGGACCGATTTATTTAATGCGCTACAATTTGTACCAGCACTTCTAATTGGACTCGTATTTTCATTTTTGCTGCTTCGGATCAAGCCGATAGTAAAGACTGCCAATGCTAGCAGATTACAAAAGACTGAGAAGTTGCATATATAATAGAATCAGTACCCAAGCTAGGAGCTTGCATGGTGGAACCTCTGCTCAACAAGGTATACCTGTTTCTTGGTGTTAATGAAATAAACTATGATATTTTTCCTTCACTCTGAAACTAATCTTCCAAAAAGCAGCACAGCAACAAAGCCACTATTGATAATTCTGGATGATGATGGTATATTTAATATTCGAGCAACAAAACATTCAGGCTATTATAATCCTTCCTTCTACTCTAATAGCAAAAATTAATTTAGGGTTATAAATTTCCTGAACTTATTAGGCTATAGCACTTCTTCCTTCTACCTTCATGATGCGAATTTAGAGGTGCTAATTTCCTAATACACTTAAACATAGAGAGGAGATAGTCAGGTTACATATTTCCTTCTATCTACTTGAACAATGGAGATTAAGGAACATTCTCCTGGCGCATCTTATGAAAAATACAATTTTTTTGAGAAGAAAAAATAAAACGATTCTACATAATAGGAATAGTCAACTAGATAAGCAAGTTCTTGCAACGGGCCTGCATCATATTCAGTCTCTGGGCTATACCTTATCATTAGAGTTGCTTAACACGGTTAAGACACTCCCGACCATCGAATTTGTTGAATGGTGCAATATGATTACCCTGGAACTGCGCAAGATGTTAGGCGCTAACAAAAAATACACTCCGATGTATCCTAATTTCCCCTCACAAGTCATGAGTGCAGATGACTCAGAGCTATTTCTTAATGCGCTTATTCACTACCTAACCGGATTGTTACCATCGTATAGCAAGGAAGATACCATCCCATTAAATGAACAACATGCATTAAAAGTCATCGATTTAGGTACGGACGAGGAATTTGACGAGCTTATTCAACACCTCATTCAAGCTAAAACGTCCATTTCAGAACAAGATAAAGCCGACATTGAATGGGCCATTTGCAATTACGAGCATATAGAAGACATTTTACCAGAAGAAATCTATTTAAAAGAAAACGTGGGCTTCGTTGTAGCATTACTAATCAAGTACGATAAAGCATCCATTAATCATGTGAAAAAATACGTGAAGACAGCAACTGATGTATTACGGCTGATTACGTCGTTATCAGATGGTGATGTAAGCCTAGCCGCAAATACGAAATACATAAAGTTCAAACGTAAAGAACGAAGAATGTTATTAGAATTGTTGGAAAAATGTCCGAATCTAACTGAAGATATGATTCGCTATAAGCAGCGTTGGATTAGAATCGGCGAGATCTTGCATCCTAATGAATACAAACATCGATTCCATAAAGCTAGGGAAGCATTTGATATTATACGAAATAATAAAACGTTTGAAACGTTTAACTCAAAATTAGAGAAGTATTTAGCCGCCAAAGATACTTATGCTGCTGTTAAGCTATTAGAGACTCGCTCAGGTGAATTTGCCAGAAGGCTCGATCATTTACTTCGTATAAGTGATAACCCGACTTTTGTAATTGAGTCTTTTGCACATGTGATCCAAGCGTGTTCTTCACCTGTATTGCTGCAACTTATCGCTCATTTTTCGAATCGCAATAACGACCATGAATTACGGACATTTTTCCCAAAAGGAAATGTGGCGAAATGTGTGGCAATTGAAAATCAATTAGCGGAAATTGACCAGTGTTCATGTGATGAGCTTGTAAAAAGGTGCAGAGCGGAGTTAGTGAATCGATTCTCCAATTTAACACCACTGGGTAAAGTTTACATCGATCGTCAGCTTCACGATTTTAATGTTCCATTTTCACAGCGTTCGGCCAGTAAATCGCTTCATACGGTTGCGCGCGGAAGCAAGCTCGTGATCGAAGCGGGACATACGATTCGGTTGTTCACTTGGTGGAAAGAAGGAACAGTAAATGGAACACCAACAGGAAGAGTAGATATTGATTTATCAGCGGTCATGTATGACGAGCACTGGAATTATGTAGAGCATATTTCATATACGAATCTAAAATCGAGCACTTATAGAGCGGCACATAGTGGCGACATTACTTCTGCACCCCATGGTGCTTGTGAGTTTATTGATTTAGATATCGACTCGATATTGAAAAGTGGTGGGCGGTACGTTGTCGCCTCATTGATGTCGTTTACAGATCAAGCTTACTGTAACCTGCCTGAATGTTATGTTGGGTGGATGCTGCGGGATCGCCCGAAGTCTGGTGAAATTTTTGAACCTGCAACGGTTGTGAACAAGATTGATGTATCTGCGGATACACAAATTTGTATTCCGGTCATACTCGATCTAGCTGCACGAAAAGTCATATGGTCTGATTTGGCGCTCAGGAACCACCCAGAATACCACAATAATGTAGAAGGAAATCAACAGGGAATGGTGTTAATGGGAAAAGCAATGACGACAATTGCTAAACCGACCTTATACGAGCTGTTCCATCTCCATGCGTTAGCCAGAGGAGTTATGGTTGACAATCGTGAAGAGGCAGACACTGTATTTTCAGTAACGGAAGGCATTACACCATATGCGTATGAAACGATAATTGCTGAATATTTATAAACAGATCGAATAATGGACTTTGTGCCCACAATATTTAAAATGTAAGCGAAAATAAGGTATACTGGTTAACATGTACCTGTCATGGTGGCATCTGCCGCTAATAAGCAATCATAGTGACAGTTGAAGGAGAGTACACAAATGCGAAATACAACTCATGATACAAATTCAAATATCCCTGATCGCGCGGTGCTAGTCACTTTAATAACGGATGATGTTAAACGCAGCGGCGTTGATCCGCAAAATTCGCTGGACGAACTTGTCCAGTTGGCAGAGACAGCAGGTGTAGAAGTCGTATCTACGTTGACGCAGTCTAAGGAAACACGTGATCCAAAGTGGTTTATCGGAAAAGGAAAAGTGCAGGAGCTGAAAGCCATCATTGATGAGCTGGGCGCGACAACAGCTATCTTTGACCAAGATTTATCAGGTGCGCAAGTGCGCAACTTGGAAGAAGCGCTCGACGTCAAAATAATTGACCGTACACAGCTTATTTTGGACATTTTTGCGCAGCGTGCGAAGACACGTGAAGGTATTATTCAAGTTGAGCTGGCACAGTTGTCCTATTTGCTGCCGCGCTTGTCTGGCCACGGCAAAAATTTATCCCGTCTAGGCGGTGGAATCGGAACACGTGGTCCAGGTGAGACCAAGCTAGAAACGGATCGCCGCCATATTCGTGATCGCATTTCCGATTTGAAGCGCCAGCTTGAGGAAGTGGTCCGCCATCGTGTGCTGCACCGTGAACGTAGAAAGAAAAGTGGCGTGTATCAAGTTGCACTCGTTGGTTATACGAATGCAGGCAAGTCCACGTTGCTGCGTCAATTGACGGCGGCTGACGTGTATGTAGAGAACCAATTGTTTGCGACGCTAGATCTGACATCGCGCACGTGGGAACTCCCGAACGGCAAAGAGGTTGTCTTAACCGATACAGTAGGTTTTATTCAGAACTTGCCGCATGACCTTGTTGCTGCATTCCGGGCAACACTTGAGGAAGTTAATGAAGCGGATCTTGTGTTGCATGTTGTAGATGCTTCATCACCGATGCGTGAGGATCAAATGCGAGTTGTTAGTAAAATTTTGCAAGATCTAGGCGCTGGTGCGAAAGCACAAATTACGCTTTACAACAAAAAAGATGCTTGCACGGACGAGCAACGTCAACTTCTGCCACAAAACGAAGAGCATCTGCTGATCAGTGCGCTTGATGAAGCAGATCTGGGCAGAGTCCGCTTAGTTGTACAAGAACAGCTTGTTGGGCAGACGGAATCGTACCGGATTCCAGCAGATCGTGGGGACTTAATCGCACTCATTTATCGGATGGGCGAGGTGCTTCAACAGGACGTTGAAGATAACGATTTGATTTTGCAAGTTCGCTTGAATAAAGCAGAGGCGGAGCAACACGGTTACCGCTTAGCAGAATATAAAGTGTAATGGGCTGGCCTTGGCCGGCCCATCGCTGCGGTTGCTGCTGGGAGTTGGACAGATGGGCAGCTTCGCACGATCGGTTCAGACGAGGCTCTAGCAGTCGAATTAGAAAAATAAACAACCATGAATAGGCAAGGGGAAAGTGAAAAATGTTGCAATTTTCAGAAAAGTTATTGAATTTAGAAGCGGTAGTCGAGCAAAAAATTGTTGGACAAGTCCGTCATATCGAGCAAATTGCTGAGCGCAATCAATGGAAAGTCGTAAGCGCGTTTCAAGCGCACAAAGTAAGTGATTATCATTTTGCTGGTTCTACCGGCTATGGCTATAACGATCGTGGACGTGAAGTGCTGGATGAAGTGTACGCCGCAATATTTGGTGCAGAAGCTGGACTTGTGCGTCCGCATTTCGTTTCTGGAACACACACGATCGGTACAGCCTTGTTTGGCGTGTTGCGCCCAGGTGATGAACTGCTTTACATTACGGGAACTCCTTACGACACCCTGCATAAAGTGATCGGTCAGGTGGATGATGGTACAGGTTCATTACGTGACTGGGGTGTTCATTACAATGAGGTAGAGCTAACTATGGATGGTTCTATTAATTGGAATGAAGTAGAGGCGCAAATATCGGAGCAGACAAAAGTAATCGGCATTCAGCGTTCGCGCGGCTATGGATGGCGTGCTTCCTTTACAGTCGAGCAAATTGGTGAGATGGTTGCACGCGTAAAGGCGATCAAGCCTGATTTGATTGTGTTTGTTGATAATTGCTATGGCGAGTTTACGGAGCTTATGGAACCGACAGAAGTCGGCGTAGATATCATGGCTGGCTCGCTCATTAAAAATCCTGGTGGTGGCTTGGCTGCTACAGGAGGCTACATTGTTGGTAAAAAAGCTTACGTGGATGCAGCAGCTTATCGGTTGACGGCGCCTGGTATCGGTGGTGAAGTCGGTGCGATGTTAGGTATGACTCGCTCGATGTACCAAGGATTGTTTATGGCACCAAGCATTGTAGGTCAAGCTGTGCGAGGCAGCGTATTTGCGGCAGCGCTGTTTGAGGAACTGGGCTTTAACACGTCTCCACATTGGCAGGCGCCGCGTACTGATTTGATTCAAGCGATCCGGTTTAGTTCTGCTGAGCATCTCATTGCATTCGTACAAGGCATTCAGCGTGCGTCTGCTGTCGATGCACACGTTGTTCCGGAGCCGTGGGATATGCCAGGGTATGAACACCCTGTCATTATGGCGGCAGGTACGTTTATTCAAGGGGGCAGCTTGGAGTTGTCCGCTGATGCACCTATTCGGGAACCGTTTACGGCGTATATGCAAGGTGGTCTAACTTATGCGCATGCGAAGTTGGGGGCATTGATGGCGCTGCAGACGATGCTGGATAGAGAGCTTTTGGAATTGTAAAAGTGACATGGTAGTGCTGTAAATTCGTTGTGGAGACTTACTGAAGACGTACTGAAGATGTTCGGAAGACGTTTTGAAGGCATAGCGAAGGCATAGCGAAGGCATAGCGAAAGCGTAGTGAAACGTGTTAAAAGTAGCTGTGTAGGCGCTCTGAAAATAATTTTGTGAGTTTATCTAACATGTGTTGACACTTTTTCGAACAATGGATACAATGAGGTAAGCAAAGTACATGGATGACAGAGGAAGGTTGATGAGCGATGGGAGATGAAATTCGCAGAAATATGGCGTTGTTCCCGATCGGCATCGTTATGAAATTGACCGATTTGACGGCACGTCAAATTCGATATTACGAGCAGCATGAGTTGATAATGCCTGCCCGCACATCGGGAAATCAACGGCTGTTCTCGTTTAATGATGTGGAACGACTACTTGAAATTAAAGCGCTCATAGAAAAGGGCGTTAACATTGCTGGTATTAAGCAAGTGTTGAATCCTGTGACGAAAGAGTCAGATGAAGCAACCGTGCTTAGTCCAGATTCTGAAAGCAAGCGCAAGGAACTTTCGGATGCACATTTGCACCGCATGCTGAAGCAGCAACTAATGGCTGGCAAGAGACCGGGCCAAGTATCGCTTATTCAAGGCGAGCTTTCCCGATTTTTTAAACCATAGATTGATTTAATCCAGGCCAAAAAGGAGAGGTTCCTATGGGTTACACAAGAGAAGACATTGAGCGCATTGCTAAAGAACAAAATGTTCGTTTTATTCGTCTTCAATTTACCGATTTGCTGGGCACGATTAAGAACGTGGAAATTCCGGTGAGCCAGCTGCCTAAGGCGCTGGACAACAAGATGATGTTCGACGGTTCATCAATCGAAGGATATGTTCGTATCGAAGAATCTGACATGTATCTCGTACCTGATTTGGACACATGGGTTGTATTCCCTTGGGTGCAAGAAGACCGTGTAGCTCGTCTCATTTGTGATGTTTATATGCCAGACGGAACGCCATTTGCTGGTTGTCCGCGCGGTATCCTGAAGCGTGCTTTGAAAGAAGCAGAGGAACTTGGTTATACAGCGATGAACGTAGGTCCAGAACCGGAATTCTTCTTGTTCAAAACGGACGAGAAAGGCAACCCTACACTGGAACTGAACGATCAGGGTGGATATTTTGACTTGGCTCCAACTGATTTAGGTGAGAATTGCCGTCGTGAAATCGTATTGAAGCTTGAGGAGATGGGCTTTGAAATTGAAGCTTCTCACCACGAAGTAGCTCCTGGCCAACACGAGATCGATTTTAAATATGCGGATGCGATTAAAGCAGCCGACCAAATTCAGACGTTCAAGCTCGTCGTCAAAACGATTGCCCGCCAGCATGGCTTGCATGCAACGTTTATGGCTAAGCCGCTGTTCGGTGTGAATGGTTCGGGTATGCACTGTAATATCTCATTGTTCAACGACAAGGAGAACGCGTTCTACGAAGAAACGGATAAGCTCGGCTTGAGTGTAGCTGCTCGTCAATTTATGGCAGGTGTTCTGAAGCATGCGCGTGGATTCGCAGCCATTACGAATCCAACGGTTAACTCTTACAAGCGTTTGGTGCCAGGTTATGAGGCGCCTTGTTACGTGGCATGGTCTGCAAGTAACCGTAGCCCAATGGTTCGTATTCCAGCTTCGCGTGGAATGAGCACGCGTGTCGAGGTTCGTAACCCGGATCCATCGGCTAACCCTTACTTGGCGCTGGCTGTTATTTTGAAAGCGGGCTTGGACGGCATTAAGAATCAATTGCCACTTCCAGCTCCGACGGATCGCAACATCTATGTGATGACAGAAGAAGAGCGGATTGAAGAAGGTATTCCAAGCTTGCCTGCAAGCTTGCAAGAATCTTTGACAGAGCTTCTGCGTAATGATATTATTTGCGATGCTTTAGGGGAGCATGCTTTGCAGCACTTCTTAGAGCTGAAGGAAATTGAGTGGGATATGTATAGAACGCAAGTTCACCAATGGGAACGCGATCAGTATATGACTTTGTACTAATACCTTTTAACCCTTGCGCCGTCTGGCGTGAGGGTTTTTTATGTTTTTTAGCATTTTTGCGACTAAACTTGTCTTTTTCTACTTGCCCAACAAATGCCCAACTATTTTTGCTTGGGGACAGCTCACACCAAGGGAAAGTGAATGCTATGAAATGGTTTGAGGGAACGGCCTTATTATACGCTGAGACAGCAGAGTTGCTAGAATTGGCCAAGGGATCAGTACAGTGGTTTGTGGAGTCGGCTGACACTAAGCTACGTCATCATATTATCCAAGTGGATTTATTTGATTACTTATATAGAAAAAACTGCCCTTGGCATCAAACTAGGGCAGTTTTTTCTATATGTTATCTGTGTTGAGTTACATATAAGTAATAGGTCGATGATAGATTAAAGATACCCTGCCAACCGACAATCTGAATGATGTATTCGGTGTTTGGTTCTGGGTAAAAACCAAATTGTTGAGCTTCCCCATTCTCAATAAATCTTCCAACTTGTGTTGGAATTTGACCGGTCCCACCATTATCACTTTTCTTAGTTACTAGCACCACATATTTTTGCTTATCAGGAGGTGCAAAAATAAATTCTATTTTTCCGCCAGTTTTTGATGTATAGCTGTAGTAATCGACGTCATTTTGTTGGATGTATCCTAGAACGTACCCGCCACTTGGATTAGCCTTATTTTCGATAACCGGAGCTGTAAGATAATTATTATTCATCGGCTCATCAGGGTCGTTAATAGAAGCGCTTGCTGGAATCGCTAAGCTGAATGACATGGCAAGTGATAGTAGTAATAAAGATAATTTCTTCTTCATGTAAAAACCTCCTGAGGGATATAATAGAAATAATTAACATATTCTATGTTGTTATCGAAAACCCTTCTTTATAGGCAAAAAATATTTCCCTTACGAAAACATATATAACAGCATAATTAGACATCGGATAGTCGCTCATATGGGTGGCTTTTAATTTTTGTTGGGGGAGTGAGAGAGGTGCGGGAAGTAAGTAGTAGGTTAGAAGGAGTAAAAAGTTATCGTGTATTTTACGAGAACCCGACGCCAGAACAGCAGCTTAAATTAGCTGATTACGGGTTGGTCATCATGGAGGCAAACGTTCTAACAAAAGAAATGGTGAAGACAGTCAAATCTAAGGGAGCGTTAGTGGTCGGTTATCTGCCCACGATGCAAGCAAATGAAGCCGTCTCATATTTGAATCAATTATGTACAAGTGACTGCTTCCACGTCAAATGTGCGCCGTATCGCTTCCCGTAATGGAAGTCATATCAAATGGATATAAGTCAAGCGCATTACCGCAGCCTTCTACTTCCCGAATATGTACGTTTGATTCTTGGGCTTGGCCTTGACGAGGTGTTCTTCGACACCGTTGCAGACATCGTGGAGCGAGCACACTTTAACGCGAATGATAGAGCAAGGCAACACGCGGACACATGGTCACATCCTAAGGCACAACCCGTTAGGAGAGCCAGGATATAAAATATGTACTGGGTAGTATTATATACAAACCTAATAATTTGTGATATTTTGTAAAGGGTATATATGGGAATATACCAAACAAATTCATTAGGAGGTTTGTATATGAAATTCAAAAAACTTTTGGCGATTTTGATGGTAGCTAGTAGTTTGACGGTTCTTGCATCATCACCATCTGCATTTGCAAGTGATTATGGGACTACTTCTGTTGGGGTGGGTGATACACAAGCCCAGGCGCTTGATCTTATTCCTGGAGTTTCATTTACTCACTTTCTTTCTAGTCCAACAGATGAAGATTGGTTTAAGTACACGAATAAATCAGGTAAATTTCAGCAATTAAACACACATGTGCAACCGAATAATGGCGAATCAAACTTTAGATTTGGATTTAAGTATAAGTATAGAACGGCAAGTAACTATGATTATGAGTCGGACATGGTATACGCGGGTTTTCTTAACTCTTATAGTGCTCAGCTTATTCAAGCAATTATTCCACCAGGGGCTACGGCGTATTTCAAGGTCGATTCTACAAAATTTGGTGGGAGTCAGTATACAATTGGTCTCCATTCATCAGACCTTTAAAAAGAATAAAATCGTGAATGTGGTTAAACAATTATTGTGTAAATAAGAAGTTTGTAAGCATGAAATTTAAAAAGTTATTAGCAATACTCATGCTGGCTGCTAGTATGACGGTTATGGATCCTTCGGCGTTTGCTGCTAAAGGTATAGCTGACACAAGGCAGAATGCAATGGACATTCCATTTGGACAACAGATGAGCTTGGTTATAGAAGGTGCTGGGGATCAAGACTGGTATAAATGGACTAACAATACAGGCACAATGAAGTACTCATATAATTTTTTAACCCCAATGGGACTCGATTGCAGATATAGATTTGGAATGATTGTTGATTACAATAATGGAAAAGAATTTGATTTGCTTATCGCAAAAGATTTAGAGGATTCTGGGGGGTCAAGAAGTAGTATTCAACAGATAAATAAGGTGATTATCCCTCCAGGAGCAACAGTATATTATGTTGTGGAATCGAAAAATGGAATGAACGGACAATATAAGTTGTACCACTCATTCTTGAATATGTAAATTTTATTGCCATTTTTAAAGCACCCATTGTGGTGCTTTTTATTTTGTTGAGAAGGTGTAATAAGTGAGCAGGTTAGAAGGAACTAAAATTCTCAAGATTTTTCGAACAGTCAATACCTGAGCAGGGAAAAATTGATCTCAAATGATTTGGTCATCTTCGAGGCGAATCACCTTACTAGGGAGTTGGTACAGCACGTAAAGCCCACGAGGACTAAATTGGTTGGTTAATTTACGAATCCCTAAAAGATAAAGAGCACCTATACAACATCGTAGTCCATCTCTCAAGTGAGCCGAACTTTGTTGCAAGGTGCTGCTTTATCTAATGTATGTCCCGGAATATACCGATTACCTTACCCAAAATCGAAACATTCTTCAGACGGAGCGCCTCCATCGTTGGGTTTTGCGGCTGCAAGCGAATATGGTCCTTCTCGCGATAAAACGTCTTTACAGTAGCCTCATCATCTTCTGTCATCGCGACGACGATGTCCCCATTGTTAGCAGTTTGCTGTTGACGAACTATAACGTAATCACCGTTATGTATGCCTGCCTCAATCATACTTTCTCCAATTACAGACAGCATAAACACGTTATTATCGTCACCAACCATATGTGCTGGGAGAGGGAAGTAATCCTCAATATTCTCAGTCGCTGTGATTGGTTCACCGGCTGTTACTTTACCAACGACCGGAACACGTGCGATCGTACGACTAAATTCATGTACCTTCTCTGATTGTTCGTGGCTTAACAGTTCAATAGCACGTGGCTTAGTTGGATCGCGACGAATAAATCCTTTCTTCTCTAGACGATCCAAATGTCCATGAACAGTAGAGCTTGAAGCTAGTCCAACAGCTTCTCCAATTTCACGAACAGAAGGAGGATAGCCTTTAGCGCGTACTTCGTTACGTATAAAATCAAGAATGGCTTGTTGACGGCTAGAAATTTTAGACAAAAATATCATCTCCAATGAATACGCTTTTGTCAAAATTATACCATAGAACTACCGTTCGTACAAACATAAGTTCTTTAATGATGCGGTTTGGAGAGCTATTCAGACGGTTTTAATATGTAGAAAAAGATAATAAAAAGAGAACTTATGTTCTAATTTGTCGTTGACACAAACGTTTGTTCGTGTTAAATTTAGCTGGCAGTAAATTTAAGAACACACGTTTGGGGGATTAGTGCGATGATATATACAACTTATCGTTCTATTTATGAAAAGACACAAATTCAATCGTTTGAAAAAATTTCTCAAGGACGCAAGCGAATGAGGCGTCTGCGCTTGCTTGCGCTTATGATGATGCTTATGTTCGTCGTATGTTCTGGCATCGTGCAAGCTTGGGGAGATACTACTCAGGACGATTATGTTATTACATATAAGAAAGTAATTGTGCAGCCAGGGGATACGGTGTGGGGAATTGCAAAGCAATATTGCCCGAATGAAATCGATATTCGTAACTATGTAAGTACAATAATTAAAAATAATGGGATACAAAATAAAGTGCTTCAGATTGGAGACACCATACATATTCCTCTATTGACTCCAAGTATTAATACTTCTAGATAGTGTCACTTAACTTGACAAGCCTGCACCTCCGTGTCAAAGTAATGAGTATGCCAGTATTTACGGAGGTAATGTATGAATTTAGATCAAATGATTGCACGCATCAATGAACTGGCACGTAAGCACAAATCTGTTGGCTTGACCGAAGAAGAATTGGCTGAACGTGCACAATTACGAGAGAAATATCTTGTACAATTCCGCAAACAAGTGCGTAACAACTTGGACACGATTCAGTGGGTTGAAGACGAACAAGATAATAACGACTCCAAGCCTGTCGTTCATTAATTATAGGACAGTGGGTTTGATGCTACTTAGATGACTAATCATCCTTTTATTCATGAGTAGCTACTATATTGACATCTGATGTTGGTGTTTTATGGGCATCTGAAATTATAATCGATAAGGCGATTGCAGGAAGATGGAACAAACTGTCATGACATATGTGACGTTTGAAGTACATTTTCCTTATATCGCCTTATTCATATAAATGAACTGCTGTCCGTAAGTTCAACCTTCATAGAAGGTGTCAATTACGTTGTTTGCTTAAAGCACTATCGCATACGATTAAGGAAGTCGTGTTATCGAGCGTATTCAACGCTTACTGTCTATTTTTTAGGGGGTTACAACGTCTATGTCACGCAGTTGGGAACGGAAAGTTCGAAAGAACAGCACACAATTGAACAAGAAACTAAGCAAGCAAGGGAAAACGATGATTCAGTCACCTGGCGACCGATTTGATGAGTTTAAAGGTCGGAGTATCATTTTACCGATTGTACTTATCGGATTCGCGCTTATATACGCGATGTTAGGTGCTGTAGCAGGTGTTAAGGAATCACCGTTGCTTTACTGGGTAACAGTTGTTTGTTACGGGGGACTGGGATTGATCTTTATTTTCCGTCGTCCTTTTTTACGTGTATCGCAGGACAGTCTGTCTACGATTCGCTGGAATCGATTGCGTACATTGCAAGCAGAAGATATGAAAAAAATTGTGGCCCAACCAGGCTACATCATTGTTGAGCATAAAAATAAAGGCGGAAATTGGGTGTTTTCCCGCGCGATGAATCGCTATGATACAAGTGCTATGAGTGAACGTCTTGCAACTTTTGCTCAAAAGCATGGCATCGCATTCGAGCGGGTAACAAAGTAGTAATCTAAATAGGGGAGAAATCGAGATGGCGATTCGAGCGGTATTGTTTGATTTAGATGACACCTTGTTATGGGATGAGCGCAGTGTTGAAGAGGCATTTTATCACACTTGCCAATTTGCTGTTGCGCAAACAGCGGTAGATGCTGAGAAGTTAATGCAAGCAGTTCAGGATTATGCTCGTCAATTGTATGCTACCTATGATACATATCCGTTTACGCAAATGATAGGAATTAATCCATTTGAAGCGTTATGGGGACATTTTAAGGCAGGCGAACACGCGGAGTTTCGAAAAATGGAGCAAATCGTACCTGTTTATCGGACAGCTGTATGGACACAAGGTTTAAAAGCATGCGGTATTCATGATGAACAGTTAGGGGCACAATTAGCAGAGCGATTTATGAGTGAGCGCCGTGCTCGTCGGTATGTATATGAAGAAACGTTTACCGTGTTAGCCCAATTGAAGGAGCAGTACCCATTACTTTTGTTAACAAATGGGTCTCCTGACTTGCAGCAAGAAAAACTTGACGGTATTCCAGAGCTGGAGCCTTACTTTAAACATATTGTTATTTCCGGGGATCATGCGGAAGGTAAGCCTGCAGTTAGTTTATTTCATCATGCACTTTCTTTGCTTGACATTGAACCGCACGAAGGGGTTATGGTCGGAGATAAGTTGACAACGGATATATTAGGTTCGCAACGAGTCGGAATGCACAACGTTTGGATTAACCGGAATGATAAGTCGCTTTCCGCTTCTATACAGCCAGAGTATGAAGTTCGCCATCTCTCTGAATTATTCTCTATTATTGAAACGATTAATAAGAAACAATTAGAATTGAATTCTAAATAGTAAAAAACAGAGCCTGTATAACTATGCAGGTTCTGTTTTTCATTTGTGACCACTATGTTTTGACACAGTATCGTCACATGAAAGGACGACATATAGCCCGAAGGAGTCATTCGTAAAAGGCTAAAGTTGTCTATAATAATACAAGATCTAATGTTGCATGGAAGATACAAGGAGATGAATGAATCATGTGGAAAAGAGCTGCTGTAGCAGTAAGCCTTATATTGGCTATTACGACAGGTTGTGGCGGGGATCATGCAGGCCACGGGGGTCACGAAGGTCACGGTAAAGAACAGACGACAGGCGAACTCATTAAAGTAGAACTTACTGTACCACAAACAGCAAAGGTGAACGCGTCGGTTGTCATGACAGCGAACGTGACATTAAGCGAGAAGGCTGTTGAAAATGCGGAAAAAGTGGAGTTTGAAATCGTTGACGAAAGTGGAAAATCGGAAAAAATAAGCGTCAAACATAAAGAAGCGGGCAATTATGAGCTTGCAAAAGCGTTTGATAAAGCAGGGAAATACAAAGTTATTTCTCACGTTTCCGCTAATGGCATGCATTCCATGCCGAATAAGACGATTGAAGTGAAATAATCCAATGAAATAGTTGGACCTTAAAATACAGATACAACAAAGGGTTACCTGCCGGTCATGAATGACAACGGTTGAGGTAACCCTTTTACTTATCTACTTATGCTTTTTGAAAGGATTCATCTTGATACGGATGTGCAATCCAGCCTTCTGTTTCTATAAACAAGCGAACCGCTACAATTTGTCTATTTTCTACTAATGTAAAGAAGTGCGGAATATGTTCAGGGACAGAAATGACGTCACCTGCTTCAAGAATGACATCAAAGTAGCCAACCTCATCTGCGCCTTTAATGACAAAAATACCATTGCCCGCTGTGATGGCGCGAACTTCATCTTCCGTATGAGTATGAACCTGCTCGAACTTTTTTAGAAGTTCATCTAGATTAGGGGTCGCATCTGACAAAGCCACAATGTCCCACGTTAAATAACCACGGCGGCCAGCTAAGTCGCGAATTTCTGTGTCATACGTGTTCAAAATCGCTTGCTTTTCTTCATCAGAAAGGACAAATTTTTCCCGCAGCGATTCGTCTAACTTCGTTGGATCCCAGTGTTCGTATAACACTTCTTGTTCGTCTAAAAAAGAACGAACGTTTTGCTCACCGGTAATGAGTTCGTTCGTATTACGAATGCGAATTTGTGCCATGTGCGTCCCTCATTTCGTAAAGATGATTGGTTTACTAGGTATTATAGTACAGAGGAAAAGATTGGGCAAGAAACATTTTCAGTTAGATGTAAGTAGATGGTCTTTCCTAAATCAGGCAGTTCTGCTACACTAGTGTCTAACTTCTTGATAGATAAGGGTGGGAGACGGATGAGCAAACCGGCAATTCAGACACGATTACAAGCAGAAATTCTCATTCTTGACGGCGCGATGGGAACGATGATTCAGCAAGAGGATCTGACACCTGAGGACTTTGGAGGCGAGCATCTTGACGGTTGTAATGAAATGCTCGTGCTGACTCGTCCTGATGTTATTCAATCCATTCACGAACAATACCTAGCGGCAGGTGCTGATATATTAGAAACGAACACGTTTGGCGCGGCTAGTATCGTACTCGCTGAATACGACTTGCAAGACCGAGCGCGGGAAATCAATCTTGCGGCTGCTAAGCTGGCGGTTGATGCGGCTGCAAAATTTAGTACACCGGAGTGGCCTCGTTATGTGGCCGGAGCTATAGGTCCGACGACGAAGACGTTATCTGTTACAGGTGGTGTCACCTTTGATGAATTGGTGGAAAGTTATTATGAGCAAGCGGTGGCCTTAGTTGAGGCAGGTGTTGATGCGATTCTTCTAGAAACGTCGCAAGATACGTTGAACGTTAAAGCAGGAGCTATTGCCATTCAGCGTGCTTATAAAAAGCTGGGTGTGGAACTACCTTTGATGATTTCGGGTACGATTGAGCCGATGGGAACAACTTTGGCAGGTCAAAATATCGAATCATTTTACGTATCGTTAGAACATCTGCGTCCAATCTCGATCGGTTTGAACTGTGCCACAGGGCCTGAATTTATGCGCGATCATTTGCGCACGCTCTCTTCAATTGCGAATTCAGCAGTGAGCTGTTATCCGAACGCAGGCTTGCCAGATGAGAATGGTCAATACCACGAATCTCCGGAGTCGTTAGCCCGCAAAATTGCGACGTTCGCTGAGCAAGGTTGGCTCAACATCGCAGGTGGTTGCTGCGGAACGACACCTGAGCATATTCGTGTGCTAAGAGAAGTGCTTAGCCAATATAAGCCGCGCACTGCATACGGCAGCCATCCACCAGCCGTTTCAGGTATAGATACGGTATATATTGAGGATGAAGGACGCCCTTATATGATCGGTGAGCGCACAAACGTGCTTGGCTCACGAAAGTTTAAACGGCTCATTGCTGAAGGGAAAATCGAAGAAGCGGCTGAAGTTGCCAGAGCACAAGTGAAAAATGGTGCTCACGTCATAGATGTTTGCTTACAAGACCCTGACCGGGACGAAGCTGTGGACATGGCACTATTTTTACAAGAAGTTGTGAAAAAAGTGAAGGTACCACTCGTAATTGATTCTACGGATACGTCTGTTATCGAGTTGTCGCTCAAGTACACGCAAGGAAAAGCGATTATTAACTCCATTAATTTAGAAGATGGCTTAGAAAAGTTTGAGCAAGTCGTTCCACTCGTTCATCAATATGGGGGCGCGTTAGTCGTCGGCACGATCGATGAGCGAGGACAAGCCATTACCCGCGAGGATAAGTTGGAAGTCGCTCAGCGATCTTATAATATTTTAGTAAATGAATACGGAATTCCACCTGAGGATATTATTTTTGACCCGCTCGTCTTTCCAGTCGGTACAGGGGATGAGCAATATATCGGATCAGCGAAGGAAACGATTGAAGGAATTCGATTAATTAAGGAAGCTATGCCCGCTACGAAAACCGTCCTTGGATTAAGTAATGTTTCGTTCGGATTGCCGGAGGCTGGCCGTGAGGTGCTAAATTCGGTATTTTTGTACGAGTGTACGAAAGCAGGGTTGGATTATGCCATCGTGAACACGGAGAAGCTAGAGCGATATGCTTCGATACCGGAACATGAACGTAAAATGGCTGAGGCGTTAATATATGAGACGAGTGATGAGACGTTGGCTGCGTTTGTCGCTCAATTTCGGAATAAAAAAGTAGAGAAAAAAGAAATAAAGAGTAATCTGACGCTGGATGAACGGCTTGCTGCTTATGTCGTTGAAGGTACGAAAGAAGGACTTATACCTGATTTGGCTGAGGCATTAACGAAGTATAGCCCACTTGAAATTATTAACGGGCCACTTATGACAGGTATGAGTGAAGTAGGCCGGTTATTTAATAATAACGAGTTGATTGTTGCTGAAGTGCTGCAAAGCGCAGAAGTTATGAAGGCATCCGTCTCCTATTTGGAATCGTTTATGGAAAAAGACGAGTCAGCCGTCAAAGGTAAAATTGTGCTGGCAACAGTAAAAGGCGATGTGCATGACATTGGCAAAAACTTAGTTGAAATTATTTTGGCAAACAATGGTTACCAGATTGTGAACTTAGGTATTAAAGTTCCGCCTGATCAAATAGTTGAAGCTTGCCGTCGTGAAAAGCCCGATGCGATCGGTTTGTCCGGACTTTTAGTCAAGTCCGCGCAGCAAATGGTCATCACGGCGCAAGACTTGCGTACCGCTGGAATCGATGTGCCTATTCTAGTAGGTGGCGCGGCATTGACGCGCAAGTTCACGAAGAATCGGATTAGCCCCGAATACGATGGTCTAGTGCTTTATGCCAAAGATGCGATGGATGGCCTAGATTTAGCTAATAAAATAATGGATACCGAGGGCCGACAGCGGCTCGTTGAAGAGCTGCGCGCGCATAAGGAGCGCTTGGCACGAGAGGGAGAGGAACAAACCTCCTTGCCCAAGCAAACGCGTGTGGAACGTTCTGCAATCCAAGACGCGAATGTGTACGTCGCGCCTGATCTTGATCGTCATGTATTACGGGACATTCCAATTAATCAAATTCAACCGTATGTCAATTTGCAAATGCTAATTGGACATCACTTAGGCTTACGCGGTTCAGTTGAAAAAGGACTTAAAGAACGCGACCCTAAAGTAGTGGAGCTTAAAGAAGTCGTAGACGATATTTTCCGTGAAGGCGGCAAAGATGGTCTGCTGCAAGCGAACGCCATGTATCGCTTTTTCCCAGCGCAATCGGAAGGAAACTCGATTCATATTTATGATCCTGAAAATAAGGAGCGGGTATTGCACACATTCACGTTCCCGCGGCAGCAGGTTGAGCCTTATTTATGCTTGGCGGACTTTTTGCGCTCAAAAGATAGCGGGGTCATGGATTATGTGGGCTTCCTAGTTGTAACAGCAGGCAAAGGAATTCGAGAACGGGCAGAACAGCTAAAAGAGCAGGGACAATATTTAAAATCGCACGCCATTCAAGCAGTCGCTTTAGAGCTGGCGGAAGGGTTGGCGGAGCAAGTTCATCATATGATGCGCGATGTATGGGGGTACCCTGACCGTGATGACATGACGATGAAGGAACGTTTTGGCGCTCGTTATCAAGGAATTCGTGTCTCTTTCGGATATCCAGCATGTCCGAACTTGGAAGATCAGGAGCCATTGTTCAAGCTGATGGAGCCACAGCATATTGGGGTGGAGCTAACAGAAGGGTTTATGATGGAGCCAGAAGCGTCAGTTAGCGCGATGGTATTTGCTCATCCGCAAGCCCAATATTTCAATGTAGAAAAGGCATAATATTATTAATCATGATAGATAAGCGCATCGCCGCCTCTTCATGTTAGGGTGAGATGAGGCGGGATGGTTGATTGAGGTGAAGTGATGGACGTATATTTTTTAGGAACAGGGGCAGGAATGCCGACAACACGGCGGAACGTTAGTAGCTTGGCTTTAAGGCTGTATGATGAACGTGGAACGTTCTGGCTGTTCGATTGTGGTGAAGGAACACAGCATCAGGTGCTTCGTTCCCCAATTAAGCTGTCCAAATGTGAATTTGTGTTTATTACTCATTTGCATGGCGATCATTTATTTGGTCTTCCTGGACTGTTATCCAGTCGAGCTTTTCAAGGGGGAACAACACCATTGACGGTGTTTGGTCCGACTGGATTAAAGCGATTTTTAGAAACGGCATTTGAGGTTAGCGAGACCCATTTGCCATACGAGCTACACATTGAAGAAATTCAAGAGGGAGTCGTATGGTCGGATGATACTTTTAGTGTGACGGCTTTACCATTAGAGCATCGAGTGCCATCATTTGGCTATCGGGTTCAACAAAAAGACCGTCCAGGCAAGCTTAAGTTTGAGTTGCTACAGGAGCATGGTATCGCGCCAGGCCCCTTGTATGGCAAATTAAAACGCGGCGAGGACATCGAGTTGCCGAGCGGTGAGTTATTGTTTGCGGCATCCGTCCTTGGTGAACCTGTGCCAGGGCGAACGGTGACCATTTTAGGTGACACCTGCTTGTGTGAAAATGCAGTTCGTTTAGGACGTGATGCGGATTTGCTTGTGCATGAAGCCACGTTTTTGGAGGAAAAAGTAGAGTCCGCTAGTGAATTTGGCCATAGCACAGCTATGGGAGCCGCTAAGGTTGCAAGTGATGCGGGAGCGAGAAAGCTAGTGCTCACTCATTTTAGCTCACGCTACAAAGATGATGATCAGATGCAACAGCTGCTAGAAGAAGCGAAGTCCATTTTTCCAAATACGGTATTGGCGGATGAGCATGCTGTTATTGAGCTTGACTAATGAAGCGTGATCAGAGTTGGCACATACATTGAGAATGTGAAACGGGCAACCGTTTCTTTTTCTTTTCCTGGGAAATCGCAGGAGCAGACAAAATCCGCTGTCCGATGCGAAATAGATACGTAACGATTAAAGCGCCCCATAGGGGTGCTTTTTGCTATTTTCAGTTATAAAAACTTTATCTAATTTGTTCAATTTAAGTGAAGGGAAAATAAGTAAACTTATAGAATATAATTCCTAATGCTATTTGCGAAAGTAGCAAATAAACATGAGGAGGTTGTTGATTTGAAGAAAGTATCGTTCATGTTGTTGGCATTTCTGCTATCGCTATCATTACTGCCAGAAATGGGGGTGAATCAAGCCAAGGCTCTTTCAGGGAGCGCTTCTACCATTGATTTAGTACGATTAAGCCATTATGCGTATTTTAATTTTGATCGTCATGAGGGAAGTAAAATCAGTAGGATCCCAGCAGATGATCGGCAGATGAAATTACTGTTAAAAGAAATTGCGGACATGGACCAGAAAGGCTACCGCTCAAGCAAAACTTCGATTGATAAAATGAATGATTGGATCATAGCGGATGTGTTGAATGAGCGTAGAAGTGGTTTTTATGGGATCGCATTTAAAAATCCAAAAACGACTGAAATAGTGATCGCTTTTCGCGGCACGGAAGCAACAGATATCAGTGATATTAAACAGGACATGGAGTTAGCTTTGGATAAAAATTCGAAAAGAAACCAGCTCGTGGATGCAAAATATTTTGTGAAAAAAGTGGCTGATAGATATCCAAATTACGATATTACACTTACAGGGCATTCGCTGGGTGGTTGGATTGCTCAAAACATGACCTATCAAATTAGAGAAAACCGGTTAATCAAACCATCTAGATTACTTAATACAGAAACATTCAATGCGCCTGGTTTCTGGGACCCGAACAAAAGAGGCCAAGAGAAATATGATGCTTTTATTAGTAAAAGAGATTGGGACAAAGCTTTAAAGTATAAAAAAATAACGAACTACACCGTTGTTTCCGATCTTGTCAGCGATGTTTATTTTGATGGTCATGTTGGAGGCAAGCAACGCATCGTAAACAAGGGCCATCATGGTTCGCACAGCATTTTAGGCTTCTATGCACATCGTATTTAGTAAATAAAATGCTCAGATGTCGAAGAGATAACTTGAAAAGTGTTGTATGATAAGGTCAGCCAGAGTGTTCTGGCTGATTTTATTTTTTGCGTTGTGCGATGCAAATCATCGGTTTGCAGGTAGCTGGCAAGCAACTTTTCCTGGGAAATCGCAGGAAATGACATAAGGAATGGGCTTGTGCATTGAACAGTCTATAACAATCAGCATTCGACGGATGGCGTTGTCACAACGAGTCGAACATAACCGATATGGAATGAACGGTTGCAAGCAAGGAGACGGTTCATTACAATGAAAAAAGCTATACTAGACTGTAAGTTTCTTTTATTTCCACACAATAGATACGAAGAAGGTGAGTTCAAGCATGAAGGAGCTTGGGTTTGCGATTGTCGGCTTCGGCACGATTGCAAAAACACATATGGTTGCGCTGCGAACGCTGCCCATCATTAAGCCGCTTCCGGTAACGCCGGTCTTAGCTGCGCTAGTAACGCGACGGCCTGAAGAGCTTGCTCAGCAAGCGGCCCAAATTGGGTTCCGTACCGTAACGGATAACTTGGAGGAGGCATTGCTGCGCGAAGACGTGCAAGCAGTAAGCATTTGTACACCGAATGCACTGCATGCGGAGCAAGTACAGGCATGCGTACGCCACGAGCGTGCGATCTATTGTGAGAAGCCTGTGACCGAAAGTGCGGAAGCGACAGCTGCACTGTTGCACGACATTCCGCACGGCTATCCACAGCAGCTAGCATTCGTGTTCCGCTATCATCCAGCAGTGATGCGTATACGCTCTGCTTTGCAGGCTGGAATGATTGGTGATGTACTACAATGCAAAATAGCCTATTTGCGTTCAGGTTATTTGGACGAAAATCGTCCATTTAGTTGGCGCTTGAGCGATAACTTGTCTGGCGGTGGGGCCACATCTGACATTGGTGTGCATGCACTTGATCTTATTAGGCACTGGTTTGGTGAGTTTACATCTGTAAACGGACAGACGCATACGTTTGTACCTTCTCGCCCAGCTTCTGCGGGAGCAACAGAACGAGTACATATCCAAGTTGATGATTGGGCGGCAATGACGTATGAGACTGCCAGTGGTGTGCGCGGTCTTGTTGAATTATCTCGTATTGCGTACGGTGCAGATGCATTCCGAATTGACATTGTAGGTACGAAAGGTAGCATTACATGCGATCTGGAGCGTGATAAGCATCCGAAGGTCCACTTGATTAATGGAACGTCTGGCATCATCCCTGAACCTGCGTGCCTTGCTTTACTGCCAGATGATAAAGCGACGATGGGGCTGTTTCAGGATAGCCATTTTGCAGCACTGCATCATTTTATTTTGCGATATACAGGGGATTCGCGGTGGGATGAATTAGCGCCAACGTTGGCAGACGGATTAGTCGTTGAAAAATGGGTCGATTCCGTCAGAAAGATAAATCCGTGCGGGTAGGAATATATTTGCTTCTCGTATTCACAAGCATGTTGTGGGGCGGCAATTTTGTTGCCAGCAAGCTACTCGTCGAGCATGCAGATGCGTTAACTTTAACCCTTTGCCGCTGGGGGATTGCTGTATTGTTCTGGCTGCCAATCGTTTGGCTGAAGGAACGCCGTATTTTGCCGCCCAAGCAAGCATGGTTGCCCCTTTCTTTAATGGGGTTAACGGGAGTCGTCTTGTTTAACGTCAGTATGTTTATGGCATTAGAGCAGACGACGGCTACGAATACGGGGTTAATATCAGCTCTTAATCCTGTAGCGATTGCGCTGCTTAGCTTTATCATATACCGCGAAAGGCTTAACCGATGGCAAGTGGTTGCTATGATCGTGTCACTCGGTGGCGCGTTGTTGTTCCTGTTGCGAGGGGAAATGAGCCGTCTGTGGTCGCTGCAATTTAACGTGGGCGATCTCTGGATGTTGTGTGCGGTTGCATTTTGGGCAATTTATTCGGTCACGGGAAAATGGGCCTTGCGCTATGTGTCCCCGTATATGTCCACCTTTTGGGGCGGTGTGCTTGGCGTGGTGTGCTTGCTTCCGTTTAAAACGGACGAGCTGCTCACGTTATCCGGTGATATGACGTTTTGGAGTAGTATTTTATACATAAGCTTTGGCTCAACGATGTTAGCGATGTTGTTCTGGAATGTGGGCGTACAACAAGTTGGGGGAACACAAGCCGGTATATTTTTAAATTTAAATCCGATTTTCACCGGAACGTTTGCCTATTTTCTGTTAGGTGAACAGATGGTGGGGGCACAATGGCTTGGTGCCGCAATCGTGATGATCGGGGTGTTCGGGTTTACATTAGCTGGAATATTACGCATGAACAAAGAAAGGGCGCTGTCATGAAATGAACAAAGAGACACAACAAAGACTACGAGCGTTCATTGATTTAGATGGTACGTTATATCATGGCTCGACGATGATCGAAGGAGCGAACGAACTTATTGCAACGCTGAATCAATTGAATGTGCCGTATTTATTCGTCACGAACAATTCATCCCGGACACCAGAGGCTGTTGCAAAGTTCCTAAATTCAATTGGCATCGACGCACGTGACGATCATGTACTCACCTCTGCGCAAGCTGCTGCATCGTATATTCAGAAACATTATACGAAGCAAAAAGTGTTTGTCATTGGTGAAGAAGGGTTACAACAAGCGCTAAGTGACTCTGGGGCGAACTGGACGGATTGTGTGGAAGAGGCATGGACAACCGATATCGGCGTTGTCGTGCAAGGCATTGATCGCCAATTATCTTATGCGAAGCTTGAAGCTGCCTCGGCAGCTATATTGCGCGGTGCGGCGTTTGTGTTAACAAATCCCGATCTCATGCTGCCTTCGGATAAAGGAATTTCCCCAGGCGCAGGTACAATCGGCGCAGCTTTGCAAGCGGCTACGGGGGTAGACCCAGTCGTAATTGGTAAACCTAGTCATATTATTATGAATGCAGCGTTAGAGCGTCTTGGATGCTCGGCTGAGGAGGCTATTGTCATTGGCGACAATATGTTAACCGATATGAAAGCGGGTGCTCAGGTAGGCTGCCGTACGGCATTAGTGTACACAGGTGTGACCACACCAAACAATTTTGCATCGTATAAAGAGAAGTCTGGTGTGATCCCAGATCTCGTGTTCCATAATTTACAAGAGATCAGACAATGGATTATAGAAGAAGTATCCGCTACGATATAATGTGAACCATTTTTGACTTTCAAAGCGTGTTAATTGAGCGTCTTTGCAAAAAATAGATGATTATGTGAACAGGAAGGAAGATGCTCGATGCCGGAACTCCCGGAAATCGAAGGATTACGTAGAAAATTAAATAAGTGGATCGTCGGTCAACGGATTAAAAGCATTCACATCCAGCGTGATTCATGGTTGAATATTGATCGCGAACAGTTGGATAATGGTGTTGTTGGCCGTCAGGTACTGTTTGTAGAACGACGTGGAAAAGCGATTATTTTTCATTTAGATGATGGACGTCGCTTGTCTATACAAGTAGGCGGTGGTGCAGAATTAACGTCACTAACCGATATGGAAGTAGAGGTAGACACGAAGGGCGCACAATTCATTTTAAATACGGAAAAAGGTTCGTTTATCATCCACGGGGCTCGTTCAGGCAGTCTCCATTGGCTCAGTGCTAGAGAGCTTGACGATGATTTGAAGGCGCTCGGATCTGATCCGCTATCTCGTCATCTGAATAGTGAAGCGTTCCGTAAACGTTTTGCACGACGTCGGGTAACGATTAAATCAGCATTGACGAATCAAGCTATCGTTGCAGGTATAGGTAGTCGCTATGCAGAAGAAATTGCATTTGTTGCGGGGTTGCACCCTTCTGCCAAGACAGAAGCACTGACAGACGATCAGTGGGATACGTTATATCATGCCACGATTACGGTACTGGAAGACGCTATTGATCGTATTGAAGCTGGTGAAGAGGTAAACTTACACGTCCATGGAAAAGTAGGCGAGCATTGCACAAGTTGTCAATCCATAATCGAAGAAGTTGGCAGTGGTGTTCGTGCCATGACATTTTGTCCAAAGTGTCAATCGCTATAATTTTTTCTAAACAAGCCATTACTTCTTTATAAAATCGAAATGCATCCGGCTGAAAGGGAAATGAAGCGCGATCCCGAGAAACAACGTTTCATGTACGGTTGTCATTGGTCGTTAAGAGGTGGGGATGAGCGTGCGGTCGAGACGGCTTGGCCCGACAAATGTAGCTGTGGATTTTCAACTTCTCCGGATGCATTTCAGCTAACTGTTCAATCTTTATTGCATGATTTCATGATCGCGGAAGCTTGTATTTCAGTAGGCATTGTCGTTTATGTTGATGCGTACAAAGGCAAGGATTCGGGGGCATGTTTGCTACAATTGCCTCCCGTAGCGATCGTCATGCAAATATCGGTGTCGATTACATCGGTTGGGAAAGCATGTCTGTGTTACTGCACTTAGCTGATTTGCGGGACAAGCTGATCGTATTGAAAACACGGAAAAACGGTGCCGGTGGTCATGTTTAGAATAGAAATTATTAATGTCGTTAAACGACGTAGATTAAAAATTTATAATTGACATGAGGTCAATATGATACATGTATATTTAGATGACTGGCGGCGTTGTCCGGCCGGATTTGCTTTAGCGAAAAATATGGAAGAATGTTTGTTGCTGCTGGAAGAAGAGGAAGTAGGCATTTTATCGTTGGATCACGATCTTGGGCCAGGCGAGCCAACAGGAACTGAACTCGTCATGGAAATGGTTCGGAGGAAGGCGTATCCTTCACAAGCGATATATTTGCATACATCGAGCCTTATTGGCAAGCAGCGCATGTATGAACTGTTGTATACGAGCAAGCCTGAACACGTACAACTTATAAGTGGCCCGATGCCTGATGCTGTGCTGGAGCGGGTTAGAGTTGAACATGACCGCTGATCAGGGAATGAATGAACAGGAGCAGCAACAGAAGCAGCAGCGCCAGCAGCAGGAGTCAAGCGAGCCAGGGAATCTCCCTAGCTCGTCGTTTGTTTCATGCTCACAAGCGGAGCTGTTGGAAGCATTAGATTCGGGACTAGTCGCGTCATCTTGGGACGGAATATACATTTATTCACCGATGTGTGGCACGTGTAAGCTGGCCGAACAAATGTTGACGATCGTTGCTGCGGCCATGTCGGAACTTCGACTAGCTAAATTGAATGTACAGTCTGCGCGGGAAGCGGCCGAGCGGCTGCGTATTCAAAGTGTTCCGTGCTTGCTGCTATGGTCACGTGAGGCTGAGCAAGTTGTGCAGGAAAGCGATATTCAGTACGTGTATGCATTTCATTCCGTAACGTATTTGTATGAACGTCTGAAAGGCGGGAGAGCGGATGATTAACGTTAGTCATGTATCGTTTCAGCGAGAAGAACGTCATATTTTGAATGATATTAATTGGCAAGTGAACGATGGGGAACATTGGGTGCTATTAGGTCGTAATGGTTCAGGAAAAACGACGCTGCTGGAACTGCTGACCGCTTACCAATTCCCAAGTTCAGGGACTATTCAGGTGCTGGGGCAAACGTATGGTCAGACAGATGTACGTGAAGTACGTAAGCAGATCGGATACATTAGCCAGTCTGTTGTCGAAAAATTAACGCTGACTGACTCGGTTTGGGAGATTGTCGCAACAGGTGCATTTGCTTTTTTACGTTTTTATGAACATATTCCTGAAAATATTAAAGAACAATCTCATGACTTGCTGGAGCGACTCGGTATTGGTCATCTAGCTGATCAGCCGCTGGCCGTTTGTTCACAAGGTGAGCGTAAAAAAATATTGCTCGCGCGCGCGCTAATGGGCCAACCCAAGCTGCTCATCATGGATGAGCCGTGTGCGGGTCTTGACTTATTTGAGCGCGAAAAGTTGCTGGAAGATTTAGAAGTTACGCTGCATCGGCAGTTAAGCGTTATTTATGTGACGCATCATTTGGAAGAGATAACGCCGTTGTTTACGCATGTTGCCTTACTGCATCAAGGACGTATGGTCGCTGCTGGCCCGAAGCATGAAGTATTGCGTCCGCAATTGTTATCGCAGACGTATGATTTGTCACTGCAAGTAGATTGGGTAAATGATCGGCCTTGGACTCGAGTTGGCAGTACGGTTTAACGAAGTGTTAAGGTTACTTTTTGGAGGGTAAAATCGATTGAATCAATTACAGAACGTACAACTGGAACAACATTATACGCCGGGCTCACATTGGGTCGTGACGGCTAATCATGGTTATATCGCTTATGCGCAAGAAGAGCTACGCCGTCGTTTTGGGCAATTAAAAAGCCGCATTTTATTGTCAGGTGAAGTAGCTTTGATGGAGCTTCCCGTTTCACATGATGACGTATGGTCTTGGATGCGCAACGAGCCTACTATTTTTGTACGTCATCTTCAGCCTGTTCAGGCTACTTTTGTGGATAAAAATGCAGCACAACAGGCAGAACCTGCCGATGTTGACGGTGGTGCTGAAGTTGAAGCTGCATTATGGCAAACGACTGAGCTGTTAGAATGTTTGAACACGGTTATGGCTGCACGGGAATGGACGCTGGAAGGCAAGTCTATTGCTGTTCATGTGCGCCGCAGCGGTGCGGGCAGCGATGAGCGTCAGCTACGTGATGCCACAGTTCAAGCTATTGAACAGTTAAATGGTACGCATAACTTGCAGGCTGCTGAGCTTGTTGTATCCCTTTATATCCATGACGGAGTCGTGTATGCGGGGTTGTCTACTCCAGAGGAGAACGGTTCCGACTGGTCAGGTGGAGCGATGCGTTTCCAGCGGGAAGACGGTCAAATTTCACGCGCTAAGTTTAAGTTGCTTGAAGCAGAGAAGACGTTTGGGCTTGATTTTTCGGCATACCATACGGCGCTTGATATTGGAGCAGCTCCCGGCGGCTGGACAAGCCTCCTCTTGGAGCGTGGTGTGTTTGTCACGGCTGTAGATCCAGCTAAGATGCATCCATCGCTTATGGATCATCCCAACCTTCAGTATTATGGGAAAAATGCAGCCGACGTTGCGTTTGAATCGAATGAATTCGACTTGCTCGTCTGCGATATGAGTTGGAGTCCGAAGGTGACCGCACAGCTCGTATATCAGCTGTTGGATGCCGTTAAGCCAGGTGGTACGGTCATTGTTACGTTGAAGCTGATGCACAAAAAGCCGCTGCAAACGATTCGCGATGTGACGGAAATGTACGAGCAGCATTTGCATATTTTGCGTGCGAAGCAATTGTTCCACAACCGTGACGAAATTACGCTGTACATGATGAAATATTAATCAGTCCAGCTGTATTTTCAAAAAATAGTAGACAAGTAGTCAAGACTCTACTACAATAACGACATAACCAAATGATGGAATAGGGAAAGCATCCCGATTACGACCTGTACAGGTTCGTATTCGGGATGCTTTTTTTCGTTTTGGAGGAGGGGTATTGTGTCGCAATTAACGCCAACATTGCCGGCAGGGAAGCTGTTGCATGGGCGTTATCGCATCGAGCATTGTATCGGTGCAGGTGGAATGAGTACGGTATATTTGGCCCATGATGAGCGGCTAATGGGAAAGCGGTGGGCGGTCAAGATTTCGAAGCCAAGTCCGAATGAAGTTAGTCATTTGATGCATGAAGCAAGGCTGTTAACTGCTTTGCGGCACCCGAATTTGCCGCTTATCGTGGACTTGTTTCCGCCAGACGAATACGGTCTTGCGTACATGGTCATGGAATATGTGGAGGGGGAAAGCTTGGCGGAGACGATGAAGCGAGGGCCTGTACCATTTGCGAAAGCACTTCATTATGGCATTCAGTTATGTAATGCGCTGTCCTATTTACATCGGCAGCAACCGCCAATTGTGTTTCGCGATGTGAAGCCTTCTAATGTGATGATTACGTGGCAGGATGACGTCAAGCTGATTGATTTTGGGATTGCTCGCAATGTGAAAGAGGGGGCGGTCGCTGATACGGTGAAGCTCGGTACGATTGGCTTTGCAGCGCCAGAACAATATACGGGCGATCAGAGCGATGCCCGTACAGACTTGTATGGGATAGGTGCATTATTGTCGCACATGCTTACAGGTGGTCGTTGGCAGGGAGCGGAGCCGCTGCGAATACGTCTGTTGCAGGCGGACGTCCCCCAATCGTTCGGACATGTGTTGTTAAAGCTGCTCGCTGAACGGCCTGAAGATCGATATACCGATGCGGACGAACTTAAATTAGAGCTGCTGTCTTTTGGAGGCAGCGAGTCCAATACACGTATAAGCAACGTGATTGAGGATGAATCAGCTTCTGTTCAGCGGTTTCGCGGGATTCGTTCTACAGCGATGAACGTTGGTGAGAAAGCAACCGTTATCGCTTTTGCGAGTGCAGGGCGTGGCCTAGGTTGTACACATGCAGCACTGCTTACCGCTTACAGCTTGAGCCAAGCACGCAACGGAAAAGTGGTGTACGTTGATGCGGGTACTCGTGATGGGCTTGTCATTAGCCAGCTACGAGCAGATTATGAAGGCGAACCTAGTGCTGTTGCGGCAGCACGCGAACGGTTGTATGGGGTGACGATGATGGCTTGGGGGAGTGAACCTAGTTTTGTTCCGATATTGCAAGCCGAGTTCCATTTCATCGTACTTGATTTAGGCTTGCTAGGTACAGAGGAACGGATAAGTGAGTTCATGCGTGCACATGCGCCCGTACTTATTTGTTCAACAATGCCTTGGCGAAAGGATGAAACATACGGCATAGTCGAACAGTTTCAGGCTCGTGGTTGGAAGGGATGGCTACTGGCCGCTCCGCATGGAAGTTGTCACAGGCAAGTAAATAAGCGCGAGGATTTGCAATGGTCAGCGGCTAAAATGTGCAACGATTTGCGCGTTGTCTTAATTCCAACATGTGCGCGCCCGTTTGAGTTTACAGAAAGTGAAGAATGGTTAGCGCAATTGTTAGGTACGACAAAAAATAAGCGTGTCTGGACGGACTGGTTTCGAACTGTCCATGAATGGTTTCGAAAAAGATAATGAAGGTAATGGCCAAAGGCAATGAGATGACATAGAAAGGAGCCGACGAGTCTAATTATGCGATGGACGAGAAGAAAAAAGCAATTAGCTTGGTCAGCGGCATCCGGCGCACTGGCGGTGGGGCTGCTGTTCGGAGGGTACATTTATTTTGTTGAATCGAGAATGGTTGTGCAACGAGATGCGATAAAAGATCAGTACGAATCGGAGATTGAGCGCTTGCAGCGATTAGCAGATGAACAAAAAAAGCGAAAAGCATCTGTATGGGTATTTAGTGATTCTTTGGCAGCAGGAAAGCGAATCAGTGCTGAAGATGTTCGCCGAGTAGATATGAATATGGATAATGTCCCCAAAGTACGTCTTCAGCATGAAAATGAAATTGTCGGAAAAGTGCTCAAAATTGATGTCAGTTCCCAAACGGCGATTATTCCGACGATGCTCTACGACGAAGTTAAGTTACGCGATGATACGAGATGGATCGAAACGAACGTGATTCAACTTCCGCTCGCGCTGTCCACTCAGGATCGAATTGATGTGCGCATTCGTTTTCAAAACGGTCAAGATTACGTTGTTCTGTCACACAAGGCTATTCAGCGGCTGGTCTTACCGACGCTATGGATGCACTTGGATGAGCAAGAATTGTTAACGATCTCAAGCGCTTGTGTCGACGCTTATGTGAACGGAGGTCAATTGTATGCGGTGCGTTACGTAGAGCCCCACATGCAAAAGAAAGCCCCCGTCAATTATCCACCAAATGCAGCGGTGCAGAAGCTTATTTCGGAACAGCCGCATATTGTCAAAAGAGCCAGTGCTGCATTGTCTACATTTGCTCGTGAACGTCTAGAGCGGCAATGGGTCGAAGAGCGTAAAAAGGATGCTGTGCAAGGAAACAGCGCAGGTTCAACGATTTATTCATCATCTTATCCGCAATCTAATGGCACAAATAGCTCACATACGAATACAGCAAGTCATACGTCTACGAATACTGGGAATGGAGAACAGCCCGCAACACATGACACAGCCCGTTACGGGCCGGCAGGTTATTCTTATTCTCCATTTACAGGCCTTGGTCCTGAATCAAGCCGAACGGCACCGTTTGTAGGTCAGAAGCAGTTTCCTTCGGCTGATCAGAAACAGGACCAGCAGAAAGAGCAACAGAAAGAGCAGCCGGCAGATTCGAAACTAGATCCGAAACGAAATCAGAATGATGATAAGGGTGCCAATCATCACGTTGAAGGGCAGCAAGTCCCACAAGATAGCCAACGAAATGCTAGCAGTCAAACCGAGATGCAGCGAAATGGGGTGGAGGGAGTACGATGAAGACGACGATATTTATCGGTTCTTGTGATAAGAGCGACCATTTACTTGCGATTGCGACCATTTTATCGCGCTTAGGGCGTAAAGTGCTCTTAGTTGATGCGACGACGTCACAGTGGATGAGTTATCGAATTGGAAAGTGGGCAGAAAAAATAAAAATTGTGAGTTGGAGCGGTTTTGATGTCGCTGTGAACATTATGAATTGGGAGGAGCTTGAAGAGCGGACAGCTTGTAGTGGCGAGTCGGTGTTTATGTATGACGATGTTATCGTTGATACGGATCGGGTTGTGTTTTGTGAGCCACAGCGTTGGTCTGAAGCTGAACATCGTTTGTTGACACAAACGATGGAGAGGTATTGTGTGCACAAAAATATAGAGTGGCTGCACACGTTTAATATTGTGCAAAACGAAGAAGAGAAATTAACGTTTATACCCGTTATGCTGCGAGAGCTGGATGATGATGATTTCGAGTTTGTTGCGGAGCGGTATCGTTCTGCATTTACTCATGAATGGGCGTCAGCGGTTATTTCAATTCCTGATGACGAAGTGGATTGGGTAGCGAAGCTAACCTATGAGTATGAGGAGTTTATCGCTTTGCATGAATATGCCAAACAGACCAAAATAGCATGGCGGCAATTGTGTGAACTGATTGTTGGCCCGATCGCAGACAAGTCATGGAAGCAGTGCCTCAAAACTGACCGGAAGGGACGTACTAATTATGCTGCCATGTAAAAATTGGGTTGTAACACCAGGTGTACACGGATGCACAGGTGTTACGTCGATTACGGCTTGCCTTGGCATGATCCTTGCTTGGCAGTTTGGGTTCAAAGTGCTGATCGCTCATCTTGGTCGCAGGGGAGACGGGGTAGAGGAGATGTTTGCGGGGCATCAACCCGAACTGGACATGAATCATTTTAATGAATCGAGCAGTGTGAATCCATCCAGTACTTTACTCCCAAATGGCTGGGATGCTTTGCAACGTTTGGCTGTTCACGGTCGGCTGAATCCGTCATTGCTTATTTCTTGTACGATACCCGTCATGCGCAATTTAGACATTTTGCCAGGATATGATGATTCGAGTCTAGAAGCTGCCACGGCCACGCTGAATATGACGGCTACGCACCAGCAAACGCAACAAACGATAGCTGCGCTGCTGGAACAAGGGGCTCTTCATTATGACATTGTGCTGTGGGCTGACAATGTACGTATGCAAGGTAGCTATGCAGGGGGGCCAAAGGCGAATAAGCGCGTTGCAGAGCTGATACACAACGATGTGCGATCACATTTGCTGCATCAAATTGTTGTGCTCCCGCAGCAAAAGGCACTTATTGAGCAAGCACTGGTGGATCAAGGGCGTCAGGGTGCTTCAGCGTACGTGATAGGCGCCTATGATGAAATGGCGCGATGGAATATTGCAAATGTACGGCGAAAATTTAAGTTGCCCCAACCTATTTTTGCTATGCCATATGTGACAGCGTATCGAAATGCACATGAGGATGGAAATATGACTACTTGGTTTATACGACAATGCCAACTTTATGAAAAGGGGAAAGAGTCGGCCTTAGTCAAGCATATGTTGCGACTTGCGCAGTATGTTATGCAAGAGTCGGGCATGAATGAACGTCCCGCATGGACAGAAGGGCGTGACCGAAGTGGTTAAGTGGCTGCTCATTGGCATGATTGTGATCGCTGCAGGTTGGTTCATATGGCGGTGGCGTCAAACGAGGAGACAGCGTATTTCACAACCCGATCATCATTGGACATGGGATAAACTTGATACGGTTGTACGTGAATCATTTCAATCATGGACATCAGAGCCTGTACTTGATTATTTTGCAGACGATGAAAAATTCAAGCGAGAGTATCAGCGGCGGTTAGCATTGAAGCAAGCTTTAAAAGGCTGTTGTAGCGGGGATCCGGCAGACAAAGAATTCATTAAAGACGTGATCGTCGATATGTTGGTCAAGCATGTAAAATTGTCGGCTAATCAAATGAACCAATTAATAGATTTTGAACAGCCCGCGCAATTGTCCGCTACTGACAAATTTGATTTGCTGCTATTCGGATATAAATGTCGTTGTGGCTATGATGCGTTGCATGAACTTATACAAGCGTATAGCTGGGACGAATTGAAAAAGTTAGATGACCTTTCTGGCAAGGATGAGCAATGCTATGTCATTACTGTGCAGGACGTAGAGATTGCTTTTAGACAAGAGAGGTTTACGTTTACGAACGAAGAAAAATTGGCCATAATCGCACAACGTCTCTATCAACGGTTTAAAGGTTTCTCTGTGATCGATGAAATTCGTGACATGTGTATAGACGGGGTGTCTGGGGGCGTGAACGGGATAACAGGTCATGTTCGAAAAGGTACTGTGCCGATATATGCGCATGATAGCGTGTGGATTTTTTACCGAGGAAAATCAATTCGACTAGCTTTTTTATCGTTCGGTAGTGAACGAGAGTTGAAGAGGGTTTGTCATAACATCTATAAATATGGTGCTCCTGGGCCGTTAACGGAAGCGGATGGGTATCGAGTGAATGATATGAAGGACGGTTCGCGAGTTGTCGTACTTAGACCACCTTTTAGTGAATCTTGGGCTTTCTTTGTTCGCAAATTTGACGCTGAGCATGCGACGCTTGAGCATCTGATTACAGACCGAAATGCGGAAATTCCGATACGCTTGCTACAGTTTATGATGAAAGGAGCACGTATTACAGCGATTACGGGTGCGCAAGGTTCAGGAAAAACAACAATGCTCATGGCATTAGTGCAGTCGATATACAGCTTCCATACACTGCGTGTGCAGGAGCAGGCGTTTGAATTGAATTTGCGCCGTATTTACCCGGACAGAAATATTTTAACGTTACGCGAAACAGAACGAATTACAGGACAGGCAGGGTTGGATGTACAGAAAAAAACGGACGGCACTGTACACATTTTAGGAGAAGTCGCAACAGACCCTATTGCAGCATGGATGGTGCAGATGGCGCAAGTAGCGAGCTTGTTTACGGTGTTCACACATCATGCGAAGACGTTTTCAGACCTCGTGTTCTCACTTCGCAATTCATTATTAAAAACAGGCATGTTTCATAACGAGCAAGTAGCTGAGCAACAGGTCGTTAACGTCATACATTTTGATATTCATTTAGCGCGAAGTGCAGATGGGAAACGTTATATTGAGCGGATTACGGAATGTATTCCAATTGAAGCTGCTGCTGAAGATTTTGCTTTATTAGATCAAGCTGAGCAAGGGGAACAGGGGGCGAACTGGGGACAGTTTATACATACAACGGCTTCAGCTGTTCGTCATTTCACGCGATCACGAAAGTTTCAATACCGCAACATTGTGGAGTATCGGAATGGTAGCTACATATGGGTTAACAGTTTGACTGCGGGGCAAGTAGCGGATATGGCTACGCATATGACCGCTTTGGATAAACAGCGTTTTTATGATTGGCTGGCCCAGGAAGGGAGGGTGCCTGTGAGCGCATGAATACAACTTGGCTAATCACTATTGCTTTTTTATGTGTCCTAATGAGTTTTTTATTATGGAAAATGGCTAGGCGTAAAGAGCGACAGCAAATAGGGATTACGTTGAGTGCTGAATCTTCTGTGAAGAAGGTGCTTAGACAGCTGTTGCGACGGTTATACGTACTGTTTATTAGGTTGCCACTCGTTCGCATTAAAGCGCGTTCCGTTCGGGAACAACTCGCTCCTGTTTATTCTTACGATGAGTGGAAGCTAAGGGAGCAGACTGCGGCTATTATTGTTGGCAGTAGTCTCGTTATGATGATGGCCTTGGGCTTATTTTTATCATTTGAGCAGGATGTGCTGTCTTGGTTGATGCTTATTGTCCTGCTTAGTGTTGCTGAAAGTTTGTATACTGATTTCGTCATTCAGCGAGCTGAGCTTCAATTGCTGCGTCAATCCGTTTATGTGCTGGCCGATGTCCGCCAGTCTTACCATCGATGCCGCATCGTTGAATCTGCGCTCGAGGAAGCACTGGAGCGTGCTGCTGCGTATGCGGCCCCGCATATGCAGCGGCTGCTTCAAATGCTGCAAGAGCCAAATCCAGATGTCGCGCTTGCAGCATACGAGGAAGCGGCTCCCAATCGGCATTACAAACTATTCGCAGGGTTATCGCGGTTAGTGGCGGAGTACGGTGATCCGCCACAGCAAAAAGGGTCGTCTTATTTGCAAGGCATATCAATGATAGTGCAAGAAATGCAAACCGAGGTCGTATTGCGAACAAAGCTAGATTATTTATTAAAAGGATTGAAAGTCATTGCGGTGGCTCCTGTGTTGTTTGCAGATCCATTAGAAATGTGGGCTAGAACTCATTTTCCGACTATGGATGCCTTTTATGACAGTAAATTAGGTTGGTCACTGCAAGTTGCCGTGTTTATTGTTGTGCTGACTAGCCATAAACTGCTTGGATATTTACAGTGGCGGAGTGAGCGCCCGCGTCCGCAGGAACAAGCTCGCCGCCGCTGGGATGAACCGATCTGGAAACTTACTTTCGCTCAACATGCGGTTAAGCGCTGGATGTCTCGTATTGAGGTAAGGAAATTGAGCATTTTGCATAAGCGACTGCAAGAAGCGAATGAAACGATTCCGCTATCTAGATTTTATTTGCGGCGACTTTTATATAGCTCACTAACAACGCTACTGGCATTTGTGTTCGTGGTGCTCCTACAAGTACAGGCTAAAGATTGGCATATTGAACGTCTTGCCGAACGTCTTATATCCTTGGAGCAGGCGCACGGATACCATCCTCAATATAATGCCAGAAGCCATAATGCTGTACGGATACATTCTCACGAGCATTGGCTGCGGCAGGTCGTACAAGATGAGAGCAGGCTTGAAGGGAAGGGACGTTTACAACAAGAGATAAGCGAGCTTTACACTAGCTCAGGAGATGTTTTTTTGGGACATGCAGTTGAAGCGATCGTTCATTCTGCTGAGCGAATACGGAATGATAGCTTAGGCTGGCAACAGATGCTGCTTATTTTATTCGTCAGCTATACGACATACTACGTGCCTGTGTGGATGCTGCTGCTACGTATTCGGCTTAAAGAAATGGAAATGCGCACAGAATTAAGCCAATTCCACTCGCTTGCTCTACTGCTGCGTGCTTTTCGTAAACTGACGGCTGAGCAGTTACTGGAATGGATGACGCGTAGTGCCGTCGTGTATCGACGAGCTTTGGAGCGCTGTTTATTGAACTGGGAGAGCGGGGCGGATGACGCGCTTGACACCTTGAAAAAAGACGCGCCATTCCCTGACTTTGTAAGATTCGTCGATCGGATTGCGCTGGCGCACAATTATGTACCGCTTCAGGAAGCTTTCGATGATGTAGATCAAGATTGGCTGTATGAACAAGAAATGCGTAAGCAGCATCATGAGCGCACGATTGACGCCAAAGCGGGTTGGGGGCAATGGATTGGATTTGCTCCTATGTATGCTTTAATTTTTATTTACTTAGTTATTCCGCTGTTGTGGATGAGTACGCAGCAGATGCAGCAATCTTTTGATCAGATTAGACAGTTATAACAGGACGCGACATTGGCCATTGATAACTAAATTAATGAATAGATATCTAACTATTAATGGGACTAAATAATAATTAAGGGGTTGAAGCAATGAATAATGCACAGACGGCTCTCAAGGTGGCGGCAGGTATTTTTTTAACAATAGCTTTGATTACAATCGTTGTATTGCTGTTCGTATCCGCACAAGAAGCGACGAAAACGGCGCAAAATGAGTTCTCGTCGATTCAGACGGAGTTAAGTAAGGCATCCTTTACGGTGTATGACAATACATCAGTAAGTGGTTCGCAAGTTATTAATGCGATTCGTAAATTTCATAAGCAGGATCAGTTTGGAATTCGTGTTATTACAGGGAAAAACAAATTCAGTGATAAAAATCATAAAGGTCAATATTATGGTTTGAGCGTTACAGATGCTGGAACATTCGACGGCTCTAATCGGAATGACAGTATCGAGGAGGCTATCTCTGAATCAAAGGATGCATATGTGAATCCGAGCGGAAAGTTCAAAGCTAAAGTCATTTTGGATTCTAGCAATGTCATTCGCGGGATCGTTTTTAATCAGCAGTAAACTAAGGTAGTTACAAGTGTAAGGATAATTAGGGTAATTAGTTAGGGTACTTAGGATATCAGATACAACAAGTACCCTTTTTTTCTAAAAGTAAGGGGGGAGTTCTGTGGAAGCTAACACGCGCAGCATGATTGAGTTTGCTGTCGCATGCACCATGTTTATGAGTGCGTTAGGATTATCGTTTGAGTTAGTGCGGAGTAATACGAGTACGATAACAGCTCTGTTTTCACAAAATCTGATTAAAGATCGCAACGTCAACCACACTTTGACACAAGCTCAAGCTCCGGTTATTTTAGGTGCTGAAATTGTACACATGATAAGGTTCATTTCCGAGCTGAGTATTGACATCGAAGTGGAAGGGCATCTTTTTAGACCGGACACAGCTATTGATTCACTAGATTTATCTTTTATAGCAACGCAAAAAAGGTACAGCGTCGTTCAAATACGAGATGAAGTGGGCAAGCTCGTACGTCTTCGTTACGACTAGGGGGAGTTGTGTGTCAAATTCAATCGAAAAGCTTGTAGGTGTGCTGCTGTGCATTTTGCTATTGTTCATTTACCCGCTAATGGACTTTTTTCAGCGACAGGATGATATTTCTTCCATGTATGTGTTTAAAAGTGTAACTGCTTTTGTTGATGCTGCACGGGACAAGGGGTTCGTTACGCCGCAAATGTATGTAGATTTTACACGTGAGTTGGAGCAAACCGGAAATATGTTTCATGTACAAATGGAGCATTATCAGAAGAAATATGATCCCCTTTATGAAGATCCGAATCATGCATCAAGCTTTAAAAATGATTTTCTTGTCCATCATGAGCTTGTAAATACGGAGGGTATATTATTGGTGATGTTCCCCGATTCTAAAGAACCTATGGATGCACTTAGTCGTCGTTATGAGATGAAAGCTGGCGATTATTTTAATGTTATCGTAAACAATGCAAACCGCACTAAAGCGACAGTGTTGCACGAGTTTTTAACTCAATCTTTAAGCTCAAATGAAAAGATCGTCATTCCTGTAGGGGGAATGGTGCGTAATGAAGACTATTAAATTAGCTATTTTTTTCGTACTTATTTTGTCGCCTTTTTTTTGGCATAACCGTCTTTATTCGCAAGAACAAATGTTCAATTTACATACGGAGCAAAAATACAATCAGATGTTAAATACGGCTGTCGATGATGCAGCCTTGATTCTTCAGCAATCAGCAGTTTGGAAAGAGGCAGAAGAGGGGTACGAATCGGATAAACGGCTACAATTAAACAAAGAGCTGGCGCTGCAAACTTTTTTTCGTTCATTGCACCTTAATTTGCAAATTGTGACTGATCCTATTAGTCAATTACAACTGAAAAATTATATTCCAGTCGTGCTCTTGCTCGGTTACGACGGGTATGAGCTGTATGCTGAGGAACAATTTGTCGATACGAAACAACAAGTACAGTTCACACATGTTTGGATGCCTAAACGGCCATACAGTTATGTTGATCCACATGGAAACGTGTTCTCATTTACACTAGATGATTTTGTTACGGTGTACACCACCACTGGACAATGGATTAGAGGATACCAACGTGAATTGCAATTGTCGACTCATATTCCGCTTTTGCAAGATGAAAAATCGTTTGATGCTGTGCGCCGTACGATGATTGTTAATCGGGTACAAGAAGATGTAGCTTATCGTATTAATTTGCACAATGAGTGGTCAAAACGAAACGGTGTTGCATACACATTTACACTGCCGACCATTTCAACAGAGGAGTGGCATAATTCAATAGACGATGTAGGTATTATCGCTTTCGTTCAGGGATTGCCGATGGGTACGGCTCGTTACAACAATTATGCGTTAGGTGGAGCAAGATTAATAAGGAATGAGTATGTCTATGGTACGACTATTCAGGGGATAAAGGTTGCTTATCCTCAAGCTTGTAAGCCGATAGTGATCGAGGAAACGTTCACAGGTGCGCGTGAAGCAGCAAAACAAGGGTATTATCCGAAGCGGTGTAAATAGTGGAAAATATGCAGGGGTAATTTGGTAACAAGTTCTTTCCAAACGAAAAAAATCGTGATACACTTACGGAGCATTGCACAATAAGAATACATATCTATCACTAGGGGTGCCATCTTGGATGGCTGAGATGAAGCAAATGCTTCGGACCCTTAGCACCTGATCTGGATTATGCCAGCGTAGGGAAGTGTGGATTGATTGGTGAGAACGACAACCATTAAATGATGTGTCTAACGAATTGGCAAGCTCAATCATGCTGGGCAGACGAATACATTGTCTGTATGATACTGCGAATATCAACTGTGCACGTGGTTCCGTCCGCTAGGGACGTATCATTGTGCCACGACAAGTTGACTAGCTGAGCTGCTTCCAAGTTTTTGACACTCGTTATGGTCAACCAACGATCATAACCACTCTCTACGTGAGAGTGGTTTTTTTGTGTGGAAATATTGAGAAATATCGAGAATTAGCGAGCTTAAATAATGAAGGAAGTGAACGGATTGATCGAGCCGTGGCTGCATGTTGTTACACCTGATGCCGTTCTCCCAGATGAGATCGTACATATTGCATGTGAAATTCATGACAAGGTCGATGTATTGCACATTAGGCAAAAGCAGTGGTCGGCTCGGCAAATTTGGGACGTTGTTGAACGTTGTAGGCATGCGGGCGTGTCGATGCACAAAATTATCGTTAATGATCGCGTAGACGTTGCAGCCGCATTGCATGTACGAGGCGTACAGCTTGCTTATCATAGCTTGCCTGCTCATGTCATACGAACTTCATTTCCACAGTTAGCTATAGGTGTATCGGTGCATAATCCTGAAGAAGCTCGAAGCGCCGCTGCTGCGGGAGCAGATTATATGTTGTTTGGTCACATTTATCCGACTGCATCCAAAGAAGGCTTAGCACCGCGCGGGATCACAGCTCTGCGTGCATGTCGTGATGCTGTGCCATATATTCCTACTATTGCAATAGGCGGCATTAAAGAAGAGCTCGTAATAGAAGTAATTGCAGCTGGCGCTTCAGGAGTAGCTGTTATGTCGGCCATCTGGGGGGCAGACAATCCTGCCAGCTCCGTGCAACGGTTTCGTGATGCGCTGCATGCTGCGGTATGCGCTAGAGGTAAATTGTCCGACTGAGCCAACGGAAACGAGGAGGGGTTGTATGGGGAGCGGGTTAACTTACAACGGGAAAAAGGTTAACAGTTCGGATGTGGTCGTTGTTGGGGGTGGAGTAATTGGTTGTAGTGTTGCTTATGAATTAAGTAAGCGTGGCGTGCGTGTAACGCTGCTGGAAAAAGGAACGATCGGTTCTGGATCGAGTTGCGCGGCCGCTGGAATGTTGGCACCTGTTGCGGAGCGTATTGCTCAGCCGGAGCTTGCTCAGTTTGCATGCTTGAGCAAATCGCTGTTTCCTAGCTGGACAGAAGAGCTATGGGAGTGTGCCCATGTGGATGTAGAGCTACGACTGCGTGGCTTGTTAATACCTGTAGCGACGAATGAAAATGTGCAGCAAATCGAAGCGCAACTGCATGCTGCCGCAGCATTTGCTGATAATACAGCTGCTGCTAGCAGCCATTGGCTTGCAAGCGATCTACTAGCACGGCTGTATCCGGCGCTTCATGATTCGCTTGCTGGAGCCTTCTATGTGGAGGAAGGCCACGTTATGCCGACGCTGCTGATGCAAGCATTAGCAACAAGCGCACGTCTTCATGGTGCGCAATTGCTAGAGCATCGTGCCGTAGTGAGACTGTTGCACGAGCAAGGCCGCGTTGTTGGTGTGGAGACGATGGACGGGGTGTGGCATGCTGACCACGTTGTTATCTGTTCTGGATTGGAAAGCGCTATGTTTACCCAATCGTTCGGACTAGACCTTCCATTACATGCTGTGCAAGGCGAACTCGTCGTTGTTCAATCCCATAACATTCATTTGGAGCAAGTTGTTTATGGAGCGGGAACGTATATCGTTCCGAAAGGAAACGGGTATTTTTATATCGGTGCCACGTCTAACGCGCATTGTTATGACCACCATGTTCGTGCGCTAGCTGTGCAGCGATTGATCGAGCAGGCAACTGCATATGTGCCGTCTATTGCAGATGCCCGTTTCGTGGAAGCTTGGGCAGGTTTACGCCCGTGCACGCCAGATGAATTGCCATACATAGGGCCGGTGGAGGACATTGAAGGGTTGTGGATGGCGTCCGGGCATTACCGCAATGGGATTTTGCTCAGTGCCGCAACGGCACAAGGGGTTGCGCAATGGTTATTAGCGGGAGCGGCGAAGGAACATATGCCGTGGGAGATGTTGGCGGCATTCAGTCCGGATAGACAACATTCCAAGTCAATACATCCTGCTGCACAAATGAATGCCGAGATTCGTATGACTTAAATTGACCATTGGATGAAGTCACTCACAAATTATGTCGCTAATGCCGTTACTAATGCCTTTAAGGGTGCCTTCATTTATGCCGCTTCATCTCAAAGAACAGGAGGATTCGTATGCAGCAACTAACTATTAATGGAAAATTCATGGACATACCAGAAGAAGTTCATACCGTGCAGCACTTGTTGGAGTGGCTGCAGATGAGCAATCGTATCGTTATTGTCGAACATAACGAACAGATCGTGATGAAAACCGAGCATGTCGATAAACGAATTCAACATGGTGACAAAATCGAAATCGTACATTTTGTCGGAGGGGGTTAATTTGAATATGGACCAATTGGAGTTGAATGGGCAGTTGGCAGAGCAGTTGAAAGAGCAAATGAAAGAACAGTTGCAAATAGGGCCGTACTCTTTTAAGTCGAGGTTGCTTCTCGGAACCGGAAAGTTTCCCGACTTTACTATGCAACAGCAAGCCATAGACGCTTCTGCATCAGAAATTTTGACGTTCGCTGTAAGACGTATGAACATTTACGATCCGCAGCAGCCGAACTTTTTGGAACAGCTCGATTTAAATAAGTATACCTTACTGCCCAACACAGCAGGAGCATCGACAGCTGAAGAGGCGGTTCGCATCGCTCGCCTTGCTAAAGCCTCTGGACTTTGTGACATGATTAAAGTAGAAGTGATCGGCGATATGAAAACACTGCTGCCAGATCCGATTGAAACGTATCGCGCCTGTGAAATGCTGCTAGATGAAGACTTTATCGTGTTACCATACATCTCAGATGATGTCATACTGGCAAAGCGTTTAGAGCAGCTAGGGGTTCACGCAGTTATGCCTGGAGCATCTCCAATTGGTACTGGACTAGGATTGCTCAACCCATTGCACTTATCTTTTATTATTGAACAGGCTAATGTTCCTGTTATCATAGACGCAGGAATCGGGTCACCTGGTGATGCTGCGAAGGCGATGGAATTAGGCGCAGACGGAGTTCTACTAAATACTGCCGTGGCTGGTGCCCAAGATCCCGTTCGCATGGCTGAAGCAATGAAATGGGCTGTACATGCGGGCAGACTCGGTTATGAAGCAGGTCGTGTTCCAATGAAGCGCTATGCATCGGCCAGCAGTCCAATGGAAGGTTTAGTTAAATAACAGTAAGCGTAACAATAACCGTAACCGTAGCAACAATGGACAACAGTAATGGTAACCCTAATCATATCCAAGTCCATACCTATTTCCATACCACAAACATTGCAAGCAGGAGCAGGAAAAACACCACACAGAAAGGAGGGGAGCGAATGCATATCAAGACAGCGCTGACGATTGCCGGTTCCGATTCCGGCGGTGGCGCAGGTATTCAAGCAGACATAAAAACGTTTCAGGAGTGTGCTGTATATGGCATGAGCGCGATAACAGCCGTTACAGCTCAGAACACGCTGGGTGTACACTCCGTCTTTCCATTACCACTGGTAGAAGTAGCTGCTCAACTTGATGCTATTGCAGACGACATCCGACCAGACGGCGTAAAGACAGGGATGCTCTACGATAAGGATACGATTTGCCTCGTTGCCGACCGCATTCAACGTTATCATTGGCGCAATATTGTCGTCGATCCGGTGATGATTGCGAAAGGTGGGGCTAGTTTGCTGCGATCAGATGCTGCAGAGGCCCTGATCGAGCAACTTCTTCCGCTAACGACGGTTGTAACGCCGAATCTCCTCGAAGCAGAAGTACTGGCCAAGATGACGATTCAAAGTCGGGAGGATCGTCTAGAGGCCGCCCGTCGTATTCATGCATATGGGGCAAAATGGGTGTACATCAAAGGCGGCCATGACGATAATGAAGAACATGCGACTGATCTCGCATTTAATGGAGAAGAAGCACGCTGGTACAGCAGTGAACGAATTGCAACAGTTCATACGCATGGCACAGGCTGTACGCTCTCAGCTGCCATAACAGCCTCGTTAGCGTCAGGTGCAGAACCGACAACCGCATTTGAACGTGCCAAAGCGTATATCCAGCTTGCGATTGCACATCCGCTTGGCATTGGAAATGGACACGGCCCAGTAAACCATTGGGCGCAGCGTGGTCTGTACATGCAGCTAAAGCCAGAACAATGGAATGCAGCTCGATTGGAGCCGACTCCACTTGATAAGACCGTTCAACTGGAGGGACAGCAATATGCAAAGTGAACAGTTAGGAAGTAGGACTGATGAGAAGGGTAATGAAAATGAAGCTAAGGGTGAGTGTGAGCAGCGGCAAAACCGTATTTCCTCGACAAACAAAGCTCTAGCAGACATGTGCCAGGTTATGTTTGTGGCGGGAACTGCCAATGTTCCTGCAAGTAGCACGCTTGTTGACGTGTTGGTTACCGCATTGAGGGGAGGCATAACATCTTTTCAATATCGCGAAAAGCCCAGTGAATCAAAGCTAACGCCTACAGAACGATTCGAATTGGCACTACAACTTCGACAACTGTGCCGTACTTATGCCGTTCCTTTTTTTGTGAATGATGATGTACATTTAGCTACTGTGGTAGATGCCGACGGGATTCATCTGGGTCAAGAGGATATGCCCCTTGCGGAAGCGCGGCGAAAAATGCCGCACGCGATGATCGGGTTGTCCGCTCACAACGTGGAGGAAGCGCGGTCTGCGGTCGCTTTAGGCGCCGATTATATTGGTGTAGGTCCGATGTTTATGACAAATACGAAGCTTCATGTTCGTCCCGTCCAAGGACCACAAGTTATTGCTGCCATACGCGCAGCGGAACTGACCATTCCTATGGTTGGGATCGGAGGGATTACGGTTGAACGTATCCAGCAGGTTATGAACGCAGGGGCTGACGGAGTTGCCGTTGTAAGTCATATTGCAAGTGCAAGCGATGTATTTTCAACTGTTAAGGCTTTAAAAAAAGAAGTGGTTCTTCATAAGCAACGGTAATGCGTGGTTAAGCAAAAAATTGCAGAAGGTATGGAAAGTTGCAGAGATGATGCGAAATGGTGCAGAGGAGAGCGGCACAAAAGCTTACGATTCATTCGATTTGCGATGTGCCCTGCTCTTTCTACCATATAGTTGCTAGTCGCGACTGCAAATAACGAGTAAATAACCTGAAACAATGCGAATGCTCCCTGTCGCAGCAACAAGTTCATTACTAATGCCTACGGACTGGCCAATTTGCAAAGTCGCATCCTGCAAAGGATAAGCAAATCCGCTTAGTGTAATGCCTCGCACTTCCATACTTAGCGGGAGTAACGAGACGTACTTGAAATGCTGCAAATGCTGGGCTGAAACGACGATCTCCTTTTTAGTTAACATGATTAAATTGTTGTTATCCGCAATTCGACACATGATATTAGCCTCAACAGCTTGACGCAGCAGATGAATATTCGCTAATGTGTGGTCAAGCCGCGTGCCAGTCGCTCCGCAAATCGTGATGAGGTCAGGCTTATAGCTCAAAGCGGTTTGGAAGGCCAGCTCCGTATCCGTGTAATTTTTATCAACCGCATCACAACCGACGTACCGCTTGCTTGTCGATTCAACCAGAGCTCGTTCTTCGTCTGTAACCGAATCAAAATCCCCAATTGCAAGATCGGGTATAATACCGTGTGATATTAAAAATAACGCTCCTCGATCCGCACCAATAATGAAATCCGCTGAATCGGTATAAAGAATAAGTTCTGTATGCAACTGCCCGCCGGCAAAAATAACGATATGATTATAGTTGTCTTGTTTCTGTGACTTGGATGACTCCAGCATGACAAACCTTCCTTTACGTTAAACTACAGTATGTACAACCTTTCACTAGCCGCACTTCATCATACAAGTATAGCTTATTTTTGAACTGAAATTCTAGCTTGAACGAATTTCGCACAGCAGATACAATAATGAAAGTTTGCTTTGTCAAAAAAATATGTAGACCAGCGGCGAAGAGGAGTCACAGCACAGATGGACGTTGACATTTTTACAGTGTTCAGTTTTATTGGTACGATTGCCTTCGCACTCTCAGGTGCGGTTGTCGCGATGGAAGAGAAATATGACGCGCTCGGCATTTTTGTACTCGGGATGGTTACTGCTTTCGGTGGCGGGGTTGTGCGAAACGTATTGATTGGCGTTCCTGTTACTACACTTTGGTCGCAAAATACGTTGTTGACCGTAGCGATGATTTCAATTGCAATATTGTTTGTTGTCCCTCTTCGCTGGATCGAAACGTGGCGCAAAACGGAAGTGTACTTTGATGCAATCGGACTGTCAGCTTTCGCCATTCAAGGAGCGATGTATGCTGTCGAGATGAATCACCCCGTAAGTGCAGTCGTGGTTGCAGCGATGCTGACTGGAATAGGCGGAGGAATTATACGAGATATATTGGCAGGGCGGAAACCGATTGTGCTCCAGCATGAAGTTTATGCGTTGTGGGCGATTTTAGCAGGTTTATTTATCGCACTAGGGTGGGCGAATACGACAATTGAACTGCTTATTTTGTTTACTTCCGTCGTCATGTTTCGTATGTTGTCCGTTTATTATAATTGGTCGGCTCCAAAACGTTCGCTTTAAAAAATGAAACAAGTAAGGAGAGGGTATGATGATACAAGTTCTATTCGTATGTCTAGGTAATATTTGTCGTTCACCGATGGCAGAAGCTGTGTTTCGTGAACATGTTCGCCAGGCTGGTTTAGCGAGACAGATTCAGATTGACTCTGCGGGTACAGGGGATTGGCATATCGGGCATCCACCGCATAAAGGAACGCGTGCCATTTTGGATAAACTGGGAATTACGTATGAAGGGATGAAGGCACGACAAGTTGTGCCGAAAGATTTCGTTCAGTTTACGTATATCATATGTATGGATAGTAGTAACGAAAGAAATGTGCGGGCATGGAAAGGAGCGAACAAAGCAACGGGCTCTATTATCCGCTTTATGTCGCTGTTGCCAGAAGAACCTATTACTGAGGTGCCTGATCCGTACCATACAGGAAATTTCGATGAGGTGTACAAGCTCATAAACGACGGCAGCGCTCGTTTGTTAGCGCAAATTGTGACGGATCATCAGCTTCAGATCAAATAAAAAGTGAATTCCATGTAAAAAAGAAGTGCCGTCTCGATTATGCAGACGAGTCACTTCTTTTGTGCTTCATGTGGAAAATGAAATATTTAATATCATTAATCATTTTCTACATTAAAAAATATTTAAGTGCATCTGGCAGATGCTTTTGCCAAAAGCCCCACAAATGGTTGCCGTCCATTTCTTCGTAATGGAGCTTAGCACCGCGCTCCTCCAGCAATTTCTTAGCTGTTCGGTTCAAATCAACGAAGTCGAACGTTCCGCGATCTGTCGGGTACGCTGTTTCTTGCAGACCGACAATCATGTGCATATGCAGCCATGACAAGTCACGTTCCGCCGCAATCAACTGCTGTGAGGCCGAATAGTAAGCGCCGGACATGGCAATAACTTGACGGAAGCGCTCTGGATACTGAAGCGCAAGATGGAGCGATACGGTGCCTGCTAACGAATCTCCAGCAAGGATGACGTCCGTCCAATCCGTACGAACCGGATACAGTCGTTCAATTGTAGGAACGATTTCTTCGGCAAAGGCTTTACAGTATGACTCGAAGCGATCTCCGTCTGGTGCATACTCGGAGGTGCGAATTTTTTTATCCACATCTACACCGACAATAATGAAGGGCTCCATATCTTCTTCTAATATAAGTCGGTTGGCATGCGTTGCAATGCGACCGAAGTTAAAGAAGTCCTCGCCGTCCTGACAATACACGACAGGGTAGCTAAGCATTTCTTGATATCCAGGTGGTAAGTACACTCGAACGTGTCGACTTTCCCCGAGATGGAAGCTTGGGATATCATGTTTTACAATTGTACGCTTGAACAAAGATGAATCAGACATTAAGGTCACCGCCTACATGCAAAAATTTGTTGATTTTGGTCAACACTATTATTCATAACGTTTTTTGTGCCGGCCTCGCTAAAAGAATGGACAATGCCAAGAAACGATCCTTTTTAATAGGAAGAAAGGGATTAGCGAGTTCCAAATGTTCACAACTTCGACAACTTTGTTGTACACTGTTATAGTGCCAATTTCGAACTGTTATAACTACAATTCTACAAAATGTTCAATTTTTTCGCGTTTTGTTTTGACCAAATGATTAAAACAGGTGTATAATGATTCTATAACAGTGCAACAAAATCTTCAAACTTTTATTGAGGTGAAAATCAGATGAGCAAGTTCCATTTCGAAGTTCAGACGGAAGACGTAACACCTTTATCCGTCTTGTCTCCTGAAGGAGAAGTTGTCAATCCGGACATGGTACCGGATTTGAGCGACGATCAACTGAAAGAAATTATGTACCGTATGGTATTTACTCGCGCTTGGGATGACCGCGCTATTAACTTGGGCCGTCAAGGTCGTCTAGGTTTCTATGCACCAGTTTCTGGTCAAGAAGCATCTATGGTAGGTAGTGTTTATCCTTTGCAAAAAGAAGATTTTGTCGTACCAGCATACCGCGATATGCCACAGATCGTATGGCACGGCTTGCCGCTGTACCAAGCGTTCTTGTACTCCCGTGGTCATCAGCATGGTGGACAAATTCCAGCTGGCGTAAACGTTATGATGCCGCAAATCATCATCGGTGCGCAAATTTTGCATGCTATGGGTATCGCAATGGGCTTCAAGCTCAAAAAGCAAGCTCAAGTTGCAATCACGTACACAGGTGACGGCGGATCTTCCGAAGGCGACTTCTACGAAGGCTTGAACTTCGCAGGTGCCTACAAATTGCCAGTTATCTTCTTTGTACAAAACAACGGCTATGCAATTACAACACCGTTCTCCAAGCAAACAGCTGCGAAATCTATCGCACATAAAGCGATTGCTGTCGGAATTACGGGATTGCAAATCGATGGAATGGACGTACTTGCAGTTATTAAAGCTGTTCAAATGGCTGCTGAGCGCGGACGCAAAGGTGAAGGTGCAACACTTATCGAAGCATTGACTTACCGTTACCGTCCACACTCCATGGCGGATGACACTTCTAAATACCGTACCAAAGATGAAGAAGCTGAATGGGCTATTAAAGACCCACTCGTTCGCTTTGGTAAATATTTGGAGAAAAAAGGTCTCTGGACAGAAGAAGACACAGCTCGCGTGAAAGAAGAAGCGAAAGCGAAAGTCAACGAAGAGATCAAGCGTGCAGAGCAAACAGAAAAAATGACAGTTGCTGGTCTTATCGACACGATGTTCGAAACGACTCCGCAACATTTGGAAGAGCAAAAAGCTGACTTTCAATAATTAATACTTAGCAAATAGGCTGGGCAGAGTGTGTACAACGTACTTTGTATACCGTACAGCGTACAACACTGCTTGGCACCGACATATAGATTCCAGCCTTGTATGCAAGGCTTTGCGATAACGGTAAGGAGGACACGAAGCAATGGCACAAATGAATATGAAAGAAGCGATTCGCGACGCAATGCGCGTTGAGTTGAAGCGCGACCCTAACGTCATTATTTTCGGTGAAGACGTTGGTCATGTTGGCGGTGTTTTCCGTACAACAGAAGGTTTGCAAAAAGAATTTGGTGAGGATCGTGTATTTGATACACCACTTGCAGAAGCTGCAATCGGTGGTTTGGCAGTAGGTTTGGGTATCCAAGGCTTCCGTCCAATAGCTGAGATTCAATTCGTCGGCTTCATCTACGAAGCAATGGACCAAATGTGCGTACAAGCTGCACGTATGCGTTTCCGTTCTGGCGGACGTTACAACTCGCCAATCGTATTCCGTACGCCTTTCGGCGGTGGCGTAAAAGCTGCGGAATTGCACACAGATTCCTTGGAAGGTTTGATGATTCAAACACCAGGTATCAAAGTAGTAGTTCCTTCGAACCCTTACGATGCTAAAGGCTTGATGATTGCTGCGATTCGTGATAACGATCCAGTATTCTTCATGGAGCACTTGAACTTGTACCATGCATTCCGTGCAGAAGTTCCAGAAGACGACTACACAGTTGAACTTGGTAAAGCTAGCATTGTACGTGAAGGTAAAGACGTTACAATCTTGGCTTACGGCTTGATGGTGCACACAGCGATGAAAGCTGCTGCTGAACTTGAAAAAGAAGGCGTACAAGCAGAAATTATCGACTTGCGCACATTGATGCCGCTTGATATTGACACAATTGTTGCGTCCATTAAAAAGACAAACCGTGCAATTGTTGTTCAAGAAGCACAAAAAACATCCGGCGTTGCAGCGGAAGTTATCGCTCAAATTAACGAGAAGGCTATTCTTCATCTTGAAGCTCCAGTTCTTCGCGTTGCTGGTCCAGATACGATTTATCCATTTGCACAAATCGAAGATCAATGGTTGCCTAACCCTGCGCGCATCGTAGCGGCAGTTAACAAGGTATTGAACTTCTAAAGAAGGACCGATAGAGAGTAGGAGGTTATCCCTGTGGCAAAATTCGAGTATCGCTTTCCTGAGCTAGGCGAAGGATTGCATGAAGGCGAAATTATTAAAATGCTTATTAAACCGGGTGACAAAGTAACAGATGATGATATCATCATGGAGGTACAAAACGATAAAGCTATCGTTGAAGTTCCTTGCCCGGTAAACGGAACAGTACTTGAAGTTCTTGCAAAAGACGGTCAAGTTATGCACATGGGCGAAGTTGTTGCGATTATCGACGCAGAAGGCGACGTTCCTGAGCAAGCTGCTCCAGCTGAAGAAGCGAAGGAAGAGGCTCCGGCAGCAGCAGCTCCGACAACGGATGCAGCTGCACCAGCGGCAGCTCCAGTAGCACCTAACCGTGAAGTTTTGGCTACTCCAAGCGTGCGTAAGCTTGCTCGTGACCTTGGCGTAAACATCGCTGAAGTTCCTGCAACAGGCAACAACGGCAAAATTACACGTGAAGATGTAGAAGCATTTGCTAAAGGTGGCGTTCCAGCGGCAGCTCCAGTAGCTAAAACTGAAGAAGCAGCTTCCGAAAAAGCAGCAGCTCCAGCTGAGAAAAAAGCAGCGGCAGCTCCAGCAGCAGATCGTTTCGTGGAAGAAGAGCGCACACCATTCAAAGGTATCCGCAAAGCGATTTCCAATGCGATGGTTAAATCTGCTTACACAGCTCCACACGTTACAATTATGGACGAAGTGGACGTAACTGAGCTTGTTGCATTCCGCAACCGCTTGAAGCCAGTTATGGAGCAAAAAGGCAAGAAAGTTACTTACTTGCCATTCATCGTGAAAGCTTTGGTAGCAGCTTGCCGCCAATTCCCAGTGATGAACGCAACGATCGACGAAGAAGCACAAGAAATTGTGTACAAAAAGTACTACAACATCGGTATCGCAGCAGACACAGACAACGGCTTGATCGTTCCTGTTGTTAAGGACGCAGATCGCCGCAGCATCTGGATGATCTCTGACGAAATTCGTGACTTGGCAGCACGCGGCCGTGACGGCAAACTTGGCCCGAACGAGTTGAGAGGCTCCACAATCACAATCACAAACATCGGTTCCGCTGGCGGTATGTTCTTTACTCCGATCATCAACTTCCCAGAAGTTGCGATCTTGGGTACTGGCCGTATCTCTGAGAAGCCAGTTGTGAAGAACGGCGAAATCGTAGCAGCGCCAGTAATGGCATTGTCCTTGAGCTTCGACCACCGTCTGATCGACGGTGCTACTGCACAAAACTTTATGAACTATATCAAACAGTTGCTGGCTAACCCTGAGTTGCTAGTCATGGAGGTATAATCTAATGGTAGTAGGAGACGCATCTTTACAAATCGACACATTGGTAATCGGCGCAGGTCCTGGTGGATACGTAGCAGCTATTCGTGCTGCTCAACTAGGTCAAAGCGTACTCGTAGTTGATAAGTCGGAACTCGGCGGCGTGTGCTTGAACCGTGGCTGTATTCCTTCTAAAGCGTTGATCAGTGCAGCGCATCAATACGAAGTAGCACAACACGCTTCCGATATCGGAATTCAAGCGGAGAACGTAACAGTTGACTTTACAAAAGTTCAAGCGTTCAAAGCTGGCGTAGTTAAAAAGCTGACAGGCGGCGTTGGTGCGCTCTTGAAAGCGAACAAAATTCAAGTATTCCAAGGCGAGTGCATGTTCATCAACGAAAACGAAGCGCGTGTGTTTAACGACCAAGAAGCGCCACGTTACATGTTCAAGAACTGTATCATCGCTACAGGTTCCCGCCCGATCGAATTGAAAGCATTCCCGTTCGGCGGACGCATCTTGTCTTCGACAGAAGCGCTTGAGCTTCCTGAAATTCCGAAGAGCATGATCGTTATCGGCGGTGGCTACATCGGTGCAGAGCTTGGTCAAATGTACTCCAAGTTCGGTACTAAAGTAACGGTTATCGAAGGCGCAGACATGATCTTGCCAGGCTTCGATAAAGACATGACGCAAATCGTGTCCAAAAACATGAAGAAAACGAACGTCGATATCGTTACAGGCGCTAAAGCGGAAAGCTCTTCGCAAACAGATAAAGACGTTACGGTTAAATATACGGTTGGTGGCGAAACGAAAGAAGTTACAGCTGAGTACTTGCTCGTAACAGTTGGCCGTCGTCCAAACACAGATGGTGAACTTGGTCTTGACTTGGTTGGCATTAAAATGACTGACCGTGGCGTGATCGAAGTTGACCACCAAGGACGCACAAGCGTACCTCATATCTTCGCTATCGGCGATATCGTTCCTGGTCTTGCGTTGGCGCATAAAGCGTCCTACGAAGGTAAAGTAGCGGCTGAAGCGATTGCAGGTATGCCTAGCGTTGTTGACTACAAAGTTATGCCAGCTGTATGCTTCACAGATCCAGAATGCGCTAGCGTTGGTCTGTCTGAAACAGAAGCAAAAGAAAAAGGCTACAAAGTTAAATCTGGCAAGTTCCCGTACGCAGCGAACGGCCGTGCTCTGTCCCTCGGCGGCAGCGTAGACGGTTTCGTGAAAATCGTTGCTGACGCAGAGACAGGCATCGTGCTTGGCTCGCAAATGGTTGGACCAGAAGCGTCCAACTTGATCGCGGAAATGGGCTTGGCGGTTGAGATGGCTGCAACGTTGGAAGATTTGGCGTTGACAATCCATGCTCACCCAACACTTGGTGAAATCGTGATGGAAGCAGCAGAAGTTGTGCTGGGCCACCCGATTCACGCGGTAGGTAAGTAATCTCCTATCTCTCTGAAGGTTCTGTTATAATTCTGTTACGGTTCTGAATAATGATGCTTTTTTGTTCCCCTCGCAGCCAATAGCTGTGAGGGATTTTTTTATGTAACCCATCATGTTAGGATGCGGTTTACAGAAATGTTGGACTGCACAATAATGATTTTTTGCAAACAGAATGTTAAACTGAATAAGGATATCGATCGGAATGAAAGAGGGTAAATGAGATGAAACAATACTTAGAGCTGCTTCAAGACGTATTGAACAATGGGGTGCATAAAGAGGATCGGACAGGTACAGGTACGATTTCTGTGTTTTCACGTCAGCTCCGCTTTGACTTAAGCAATGGATTCCCGCTTGTAACGACAAAGCGACTGCACGTAAAATCGATCGTGCACGAGCTGCTATGGTTTTTGAGCGGAGATACGAATATACGTTATTTAAAGGATAACGGTGTGCGGATATGGGATGAATGGGCGGACGAGAACGGGGATTTAGGGCCTGTATATGGTTCACAGTGGCGGAACTGGGAAACGAAAGATGGACGTGTGATCGATCAGATTACGAACGTAATCGAGCAAATTAAGACAAATCCTGATTCACGCCGCTTGCTCGTTTCGGCATGGAATGTGGGCGAAGTCGATCAAATGAAGTTGCCGCCATGCCATTATGCGTTCCAATTTTATGTCGCAAACGGCAAACTCAGTTGCATGCTTAACATGCGTTCGGTAGATACGTTTTTGGGATTGCCATTCAATATCGCAAGTTATGCCCTGTTGACGCATATGATCGCTCAACAGTGCGATCTTGAGGTAGGTGAGTTTATTTGGACGGGTGGAGATGTTCATATTTACACGAACCATCTGGAGCAGGTGAACACACAATTGCAGCGTGAGCCTTTACCTCTGCCTAAGCTTGTCATTAAGCGTAAGCCGGAATCTATTTTCGACTATACATTTGAAGACTTTGAATTTGCAGATTATGAACATCATCCAACGATTAAAGCGCCGGTAGCGGTGTAAGCATGTAAGTGTTTAGAGTATATGGAGTATTTTGAATATTTAGATTAGCACTTCAATCAGCACTTCAATGATTCTGCTTCATATTTGTCTGTATGCGGTGGACAAGAGGAGAGGAGAATATAGGATGCCAATTACAATGATCTGGGCGATGGATAAGCAGCGTATTATAGGAAAAGATAATACATTGCCATGGCATTTGCCGAACGATTTAGCGTATTTTCGTAAGCAGACGCTCGGTAAAACGGTCGTGATGGGGCGGCGTACGTTTGAATCGTTTGGAAAGGCGCTGCCTAAGCGTCGCAATCTCGTATTAACACGTAATTCGAATTGGAGCGTGCCGGATGCTGAAGTGATTTTCGGCATAGATGACGTGCTTGCGTTAGCACCGAACGAAGAAGTGATGATTATTGGCGGGGCACAAATATACGACTTATTTATGGAACACGCGGATCAGCTGCTTGTAACGGAAATTGAGGAGGAGTTCGAAGGTGAGGATTATTTTCCACCTTACGACGAATCCTTGTGGGAACTGGTGAGCGAAGTTACTGGTGAAGTCGATGAGAAAAACCGCTATGCGCACCGTTTTTTAACATATAGGCGCAAATCTACAAGCTAAAACATAGTATAAATATGGAGAGAAGACCGATCTCTGTGCTCTAGTAATGCGTAACTGCAAAAGAGTGCAAATGATCTGCCTTTCTCTCCATTTTCATTTGTGCTCAATTTCTGTAACATATGGGGAAATCTCATGTCGAAGCTTGCAATTTATTTATTGCATCTTTTTCCGGCACCGTTTAATATGTTATATAAGCTTACATGAAAAGAGATACGGACAGACGGATGGAGGAGAACGCATGTCAACACCTACGGGCTTTATGGAGTATACTAGACAAATCCCAGCTGATCGTGACCCGTTGGAGCGATTGAATGATTGGGAAGAGTTCCACAAGCATTTGAGTGAAGAGGAACTGCGTACGCAAGGTGCGCGATGCATGGATTGCGGTACGCCATATTGTCACACGGGCATTGAATTGACTGGTGGAACGTCAGGTTGTCCCATTAACAACTTGATTCCAGAGTGGAATAGCCTTGTGTTTCGCGGGTTATGGCATGAAGCGTTGGATCGTCTACATAAGACGAACAACTTTCCTGAATTTACAGGACGGGTGTGCCCAGCACCGTGCGAAGGCTCCTGCACTGTGGGACTAATCGGCAAATCGGTTACGATTAAGACGATTGAGCAAGAGATCATTGATCGCGGTTTTGATGAAGGCTGGGTAAAGCCACAGCCACCAGCAAAGCGTACAGGGAAGCGTGTAGCTGTAGTTGGTTCGGGCCCTGCAGGCTTGGCGTGTGCATCGCAGCTGAACAAAGCTGGACACACGGTGACGGTATACGAGCGTGCAGATCGGATTGGCGGCTTGCTTACTTACGGAATCCCGTCCATGAAATTGGATAAAGGAGTCGTGCAGCGCCGGGTAGATTTATTGGAAGCAGAAGGCATACAGTTTGTTGTCAACACGGAAATTGGCAAGGATATATCCGCACAAGAGGTTCTGTCGCAATTTGATGCGGTTGTGCTGTGTGGCGGTGCTACAAAGCCGCGTGAATTCGATATTGAAGGCAGCCATTTAGACGGCATTCACTATGCAATGGACTACCTGAATGGAACGATTAAGAGCTACTTGGACTCGAACTTAGAGGACGGTAACTACATTTCAGCTAAGGACAAGGACGTTATTGTTATCGGTGGCGGTGACACGGGCACCGACTGTATTGCGACAGCACTTCGACACGGTTGCAGCAGTGTTACGCAGTTCGGTACGCACGCGAAAGCGCCGCTTGAGCGTGACTCTGTTGCGAATCCGTGGCCGCAATTCCCTAATGTGTATACACTTGATTATGCGCATGAGGAAGCAAAAGCATTGTACGGACACGATCCACGTGAATTTTCGATTATGACGACGAAGTTCATTGGGGATGAGAACGGTAAGGTTAAAGAGCTTCATACGGTGCAAATTGAGCGTTCCGTCGATGAGACTGGTCGTAAAACCTATAAGCCTGTTCCAGGTACGGAGCGCGTCTTCCCAGCACAGCTAGTCATGATCGCAATCGGCTTCAACGGCCCAGAAGCAACGCTGATTGAGCAATTCCAATTGGCAACAGATCGTTGGACGAACGTAAAGGCGAACTATGGCGAATATCGAACGAATGTGGAGAAGGTATTTGCGGCAGGAGATATGCGTCGCGGACAAAGTTTAGTCGTGTGGGCGATTAATGAAGGCCGCGAATCGGCTCGTGAAGTGGATAAATATTTAATGGGTAGCTCGTTGCTGCCATAATAAGAATGTACTAAACTGCGCTAAAGTTTTATTTAAGCGCAGTTTTTTTGTTTACACAGTTCTGGCTAAGCTCCATCGTAAAAGGAGTTGCACAGTAAAAATAATTTGAGATATAATAAATTGGTATACATTATTTAACAAATAAAATCACATGTAGAGAGGTGCTTCCGTGCATTCACCAACCTTATTTTTCAAAGATAATGAAGATCACCATCCTGATTTAAGATTGATTTGCTTTCACTATGCAGGAGGAGGTTCTTCTATATATCAGACTTGGCAAAAAGAATTTCCAACTGGTATACAAGTATGTCCTGTGCAATTGCCGGGGAGAGAAAATCGCTTTGTAGAACAACCGTTAGAATCGTTATCTGCCATCATAGCTGCGATTTTGCCTGAAATGAGGTCAATGATCCGTACGCCATTCGCTTTCTTCGGATACAGTATGGGCGCACTAATCGCCTTTGAGTTGGCAAGAGAACTATTTCGTCAGTATCAAGTCAGCCCAACTCATTTGTTTGTCTCAGCTAAAAATGCACCGCATCTTCCTCTTTTGTCACGTGAGCTCCATCGTCTATCTGACTCTGATTTCACGGAGGAGCTTAGGAAAATGCAAGGCACGCCTGAAATTCTTTTGCAAAATGAGGAATTGATGAAAATGGTGCTACCGCGCATTAGAGCCGATTTTAAAGTGTGTGAAACGTATCAATTTATCGAGCAGGACAAGCTTAAATGCCCGCTTACCGTGTTTGGTGGCACGCATGACCCGAGAGTAAGTGTAGATGCTTTGGCGGAATGGGGGCAATATACAGAAGGAGACGTGCATATTCAGCTGTTCGAGGGAAATCACTTTTTTATTCATGAACAACAATCTGCAATCATTTCTGCTATCTTAAACCAACTAAAGTTGGAAACACAACCGTATGGGATTAGATGATGAGCTGCCCATAATACACACTACTCCAACCAACAAGAAACCTAAACAAACATCCCATGTTCTTTTTCTGCTCTTATTTCTGATGTTCACGGCTATACTAACGTGCGGCCTCTTCTTTTTACTTCGACAGTTTAATGTAAGCAACACCGTTATTATGAGCTCTAACTTAGGAATGATCGTACTCATACCGTCCACGTTCTACTTGTTATGTGCGCGTCCAAGATCAATGCCGAGAGAATAGGTGTATGTCTGGTATGTTTTTGCCATCGCTTTAACTTATTTTATAACTCCGTCTGAGCATCGACCGCATCGCCTGTTCGATCATCACCTGCAAGTGAATTTAGGCTTCCAAGGAAGTGTCACCGTTAGATTGGACAATATCGAAGCCGTACATGAAGCCAAGTCTTTTGAGCTAGGGGCGAAAGTTCCGGACGACATATTTGTGTCGTTGATGCGTTTGGATGCCCCACAGTTTGAAATTTGCTTACAGGAGCCCGTGCAAATGCAAGGCTCGTATGGAGTGAAGAAAATGATTTCGAAAATCGTGCTGCGAGTGGATCACGCAAGCGACTTTATTGCCGAGCTAGAAGAACAACGGGTCATATCTGCAAGAAATGAATTCTACCAATAGTGAACATATAATGAAAATGGCATATTACTAATCAATGGGGCTGCGTCTATCGATACATTAGTCGCGGCTCTTCGTATGCTTGATTAGCTAGAAGTATTAATAACAAGGCCTCAAAAAAACGAGATATACAAATATTATACAATAAGGCATAATCAGCACTAATTACACATATTCAAAAAGTTCATGCTTATATGGAAATGAGTGTAATATGATGTTTAACACTTTTATTTTTCCATGTATATGACCGTTCCCACGCGACTAACAATGTAAGGCTTCCCTGTTATACACTCCTCTTAGTATTTGGCTACAGTATCGCGTTTTGTATCTGCATATGAAATTAACTGTTAAGTAAGTTCTGTATATCTGTTGTCTTCGTAAAATAGCACCGTTAATTCCTCTTACAACTCGCCAACTTCATGGTTAACCGACACTCTATTTGAGCAAGTTCTGAGGCCGTATTCCTATTATCGTTTTCTGTTTCGTTTTTAAAGATTAGTTAAATATTATATAGTTATAATTAAATATATAATAACTATGATATTATTAATAATGTTTATATCATTTTGTATTTGAGCCTATTTTAAACAAAAATATACATTAAAGGAGGGTGTGTTTCAATCGACAGATTAGTCTCAAGATGATTATCGTACAGTATCCGCGCAAATTTTCTTTCTTAACTTTTGATCCTGTTCCATTCCCTCGAACGTGAACTTGTAATACCGAGTTAGATGATGCCGTGCATCTCTAACATGTATCTTTCAAACATCTCATGACGAAGCAAAATCAATTCGGCGTGTACGTATTCCAATCAAGCATTTGCCGAAGTAAGGATTTATTATAAGTCAACTTAATGAAATGATGTTAAAAATCATCATTGATTACAAGAGGTGCAGAGATATGAGTAAAGATATCATTCAGTCGTTTTCGTTAACACATCCCCAATTAAGAATTTGGTACTCCGAATTATTTTACCCGGGCAAAAACGTTTCTGGCGTTTCTGGAACAATGAAGCTCAAAGGTAATGTGAACATCGACGCTTTTATGCAAGCTATGCAATTGTTAATTAAGCAAAATGACGGTCTCCGGATTAAAGTCATTGCCGAAGATGGGGTTCCTAAACAATATGTAGAAGATTATATCGAAAAACAATTTGAAGTTATTGACTTTTCTCAAGACGGACAGGAAAGTAAAGCAACAGAGTGGCAGCAGGAGCATAACCAGATGCCTATTACGCTGTTGGATTCGGTTCTATATAAGATAACCTTTTTGAAGATCAGTGACGAAGAGTACTGGTGTAATGTTAGAACGCATCATATTATTTCAGATGGTATTTCTATGAATATAATCGGAAATCAAATTGTCCAAACGTACTTGGAATTGACGAATGGGGTGTTCGTTGAGAAAGGCCCGAACCACTCTTACATCGATTTTATTCATGAAGAGCAGCAGTATGAACTGTCAAATCGTCATGAAAAAGATAAATCATACTGGTTAGAAAAGTTCAGCACATTACCTGAGGTAACAGGGTTGAAGTCATACAATCCTCTAACGATGAGCACTTCAGCGAGACGGAAAGCGATAACGCTGAGCGATGAACATTATCAGGCCATTAAAGCATTTTGTGAACAAAACAATATCGGCGTACTCACTTACTTTTTATCCGTATTGTACATTTACATCCACAAAATAACGAATCAGAACGACATTGGAATCGGAACGTTCTACGCAAATCGGGTAACTAAAAAAGAAAAAGAGATGTTAGGAATGTTCGTAAGTACGGTTACGACACGCTCGTTCGTAGATCCAGAGATGGATATCATTCCATTTATGAAGAGCGTTGCGAAGGATCAGACATCGATCTTACGTCATCAGCGGTATCCTTACAATAAACTGATCCAAGATCTGAAAGAGGCTCAACCACACGGCGATATCGAGGATCTATTTGGCGTTACGATTCAATATCAGCCTATGAGTTTTGTGCATTTAGATAATGATTTAAGTGTAGAATTTCAAAATCAATTTTGTGGTGAAGTCGTTAATGATTTGGATATTCATATTATGGAGTTTATGGATAAAAAACAAATCATTCTGGATTTTGATTACCGCATTCATCTATTTGAAGAAGATGAAATTGCGCAAATCATCCAACAGTTCATTACAACCTTAGAGTCGATTATTAACGCCCCACAGCAAAAAATTGGCGATGTTTCATTAATTAGCGAAGATGAAAAAAATAAAATTTTAAACGTCTTTAATGATACAGCAGCGGATTATCCAAAAGAGAAGACGATCCATCAAATGTTTGAAGAACAGGCAGTGAAAACTCCTGAGCAAGTAGCGATTGTAGGTGAAGATAAGCAATACACATACCGCGAGCTAAATGAGCAAGCTAACCGAATCGCACGATCCTTGCAACAACGGGGTGTGAAGTCCGGAAGTGTTGTCGGTCTAATGGCGGATCGTTCACCGGATATGGTAGCCGGGGTACTTGGTATTTTGAAGACGGGAGGTTGCCTTGTCCCAATCGATCCACAGTATCCAGTTGATCGTATTCAATACATGATGGAGGACAGCGGCATTCGGTTACTGCTTACTGAAGCGACTCGAATCGAGCAGGTACAGGCACAATTTGCAGATGTAGAATTGCTTGGCCTCACTCACAATCAGGGGATTGAAGACGTCTCTAATGTGGTGTCAAATGGAGCGTCCAATGATCCGTTGTACATTATTTATACATCTGGGACAACAGGTAAGCCTAAGGGTGTAATCCTTGAGCACCGCAATATGGTCAATCTGCTACATTTTCAATATAGGGATACTAATATTCCGTACGACAAGAACGTACTTCAGTACTTCACAAGCAGCTTTGATATGTTTTATTTGGAGACTTTATCTACGCTTGCTGCGGGTGGGTGCTTGTTCGTTATTGACGAAGAAGCGAAAAAAGATACGGACTACTTGTTGTCATTTATTAATCGTTGGCATATCGATGTCGTGCTGTTCCCAACAGCGTTGACCAAGTTTTTGTTCATGGAGAGCGGCTTGGCTGAGCGCTTTCCAACGTGTGTACGCCATATCATTACCGCTGGCGAACAATTAGTCGTACCGGAGGGATTAGCAGAATTCCTACGCCGTAACCAAGTGTGGCTGCATAATCACTATGGCCCATCCGAGACTCACGTGGTCACTACGTTGACTATTTCACCTGATGAAGCAGAGGCCGGAGTACCTACGATCGGTAAGCCGATTTCCAATACAGCCGTTTATATGTTATCCGAAAGTGGCTTAATGCAGCCTATCGGGGTACCAGGAGAGCTGTACATTTCAGGAGATAATGTGGGCCGGGGCTACATAAATAGAGATGATTTAACTTCAGAAAAATTCGTTGCTGATCCGTTCAAGCAAACCGAGAGATGTTACCGCACAGGAGATTTGGCTAAATGGCTAGCCGATGGAAGCATTGAATTTTTAGGCCGGATCGATCATCAAGTGAAAATTCGTGGTTACCGGATTGAATTAGGCGAGGTAGAAACGCAGCTATTGAATATGGATTCTATCAAAGAAGCAATCGTAATTGCGAGAGAAGACGCAGCTGGACAGAATCTGTTATATGCATACTACGTAGCAGATAAGCAACTGACTGTAGGAGATTTAAGAGGTGCGCTGTCACATGAACTTCCAGCATATATGATCCCGTCCTACTTCGTACAGTTGGAGCAGATGCCTTTTACTCCAAATGGGAAGGTTGATCGCAGAGCATTGCCTTTACCAGAGGGAAGCTTACAAACGGGCGTCGAGTATGTAGCCCCTCGAACACCAGCGGAAATACAGTTGGCCCAAATATGGCAAGAACTATTAGGAATATCGAATATTGGGGTGTCAGACAACTTCTTTGAAATTGGTGGGCATTCATTACGTGCCACGATGCTGGTATCTAAAATTCAGAAGCAGATGTTCAAAACTGTGCAACTGCGAGACATCTTTTTGTTACCGACAGTTGAACAGCTGGCACAATACATGGATGGAATGGATCAGACAACGTATGCAGCCATTCCTATTGTGGGAGCCAGAGAGTATTACCCTGTGTCCTCAGCACAAAAACGGTTGTATATGCTAAGTCAAATCTCTAGTGGTCAACTCAGTTACAACATGCATGGCGTTATGCTTCTGACAGGCGCGCTAGAACCAGAGCGAGTCGAAGCGACGTTCTGCGAGCTAATTGAGCGTCATGAGACACTGCGGACAAGCTTTGACGTTGTGAATGGCGAACCGATTCAGCGAGTGCATGCTACGGTTGGATTCAAATTGGAACATGTAACAGGGCATGCGGATCAAGTTGACGAACTGATCCAACAGTTTGCACGTGCGTTCGAGCTTAAACAGGCACCACTTATACGGGTAGGACTGCTCAAGCTTGAATCTGAACGTCACTTATTGTTGTTTGATATGCACCATATTATTTCTGACGGGGTATCCATTAGTATTTTGATGCAGGAATTTACACAGCTATACAAGAGCATGGCTTTGCCTCCATTGCGTATTCAATACAAGGATTACGCGGTGTGGCAACAAGCGGAAGTTTCCAGCGAATCAATGCGACAGCAGGAACAGTACTGGCTGGACGTATATAAAGATGAAATTCCAGTGCTGGACATGCCGACTGACTATGTGAGACCTGCCATGCAAAGCTTTGAGGGCGACACGCTTGAATTTACGATCGACACACATCATAGCAATGCATTAAGACAGATCGCGGCGGATACAGGCTCAACCCTATACATGGTACTATTAGCGGCTTATACGACATTGCTTCATAAATATTCAGGTCAAGAAGATATCGTTGTCGGAACTCCGATTGCGGGCCGTGGACATGAAGATGTAGGACAGCTGATCGGTATGTTCGTTAATACGCTAGCTCTACGTAATTATCCTTCGGCTGAGAAGTCGTTCTCTGAATATGTACAGGATGTAAAAGAAAAAGCGCTTAAAGCGTATGAGCGTCAAGATTTTCCTTTTGAAGAACTGGTAGAAAAGTTAGACGTAAAGCGGGACACCAGCCGAAATCCACTGTTTGATACGATGTTCGTCCTGCAAAATACGGAGCGACAAGAGCTTGGGATGGATGGTGTACAGGCTGAACCGTATCCGATCAAACATACGATATCCAAATTCGATTTAACCTTATCCGCGATCGAGACGGAGGACATCATAGTATGCAGCTTCGAGTACGCCACCTCATTGTATAAACAAGAAAGTGTGCTTAGAATGGCTGAGCACTTTAGTCAGTTAATTACGGCTATCGTAGATCATCCTCACACAACGCTTTCATCTATTGATATCATCACACCACAAGAAAAAGTGCTGCTTGGATTATTTAACGATACTTCAACAGATTACCCACAAAACAAGACTATTAATCAGTTATTCACAGAGCAGGTAGAACGTACACCAGATCAAATAGCGGTAGTCCATGATGACAAGCAGCTAACGTACCAGGAGTTGAACGAGCGAGCGAATCAGCTTGCACGGGCGTTAAGAGCTGAGGGAGTACAGACCGATGAGTTGGTCGGAATCTTTGCTGATCGATCGTTGGAGCTGATCATCGGGATGATCGGGATTTTGAAAGCTGGCGGAGCTTACGTGCCGATTGATCCAGACTATCCGGAAGATCGCATCAATTATATGCTGGAGGATTCAAACGCCCGATTGTTAGTCGTTCAAAATGATCGACGCGGGTCACAGCTTGCATTTTCGGGTAAAATCATCAATTTGAGCGATGCACAGCCTTATATCGAGCTAGAGCCGCAACTTGATGAGCCAGCCGCTTATAACAACTTGGCGTATGTTATTTATACATCAGGCACAACAGGCCAGCCAAAAGGGGTAATGATTGAGCATCGTAGCGTTGTTCGTTTAGTTAAAAACACAAATTATGTTGAGTTAAATGAAGAAACACGCATTTTGCAGACAGGATCTGTAGTATTTGACGCTTTAACATTTGAAATATGGGGAGCGCTGCTGAACGGTGGACGGGTACATGTGGTGTCCAATGACGTTATCATGGATCAGAAACAGCTGCGGCAGGCCATTCAGAAGTACGAAATAAACACGATGTGGATGACAGCTCCATTGTTTAACCAACTCACGCAGCAAGACAGCAAGCTGTTTGAGGGAGTAAAGAGCTTGATTATCGGAGGCGACGTATTATCTGTGGCGCATGTGAATCGCGTGCTACAGCAAACTCCGGCATTAAACATGATTAACGGATACGGCCCAACGGAAAATACAACTTTCTCGACCTCTCATTTGATTCAAGGGCAGCAGGAGGGCGCTGTGCCAATTGGCCGTCCTATCCATAACTCCACGGGGTATGTGGTGGATAAAAGGATGCGTCTTCAACCAATCGGAACATGGGGCGAGTTAATCGTTGGCGGTGACGGTGTCGGCCGAGGGTACTTAAATAGGCCAGAACTGACAGCGGAAAAGTTTATAGACAGTCCTTTCCGTGCAGGCGAGCGCTGCTACCGGACAGGGGACATCGTACGCTGGCGTGCGGATGGAACGCTTGAATATAAAGGACGTATCGACGAGCAAGTTAAAATTCGCGGATACCGCATTGAGCTTTCCGAAGTGGAGGCCCAGCTTCTCAATGTTGCGCTCATTCAAGAGGCGGCTGTCATTGCACGCCAAAATGATAACGGCCAGAAATATATGTGTGCGTATGTTGTAGCAGAGCAGCCGATTAACGTGAATGAACTCCGAAGCGCAATGTCGCAACATTTACCGAACTATATGATTCCGTCCTATTTTGTACAATTAGAGCAACTGCCGCTCACGCCGAATGGAAAAGTCAATCGTAGGGCGCTGCCTGCACCAGACGAGACAAGTGTCCACACCGGAGTTGAGTACGAAGCACCGCGTACAGGGGCTGAACAAACGCTCATTTCCATTTGGGAAATGGTATTAGGTGCAAAGAAAATTGGTATTCAGGACAATTTCTTCGATCTTGGTGGAGACTCGATTAAATCGATCCAAGTTTGCTCGAGATTGTTCCAAGAAGGTTACAAACTGGAAATGAAACATTTATTCCAGTACCCGACGGTGGCCGAGTTAAGCCATCATTTGCAGCCAGTTGGTAGAATTGCTGACCAAGGTGAAGTGACCGGATTGGTGAAACTTTCCCCCATTCAGCAATGGTTTTTTGAGCAACAATCACCTGAGCCGCATCATTTTAACCAGTCGGTCATGTTATACCGTGAGCAAGGTTTTGATGAGGCGTTACTGCACAAAGTGATGAAAAAATTGGTTGAACATCACGATGCTTTGCGAATGGTGTTCCGTACACAGCCGAACGAAGTGGGTTACGAAGCGTGGAATCGAGGCGTCGATGAAGGCGATCTATATAGCTTGCAAGTGATCAATGTTAAAGAAGTGCCTGATTCTGAACGGGACGAAGCCATAGCAGCTAGAGCCACTAGCATTCAAAGCAGCATTCATTTAGAAGCAGGGCCTCTGATCAAGCTAGGGTTGTTTCAATGTGCTGAAGGCGATCATTTGCTAATTGCGATTCATCATTTGGTCATCGACGGGGTTTCTTGGCGGATTTTGTTTGAAGATATTTCGTCAGGCTACGAGCAAGCTGTGCAGGGACAAGACATTCGTCTTCCGCAAAAAACGGATTCGTTCCAAGCATGGTCGGAACAATTGTCCCAGTATGCCATTAGTCAAACATCAGTGATCGAACGTGAGCAGGCCTACTGGCAGAAGCAGTTCATCGATCCATCAACTCATTCACTATTGCCAAAGGATATGCAGCCGGACGAAAGTGGCGCACATGCAAAGTCGCTGCTTAGTGATAGTCAGATGATGACGGTGCAATGGACCGAGCAAGAAACGGAGCAATTGCTGAAACAAGCAAATCGGGCCTACAACACGGAAGTGAATGACTTGCTGCTGACGGCATTAGGCATGGCGATTCATACTTGGACAGGTATGGAGCGGGTTATGATTAATCTCGAAGGTCACGGAAGAGAAGCAATCCTCTCCGATGTCGATATTACACGTACGGTTGGATGGTTTACGAGTCAGTACCCAGTCGTGCTCGAAATCGGTGCAAATAAAGAAGTGTCGCATCGAATCAAAAGTACAAAAGAAGGCTTACGTCAAATCCCGCAAAAAGGGATTGGCTACGGGATATTAAAATATTTGTCCGGCCTGCAAGAGAGCCCTACATTTAAATGTAAGCCAGAGATCAGTTTTAACTATTTAGGTCAATTTGATCAAGATCTGCAAAATAGTGCGCTTCAATTATCTTCTTATTCGCGTGGAGAAGATATTAGCGGCCTGATGGAGAAGAAGTATGCACTGGATGTAAATGGCGGTATCTCCGGAGGATCTTTGAAGCTGACCATTAGTTACAGTTGCAAGCAATATTACAACGACACGATGGCCCAACTAGCTGAGTTATTAAGAACGAGCCTTTTGGAAATCATTTCTCATTGTGTTGCGAAAGAAAAGGTAGAGCTAACGCCAAGTGACGTTTTAATGAAAGAAGTTACCATTGAGGAGCTGGAGTCGCTTGTAGCGGCTAATGAACATGTAGGCGAAATTGAGGATGTCTATGGATTGACACCGATGCAGACAGGTATGTTGTTCCACAGCTTAATGGAGCCGAATTCGGCCGCTTATTTTGAGCAGGCGACATTTGATTTACAGGGAAGCTTCAATGTAGAGCTATTCGCCCAAAGCTTGAATGGGCTAGCAGCTAGACATCAAATTTTCAGAACGAATTTTTATAGTGGGTGGAAAGATACTCCTGTTCAAATTGTGTATCGGAAAAAGGATGTTGAGTTCCATTTTGAAGATATAAGTGGAATGCCAGAGGAGCAGCGCGAAGCCTACATTTCTAATCTTATTAAAGAAGATAAAGCTAGAGGATTTAAGTTGACTCACGATTCGCTGATGCGCATCACCATCTTACTTGTGCAACCAGAAACCTACCATTTTGTATGGAGTTTCCATCATATTTTAATGGACGGCTGGTGCTTGTCGATCGTCACGAAAGAAGCTTTCGGAAACTACTTTAGTATGTTGGAACAACGAAAGCAAGAGCTGCCGACGGCTACGCCTTACAGTCAATTTATCGAATGGCTGGAACGCCAAGATCAAGAAGAAGCTGGTCGCTATTGGAACAATTATTTAGCGGGATACGAACAACAGACGCTGCTACCTAAGATCACGACAAACAAAGTAGATGGCTATGCAGCTGAGCAACTAACTTGCCCACTTGATAAGTCACTGAGTGAGGGTATGAATCGGGTTGCAAAGCAGTACCAAGTAACCATTAATACGTTGATGCAGACTGCTTGGGGTATGGTGCTCCAAAAATATAATCACAACGATGATGTTGTCTTCGGCAGTGTGGTGTCTGGAAGACCGTCTGAAATTGCAGACGTGGAACAAATTATCGGCTTGTTCATCAACACGATTCCAGTACGTATTCAGAGCGAATCAGGCGAAAGTTTTGCTGACGTGATGAAAAAGATTCAGGAGCAAGCACTGGCATCTAACGCCTACGATACGTATCCACTTTACGAAATTCAGGCGCAGAGCGAGCAGAAGCAAGATTTGATTAATCATATTATGGTATTCGAAAATTACCCAGTGGGAGAGCGGTTGGAGCAGCTGGGAAGTGGTAGTAAAGCAAGCTTTTCGATAGCCAATATTGAAGTAACTGAGCAGACCAACTATGACTTTGATTTGACCGTGATGCCCGGGGAAACGATATCCATTATATTCGGGTACAATGCACACGTATACGATCTAGAAACGGTCGTACGCATTCAAAATCATCTTATTCATGTGCTGAAGCAAATCATACACAATCCACAAATCAAGGTGGAGCAATTGGAATTGGCTTCAACTGAAGAACAAGAGCAAATTTTGGACATTTTCAATGCAACGGCAGCAGACTATCCGCAGGAGAAGACGATACCTCAACAGTTCGAAGAGCAGGTAGAGCGCACCCCGGATCAGGTTGCGATTAGATTTGATGATAAGCTGATGACTTATCGGGAGTTGAACGAGCGTGCGAATCGCCTAGCGCGAACGTTAAGATCCAAGGGAGTGCAAGCGAATCAGCTTGTAGGTCTGATGGCAGAGCGTTCTTGTGAGGTCATTGTTGGCATCATGGCGATTTTAAAAGCGGGCGGCGCCTATGTGCCAATCGATCCGGATTATCCGGAGGAGCGAATCAGCTATATGCTGAATGACTCGGGCACGCAGTTGCTGCTGACACAGCATCATTTACAAGAGCGTGTCCATTATGAGGGCACGGTACTCTTGCTTGATGAGGTTCACGCCTATGAAGAGGACGGTTCAAATTTAGAGCTTATTCATGAGCCTAAAGATTTGATTTACGTAATCTATACATCAGGCACGACGGGTAATCCTAAGGGTGTTTTAGTCTCGCATCAGAATGTGTGGAGCTACGTTCATCATTTTGTGGAGACGTTTAACATTCAGGCTACGGATCGGATTTTGCAGCAGGCTTCGATATCGTTCGATACGTCAATCGAGGAGCTGTATCCAGCTCTAATGACTGGGGCCAGCATTGTTATCCTAAGCAAGGATGACGTGATGAATGCGCAAATCTTGTCTGAACAAATTAGAGCACAGCAAATAACGGTCGTCACTTGTTCGCCATTGTTATTAAATGAATTGAATCAATGGTTAGGGGATGTCCATCCGGTAAGGCTGTTTCTTTCCGGTGGAGATGTGCTGCGGAAGGAATATTATTCTAACTTGCGTGGCGCGGATGTATATAACACATATGGGCCAACCGAAGGAACGGTATGTGCGACGTATCATCAGTGCTCTGGTAACGAAGGGTCTAGCGTCCCGATCGGTAAGCCAATCGCGAATAAACGCGTGTACATTTTAAATCGACATAGTAAACATAGTCAGCATGGTAAGTACTATCAGTTACAGCCGATCGGTGTACCAGGCGAGCTATGCATCAGTGGAGTAGGTACCGCTATTGGATATTTAAATCGTCCAGATTTAACTGAAGAGAAATTCGAGGCGGATCCATTTGTAGCAGGCGAGCGCATATACCGTACGGGGGATTTAGCGAGATGGTTGCCTGATGGCAGCCTTGAATATTTAGGACGGATTGACGATCAGGTGAAAATACGCGGATACCGTATCGAGCTCGGCGAAGTGGAGGCTCACTTGCTGCAAGTAGAAGGTGTGCAAGAGGCAGTTGTCGTTACTCGAGATGATGAAACAGGAGCCAAAGTGTTATGCGCCTACTTCGTATCTGATAAGTTGTTACCTTCGAGTGAATTGAGAACGGTGATGTCTCAACAACTGCCGAGTTATATGCTTCCAACGTACTTTGTGTCGCTGGAGCGGATGCCGTTGACACCGAATGGAAAGCTTGACCGTAAGGCTTTACCAGCACCAGAGGGCCTAATCCAGACTGGAACGGCATTCCAAGCACCGCGGACACCAGTGGAGCAGAAGCTGGCGGAAATATGGCAAGATGTGCTTGGCATTCCAGAGGTAAGTGTGCTTGACAACTTCTTTGAAATTGGCGGCCATTCGTTACGTGCTACGACGTTGGTAACTAAGATTCATAAGGAAATGAACAAGCAGGTACCGCTTAGAGATGTATTCCAGCATCCAACTATTGAGCAAATGGCGGTCTTAATTACAAGCAAGGCGCAAGCGGTGTACACTACTATTCCTGCCGTAGCAGAACGAGCGTACTATCCGGTATCTTCCGCACAAAAGCGGCTATATATTTTAAGTCAGCTTGAAGGTGGAGATTTAAGCTACAATATGCCGGGTGTTATGATCCTTGAAGGCAAGCTTGATCGGGTACGCTTTGAAGACTCATTCCGGAAGCTTATTTCGCGTCATGAGACGCTGCGAACCGGATTTGAATTTGTGAACGGTGAACCAGTACAACGAATTCGCCATGACCGTGAGATCAAATTTGCCGTACAGGTTCAATCAGCGAGTGGTAAAGACAAGGATGAACTGGTCCGCGACTTTGTACGTCCGTTTGATTTGACGCAAGCACCGTTACTACGGGTAGAGTTAGTTGAGCAGGAACAGGATCGATATGTACTGTTGTTTGATATGCATCACCTGATTTCAGACGGCGTTTCGATGAACATTTTGATCCAAGAGTTTGTTCAGCTTTATGGAGGCGAAGAGTTGCATCCGCTTCGTATTCAATACAAGGATTATGCGGCGTGGCAGCAAGCAGGCATAAACAGCGAATCGATTACTGAGCAGTCTGTACATTGGTTAGATGCCTTTAGCGGAGAACTGCCTGTGCTTCATATGCCAACCGATTTTGCGAGACCAGCTGTGCAAAGTTTTGAGGGAGCAACTTATGATTTTGCACTAGGGAAATCAGTTAGTGATCGCTTGAAGCAGCTTGCGGAACAGACAGGAACTACGTTGTATATGGTGTTATTAGCAGCTTATACGACGTTGCTGTCTAAATATACAGGTCAGGAAGATATCATTGTGGGTACGCCAATTGCAGGCAGAGCGCATGCGGATTTGGAGCCTATGATCGGTATGTTTGTAAATACGTTGGCGTTGCGTCATTATCCAACAGCGGAAAAGACCTTCTTCAACTATTTGCAGGAAGTCAAAGAAAGTTCGATCAAAGCATTCGAAAATCAAGACTATCCGCTTGAAGAATTGATTGAGAAGCTTCACCTGAAAAGGGACATGAGCCGTAATGCCCTGTTTGATACGATGTTTGCTCTGCAAAACACAGAGCAGCAGGAAATTAACATCGAGGGATTGAGTCTCAAGTCGGTTCCAAGTATCAACACGGTATCTAAAGTTGACCTGACATTGGAAGCATTCGAGGAAGCCGAGGCAATTACATGTAGCATCGAGTATAGTACCGCACTGTACAAACGCGAAACGATAGAGCGGTTGTCAGCGCACCTTATTCAACTGCTCGATGTCATTGTGAACGATCCACAGACGACAATTTCGTCTATAGAGATGATAACAAGAGCTGAGCAGCAGCAAATATTGGAGGCATTCAACACGACAACAGCTGATTATCCACGGGATAAGTCCATCTCTCAATTGTTCGAAGAGCAGGTGGAGCGTACGCCGAATCAGGTTGCGGTTAGGTTTGATAGTCAGCAACTGACGTACCGAGAGCTTAACGAGCGAGCGAACCAGCTTGCACGAACGTTAAGAGCAGAAGGTGTGGCGGCAGACCAACTAGTTGGCATTCTAGTGGAAAGATCTTTAGAGATGATCGTAGGCATCTTCGGTATATTGAAAGCGGGAGCCGCTTATGTGCCGATTGATCCAGCGTTCCCTGTGGAGCGTATCCGCTACATGCTGGAGGATTCAGCAGCGAAGGTAGTTGTGCTGCAACGCCATTTACAGGAGCGTACTCCACATGCTTATTACACAGGTAAGCTCGTGCTGTTGGATGATGCGCAAGCGTACCATGAAGACGCTTCGAACTTGGAGCCGCTTGCTGGACCAGAGCATTTGGTCTATGTACTCTATACGTCAGGTACGACAGGTCAGCCGAAAGGCGTTATGATTGAGCACAAAAGTGCCATCAATACGATCCATTGGTATTACGAAAAATATGTGAAAACGATCAATCCTCATCTATTGTTGACGGCAGAATATACGTTTGATCCGAGTGTGGAACAAATATTCTCTACGTTACTTCACGGAGCTACACTTCATTGTCTACGAAAAGAATCGCTGCTAGATAAGCGATTTGTGGCAGAATATGTGACCCAGTATCACATAAACATCCTAGACACATCCCCATTACTCATGCAGGAGCTCTTAGCAGATGATGACAAGCTGGACAGCTTAAACATCCTCATTTGCGGAGGAGAGCGACTGGAAGATCGATTGAAGGACAAGCTTGTACAAAAAGGATATACGCTGTACAACCATTACGGCCCTACGGAAGCGACGATTGATGCGCTCGCAAGTTTGTGTGAAGCAGATACGAAGGTATCGCTAGGCAAGCCGATTCCAAATGCGAATGTATATATTTTAGACAGTCAGCGGCACCTACAGCCTGTTGGCATCGTCGGAGAGTTGTACATTGCGGGTGACGGACTGGCAAGAGGATATTTGAATCTTCCGGAGCTGACGGCAGAGAAGTTCGTCGACCATCCGTTTGCAGCAGGAGCGCGGATGTATCGCACAGGCGATTTGGCAAAATGGCTGCCGGATGGAAACATCGAGTTTGTCGGTCGGATTGACGATCAAGTTAAAATCCGTGGTTATCGGATTGAGCTAGGCGAAGTGGAAGCGCAGCTAGCAAAAGTCGCGACCATAAACGAAACGGTCGTCGTAGCTAGAGCGGAAGCAAACGGGGAGAACGAGCTCTGTGCATACTTTGTCGCAGAAGAGCAGCTTCATATAGGTGAACTGAGAGCGGTATTAGCACAAGCATTGCCAATCTATATGATCCCGTCCTACTTCGTACAGTTGGAGCAGCTGCCACTTACGGCGAACGGGAAAATTGACTATAAGGCGCTGCCTGCACCGGAGGGAAGCGTGCAGACCGGAACTGAATATGTCGCACCGCGGACGCAAGAGGAGGAGCAGTTGGCTCAATTATGGAAGGAAGTACTGAGTATTTCCGACGTTGGGGTCAGAGACAACTTCTTTGAAATTGGAGGCCATTCGTTACGTGCCACGACGTTGGTAGCTAAGATTCATAAAGAAATGAACAAAACTGTGCAGATACGCGAAGTATTCCTCTATCCAACGATCGAACAAATGGCACACTTGATCGTGGACAGAGAGCAAAATACGTATTTAAGTATTCCGATTGTTGGGGAAAGAGCATATTACCCGGTATCATCCGCACAGAAGAGACTATACATTTTGAGTCACCATGACGGTGGCGAGCTCACTTACAATATGTCGGCGGTATTGACAATCGAAGGCGCGTTAGACCGCGCAAGGCTTGAAGAAGCGTTCCGGAAGCTCATTTCCCGTCATGAGACGCTGCGAACCGGATTTGAGTTTGTAAACGGAGAACCGATGCAGCGTATATACCGTGAAGTAGACTTTTTCGTTGAATATGCACAGATCGGAACATCAGCCCAGACAGAGCAGACTCCGCAAGCAGAAATCGATCAGCGGATTCACAACTTCGTGCGAACATTTAACCTTGAACAAGCACCGCTTCTTCGCGTCGGCTTGCTTGAAATCGAACCGGAACGTCATGTGTTGTTGTTCGATATGCATCATATTATTTCCGACGGCGTGTCCATGGGAATTGTAATTCAGGAGTTTACGCAGCTATATGAGGGTGAAGAAATAGCTCCCCTTCGTATTCAATACAAGGATTACGCCGCTTGGCAGCAGCAAGAAATGCTTAGTGAACGCTACCAGCAGCAAGAACAGTATTGGTTGGAGCAATTCGCGGGAGAACTTCCAGTATTGAATTTGCCACTTGTGTATCCGAGGCCGGCTGTGCGTAGCTTTGAAGGCGCGCACTTCGAATTTGAGATTGCGAATAGCTTGACGGAACGCTTAAACCAGCTGGCGGTAAATAGCGGAAGCACGATGTATATGTTGCTATTAGCTGCATATACGATCTTACTCTCCAAGCATAGTGGACAAGAGGATATTATTGTAGGAACTTCGGTTGCGGGACGCGTATCTGATGAACTGGAGCCGCTTATCGGGATGTTTGTTAACACGTTGGCATTACGGAATTACCCAGCACAAGAAAAATCATTCGGTGCGTATTTACAAGAACTAAATGAAAGAACACTGGAAGCGTTCGAACATCAAGACTATTTGTTTGAAGAACTGGTGGACAAGCTGAACATTAAACGGGACCCACGCCGTAATCCATTGTTTGACACGATGTTTGTGATGCAAAATACAGAGAACAAAGAACTTGATATCGAATCCTTATCCTTTATTCCATATGTCCAAGCTGATGTCACCGCTAAGTTTGACTTGACATTGTCAATGAGTATGGACACAGGGGGCATGAAAGGTACATTTGAATACTGCACCAAATTGTTTAACCAATCAAAAATGGAGCAGTTGTCGAATGACCTGGCGCACATTTTATCCCTTATCGTAGATACGCCATCTATGAAACTGGGAGAAATTGAAATGAAAAATACAACCAAAGATCATGCTGCGGTAGTTGAATCCATCGATTTTGCGTTCTGATTGTAAGGTTCTGTCACGAGAGTGTGCTATTCATTTACTGAATAGCACACTCCTTATCTTCATCTTATCAAATCTAAGCTGATCACGTTCATTACACCGACATTGAGGAGTGGATTACTTTGAATTCGGAAGCTGTTTTTGAAAAAGAGAAAGCTTTTTGGCACGATAAGTTTGATACAGAAGATCAATTCATTTTCCTTCCTTATACAAAAACAAATCATTTGCAGCAGTATACCAATCGTGTTCACACTTTTCACAGTACGTTTCCATCTTCAACCTACCAACGAGTTACAGCTATTGCTGGCGGGTCCCAGTTAGCTGTTTTTATGATTTTGTTAGCAGGTGTAGAGTCGTTGTTATATAAATATACACGTGAAGAAAATATGATTTTAGGAATTCCAGCGCTAAACGCAAGTAATCTGTTAATTTTAAAAAATACGGTTAATCATGCTAGTACATTTAAATCATTATTACAGCAATTGAAAGCATCTGTGAGCGAAAGTATTGAACATCAAAGTCACTCGATATGGAACTTCATCGAACACTTAAATATTCAATATGATGCTAGTGGCGCTCCAATAATGAACACGATCGTGGCCTTAAAAGAAATTCATGCCGATGATTTTAATCACAATGTCGCTTCGGATGTTATTTTTCGGTTTGACTTAGAAAATAGTTCCCTGCAATTAAAAGTAATGTATAACGAACTTCGTTACGACGAGGCTTATATTGCTCAGTTTGTGAGCCATTTACACCATATTTTCTCTATCATGCTGTATCAGGTTGAGCTTGAAATTGACGAAATAGATCTTTTATCAGAGGATGAGAAAACGAAAATCGTAGTGGAATTTAACCATACGGAAACGGATTATCCTCACGATAAGTCGATTGCTCAGTTGTTCGAGGAACAGGCAGCACACACACCAGACCAATTAGCCGTGGTCTTTGAACATAAGCAGCTTACATATGGCGAATTAAACGCAAAAGCCAATCAGCTTGCTCGTACATTAAGGTCTGAAGGCGTACAAGCGGACGATTTAATCGGCATTGTAACCGATCGTTCTGTAGAAATGCTAATTGGAATTGTCGGGATTTTGAAAGCCGGTGGCGCGTATGTACCGATTGATCCTGATTATCCAGAAGATCGTATTAACTACATTTTGGAGAACTCTGGAGCAAATCTGGTGCTGCACCATAACAAGGAGATACGGGATCGGGTATCCTTTTCTGGTAAGTTCATAGATTTATATGATACGCAAGTATATAACGAAGACAGTACGAACTTGGCATGCATAGCGAAGCCAGATCATCGGGCTTACATCATGTACACCTCGGGCACGACTGGCAAGCCTAAAGGGGTTATGGTTGAGCAACGCAATGTGGTTCGATTGGTGAAAAATACGAATTTTGTCGAGTATAACGAGCACACACGTATATTGCAGACAGGTAGCGTCGGATTTGATGCTTCCACATTTGAATTTTGGGGAGCTCTGCTAAACGGTGGGCAGCTGTATATGGTGCCGAGTGACGTGATTTTGAATGCGCCGTTGTTTAAAGACGCAATTCGAAAATATAAAATTAATTTGATGTGGCTGACATCGCCACTATTTAATCAATTGTCACAACAGGATAGGCAGCTATTTAATGGTGTTGAGACGTTGCTGATCGGAGGCGACGTCGTATCCGTCCCGCACATTAATCAAGTATTACAAGACAATCCTTCATTACGTATCATTAACGGGTATGGCCCAACAGAAAATACAACGTTTTCTACTACATTCGAGATTCGTAGTGAGCAGACAGAAGCTGTACCTATTGGACGTCCGATCGCTAATTCCACAGCTTACGTGGTGGACACTCAGATGAGATTGCAACCAATAGGAGTCTGGGGTGAACTTCTAGTAGGTGGCGATGGTGTAGCACGGGGATACTTAAACGATTCAGAGCTTACGGCGCAAAAGTTTATCGAGAATCCATTTCAAGCTGGCGAACGCTGCTATCGGACAGGAGATATCGTGCGGTGGCGGGCAGATGGAGTTCTTGAATACCAGGGCCGTATGGATGAGCAAGTGAAAATACGTGGCTACCGCATTGAGCTTGCTGAAGTGGAATCGCGAATAGCTTCGCTAGATATCATTCAAGAAGCGGCTGTGGTGGCGCGTGAAGATAGCACAGGGCAGAAGGTGCTTTGTGCATACTTTGTGGCTCCTACACGATTAAGCACAGGTGAAATACGACATGCATTATTAAAAGAGCTACCTAGCTTTATGATACCGTCCTATTTCGTGCAGCTAGAGCATATGCCACTTACGATGAACGGAAAAGTAAATCGAAGGGCGCTACCTGCGCCAGAAGAGAACGTTCGATCTGGGGCCGAGTATGTAGCACCGCGCACAGCAACAGAAGAAACGCTACTTTCCATTTGGAAAACGGTCTTAGGAACCCCGAATATCGGGATATTTGATAATTTCTTCGATCTTGGCGGAGACTCTATTAAATCGATTCAAGTATCTTCGAGGTTGTATCAAGCCGGATATAAAGTCGATATGAAAAAGTTGTTCAACTTCCCAACTGTCGCAGAATTGAGCAGTCATTTACAGCCGATTGGTCGAATTGCGGACCAAGGGGAAGTGAGTGGTGCAGTTGAATTGACACCGATTCAGCAGTGGTTTTTTGAGCAAAATAGTCCTGCCCCGCATTATTTTAATCAGGCGGTTATGTTATATCAGGAGCAGGGCTTCGACGAAGCGGTGCTTCACAAAGTCATGCATAAATTGGTGGAGCATCACGATGCGTTGCGGATGGTGTTCCGCGCAGCCCCGAACGAAATGCGATTCGAAGCTTGGAATCGTGCTATCGATGAAGGGGATCTGTACAGCCTGAACATGTTCAACTTTAAAGAAGTAGCAGAATCAAGTCTAGCTACAGCAATAGAAGCAAGCGTGAGTAACATGCATAACAGTTTTAACATAGGCGAAGGCCCACTCATTAAAATAGGCTTATTTCAGTGTGCAACTGGCGACCATCTCTTAATCGTAGTTCACCACTTGGTGATAGACGGTGTGTCGTGGCGAGTTTTGTTTGAGGATTTCGCGACAGGCTATGAGCAAGCGGCACAGGGGCAAGAGATTCTCCTTCCGCAAAAAACAGACTCGTTCCAAAGATGGGCGGAGCAATTGTCTCATTTTGCAAAGCGTGATAACGAAGCACTTCAGCTAGAACGGGCGTATTGGGAGCAACATACGAGCCACACGGATCATATGCAGCTACCTAAAGATGTAGAGCAGGACGAAGCCAATCCACACAAGAAGTCGCTGCTGCTGGATTGCGATACACTGACGGTTCAACTAACTGAACAGGAAACGGAACAATTACTGAAACAAGCTAATTGGGCCTACAATACGGAAGTCAATGACTTATTGCTGACGGCATTAGGCATGGCCGTTCATACTTGGACGGGTATGGAGCGGGTAATGGTCAATTTAGAAGGCCATGGTAGAGAGCCCGTTGTTCCAGATATCGATATTTCACGAACAGTGGGCTGGTTTACAACCCAATATCCTGTCGTGTTGGATTTGGACTCAAACATAGACGTGTCCCGCCGAATCAAACAGGTAAAGGAACGTTTACGGCAAATTCCGCAAAAGGGAATCGGCTATGGTATTTTAAAATATTTGTCGGGTCTTCAAAAGAGCGCAGCTTTTGGGGGCGAACCGGAGATTAGCTTTAACTATTTAGGTCAGTTTGATCAAGACCTCCAAAATAGTGCGCTCCAGCTTTCCCCTTTTTCAAGTGGAGAAGAAGTTAGTGAGCAAATGGCTAAAACGTATACGTTAGATATAAATGGAATCATTGGTGCAGGATCGTTGCTACTGACGATTACTTATAGCCGAAAAGAGTATCGACATGAAACGATGGCGCATTTTGCTGAATTATTACGAGCGAGCTTGCTTGAAATTATTGCACACTGTGTGACGAAACAGCATGCCGAATTGACGCCAAGCGACGTCTTACTTAAGGGCATGACCATTGAGGAGCTAGAATGGCTAGTCGAGGAAAATCGCCAAGTTGGCGAAATCGAGGACGTTTATGCCTTGGCGCCGATGCAGACAGGAATGTGGTTCCATAGCTTGCTAGAGCCCGGTTCAGCAGCCTATTTTGAGCAAGCTGTATTTGATCTTAAAGGGATCTTTTATGTTGATCCGTTTACGAAAAGCTTAAATTCATTAATAGAAAGACATCAAATTTTCAGAACTAATTTTATAAATGGTTGGCAAGATAGTCCTGTTCAAATTGTGTATCGGAAAAAGGAATTGGATTTCCATTTTGAAGATATACGTGGGCTGGATGAGGAACTGCGAGAAACATATATTTCTACGTATACGAGTGAAGACAAGGCAAAAGGATTCCATCTTGCTCAAGATGCGTTGATGCGTATATCGATCTTGCGTATAGCTGAAGAGGAATACCATTTTATATGGAGCTTCCATCACATCTTGATGGACGGCTGGTGCTTATCACTCGTCATCAAAGAAGCATTCGGTACTTACTTTGAATTCCTGAATCAAAGCGTGCCAGAGCTTACGACGGTAACGCCTTACAGCGAATATATTAAGTGGATCGAGCAGCAAGATAGGGAGGCAGCAACTCGCTTTTGGAGCGACTACGTGTCAGGAACGGATCAGCAGACGATGCTGCCTAAGAAGACGACAAGCTATGTAAATGGTTATGAATCGGAAGAGCTTACTTGTACGCTTGGCAAGAACTTGACCGAGAAATTGAATCGGCTTGCTAAACAGGTTCAAGTGACGAACAATACTCTGATGCAGACTGCTTGGGGTATTGTGCTGCAAAAATATAATCAGAGCAATGATGTCGTCTTCGGAAGCGTCGTATCGGGAAGACCGTCTGAAATTACCGGTGTGGAGAACATGATCGGGCTGTTTATCAACACCATCCCTGTGCGCATACGTAGTGAAGCAGGGGACAGTGTTACCGATGTGATCCAAAGAGTTCAGGAGCATGCGCTGGCAGCTAATGCCTACGACACGTATCCACTATACGAAATTCAGGCGTTGAGCGATTTAAAGCAGGATTTGATCAATCATTTGTTAGTATTTGAAAATTATCCGGTGGAACAACAGGTGGAAGAGCTAGGCAGCGATCAACCAGAAAGCTTCACCATTGAAAATGTAGATATGGCCGAGCATACGAGCTATGACCTTAACTTGACGGTTATGCCTGGTGAAGCGATCAACGTGTGCTTTGGATACAATAGGCTGGTGTTTGACCCGATCACGATTGATCGCATGCAAGGACATTTACTGCACATTTTGGAGCAAATTGTTCATAATCCGGACGTCAGTGTGGAAGAGCTGGAACTGGCAACGGCAGACGAGAAAGAGCATATTTTACAAGTGTTCAACGCAAATGAAACGGACTTTCCGCAGGATCAAACGATTCAACAGTTATTTGAAGAACAGGTTATGCGCGATCCGAATGCGGTGGCAGTCGTATTTGGAGATGAGCAGTTAACATACGTTGAACTTAATGAACGTGCGAACCGACTGGCGAGGACATTACGAACCAAAGGTGTGCAGGCTGATAGTCTGGTAGGGTTAATGACGGATCGTTCGCTAGATATGATCGTCGGCATTATGGCGATATTAAAAGCGGGTGGAGCGTATGTGCCGATCGATCCACAATTTCCTGAAGAGCGTATTCGTTACATGATTGAGGATTCAGGAGCGCGCGTATTGGTCGTGCAGCATCATTTGAAAGACCGGGTGCCAGTAGAGGTACATTTGGCGGTTGAGCGCACATTCGTCTTACTGGATGATGAGCAATCTTACAACGAAGACGGTTCGAATCTGGATCTTGCTGATACAACGAACAACTCGAGCAATCTGGCTTATGTGATTTACACTTCGGGAACGACGGGTAAACCTAAAGGGAATTTAACGACACATCGCAACGTTGTACCGATTGTCAAAGCGACGAACTATGTGGATATTAATGAGCAAGACAACATGTTGCAATTAGCGAGCTACTCCTTCGACGGTTCCGTATTTGATATTTTCGGTGCATTATTAAATGGCGCTAAGCTCGTGTTAGTTCCTAAAGAGACGATGCTTGATTTAGGAGAGTTGGCAGCATTAATTGATCGAGAACAGATTTCGGTCATGTTTATTACGACAGCATTTTTTAACGTACTCGTAGATATGCATATCGATTGCATGCGTCATATGCGCGCTATTTTGTTCGGAGGAGAGCGTGCTTCGATCAGTCATGTGAGAAAAGCGCTAGCCTATTTAGGCCCTCATATATTGAAAAATATGTACGGACCGACGGAAAGCACGGTCTATGCGACCTACTACAATATAAATGAAGTGGACGAAGCGGCAACGACGATACCGATAGGTCGCCCTGTAAGCCATACCACGATTTACATCGTTAGTGGCGTGAATGGACTACAGCCAGTCGGAGTACCGGGAGAGCTGTGTATTGCTGGGAACGGTTTGGCTCGCGGTTATTTGAATAGCCCCGATCTGACGGCAGAGAAGTTCGTGGACAATCCTTTTGCATCAGGGGAGAGAATGTACAGAACCGGGGATCTGGCGCGCTGGCTGCCAGACGGCACGATTGAATATTTGGGACGGATGGACGATCAAGTAAAAATACGTGGCTTCCGGATTGAGCTTGGGGATGTGGAAGCGCAGTTGTTAAAAGTGAAATCGGTTCAGGAAGGAACAGTAATTGTCTGGGAGACAGACAACGGTGATAAACAGCTGTGTGCGTATTTTGTAGCCGAGCAGGAACTATCGCTGAATGATCTGAAAGGTAGCATGGCACGTGAATTGCCGGAATATATGATTCCGTCGTATTTCGTCCAGCTAGAGAAGATGCCGCTAACGACAAATGGAAAAGTGGATCGCAGGGCGCTGCCGGCTCCACAAGGGGGTATGCAGTCAGGCACGGAATACGTGGCTCCGCGAACGGAAATCGAGGCTCAATTGGTAAGTATTTGGCAGGAAGTGCTCGGTGTTGCAAACATCGGAGTTAAAGCTAACTTCTTTGATTTAGGAGGACACTCTTTACGAGCAACCACGCTTACGGCCAAAATACACAAGGAACTGAAAAAGAAAGTGCAGATTCGACACATTTTTAAGTATCCAACGGTTGAGCAGTTGGCACAGCTGATTGTTGAGGAAGAGCAAAGTGAATACTTGTCTATTCCGCTTACTAGCAAAAGTGAATATTATCAGCTGTCATCGACGCAGAAACGGATGTACATTTTAAGTAATCTGCAAGGTGGAGAACTCAGCTATAATATGCCGGGTGTCTTGTTAGTAGAAGGGTCCTTAGATCCGAAAAGGCTGGAAGCAGCATTCCGCCAACTAATATCTCGTCATGAAACATTGCGGACTGGATTCGAAGTTGTTAAGGGAGAACCTGTGCAGTGTGTTTATGATGACGGTGATGTTGAATTTGCGGTGGAGATTGTGCAAGCGAGCGCTGAAGCAGTAGATGAGCAGGTACGTGATTTTGTGCGTGCATTTGATTTGAAGCAAGCGCCTTTACTTCGCGTTGGATTAATTGAATTGCAACCAAATGAACATCTTTTAATGTACGATATGCATCATATCATATCGGACGGCGTCTCGATGAACATTTTGATTCAGGAGTTTGTTCAGCTTTATGTCGGTGAAGAGTTATTACCACTTCGTATTCAGTATAAGGATTATGCGGCATGGCAGCAGGCAGGTATGCACGGTGACCAGTTTAAACAACAAGCATCAGATTGGCTGGATGTCTTCAAGGGAGAGCTGCCTGTACTTGAAATGCCAACCGATTTTGTAAGGCCAGCTGTGCAAAGCTTTGAGGGACGTACATTTGATTTTACTATTGGGACAACAAGTTACGAAGGCTTAAAGCGCATTGCGGAGCAAACGGGCACAACCTTATATATGGTGCTTCTAGCCGTTTACACAACGTTTCTGCATAAATATACAGGTCAAGAAGACGTCATAGTGGGTACGCCAATCGCGGGTAGAGCGCATGCTGATTTAGAGCCGATGATTGGCATGTTTGTCAATACGTTGGCGTTGCGTAACTATCCAGTAGCTGAACAGACGTTCGTCAACTATTTGCATGATGTCAAAGAAAGAACGATTAAGGCATTTGAACATCAAGATTATCCATTCGAACAATTGGTTGACAAGCTTAAACTCAAAAAAGATATGAGCCGCAATGCCCTGTTTGATACGATGTTCTCCTTGCAAAACATGGATGACCAGGAAATAAGCATTGCAGGGTTGCAATTTAAGCCTTACCCAAGTGACAACACGGTCGCAAAATTTGACCTTTCGCTAGAAGTGACGGAGGGTGCGGCAGAGCTTATATGCAGTATCGAGTACAGTACAGCTCTGTATAAGCCAACGACGATTGAGCGGATGGCCGAGCATCTTACGCAGCTGGTCGATGTTATTATTGGTAATCCGCAGGCGACGCTGTCTGCGATTGAGCTGGTCACTGTGCAAGAGCGAACAATGCTCTTGGAAACGTTCAATAGTACGACAACGGATGATATAACGGAGCAAACGATTTATCAGCTGTTCGAGGAGCAGGTGGAGCGTACACCGGATCAAGTGGCTGTGGTGTTTGGCACCGAGCAGATGACGTATCGTGAATTAAATGACAAAGCGAATCAGCTTGCCCGTACGTTGCGGGCAAATGGCGTGCAACCTGATCAGCTTGTCGGTGTGATGGTGGGGCGTTCACTTGAGATGCTAATCGGTATTTTCGGCATCTTAAAAGCTGGTGGCGCATATGTGCCAATCGATCCTGAATATCCGGCTGAGCGGGTTCATTATATTTTGGAGGATTCGGCCGCACAAGTCATTGTGCTGCAACGACATTTACAGGAGCGAGTTGCTGCTGGATTTGCTACTGGATTTGCTGGGAAACAGGTGTTGCTGGAGGATGACGCCTCTTACGATGCAGACCGTTCGAATTTGACGCCGCTTGCTGGACCAGACCATTTGGTCTATGTGCTCTATACGTCAGGCACTACGGGTCAGCCGAAAGGGGTAGCGATTGAGCATCGGAGTGCTGTGAATACGGTGAGCTGGTATTACAACCAATACATTCATTCGCTCAATCCGCACGTATTGCTGACGGCGGAATTCACGTTTGATCCTAGTGTTGAGCAAATCTTTAGTACGCTGCTTCATGGTGCTACACTGCACGGAATTACAAAGGACAAGCTGTTAGAGCCATCCTTTGTGGCGGGCTATTTGAATGAACATCAAATCAACTTGCTCGACACGTCTCCGATGTTGATGCAAGAGCTGCTGGCTGATCGTGAGCGGATCGACAGCTTAGAGGTCGTCATTTGCGGGGGTGAACGACTTGAAGATCGGTTGAAAGATAAGATTGTACAGCAAGGTTATTCGCTGTACAACCACTACGGTCCGACAGAGACCACGGTGGATGCGCTTGTGAGCTGCTGCGAATCAGAAGTAAAAGTATCGTTAGGGAAGCCCATCCCTAATACGCAAGTATATATTTTGGACGAGCAGTGCCATTTGCAACCGATCGGTGTCGTCGGCGAGCTGTATATTGCCGGTAAAGGGGTGGCGAGAGGCTATGTGAATCGTCCAGAGCTGACCGCAGAGAAATTTGTAGCCAACCCGTTTGTACTTGGACAGCGGATGTATCGCACAGGGGATTTGGCCCGTTGGCTGCCGGATGGAAATGTGGAGTTTGTTGGTCGGGCTGATGATCAGGTGAAAATTCGTGGCTACCGGATTGAGCTTGGTGAAGTTGAAGCTCAATTGGCGAAAGTTGCGTCTGTGAAAGAAGCGGCTGTAATCACGAGAGCGGACGAATCCGGATCTCAACAGCTGTGTGCCTACTTTGTAGCAGAACGCGAGTTGACCGTTAGCGAGCTGAGAGGTGAACTTGTACAGGCACTGCCGTTGTACATGGTTCCTTCGTATTTTGTACAGCTAGACAAAATGCCGCTTACATCGAACGGTAAGTTGGATCGAAAAGCGTTGCCAGCCCCAGTAGGAGGCAGCCAATCCGGTGTGGAGTACGTCGCGCCACGTACAGAGGTGGAACGTACGCTCGTGAGCATTTGGAAGGATGTGTTAGGTGCTTCCACCATCGGCGTTCATGACAGCTTCTTTGATCTCGGCGGGGATTCCATTAAATCGATTCAAGTTGCGTCAAGGTTGTTCCAAGCGGGATATAAGTTGGAAATGAAAGAGATGTTCCAGCATCCTGTTTTGTCTGATTTGAGTCAGTACGTGCAGCCGATCGGTCACATTTCTGAACAAGGAGAAATCACAGGAGTCGTGAAGCTCACTCCAATCATGCACAGGTTCTTTGAGCAACAAATGACCGATGCGCATCATTACAACCAATCGAAGATGTTGTATCGGGAAGGCGGATTTGACGAAACGGCCATACGTGCTGCTTTCACGAAAATTGTCGAGCATCACGACGCGCTACGGATGGTGTTTCGTTCGACTGCAAGCGGAGTAGAGGCTTGGAATCGCGGCAATGACGAAGGCGAACTCTACAGTTTGGAAGTTTTTGACTTGAAAAATGAAGCGAATGTCGCAGCTGCGATTGAAGCGCAGGCAACAGCTATTCAAAGAAGTATCCATTTAAGTGAAGGCCCGTTAATGAAGCTCGGATTGTTCCGGTGTGCCGAAGGAGACCATTTGCTCATCGTGATCCACCACCTTGTAGTCGATGGAATATCGTGGCGTATCTTGTTAGAAGATATTGCGGCCGGCTACGAGCAAGCGGATGAAGGGAAAGCCATTCAGCTACCGCGCAAAACGGATTCCTTCCAGTTGTGGACAGAACAGCAGGCGGAATACGCAAATAGCGAAACGATGGTGCGTGAGCAGTCGTATTGGCAGCAAATTGAAGCAGAAACGTACACGCCATTGCCGAAAGACTATTCAGTCGAGCATTCGCTTGTAAGCGATAGTGATACGGTTACGGTGCAATGGACGCAACAGGAGACGGAACAGCTGTTGAAGCAAGTCCACCGTGCTTACAATACGAAAGTGAATGATCTGCTGCTATCGGCGCTAGGAACTGCAGTCCATGAGTGGACAGGGATTGAGCGCGTGCTGGTGAAGTTGGAAAGTCACGGTCGAGAATCGATGTTACCAGATCTCGACACTACACGGACGATAGGTTTGTTTACAAGTCATTTCCCTGCCGTGTTGGAAATGCACAAAGGTCAAGACTTATCGAGACGGATTAAGCAAGTGAAGGAAGGCTTACGACAAATTCCGCAAATGGGAATGGGGTATGGCTTATCTCGATATTTGTTCGAGGGCGTGGATACGATAGGTTCAGCACACAAGTCCATATTTAATGTACAGCCGGAAATTAGCTTCAACTACTTGGGACAATTCGATCAAGAGGTACAAGATGTACAAGATGTACAAGAGGTAAAAGGCGTACAAGACGTAGAAGACGTACAAGACGCAGAAGACGTACAAGACGTACAAGACGTACAAGACTTAGAAAAGACAGCTATTCAAGTCTCCTCGTATTCCAGCGGTTTAGATAGGAGTGAGCATGCTGTTCGGGATAGTGTATTGCACATAAACGGCGGAGTTACAGCTGGTACCTTATCGATGTCCGTTAGCTATAGTGTCAAAGAATACCGGAAGGAAAGTATAGAACACTTTGCTAATTTGTTTAAGACAAGCCTGCAAAGCATCATTCAACATTGTGTAAGCAAAGAGCGTTCTGAATTGACGCCTAGCGATGTTTTGTTAAAAGGAATGACAATGGACGATTTAGAGGAGCTCGTCAAGCGGACAGCGCATATTGGTGAGATTGAGAACGTATATGCATTAACGCCAATGCAACACGGCATGCTGTCTCATAGCCTCAAAGTTCCGAACTCAGGTGCCTATATCGAACAAACCATTTATGACTTAAATGGAAGCTTCGATGTTGAATTGTTCAAGAAGAGTGTAGCGCTGCTGTCAGAAAGACATGATATATTTAGAACTAATTTCCATAGTGCATGGCGTGGCCAGCCATTACAAGTGGTATTTCGGAACCGTGCGGTTGGACTTTACGAGGAAGATATTCGCGGGTTGGAGAAGAGCGAGCTTGCGGCGTATTTATTGGATTTTGAGCAAGCAGACAAAGCAAGAGGCTTTGATGACTTGGCTCAAGATGAATTAATACGTGTATCCATTTTGCGAACGGGTGAGGAGGCTTACCGCTTTATTTGGAACTTCCATCACATTTTGATGGACGGTTGGTGTATGTCACTTGTAGCCAAAGAAGCATTTGGAAGCTATTTTGATCTCCTGAACGAAAGAAAGCCGGAACTTCCTCCGGTAACGCCTTATAGTCGTTATATTGAATGGCTGGAACAGCAAGATTACGAAGCGGCTTCTACCTATTGGCGTCAATATATTGCGGGTTACGAGCAGCAATATGCGCTGCCAAAAATGAATGCATCGAAGCAGAATAAGGCTAATGCGTATCAGACAGCAGCGTTTTCATCTGAGCTAAGTAAAGAGCTAACGGAGCAGATGAATCGCTTGGCGAAGCAGCAGCGAACGACAATTAATACGTTGTTTCAAACGATTTGGGGAATTTATTTACAGAAATATAACGGAAATCAGGATACTGTTTTCGGAAGTGTTGTCTCAGGTAGACCATCAACTATTCCGGGTGTTGAGAGTATGATTGGTCTTTTTATAAACACCATCCCCGTTCGTATTCGGAGTGAAGAAAGCGAAACTTTTGTAGAGTTGGTAACTAAGATTCAGCAGCAGGCGTTGGACTCCAGCGCGTACGATACGTATCCGCTCTATGAAATTCAATCACTTGCTGAGCATAAGCAGAATTTAGTTGACCATATTATCGTCTTTGAGAACTATCCGATGGGCAAGCGAATTGAAGAGATGAGCAAGGAGGATGAGTTCAGCTTTACAATTGACCTGGTCGATACCATTGCACAGACGAGCTATGATCTGACTTTGATGGTCGTCCCTGATGAAGAGCTTTACTTCCGCTATTCGTATAACGGATTGGTCTACAGCCAATCCGATATGGAACGTATTCAAGGGTATATCGTTCACCTTATTGAGCAAATTGTACAAAACCCGAATATTCGCATCGGCGAATTGGAATTGGCTACTGCTGAAGATAAGGTGCAAGTACTGGAGCGCTTCAACGCGACGGCAACGGAATATCCACGAGAGAGCATGATTCACCTCATGATTGAGGAGCAGACAGTGCGTACGCCAGACCTTGTGGCAGTCGTAGGGGAGAATAAGCAATGGACCTACCGGCAGTTGAATGAACGGGCTAATCAGCTAGCACATGAGCTATTGTCTCGTGGCGTGAAGCCAGGTAGCGTGGTTGGTTTGATGGCGGATCGCTCACCGGATATGATAGCTGGGATGATGGCTATTTTGAAGACAGGTGGATGCTTTGTTCCGATTGATCCGCAGTATCCATTTGGACGGATTCAATACATGATGGAGAATAGCGGCATTCGATTACTTATGACAGAAGCTGTTCATATGGAACGTGTGCAAGCTGATTTCTCAGATGTAGAGATGATAGACTTACATCAGCAATTGGATGATGTGGGATTGAATGTTGTTTCTCGCGGAGCAGCGACAGATGCCCTGTATATGATTTACACGTCGGGTACAACAGGCAATCCAAAGGGTGTTGTTTTGGAGCATCGCAATATGGTCAATTTGCTGCACTATCAGTACACGAGTACGAATTTGCCGTACGATAAACATGTGCTGCAATATTTCACGAGCAGCTTTGATATGTGCTATCTAGAGTTGTTCTCAACGCTAGCCGCGGGTGGGTGCTTATACATCATAGAAGAGGAAGCAAAGCGAGATATTAACTATTTACTTACCTTTATCGAACGCTGGCAGATAGATGTTGTAATGTTTCCTACGGCGGTAACGAAGTTTTTGTTTACAGAAGAGGGGCTGGCAGAGCGGTTTCCGACGTGCGTCAAGCATATTGTGACCGCAGGAGAGCAGCTAGTTGTGCCAGAAAGATTAGCGAGCTTCTTGCGACGCAATCAAGTCTATTTGCACAATCATTACGGACCTTCAGAAACGCATGTTGTGACAACGTTGACGATAGGGCCAGAGGATGCAGAGGCTGGTGTCCCTAGCATTGGAGCACCTATTTCCAATACTGCAATCTATATTTTATCGGATACTGGCGCGCTCCAGCCTGTAGGTGTGCCAGGAGAACTGTATATATCGGGAGACAACGTAGGTAGAGGCTATGCAGGTAGAGCTGACCTTACAGAAGAGAAATTTGTTGCTGATCCGTTCCGCTCAGGTGAACGATGCTATCGGACAGGCGATCTAGCCAAATGGTTGCCGGATGGAACGATTGAATACTTAGGTCGTATCGATCATCAAGTTAAAATTCGTGGATATCGGATCGAAATTGGTGAGATTGAAGCCCAATTGTTAAATGTATCGTCGGTGAAAGAAACTATTGTTCTTGCGATTGAAGGCCATAATGGCCAGAAGTCGCTCTGTGCATACTTCGTTGCCGATCAAGAGCTTAGCATAGGTGAGCTAAGAGGTGACTTGTCAGAGTCACTGCCAAGCTATATGATTCCTTCTTTCTTCGTACAGTTGGCACGGATGCCGCTTACTCCGAACGGGAAAATTGACCGTCGGGCGCTGCCTTCCCCAGAGGAAAGCATGCTGTCCAGTGAGCAATATGTTGCACCACGAACACAGTTAGAAGGTCGCTTGCTGCTCATATGGCAGGAAGTGCTTAGTAATCCGAACATTGGCGTTAAAGAAGATTTCTTTGACCTTGGTGGACATTCGATCAAAGCGATTGAGTTGACTGTAAAAATTCAAAAAGATTTCGGTATTGAAATTCCGTACCGCATCGTCTTTGAAGCACCAACGGTCGAAGCGATGGCACAAGCTGTTGCTGAATTAATGATGAAGCGGACAGGCAGCAATCCATTTGTGAAGCTAAATCAATCGGGAGCGATTAATGTGTTCTGCTTCCCTCCAATTTACGGCTACGGGATAGCGTTCTCAGAGCTTGCCAGACTACTTGAGAGCGAATGCGTTGTCTATGCAGCAGATTTTATTGAGCACCACGACAACTATGATGAAATGTTGGAAAAGTATGTGGATTTCATTTTGAGCATACAGAACGAAGCACCTTATGTACTTATGGGTTACTCGGCAGGCGGAAATCTGACGTATGAGGTCGCTAAGGCAATACAAAAGAGAGGGCTTGCTGTTTCAGACGTCTTTATGATTGATTCTCAGAAGCGACATGCTGCTGTCGCAGTGGATGAAGCGTATGAAGCTGATGAAACGTTCTTTATTGAAAAAGTGTTTGGTAAGGATGCAAATGTACAGCAATTAGCCGAGAAATATAAAGGCAAGGCGTTGGCTTATGCAACATACTGGAATCAACTTGTTAATGAAGGGACAATTCAGGCCAATATCCACGGATTTGCAACGATTGATAATCCAGAGCAAGATAAAGTTGCAATTGGAAATTCGTTGATGTGGAAAGATGCAACGTGTGGCAGCTACGCGGAGCACTTGATAATTGGAGAACATGTCGATGTGCTTGACACGGGGTATATCGAGGAAAATAGTAAAGTGATCCGACATGTCATTAAGCAGATTGTTAGCAACAGGTTGGCCATGCGTTAAAGAATTGACATGAAAGGGGATTCGAGCAAGTAGAATCTCCTTTCTTTCTGATTAAAAGTCTCACTCATAGCGTACACGAGGCGTTTTTAAAATATTTTCTTTATTCTCACCGAAGCCCGCGAAACGTTTTTTCCACATTCATTTTAATAGGCGTTCAACACTCCCTCATTGGACATCTGCAAAAATTCCTTTTATAGTATTTAGAGGCCCCTTATGTAATAAGGATAAAGGAGAGTTGACTCTACTCATATGAAAGTATTGGTCATAGCGGAAAAGCCTGATATGGGGCGAAATATCGCCGCCGCCATAGAACCTAAAGCGAAAAACAATCGAACGTATCTAGAAGGCGACACGTATATCATTACATGGGCAATCGGGCATCTCATCAGCTTGGCCGAGCCAGACGCCTACGATAAGAAATATAAAAAGTGGAACATTCAAGATCTGCCTATCATACCGGATGCCTTTAAATTAGTACCCAATCCGAAGACGCGTGATCAACTAAAAGTCATTGCAGAACTAGCTAAGCGCTGCAACATGCTTATCAACGCCTGCGATGCCGGGAGAGAAGGCCAGTACATTTTCTCTCTCATTCAACGACATTTAAAGCTTAAACATCCCGTCAAGCGGCTGTGGATTTCGGATTTAACGTCGGAGACGATTCGAAGAGGGTTTGCCGAATTAAAAGCAGGCTCCGATTATGACAACTTAACGAAAGCGGCGCGGGCACGAAGTGAAGCGGATTGGCTGATCGGAATGAACGGCTCGCGTGCTTTTACGACGAAACATAACGTACTTATCTCGGTAGGGCGGGTGCAGACCCCTGTGCTCGCGCTGCTGTATGATCGGAAAAAGGAAATCGAAGCTTTCCAATCGGCAACCTACTACGAGGTTGAGGCCCATTTTAAGCAGCAGGAAACGGATTATCGAGGATTGTGGCAAGGTGAAAAAGAAAAGCTAACAGATGCGGCTAAAGCTCAAGCGATTGCTACAAAAGTGAACGGCAAACGAGGTCAAGTCGTTCGTTACGATGTAAAAGATACGAAGGAATATCCTTTTAAGCTATATGATTTGACCTTGTTGCAGCGGGAGGCAAATGCGAAATTCGGCTTTTCAGCGAAAAAGACGTTGGATGTGGCGCAAGTCTTATACGAGAAACATAAAGTAATCAGCTATCCGCGTACGACATCCAATTATGTAACCGAGCAAAATATCCCCGAGATGCACAAGGCGCTTGACCAGCTTCGGTCGACAGCTTATGCAACGTTTGTGGAGCAGGCGGATAAGCGATTGGTGCATACGCACAATCGGGCTGTGTGCAATCCGACAAAGGTAGAGGATCATCACGCAATTTTGCCTACGCATCGTGTTGCTAAGAGCTTGGCTCCAGATGAGCAAAAAGTATACGATCTGATTGTGCGGCGATTTTTGGCGCACTTTTATCCGGCTGCGCAATATAAGGTGCATACGGTATTGACGGAAGTGGAGCAGGAGCCGTTTAAGAGTACGGTGAAGCAATTGGTTTCTTTAGGCTGGAAGGTGATTTATGCCGACCAAAAAAAGGAGAGCGCAAAGCCACGCAGCAAAGCGGATGCCGAGGAAGACGAGAAGAAGGGTGCTGAGGAAGAGCGAAGCACGCCGTTTCACTTGGATGCCTCGCTGGGGGTACATTGCGCGTCAAGCAGCGCTAAAGAGAAGCAAACGCAGCCGCCAAAGCCTTATACAGAGGGTACTTTGTTGAAGGCGATGGAAAGTGCAGGTAAGCAAATCGAGCACGAGGAAGTTCGTGAGGCGATGAAAGACTCTGGATTAGGCACGCCTGCGACGCGTGCTTCCATTATTGAGCGGTTAAAGCATGTAGGCTATGTCGTTATGAACAGCAAGAGCATTGCGTTAACGACAAAAGGCAGTACAGCGATTGAACTGATTCGAGGAGCGGGAGTTAACTTGTTAACTTCGCCGGAAATGACGGGGCAATGGGAGCGCAGGCTGTCGCAAATTGCGCGGGGAGAAGCGTCCGACGCTACGTTTATGGATGCGGTGCGTAAGTTTACGCTGCACGTTATTCAAAGTGTCGTCCAGCAAGTGCCTATTGCCTCGCATGTATTGGCTGAAATGCAAGCTGACAATAACGGAGGGCGCTCGGGCAAGGGAAAAGGAAAGAGTGCGAGCAAAGTGGGCAGCAGAAGTAAGACGAATGTGCCGCCTACGTCTGCTGACGGAAGTAGAGCTGGCCGCAACGGTGCTGCCGCACCTTCGCCTCGTGTGGCTTCACAGCAAGCTGTCTCAGCAAGCAGACAAGCTGTGAACGCGAACGAGTCAAATGGTGGCATGGCCAAGAGTGCTTCGTCATATGGGTCTTGCCCACGTGCAGGCTGTGGCGGGACGGTAATTGCGGGCCGTAAAGGTTACGGTTGCTCGCATTACAAGCAAGGCTGTAAGTTCGTTGTCTGGAAAAATAACTTGTCCGTCGGCAAGACTATTTCGGAAACGATGCTGCGTGAGTTGCTGGAAAAAGGGGAGACAAAACGTTTGCAGTTCAAACAAGGAACGGAAACGGTTAAGGGCCGACTCGTCTGGGCGCATCGTGATTCAGGACAGTTAAAAATCGTACGTGAATAAACGAATAATAGGAGATTCTACCGCGGTAGAATCTCCTATTATTTCGTTATCACACAATTAAAGTACGCGAATGTAAAAGATAAAGTTTAATTTCCCGCTTCTATTATATCCATAGACTGTAGCATTTCCCGATTTTAATCCTTTGAGCAAGCCAAAACCACCAAGTGATACGTTATTGTGTCCATTCGCTACTTTATACCGAGTAGAACCTGACAAGATAGTGGACTGTCCTTGTCTCAAAAGTACATTGCGAGTCTGTACAAATGACGATTCTACTTGCTCTTGGATCGTATCAGACTGTGGTCTTACTTCAGCTGCTGATGCAGTACCTCCCATAATGCCAAGCACAAGAGCGGATGTGAGCAGCATTGTTGTAAACTTTTTCAAAGTTAAAAACCTCCTATTAAATGGAATCTAATACAGGTAGATATTAGCATATTATACTTAGATGATCAAATATTAAAATTAAAATAAAATATAGTTTAATGTAGAAAAATTAGAGATTTAAATTATTTAAAAGTAGATACCAAATCAAAATATCCTATTCAGTAGTAGGGTATTTTAATTTGGTATTTTGTTATGAGATTGAGGGCCGGAAACGATCAAGGGTTGGCTCGTCTGGGTGCATCGTGATTTGGGGCAGTTGATAATGGTGAGAGATGAAATACATGAATGGAGAAATACAAAATTGCATGGATCCATCGAGCGAATAGTTATGAGGTGCAAGTAATAAAGACTGTACTCTAAAGTAGTCAATCTACGAAAGAATACAGTCTTTCTGTGTACAATTGGGTTATACTTTGTGTGTGGTGAACTGATTGTTGTAGCTGTATCTAAGGAGAGTTAATGAATGTTAATGAACAGAAAGTATCAGAAGGAGACTGTGATGTTATAAGTATGTGAGTGTATTCCACGACGGTCATATCCGTAAACTTGGGCAATTCCTCGGCTCAGACCTGTGATTTTTCCAAGATAAGAAAGGGATACGACGTAATATCCACTTTTGATGCTGTAACGGGCAGAAATCACAGGTAAGTACTTAGACTCTCCCTTTTTAAGACTTACATGCGTATTGATCACGAGTGGCTTTATTTGTTCCTTGCTCGTGTGAACGGTGGGATTCACTTCCGCAGCTGATGCATTTCCTCCCATTGTTCCGAGTACAAGAGCAGATGAGAGCAACGCTATTATCGCCTTCTTCACATCCAACAACCTCCTAATAAATGGTTTATTATTCAAGGCGAATACTATCATAATCTACTAAAAATATCAATTGTGAAATTATATATAGTTTAATATAGAAATATTATTATTTAATGTATTTTGTTCCATTGTAAAAGAGTAGAGGGAAGCATAAAAATCCCCCTCTAAATAGTGGGGGATTTTAAATGTTAATGGGTGTGAAATTGGTAATCGCGTAATTCGACAAGCTTATCGCGATAAAGGAATCCTAACCTTCTTCTTAGAAATCGGGTAAAACCATTTAACCCCACGTGGCGTTAGACTATCTGCCAGCAAATGCGAAAAATAGCCCGCCGTTGCTACAAATGCGATGCCTTCTACTTGCAAGTGCTGCTCCAAGCCCCATCCAATTGCGCCCCAAAATAACAGGGCCCACACCGTGTGGGTCATGCCGCGATGCTTCATCCACGGAGCAATCGCGATAAAGATGCCAAAGCCGATTAGCCACGTTAGCATGGTTGCTAACCCGGCGTAAATCATAGCGCAGCCGATTAAGCTTACAAGCACGTTGCGAATATTTCCTTCCTTGGTCACAAAGCCTAATAGGCAGACAAGCAGCGCTATCGTTGTGAACTCCGGATAAGCCTGACCATACACAACATACAAAATCGTGACACCTGCAGACAGCAAGACGCCAATCCACAAAATAAACTCACGCAGCAGCTTTGAAATTTTGCCAAGTTTGCTGCTTAGGATGCTTGGGCCGTCTAGATCTGCGCTAAGTGCAGAGAAGGAAGCGATGGTGACGTACAAGGCAGCACTCTTTAACGAAAAAGGGTAATATGCTGTTGCAGCAACGCCAATTGCGGCACCGATCGCGAGATGTGTCGTTCCTTTCATGTTTACGGTTCCACCTTTATGTAGGACTAGAATGAATAGACAAACATATGTTTGCGTTTTGATTATACATGCATATGCTGTAGGCTGACAACCCACGCCTATGAAATTGTTCCTTTGCTGCATAAATGTAATTGAATTGGAGCATTTTACTTGGAGGATGAATGTGTAAAAATGGTGAGCAAACCCGAGGGGAACCAATGGAGGTAATCACTTGCAACACAATAAGCGACTTGATTTGTTAGCGCTAGCCTCGATTCCGCTAATTATGACGCTCGGGAACTCGATGCTCATTCCTGTGTTGCCGGAAATTCGCAGACAGCTTAAAGTTAGTGATTTTCAATCCAGTATGTTAATTACGGTATATTCCGTCATGGCCATCTTACTCATCCCTGCGGCGGGATATTTGTCAGATCGGCTAGGGCGCAAAGTGGTCATCATCCCGAGTCTAATCATTGCGGGAATTGGTGGAGCGGTATGCGGTGCAGCCGCTGTATGGCTGGACAATTCGTACTCCGTCATATTAGGCGGACGAGTATTGCAAGGGATTGGAGCGGCAGGGGCTATGCCCATTGTGCTTCCGCTCGTAGGAGATATGTTCAAGAGCGAGGAGGACGTTAGCGCCGGCCTAGGCATTGTAGAAACGGCGAATACGTTCGGTAAAGTATTAAGCCCGATACTCGGATCAGCACTCGTGCTGATCGCGTGGTACGTACCCTTTTGGACGATTCCTGTCATGTGCCTCATCTCCATCGTGCTTGTAATATGTTTAGTGAAGCAGCCTAAAAAAACGGAGAAGAAGCCGCAGCCACTGCGTCAGTTTCTACACTCAACGTGGCAGTTGTTGAAACAAAATGGACGCTGGCTGTCGGCACTGTTTGCAATTGGCGGTATGGCGATGTTTGTCTTGTTTGGACTACTGTTCTACTTATCTGAAACGTTAGAAGAAACGCACCATTACAAAGGTATAGTAAAGGGCTGTATTTTGGCCATCCCTTTGGCCGTGCTATGTACGGCCTCCTACATCACAGGGAAGTGCATTGGAGAAAAAAAGCCGCTCATGAAATGGATTATGGTAAGCGGCTGCTTCCTAGCAGCGAGCGCAATTGTAGGTTGTCTGTTTTCGCGGTCTGTGGTCAGTCTCATTGCCTGGATGAGCGTGGCAGGATTAGGACTGGGTGCATCATTGCCTTGCTTGGATAGCTTCATTACAGAGGGGATCGAAAAAGAGCAACGAGGCACGATTAGCTCCCTCTATAGCAGCATGCGCTTTGCTGGTGTGGCCGCGGGTCCTCCTGTGGCGTCATTGTTAATGAGCCCTTCCAATAAGCCGTTATTTTATACGATGGCCGCTGTAAGCGCGACGGCGTGTGCATTGGCACTGTTTGCGATTAGGACGAGCCGCAGCACAGAACAATAGGTGAAGCAATATGAGCTGTACGATCTTACGATCGTAAGGAGCAACGCGATAAGGCTGATCGCATAAAAGTCGGATGTGACTTTAGCGCAGCCTTATTGTATCGTATAGAAGATCATGATTGTGTGCGAGCTGCGAGTCTTTCCAGCATGAGTTTATAACTGCCGTTACCGTGCTGAAGACTACGTTTAATACGCGAAATAATGGCTGTACTTGCGCCAGTTGTCACTTCAATTTCCAAATAAGTACTACCATGTAGTAGCATTTTGGCAACTTGCAGCCGCTGCGATAACGTTTGAATTTCTTTCGTTGTCGTTAAATCCTCGAAAAATGCGTAGCATTCTTCTTTATTTTCCAGCATTAACATCACATCGAACAATTGCTCCATGTTAGCATCATCTACCTTTTTCAAAACCATGCTCGTTATCAACTCCAGACGGAAGAAATGTAAACTGACGAAGATGTTTGTTTCATTCTTTGTTTGACACGATTGGAACAAATCCTGCTATTTTATTTGAAAAAATTCACTTTTCACATTTTTTCACACATTTCCGCAACTTTCTACCGGTCTTCACATCGTTTGTTAGTCGCGCACACGCTTCAGCGCAGCTAAGCAAAGGCGCGTTTGAGAGCGTTTGCAAGCGCGCAAGTTCGCGTCCATGCATGTTTTTGCTATTTATTGGAATACGTTCTATACTGACATCGTTGACCATGGAAGAAGAAGCGAAATGGAGGATGTCAGATGAAAAAAGAAGCGGTGACCGACCAAACGGTGCAAGAAGTGTTTCCTATTCAAGATATTGATTACATTGAATTATATGTTGGAAATGCGAAGCAAGCTGCTCATTATTACGCGTCAGCATTCGGATTTCGTCCGGTTGCTTATGCGGGCCTAGAGACAGGCAACCGTGAGCAAGTATCTTACATGTTAGAGCAGAACAAAATTCGCTTCGTCATTACCGGCTCTTTATCCGATCATCATCCGATTGCCGAGTTTACGAAAAAGCACGGCGACGGTGTGAAAGATGTCGCTTTACGTGTGGATAACGTTGAGAAGGCTTACAATGATGCGCTGTCCCGTGGAGGAATTGGTATTATGGCTCCGGCCGTTTACTCAGATGAGCATGGTACCGTGACAAAAGCGATTATTGGCACGTACGGGGATACGATTCACACGCTAATTGAGCGTGACGCTTACAGCGGTTTATTTTTACCAGGGTATCAAGCCATTGACTCGGTGACGTCTTGCCCGACAGCTGGACTTGTCGGGGTTGATCATGTTGTCGGTAATGTAGAGCATATGGAAGAATGGGTTGCATACTATGAAAATGTAATGGGCTTTAAGCAAATGATTCATTTTGATGATGAAGATATAAGTACAGAATATTCCGCTTTGATGTCCAAGGTGATGTACAATGGAGGACGGATTAAGTTCCCGATTAACGAGCCGGCTACGGCTAAGCGCAAATCACAAATTCAAGAATATCTTGAATATTATAATGGAGCAGGTGTGCAGCACTTGGCGCTGCTCACCAATGATATTGTTGCGACCGTTAAGCAGCTGCGAGCAAACGGGGTCGAATTTTTGAATACACCAGATTCGTACTATGACATGTTGACCGAACGAGTCGGTCGCATTGATGAAGATATAGATAAGCTCAAGGAGCTAAAAATTTTAGTCGATCGTGATGACGAGGGCTATTTGCTGCAAATTTTTACGAAACCGCTTGTGGATAGACCGACTTTGTTTTTTGAAATTATTCAGCGTAAGGGCGCGATCGGCTTTGGGGAAGGTAATTTTAAGGCGTTATTTGAGTCGATTGAGCGCGAGCAGGAACGGCGTGGCAATTTGTAGAATGATAGATTGAAGCAAGGTGCTAGTAAAGAGGTAGTCGAATAGGTTTGTGAATCGGGGGACGATTGCACAAATCGAAAGGAGGCCATTGCTGTGGCGTACTATCGTCAGTTAGGGAACATTCCAGCCAAACGACATACCGCGTTTCGCAAGGAAGACGGAACGTTGTTTCGTGAACAAGTAATGGGGACGAAAGGGTTCTCAGGCATTCAATCTATTTTATACCATCACAATCCGCCAACGGCTGTCAGTCGAGCAGAGCTTCACGCGAAGTTCGAAATCGAATACGAAGAGGACGGGGCGCTTCGTCATCGTCATCTGCTCACTAGCGAATGTACGGAAACGGGTGATGCAGTAGCGGGCAGACGCTACATGTTAGGCAATGAAGATGTATTAATTGCGATTGCAAATGTAACGGAGAAGATGGATTACTACTATCGCAATGGCGACGGAGATGAGCTGTTGTTCGTGCATGATGGAACAGGCACGGTGGAAACGATGTACGGCACGCTTCGTTACGAGGCAGGTGACTACATTATGCTACCCATCGGAACGATTTATCGTGTGTTGCCGGATGAAGGGGCGTCTAAGCTGCTTGTCGTGGAGACGAATAGCTGGATTACGACACCTAAACGTTACCGCAACGCATACGGCCAGCTGCTTGAACATAGCCCGTTCTGCGAACGCGATTTCCGCGGCCCTGAGCAGCTCGATACGCGGGTGGAGCAGGGGGAGTTCACCGTTAGAACGAAATCGCGAGGCTATTTGCACAATCATCTATTTAACCATCATCCGCTCGACGTTGTCGGTTGGGACGGGTATTTGTATCCATGGATTTTTAATATTCGTGATTTTGAACCGATTACAGGCCGCATTCATATGCCGCCGCCGATTCATCAAACGTTTGAGGGCAACAACTTTGTTATTTGCTCCTTCGTTCCTCGTATGTACGACTACCATCCAGAGGCCATTCCGGCACCCTATTATCATAGCAATGTAGACAGCGATGAAGTGCTTTATTATGTCAGAGGCAATTTTATGAGCCGCAAAGGTGTGAAGGAAGGCTCGATTACGCTGCATCCATCAGGTATTCCACACGGGCCGCATCCAGGCAAGGTTGAAGATAGTATTGGTAAAAAAGAGACGTTAGAGCTGGCCGTTATGATCGATACGTTTCGTCCGCTGCGTGTGGTGAAGCAGGCGCTCTTATATGAAGACGAACGGTATATGTACAGTTGGTGCATTCCCTCACAGCAGCCAAATTCAACCGTGTAGCAAAATGGAGAAAAGGGAGCGAACATGCCATGGTGAACGGGAAAGTGGGAGCTGCTTTTGAAGCAGCAATCGCAGATATTCAGGATGGGGCAACGCTCATTGTTGGGGGATTCGGCTTATGCGGAATCCCTGAACAAGCTATATTAGCGCTGCGTGATCGCGGAGTGAAAGATTTGACCATCGTAAGCAATAATTGCGGTGTCGATGATTGGGGGCTCGGATTGCTGCTGGCGAATCGTCAAATTAAAAAGATGATTTCCTCGTATGTAGGGGAGAACAAAATTTTTGAGCAGCAATTTTTGAGTGGAGAGCTGGAAGTTGAGCTTGTTCCGCAAGGCACGTTAGCGGAAAGAATTCGAGCAGGTGGGGCGGGAATCCCTGCTTTTTATACGGCGACAGGTGTCGGTACGGTCGTTGCGGAAGGTAAAGAGCATAAGCAATTTCATGGCCGAACTTACGTGCTGGAAGAAGCGATCGTCGGTGACTTTGCGTTAGTGAAAGCATGGAAGGCTGACAAACTTGGCAATTTAATATATCGGTACACGGCGCGTAATTTTAATCCTTTAGCTGCTGCTGCTGGAAAAATAACGATTGCCGAAGTGGAGGAACTGGTAGAGGTTGGGGAACTCGACGCGAATGCCATTCATACGCCGAGTATTTATGTGCAGCGCGTGCTCGTTGGGACATATGAGAAGCGCATTGAGCGGCGCACCGTAGTGCCTGCTGCCACGACAGCGCATACGTTGGAATCAGAAGGCATTCTCTCCGTTGCCTCAACTACCGAAACTATCGAAACTATCGAAACTATCGAAACTACCAAGACTGCGGCAACGGCCACAACGGCCACAACGGCCACAACTGCCTTGAATGAACACACGAGTGCACATCGTACGGGATCTAGCTCTGTATCAACTTCCGCGGAACGGGGGGATTAAGATGAAAGATGTACGTAGGCTCATCGTGAAACGAGCAGTACAAGAAATTAAGGATGGCATGAACGTCAATTTGGGAATCGGGATGCCGACCCTGATCGCTGGCGAAATTCCATCGCAATTCAATGTGCTGCTGCAATCGGAAAATGGCTTGCTTGGCATCGGTCCTTATCCGGTTGCAGGTACCGAGGATGCCGATAACATTAATGCCGGCAAAGAAACCGTTACGGCTGTATGCGGCGCCTCTTATTTTGATAGTGCCGAATCGTTCGCCATGATTCGTGGCGGTCATATTGATCTAGCCATTTTAGGTGGAATGGAAGTTTCCGAGCATGGCGACTTGGCTAACTGGATGATACCTGGAAAAATGGTCAAAGGGATGGGCGGTGCGATGGATCTCGTAAGCGGGGCTAAACGCATCGTCGTCATTATGGAGCATGTAAACAAACATGGCGAGTCTAAAATTAAACGGCAATGTACCCTTCCACTTACAGGCTGTCGCGTTGTACACCGCTTAATTACTGATTTGGCCGTATTTGATTTTACGGATGAAGGCATGGTACTGGTTGAAACGCTGCACGGAATTAGCGTGGAAGATGTGAAGCGACAGACAGAAGCTTCGTTCATCCTTAGCAAAGAGCTTATTCACATGGGCCCTTCGGTATGACAACGCGCAAGCACTCAGAAGTATCGAATAGATAGGATCTAGTAGTAGGGGAAATGAGAGGTAGGAGGGCTCTAAATGCACATCACGCACAACATTCCAACGCGTAAAGAAATCGAGCATTTGGGCGTGTACGTGCCTGGAAAGCCGATTGAAGAAGTAAAAAGAGAGCTTGGCCTAGAGCGAATCGCAAAGCTAGCGTCGAACGAAAATCCGTACGGCTGCTCAGACTTAGCAACGCAAGCTATGATTCGCGAAGTAGGGAAAGCGTCACTGTATCCAGAGGGAACAGCGCCTGACTTAGTTGAGAAACTGGGAGCAAAGCTAGGTGTTTCTAAAGAATCTATTATTGTCGGCAATGGATCTGACGAAATTATCCGCCTCCTGACTCGCAGTTATATATCTGCTGGCGATGAAGCTATTATGGCGGACGTCACATTCCCGCGTTACGAAACGAATGTACAGATTGAAGGTGGGGTACCAATTACCGTACCGCTTACGAATGGTGTACATGATTTGGCTAGTATGTTAAGCAGGATCACCTCAGCGACAAAAATGATCTTTATTTGTAACCCTAACAATCCGACCGGAACGATCGTTGCAGCGCAGGAATTGCTGTCATTTATCGAACAAGTGCCTTCACATATACTCGTTGTCATTGATGAAGCTTACTATGAATACGTAACCGATAAGACTTATCTGCACACGATTCCGCTGCTAGCCAAGCATTCTAATCTGATCATTTTACGCACATTTTCTAAAATTTATGGTCTGGCAGCGCTGCGGATCGGCTATGGTGTCATGCATCCTACGATTGTGCAAGCGCTCATTAAAGTCAAAGAGCCCTTTAATACGAATCGTTTGGCGCAGGCAGCAGCAGTTGCCTCGCTTGAGGATGAATCATTCGCAGTACAATGTGCGCAGCGGAATGAAGCGGGTAGAACTTTTTTGCAGGCTGAACTAGCAAAGTTAGGCTTAGCCTGTTATCCGTCGCAAGCAAACTTTTTAATGGTAAAGCTCGGTGAGGGTAGGCAAGGGCATGATCTATTTCAAGCGCTATTGGCGCATGGTGTTATCGTTCGTTCTGGCAATTTACTTGGATATGCAGACACGATTCGAGTGTCGATAGGAACGGAGCAAGAAAATGAACAATTCATTCATGCATTGCAAGACATTTGGGGCTAGCCGTAAGCGTTAGCATGGCTTGATAATTGAATGACTGAATGACTGAATGACTGAATGACTGAATGACTGAATGACTGAATGACTGAATGACTGAATGACTGAATGACTGAATGACTGAATGACTGAAAAACAGCTGCCTTCATTAGTTGTCTTTTTGGAATGGACATATCGGGGGGAATTGTCTTTCAAATAGGAGACACATTTTCTCAGAGCAGATACACGCGCTCACATTTTTAGTAACACAAGATGTAGTGCTCTTGCGGAAACTGAGTCGCGTATATAGATGAATCACGCAATGGTCTCGGCCGGAGCTACTTTTAGGTTTGATGTCCACTTTTGTGTAGACAATGTCTAAGTATTTGTCCACGCTGGAAGAACATTTTTCTGCTGATGCTGTTGATATATACATGAAGCTTGAACTTAAACGTAAATGAGGTGCGTCATGACAGATGTAGTTATAGCGAGTGCAGTTCGCACGCCTATTGGCTCGTTTATGGGTGGATTAAGTCGGGTGCCGGCTGTTGATTTGGCAGCTCTGGTCATTAAAGAGTCGCTAGCGCGCGCTGGTGTGTCACCTAAAGAGGTTGAGGAAGTCATGATGGGGCACGTATTACAAGCAGGGCTTGGACAAGGAACTGCTCGTCAAGCTGCACTACGGGCAGGGGTAAGTTACGATGTGCCAGCTATGACGATTAATAAAATTTGCGGTTCTGGACTGAAAGCAGTCATTTTAGCGGCTCAAGCCATAAAGGCGGGCGACGCGGAGCTAATAGTCGCAGGCGGCATGGAAAATATGTCACAAGCTCCTTATTTGCTGCAACAAGGTCGCACTGGATATCGCTTAGGGAATGGGGAAATGGTAGACAGTATTACGAAAGATGGGCTTACGTGTGCAATGAATAATATTCATATGGGAATGACAGCAGAAAATATGGCTGAAAAGTATCAGATTACGCGTGAGCAACAGGATGCGTTTGCATTAATGAGTCAGCAGCGGGCTGAACAAGCAGTGGATCAGCAGCGTTTTGCGGATGAGTTGGTGCATGTCGTTTATCAAGACAAGAAAGGGAACACGATTACGATTGACAGTGATGAGTACCCGCGTCGAGGTCTAACGATGGACGCACTTGCGAAGTTGAAGCCCGCATTTCAACCAGGGGGCACGGTAACAGCAGGCAACGCGTCTGGTATTAATGACGGTGCGGCGGCGATTGTCGTATGCACGGCGCGTAAAGCAAAGGAACTCGGCCTTACGGTGCTGGCGCGTATTCGAGCTTACGCCTCAACGGGTGTCGATCCGACTATAATGGGCATCGGCCCAGTATCTGCTTCACAGGCTGCGCTGCAAAAGGCGGGCATGTCCATACAAGATATTGAGCTGGCCGAAGTGAATGAGGCTTTTGCAGCGCAATCGATTGCTGTCATACGTGAATTGGCATTGAATCCGGACATTGTCAATGTTAACGGTGGCGCAATTGCGCTTGGGCATCCGATTGGCGCGAGTGGTGCGCGAATTCTCGTGACCTTGCTGCACGAAATGAAGCGCCGACAGGCAGCAACAGGCTTAGCAACGCTCTGCGTCGGTGGAGGACACGGTGTGGCAGTTATTGTGGAACGTGTGTAAGATTTTAGCCTAATCTAAACCTAAACCTAAACTAAACCATTGACGATCATAAAAATAAAGCCAAAGCTACCACCATAAACGGAACGGCCCCCATCATGTGTCACATTAACGGGATCAGTTCTAAGGTAGCCTTGGCTTTACGCTTGCCTGCTGTAGGCCAACTTGCTGTGTGCTTGCTTGCGTTAGTGTAAGCTAGATTTCGAAACAGATTGCGCATCGTTTTTCGATTGCTTATGGAACCCTCTTCCATAGTACGTGAGTAATAACAAGAAGAGCCACGCGGTGCCGACATATAAAGCGATGCGGGTTACCGGACTAATGGCCATGATGACGACAACGCCGATTAAAAAGGCAAGTGTAGCGTATGAGCTGTAAGGTGCCCATGGCATTTTACTTGTCAGTTGGCTTCGCTCTTCGATAGATAGACGTTTGCGAAATTGGATTTGGGATAGCAAAATGATGGACCATGTCCAGATGGCGCCAAAGGTTGATATACTTGTTACCCAAGCAAATGCTTGCTCTGGTACGATGTAGTTAAGGACGACGCCGACGAGCAAAGCTGCGGCAGAGGCGAGAATGGCAATGCTCGGCACACCCGCTCTGCTGAGCCGCACGAACTTAGGCGAGGCCTCCCGCTGTTCGGCCAAGTTAAACAGCATGCGTCCTGTGCTAAAGATGCCGCTATTGCACGAAGACAGCGCCGCGGTCAGGACGACAAAATTAATAATTCCCGCTGCACTAGGAATACCGATTTTTTCGAAAGTCATTACAAAAGGACTTCCTTTAACACCAAGCTCGTTCCAAGGATAAATCGAGAGCATTACGAATAAAGCTCCCACATAAAAAATAAGAATTCGCCAAAACACACTATTAATTGCTCGTGTAATAGCTGTTCTTGGGTTCTTGACTTCGCCAGCGGTCACCCCGATCATTTCAACACCAAGGTAGGCAAACATGACCATTTGTAAAGATAGGAGCACACCTTCAAATCCGTTCGGGAAAAATCCACCGTGCTCCCACAAGTTGCTAATTCCAACAGCAACGCCATTATTCGCAACTCCGAACAAAATAATCGCTAAGCCCGTCAAAATCATCAGGATAATGGCTACGATTTTGATGAGCGCGAACCAGAACTCCAACTCACCAAACGCTTTTACGGCTAGCAAGTTGATAGCGCTCATAAGAAGAAGTGCGAACAAGGCCCACAACCACCGTGGAATATCGGGATACCAGTACTCCATATATACACCAACGGCAGTGATTTCTGCCATACACGTGACGACCCACAGAAACCAATAGTTCCACCCTGTTAAATAGCCAGCCACAGGTCCTAAATAATTGCGCGCATAGCGGCTGAACGATCCCGCTACAGGTTGATGAACCGCCATTTCACCGAGCGCCCGCATAATAAAATAAATAGCCAGCCCGCCAAGAGCGTAGGCCAAAATAATTCCTGGCCCAGCAAGCTTAATGGCCGAAGCCGAGCCGAGAAACAAGCCGACACCAATGGCGGCGCCTAAAGACATTAGCGTAATATGCCGCTGGTTCAACCCGCGATGAAGCTCGTGGCGGTTCTGTTGATTATCCATCTGTTATCCTCCCTAAAACGGCTTATTTCCCATTAATATTGACAACGCTTACATTCTGGCATTTCCATTTGTGGGCCTACACCGTACAAGATGCATATGCGCATAAGAAGCGGGCAATGACAGTTAGCCGTATATTCGCCGTATAAAACATTGGGTCAACCAGCCCCCAGGGAGGTGGTGAGCTGATCGCGTAGGCATAGGCCCAATTAGCTCCCTTTTAGAACCAAGGTGCTTTACTTAAATTAACGATATACTTCACATTCGGATCGTATTTTGAAGCGTTTTCAGGACCGATTTTAACACTTAACGTTTCACCAGCTGGGAGATAGACCGCCCACACCTCTTGTCCGATATTTTTCGTAATGCGATGAACCGAAGAGCTTAACCCGCCGATACCAATCGAATGAATCTGATAATTCAGACTCCGATTTTCATACGTGTCGAAATTGACGTAAAAAAACTGGCCATTTTGCGTACTGTTTGTCCATTTAAAGTAATTAATATCGCCATCTTTCTCACAGTTCGTAATTTTACCGTGGAATGAATCGGGAATACATCGAAAGGTGTGAGATTGTTCAGTGTCAGGCTTCATCAAATTCCCGCCGACAAAAGCGGAGACTGGTTGACCTAAAAGCGAAACAACAACGGTTGTAGAGACTGTGAAAAACTTTATCTTTTTCATAAAATCCCTCCAAATTGTATTAATGCTATAATATGGTTCTTTTACAGTCTAATAAATAATAGATAAACTGTAAATAAACAATTCATTATATTAAGAAAAATTAATTTTCATGCTGATTAAGAGGTGCCAGATGTGTGTTGCAGAAGTTGAGAGTATGTTCAGCGTATGAAATGAAGGAGAAGTCGTATTCCTTGCTTGTATGGGGTCGGAATAAAGCAGGCAACACTGCGCTCGCAATGGCGCAGTGTTGCCTTTTGGCTGATAAGGATAGGCAGCAATGATTCGATCTGAAGAATATACCAGCGAATGTGTATCCTGTATCAGGTATAACGCAGCGTTACGTTACAGTAAATGTTACTCTAACTCTGACTGTAACTCTAATTGTTACTGTTACTTGGCAGCTTGCAACGATTGCAGCACACGGTACAGAATGACGGCAGCCTCAGCACGGGTTAAGGCGCCCTGTGGATTGAACGTGTAGTTGTGCGTGCCTTTAACGAAGCCGCTGTTTACAGCGTACGCGACGGCAGCTTGTGACGCAGCTGCTATAGAGTCCTTATCCTTAAAATTCAACGCTAAATGAGCTTTGGATAAGTCTGCTTTCAATGCTGTAGCCAATTGAACGACGACTTGCTCACGCGTTATCGCCTGTGCTGCACCAGCTTCTGTGCTGCGCTGCTCCCAAGTGACACCTGTGCCGAGTAAACGATCGAGCAGTGCGGCAAACTCCGCGACGGTCAGTTGGTCGTTCGGATGGAACATGTCTGCGTGATGCTTACCGTTCAATAATTGATGGGCGGCGATGACCTCGATTTCTTTTTTCGCCCAGTGCGAAGCAATGTCCTTAAACGTGGTGCTTTGCACGGCTAATGTGTAAGCGCCCCATTGATTCGATTTGAAGCTAATGAAGCCAGCTTTGGCGTGATGCCCTGCTGCATGATACACCCACTTTGCGGATGGAGATTCGGAATAGACTCCGACTTTAGCGGAATCATGCTTCGTGCTATCCAGCTTGAGTGCAATTTGCAGCGGGGTGACGATATTTTGTTTTGCTCCGCGAATCGATAGGGCAGGTGAACGCTGCTGTAAAGCTACGTTCTGTTGCGTAACGGTATCGCGGTTCAGGCTTTCTTTTTTGTCTTGCTGCTTCTTGATGTCGGTCACCGACAATGTAAACAAGATGCCATCAAGGCCGCGTAATTCTGCAATAGCTGCGCTTGGCACGAGGATTTCAAACGACTCGCCGATAATAAGCAAGTCTCTTTGTGATTGCTCAAGCTGCTTAGCAAGGACTTTATCTAGACGGACTTCAACGTGACTATACGTATTGAATTTAACGGATGTGACGTCCAATTGTGCTTGTTTGGCGTCTTTGTTGCTAAGCTGCTTGCTTAACGCCGCAGCGTCTACAGCTAGCTTAGCCGTCGTCTTGCCGTCTTGCTTGGATTCCGTTAACGTCCCGGCAGTGCTTTTTATGCCGGTAGGGCTCGTTGGTGAAGTGCTTGGAGCAGGACTTGAAGACCCCGACGAGCCTGATCCTCCAGAGCCACCAGAGCCGCCAGAGCCAGATCCTGGGTCAGGACGTGGTTTAGGGTTGGGGTCCGGGCCTGGATTCGGTTTGGGTTTCGGATCTGGGTCTGGATTTGGCTTCGGATTTGGTGCGTCAGGTTTCTTCACCGTAACCGTGGCCGCATCCCAATTCGTGATGGGTACAGCAAGCTGAGCGTCATCTTTTATTTCCACTTGTGATACGTCAAAGGTATACGCGCCTTCTGATGCACTGGTAAAAGTGAACTGGGCAAGCGAGCCTTCGCCTTTGTAAGCGCTTTTGGTCAGGCTAATCTTGTAGTCCAGCCGCTTTTTGCCGTTCGCTAAGTCTGTTTCTACCGCGTGGGTAAGGAGTGGCTTTCCAGAATCGAATTGCTGCTGATACACAGCTAGCTGAACGCTGGGCTCCACTTTAGCTAACGTCAATTTTGCATCATACGTTAAGCTGAACTTCGCAGAGTACACCGCATCAGCTACAGAAAATTGGACGTTTACCCCAAAGGGATCGCCTGTCTTCACCTCTTTTTTCAATGCAACAGGTCCGACCTGTACTTTTGATGGATCATGAATGAACACTTGCGCGGGCTTCGTGGTGCCGTTACCTACAGAATCAAATACGTACAAGGCATATTTGTTCTGTTCCACTTTGCGCGGAGCTTCAATCGTGAAGCGACCAGCATCATCAATGATACCGTCGAATTGTCGGGACTCGCCCTCGAAATTGACGATTACAGCAGTGCCAACGTACCGTCGTATCGGGTAACCTTGAAATAAATCGAGTAATAAATCGGAATCGATCGTACCTGAAATAATCACTTTTGACCGATCTTCGGGATGAATTCTAACGTGCGGAGTGTCTAAAGTGTAGGTAGGAGCTTGGCGATCTACAATTACGCTCGCCTCACCATCTTTAAACTTCTCCTTCGTATTCCGTGACAAGGCAACCACATTATACTTTCCATCTAGAAGCTGCGTGGTCGTGCCATTTTTTTTAACAGTACCGTTCCAATCTCGGATCGTATAAGTGTCTGGCTCATGCGGCTTAGGTTCATCATACAGCGCACCCAGCTCCCCGTAGACTGCATGCTGGACAGAGATGCTCAGATCGTTGATTCGTTTTTTGAGTTGAAAGGAAATGTCTGCTGTGTCACCAACTCCATCACCATTCGGAGAAAAAATATTCGGGTACACCTGAAAGTCTGCAACAGGAGCAATCGTGTACTCGTCGCCAACATAGAGGCTAAAAGGAATGACAAGGGATTCGGCAAATACGTCGTCAAATCGTATAAATCCATCATAAACCCCGTTTTTCGTTCCCTTCGGAACGTTTAGCTCCACGCGTACGGTTTTCTCGTCTCCTGCTTCCAAGCGATAGTCGTATTCATCCGTGTGCAGCTTGATGCCGCCTTGGGGAGAAATAAACTGAATCTCCGCAGCAAATCCACGGGCTTCGTTGCCAACGTTCACGAGTGTAATCTCTCTTGTCACTTTACTACCTGCTAGCACATGACCGAAAGAAAGGCTACCCGTTTCATAATTAGTCAACTTGCGGCCATAAGTGGCCGAAGTGACAGACGGCACGAGCGCAAGCGTGTCTGCAAAGGTGGTATCTGCCAAATGGATGCGTCCAGCACCTTGCTCGGCAATGGAATAATATTTGCCGGCACGATTTTTAATCGGCTTGGCTTTGTTCATAAGCAGTGCTTTGATTTCTTCGGGTTGGAAGTAGAGGCCCTTCGCCTCTGCCTGATTAATAATTAAAGCTGCGGCACCAGCCACATGCGGGGCCGCCATGCTCGTCCCTTGTAGGTCAGCGTAAGCATTTTTATAATCGTTGTCCCATGCAGGTACAGCAGAGCGAATTGCGACGCCAGGTGCGGCGATATCAGGCTTAATGTTGTAGTGAGGCAAAGAGGGGCCGCGTGAACTAAAGTCTGCAATCCGATCTTTTTCTTTAACTGAGTCAAATGTGATGGAGAGGGTACCTTTTTGCAGCTCTTTTTTCAATTGTTCACCAGCATCCAGCGATATGCCGTATGTAGGCGCATAAGTGCCTGGTCCACCTAAAGTGCCGTTTATCTCACCGTTAACATTGTTATGAATAATGACAGCAGCGGCACCTGCCGTGGTGGCGTTATTTGCTTTTTCTCTAAAGCTGAATTGCCCGCGTGAAATAAGCGCCAGCTTTCCTTTTACGTCTTTGCCTTCAAAATCTTTTGTCGTCCCTAAGCCTGCATACACGACTTCCAACTGTTTGCCTTTTCCAAGTGGTGGGGAGTAGGAGAAAATACTGGCGTAAATATTGCTTAAACCTTTGGCCTTGAATACGGGGGTTTGCAAAGGTGGAGTCGAGGCCCCAACTGAGATTGCTAGCTCCGCCGTACCTGGGCTGCCGACCGTAAATTCGTCGGGGCCTGAGTTGCCGTTCGCTACGACAACGGTGACGCCTGCTAGAGACGCGTTGTTTACCGCAATGGAAGTAGGGTAGTACTCGAAGTTTGAATTTGAGCCGAGTGATAAGTTAATTACGTCTAGCTCGTCGATTACGGACTGCTCAATAGCGGCTATAATATCGGTCGTCCATCCGCTGCCGAAGGGCCCGAGTACACGATACGCGTACAAGTCAGCTTCTGGCGCGACACCGCGCACCCAGCCTGTAGGACTGTCTGATTGAGTGGGATCACCCCGTCCCACGATCGTACCGGCTACATGAGTGCCGTGATTCGTTTCGTAACCGGGAGGCTGGGCCGGATTTGGCCGCGTTTCCATCGGGTCAGCGTCCTTATCGACAAAGTCATATCCGCCTCGATAGGCCCCTTTTAAGCTCGGGTGATTATAATCTACACCTGTATCCAGCACGCCGACACGGATGCCTTTTCCTTTAAAGCCTAGCTTCCACAACTCTTCTGCTCCTATATGCTTAGAGCTTTCGTCCATGAATGGAGTCACCACATCAGATGGTGTGGCCGGCAATGCTTGGTACTGCTCATTGGGGTATACCGCCTTGACGCCTGCTATCTGAAGTAACTTATCGATCTGGTTCCCACGAATTTTAATAGCAAAACCGTTAAACACTTGCGAATATTCTCGCTCAATTTGCGCATGGATTTGATTGCTTAGCGCTTCCTTGAAGCTTTTGTGTTCGACCCGTACTTGCTCGACATAGCTGGTGATTTCCGCAGCTCGATTTTGCTGTACCTTGCCTTTATGTTTGGTACTCGTTTCAGCTTTAGCTTGCGCCTCGAACACTTTGACAGGTTCGCGCTGTAGTTCAACGATAACCGTTACGAAGTCGTTACTGTCTGAAGTAGGAACATAGTTTTTAGGTGCGTGTGACGGAAGCTGGTTTAAGGGTTGAAGTGGGTTGTGTAGTTTGAATTTGGCCTCGGAAAGGGGAAGGGATACGACTGAGACCGCTGGTTCGGCAGAAGCGAGTGCAGGGAAGAGTAGGCTGACCATTAAGGTGGTGCTTAATAATAGAGCGAGTGATTTTCGGAATGTTGGAGTTCTCAAGCTGTAGCCTCCTTATTTATGGATGTTATGGCTAGAGCACGTGCAACGCAATGTCTGGTGTACGCCGATAAAAAACGTGTAAACCTCCTTTCTGATACATGTCGAGATAACCAATTAATACCAAGGTCGTACACATACCTATTTTACTTCTGAATGGGGAGCGCGGGTATAAGCATATATGCCTATTTTCATGTCGGAAAAAGAGGGAGATTTTTTAGCATATTTCGCAAAAAAATGTAGCTCTGTTGCACAAATATTTTGACGGCGCTTAAACCTCAAATCCATGTAAACTTAGTAGGGAACGATTGTTCAACATTGGATGAAGATGAAATGGAGGTGTTGTGAAAGAGAAGACATGATGTGGATCGGCACACGATATCATTTGAATGGGAGGGGATTTATGTGCAAGGGTTCAAATTAAAGGTAAGGCTGTTGTTAAGTATGCTCGTGGTGATGAGCTTGTTAGGTAGCACATTCATGGGAACTAGCTATGCTGCGCCATCTGCGGCTACACATGGCGATCATCAGAAAAAAGACCGCGACGATAACGATGAAATCGGATTTCTACTCATTGATTTTCAGCAGTACTGGTGGAATCGAGCAGCAAATCCGGATAAGCAGGCAATCGCTGCACGCGGCGAGGCTTTTATTAAGTTAGCGAAGGCGCAAAAACTGCCGATGTGGATTACGTATGAAGCATCGAAAGAAGGGGAATTTGGCTTGCCGAAAGCGTTGAAGGATGCTGCTAAAGGAATACCGGAATATGTGAAAATGTATTTTAATTCTGTTGCCCACGCAGATTTTGCTAAACAGATCCGCGACTCGGGCATCGAGCAAGTTGTGCTGGCAGGAGCGGAAACAGATGTGTGTGTGGCGCAAACGGCTTTAGGTTTGGTTGAAATGGGACTGGATGTGTACCTTCTCAAGGACACGGTATTTTCAACCGAGGCTAATGTGGCACCGGCTTTGAAACGTCTGGAGCAGGCGGGCGTAAAGTTGATTACGTTTGATTATTTGCAGAAATCGCTCGCTGCCGATGCGGAGCTTAAGCCTCAACAGCAGCCGAGCGTGAAGCCGCTGGATGAGGTGGTGAAGTATCGTAAGCCGGGTGATATTGGCACGATCGTTGTGAACTATCAGCAAGCGCGGGTTGATGCAGCCCAGCCTAAAAATAAAGCAGCGATCATTGCGCGGATGCAACAAATGTATCTTGCTTTGGACATCTACGGTATTAGCCGGTTCTACATGGTCAATGATCATAACTTGGCTAAGCAAACACCTGCTAATCATGAATACCCGTTGAATAGAAGCGAATATACGAAAACGGGGAGTGAGTTGGACCAAATAGCAGGTCTGAAAAAGAAGCTCAAAGCGGACGGAATACAAATTGTGGCGTTATCGGGGGTGATGACTGCTGAAGAACTGCAACGTTTGGCACTCGATTTGCGCGAAGAGGACTTTGACGTGTATGTGCTAGAAGACGCGCTGCTGTCGCCTGATGCGAATGTGCATAAGACCCAACAAGCGCTGTATGATCAAGGGGTTATTCCCATGACGTACAAAATGATGAGCTATGAACTGTGGGAAAATGTATACCCGTTTGATCAGCGTGATCAATCCAAATGGAATAAGAAGAAGTTGAAAGATGCTGTAGCGCGTAAATTGGTGCAAGCGGTAGAAATATTGCCACCAATTAAGCCTTAACGGTTGTGAATTGAAACAGAACAATGAAGAAGCCGTCAGTTCCACGTTAACCGTGGGTTTGACGGCTTCTTCTGTCTTGTTGAATTACTATATTACTGCTTTATTGTATTGCGTACACACTACGTACACGCTTCTTTACCGCTTTACTTCCTTGCTTCTACGTTACGCTACGCTTCTACGTTACGCTACGCTTCTACGTTACGCTACGCTTCTACGTTACGCTACGCTTCTACGTTACGCTACGCTTCTACGTTACGCTACGCTTCTACGTTACGCTACGCTTCTACGTTACGCTACGCTTCTACGTTACGCTACGCTTCTACGTTACGCTACGCTTCTACGTTACACTAAGCTTCTATGCTATACTACGCTTCGCTCGTCTTATTACGCAGCTTGCGTGCATCCATAAGTTCAGTTACGACGAAAGCGAGTTCGTCGTTACCGAATAAACCAAGCACACCTAGCAATGTTTCATCGGGAATTTCACCCGCTTCTTGCTTCGGAACCGTTAGCTCAATCGCTTGCTGCAACGCATGATTAGCAGCTTGCTTCGGGTAAGCCTTATGATACACATCAGCCGGATCAAGGCCGTGATTGACACACCATTGAGCAAACACAAGTATCATCATACTTTCATCTCGTTCGTAATTGCGAATAATTTGCTCTTCTAGTTCCTTTGAATTCATTGAAAATTCTCCTTACAGCAGGTAATATGAGTTCATTATAACGAATTTTTAGGGGTGTCCTCAATGATTATAAATGAAAAGATTAAAGCAGCAGAAATACATCTAACCGGAGTGGACGGTGAAGATTTAGGAATAGTCTCTACGGCTGAGGCACTTGCGATGGCCAAGCAGCTCAAAGTAGACCTCGTTTGCACGTCGATGATGAGCAGCCCGCCACCGTGCAAACTTGTCGGTGCAAGTAAGGCCAAGCAGGAAGCGCAGCAAGCTCGCAAGCGCGAGCAGCCGGGGAAAGTGAAAGAAATTCGCTTAACGCCACATATCGAGGAACATGATTATGAGACGAAAAAGCAGCAAATCGAGCGTATCCTTAAATCGGGTGACTCTGTTCAACTTGTCGTGCGTGTTTCAGGCAAGGAAGGGGAAAAAGCGAAGCAGCTGCTTGAGGAATTACTCCGTGATCTAGCAGCCGTTGGACGTAAGCAGTCTGGCATTCAAGTAAGCGGCAAGCAAGCAGCCGTGCAAGTGAATCCGTTGTAACGCGTGGCTAAGTAAGGCTAACAGCATATGAACAGATAAAGAGCAGGCGCATAGCACTCTTTTGTTGAGAGAGTTCCCCTTTTGTACAAAGGGGAACTTTCTGCGTTGCTACGAGTGAAATTAGTTTAGCGCAGGGAGGGTATGAAAAATATGAAATGCCTGCAATAGTGCATTTATTTTCAGCCATTCGTGCTCGAATGTTAAAATAAGTGCAACTGTGCCTCCTCTCCTAACGGTCGCCACAGTTGTTATTTCAGCGAATATGAAACAATTCCAAATGTAACGGTTATGAGGGCGCTTATTACGATGAAAACAGCTGAATTTTGAATGAAATGGGAGCAATAAGCTCACCCATAACCGTTAGAAATCAAAACGAGGTAAATCTGGCGATATAGCCACTATGGCAACCGTTAAGAACTAACTTTGCTTCCTCGACAGCCTAGGTAGGCATAAGCACAGGGCTCAGAGAGCACTGCTTTTTTTATGTTTCCGCTCAGAATGCTGAGTAAGCGCAGTAGGCTTGCGATGATCCGCATGCTTGACATCGTGAGCGAAGTCAGATTTGGAAATAGGAGACCATTTCCAATACGTCCATAGGCGCCATATCCACTCGACAGGTCCATAGGAGAACTTGCTGAGCCACCACGCGCTAAACAAAGCCTGCAACCCAATCGTGATGAAGGCCACAACCGTTCCCCAGAACATCCCGATCTCTTGAACAATTCCTACCCCGGCAAATAAATGACCAGCTGGAATAAAAATTAGCGTGAACACAATCGTATGTGTTAAGTAATTCGTCAATGACATTTTACCGACAAATTCGAAGGGCCTGAACCATTTCCTGCCTATTGATGTCGTATACGCGTACACAATGCCGAACAAATAACCAAGCGTAACGAGAATGTTACTTATCGATAGTAAATCATCCCCTAAGGGAAGATAGGCGACATGCGATAAAGCTTTGAGTGGTAGTCCAATAGCTAAGCAAAAAATAGCCAAATAACGATTGCGCTGTTGCTGTTCAACGGCGTGCGTAAATAGTTTCGTCTGAAAAATGTACATGCCAATTAAGAACATAGGCAGCGCATCCGCCCAATTGTATATCAACTCTAGCAACCACTCGGCTGGAGAAGGTAATATAACTAAATATAACAAATCCATCACATTTACGTATGAAGACGTTATCCAGCCAAGCGGCCGTAAGACAAGAGACACGAGTACGGGGCCGAGCCAAAGTCCGATTCCCCATAGTAGGCAAGTTAGCGGTTTACAATGTAAGAACAAGACAAGTACGAGAAAAGCGGCAACACTGTATGGCAATAAGATATCGCCTTCCCAGAGTACAACTCCATGAATAGCACCAAGACCTGCTAAAAACAAAAAGCGGCGTACAAATACGATTTTGGTATTCAATCCTTTTTTTTCAAGACTCCGCTTCAATAAAATAACACTAGCACCGAACATAAAGGCAAACAGCGGCAAAAAGCTGCTATCCGCAAAAATGTGCACAAAGTGGAGCGATAGCTGCTCCAACCATGGCATTTTTTCATCAGGCTCAAAATTGAAACTGTACTGAAATGCGGGCATATGCACGAGTAAAATGCCTAACAGTGCAAACCCTCGAATTCCATCTAATAGGTGCAAACGTTCAGAATCCATGGTCTCACACTCCATTTATGTATATAATTCAAGGATATATTTGTAAAATGTCATTTGTGTGTTCAAAGCACACGAAGATGTACACATCAAAGACACAGAGGAGTGAACAGGATGAGCTATTCCGTGTTGCTAGTTGAAGATGAAAGCCGAATTCGAGAAATTATGACGGACTATTTTGAACAAGAAAATTGGACCGTATACGAAGCAAGTGATGGGGAAGAAGCGATCGAACGGTTTACCACACTGTCTATTGATTTAGTCATTCTTGATATTTTAATGCCCAAATGGGATGGGTGGAGTGTATGCCGGATGATTCGGAAAAAATCAGCTGTACCGATCATTATGGTAACGGCAAAAAGCGACGATGACGATAAGCTAATGGGGTTTGAACTTGGGGCAGATGATTATGTAACAAAGCCATTCAGCCCGAAAGTACTTGTGGCGCGTGCAAACATGCTGATGAAACGGGTGGAAGGTACAGTAGGCATGGAGCACCATATGATCTCGTTCGGTAACGTGGTCATGAATAAGCAAGCTCATCGTGTTGAAATGGGCGGCATTCAGATTGATTTAGCTCCGAAAGAATATGAATTGCTCTATTATATGGTCAAAAATAGAGGACTTGTCTTGGCACGTGAAACGCTGCTCGATCATGTGTGGGGGTTCGACTATGAGGGTGATTTACGAGTTGTGGACACGCATATTAAAAAGGTAAGGGCGAAACTAGGCGAAGAAGCAAAGCATATTCATACGATAAAAGGAATTGGTTACAAGCTTGAGGTTCTTCCATGAGAAAGCGTGGAATTACGTTACGCTGGTTTACGTTAACATCGGCATTATTGGTCGGCTTTTACATCCTGCTTACAGCAGCGCAGTTGTTTTTGTTTGAAGGTTTTTATGAGAAGCAGAAAATAAATAGCTTAAAAAACAACTTTTCTAACTTTACACAACAATATGTGGAGGAGCAATGGGATGAGGGACGTGTTTACAATGAGAGTGCTCAATTTGTTAAAAACAACCAAACCCAAGTTGCCTTTATTAAGCCAAATGGCGACATTATTTACAAGAGTCCTTTTCGTATTGATCTCCAAACGGAGCAAGGAAGCATGGAAAGAATTCCGCTGTTTTCGTTCTACAATCAAATTGAGGTGATCAAAGCTAAGATTAAAAAAGGCGATTATATTACGGTGCGCGGCGACTATATTTTGGAGGGTTATGAAAAAGGATTTGACCCGTATCATATTCAAAAGAATGAAACTCAATTTTTCACCTCCTACATAGACGAGTCTGATGTGCCTTTGCTGCATCCTATTTCCGGTACAGTCATGAATATAGAGTTTCCTGATGATCAGACGGCTACGATACGGGAAGGCATATTGGTAGATGCCGTTGATCACTGGTTTCCGCTGTCCGAGTCCTCTTTAGCTACATTACGGCAAGGTGAAAGAGTGGAAGCAGAATGGATGGATACATGGAGCGGGCTTCGCAATGTCATTCTGATTGAACCGGTAATGAAGGGCGGACAGCTAGATACCTTAATATTCGCTTTATCGTCGTTGCAAGAAGTAGGGGAGCTGTTTAATGCGCTAAAGCTATTTTATGCGTACATTGGCATAGGTGGTATGGTCTTGATTGTGTTGCTTTCGCTGTTATTTTCCAAAATTGTAACCCAGCCCATTATTGAAATGAATCGTGTTGCACTGCGGATGGCGAAGCTGGATTTCACCGCTGTGTCGCATATTGAACGCAATGATGAATTAGGTAGTCTTGCTGCAAGCTTGAACAGCCTTTCATACAATTTACAGCGTTCGCTAAATGAATTAAAGCTAGCAAATGAACAGCTCGTGGCTGATATGGAGCGTAAGCTGCAAATTGAGCAGCTGCAAAAGGAGTTTATCGCCAATGCGTCGCATGAACTAAAGACGCCGTTAAGTATTGTGAAGGGCTTCGCTGAAGGTTTGCAAGATCATGTAGCCGAGCATAAGCGAGCACGATATGTCGAGGTCATCTTGGATGAAACGAACCGAATGGAGACGTTGGTCCACGATATGCTCGAACTAGCCAAGCTAGAGTCTCGTTCCATACGATTGAATTATAGCTCGTTCCCGTTGCGGGAGCTGGTCGCGAATATCGTCGATAAGCTGATGAATCATTTGCAGGACAAACAATTATCGATCGTCGTACATGGGCTCGAAGATGCTTGTGTGCACGCTGATCGGACACGTGTCGAACAAGTGCTGATGAATGTATTAGTGAACGCGATTCGACATGCGGATACGGGAAGCATGCTTGCTATAACGTTGGGTGTAGAGGAAACGCATAGTCAACCAGAGCAAGATCGCAGCATTCGGATTGCGATAGAGAACAAGGGCGATCGGATTCCACATGATCAGCTCGAATGGATATGGGATCGTTTCTATCGAGGAGACCAATCACGGAATCGGAAATTTGGTGGAACGGGACTAGGGCTCGCGATCGCGAAGCATATTTTGGAGCTGCACCAGAGCAGCTACGATGTTAAGAATACCGAGCAAGGTGTCGCTTTTTATTTTACGCTCAAACAATCTAGCAATTTTTTCCCGTCTAGCCTATAATGGTGGATAAACTTAAATTGGGAGATGAATACATTGGAGCGAATCAGTCAGCTTGTGGGAAAAACATTTGCAATTTGGGTTTTACTATTTGCTAGTCTTGCGTTTCTTTTTCCAGAATCGTTCAAGTGGTTGGGAGCATACATTACACCACTACTAGGCATCATCATGTTTGGGATGGGGCTAACGGTTTCTCCAGGTGATTTTCAAGAAGTGTTTCGCAGACCGATGGCGGTTGCGATCGGGGTATTCGGGCAGTTTCTAATTATGCCCTTACTTGCATTCGGCTTGGCAAAAGGGCTCCAACTTCCGCCAGAAATCGCGGTCGGTGTCATTTTGGTCGGCTGCTGCCCGGGCGGAACAGCTTCCAATGTGATGACGTACTTGGCAAAAGGCGATGTGCCGCTGTCCGTCACCGTCACCTCCATCACAACGTTGCTGGCACCAATTGTAACGCCAGCGCTGATCTTGCTATTTGCGAGTGAATGGGTGCCGATTGAGGCTTCATCGCTGCTCTGGTCTATTTTACAAATCGTCATTATTCCTATCGTACTAGGATTCATATTTAAAAGCTTGCTGCGAAAGCCAGCGGAAGCCGGCGTTAAGGCGCTGCCTTTAGTATCTACTGTTGCTATCGTGATGATTGTGGCCGCTGTAGTAGCTGGCAGCCAGCAGAAGATCGCTGAAACAGGACTGCTTATTTTTGCGGTCGTCATTGTACATAACGGTCTTGGGTTGCTGCTCGGTTATTTGTTTGCCAAACTGTTCAAATTGGATATCGCAAGTCGCAAAGCGATTTCAATTGAGGTTGGTATGCAAAATTCGGGGCTTGGAGCTGCGATCGCGAACGCTCATTTTTCACCCTTGGCAGCCGTACCAAGTGCGATCTTTAGCGTGTGGCATAACATTTCGGGGCCGATCGTAGCCACGATTTATAGCCGGATGGCGAACAAAGCGAAATAGTGTGCATTATTCGTGTCGTGAAAATAGACAAGCATAGACCGTGCCATAGCAGGCAGGTCTATGCTTTTTTTATATGGATGAACAACTATGATGACATGGGGGATGAGAGTATATTGCCTGGGCTACCCATCCACACGTACAACAGCATTAACGTAAACAGTAAGAACCAAAAGTTGACGACTACGAACGTACAACGCAGCATTAGAGAGCGATGGAACTGAAACATCATCTTGGTGTTGTCCGTGCCTTCAATAATGAACATAATGAGCAACGTATGTACGACCATATGACCGACAATTTCTTTGAACCCAAACACCGTAGTAGTGACCAAAAAGATACTTGTCAGCATAAAGGCGGCAAAACGATTCATCATCCCGACCATAAACGCCCAGGCGAGCCCGATTTCGATGAAGGCGCTAATGAGCACGAAGTCCTCAACCGTAAAGCCCAGTGAAGGCAGCCCATACTCGTGCATAAGCGAGCAGGCGAGCTTAGCGAGTGTCATTTTCTCAATGGCCAACCAAGCAAGCGATAGGCCTGTCCAAATGTATAGCGCGGCGGATGCTGTCCGGCTCCATTTGCTATGAATGACGAATAAATAATAGATGATTCCAATGTAGAACATGTAATCGAGCGCATGAAACACGCCGTTAAAGATTAGTGTGTGTGTATACAAAATGGTAAGGGCAATTGCACTTATGATTAGTGTCTTGCGGTGTAGTAATCCTATAATTGCGATGATAAGTACAATATATATCCAGCGCTCATTTGATACGAGATCTGGTGCTAAGTAAGTACCTGTGCTTAGCTGTAGCGATAACCCTATGCCAAGGCCCACGCGTAATATTAGCGGGTTAAAGCGCTTGCACGGATCGAGATAAAGCTGCATGCGATTAACTACACGAATATTTCGTATCGATTCATTGTAATAGGCCAATAACAGCAAGAGGACAGAGGTAAAAGCTAGCCAAAATAAAAACGCGGGGGTAATCACATAAGCAATGGGCATCGGATTCCAGTCTTTATCATCCGTAAACCATTTTACATGCATCATTTTATTGCTCCACGAAGGAAGCCGCGAATACATAAATTCGCCTCCATTTCATTTTCAGTAATAATAATTCCAGCGTATTTGTGTGCTTCTCACCGCCTTTCATCGTCTACATGGAATGGAATCGCTTTAATTAATAACATCTGTCTCTACGCGAGATCACCTCGAATGTAGGCTGCAAAGATTCTAATTCGAAGTATCACTTACTAGAGGGCTAGATGGCGTTCTCGACAAGTTTTATCTATTATCGGCAAAGTTCAACGGAGTTATTAGCCTTTTTATTAATAATTGTACTAATTTGTGAAAAAATGTTGTCGAATTTTGTTTTATATTTAGATATTGTTCTTACATTAAGCGAGGTTGCATATTAAGTTGAATTTTAATGAATTGTTCAACTACTGTGCCAATGAGGTGAAGCGCTTACATTTTTATTTGATTTATTTCTATTCGCACGGAAAAAGAAACAAGATTTCCAGTAGAGATGAACAAAGGACTAGGACAAAAGGATCAAAAATAAGGAAAATACTTGAAATGAGGCGTGAGTTATCGCACAATATGTATGTTTAGATATAAAAATAATAGAAACGGCACGGCATTTAAACTTTACAATAGGGGAGTCAAACATCTATGAAAATAGTCAAAATGAAAAAATCAGTGTTCGTTGCATCACTCGTATCGGTAGGTTTAATTTCGGGAACGGTTGCGGCATTTGCTTCAACAGGTATCGAGAAAATTACAGCGGTTCTCAATCATGATATTAAATTCGAGGTAGATGGCAAGGCGTGGACGCCTCAGAATCCTAATGGTGGGAAGCTATCACCAATTGTATATAAAGGTACTAACTATTTACCTGCAAGGTCAGTAGCTGAAGCAGTAGGCGCGGACATTAAATGGGATAATGCTGCGCAGAAGATTACGATTAATACGGGTAAAGCTTCCGCAACAACAGGTGGAGCTGCTGTGAAACCTGTAGAACTTCCAGCAACGAGCGGAATTATTAAGTTGGAAAGTAAAGAAGAGACGACGAAAAAAATGCGTGAGCATGCCGTAACACTTATTAAAATATACGGTGAGGCGCTGGAGACAGGCAATACGAAGAAGTTCGATGAATATATCGATCAGATTGCAGCCGATAAGTATTCGGACTCCCCAATTCGTTACGGACGTCAGCATTTTAAAGACAAGTTCAAAAAGAAAGTAGACGAAGTCGTTGCTGCTAATACAAAGGAAAAAGTGGCTGAATATGCAAAAGGGTTGAAAGCGGCCACGCTAGAGCAAGTGGAAGTTAGTTATGTTGGCAAAAAAGATCAATTCCGCCAAAGCTTCTCCTATAAGTATTATCCTAAAGATTGGCATGCATTCAGTGGCGTTCATGCATACTTCGAGTTTTGTGTAACGAAGAATGGTGGTACAAATTATGAACTGTCTGAAGTATATGTAAACTAAGCAGATGCAATGGAGAAGCTGGTCACGATAATCGTCGGGCGTAGTCTTCTCTTTAAACTCCCGAGCGGTAAATCGCTCGGGAGTTCTGCTGTTTCGATTGCGATGACGCCTCATTCTATTACCCGACGTAATAGAGCTTCAATCGTTCGGCCACAGGATTGCTGTGACCGGATTCGAGCAAAGATTTACACTCTGCGCTTTGTACCATATACGCGAACATCTCGACCGGACTTAACCCGTTTGCTACCGCGTGTTCGTATAAGATGAATTCCTCTTGCTCGGGTTCGCGGCACAGCAGCTCTCGAAATAACGTGTGTACCAGTTGTTCAGGGAAGTAGGTGATCGTATTCCGAAAAATATTCGCTACGGTTGGTTCTTCCCCGTGTACATACGGGCTATCATATACGACTCTGCTCTCCATGCTTAGTACAATATCGACGATATAATCGATACGTGACACACCAGATGACAAGCTACTTAAGTAGTGCGTCATTTCATCCTCGTACGGCTCTCTATTTCTTAGTTGAACAGATATCGTTTTTACAAATTCAGTATCGGGTAACAACATAGCTGCACACAACAGTTGGATGATTCGCAACAGGCTAGCCTCCTTTTATGAAAGTTGGCGTTGTACGAATATGCCGTCAATTTGTAAAATTTCAGACGAATCAGAGCTTTTGAATCCTTCTTCTGAATAAATAAATTCATACCCAAGCGAATGCATATAGTCTCGCATCTCTAGAAACAGTGGCTGGCCTTGATATAGGGGGTGAAGCGACAGCTCCAATTCGATAAACTTAATCATCGGTAGGGTACGAAGTGCGCCTTTAATGACCTCTAGCTCGTAACCTTGGACATCTACCTTCATATAAATAGAATGCCAATTACCGAGCAATTGATCGCGCAAAGTGTCCAAGCGACACATATGCGCTTTTTGTGTACCGATATAGGCTGACTCAGGTGCATGGTCCACGTGCAGCTTTAACATAGGTAGAACGGAGCTGCTGTAAGAATTTCCAGCTACATTCAATTCTGTAATTGTATCTGCGTTGCCAAGCGCAGTGTTATAGCAGACCCATTTTTCATCTGCTTGAGCCGTGCTGTGCAGCTGTTTGAATTCGTTCTCCAACGGTTCGAAGGAGACGATCATGCCTTCATAACCGTAATTGCGCAGCCCCAGCGCGTATTGACCGATGTTGGCACCCACATCTAGCACGAAGCTGATGTCATGCTGTTGCATCAACTGAATACGCATAGGTTTATCGGTAACTAGCGACATGCTGTTACACCCTCCCTTTCATATCTAGTTAGCAATTTAATATATGATCTACAAAAATGGATGTCTTGGACAAATTAGCAAATTGTTTATACGGTATTGCACGTTACTGTACACGGTGTTGCACGTTATTGTACATCGAAATGAAACGGTTGCCGTGAACAACTTGTTTGTTGCTCATAACATGAAGACAAAAAAATGCCCTTCCAACTCCCGACTGGGAAGCGAAAGGGCAAATCATCTTAATCATTCTGAATCGTCTGAACAGTCTGTATTCACCTGACTTAACCTTTTATTTACCTTTTGAAATCGACATATGCGGACCTATATGCACACTATTGTAAAAGGGAGGAGGCTACCCACATAGTTTCCTCCTTCTACCATTTACTCTTGATGCTCTTCCACGATTATGGCCACGATGTTGGAGTTTAATGTAAACCTTTGGGGCAAATTAGCTAGCTGGAAGCTAATAGAAGCTCGATTAAGCAATTTTCCACTAGGCGGCAAAAACGTTTGCTTCACTTTGAACGAAACTTGAATCGACTGGCCGGGAGCTACAATTCCAAGCGGAATACCATTCTCCGGATTAGCGTCCGGAACGCGGTGGTCGTCAATCTTTACGCTATGTGGCACGAATGTCGTGCCCTGCTGTAATAAATCGTTGAGTACGACATTGTTAGCTGCAATGTTGCTCGTATTGGCTACTGTGATCGTGAATCTGACCGTATCACCGACGAATATTTGTTTGGCCTCTGCTTTTTTCGTGATGGTAATTGGAAGGGCTGCGACATTGACGGATGCCGACGTGCTTAGTGATCCGGTCTGAGCTGAATCAACCAGTGCCGTATTGACTATCTTTTCTCCAGGAATCGCGGTAGGTGGCACGGTAAACGGAATGATTAGCGATAAGACAACTCCGACATCCTGTGACACGATGGTCCCGCTTATACCGAGCAGCGGGTCAGAGTAGCGAAGATTCACTAGCGGTACATTGCCAGTATTGATACCTTCCGCGCGGAAAAATACGATTTCCCCAGGGAATGCGACAGGTGGAAAGACCGTCTTGCTGATTGTAAGACTTGGATTGGCAGGCACCGTGACTTGAGCCGTTGCGGTAACCGGTGCGGTCTCAGCGGAGCTTACTACCGCCGTATTCACAATTACGGTTCCACCACGCGTGTTAGCAGGTATCGTAAACGTACGAGACAGCGTTATGAAGAGCCCTGCTGGAATAAAGTCAACTGTCTTATCGATACCGAGTAAATCGTCTATGAATCGTAAATTGGTAAGTGGCGCGTTCGATGTATTACGAATTTCGAACGTAAACGTAACGGTGTCGCCAGGTGATGCAACGGATGGACTGACCTGTTTAAGCAAGCTTAATTCTTGGATCATTGGCAGCACGGTAAGCGATGCCGTTGCAGATGTCGGAACTGTTTGATCGGAAGATGCAGTAGCGGTATTGGTCAATACGGTTCCTGCTGGTACGTTAGGTATCACAAAAAGAATCGGAATGGAAATCATTGATCCGGCAGCTAAGGACGGAATGACAGAGCGGAAATTCAGCGTCGGATCCGTGATGACGACATTCGTTAAATCGACGTTGCCCGTATTTTGTACTAAGATTGTTGCCGTTACCGTTTGGCCCGGTACGGCTTGCGTTGGATTGAGCGTTTTGGTCACTTGCAAGCTTGGGCTCGGGTCAACCGTTACTGATGCAGTGCCTTGTTCGGGATTGGTTTGATCCGATATGGCCACCGCTACATTCGTAATAACGGAACCGTTCGGTGTGCCAGTAGGAATGATGAAAGAAAACGTGAACGGCTGGCTTTCTCCCGGATTAAGTGTATCGATCGATTGAGAGATGCCGAGTGTATCGTCGCTCAATACGACGTTGGTCAATATGACGGTACCCGGATTGGTCACCGTGATCGTGTACGTAACCGTATCACCTGGAGCGGCAGTTACGCGGTCTGGCGTCTTCACGACCGTCAATTCCGGCGGCAATGGATTGATTAGAACTTTAGCCGTTGCTTCCACTGATGTGGTCTGGTCGGAAACGACAGTGCTAACGTTCGTGATGACGGTACCGATAGGCGTTCCCGCAGGGACGGTGAACGTAGGTGTGAAGCTTTGCGATTGGCCGATTGCCAGCGCAGGGATAGTGACGCTTAGACCGAGCAGCACGTCGCTGACAATAACGTTCGTCAATGGAATATTACCCGTGTTAGTGACTGTAATGGTATATGTGATCGTGTCTCCCGGTAGCGCATTGTCCCGATCTGGCGTCTTGGTCAGTGTGATCGCGGGAACGTCGTTCACCGTTACCGTTGTCGTTCCTTGCTGTGGCCCGGTTTCTGTTGGGGTCACGGTAACGACGTTGCTAAAGCTCGAGCCAGCCACCGCATCGTCCGGAATGATGAACGGGATCGTTTCGATCACGCTTGCACCTGGCGCGAGCGATGGAATCGTGTTAAGGAACGACAGCACTGGATCGGAGATAACGACATTGGTCAATGTGACGCCACCGGTGTTGATGACCGTAATCGTGAAAAATACCGTATCTCCCGGATTGGCTTGCGCTTGATCAACGGATTTGGTTACGGTAAAGCTGGGAAGCAACAATACAAGGGAAGCAGAGTCGCTGTCCTGTACTATCTGCGTACCGGAAATGCCCGTTGCAGTCACGGTATTGACGAAAGGATTGGCGCTTGTGCTCGGAACGACGAACGGGAAATTAACGGTTTGGGATTCTCCTGCGGCAAGCGTGCCAATCGATTGACTAAGTCCGAGCAGTGAGTCGGATAGCAGCACGTTCGACAAGGGCGTATTACCTGTGTTCGTCACGATAAACGTATAGGTAACGGTGTCACCAATAGCTGCCTGTGTAGGTGAGACCGATTTTGTTACCGAAATATCCGGTGCGCTAATGACTGTCACAACCGCATTGGATTGCCCCGGCCCAGTCTGATTCGTCGTCACGGTTGATACGTTCACGAGGGTGTCACCTTGCATCGCGGTTAAAGGAACGATGAACGGCTGCGTGATAATAATCGAGTCTCCGGGGTTCAACGCATCAAACGTCTGATCGATGTTCAGCGTCGGATCGACAATTCTCACGTTCGTTAGCGTCTGATTACCCGGATTTGAGACTGTAATCGTGTAGGTCACCGTATCTCCTGGCGCGGCGATCTGCGGATTGACGTTTTTGAAAATAAATACGTTCGGAATCGGCGTAACGATGATGGTCGCCGTATCGGATGCAGGAGCAGTCTCGTTGGAAGTGGCGACCGTTTCGTTCGTGAACACGGTTCCGGCAGCTGTTCCAGGAGGCACCGTGAAAGGCACCAAGAACGTTTGAGATTGTCCGGCGTTCAACGAAGGAATGACTTGGGAAAAACCGATTAACGCGTCTGTTACCGTTACATTCGTGACTGGAGCGTTAGATGTATTGGTTACCGTAATTGTATAGGTAAGCGAATCGCCGGGCGCGACAGCAATTTGGTTCGCCGTTTTCGTAACGGCCAGACTGAAGCTCGCCAGCACCGTAACTTGGGTGGTATCGATAATAGGAGCCGTCTGATCGGAGGTAGCGGTTGCTGTATTGCTAATGACGGTTCCAGCAGGCGTGCCCGGCGGGATGATAAATTGAACATTCAGACTGATAGTAGCCCCTGGATCCAAGCTGGATAATGTATCGATCAATCCAAGCAATGAGTCTTCAATGCGCACGTTCGTCAAGGTAACACTACCTGGATTCGTTACGGTGAACGTATACAGCACAACGTCTCCCGGAAACGCTGTGGGCGAAGATGCTGATTTGGTCAGCGTGAGCACCGCTGGCGCAGCAATTTGTACAATGTAATCTTCGACTTCTCCATCTGATGCCGGTCCTAAACTTCTCGTATCTTCTGCAGTTGGAATCGTATTTTGATTGACAAGATTATTCGTTGTGAGTCTTAGTCTTACAAAGGTCTGACCTGAAGATAACGTTACACCTGAAGGAACCGAAAATGTGATCGGAACCGTTTGCGTTCCAGCTTGTGAAGGTACAATCTGAACAGGTGAGGCTTCATTGGCTTGGAATATGCCATCATCATTAAAATCAACCCATCCATATAAATTGGCAGCAATTCCTGTATTGTTGGTTACTGTTACATTTAACGAATAACTGGTTGCATCGATCGGAATAGTTGGAAGAGGTACGATTAAGCCATCATCTTGAATACCTTTTGAAATATCATCGCCTGTAGCAGTAGGATTTTGAAAAGCATCTGCTTCGGCCGTAACTTGAGTTCCTAGAAACAGTCGATTGGTTAGCTGGTGTCGGGGTCCATTGTTAGCGAGTAAGGTCGAATAATTGTTCGGTCCATTTCCAGCAGCCGTATCAGGCGCATCACCAAAGTCTACATTTACTGTTGCCAGTTGGCACATCGTTGCATCATTAAATGAAGTGGTGACCGTTGTGGAGAATGGTGACACGGTTGCGTTATTACCAACAACCGTATATCTATAAATGACTCCATTGTTATTAGAAATGGCGTATATGGTGTCGGTGGAATCGATTGACATTGCACCAAAGGAGGTACTCGTAACAAGTGGGGTTGTCGTTATGTTGCTGACCGCTCCCGTTGTAGGGACGATTCTCTGTACAGGGCCTGTAGGTGCAACCCCGTATAAATTTCCATCCGCTTTTCGATATACCCAATCACTAATATTTGCTGCTCTGCTTAAGGCAATACCAAAATTACTGGTCTGCTCTTGAAATCCATTTGCAGGATTAACGAGTTTCAAAAAAGTTGCAGAATTTGGCCGTAGATCCACCACATAAAATCTTGTTCCATTATTTACGAAAATATACAAAAATCCGTTCAAATCAAAAGTGCCTACATTATAAATATCCGCAGGTAATCCAGGTGGCAGCGGGGATAAAGTGGTCACATTTCCGCTGCTATCTGCACGAATGATATGGTTAGTAGTCTGATCATATCCATAAATGTAATTATCCAATGTATTGTATCCGATAGCATTTATGTCTAGAGGTGGATTAACCGTACCTTGGAGAATGGCTGTACCTGTTACAAGGTTAATGTTAAACCAAGATGAAGGTCTACCGGAAAATTGAATCATTGTTGTACTACAGAATAGCGGATTGTTGACCGTGTCATGACTGAAATTTTGATTCGCAATAGTGGCATTTCCACTCACCTGTGCTGCGGTTACGGTTATGGTTAGTTTCCGCGGGCCATTTGACATCGTAAATCCACTAGGTTGTGTAAAAGTTGTAGGTGGGCAAGTGGCTCCTGGGTTAGCTACAGGCTCATAAACCGTATACGTACCTGCAACCGCAATAGAAAAACTATAATTACCGTTGGCATCCGTTTGCGTAGACGAGCAAGTTCCACCCGCGTTACTAAATAAAACAACAAAGACATTCGGTATTCCGGGTTCTCCAGCGTCAAATTGCCCATTATGATTCAAGTCATTAAATACGGTTCCCGTTATCGTTGCGGGCATCTTTATCTTCGCTCCTCTCATTCATGTATGTACAGTTGATGTACGATCGCAAGTGATCACATATTCCAGCACTCTACATGAGTTTAGCTGATTCCATAATATGCATAGGCGTTATCGTTGAAGCTTGTTTAAGATCTCAATATTGGACTTAATTTCAAATATCAAATTGTAGATGATCAACATCATTCGGTAATTCGCTGCGTGCGATAAAATATTTGTACGGTGTTGAGTATCGTGGTTGAACTACTGCCGTGAACAACTGAGCTATTTCTCATAAACTATAGTAGATAGAAATGGAGGAAAGCAGGTGTCTGGATGGACATAGCCAGTATGCGTATCGTTGTTACAGGCGGTGCGGGCTTTCTAGGCCAACAAGTGGTACACCTACTAAAGCAGCATGGTTGTACGAAAGTCTATGTCCCGCGAAGCACACAATTTGATCTGCGCAAAGAAGCTGACATTATAGCCATGTTTCATGCATGGAAACCGGAAATGGTGATTCATTTAGCAGCAGTAGTAGGTGGGATCGGGGCAAATCTACGAAATCCAGGGTCTTTTTTGTACGATAATCTGATGATGGGAACACAACTGCTGGAGCAGTCGCGATTGCATCATATCGAAAAATTTGTAGCGATCGGTACGATTTGTTCCTATCCGAAACACGCCTCCATTCCGTTCAAAGAAACGGATCTATGGAATGGTTATCCAGAGGAGTCCAATGCACCTTACGGGCTCGCGAAAAAAATGATGCTCGTTCAAGCGCAAGCTTACAGGCAGCAGTATGGGCTAAATGGGATTTATTTATTGCCTGTTAATATGTATGGGCCCGGTGATAACTTTGACTTGCAGTCTTCACATGTGATTCCTGCGATAATTCGCAAATGTATCGAGGCGAGAGAACGAGGTGACGCAGAAGTTACATTATGGGGAACAGGAAATGCGACGCGAGAGTTCCTGTATGTTGAGGATGCGGCCGAGGCGATTGTATTAGCGTCCTTACACTATGAGGGCGCTGAGCCGGTCAATATTGGAACGGGACAAGAAATCCGTATTCGTGATCTAGCTGAATGGATCAAAGTGCTCACAGGATATACAGGTATCATAACATGGAATACAGATATGCCAGATGGTCAGCCGCGACGTTGCCTCGATACATCGATGGCAGAAACACGATTTCAATTTAAGGCTAGGACTTCGCTGCTAACAGGACTGGAACAGACCATTTCATGGTATACGAACCATCGCTCTACATCATAATCGTTAGCGCTTAATACGTAAAAAGTTGATGGAGGGAGCTATTTTATGAGTCGCTATCCGTTAGTGAGTATTATCACGCCTTCATACAATCAAGCCCAATTTATCCGGTACACGCTCGACAGCATTTTGAATCAGGATTATCCGAATTTGGAGTGTATCGTCATAGATGGTGGATCTACAGATGATACAATAAGCATACTGGAGTACTATCGACAAAAAGATCGGCGTTTTACGTATGTATCTGAACGTGATCGCGGGCAATCCCATGCGATTAATAAAGGGATTGCCATGGCCAAAGGTGACATCATTGGCTGGCTCAACTCTGACGATACGTATCTTCCTGGAGCTGTTCGCAAGGCCGTTCACGCGTTGCACACCCACCCTCATTGGAGCATGGTATACGGCAACGCCAACGTCATTAATGAGCGTAATGCCTTCGTGCACTCCTTTGACGTTCAACCTTATGATTTACGTACGATGTTTGAGATTTGTTCGATTTGCCAACCCGCTGCATTTTTACGTAAGCAGACGCTCATTGATGTTGGCGGCATTGATGAATCGTACGATTTTTGCATGGACTATAATTTATGGATACGAATCGGTAAACAGCATTTAATCGGTTACATCAATGAGCTCTGGGCAAATCATCGGATTCATCAGGAAGCAAAGGGACACACGCAATTTGGAACAGTAGGAATAACTGAAATTTTTAGAACGTCGAAGGCGTTTTACGGAGCCATATCAAATACTTGGATTCATTATTATGTCATGTTTCATCGTGAACAAGGAGCTGTTGGCTTAGTACATCATTTAAAAAAGGATGACATATTTGGTACATCTCCTGCTATACAATATGCTAACGTAAAGGCTAATTGCCCGGTACCTGATAGGTGGTATTTTCACATTCAACATGATCAAGAGAACCCACTACATGCCTTTGCCATACATGGTCATAATGATGCGGAAGCAAGAACATGTCACGTTGTGTTAAGCGGCGACCATGTCTCTTCCTTTACGATCCCCCAAGGGAAGTTTGAGCTTGTAATACCGATTGTAAGTTTACCAATTGTAAGCGACAAGCCGACCATCTCACTTGAAATCCACGTTTCTTCGTCCCCCAGCAGCACGTCGGATCTCTCAATCAGAGACAACACTTTTTTAGAACCGAGTCTCCAGCTATCTCATTTTGTTCCACTTTCTGCGCGGGAAGCTGCCTTTTACGATGCATTCACGATTCATCCGTTCGGCATCGACAAATGGCTGCAACAGCATAGAAAAGTGACGCCACATTATTAAAAAAACCTAGCATGTTTGCGCATGCAGACTGTACAAGACGTGAACAGAACCATGAGCACCGTACCGCGGAAGTCATGGACGAATCGTTCACGTCTTTTGCATGATTTCAACTTCACCGCCACATACTAACACAACGAACGTAAACAGTGGAGGCAACAAAGGGATGACAAGATGGGCATTTACGGTGTATCTCGTAGTTATTATGTTAGTAACGGTATTGTTCGCAAATGTTTCAGGCTGCTCTTATACACAGCAATCTCAATCAAAGCCACGCATCAATAGCAGCACGATTTCAAATCTTAGCAGGACGAACAAAGTCGTACTGCTTATTATTGATTCTTTGATGGACAAGCCGCTGCAAGAGGCAATCAACCAAGGCCGTGCTCCAGCACTGGCGTATATGATTAAAAAAGGTTACTATGTCCCGCAGGCAGTTAGTGCATTTCCAACGATGTCGGTAACCGTAGATAGTACCCTTTTCACAGGAAAAAATCCGAATTCGCACCATATTCCAGGTTTAATTTGGTACAGCCAACGAGAGAACCGCGTTATTAATTATGGAACAGGACTAGGGGAGAGTGTGAAGCAAGGTTTAAAGCAAGTACTTGAGGACGGTATTTTCCATTTAAATAACACTCATTTAAACAAACAAGTGCAGACGATCCATGAGCAACTTCATGCGTCTGGAAAAACTTCGGCCTCAATCAACGCCTTAGTGTATCGTGGTAATAAAGCGCATAAGCTGTATTTACCTAAAGCGGTGGCAGGCACGACAGGCATAGCCGACAGCTGGACGACACTCGCTCCGAAATGGCTATCTTTAGCTTCATTATCGCAAATGAATCCCGCAAATGGACGTAATGCCAAGCCGTGGCAAAGCTATGGGCTGAATGATCGGTTTTCGACAGAGGAGTGGTTGCATCTGCGTAAGCAAGGGCACAATCCTGATTTAGCGGTCGTCTATTTTCCAGATAACGATCATCGGGTACATAAGGATGGGCCTCAAGCGTTGGAAGGCATCGAAAAAGCCGACCGCCAGTTGCAAAGCATGCTGTCCGCGTTTCGCTCATGGGATGAAGCTATGCAGCAGCACATCTGGATTGTACTAGGTGACTCCGGTCAGACTCATATCGACAAAGACCGCAAGAAAGCGCTTATTGATGTACGGGATGTCGTAAAGCCTTACCACATTGTCAGTCCAGGGAAACTGATCCATACAGACAGTCAAATTGTAGCCGCGGTAAATGAACGGATGGCGTATATTTATGCTGTGAATAAGCAGCAGCAGCTTCCACTCGCGCAATTAGCTCGTCATATGCAGCGGGAAGGGCGTATTGATGTGATTGCGTGGAAGGAAGGTGAGCATGTTCATGTTGTAGCGGGTGAGTCAGGATTGAAGTCAACTGAAAAAGCTGGCCTGTCAGCAGCTACGTCGGTCAGCAAACGGCTAATCTTTCGTCCAAACGGTCCTTACAAGGACAGCTACGGGCAGCGATGGAGCTTAGAGGGAAATACCGGACTATTGGATATTCGTGTTGATGGAAGAGAAGCTAATCACGAAAAAGGTCAAAGGGGGCATGGGCAAAATAACGACGTACAGCATATGCGACAAATTCATTACGGTAACTATCCGGATGCGCTCGCGCGACTGTACAGTGCCTTACATTCCCACGACGGTTCTTTTCTGGTCGTAACTGCCAAGCCTGGCTATGAATTCGTCGGGGAAGGATCACCGACACATGTGAATGGTGGAGGACACGGTTCGTTGCATAAGCAGGACTCCCACGTTCCTATCATTGTCGTAGGTACGGACACCAAACCGCTACATTGGAGGTTAGTCGATTTAAAAGAGTGGATTGTAAGGCTATGCAGCCGAGTGAGCTAAAACACTCTTTTTTTTCCATTCAAAAAATATAGTTGTTGTTTCTGAATCAAATCTTTTGACTTCGGATAAAGTTAAATGGTATATTAGTCGTTACTGCTTATGATTGTTTTGATGAAAGGGATGTAATGAATTTGGCAGCTAGTCATGACACACCACCGAAATTGTTACTTACGAAAATTTTAAAATGCAAAAATGCTGACTGTAAAGTTTGGATCAGAGATGAGTTTGTAGGTGAAGAGCAAAGCAACTGCCCAATGTGTAAAGGTCCAATGCTGAGAAGCATGAAACACTTGCCAGCTGTGCAAAATAAAGTGAAGCCTCAACCACGCAAGCCTAAGTCAGAGTTTTAACATGTCTGTACATAGGCAATATGCGAATATTCGCTATAGCCTAGTGTCATTTGACTATCAAAGAATACATGAGATTACGATCAATTAACGGCCGTTTCATTGGTATGATACCGATGAACACGGCCGTTAATTTGTTGTACGCGGTTAGTTAAGCACTATTTTTGCTGTAACGATTGCAGCACACGATACAAGAGAACGGCTGCTTCGGCACGGCTTAATATGCCTTGCGGGTTGAACTTGTTGTCATGTGTTCCGCGGATAAAGCCACTGCTCACCGCATAAGCGACAGCGCTTTGCGATGCAGTTGAAATGCTGTCTTTATCACTAAAATTCACGCTGCGGCTCACTTTGGTGAAATCAGCCTTCAATGCTTCACCCAGTTTGACAACGACTTGTTCACGTGTAATCGCATCGTGAGCACCTCTGTCTTTACTACGCTGTTCCCACGTTACACCTGTACCGAGCAAGCGATCAAGCAGTGCTGCAAACTCCGCTTGCGTCAACTTATCATTCGGGTAAAACGTACTTTCTTGGTGTTTACCTTTCAGCAAATGATGGGCTGCGATGACTTCAATTTCTGCTTTTGCCCAGTGCGACGAAATATCCGAGAACGTCTTGCTGTATTTCGCTAACGTGTAAGTACCGTACTGATACGCTTTGAAACGTAAATAGCTATCTTTTGCTTTCGTTCCTGCTTCGAGGTAGGTCCATACACCTGTTGCTTTGTCGGCAACTTTAGTTGCTGTAGTAGCAGGTGTTGCAGTAGCTTGTGGTTGGGCTAGAGCTTGAGCTTGCGTGTAAGCACCGACCTTTAACGCATCCCTTGCATCAGCTTGCACTTTCAGGGCAACGAGCAGCGGTGTTTTAAGCGGCTCTTTTAATGACTTCGCTGCACGAATCGTGAGCGCTGCTGCGCTTTGCTGAATGTCAGCTGAGCTGAGTTTGCTGTCCTTATCTGTAAGAGATAGCGTAAGCGTGAGACCGTCCGCTCCGATTAATTCAGGGAGAGCTGCGATCGGGATTACGATTTCGAAGCCATCGCCGCTAAGCAATAAATCTTTATTCGATTGCGTCAATAACTTTGTTATCGCGCTTCCCACACGAATTTCAACTTGATTGTATTTATTGAATTTAACGTCAGACACATCAAGTTGCGCTTGTTTCACATCTTTATTTTTCAACTGTGCATTCAATACGTTGTAGTCAACCGCCAGCTTCGCGTTCGTCTTGCCAGACTCCTTCACTTCAGTCAAATTCCCAGTCCGGACTTTCAGCACCGTTGTAGGTGAAGTTGTTGACGTAGTCGTAGCTCTTGATGAACTCCCGCCTGAATCAGAGCGGCGATCAGGTCTAGGCGTGTACGTGCGCTTAACAGTTACATTTGCAGGGCCCAACGTCTTAATTGGCAGCGGTTTTTTGGCCTCATTCAGCAGCTGTACTTGTGTCAGCTCAATGGGGTACGTACCTTCATTTGATGTTTGGAAAGTGAGCTGAGCTAAAGAGCCTGCTCCTTTAAAACCGCCTTTTGTAAAGTTAATGTCATAGGTGAATTGTTTTTTACCGCCAGCTAAAATAACATCTGGATGTCTAGTAGGTGACGGACCGTAAACAGCGAGCTGGACGCTTGGCTCGATACTCGCAAGTGTCAATCTAGCGTCGTGCGTTACGGTAAATTTAGCGGCGTATACCGCGTCTGTGACTGAGTATTTGACATCAACGGCAGCTCTAGAACCAGAGTAGACTTCTGTGTTCAATGCAATCGGGCCAACTGTATTAGGAAGCAGATTAGCTTGCTCGACTTCGATTGCTGCATGCTCGGAGGCAGTCAGCGAGCTATCGTATTTTAATAGTTGGGCCGGTTTGATGATGCCGTTCCCTGCGTAGTCATACACGAACAGTGCATATTCATTGTTGTCTACGACACGAGGTACGACGATCGAGAACTGTCCGTTTTCTTGTATGGTGCCGTTGTATCTTTCATTTTTGCCGTTGATCTTCACGATCACATTAGCACCAATAAAAAAGTTCTTAGGGAAATTTTTGTAAATATCCAACAAAAGATCGGATTGGATTTTACCTGAAATGATTGCTTTTGTCGGGTCTTGTGGATGGTTTCTAGCGCTTGGTGCATCTAGCACATACTGTGGAGCTTGACGATCAATAATCACTTTTCTGCTTTCGTCAAACAGCTTCACATTATTGCGATGTAGCACAGGAACGACTTCATGTTGTCCGTCTGGAAGTTCAACTTGATTGTTATCCTTCGTGGCTGTGCCTTTCCAATTGTTAACTTGGTAAGTGTCCGGCAATGTTGGATTTGGATTATGGTAGATATGGCCTAAATCGCCATACACGGCGTTCTGTACAGAAAGTGAAAAACCATTCACTTTTGAGTACGCTGTAAACGAGATACTTGAAGAATCATTCTCTCCATCCCCGTTAGGCGAGAAAATAGACGGAGAAAAACGCAATTGTTTGATCGGAGCAAGTGCGTACTTGTCGCCCACATAAGCGGTGTATGGCAGTTGGATGGAATCGCCGCTATATTCATCGGTTAGCGTAATGAATCCTTCGTACACGCCATCCGCCGCGTCTTTAGGGACATGTAGGGATAGTTTTATCTCGACATCTTCATCAGCCCGCACCGTATAATGAGATTTATTAGGCTTTGGCACGATGGAGGAATGATGTAATGAAGTGGCTTCCACGGTGTATTCCTGACTTTCTCCAGCAAGGTCTTGCAAGATAACGTGCTTCGTAATCGTTGCCCCAGCATCGACATGCCCAAATGAGACACTTCCCGAATAATAATCTTCCGCTTGCTGGCCATACGTTGCGGTTGTGACAGAATGAGCATAAGCGGTAGCAGGGCTTTCGCTAGCTTTTGTCAAATCGATTCGGCCAGCACCTTGGTCGGTAATAGAAAGCACCTTGCCTTGTCGACTTTCAAGTGGTTTAGCTGTATTCATCAGCAACGATTTAATTTCATCCGGTGAAAGGAAATTATGCTCAGCTAAAGCTTTGTTCAGTACGAGCGCTGCAGCTCCAGCAATGTGAGGTGCGGCCATACTAGTCCCGCCGAATTCTGCATAAGCATTTTTGTAGTTATTGTCCCAAGCAGGGACAGACGAACGAATGGCTACCCCAGGTGCAACAATGTCAGGCTTAATTTGATAGTCGGGTAATGCAGGGCCGCGTGAGCTGAATCTTGCGAGTTGGTCGGCTTCTTTGTGCGTTTCAAATGTTAGCGAAGCCAGGCCTGCATCTAACTCCTTTTTCAACTGTTGGCCGGCTTGTAAGGAAATACTGTACGTCGGCACGGAATTTCCATTACTCGCTAAATGACCTCGAAAATCCCCAGGGTCATTATTGTGTACAAGCAGTGCTGCCGCACCCGCTGCGGTGGCGTTTTTAGCTAGATCGTTGTAGTCTATAGCGCCACGGGATACGAGCACGAGCTTGCCTTTTACATTTTTGCCTTCATAGTCCTTCACACTACCATTTTGGGCGAAAATGACCTGCAACGGTTTGCTTTTGGCCAAATCGGAAGAATTCCGAAATTTTATTGGGTATAAAGTTGAGGCTTTAGCCCCACGAAACACATCCACATCCGTTGGTGAGGTAGAGGCACCGACAGAGATAGCTAAGTCTGCGTTACCAGGACTTCCTACGGACGCTTCGCGCGGTCCTGCATTTCCGTTGGCAACGACGGTCGTAACTCCGGCTAACACCGCATTGTTCACGGCTTTAGACGTTGGTGAGTAGCGGAAGTTCAAGGATGAACCTAATGACAGGTTAATAATGTCCAGATCATCCTTAACGGATTGCTCAATTCCTAAAATAACACTTTCGGTTGTACCGCTGCCAAAAGGGCCAAGTACGCGGTATGCATATAAATCAGCTTCGGGTGCAACCCCTTGTACCCAGCCAGTCGGGCTATTCGGGTTGTTAGGGTCGCCTCGCCCTACAATCGTGCCCGCAACATGTGTGCCATGGTCGGTTTCAGCACGCGGCTGTTTTGGGTCAGGCTTTGTTTCAAAGGGATCATCATCAAAGTCAATAAAATCTTTGCCGCCCTTGTACGCACCTTTTAAGCTCGGATGATTGTAATCTACGCCCGTGTCGATTACTCCGATACGAATGCCTTTGCCTTTAAATCCACTGTTCCAATAGGATTGTGCACCGATATGTTTCGAGCTCTTATCCATGAAGGGGGTAATCGTATCGGCTTCTTCAGCAGGCGCTTCAATTGGAAGTGTTTTAAACTCTTCATTTGGATGTATGGCTTTAACACCAGGCAGATCAAGCAGTTTCTGGACTTGATTGGCTGCTATTTTCAATGAGAAGCCATTAAGTACTTGTGTAAATTCATGCTGGACTTGCAAGTTCAGTCGCTCTTTAAGCGCGTCTTTAAATGTCGTTTGTTCTAGGGCGAACTGTGCAGCATAATTGTCAGGCACCGCGATTTTACTCTGTTTGGCTTTGGATTCCATCACTTTTACGGGTTCATGGTGCAGTTCAACAATGACGGTAATCAGGTCAGTTCCACTTGAGAGTGGCACAAAATTAAGGGGCTGGTTAGTGTCCAGCAAGGACGTTAAGTAGAGAGAACGGTGGTCAGAATGTTGTCCAAAGAGAGGTGTCGTCCTCGTATCGGCGAGTGGACTACGTTGATCGGAAGCAGGTGTCGCTTCGGCAGACGAAAGAGCAGGGAAGATGAGACTAGCCACCAAAGTCGTACTAAGTAAGCTGGCTAAAAGTTTGCGGTAAGAGTGCTTTTTCAAGTTGTGGCCTCCTTGTCCAAATGAATTTCGGAAAAACGAGAGAGCGCTCAACATGATGCAGACAATCGTGTGAAATCGTACCGTTGAATAAGAGCTGAGTTAGCGTTGCAACATTGAAAGTAACCGGAAAACAACCACCCCTTTCATTTGCTTACAAACCATTAAAAACCAAGGGATAAGCACCCTATATATTACATATAAAAGGTAAAAATTTGCATGGGCACAAATACCTATTTTCAGTTCGGAAAAATAAGAAAAATTTAATTTTTCGTTACGATGTGCACGATGAATGAAAAATAATCCGAACTGCCTATGAAAATATGAAAATATGACTGGAAACGTGACAATGTCAAAGTAGCAGCAAAAAAATAATGATAAGGTGACATAAATATAGTGATATCGAACTAAATCAAATCCACCTTTTTTGTAATATAATCACATTTGTAAGGAGGCGATTGAAGTTTACATAACATTGATGATCAGAGTTTAAGCCATAATTACATGATCATCTAAATAATCGCAAATAGCGTTGAATTGACTAGGAGGTTAATGATTTGAATAATTTTAATTCGTTTAACACACAACATGTTTTGAAAAGCATGTTGACTAAGGTAAAGGTTTCGCCGCTGCTTATCACATGCGGTATGCTCGTCTTGTTAGGAATTAGCTCGCTAGGATTTGCCGAGAAGGCATCCGCGCACGGTTTTATTGAATCGCCAAACAGCCGTGCTGTAATGTGTAAGCAGGCTATTAACGTGAAATGCGGCGCTGTTCAATACGAACCGCAAAGCATTGAAGCGCTTGGCCAATTCCCTAAGGGTGGACCTAAGGATGGCGAAATTACAGGTGGCGGTATTTTTAAAGAGCTTTATGAGCAAACAGCAGACCGCTGGCAAAAAGTAACGTTGCAAACAGGTAAAAATACGTTTAAATGGCATCTTACTGCTCAGCACGCAACAAGAGAGTGGAAATATTACATAACGAAAAAGGATTGGAATCCGAACAAGGCGCTGACGCGTGCGGATTTGGAAGCAGAACCTTTCTGTTACTATAATGATGGTGGCAAAAAGCCGAATCAAAAAGTATCGCACGATTGCATGGTGCCAGCGGATCGTACTGGCTATCATTTGATTTTGGGTGTATGGGAAATCGCAGATACGCCAATGGCGTTCTATCAAGTTATTGACGTGAATCTCGTTAGTGACGGTTCCAACGTACCATTGCCACCAGTTGCTCCTAGCAATGTGACAGGTAAAGCGTTGACGTCTACTAGTGCTGAAATCAACTGGAATGCTGTAGGGTCAGCAAGCTTGTACGAATTGTATCGTGATGGCATCCTCTGTGGTTCAGCTAATCACACTACATTTAAGGATACTGGTTTGAAAGCAAGCACGGCGTATACGTACACTGTAAAAGCAGTGGATTCCACTGGCCTGAAGTCGCAAGCTTCCGCACCGATTACGGTTACGACTTTAGCTGATAATAATGGCGGTAACAACGGTGGCAACAATGGTGGTGGTAACAACGGTGGCAACGGCAACGGTGGCACTGGCACAACGACTTGGGATGGGAACAAGGTCTATGTTGCAGGAAATAAAGTTCAATTTAATGGACTTGAGTATGAGGCATTGCATTGGACACAAAATAACCGTCCAGATAGCTCCGATGCTTGGAAGCTGTTAAGTAGCGTTGTACTAGATTGGAAGAGCAGCAAAGCATATGTAGGTGGTAATAAAGTTGCTCATCAAGGCGTCAACTATGAAGCACGCTGGTGGACACAAGGCGAAGAGCCTGGTAAAGCTGATGTGTGGAAAGTTGTGAAGTAGGAGTAATATAACATCTAACAAATGAACTTCTAGGGACCATTCAAATCTAATTTTGAGTGGTCCTTATTATTTTACATCATATTACAAGATAAGCTATTTTTCACGTACAAGTTGCATGCGTAAAAAGATTAAGTATAATAATAATTAAACTGAACGTTCAGTCCAATTAGGTGAAAGGTGTGGAAAGATGCTGCAACTACTTAGGTTTCTGCGACCTTATAAAGTACCGATAGCTATCGTACTCGTATTACTATTTTTAGAAGTAATGGCAGACCTGTATCTTCCGAAATTGCTAGCTGATATCGTTAATAACGGGATTGTAGATGGAAATACCGCATATATATTGCGGATTGGTGGGTTCATGTTATTCGTAAGTGTGATAGGAGTTGCGTGCGCGATCACAGCTAACTATATGTCTGCCAAAGTTACGAGCAAATTCGGAAAGGATATACGCAGCAAAGTATTTTCCCACGTTGAACACTTTTCGTTGCACGAATTTGATCGTGTTGGAACAGCCTCCCTTATTACCCGCACGACGAATGATATTACGCAGGTGCAAGAAATGATCACGATGATGATGCGGACAATTGTTACCGCTCCATTTATGTGTATTGGCGGTGTCATTTTGGCATTGTCGACAGATGTCCAATTATCTTGGGTTATCGTCGGTATGGTACCTATCTTAGTGGTAGGGACGATATTCTTCTTCAAAAAAATACTTCCACTTTATGACATGATTCAAAATCATATGGATCAGCTCAATTTAACGGTTGGAGAAAGGCTGAACGGCATCCGTGTTATTCGTTCCTTGAACCGCTCCGAACATGAGAATTACAAGTTTGATGAAGTTAACACCAACTTAACGAACGTTTCGATAAAAGTTAATCAATATTTAGCTATAATGATGCCTCTTATTTTAATTGTTTCAAATTTTGCAAGTGTTGCCATCATTGGTTTTGGTAGTTTTCGTGTTGACGCAGGACATATGCAGGTTGGTGATCTCATTGCCTTCTTAGAGTATGCCATGCAAATTATGTTCTCGCTAATTAGTGTATCCATCGTGTTTATCATGTTCCCACAAGCGCAAGTATCTGCCAAACGTATATTACAACTGTTAAACACGACATCCGAATTCGAACATACAGAGCCGACTATAGTCAAGCAACCGACCATAGCAAATGGCCATATCTCGTTTACAGACGTAACGTTTCGTTACGAAGGTGCTGAGAAGCCTTCCTTGTCTCGAATCTCCTTTCAAGCGAAGCCAGGCGAAACCGTTGCCATCATTGGAAGTACAGGTTCAGGGAAAACGACACTCATCAACCTCATACCTCGATTTTACGAAATCGAAAGCGGGAGCATTCGCATTGACGGGGTTGACGTAAAGGAATTACCTTTTCAGCAGCTTCGACAAATGCTTGGACTCGTGCCACAAAAAGCAGTTCTTTTCTCAGGATCGGTTGCGGAAAATATACGATTTGGCAAGCCGTCAGCAACAGATGAAGAAGTGGAACGCGCAGCGTCAATCGCGCAAGCAACTGATTTTGTGAAAGAGATGAAGGACGGTTTCAGCTCTGTGATCGCGCAGGGTGGCGTGAACGTGTCGGGAGGACAAAAGCAGCGTATTTCGATTGCCAGAGCTCTAGTTAGACAGCCCCTTATATACTTATTCGATGATAGCTTCTCAGCCTTAGATTATCAGACAGATGCCAAATTACGAGCTGCCCTTAGACAAGATACGACACAAGCTACCGTACTAATCGTTGCACAGCGAGTGAGTACCGTGAAAGATGCCGATCGGATACTCGTGCTGGAGCAAGGAGAGCTTGTAGGGGAAGGGACTCATAAAGAACTTATGAAAACTTGTAACGTTTATCAAGAAATTGTTTCCTCGCAATTGTCAGAGGAGGAGAGCGCATGAATTCCGTAGAACAGACCGATCAAACGAAGCAAATAGATGAAACTGACCCGCAACAGTCGAAGCCGATAAATACGAAACAAACATTAATCAGGCTACTTACATATTTTAAACCGTTTAAAGCCCAACTTCTTGTGATCGTCTTTGCCGCAATTGTAAGTGCTTTGTTTACGATTGTCGGCCCGAAAATACTCGGTGATGCAACAACTATTTTGTTCAATGGCGTGAAGGCGAAGATGGATGGAGTTGCAGGCGCAGCCATTGATTTTGAAGCTATTTTCCGTATTTTGCTCGTGCTAGCTGGTATTTATACTTTGAGTGCATTATTCAGTTATTTGGAGCAGTACTTAGTTGCGGGTGTAGCGCAAAAAGTCGTCTACCAGTTGCGTAAACAAGCGAGCGAAAAATTATCTCGACTGCCTGTTAAATATTTTGATTCGCGACCTAACGGTGATCTACTTAGTAGAATTGTCAATGATGTCGACAATATAAGTAATAGCTTATCCCATAGCCTTACCCAATTGTTAACTGCATTGATTACACTCATTGGTGTAGTCTCGATGATGCTCTATATTAGTCCTCTTTTAACTTTGATCGTATTTTTAACGTTGCCGCTTAGTTTTTATGCGGCCGCGAAAGTGGCGACGCGTGCACAAGACCATTTTACAAAGCGGCAGGAGTCGCTCGGTGAATTGAATAGCCATGTCGAGGAAATGTATAACGGTCATAACATTGTAAAAGGATTTGGACAAGAGCAGCATACGATCTCCAAATTTGAGAAATGTAATGAGAAACTGTACCATTCGGTGTGGAAGTCCGAGTTCGTATCGGGCATCATAGAGCCCTTGATGTCCATTATAAACAAGCTTGCGTATGTGTTTATTTGTGTCGTCGGAGGCATATTTGTACTGAAAAGAGCGATCGAGATCGGTGATGTGCAGGCGTTTATTCAATATACGCAACAATTTGCGCAGCCTATTTTGCAATTAGCTCATATTTCAAGCACGATACAATCTACAATCGCGTCGGCAGCACGTGTGTTTGAACTTTTGGACGAAGAAGAGGAAGTTCAGGAGGAAGTAACTGCGCAGCCGATTCATCAGCCGAAGGGCGAGGTACGCTTTCAACATGTACAGTTCGGCTATACGGAAGATAAGTTGTTAATGACCGATATGAGTATTGATGTCAAAGAAGGGCAAAAAGTAGCTATCGTTGGACCTACGGGTTCAGGAAAGACAACATTAATCAATTTGCTGATGCGTTTTTATGAAGTTAACGGTGGGCAGATTACGATAGATGGCCGAGATATTTCGAAAATGAATCGGGTAGATCTGCGGCGTATGTTCGGCATGGTATTGCAAGATACGTGGCTGTTTAATGGGACGATTCGGGAAAACATCGCTTATGGGCGTACAGATGCTACGGATGCAGATATTTTCCAAGCAGCTAAGCAGGCATATGCTGATCCTTTTATAAGGAAGCTTCCAGATGGATACGACACGATCTTGAATGAGAATGTAACCAATTTGTCGCAAGGGCAGAAGCAGCTATTAACGATAGCTCGCGCGATTTTGACGGATCCGTCCATTTTGGTATTAGATGAAGCGACAAGTAATATTGATACGCGGACCGAAATTCATATTCAACGGGCGATGAAGGAATTGATGAAGGGAAGAACGAGCTTTATTATTGCTCATCGTTTGTCTACCATTCGTGATGCCGACCTTATTGTGGTGATGAACAGTGGTAATGTGGTTGAGCAGGGAAGTCATGAGCAGTTGTTAGCGAAAGGTGGCATGTATGCCGACCTGTATAACAGTCAATTTGCAGAGGCAAGTAAAATGAGCAGTTAGTACACAAGGGGACCCTCGAGTTATTGTTGAGGGTCTCTTCATTTATTTTTGCGATAGATGTGAAGTGGGACAAATGAAGAACAGGCGAGCACAGCGTCATTTAAGCATGACACAAGGATCGCCTGCACACATTGCATTATCTTACGACTTTCCATACATCGGAACGTCCAGGGGTGTCTCCACGCGTCCACCAGCGCGCTTCGTACACAAGACCGTTATATTGAACCCGTTTGCCTTGAACATAGGTGGTATTGGCATTCCAGGCTGGGACATTGCCACCGCCCTCACCAGCTATTGTCTTCACGGTAATCGGCGCGGAGGAAGATGATTTATTTCCTGCTCCATCAATCGCACGAACGGTGTACGTATAAGCTGTATTCGGAGTTAGCATGGTATCTGAATATGAAGTTTGGTTTGTTGTGCCAACAACCCGACCATCTCGATAGATTTCATAGCCTTTTAAGCCAATAGACGATGTAGAGGCAGCCCAAGCGAGTCCGATGCTTGTTGTCGTTTGTGATCTGGACACGAGTTGTTGAGGAATGGTCGGCGCTTGCCCGCCTGATCCATTGACAAGGTTCACGTCAATGACTTGGTAGAACGCATTGGCGGTGTCCGCGATTTCCCACACGCCTAGGATGAGGTGATAACCGCTGCGATCTGTAGGCACGTTGCATGAATGGGACACCGAATTGGAAGGCCTTTTGCCACCATCATTAATGTAGCAGAACGGCTCGAGATCAAGAGTTGCGCGGGTGAGAGGTTGATTTGGGTCCCATCCTGCTTTTGTAATATAATATTTCCATTCACGTGTGGCGTGTGCAGCAGTTAGGTGCCACTTAAACGTATTTGTGCCGCCGTTAATCGTGACTTTGGACCAGCGATCAAGGGACTGCTCATCAAGCTCCGAAAATACGCCACCGCCGGCAATTTTACCGTCGGCTGGCCCAGATTGCGGGAACGATCCACGCCCCTCTACACTATGCGGATCAAATACGACGCGACCACAGTTCGTATTGCTGCCTTGCTTGCATTGTAGCGAGCGGCTTGCTGGGGATTCAATATAGCCATGAGCTGAAGCGCTTTCAGTAAACATCGCCCAACAGGTAAGCGTAAGCAATGTCATGAAGCATGCGGCAAGCAACGATGAAACGTTGATCGAGAATGTGTTCCACATCCGTTGCGATTCCATTATTATTCCTCCTTGTTATGTTCGTTATGATGAATCAAGCCAAGCGTGTACGATCACCTCCTTCACTTCTTATTCATATTTATCGCTTATGTATTTGAGATTAGTACAATCGAACCAAATTTACAGCTTCGTTAGCGACCGAAAAAAACACCCGGCACCACTACGAATAGTGATGCGGGGTGTGGCTATGCGAGATGAAAGTTAACGGGTTCTGATATTAGTAAGCGCGACACCCACAAATGATGATAACCAGAAGTATAAATAGAACGAGAATGAAACCTATACCTTTGGAACAACCACCACCGTAAGGGCTTACCTGTGGATAACATTGGCTCATTTTGTTTGACCTCCTTTATGTCATTTCACCACAATATATTCTAGGTGTTTACGAAAAGATTGGGGAGTTGTCACGGTGTCGCTAAAATTAATTCAGCAAGCCGAAGAGAAGTGGAGATCAGAGTTGAGGTAATCGTATTGGTCAAAGTAGAGATCAGAGCTGAGGTAAGAGCATTCGTCGGAGCAGTGATCAGAGCTAAGATCAGAACTAAGTAGGAAACACAAGCTGGGGCGGGCCAGACGATTTAAGCGTAGGTCAGAACCTAAACTCAGAGCATAGGTCAGACCTAACAAAACAAGCCACCGGCGTTTATGCGGTGGCTTGTTAGTTCGACACGATATTAAATATTAAGCTTCTAGTAACGAAGCAGGCATGTCGAGGGCATACAATTGGCGATATCGTTCCGAATGTTGCAGCAAATGCGCGTGGCTGCCTGACATCGCAATTTGCCCATGCTCGATAAAAATAACTTCGTCCATATGCTCGACACCCGCTAGGTGGTGAGTGATCCACAGAAGCGTTTTATGTTCAAGCGCCTCAAATACCGTTGCTAGCAGCGCATTTTCGGTTCGCGAATCAAGTCCAATCGTCGGCTCATCGAGAATGACGATCGGGGCGTCTTGCAGCAGAATGCGTGCCAACGCAATTCGCTGTCGCTCGCCGCCAGAAAATCGCTGCCCCATTTCATGGGTTGAAGTGTTATAGCCTTGCGGCAATGACTCAATTAGCGTATGCAGCTGTGCTTTGCGAGCAGCTTCGCGTACTTCTTCGTCAGAAGCATGCTTTTTACTTAGACGAATGTTGTTGGCAACAGTCGTATCGAACAGGTGAGGGCTCTGATTGAGCACGGACACCACGTCAGATACGTCGTCGCCTAATAAATGAACGGCTGTTCCGTTTACAGTAACAGCGCCATGATCGGGCTGGAGCGCGCCTTGAATCAGCTTGAGTAGCGTTGATTTTCCAGCGCCACTGCGCCCGATAATGGCGATTTTTTTACCTTGGGGAATATCCAAGGATATGTCGTCCAACACCCAGTCGCTAACTTCAGCTTCAGCGGTTGCTGTTGATTCAGTTGAGCTAGCTAATACGGTTTCAACGGTTTCAACAGCAGCAGAAGTTGCAGCAGCTGCAGCAGCTGTATCTGTAGCAGTTGTAGCATAGCGATAGCGCACGTGTTCAATCTTAAGATGTGCTTGTTTGACCCGCTTAACGGGCTGCCTATCGGAAGCAGCGACTTGAGATTGAGTCTCAGCAGGGACCATAATGTCCAAATGGTGCTCAACATCTCGAATTCGTGCCAATGAATCTTGGTACTTAGGAATTCGCTCAATCGCATCGGACATCGGGATGAATGCATTCATAATCGGTAAAATCATTAGGACGAAGGCCGCAATCAGCGTTGCAGCAATCTGGCCTGATGCGGATTGATGTCCCGCCCATACAATCATCGACACGATGACGACACCGATTACACATTGAATGATCCACTCCCGCCAGCGTGCCCACTGATGCACCTCACGCTCCGTACGAGTAAGTTCTTGTTCGCTTGCCTCATAGCTCTCAATAAATTCAGCTTTCCTACCGCTTACGAGCCAGTCGTTAATGCCAAGCACGGCATCCGTAAGCTTCTGATACAAGCGGTTGCGCCCACGCTTGAGCCGCAAATGCTTCTGATGATTAATGCGTAAAGAGATAAGCGGCAAAGCGAATATGATTACCGCTACGTACAACGCCATCAATAGGGCGAATGTCCAGTCAAACATGCCCAACACGACAATAAACAGTCCGTAAACCGTTAGCGAGACGATAGCAGGAAATACGGTACGCAAGTACACATCCTGTAAATGCTCAATATCATCGGACAGCATGCCGAGCATGTCGCCAGTCCGAAAGCGAGAGCGTACGAACAACGCTTGTGGTTCTAAAATGTTGTACAGGCGAACACGCATCGTAGACAAAATGCGCAGGACGATGTCATGGCCGACTAGGCGCTCCAAGTAACGAAATAGCGCCTGTCCAAGACTAAGCGCTCTCACCGTTACGATCGGAAGCATGAGTAGCATGATGTTTTGCGGGCGTAGGGCTGCTTTTGAAATCAGGTAGCCAGAAATAAACATCAGCATAACAGCCGCCATTACACCGAGAATACCGAGAAAGACGGCCAGTGCCAAGCGCCACTTATGTTTACGCAAGTAGGGCCGCACCCAGCCTTCGCTACCAGCGTATGTTTCCTTCTTCATCGAATCCCCTCCATCTGCGATCGAATGAGTTCGTAATAAACCCCTTTGCGGAGAACAAGCTCTCGATGGGTGCCGACTTCAGCGATCTGCCCTTGGTCAAGGACTATAATTTGGTCCATATCCTGCATCCAATGCAAGCGATGAGTAGCGAAAAAGACAAGCTTTCCTGCAAACAGTCGCGCCATCGGCTCTTTTAACTCATATTCCGTTTCGATATCTAAATGAGCAGTCGGCTCATCTAACAGTAGAATAGGGCGGTTTCCTAAAAAAGCACGAGCAAGCGCAACACGCTGCTCTTGACCACCACTTAGCATACGACCACCATTGCCAATCGTTTCTTCATAACGGTTGGGGAGGGCGTCGGCGACCGCTTTCAGCCCAGCTGCCGCTGCTGCTTGTTCGACTTCTTCCATACTGGCATTCGGTTCATAGAAGCGAATGTTGGCCGCCAATGTATCCGTGAACAGATACGGCTGTTGCGGGATATACGTTGTTTGCTTATGCCAGCTCTCTGTAATAAGCGAGTTCATGTCTGTATCATTCCAACGGATGTGACCACTCGACGGATGCAAGAAACCGCCTAAAATATCGATCAGCGTCGATTTCCCGGCGCCACTAGCTCCGACAATGCCGATTTTCATCGTGCCATGCACATTAAGCGAAATTCGGTCTAACGACGGCTTGGCATCTGTGCCATGGCGAACGTCGATGTCAGTCAGGGTCAACGTGCTGTCTGCACCCCAAGACTGAGGCTTTACATGTGTCGAATTGTTATTTGAATCGTAATCAATAATGGATTGAATATGTTCGCCGGCTGTCTTTCCGTTCAAAGTTGCATGGTAGTCGGAACCGACCTCTCGAATAGGCAGGAAATATTCCGGTGCAAGAATGAGCACGGTTAGAGCGGTATGGAAGGACAAGGTTCCGTCAACAAGACGGATACCAAGTCCTACAGCCACAAAGGCAACCGCGAGACTGGTGAAAAAATCGAGTGCAAAACTGGACAGAAACGCCACTCGCAAGGTACGGACGGTAGCCGTGCGATACTGATCACTGACGTGCGCAATTGACGCCTCATGACGGCGGCTTTGTCCGAGGAATTTTAACGTTTCCAACCCACGCAAAGTATCGACAAAATGATTGGACAAAATGCGATACGAGCTCCATTGGTTATCCATCTGCTTCTTCGCAGCAAGTCCTAACAAAATCATAAATACGATGATGATTGGAACCGTAAGCATCAAGGTAATGCCTGAAGGGATATCTTGCACAAACACGTATACCAAGATGACCAACGGTAAAATCATGGTGCTAACCATCTTAGGTAAGTACAGCTCCAAAAACGTACGCAGCTGTGAAATGCCTTCCAGTGCCAGCGTGACGAGCTTGCCTGTGCCTTCGGACCGAGCAAATCTCGGTCCGAGTGCAAACAATTTATCCAGCAGCTGCTTTCTCGTCGCTGAACCTGTTCGTTCAGCAAAGCGATAAGCCACTTTTTGCCGCAAAAGAGTCAGGCTGCTACGTCCAACAAAAGCAAGGAAAAAATAAGCCATGTTCGGATAAAGCTGCTCGACAGGCACACCTTGAAACAAGTCAGCGATCAAATAAGCCAACAGCGTCGCTTGCAGCAAAATACAAATACTTTGCAGCACAGAGATGCAGCCTAACGTAAGAAAGAGCGGTCGTATTCCATTGTAATTAGGCATTCGATTGTTTTTTTTCATCAGTGCTCCAAATGGTCATTTTCATTAATTGGTTTGCGGAATACAAAGTAACACCAAATTTGATAGCCAATAATAAACGGAATTATCGTGAATGACATATATGTCATCAAGCGTAAAGAATACGCACCGGATGCTGCATTAAATATCGTTAAGCTGTACGCGGGGTCGATGGAACTTACCATCAAGCGCGGGAACAAACCAATAAATATGCTCGCAAAGGTTAACGTAATCATACTAGTCGTCATCACAAATGTCCAAATATCACGTTGCTTACGAATAAGCAACCATCCGAATACGAGTGCTGCCCCCGTTAACAATGGCAGGGCAAGCCATTGCTTCCCATGTACCACATAAATATCAGTGTTCATATACGTTAGCACTACGAACAGAATCAGAACAGCGGCAACGGCCGGTACGATCTTGCGTGCGACATCTCTAGCCCGATCTTGTATACCGCCTCTTGTACGGATCGTAATAAAGACGAGACCATGTAAGATGCAGAGGAGTACAACGACAACTCCGCCTAACAGCGAGTAAACGTTCAACAGTTCGAACACGCTGCCGATAAGTTCTTTCTGACTATCGATCTGCACTCCGCGAATCGAATTCGCGAATGTGACGCCGAGCAAGAAAGGCGGGAGGATGCTGCCCCAAAAGATTGCAGCATCCCACACTTTTTTCCACGTGCCGTTCTCGACTTGGGAACGAAACTCAAAAGCTACGCCTCTGGCGATCAGCGCCAGCAGCAAGAGTACGAAAGGTAGGTAGAAGCCACTAAACATAGTGGCGTACCAATCTGGGAAGGCAGCGAACATCGCGCCACCTGCCGTAATCAACCATACTTGGTTAGCATGCCAAAATGGGCCAATTGTATTAATTAACACGCGGCGTTCTTTATCCGTGCGCCCAAGCGAACGGGAGACGATGCCAACGCCGAAATCAAAGCCTTCGAGTATGAAGAAGCCGATAAACAGAACGGCTATTGCGATGAACCATATCTCATTTAACGATAGCATGTTGGTGTTCCTCCTTATCAAACGGATCGGACATATACGGCTCTACGTGGTTGTCGAGATCATCATCTTTACGAATAACCTTCATAAATAGGTAAGCGTCAACGACCGCGAGCACGGCATACAGACTGACAAATAAGATAAGTGATATCAATAACTCCATTGAAGTAACCGTTGGTGAAATCGCATCCTCGGTACGCATAACACCGAAGACGACCCAAGGCTGGCGTCCCATTTCCGTCATCATCCAACCAAATGAATTCGCAAGGAAGGGGAGAGCGATAGCAGGAACCATTAGCTTCAGGAACCAAGGGCTTTGCTCTAGCTTCCGTTTACGGGAAAGATAGAAGCCGACCATTCCGAGTAAGCATAGTATGCTTCCGCTGATGACCATAATTCGGAAACTCCAAAATGTTGTCTTAACCGAAGGGATATAATCGCCTGGTCCATATATTTTTTCGTATTTTTCCTGAATTTGATTCATACCTTCCACGCTGCCACTAAATTTGCTATAAGACAAGAAGCTCAGCATGTAAGGAATTTTAATTTCATGGGAATTTTCTTTTTTCTCTGTATCTATGTTCGCAAACACCGTAAACGGAGCTGGGTCTTCACTCGTATTCCAGAGTGCTTCAGCAGCAGCCATTTTCATCGGCTGTGAATTAAGTAAATGTTGCGCTTGCGAGTGTCCAACCAAGGCTACGAGCATCGCTGCAACCATCGCTACTGAAATCGAAACTTGGAACGATTTTTTGAACACATCGACTTGATGACGTCTTAAAATTTTCCATGCACTTACCCCAGCCATAAAGAACGCGCCAGTTGCAAAAGCAGCGAACAGCGTATGTGGGAATTGCAGCCACAGCTGCGGGTTCGAAATAATAGCAAAGAAGTCGTTCATTTCAGCGCGTCCATTTTGGAACACGTAACCGACTGGTGCGTGCATAAAGGCGTTAGCTGTCAAAATCCAGAAGCTCGATAGAACGGTTCCGAGTGAGACGAGCCAAATACACACAAGGTGAGCACGCTTAGATAAGCGATCCCAACCAAATACCCATAATCCGATAAACGTAGATTCCATAAAGAAGGCTAATAGACCTTCAAGTGCGAGTGAGGGACCGAATACATCACCGACAAAGCGGGAATAATTGGACCAGTTCATCCCGAACTGGAACTCTTGCAAAATACCGGTTACAACACCGACCGCAAAGTTAATGAGGAACAGTTTGCTCCAAAATTTAACGGCCTTTTTATACACTTCCTGTTTTTTGACAACGTACAATGTTTCTAAAATCGCAAGTAGAAAGGCCAAGCCAATCGTCATCGGTACAAACAGATAGTGAAAAATTGTCGTAGACGCAAATTGAATGCGTGCTAGCAAAATCGGATCCAACTCCATAAAAATACCTCCATCCGGTTTAGACTCTCTGATCACAGCAAACGGAATGATGCATAAGTCTTTTTTTCTTGTTGATTGCTGACAATGGTAATGTTTGTTATGAATTTCACAACCGTAGTTAGACGGCTGGAGCAAACCATGTGTAATGAAACTTAGGAAAAGATTGATAAACAATTCACATTCAAATGTGGAGAATGACATAATTTGTTCATGAATTCACATTCACATGTAAGTTTCAACCCTTATATCCTCCTTATACCCACATTGTACATGACAATAATCATAATTCAATGGCTCAAATGGGGGGGTTAATTGAACATTTTATGACGTAACATTGTCGAAAGTTTGAAATGAATAAAATGGTAGTGCATGTATCCGTTTACACTTGAAAAAGATGGTGTATTTTATCCTCCGATAACAAATAAAGGGTATAATGATCGAAATCTATAGGTGTATAGAACTGAATACATAGAGGTGAATGGAATGAGTGTAGAAATGAGCAACACGTTAAAGCAATCCGTACCAAAAAATCGATTCCGCCGCTTGTTTGAGGTACTAGCCGTTTCCACGAAGCTGGGGCTAACCTCATTTGGCGGCCCAATTGCCCATCTGGGGTATTTTCATAACGAATATATTCGGCGCCGAAAATGGATGGATGAGCAAAGCTATGCAGATTTAATTGCGCTGTGTCAGTTTCTACCTGGTCCGGCGAGCAGCCAAGTCGGGATCGGGATCGGGATCATGCGCGCGGGGCTGCTTGGCGGATTAGTTGCTTGGCTTGGATTCACGCTGCCATCTGTTATTGCGCTCATCGTGTTTGCTTTTTTCATGAAAGAAATGGATGTGAGCCATGTTGGTTGGATTAGCGGCCTTAAAATTGTGGCCGTCGCTATCGTTGCGCAAGCGATTATAAGTATGGGGCACAAATTGACCCCTGATCGAAATCGAATCACAATCGCAGTAGCAGCTGCATCTGCCGCCTTGCTATGGCCATCCATGGTTACCCAAGTGCTGCTAATCGTTGTTGCGGGTATTGTTGGATGGTGGATGTATCGCCATGAAGACATTCAGCAGGTGCCACAAATGGTGGTGCCCATTAATCGTAGGTTGGCAGGATGTTGTTTGGTTCTCTTTTTTGGACTATTGCTTGGCTTGCCGCTGTGGAGTCAGGGTGTAGAAAACGATTGGATATCATTGTTCGATCATTTTTATCGGGCGGGTTCGCTCGTATTTGGGGGAGGCCATGTCGTACTTCCGTTGCTTGAACAAGCCGTCGTGCCGACGGGGTTAATAAGTAAAGAGCACTTCTTGGCTGGCTACGGGATCACTCAAGCTGTGCCAGGGCCCTTATTTACGTTTGCTGCCTATCTAGGTGCGATGATGAAAGGGGTACTAGGTGCGCTTATTTTGATTATTGCTATTTTTTTACCTTCTTTTTTACTCATAGTAGGGGCCCTTCCTTTTTGGGGAGCATGGCGTAGCAATCGTCATTTGCAAGGCGCACTGAGGGGTATAAATGCTGCTGTTGTCGGAATCTTGATAGCCGCATTCTATGATCCACTCTGGACAACGGCAATTGTGTCTCCTGAACATTTTGTACTCGGTATGTTGTTGTTCGTACTGCTCATGTATTGGAACATTCCTGCGTGGATCGTGGTGCTTGTAGGTGCCGGTGCCGGAGTGCTTCTCTTTTAAAGACAGCGAGTCATTGATAGGAAATAGGTTTTGAAGTTTTATGCATTTGTTCCTCTTACTTAGCCCGTCCCCTTCTTGATTGCGGTGCATATGATATGGAAGTAAGTTGCGCACACGGTGTGCAGCTCATCTAGTTGCTTCTATTATGAGGAGGGGATTGTAAGTATGGGTTACCAAGTTCGTGTAGTTGCTGGGTCTGTATCAGCTAATGGCTCCGTTGTTTCAGGAAAAGGTTTCAGAGTTTCAAAAGTAGGGACAGGACTTTATGACGTGTTTTTTACTCCTCCATTCGGTTCTCCGCCAGGCGTATCGGCAACACAAGTGTTTTTCTTGGGAGGGCTAGGTGGAGATACGAGAGATAATGCCGTACTCGTATTTATACAGAACGATCGTTTCCGGGTCAAAACAGGAGCAAGTGATGGAACCGCACAAGATCGAGACTTTTCATTTGTAGCCGCTGGTTGCTAGTACAAACAGTTAGAAACACCTTGAAGCGTCATTTAAGGTGTTTCTTTTTTTGGATTGAGAGCGAGAGTAGCTTGGCGAGGCTGCTCCCTATATTTATAGTAATGCGGTACATGGATTGGCATAAAGCCATATGATTTATAGGGTTTGAGGGCGTGAGGTGCAACCATAAACGAAGCTTGGACGGCGGTGATTCGCCTTAAAATAGCGAAGTAGTCGACTACCGTTGCTGTCCACCTCATCATGTGAATACATTATCAGGAATGTAAATGTTCATATAACGAGGCAGGAGGCGGGAATGTAAAAATGATAGCGAGCAAAGGGGTTCGTGCCATTCGGAGCAAGTGGACAAAGACGAAGGTGCTAGTGAAAAGCAAAGAGCTTCGTATTTTTGTTCCAGAAACGCAATTGTTTAGCTATTCTTCACTTCTGGCCATGTTAAACAAGTACAATATGGTGTATGTGAAACCGGTTCATGGCACAGCAGGGAATGGTGTAATCCGCGCGCATATTAAACAAGACGCGGGTAAGAACACTTTCCATTTTCAGATAGGCAAAAGTCCACGCTCGTTTGCTAGCTATGATGACTTTTTTAATGCGTTAACGGCATCGAAATTGAAGCGGGAATATATCGTGCAGAAAGGAATTAAATTATTGAAGCTGCACGGGCGTTCCTTTGATCTAAGAATTATGGTACAGCGGACACCGCAACACCCTGACTGGCAAACGACAGGTATTATCGGCAGATTAGGCCATCCAAAGAAGATTGTGACCAACTTTCATAGTGAGGGGAAGCCTTTGCCGATAGAGGTATTGCTAGAGCCTTATATTCAGGGGACAAGGCAAGAGCAGTATGTGGAGTTTCTTCGGCAGTTCGGTGTGAATATCGCCAAGCATTACCAGCAGACCTACCCTGGGTTCCGCGAGATTGGAATTGATGTTGGCCTTGATTCCGAGTTGCATCCATGGGTACTGGAAGTGAATACAGCACCTGATCCATTTATATTCAACCAATTGGCAGATAAAAGTATGTATCGAACTGTCATCCGATATGCGCGTGAAAATGGAAGATATGTAAAGAAAAAAGGATAGATACGAAAGAAGAAGCCCACTTCTATATGAGGGCTTCTTCTTTCGTATCTGATGAAAGATGCAAGTGAGAAGCTTGTAAGTAGGAGAATCATCAAGCACGTTGGGATTTATATATCTCCATAAGCTTGGTTGCTGTTTGGTTCCAGCTGAAGCGTGAGACTGCATCGTGTCTTGCCTGTTTGGCGAAGCTTGCAGCGAACTGTTTGTTCTGAGCGATGTTTACAATGAACGTTGCGTGTGCTTCAGGGTTGCTGTAATCATCAACGAGATAGCCATTAGAAGCGTGCTTCACGATTTCACCGATACCGCCAATATTGGAAGCAACGACAGGTAATCCGGAAGCCATCGCTTCCACATTAACAAGTCCAAATGCCTCGTGCAGCTGCGAAGGACAAACGAAACAATCTGCCGTGCGATAAATCTGATCCATCTTGGCATGAGCAATTCTTCCGGTGAAAGAAATGTTTACATTGTTGGTTTTTGCTAGTGCTTTAAGTTGGTTTATATAAGGTGCTTTTCCGCCGCCAGCGACAGTCAGCTTCACATTTGGCACGTGCCGACTCACGATACCGATCGCTTTAATGAGCACATCAACACCTTTGCGAGGGATGACGCGGCCAGCGAACAGAACGTTGAATACCGGATTGTTAGCATCGCGAGTTGTTGGATTAAATCGATGTGTGTCTACGCCTAAATGAACTCTTCTTATTTTGGTAGCTTGATTTGAAAATCGACGTGACAAATTTCTTTTCAAGGAGTCGCTATTTGCAATAATGAGATTCGCTTTCGCAATACTAGCTGCCACTGTTTTGGTAAGTGGTACAAACGTAAGAGAATGTAGAAATAACGAAACCGGAGTGCGGGGGAAAGCATTTTTGATTTTCGCCATATAGTGGGGACGATTGTCCACTTGTATAAAGTCAAAGCTTTTGCCTTTTAAATATCGCAGCACAGCAGCAATATACGTTTGCGAGCTTCCTGAAGGCACGCGAACGATTGTTAAGTTTCCTTGCTTACTTATTTTCGGCAAACCTACCTTTTGCCGGCTGACAATCGTAACTTTATGCGCTAGTGCAAGTTGCTTGGCGATGGATAGCATACATATTTCGACAGATCCGTTTCCCGGAACGGGGATTTGCTCTGGTGCTACCATGAGTATGTGCATCTATCTTCCCTCCCAAATCGCATCCTATCTCTCTTTCTACTATATGCACCAGTCTTAAGAGTGTACGAAAATTGTGATAGGTTTCGCGCACATCTTTTATGTATTTGATCATGGTCCGCTCGTTGTTCCCAAGCTATTTTTAGCTACTGCACATCTCCCCTTATTGCTTCATATTGATTATGCCCTCTCATCGAAATCGCATCTCACACCTCGGTATATTCTGGTTGAATCACCCAAAATATTTTCCATCAATTAGGTTGGTAAATCTTCATTTTGTGTACAATGCACCCGATACATTAGTATGAGGTTGGCAAATTAAGGGTTCTACTGTTTATTGGAAGTTAAAAAGTGGAGAGGTGGAGACATGGTAAACAACGTAGATGAACAGTTTTTGCGAATGATTCGTGAGCAGGATCAGCAGGAAAAGGAACAGCGATTGGAAGAAATGCTGTCCATTCCTCAAGTGGTGGCAGCTGTTCAAGCAGGTCAACTAACTCTTTTAGATGAAGTGATTGATTTTACAGCATTAGAAGTCATCCCTGGTCAATTAAGCATTCGTGTACCTTCGACTTTTGAAGAGATGCCAGAGTCGTTTGTAGCGATTAAATATCCTGCTGAGCAACGACCTTCAATGATTTATACAGATGATACGTTGTCGATCAATGTGAACGTAAATCCGACTGAACATAAGATGTTTAACGATGAAATGCAATTGTTTCACACAGAGATGCTCAACATGCTAAAACGGATGCAGCCGAATGCGACTTGGCTAACGGATGGCGTATTTCCAATCGGAGAGTCGCACATAGAGGCTTCTGAAAGAGAGGCAAAAGAGCAGCAACAACACAATGAAGCTGAGAGCAAGCAAGTCGGATATTACGAATTTGTGACTCCTGCCATGGATGGAAACATTTATAACCTCACTTTTTTTATGGAATGGGAAGAGAAGGGGTTATTTTTTAGTGTCAATTGTATGGAAAAGCACATGAAACGTTGGCGTCCGATTGCGCACGGAATTATGGCATCACTACGTATGCTCAACCATGAGGATGGAGAGGTGAGGTAGACGATGGAACAAGTAACGATTATGCATATTCAGATTACACCGTTCGAGCTAGAGCGGCTGCACAGCCTATCCATCACGAAGCGAATGAATGAACATGTTAGGCTAACCTTCTCAGGCATTGTGCCGGAGAGTCGCAAAGACAGTTACGTGCATATGGCGCATGCCCAGACGTCGATTTGTGTCATGGAAACGAATGCAGACGGGGAGCAAGTGACGTTGTTCCACGGAATGGTGTTGGACGTACAAGTCCAAATGGTCAACGGTGTATATGCGATTACAGCAGAAGCGGTATCTCATACGTATAAATGGGATACGCAGCCTAAGGAGCGGTCATTCCAGCAGATCGGCTTAGCCTATCAAGATTTGATGAAACAAATCGTAGGCGGGTACCCAAGCTCGGATTTGATTGACTACGCTTCAAATGGCGCAACGCTCCCGCATGTCATTTTACAGTATCAAGAAACAGACTGGCAGCTGCTCAAGCGCTTGGCGTCCCATTTTCATACGGGAATCGTCCCTGCCGCGATCGATGAGCGGTTGCTTTGTTATGTCGGAGTACCGCAGCTCGGTAGCAAAGGCAAGCTTGTTGCTCATAATTATCGCGTTCATAAACGAATGGACTTGTACCAGCAGGCGGTACGGAGCCGCATTCCGAATGTGGCTGAGCATGATTTTGTGTGTTATGAAGTGGAATCGCCGCAAGTGCTTGATGTCGGGCATGAGGTGGAATTCAACGGGCGGACACTCGTTGTAAGTGAAGTCCACATCTTTATAGAAAAGGCGTTGTTAAAACGGCGCTACACGCTTGCATCGAAATCAGGGTTAGCTAAATCGAAACAATACAACAAGATTATTGTTGGTGCTTCGATTCAGGGTAAAGTCATTGGGGTCAGCAAGGATCAGATTAAAGCCCATTTAGAAATGGACCCCGAACAAGACGCGGGAACAGCTTGTTGGTTCCCATTTTCAACGATCTACGCGTCGGCTGATAATGCGGGCTGGTATTTCATGCCGGAGCAGGGCGATGATGTGCGCATTTATTTCCCGACGCATAAGGAAAAGGATGCGTTTGCGACGAGTTCCGTGCCGAAGGCTGCGGGTGGTGGCGCAGCAAGTGGTAGTTCTGGCGGTGGAGCTGGGAGCAGTAGTGGGAGTGGCGGTTCAGGTGGATCGGGAGGTTCCGGGGGATCTGGCGGTGGAGGCAGTGATCCGATGCAGGACCCCGAAATTAAGACGCTCAAAACGAAGAACGGGAAAATGATCGTGCTCGCACCGGATCAAATTACGATTTCCGGAAATGGCGTGTCGATCGTGCTTAGTGATGCCGATGGCATTATGATATCGAGCAGCAAGGACATTAAGGTCAAAGCGACGGAAAATGTGATGATTCAATCGAAAAATATTGTGATCACCGCAAGTGAAAAAATCGAGATGACGTGCAAAGGCAGCTCGCTGCTTATCGAGGAAGATGTGAGCTTGAAAGGAAAGCAAGTTCGGAACAACTAGTGAGAAGCTACGGTGAGTGGTCTGGAGGGGAGACGGCTTATGCAAGAGTCAGAATTATCAGAGCTGAAAGAAGTTCCAGCTGCTCCAGAAGGCGAGGACAATGAGCGGGAGCTGCATATGGCATCACTTCGAGCTGCGTTGTTGCAGCAAGTGGATGCTTATTGGCGCAGTCGGATGATGAGCCATACGGAGGAATTGGTTGGCGCGTTTCGCATCTTCTGTAAGCGCGTCATGGAACAGCAAGCGCTTGGTCACAAAGCGCCGATTGCGTATATTCATGTTTCATTCTTGCGTTCATGGCTGCTGCAAGAGAAATTCATGTATAGCATCGAAGCTTATGATGATAGATGGTACTTAGATGCTGCGGAATGTATGCATATGTATGAAATGCCATGGCTGTATCCGTTCGTACAATCCTTTAAACAAGAGCTGACACAGACGCCGTTGCTTAGAACGTTATCGGAAACAGAACGGGATAGCATTGTGATTCAGCACGTAGCGATCATTCATCAGTATGTACAGGAATGGATACGTGTCGCTGTGCCACAGCTTATTGCACTGCCAGAGTTTCAGGCGGTGAAGCGAGCAGATGTGCTGCGTATTCGCACAGGAGAGTACAAAGATTATAGTGAGCAGGTGTGGATGGAAGATCGTCTTGAAAAAGATGTGGCTGCATGTAAAAGCTGGCTAGAACAGAAGCTGCCTGCTGCCTATATGTGCAGTGATTTGCGCGGATTAGATTTGAGTGAGGGCCAGTATGAAGGGATTGACTTGCGGTACAGCCATTGTGTCGGGAGTCGTTTAAGTGGTTCGAATTTGCGTGGAAGCGTATGCATCGGTACGGACTTTAGCCACGGCAGGCTGGGTGGTGTGAATTTTAGTCAAAGTTTGCTGTACGATGCGAATTTTAGTGGTTCGGATCTAAGTGGGGCACAGTTCAATGAAGCTATTGGCGGGGAGCCTTTTTTTCACGAGGGTATGGTACTCGGTTTTCAACGGGTTGATTTTACAGGTGCGAATTTACAAGGTGCAAGCTTGCTGTACGCTGATTTCCAAGGAGCTGACTTCCGGGGGGCAAATCTGACTGGTGCGAAGCTGATGAAGCAGGATGCGCACAAGTGGACGCTAAGTGAGGAGCAACAACGCAGGGTGATTTGGATGGAAGAGGGTGGGAATGGAATTCCTGTGGAAATCGAACGGTAAGAGGACCTTTGGAAAAGGTCCTTTTGTGAAACAAAGATGATCGTAAAGAATGCGAAAAGTATGAAGAGCGCTGAGGGTATGAAGAGTGAAATGTGTAGAGTGCTGGGAGTATGAAGCGTGAAGTGTGCAGAGTGCTAAGAGTATGAAGTGTGAAGTGTGCAGAGTGCTAAGAGTATGAAGTGCGGGAAGTGTGAAATGTGCAGAGTGAAGAGTGCTAAGAGTATGAGTGTGGGAAGTGTGAGGTATGAAGCAAAGCTGCGTGAAAGCCTCAAAGGAGGGATAAGCGTGTCGTATTTTATATTGCAGCAGGACAAGCGAACGTTAGATGCCCTTATTTTGCAGGAGTCAAGTGATACAAACTTGCAGGAGCAATTCAATTTGTATGTCAGGGAAGATCAGGAGCCTGTCTATCTCGACTGGATTGACAAGCCTTATCGACTCGTGTCGGATCGGTTAAAGAAGTTGTTAGAACTGCATGATGCCGAACTGCAATGGAAATCAGTCGTCTTGACAGCGAGGCAGGCGAAGCGGCAAGAGTTGTACTGGTATGTGGTGCCGCCAGAGCGAGATGTGCTATCTGAAAAAAGTCAGCGTGATCCGATGGGTAAGTGGAGTCATATCGTCCTTCGTGCTGGCAAGCTTCGGCGTGAGCGGTTGTTCTGCGCAGGGGAGCAATGCATCGTCCATTTGGATGTAGCTGAGAGCTGTTTGCGGCGGTCTTTCACGGGAATGCATTTCATTCCGGTAGACGTTGACACCGACTAGATCGGCTCATAACTATCCATTGGGGATTTCTCGTGGAAGAGCTAGGACTATTTCTAATTAAATGCTGACAATTCAAATGACTGTGTCTTCAACTTGGGAGGGAATCGATATGAGTGGAGCACCGGAATTTAGCTATGTGGTGCGTGGGGCGATGCTGCGCTGCGCATGTGGAAGTCATCCGAATATGTTGAATTTGCCAACATGTCACGGCATGTATGTAAAAGAGCAGCCGCTGATGAATGTTGGGGACAGCAAAGCGGGTGAAAACATTTTAACGTTTGGCGTATGTGATGCGCGTGGTGAGCCTTGTGAGCCAGAAGTACATATGGAGTGGGTGAACGGAAAGCCAGATCTGCTCGTTGACGGCAAGCCTGCTCTGTTGAGCTGTTCTTATGTAACGTGTGTGCATCATGCAAACGGCATTATTTATGTCGAAGACGACGGACAGAAGTAAGGTCTTGATTGTGAGACTTATGAGTGAAGGCGAGTGAATGAAGTCTGATGAGTAAGTCTGGTGAGGAGGGACTTCGATGTCGAATGATAGGAAAAGGACGATTAGCGGTCTAACGCTGCAAGATTTGTTCTTGAAGTGGCCGTATGGCCGTTTACGTATAGAGCGTATCAAGATTGCCCGCCATCCGGGTGAGCATGCAAAGCTATTTATTCGTGGTATCTTGACGGAAAAAGACGGTAGGAATGTTATCCATCGGGCAAGCCATAAGGACGAAATCGGGCTCTGGATACATGGCAGCAATGGCGACGCCGACTATCCTTTATTTTTAGGGCAAATGCATCAGCTTGAGCTGCATGAGGTGCAAGGGAATGACATAGTGGAAATGACGGTCATTTCGCACACGTATCAGATGGATAGCGAGCAAAAGTGTCGATCATTCCAGCAAATTAGCATGTCGTACCATGAAGTCATTGACGAGGTGCTGGGAGCTTATCCCAAGCAATTGTATCGAGCAGATGCGTTTGATGTTTCGGTATCACTTGGCAGGCTACTGTTGCAATATGAGGAGACGGATTGGGAGTTTTTGCAACGTGTCGCCTCACATGCGGGTGCGATGCTTACACCGGATGTGTCGCAGCATAAGCTGTGTGTGTGGATAGGTGCACCGTCTGGCCATCGTCGAATCAAGCTGCCGGAAGGAAAGGCGTATCAGATCGGGCGCAAGCTGGAGTCTTTTTTAACGGGAATTCAGACACCGCGTGAAAGTTGGGATGAGCAAGCCTTTACGCGCTGTGTCGTTTCGCTTGATCAACTGTTGGATTTAGGCGATCAAGTGGAGATTCAAGGGCAGTCGTATACGGTTATGGGGCTGCAAGGTGAATTGGTGAGAGGGCTGTTCGAGTTTGAATATTTATGCGCCATTCCTGAGGGGGTTCGGCAAAATCAGAAGTTTAATCCGTATTTAGTCGGATTGGCTGTTGAAGGTAAAGTAATTGGTGTCATGCCAAATCGAGCAAAGGTGCATCTGGATATCGATGCCGAGCAGGATGTTGGCGAAGCGGTGTGGTTCCCGTACTCAGCACCGTTTAGTCACTTGCTGCACACGATGCCGCAGGTCGGATCGCGTATTAAGTTGTTTTTTCCGAGTCATGAGGAAGACGATGCGATGCTGATCAATTCGGTGCGCACGCCGATGTCGAGTAGTGGGGAAGCCGCGCAAAAAGCGGATAAGAAGATGGCGGATTCGACGGTGAAGTCGTTTACGACCAGTTATGGTAAGGATTTCACGTTAGGCACGCAGGATATTTCGTTTACGGCTGCGGAAGGGACACTTTATTTGTCCATTAATGATGATACTGGAATTGAAATGCACAGTGATAAAGATATTGTGTGGATGAATCAGGAGTTGCTAGAGTTTAGTGAGTTGAAGAAGTTCCAGGTTGAGGCTGAACAGGAGATCATCGTGATCGGCAAGGGCGGCAGCATTATTTTAAATGACAATACGGATGCGGTCGGCAAGCAAATTATAGCTGAAGGTAGTGAGCGGCAGTCGTTTCCACAGATGTCGAATCCGGAAGCGGAGCAAGCGAAGATTGATAAGGAAAATGAGGGCTTCTGGGATAAAATCCAAACGGGCCTTGATATACTCGGGATGATCCCTGTTGTTGGCGCGGTGTTTGACGTTGTGAACGCAGGTATTAGTGTGGCGCGTGGTGATTTGGTAGGCGCGGGAATGTCGTTGATTAGTATGGTGCCTGGTGTGGGCGACGCGTTTGGTGCTGCGAAGCTGGCTGGAAAGGCCGCGAATAAAATTGGTAAGGCGGTCATGAAGCAGGGCGGCGACAAAGTGATCCAATTGGGTAAAAGCCAAATGGACAAGGTGTTGACCGCTGCCAAGAAGGCGGACGGCCCTGCTGTTGACATCCAGAAGCAGGTTGCAGAGAAGCTGGGCAAGATGCAGGAGCAGATGGCGGCGAAGACGCAGGCGTTGCTTACGGCAGCTGCTAAGAATAAAGGTGTGCAGCGCTCAATGAAAGCTCTTAACCATCGTGTCTTGAAGAAGACGAAAGGGACAAAAGGGCTGAGCGATAAGTTCTGTAAGTGGGGATTCGAGCCGGTTGACCTTATTACAGGGCGTATGATGAGTGAGGCGACTGATTTTGAGTTTCCAGGCCCGCTGCCTCTGGCGTGGAGTCGCAGATGGATTAGCGATAGTGGACATCGCGGATGGCTGGGGCATGGCGTGCATCACAGCTTTGATATGCGTCTTGTGGTGATGGAGGACGGCATCGGGGTGCTGCTTGGTGACGGGCGTTCGGTTGCGTTCGAGCTGCTGCACCGTGGGAAGGTGGAGACGTTTAACCGCGCGGAGCGGTTGACGCTGCGTCGTATGGCGGGGAGTTATTCGTTGTACGATCAGGAGAGTCGGTTGACGTATCATTTTGAGGCTGTGTCGGGGTCAGAGAAGGAGCGTGCGGAAGCGGACAATAAAGCTGACTTGGCAAGAAGCCAATCGGCAGTTGGCGCTCAACACAAGGGTTCTATTCAAGAGAAAAATCAGGTTCAGCCACAATTCCAATCTCTGGCGAATGAAGATGAGCTGCCTACAGTACATGTAGCTGATAAATGGTATCTTCTTGTACGTATAGAGACGGAACTTGAGCATCGAATCGAACTGAGCTATGATCGCAGTGGATTTTTGCAGCAGGTTACGGACAGTGTGGGTCGTGTATTTGAAGTAAGCACAGATCAGGCTGGACGGATCACGGTAGTTACATTTGTATATCGTATGAATCCTAGTAATGCGTTAAGCGAGCAGCGTGAGGTACTGGTTTCGTATGCTTACAATGAGGCTGGCGATTTGAGCGCGGTGACGGATGCGCTTGGGCAGACATCGACTATGGAGTATGACCGTCATCTTATGACGAAGAAGACGGATCGGAACGGCTACAGCTTCCATTGGCGGTATGATGGTCCAACTACGGGTGCGCGTTGTGTGCACACGTGGGGGGATGATGGGCTGCTCGAAGGGCGCATCGCTTATTTTGACAGTTATAACGAAGTGACGAATAGCTTAGGTCACACATCGGTGTACTATTATAATCCTGACTTCTTATGTACAAAGGTTACGAATCCTGAAGGGCACAGCGTAACTAGCGTATACAGTGATACGTCTGATCTGTTGGCAACGACTGATGAGGAAGGTCGCGTGACGCAGTTTGGTTACGATGAGCAGGGACATCTGGTAAGTGAAATCCAGCCGGACGGCAATGCTTGGCATTTTGTTTACAGTGAAGACGGACGTTTGATGCAAGTCACAGACCCAATGGGCGGTAGCCGGAAGTGGCAGTATGACAAACTGGGCCGGATGAAGGGTTCGATCGGAGCAGATCAGACGGCGACGTACTTTGCCTACGATGAGCGGCATCGCATCAGTGAAGTACGTAATCCGCTCGGAGCGATGACGAAGCTTGAATATGATGAGCAATACAACCTGATTCAGGTGACGCTACCTGATGGGACAAGCGGCAAGTGGTCGTACAACCATCGCGGAGAATGCTTACAGGCGACAAATCCGCTTGGAGCGAAGCAAAGTTTTGTCTACGATGCTTTGGGTCGCGTCGTGCGGGCTAAAATGCCAGACGGCAATGTGCTGAAGCTGCGATATGATGCGTATGACGATGTGGTCTTGGCTGAGGATAAACAGAACCGTGCGACATTTGGCTACTCTCCACTCGGGAAACTATTGTGGAGCGAGCGAAAAGGTAGACGTGTTGAGCTTGTTTACAATAACGAGGAAGAATTAACCGAAGTGGTCAATGAACGCGGTGAGCGTTATAAGCTGGATCGCGATGCTCATGGGCGAGTGGTGCGGGAAATAGGGTTTGATGGCATCGAGCGGAACTATTTGCGGAGTCCAAGTGGCTTGGTAAATAAGGTGGAACGTCCGGATGGAAGATGGACGGACTATACCTACGATGTAATGGGTCGTGTCACGAAGACGGAATACAGCGATGGTTTGGTGGAGACGTTTGGGTATAGCCCAATTGGAGAACTGATCGAAACGGCGAATCCATTTGCAATGTTAAAGTTTGAGTACGACCAATCTGGACGTGTTGTGAAAGAGTGGCGTGATAATTACTGGATAGCTAACAGCTATGACAAGCTGGGCAACCGGACGGAGATGCAGAGTAGCTTAGGCGCTTATCTTACCATGGAGCGCGACTTGATGGGACAAGTTAGTCTTATGCAGGCGGAGCAGCTTGGCGGAAAAGGCTCTTCCTCAGAAGTAGGAGCTGAATCATCAGCTAGAGCTATGACACCTTGGACTGCGCAGATGAAGTACAATGCACTAGGGCAGGAAATCGAAAGATTGCTTCCTGGTGGTGTTATTAGTGAATGGCAATATGATACGGCAGGGCGTCCAGAGCAGCATCGTGTGTCAGCAGGTGGACGTGAAACTCGTAAGAGACGATATGAGTGGGATGTGAACAAACGCTTAAAGTCGGTGTTGAACGAGTTAACGGGCAAAAAGACACAGTACTTGCACGATGACTTCGGAAATTTGATCGGAGCATCTGATCATTTCAGCCGCGTATTCCGGATGGCTGACGAGGTCGGAAATCTGTACAGCAGCGGTCATCGCACAGATCGAGAATATGGGGCAGGCGGTCGCCTTCTTAAATTTGAAGGATCGAGCTACGACTACGATGGAGAAGGCAATCTGATAGAAAAAGTAGAGCCTAACGGTACGTACTGGCGTTATGAGTATTTTGGTAACGGCATGATGAGTAAGGTTGTGCGTCCGGATGGCCAAGAGGTTACGTTTAAGTATGATAGTATTGGTAGACGAATTGAGAAGCATTTTGCGGGTGTGATAAACTGTTATATGTGGGATGGGAATAATGTCCTGCATGAGTGGAAAGTCACGGATCAGCCAGCCGATAGTTTAATGGAGCATAGTAGTGAAGACAAGATTGATACTATAATAATAGATGATCTAGAACGGCGCCAGCAAAGTCTTGCAGATTATCTTGATAATTTGATTACATGGGTATTTAAGGCTGGAACATTCCAGCCGGTCGCTAAGATGACAGCAGATGGTACGTTCAGCATCTTGACGGATTATCTTGGTACCCCTGTAGAGATGTTTGATGAACAAGGAAATATTGTATGGTCTAATGAGCTGGATATTTACGGGAAGTCACAGAGTTTTGAGATTAAAAGTAAGCGCTGTGCATGTCCGTTCCGCTATCAGGGGCAATATGAGGATGAAGAAACAGGACTTTACTACAACAGATTTCGATACTATTCACCAAAAGAGGGCATGTACACTCAACAGGACCCGATAAGGTTGTCTGGTGGAATGCGTCTGTATGGGTATGTTAATGATCCAAATGTATGGGTTGATCCGTTCGGACTAAATAAAAATAGTTGTGGAACTGGGCAAGATGGTAGTCGATCATTTTATACAATACAAAACTCTATCGATGAGGCTAGGTTTAGAAATGGTGGAGAACCTTGGCCAACAGAACCACATAAGGCTCATCTTGGTGAAGGTGTCTATGCTTGGGATAATAAAACTAGTGCTCATAATTATTTAGAGATAAAGACTAAGAGAGCTCCCGATGCAGGTTTAAAAATGATTGAATTTTCAATTGCAGAAAAAGATCTTGCTAAATTTAAATTCTTCGATGTGGACGGATTAGGCTCAGATGATGCAGTTAATGATTGGTTGAATCGATACAGTAAATTAACGGATGGGGCTCCTGACCACGGATATGATTATATCACTAGGGGAACAAACTTCGGTAAAGAGAACTTCTTTGACAAGTCCGTAATGAAGTATCTAAAATTTAAGTAGAGAAGGATGATGATTTTTGAATGTTGTCGAACATACTTACAGGGTATTTAAGTCTACATGGGGTATCTACATAAAAATAATTGCAGAGTATACATCAGTAACTAACTCTAATGTACAGGAAGATGAATTATTAGAAGTGTGCGATGGATTGAAATTGGTTTTTAAAAAGCAGCGAGAACAGAGTGAAGATGCCATTTTTGAGGGAGATATTGTTTATTTGATTGAAGGATTGAAAAAAGTCAGTAGGGAAATTATTGAAAAGTCAAAATATAAGGAAGATACAATGATAGTAATACATTCTATAAATATAGCACCATGTGATTTTCAGGAAGAAGGTCTAGTTGTTGCTATAATTGAATGGGCTTCTAAGTCATTTGATTTTGAAATGCCTAAAATTACTGTTACTTTTAATAAAGCAATAAACAAGTATGAATTTTTATATGAGTTTTAATTAACTAAATAAGTTTTTAATAACTTATTAATGACGGTTTATCAGCTAAATCAATTGCTCTAAGTCTACTACACATTTAGAAAATATCCATCCCAAATTTAATAGTTTGAGAATTAATCACTATGGGCTTATTCTAACTTGTAATTTGAGGAGAGTAAGCCTATTTTGTTTTAACAATTTTTCACTTACATTAGCAAAGACTATATTTAAGAATATAGACGTAGAATGTTAAACAAAAGTTTAATGTGAGCCCCAAACTAGTTGAAAGTATTAGAGCGTTTGAATAGTATTTTAATTGTCCTGTATGAGTGGAAGGCTACGAATCCACTGTTTAAAAGTGCTACGGAGCAAAGTGGCACCGGGACTAGTAGACTTTTCTGACAACATAGATAATTGAGGATGGGACGTTCCATCCAGCGGCTAAGATTATAGCAGACGGAAACTACAGCATTTTGACGGATCATATAGGTACTCCCGTTGGAATGACTGATGAATTAGGGAACCATGTATGGTCATGTGAGCTGGATATTTACGGGAATGTGCGTAGTTTAGAGCTGAAAGGCAAGCGAAGCGCATGTCCGTTTCAGTATGAGGGGCAGTACGAGGATGAGGAAACAGGTCTATATTATAACCGATTCCGCTACTATCCACCTCACGAAGGAGTTTATACTCAGCAAGACCCGATAAGGTTAGCAGGAGGAATGTGCCTATACGGGTATGTAAATGATGCATTAATATGGGTTGATCCATTTGGGCTTAGCAGAGAATGTGGTTCTAGAGCATCTGCTTTAAGGCAAACATATTCACATCTCTCATCAAATGAACGTGCTAATAGATTACAAAATTTAGCAGAGGGAAATGCTCATCGTATACTGCAAGACATGGCAAATTCAATTCCGGGCGCACATTTATTGGGAATACATGGAACTCAAGCAACAATGCAATCCCAATATGATCGAGCAACACATGGGATTGATCCTACTACTGGTGTTGCTGCTACCGATAGGAGTGGAGCACCTCGATTACCTCCTGCAGCGACAAAGTTCCATAGTCACAGAAATCAGCTAAATATGATTCAACGTGGTACTTTAGATCATGGAGTATCGCGTTCTGGTCAGGTCTTTTTCAATCGAAATAATCAGCCTACAACTGCATTTCCAAAATGGGGGCAATAAACGGGGAAATCGAGAAAACGAATGTAGAATTGTTACACCGAAATGAGTGGTGGGCATGCTAATTTTGTTAGGTTATGATTTTTATAGATTATGCACGCTGAGGCAACATATCCAGTCAAATGTAACTTAAAACCATGTGCGATAGCAAAAAGTTACATTTTTTATTAAGTGGAGCTATTTTTGTAATTTTTACTGGTGCTGTTTTGAATCAATATGACAATTAATACGACCCTATTAGAAGGTAGCTTCAATGATAAAATAGAGCCAAATGGCACGCACTGGTGTAGCTTGAGAAGTTGTTTGCATGCCCTTGCTGTAAATAAGAGACTTATAAATAGCGTGGAAGCTATGATATATACCCAATGTGTTTTGGGTTTATTCGGGGAGCTACCAGAAGCGAAATAGTGTAGTAGTCAGAACTAAGCATACGCCATACGCTATACAAGCAGTATAAGAGGATGTTAGATGTCCTTGAAAATCTACGATACAGTCTTTTTAATTTGAAATATAACCATTTAATAAGAATTACATCAAAAGGGGATTAATGAATTAACATAAATGCACTTAATTAAAATAATTTGAGGATAGATGTAATGAGATCTAGTGATCCAAATCTATTAGATATAGTTACTCTTTAGAAGTGTATAGACATGGAGTTTATGACCGATATTATATTCACTGGAAGTAGATATGAATAATTGACTACTAGAGGTTTTAAAGCAGACCTTTTTGTTCGTTTAGATATAATATTTAAGATATCCATTAACAGGCGAGGTACTCTTGATGAATGATGAAAAGAAGCTTTATGCGAGAGACAATATGTAAATAAATGAGAATAAATGATAAAAGGGAAGTAGTGTTCCATGGATAAAAAAATCGAGTATATGAATGAGTTCTTTAAATATTTAACACAAGAAAACGGTACGGAAGAAAATCAGACTTTTTTTGCTCTATTAAAAATGCTACGGAATAATTCTAATTTATCAGACTACTATGGAGAAGAATTTGTTGAACTTCTTAGAGGAATATTGCCTCGTATTGAGGATAAGTACGACAAAGCCACGTTAATAGAAACTATTGTTGAGTGTTGTTATATTGATTACACATTTGATGAACATTATTGGCAGGGAATTTTTGAACAATATATTTGGTGTGTGCGTGAAAACGCTTCTAGCGTTGAAAACATTTCGATTTGTTTAGTAGGTTTTATTCGTACAGGAATAAGTAAAAATGAGGTGTTTACAAAGTTAGCGGAAAATTTACAGCGGGAATATGCAATTTTGATACTTGCCCAAATCAATTTGAATGATTTGGGGAATATTCCAGAGGAATTATCGGGGTTGCTGATCGAAGCGCGAAAAGCGTACTCTATAAGGTGGAGGACCGGAATAATAGCACAATTTTTACTGCTAGTACATCCACTAGTTAGGAAATATGCAGGAATAAGTGAAATCACTTTTTTGTATGATGACTATAGAGGAGTATATGAGGACTGCTGGCCTAGGGGCTTACTTAACACAAAGGATACTCTTGTTGCAGAAAAAATGTTATCATTAAAAGAAGTAAGCATTTTGGAAAAGTTGGATCAGGTCTTAGGGAAAGCGGATCTAGATTCAATGGAAGTAAGAAAGCTATATGATGAATTTTTTGAAGGCAAAGATCCGCTAGATGTCATTTATATGTTGCCTGAATAAAATCACTGTTTACATTTTTGAATAAGTTAAATGGAAGATATGACGGATTGTTATATGAAATGCGACAGCTTATTTATATGATTTTATGTAACTATGTTCGAGGTAGAGAAGAAAATTTCTCTACCTTTTTCTATTTTTAGGGCAGATACATCAGCTCGAGCTGCACGATAACATGGATCGATCCATTTGAACTTAGTAAGGATTCATGTGGGCCTTCTAATGGTAAGGATAAGTCAGAAATTAGTCGTGTAGGAAGATGGATGTCACCAGGCGAGTATGATAAGACTATAGAAACAGGATACGTACAAAAGCCATTTACAGCCGCTCGAACATATGTTGCACATTCAGCTTCGTATGATGCATTTTATAAACAAGCGTCAAAAGGCTCCGTTTATGTAGAGTTTGATGTACCAAGTTCATCATTACGACAAACGAAAGATGAGTGGGCTACTATACCTGGACCTAACTCACTTTATTCTAAACTGCTAGAGAAAAAAGGATTACCTCCTATACAAAGTTTCCCTAAGGAAGAAAATGTTAAAATGATAGGAGTTAAAGATTAAATGGAAAAGTACTTCTTAAATTGGATAGTAGAAAATAAAGAAAAAATAGAGAGCATGGGTATTAAAATTGATGAATTAGTAAGTGGTGAGGATGAGTATTCAGAAGCATCAACAAGAACGGATTTTTTGAGCAGCAATAAATTGTAAAGAATAACAGTTTTTCGATCTGGTAGAATCTATATTGAAATATTGGATATAGAAACAACGGAGACGAATTATATTTTTGATGATTATTTAGAGTTAATGACTGACTTTAATATCTTTCTGTGGGATGCCATAGAAAGAATGAAGTAAGTAAGACTGTACAGAGATTAGAGAAAGTGCTTAATTAGCTGATTAAAAATCAGCTAAACTGGAGTGTTGTTAAATAAGAAAAGTAATTCCTCATTGAGAGTGTCGAAAAAGTCAGTGAGCTTTTTGACACTCTTTTTTTTTCGATTTCAACTCGAGTTCAATATAGATGAAGATTTAACTTTTTAGCTATAACCGTTGAAGCAACGTGGTGAGATATTTAATATGCCTAGAAGAGTTATTCCGTTAACTGTTGGACCGAATAACTTGGAAATTCTAGATATTGTGCGCTCATGATTCATGTATTGATGTGTTAGCTTATTCTTTTGAGTGGAAAGAGATAGAGTGGTAACTCTTTTTTGATTTAATTAATAATTGGGTTATAAATAATTCCATTTTATAAATTATTAAATTTTTTAAGGTTAGCCAGATTACTCTGGTTAACCTTATTTTCCATTTATTTAAACCTAAAGAGGATAATACTTCGCGCTTTTTGGAACAAGCTATGACGAGATTGTGTTCTAAACTTTATGAGCGTAAATTAGAAGAGCAGCAGCGCCAGTTAGCATCGATTCGTGGTGAACAATCGGATATCGCCTGGGGCAGTTAGATTCGTTCCTATACGTTCCATCCATACAGCATGGTCAAGGATCATCGTACTTCAGTAGAGACAGGTAACGTCGGTGCCGTAATGGACGGCGATTTGGATGCATTTATCCATAAATATTTGCGCATTGTTATTGCTAGCAATAATGATTAATGGCTTGAATAGGTAATGTGATGAATTGTAAAAGAGCATATGAGGAGCGGGGACGTAGTTTTCCCGTTCCTTTATTATGTAAAATATATTGTTTCTAGAAGTTGCGTCCTATCCTTTCTTCGAGCGGAAGCGGAACAATGACCTTGCCCGAGTTATCGGTATCATTCATTGCAAGAGAAGGCGCAGGCTTACGAAAACCTTTGGTCAAAAACAGCAGTATGACAAAGCCGAGACTGTTCCATACGGCTCCCAGAACTAAAGCGATATGACTGATGTTGTACCACATAAGCGCAATGAAGATAATACCGAGCAACGGCAGAAGGACATATTGAAGGACTCCTTTAACGGAATGGTTCCTTTGTTTGAAATAGTAATGTCTTATTACACATAAATTTACAAATGTAAATGCAATGTATGCTCCGAAACTGATGATCGAGGCCACTTGATCCAGTGTCAAGTACAGTGAGAGTAGACCCCCGAACACTCCGGTAAGCACAATATTGAAGACAGGGATACCCGTTTTCGGATGCAGATAACCGAAAACCTTGTTCGGTAGCACCCGGTCTCTCCCCATCGCAAATAGCAAGCGTGAAATGCCCATTTGGGCGGAGACACCGCCGACTAAACAGCTGGCAATGACGACGCCAAGAAAGAACGAAGAGAACAACATTCCGCCAATCGTTTGGGCAATCTCGAAGGCTACTCCGTCAGGATTGGAGAATATGGTGACGTCAGGAAATGCCGTTTGCATAAAGTAAGTGAGTATCACGTACGTAATTCCGATAAAAAGCGCCAAGGACAGCATGACTTTTGGAATGGTTTTCGTCGGGTTATGCGTCTCCTCAGCAAGTGTGCTTACGGCATCAAAACCGATGAAGGTGTAAGCCACAATGACAGCTCCGGACAGTAGCATTGGGGCATTGAGCGATGAGGAGTAAAAAGAATGCAAGGAAATTAGCTGCTCCTGTCCTTGAACGCTCTGATAATGAATCAATAGTATAACGAACAGCACTATTGTGATGAGCTGAATGATGATCAGCAGAGTCGTAAAAGAAACGGCAATTTTCACATTAAATAAATTCGAGAGGGTTATGATCGTCATAATGGTAACAACCCATATCCATAACGGTACAGAAGGAAATAAAGGCGCTAAATAAATGGTGACGGACAGTACGTATGTAAGGGGAAGAAATAAATAATCCATTAAGGCGCCCCATCCGACCAAAAATCCTATATTCGGATGGAACGTTTGCTGAACATAGGTGTAGGCTGAACCTGCCTTAGGATACACTTTGCTCATCTTGGCATAGCTTAGCACCGTGAATAAAATGGCTACTGTAGCAAATACATATACCGCCGGAACATGGCCATTGGTAATTTGGGAAGCTATTCCAAAAACAAAAAAAGCGGAAGTAGGTACCAGTAATCCGAGTCCTAGTATAAATACACTAAAGAAATTCAATGTTCGTTTTAATTCCCCATTGCTGGAATTCATGCTGTTTCCTCCTTTTAGGAAAGATTTTAGAAATTAATTACATTAACATCGAGAATATTTGTCAGTAACTAAAAGAACTGTAGCATATTATATTTACAGTTTCAAACTATTATTCAGATGCTGTAAAATAGTTATGAAAGTTTTAATTTTTGTAAAATATAACATATAGAGAGGGCCGCTCAGTGAAGGGAGAAATCGGGTAGATAAACGAGGGCTGAAAGAAAGAAGTACAGTAAAGGCACGTCTCGAGCGTTATGAGTCATGATGTATTAAGCAACAGGAATAAATACCGAGTGGCGTAAAAGACTGGGGATGGTTGGATCGTAAGGCAAGTAAGACAAGTAAGGTAGGGATTTCGTCCATCTAGGACTAAAGTAACCATAGATGTATTATCGCGTATGCATGAAGTGTGTTAAAGACTACAGTAAGAAACAAATTCAATCATTCTAATATCTAAACAATATCTAGCATGGAAAAACCCGAACAACTTGACACTGTCCTATATTATGACAACTATTGACAAAGTTTATTAACGGGAGTATCATTTGATCGTGATATATGTCGTTTTATGACGTATTAATGCTATCAATGGTATTGATAAAGATGAAGATGAATATAACAAAACCTGACTGGCAATAATCGCTGTTTCGGCACGTTATTGGTCATAAGGAGACATAACAAGTAGCTTGAGTAGTGCGGTGAGAAATATGGCTGGACGAGAGGGCGAAGCTATGTTTTTGTGAAAAATGTCGAAAATTATACATGAGTAATTAGGCACAAATAAATAAGAGCAAGCGACCTATATATAAATGGATATAGGTCGCTATTTTTTTTGTAGATTGAGTTACACAATGTGGAGCTTGATTAAGTCGATCATTAATGATGGAATTCATTCGAATCTTCTAGCATTTACTATTTATTAATGTGGGGGTAGAACATGACGACCTGTATTATGGAGGATGTGCGTACGATAATCGAAGTTTCAGACGTGGTCAAAAAATACAACGATTTTGATGCGTTGAAAGGGGTTAATCTGAGCATACGTGAAGGTGAGATATTTGGGTTACTAGGCCCTAATGGGGCTGGGAAGTCTACGTTGATGAATACGATATTAGGACTTTTACGTTTAAACAGTGGCTCAGTGAAGATACTCGGCAAAGACTTTTCAACACATGCAACAGAAATTAAACGTAACATTGGTTACGTTCCTCAGGAAATTGCTCTATTTGAAACGTTAAATGCGATAGATAATGTCACTTATTGGGGCAGATTGTATGGTCTGCGAGGAAATGAGTTAGGACAGATGGTTAAGCAGGCATTGGAGTTTACGGGACTGTGGGACAGAAGGAAATCGATAGTAAACACCTTTTCAGGCGGCATGAAGCGAAGGCTCAATATTGCTTGTGCGATTGTGCATAAACCACGTGTTCTATTTATGGACGAACCAACGGTTGGGGTTGATCCGCAATCACGCAATCATATCTTGGAATCTATCCGTGAAATGAATAAAGAAGGCACGACAGTCATTTACACGACTCACTATATGGAAGAGATTGAAGCAATCTGTGACCGCGTCGCTATCATGGATTTTGGCCAGTTAATTGCACTTGGGACAATTGACGAATTAATCGCAGACCATATCCACGAACAGTGCCTAAGATTGGAATTCACTGCTAATGCAGCGGAAGCTGTCAAAGTAATCGAGTCCTTTGATGGAGTGTTGTCCTTTAGTGTTAACGAAGAGATATTAGAAATTAAACTAGACAAAGATGACAGATGTATTCCTCTTATATTAGAACAATTAATCAAGCAACACTTTAATATGAAATATATGGAAGTATACAAACCGAATTTGGAAACTGTTTTCCTCCAATTAACAGGTAAAAAGTTGCGTGATTAATCGGAAAAGAGGATATGCAATGAATATTTTGTTCGAGATGTTCTATGCGGTTAAACGGATGATCATGAATCCAAAAGAAATTTTAATTAATTTGCTTACTTATGCTATCATCATTTTCATTTTGGGTTCGGTATTCGGTAGTACATATGATATACAAAAGTCTTTGGGAAAGGTCACAATAGCTTATGCAAACCTTGATTCAGGCAGGTATGGCGCTATTTTTGATGCTGCTTTACATTCAAATGATGTTACTCAGCTTGCGGAACTAAAGCCGGTTACGTCATTAGATGATGGCAAAGCTCTTATTAATAAGGATGAAGCAGATGCCTTTATTTATATTCCTGATAATTTCTCTGACGATAGAGTTCTCCCCCATGTCGTCAATGTCTACTTATCAACAGATTACGGTGTTCCTACGCTGGTTGTTAAGAACATTGTAAGTAGTCTAACCAATTTGATGAATACGTCTAGCGTTATCTACAACATAACAGGACAAACGGAAGTCGATGCGATGAGTTCCGAGCCGCAGAAGAATAATGAAGAGAATGTCAAAGAACAATCCTTAGCAAGTTCAAGTTTGCAAGCGACGACTGCGATGGGGTATTACAGCATAGCGATGATACTGATGCTATTATTATACGGGCAAGAATACGGTATTTTTATGGCGTCTCAAGACTATTTGGGCACTTTAGGTAAGCGAATGCGCTTGTCTGCTGTGAAACCGTACGAACAGTATATTGGCAAAGTACTTGGTTTATCATTGGTGACCTTTTTCCAAGGGGTCATCTTATTCTTGTTTACAAAGTACGTATATGGTGTGGATTGGGGAAACCATATTATAGTTGTACTTCTTACTCTGTTTATATTTTCCATACTCGTTACACTACTTGGGTTGATGCTGGTTATTATTACACGTGACATTCAAAAGGCACAATCAATATCCAGTTTTATAACGCTGGGGGGGACTTTCATTGTTGGCGGCTTTGTAATCGTGGACTTTGGATCAGTTGCCTATCTATCACCAAGCTATTACGCTAAGACTGCTCTTTTCAATATCATATATGGGAATCAAGTGGAACAGGCACTTATTCATATTGGATTAATGATATTAATTTGTGTCGGACTTGTGTTTGTAAGCCTGGCTGCTTCGAGGAGGACGGTAGAATGACAATATTTTTTAATTGTATTAGACGTGTTTTCCAGAAGGGTTGGAGTTTGTTGTTTATTTTTGTGATACCGATTTTATTGACTGTTTTTTTGATTGTAGCAACATCTCAGGAAGTTCAATATAAAATTGGGATCATAGATGAAGACAAGACCATGTTCACTCAAGATTTTATAGAACAGTTGAAGGGGCAGTACAAGGTTATTAATTTGACGAGCAATGATGATGTCAAAAGCATGGTTATTAATTCAAAATTAGATGGTGGGTTTCTTTTTCAGCAGGGCTTCACCGAAAGCTTGTTGAAAGGTGAGGACGTCTCTGTATTAATCTATGATTTGGCAGGTACTGACATCTTTGGTCCTGTAAAAATGTATGTGTCAAGCTATGTATCTTCTGCAAAACAAATTGCAAGAGCGTCTGGAGGTGATGAGAAGATTTTTTACCAAGGCATAGACGCCTACAAGAACAGCGCGTTTAACGTTACATATGAAAGTGCGCTTAAGTATGCAGGTTCAGAACGAGACGTCAGCAATGCGGTAAAATCATTAGGATTCATTGCTTCTGGTATGATATTTCTCATGACATTCTCCAGCAGCTTAATCTTGCAAGATAAATTATCAGGTGTGTATGATCGTATTGCAGTTACGCCTGTATCAAGACTAAGTTATCTTATACAAAACATGCTGGCATGTTTTGTGATCGCTGCTGTTCAATCCGTATTGTTATTGAACGTTATATCTAGCATAGTAGATTTTCAATTTTGGCAGACCACTGAGCAGAAGCACGAAGTGTTGCTCGTGTGCTTGGTCTTCTCCCTTGTTTGTGTCGCTCTAGGTGTAGCAATCAGTAGATTCTCGAATACCCGCCTGATGGCTGGTTCGCTCTCGACTTTAATTTACTTTCCTATGCTAATGCTGGGGGGGTGTTTTTGGCCGCGGGAGATTATGCCTAAATTTGCGCAGCAGATCGGAGATTTTTTTCCGACGACATGGTTTTTGCAAGCAGGTAGAGATGTTATAGCCGGGAAAGGTATTGCTGCTTCTTCACAGCAAATGATATATATGCTTAGCTTTGCAGCTCTACTTATATTTGTTTCCTTTATCGTAAGGGACGAAAAGGTAAGGACGTGATAGGAACATAGAAACAATTGTGGTAGATCAAAAAAGGAAATGGTATGCAAAGACAGGTCGTAATCCAATGGATTACGACCTGTCTTAACATCCAAGGAGGGAGCATTTATGCACAACATAGCGATCTTACTGCCAGGTATAGGATCACAATATTTAAAAATGGGAAAATCCATGTATGATAACTATGCATCAGCAAAGAGGGTTTATGATATGGCTGACGAGTGTCTAGGTTATCAATTGCGGGAACGAATGATGTACGGTGATATTAAGGAATTCAATGATCAAACATTTGTGCCGGCAGCTATTTTGACAACGAGCATTGCGTTTTTTACTGTATTTCAAGACGTATTTAATATGAAGCCGGCTTATTATGCAGGTCGCGATATAGGAGAATTGTCGGCATTAGTTTGTTCAGGGGCAATCGATTTTTCAGATGCACTTCATTTTATTGTAGAGCATAGTCAAATTACTCTGTCCCAAAACGATGCATCAAATAAGGAAGAAATATCGTTTCGGTTACAGGAACTTATTGCAAAACTGCCCTTAAAAAAGCATGTTAAAAACGTTGTTACTGCTGTAGATGGAAAAATATATACAGGCAGTGAAGATGTTGTGAAGGTAATGTTACAACCTTATACCCAGACCCGATGGAAAGATACGATTCGATATATGATGGACCAAGGTATTTATCGCTACATTGAAATAGGTCCTTCCAACATGTTGCGTTCTCAGGTTTTAGATGTTGAGCCTGCAGCACGTGTTTTTACCATGGATTATGAAGGCGACCCTTATTATTCTACAGAACTGTTTAAGAAAAGAAAGTTATTTAATAAGACGTATTTGTTGTCAAGGATGTTAGGAGTTGCAGTCAGTGTACCAAACCATAATTTTGACGATACGGATTATGTTCAAAATGTCGTTACGCCATACAATCAGTTGAAAGACATCTATGATAAGTACTCGTCTTCCAATGAACAACCTTCCGACTCACATATGGCAGATGCAAGCCGCTATTTTATGCAAATTATGCATGGAAAAAAGACTGATGCAAATGAGATAAACCTAAGACTATCGGATCTTCAGGAAGAAACTCTCGTTGAAGATGTTGATATGTTCATTGAATTGAATAAGGCCGCGTTACTAACAAAAGGCACATCGTTTAGTGATATGTCTTAAGGAAGGAGCGAACGATATGATAACAACTAAAAAGACGAAGGCAATGGACCTCGTTATCTCCATGTTCAAAGAAGGAAGAATAGATAAAGCAGAGGCGAGTCAATTATTAAAGGGACTGAATTCGCAAAAGACACCAGTTGCTATAGTTGGGATGGGTTGGAAATCTCCTTTGTCGGATAATTATAATGACATCTGGGATGTAATATCGAACAAGCGCACGTTAATACAGGCATGTCCAAAGGATAGAATAACACGTGCCGCGCAATTATTGGGTGGATTAGATACAGATGAGCGTAATTATCATTATGGTGCCATCTTATCAGATATCGATCGGTTTGATTACGAATTGTTTGGTATACCGCATAAAGATGCATCATTAATGGAACCTAGCCATAAAATCATGCTTCAAGCTGCTTACCGGGCACTTGAAGATGCAGGTTATCTTAACACAGACCGTAAAAATGAGATTACAGGTGTGTATATCGCCGCTAATTTTACTGCTAACCAATTAGTTAATTATCTGAAGCATATCGGTGATATCAACATGAATTCGTATATGTTGAATTGGACGAGCTTTCTTGCTACTCGCCTTTCACATCAATTTGATTTGCGAGGTCCTTCAACGGTGATTGAGAATAGCTGTGTTACTGCTGCATTAGCGCTTTATGAAGCTTGCAATTTGCTTGAAACGGGTAAAATTACGTCAGCACTTGTCGGGGGAATGAATATTTCCCATTTGCTTGATAACAGAATAGCATTGAATGAAGTTTTTCATCATGCGCCGGATATTGCGAGTAAAGGCTATGATGATGATCCTGGAGGTAACTATTTAGGAGAAGGATCAATCGCCTTGTTTTTAAAGCCGCTTGATAAGGCTGTGGCGGATCAAGACCGGATACATGGGATTATCCGGGGGATACATACAAATAACAGTGGGGCCGCCATTAGCTTTCTGAATACAAGTTCGGAAATGATTTCACAAGTCGTACAGGGAGCGCTTAACGATGCGAATGTACGAGCGGAAGATATTACGTATGTTGACGGTGAAGGGTATTGTGAAAGTATTGAACAAGCGTTAGAAGTTAAAGGATTGATTAGTGGCTTTCAAGCTTCTACACAGAAAAAACAATATTGTGCACTGGGCATATCGAGTGCGAATCTAGGTTATTCAGAAGCAATGCTAGGTTTGAGTAATGCGGTGTGTTGTGCGCTTGCCTTAAAGCATAAGCAGATACCGCCTGTCTATAAATTTGATACCCCTTCCTCCTATTTGGATTTTATAAATTCTCCATTTTATGTAAATGACAAATTGAAGGACTGGGAAGTTGAAGAAGGGAAAAAACGTATCGCCGCATCGTTTTCTTACGGATATGGCGGAGGGAATGCACTTACCATTTATGAAGAGTATATCCCTGAAGAACGGAACTCCCAGCCATGGATTAAAGATTCTTATTTATTTTGTATTTCGGGGCACACGCTTGTTTCCTTGCAACAGACAATCAGCAAATTTGCGGAATTTGTAAAGCAATATAAGGATACGGAGTCGGCTAACGTGCTTGATTTTTCCTATACGGTTCTAGCGCGTCGCCAGCATTATAGTCCGTATCGCCTAGCGGTTGTATACCGTACATTTGATGACCTCTATGAGACGTTAAGCCAATGGATCGTCGATAACAGATCCAGTGGTGATATTTATTATGATGAGAAAAGAAGAAAGAGCGTTGCGGAAAATCGTGATGTCGAGCAAGGCATGCTATCTTCTTTTGACAGGTATGATATGCGTGAAATAGCGGAGTACTATGTGAACGGTTATACCATTGATTTTAATAGGTTGTTTCATGACGAACAATCTAGATTGATTGATGTTCCAGGTTACAGTTTTACACAATCGAAATGTTGGATAGGGGGGGGAGATTAGGTCGTTGTTGAACGGTCTAATCAATTATTATGATGAGAAAAGCATTCTATTTTCCAGGGCAAGGTTCACAGTATGTTGGCATGGGAAAAGCACTGTGTGAAAATTCTAAAATCGCTTCAGATGTATTCGCTGAAGCAAGTGATGCGTTGTCACTTGATCTAAAGAAGTTGTGTTTTGAAGGTGACCAAGCGAATTTAACATTAACACATAATGCCCAGCCTGCGATTCTAACTACAAGTGTAGCCATGTTTCGTGTATTGATGGATAGGCATATGATTAAACCCGACTTAATGGCTGGACATAGTTTAGGTGAGATTACTGCACTCACTTGCGCAGGTGCCATTGATTTTGCCGATGCTGTTAAAATTGTGCGCAAACGGGGAGAGTTGATGCAAGAAGCGATTGCACCGGAAGCAGGTTGCATGGTGTCCGTCTTGATGCGTGATGTGGAGAAACTTGAGCATATTTGTCGTTCGGTTACTCAATTAAACGAAGTCGTAAGTATCTCAAATTATAATTCACGCACGCAAACCGTTATTTCTGGACATCGTAAATCTGTTGAGCAAGTTGTAAATGTACTGAATGAAGAGGGGATAAAATCGGTTTATCTCAATGTAAGTGCTCCTTTTCATTGTAGCATTATGCAACCGGTCGCAACGCTCTTTGAAGAAGAACTTCATAAATACCAATTTAATCATTTTACAATACCTGTACTTTCTAACGTAACAGCTAAGCCTTACCTTAGCAGTGAGGATATCATCCCTAATCTTACAGCGCAAATTTACACACCTGTTCGCTGGGTAGACTGCATGCTCTATGCTAAAAAATATATGATCAAGTACGGTGTGGAAGTAGGTCCGGGACACGTACTTAAAAAATTGATGAATAACATTTTCGGTGACACGCCTATATTTGCGTATGACCATATTGATGATATCGAAAAACTTGAAAAACAGATTCAGGATACGGCTATTCCGTTTTTGTCCAGAAGTTTAGGTATTTTTGCGGCTACCCGTAATCATAATTGGGATAGTGAACAATATCAACGAGGGGTTATTGAACCTTATAACAAGTTAAATGCACTTCAGAGCGAGATTGAGAAGGAAGGAAGAGCTGCTACTGAAGATGAGATGCAACAGGCTATTACGATGCTACTAATGATGTTCGAAACGAAGCAAACAAGCCGGGAAGAACAGATCGCAAGATTAAAAGAGTTATTCAGAGATTCCAATACAGAAACCATGTTCGAGCATTTTGATTACAATGCAATTTAACAAAAGAAGGGGGCTATCCAGTGGATTTGAATATGATCAAGCAAATACCGTATTCGCCATCCGATTCCGATTGTCATGAACCTTCTGTCCAGGATATAGCGATCATTGGTTTACATGCACAGGTTGGAAAAGCCAACAATGTTCAAGAGTTTTGGGATTATATCCGTAATGGGATGGATTTGGTCACTGATTTTCCGCAACAACGGTATGAGGATGCGGTTCGATCATATCAATACATGCACCAGAAGGAAATACCTGAAGGTTTAGGACAATCTGCTTATATGGACCGAATCGATTTATTCGATCCAAGTGTATTTAATATCTCACCTCGGGAAGCTGAGTTTATGGATCCAGCGCAGCGTATGTTTTTGGAGTCGGCTTGGACAGCGCTTGAGGATGCCGGCTATGGTGGCGGTTGTTTAAAAGGAAGTCCGACAGGTGTGTTTGTAGGCTATACAAGTCCGCCTGATGCCTACCGTTCGTTGCTGAAAGAGAATGATGCGCATACGTACGGAATTTCAGTTTCTGGAAATGTGGATGCCATTATCGCAAGTAGAATCAGCTACATATTAAATCTAAAAGGGCCGGCAATTAATATTGATACGACTTGCTCATCCTCTTTGGTAGCTGTGCATACGGCTTGTGAGCAAATTAAAAATGGTAGCATTACAATGGCGATTGCGGGTTCTGTTCGCTTCAGAATGATACCCGCACCTGAAGTAATTGAGAACAAGATGGGAATTGAATCTTCTTCTTCGAGAACGAAGACGTTTAACTATGATGCAGACGGTACAGGTACAGGAGAAGGTGTTGTATGTTTTATCCTGAAGTCGTTACGCGATGCAGTCCGCGACCGCGATCATATTTATGCGGTTATTAAAGGAGGAAGTGTCAACCAAGATGGAGCTTCGGTTGGCATAACTGCACCAAATGCTGAGGCTCAAGAATCTGTCATAAGAGGGGCATGGAAAGACGCTCGCATCAATCCTGAGACGATATCATATATTGAAGCGCATGGTACAGCAACAAAACTTGGCGATCCTGTGGAAATTAACGGAATAGAACGTGCGTTCAGCCGAGTGACGGACAAGAAACAATTTTGTGCAATCGGATCTGTAAAAAGTAACGTGGGTCACCTTGATAGTGCAGCAGGAGCGGTAGGGCTACTTAAAGCAGTATTAATGCTGAAGCATAAGCAATTACCTCCAACGCTTCACTTCACAGCACCTAACCAAAAGATAAATTTTTCATCATCACCTGTTTATGTTAATGATAAGTTACGTTATTGGGAGTCGTCGCATTATCCAAGACGATGTGGCATTAGCTCCTTCGGCATGAGCGGAACAAACTGCCATGTCATCTTAGAAGAAGCCCCACAAGTAGAAAGTGTAACATACAGTCCAGAACAGTCTCGAATATTTACCGTTTCAGCCAAAGATGAGCAGACTGTTCGCCGTTACATTGAGCAGTATAAGCAATACTTAAAGCAAATGCCAAACTGCAATCTTGATGATTTATGCTATACCGCGAATGTCGGGAGAGTTCATTTTGAATGTCGTTTTGCGATGATTCTTCATTCTCCGGATGATCTTTTTGCGATTAGTTTCACACAAAATGTTACCGATAACCGATATGTCTATGGCCAGCATAAAATAACGGATTCCGATATTACGGATGGATATATTCATCGCAATACGGTGCAATTACTGTCGCAAAAAGCTGCTGAAATCACGCAGCAAATTATTCATGAGTCGGACGAAGAGCAATATAAGGGCTTATTAAATGCATTAATGGCACTATATGTCCAAGGTGCGACTATTGACTGGGAACAATTATATGGCAGAGAAGAACGACGTAAGTTGAGCATTCCTACTTATCCGTTCGATCACAAAAGATATTGGATTTCGTTACCGTCGAGACAAGAAAAACCATTATTTGAATCTCGCAAAGAGAATCTACATCCATTAGTTCATACATGTGTGTTAGATACCCATCGTATGCATGTATATATGACAAAGATGAATGTTGAACAATGTTGGGAATTAAAATGTCATATGATAAATGGTGTTCATGTTTTACCTGGCACTGTTTTTTTTGAAATGGCCGTATTCGTTAGTACTCGCTATTTAAAACATGCTCAATTTGATATTGAGAATCTATTATATTGTGTTCCTTTTGCTTGTGGCAGGGATGAAACTCGTACGATTCATACCATCATAAAAGAAGAGCATGGTGTCATTACAGTAAATTGCTTTAGTAAAAACGATCAGGAAAGTGAATGGATCCATCATTTAGAAGTGTCTGTGCGCGGAAGAAAACATGCAGCCCCTAAAAATATGTCAATTGACATCCCTTCCATTATAGCTCGTTCTGAGGTAATGGATAGGCATACATCATTGGCACCTAAAACAATTGTAGAAATTAAGGGGAATAAGTGGAACAATCTATCGGCCCTTTATAAAAATGATACAGAACTTTTACTTTATTTCTCAGTTGATAAGGCCTTACTAACAGAATTGGATCAATATATACTGTTTCCGTCTTTACTTGATCCGGCCATTAATTCTGGAAATTTGATTATTAATGATGTCTTTTTACCGTTCTCCTGTGAACAAGCACGCTTCTATCAACCTCTTCCGGCTAGAATGTATAGCTATATTAAACTAAAAGAGCAAGATCGTGTAACGGAGGAGTTTGCGGCTTTTGACGTCACGCTACTGGACGAGGATGGTCGTATCATTGGGGAGCTGAACAATTATGTTATTAAAAAAATCCATGATGAGGAGAACTTTATGAAGTCATCCCAACATCAGTATAGAACGACACACTGGATTGCTTGCCCTGACCCCTTTGATAAAGTGGTGAATGTTGTGAAGGAAGACGATTGCATACTCATCATGTATCGTCGAGAGCAACTCAATTCGTCTTTGATGTTGCAGATGCGACAGTACTTTGGAAAGCGGATGATAGCTGTAGAGTTAGGAGAGGCATGTGATTTTGATACCATTCTATCTTCATTGGCGAAGGAGAATATTAAATATATTGTTCATATTGCTTCGCTTATGTATGAAGAGGTGCAAACAGCCTCACAGCTTGTAACTGAGATGGAGTTGCTCTTCAAAAGCACATTTAATTTGATAAAGGAATTACTTAACCAAGATGTTCGTCATTCCATAAACTTGGTTATGTTCACCTCAAATGCAACGAAAGTAACTGGTGAGGAAGAATGGATTCAACCATTGAGCTACGGATTGAGTGGTATGGTCAATTCGATTGGCAGAGAGTATGCGAACATAAAGACACGCGTAATAGATATTGATAACGATACGTCGGCAGACGTTCTTATCGAAGACATGCTTAGTAATGAATCGTTGCATGCTGTGTCCTATCGAAAAAATGTGAAGTATATGCAACAACTTAACAATGTCACACAGGGAACAACTCTTGATGGTGAACAAATGACGTTAATTGATAACGGGGTTTATATCATCACAGGTGGGTTAGGCGGCATGGGGTTAGCCATGGCCCAATACTTATTCCACCTTAATCCAACTATACATATTGTATTACTTAATAGAACTTATTCAAGAGATACGTTTTCGCATCTATCGGATTCTACTGATCCAGTTCTGCGCAAGAAACTGGAGCAGGTGCAAAGCCTTTGGTCTCAAGAGCATTCATTGGATATTGTGCAGGTCGATATTGCTGACTATGAACAAATGGATGATGTAATACAGCAATTACGAGAAGCACATGGAGCGATCCGTGGGGTGATACATGCTGCGGGTATTGCTGGAGATGGGTTCATTATGAATAAGACATGGCAAACGTATGAATCGGTCTTAAGCCCGAAAATTGCCGGAACCTGGATATTGCATGAACTGACACGCGAGGATCCATTAAGCTTTTTTGTGATGTGTTCTTCTTACTCCTCCATATTTGGTTCAGCAGGACAAAGCGATTATGTCGCTGCGAATGCGTTTATGGATAGTTTTTCATATTACCGCCGTGCATTAGGGTTGCCAAGTTTGACCATCAACTGGACAGGGTGGCGTGAATCAGGGATGGCGGCAGCAAGTGGTATACGCGAAGATGGGGTGTATGTGCGATTCCTTGATGATGAAGAAGGAGCCGCCGCGTTCTGGCATGCCTTAAAAACAAAGCTGCCACAGGTACTGATCGGAGATATTGATTATAAAGCATTAGAAATGGAACACGACAAACTTATCATCAGTTTGTTTGCGAATAGTAGCAATCATAGAGGTAACGATCAGAGTCATCGGAGTAAGAGAACTAACCCCGAGGATAAAGAGATTGTTGTGATCGGGAAGAGTATGAGCGATATTACTGACATTGAAAGAAATGTAATCTACGCTTGGTCACAAACTCTCGGCACAGATCAAGTAGATATCCATGCTAAGTTTTTTGAATCGGGTGGCAATTCATTGCTTGCTGCATATCTTCAAAAAGAACTGGATAAGTTCTACCCCGGTATCATCGTGATTACGGATATGTTTGTGTATTCTACAGTAGTAGAAATCGCGCAACATATAGAGAAAAAGACAACGAAGAGCGACAAGATAACGATCAAGGAAGAAAGTGGTAGTGACATAGAGGATATGTTAGACCAATTCGTTGCAGGTGATATGAATATGGAGCAGGTGCTAGCGCTGCTGGATAAGCGCAATTAAAAGGAGGGATTTAGCTATGAATACTGTGAAGAAATTTATTTTAGAACAACTCAGCAAGAAGCATATTTCCCAAACAGAAGCAGTAAGTTTGTTAGCGAAACTTCAACAAAATGAAGAAGACGAATTAACCGAAATAGCGGTCATTGGCGTTGCAAACAGGTTGCCTATGTCAAAAAATGCAGGGGAATACTGGGATAATTTAGTAAATGGTAGGTTGTGCTTTGTACCGAAACCTGAAGATAGACTCGTTTTTGACGAGATGATCTTAAAGAATATTGCTTTTGGCGAGTATATCGGCTATACACCTTCGCCAGAAAATTATGACAAACTTGAACAGTTTCAAGGTGGTTATATTACGGATTGGGATAAATTTGATGCCGCCTTTTTCGGGATTCCTCCACGGGAAGCGCGCTATATCGAACCTGAGCAAAGGGTATTCATGGAAGCTGCGGTGACAGCAATCGAAGATGCCGGTTATAGCATTCCGGCGATAACCAATTCGAACATGGGTGTATTTGTAGGAAAAGATCAAACAAACTCTATCCACTATAAATACCTGACCGAAGATGATCAGATGAAACTAAGTGGATTTTGGAGTGGTATCTTAGCAAGTCGTATTAGCTATACGTTTAACTTAAAAGGGCCAGCTTTCATCGTTGATACTGCCTGCTCTTCCGGACTTGTCGCCATACATGAAGCGTGTAGTGCGCTTCGCAATCAAGAGTGTGATATGGCACTAGCCGGTGGGATTAACCTCGGCATCGCTGGTCTAAATATGCAAGATAGTGCTAACAAGGAAACATCAGATGAGGATATGAATATTATGGACTCCGTCCAATCCACAGATTATCTCATCCGCACCTTCGATAAGAAGAGTAGTGGTACAGTGTTCTCTGAGGGTGTAGTTGTTTTCTTATTGAAGCCACTAAAGAAAGCGATAAAAGATGGCGACCACATTTATGGTGTGATAAAGGGGAGCTCAGTAAACAATGATGGGGCTTCAAACGGTATCACTGCTCCGAATCCCCTTGCTCAGGAGGAAGTCATCATTAATGCGTGGAAAAGAGCTAACGTTTCACCTGAATCTATCAGTTACGTTGAGACACATGGTACTGGAACGTTGCTCGGTGACCCGATTGAAGTTACTGGCTTATCTAATGCTTTTTCAAAATTCACGGATAAAAAGCAATTCTGTGGAATTGGTTCTGTGAAAACAAACATTGGACATTCGGTCGGTGCTGCCGGCCCAGCAAATCTATTAAAAGTTCTTCTATCTATGAAACATCGGATGTTACCACCGAGTCTTCATTTTGAGGAGACGAATCCATACATTAATTTTATCAATTCACCATTATATGTAGTCGACAAATGCATGGACTGGGATAGCGGGGAAATGCCGCTGCGAGCAGGAATAAGTGCATTTGGTTTTAGTGGAACCAATTGCCACCTTATCGTGGAAGAATATAAGGATTCTGATCGGTTACCAGACCCGACTTCAAATCATGTACTTTCTCTATCGGCAAAAACTGAGACCGCTTTAAAAAGCCTAATTCATAACTATGAACAATTTCTTGAGAACGAACAAGATATACCGATGGGTAACCTATGCTATACGGCGAACACGGGCCGGGGGCATTATACATATCGAATCGCTATTGTCTTCAATACTCTCAAAGACTTAAGAGAAAAACTTACTATTCTGAACAAAAATGATTTGAAAAATATGGTCAATCATGGAATTCACTATGGAAAAAATCATGTCGTATCGGATAAGCGGCAAAGTATAAATGAAGGCGATATTTCAACTAGTGAGCTAAATCGCATAACACAAGAAGCGCAAAACCTTGTATTAACAGGGAGCGATTTAGGTGAAAATAGTTCACAACTTTCCCAGCTTTGTGAGCTTTATGTGAAAGGAGCCACAGTTGATTGGAAACAGTTGTATCAAAATGGCGCCTATAAGCGCGTTTCTTTACCAACATATCCATTTGATAGAACGCATTATTGGGCTGAACCGGTTACAGCGGCACAATCTATTCTTAGGAAACCGGATAGTACGAAATTACATCCGCTTGTTCATCACTGTATGGTTGATTCGATGAAGCAAAGTGTGTATCTCATTAATCCCGAACTAGCAAAAGAATGGGTTATTACCGACCATAAGCTTATGGGCACCCATCTGCTGGTCGGAACGGCATATCTTGAAATGATTAAAGAAGCATGCCAGCATTGTTTTAACAATGCAAATATTGTGATTCAGGATCTCGTTTTTATGGCCCCATTGCTATCTTATGAGGGGGATATGGATATCCATATTGTTATTACCCAAAACGACGTTAATGCAGATTTTTCGGTTGTCTCTAGACGTGAGGAATCGACTGGGGACGTGTGGATAGAACATTCTAAAGGCACGGTTTGTATGCATGATGATGCGCCGTCTAAGCAGTTACCATTTTCAGAAATAGAATCAGATCCCGCTTTGAAAAAGTTTAGTATTAAACAAGGCTTAGAAGAAAAAGTGCTAATTAATACTAGTTGGGAGAATGAAAATTATTTTGGTGAGCGTTGGGATTCCATCATGAATTTCTTCACCAGAGCAAATGGTGATCGGGATGAAATTATTACCGAGATACAAATTCCAGACAAGTATTTGTCTGATTTAGACCATTTTTCTTTCCATCCGGCATTGGTTGACAATGCAATTAATATACCTGTGATCCAACTCTATACGGGTGGGCGTAAACTATTGCCTTTCTCGTATAAAAACTTAAAATTTTATCGCCGAGTTCCGCGTCATTTTTATAGTAAGATTACTATTTTGACGAAAGATAATAACACGGAAGTGTTTACGTTCCGTGTTTCACTCGTAGATATATCCGGCAATGTTATTGCAGAGGCGGAAGAAGTCACGCTTAGGCAAATTAGCAAAATGAATGAGTTTAATAAGAACGCCTATTACGGAATAAACTGGATGTTGCAACCGGCAACGATACAAAAAACTCAGAATGTGCAAGGTGATATATTAGTTTTTTGTGACCAGGGCGAACATTATGCTCGTGCACTTGCAAAACGAATCCAGCCTCAAGACAGTCGATTGTTTTTTGTCTCAGTTGGCAAAGAATTTAGCCAAATGGATGAAACCCAGTTTACGGTTGGTAAAAATGAGGAAGATTATGACAAACTGCTTGCTGCGATTGGTGTGAACAATCTTCGTTCCGTATATCACTTCAGCACTGTTGACTTTGCACGAACGGATGTATTGGCGGAGCAATATGGAGAAGAATTACATCAAGGTCTCTATAGTGTGGTTTATTTGACCAGAGCGTTACTTAAAACGATCAGTGATGCTGTCGATTTTGTATTGTTGACTGACTATGCCCATGAAGTAACAGGGGAAGAAGCTTATATCAAGCCTGCACACGCAGCTTTTCTGGCAGTAACCAAGTCGACGGTGACAGAGTATCCGGGTCTTCGCTATCGTTGTATCGACATAGATGAAGCAACAGATATGGAGACTGTACTAGATGAGGTGTTGACGGAGAATCCAACCTTCCGCATCGCATATCGAAACAATCAACGATTCACGGAAGCACTTACTGTGATCGAACCGAAACAAGAATCGATAACGGAGCTGGAAATTAAGCAAACAGGCGTCTATTTAATTACAGGAGGAACCGGTGGATTAGGGTTGCAAGTGGCAATAGATTTAGGAAATAAGGGAGCGCGAACCATTTGTCTTCTAGCTCGTAAAGCATTGCCTGACCGGTCAACGTGGCAGACCATACTGTCGAATGGGGATCGTAAACTTAAAACCCTGATTGAATCGATCTTATATCTTGAAAACTTAGGATGTACCATTTTGCTTCGCTATGCGGATGTTAGTGATATGGCACAAATGGACAGCATTCTATCAGAGCTAAGAGCCGAATATGGCCCTATTCATGGCATTGTCCACTGCGCTGGTATGGCAGGAGATGGATTCCTGTTTATCAAAAATATGAATGCATTTCATGATGTCATAAGACCAAAGATTAATGGTACGGTAGTATTGGACGCTCTGACGAGAGGAGAGAAGCTTGATTTCTTTATCCTGTTTTCTTCGATGACGTCTTTGTTAGGGGGACCGGGGCAAAGTGATTATACTGCAGCGAACGCGTTCCTCGATGCATATGCGCCGTACCTTCGGAAAAAAGGTATACCTGCGCAAACTGTGAATTGGCCAGGATGGAGCGAAGTGGGTATGGCGGTAGATTATCAGGTTGCTGATGCCGTCACCTTATTCCGTTCACTGGAGACAGAAGTAGCTATTCAGGCGCTAAATGAGATTATAAAGTACGATTTAAGCAATGTAATACCAGGGCAAATCAATTATGACGTTCTTCAACAAATAGGGGAGAATCATCTTCCGTTTAAATTATCGGCATGGTTGAAGAAAAATCTTGATCGTCATGTAAGTCGTCACAATACACAGAAAAAACAAGTAGCAAAACAGACGATTACACCAGAAGATATACAAATTATAGGTAAAAATGATAATTATACGACTACAGAGAATGAAGTGGCGTTCCGCTATGCTATCGTGTTGGATTTAAGGGAGATTGATATCTATGAGAGTTTTAATTCTCTCGGAGGGGATTCCATTCATGCGATGGAGCTCTTAAAGGAAATTAATGCGATATATCCTAGAACGATTGATATTACGGATATTTTTACGCACTCTTCCGTAGAAGAATTAGCGGGGCTCATTGATAAGAAGCGAGGTATCGGTCAAGAACAATCCGATGATAAGGCGATTATTGTACCGAATTATGAATTGTCAGATGACGATATTATGTCCATGTTAGACAATGTGGAACAAGGCAATGTATCCTCTTTTGATGAAGCGATAAAAGTCATTAAAAATGACAAATAAATGATACTTAATGGTATCACTACAGAGTGTCGAGAAGGTCCGATGGACTTTCTCGACACTTTTATTTTTATAGGGAGGGTCTCATCTATTTTAAAAGGAGATAAAAAAATGATTGAATTACGAAAAATAACCGGAGATAACATAGATGAAGTAATAGCACTTGAAGTTGGAGAAAACCAGAAAGACTTTATCGAAACTACTAATCTCAGAAGCTTTGCAGACGCTCATATGTTGAACGCAGACGGGATACCAGCGGCTCCCTTTGCCATTTATGCCGATGGAGTTGCGGTCGGATTTTTGATGTATATTTATGATACGTTGGATCATGAATCATTTGAAAATGAAGTTTTTTACGGAAAGAAGAGCTATTTTATATGGCATATTATGATTGAAAAGAGTTATCAGGGGAAAGGATATGGCAAACTTGCCTTTGAAAAAATGTTGATGGATATTGAAAATAGGCCATATGGGGAAGCAGAATATGTAGCCCTCTTTTATCGAACAAGTAATGTCAAAGCTAAAACGTTATACGCTTCATTTGGTTTTGTAGATACAGGCATCATTCAGGATAATAATTCGATGTTGGCGATTAAAAATCTAGATGAGAAAATAATAGAATCCATAGTAAAATAGGATCTATTTGAAATAAATGTATGTTTCTGAATGGATGGAAGGGGTTATTCATATGGGCAATGAGATTAAACTATTTTGCATTCCTTTTTCAGGGGGATCCGCCGAAGTATATCGCAAATGGAGCAAATCGCTAGAGAATAATATCCAATTATTACCTGTTGAATTGCCGGGCCGTGGCAAGAGAATATTTGAGCCACTTCTGGATGACATAGATACTATTGTTGAGGATATTACTACTACGATAGCAAGCAACGTTGCTTCGAACGACGATTATGCGATATATGGGCATAGTTTAGGTTCATTACTTACGTTTGAAACGTATTACAAGTTAATCGAGAAGGGTGTTCATAAACCGCAGCATATTTTTTTTAGCGGACGTAACGCACCGCAAAATAGGTATAACCGAACTTTAATTCATCGATTGCCAGATGAGCAATTTTTGCATGCGGTTATGAGTTATGGAGGCAATACGCATGAAATAATCGAAAATAAAGAGTTGCTTGATTTATTCTTACCGATATTGCGTGCTGATTTTAAGATATCAGAAACATATTGTCACCAAGAGAAAAAAGATAAGATCGCTTGTGATATTACAATCATAAATGGTCGCAACGACCACAGTGCTAATAGGTATGACATGTCCGAGTGGAGCTATTATGCAGGTGGGGCAGCGACTTTTCATACGGTAGATGGTGGACACTTTTTTATTACAGAGAATTATGGACCTGTTGTGGATATTATCAAGCAAACATTGACTATATCAGATGGAATTATAGAAAGTCCATGATTGCTCGTTTTATTGTGAACTAATTTTCATTTATCCTAATTTGGAAAAGAGGTTTTGAATCCATGAACAGCAATATGATTTGGGGGATCGCATTATTAGCGCTAAGTGTGTTTCTTAAGCCGATAATGGCGATTGTGGGGCTGAATGAAAGGTTGTTCGGCTTGCACTGGCAAGGTGAAACTTTGTTTTCATTGAGTCCATTAGTATTTCGGATTATTTTGGCATTAATTGGGGTTGTTATGCTGATTATCGGCGGTATGCAAGTTGCAAAGCAGAAGAATAAATAGTTGAAAGGATATAGAGCCATCATGAGAAAATTCGTTCCCAACAAGAAACATGAAGAAGATATGATATGGCTAGAAAAATCAGATCAACAAAAAGGACTGTCTTACTGGTCAGATGTATTAGCAGAATATGAAGAAGTTGCTGAGATTAAACCGATATATACACCGCAAGAGAGTGAACAGTACATACAGAGCTTGGCGGTTACATTATCTCCTGAAGATGCATGGCAGTTGCGGGAACTAATAGCTACCCATCAATTGACGGTAAGTCATGTGGTGGAAACGGCCTGGGGAGTTGTTTTACAAGCATACAGCGGTCTGAAAGATGTGGTGTTCGGCAAAGTAATGTCCGAGCATAAAGCCGATGTGCGCGGAACAGAGGGCATCGAGGGTCAGTTTATGAATACGATACCAGTGCGTGTAGCGAGCACAGAAGATATGAGTATATTGGAACTGATCAAAGAAATGCAGCAGCAAGGGACTGAAAGTGAGCAATATGCTTATTGTTCGCTCGCTGAGATTCAAGCGCAGATGGAGCAGAAGCAAAACTTAATCCAAGTGCTCTATCGGTTTGAAAACGACTATGCGAGTGAGAATAAGCTAACGGATGTTATGTGCGAGCTTGAGGATGGCTTGGAGCAAACTAAGTACAACTTGATGTTATGCGCATACGAATATGAAGGAAAGATAGTATGTGAAATATTATACAATACGAGCGTGTATGCACGTGAGGACATCGCACAAATTGTTGTACGGCTAGAACATGTGATACAAGTGATCGTAGCAACCCCTGAAGGGAAGTTATCTGAGCTTGACACAATAACAAAGGAAGAGCAAGCACAGATACTAGGTTCATTTAATGATACAGGCTTACCGTATGCACAGGATAAAACGATTCCAGCATTATGGGAAGAGCAGGTTGCACATACACCAGATGCCATCGCCGTTGTATATGAAGACAACCACGTGACGTATGAGGCGTTAAACAAAAAAATCAACCAAGTGGCATGGGCACTTCGCGGACTGGACATCAAACCTGATGACCGAGTGCTTATTGTAGCAGAGCGAAGTGTGGAGATGATTGCCGGAATGTATGGCATCATCAAGGCAGGCGCTGCATATGTGCCGATCGATCCTACGTTTCCAGCAGAGCGAATCCAGTTCATCCTAGCTGACTGTAAACCAAAAGCCGTGCTTGTGTATAAAGCCACGATTGAAACGGATCTGCCAACGATTAATCTTGCTGACGATATGTTATGGGAAGGGATGTGCGATAATCCCGAGCAAATTAATCGTCCTCATGATTTGGCTTATATCATCTATACATCCGGGACTACGGGGCAACCGAAGGGCGTAATGTTAGAGCATGGCGGTGTTGTGTCCTTACGGCATCATCTTCTGAAGCAATATAACGTTACAAGTCAAGATAATGTGCTTCAATTTTCCAACTATGTCTTTGACGCTTCTGTATGGGAAATGACGTTATCCTTATTGCTGGGAGCGACGCTGACCTTGGTGTCAAAATCCATTATAGCGGATGTAACACGTTTTAATTCTTTTATGCAAGAAAGCAAGATTACATTAGCTGTACTGCCGCCACAATACTATATCCAGACGGAGCTTACTGGAGTTAGATGGTTAACAACGGCTGGAGCGGCAACAAATGAGACGGTAATTGAACAAACACGGAATAGTGATATCGGATATTGTAACGCTTATGGCCCTACAGAATGTACGGTGCAGGCTACATATTGGGAAGATGATGGGATAAGCAGCGTGCCAAGCAACATCCCGATTGGTAAACCGATTGCAAATAGTCATGTATATATACTAGACGGGGACAAATTGTGCGGGATTGGTGTGCCTGGGGAGTTGTGCGTGGCAGGCGTCGGCGTTGCAAGAGGCTACCTCAACAAGCCGGAACTAACCCGTAAAAAATTCGTAGCGAACCCCTTTGTACCCGGGGAGCGGATGTACCGGTCGGGGGACTTAGCGAAATGGCTACCGGATGGAAATATTGCTTATTTGGGTCGTATTGATGAGCAAGTGAAGATCAGGGGGTTCCGGATAGAGCCGGGAGAAGTGGAAAATGCACTGCGGCAGCTAGAAGGGATCCAAGATGCGGCGGTCATCGTACGGGAAACGCCTGATGGAGAGAAAGCGCTTTCTGCTTACCTAGTTTCGAAAGCTCGGGTTCAGCTGCAAGCAGTGAGGCAGCACTTAGAGGAAATACTACCGGCTTATATGGTGCCAGCGTATATGATGCAGATCGATCAACTGCCGGTGACGCGCAACGGTAAGCTGGACAAACGGGCACTACCGGAGATCGTAGCGGTAAGCGAAAGGGAATACATCGCTCCGCAAAACGAACTGGAAGAGCAACTGTGCAATATCCTTAGTGAAGTACTCGGCGTGGAGCGGGTCGGCATGAAGGATAGCTTCTTTGAGCTGGGCGGGGACTCGATCAAGGCAATACGAATCATATCGAAGCTAAGAAGTATGGGATATCATATCGCCATCAAAGATATTATGCAAAGGAATACGGTCGGAACGATCAGCTATGCGGTACAAAAATCTGTAATTCAGGAACAGTACGAGCAAGATGAAGTGAGCGGCCTTGTACCGCTGACACCGATCGTCAGAGAGTTTGCGACTTGGAATCTTCCTCAGCCACACCACTTCAATCAGGACATGCTGATGGAGATTGAGCTAGAAGATGAGACGCAGCTTCGGGAAGTGCTTGATGCTCTTATGGCGCATCATGATATCCTGAGATCCGTCTACCGGGAAGGTCAGCTAGAGATCCTAGGGATGAGTGACAACAGAGCGTATGAGCTAAAGGTGTATGACTATAGCGAAGAACAAGCAGCAGCGAGGTTAATGGATGCTACTTGTACAGATTTGCATAGTAGTATCGACTTAGAAGAAGGACCGTTGGTGAAGGCAGCGATGTTCCGGACGGGTGAAGGGAACCTCCTGTTTCTAGGAATCCATCATATTGTGGTAGATGGCATATCGTGGCGTATCCTGCAAGAAGATATCAGCACAGCTATCCAGCAAGTAAAAGAAGGGACGAAAATCCGATTTCCGGCAAAGACGGCGTCATATAAGGCATGGGCGGAAGCACTGGCAGAATATAAGGGCAGCCCTCTATTGCAAAAAGAACGGTCGTACTGGGAACGAGTAGCCACGCAGATGGAGTCCGGGAAACTTGGCATGAACGAACAGACGGGAGAAAGCGGATATGGCAACTACACGATACATTTAAGTGAAGAAGAAACCACACAGCTTATTCACCAGGCAGGTCGAGCGTATCATACCGAAATCAATGACTTGCTTATTAGTGCCTTGGGGATGACTGTGAAGAAATTGACAGGGGCTAAAGATGTCACGATAGGTATGGAAGGACACGGAAGAGAACCGATTCATAAACGGATCGATATCGACCGGACAATCGGATGGTTTACAAGTGTGTATCCGGTGGTGGTATCGTGCCATGATGAGATAGCAAAAAGTATCATTACGACAAAAGAGATATTGCGAAAAATCCCGAACCGAGGTCTTGGGTATGGCCTATTGCAGGAACAGTTGCCGGTTTGTCCGCTTGATATGTTGTTTAACTATATGGGGCAAATGGACGCTGAGGCAAAGGGCAAGAAATTACACTTTTTTAGTTCAGGCAAAGGCTTAGCGGATGAGAATAAAATGTTGTCAGAACTGTTTATAAACGGTGTGATAAGTGAAAGAAAATTAACATTTACTTTCCGTTATAATAGAGGTCTTTTTTCAAGCAGTACGATACAAAGATTCGCTGAGCTATATAAAGCGTGCACTCAGTCTATGATTGCACATTGTATGCAGCAAGAAGAATCGGTTCGGACACCGTCTGACTATTCTGCAATTTCGCTTACGGATGAAGATTTGAGTGTCCTGCATCGACTTTATCCAGAGAAAAATGATATACAGGATATATTTGATTTATTGCCGCTACAGGAAGGTATTTTGTATCATGACCTGAAAAATAGTAGTTCTGAGTATTTAACCCAGTTTGTTTATCAGGTGAATCAACATATAAATCCTAATTTCATGCGCAGTGCGTTTCAATGTTTGCTTAAAAAACATGATGTGTTGAGAACGGCGATAGTGTATGAAGGGTTAAAACATCCGAAACAGATCATTTTGTCACATCGCTCACTTGATTGGGAAGAAATTGATTTAACAGCATACGATGAGAAAGAGCAACTAGCTAGGCTAAATGAACGGATAGAGATGGATGTCAAGCGGGGATTTGATTTGCAGCTTGATGCGCTATTTCGCATAAAAATGATTAAACTATCCACGAATTGCACGCAATTGATCTGGAGCTTTCATCATATTATTGCAGATGGATGGTGTAGTGAATTATTATGTAACGACTTAAAAAATTACTATAACTTGCTTCAAGATGGTTATCGTACATACGATGTTGAACAAGTTATTGAACAAGAGAAGTTCCAGGTTGCGACGTATGGTGATTATATTCAGTGGTTTCAGAATCAGGATGAGGAACTTGCGCTTACATATTGGTACGAACGACTTCGTGATTATGACTTAACATACAAATACCGTCCGTATTTCGAACCACCATATTCCAGCTCCAACTTGGCTCAAGTGAAAAAGAAGCTGGACGTTGAATTAACAAGCCGTTTGTTACTTTTAGCACAAGCGCATCAGATAACCATAAATACAATCACGGAAGCAGCTTGGGGGATCGTATTACAACAGCTTAACTTTACAAATGATATCGTGTTCGGCAAAGTCATTTCGGGAAGACATGCCGAAGTAAGAGGGATTGAAAGCATAGTAGGTCTTTTTATTAACACGATACCAGTAAGGGTAAGCGCAGACGAGAATACAACGATTGTAGCACTTTTGCAGGAATTACAAGATCAAGGTATTGAAAGTACGATGCACGCTCACTGTTCATTGGTTAAAATTCAAGAACAGACCGCACAAAAATCAGATTTAATTTCATCGCTGTTTGTTTTTGAGAATCATTTGGCACAAGAACAGCAAAGTGAACATACAGATGGTTTGCAATTAGCGCTAGTTTCTTCGAGAGATGAAACAAACTATTCGCTTAATCTATTGGCTGCTGTAGAGGAAGAGGCATTACGATTTACAGTTCTCTATAATCCAAACAAGCATGCTGTAGAAGAAGTAGAGATGATGCTCAGCATGTTAAACCATGTATTATGTGCATTTGCTGAGTATCCTGAGAAGAAGATTTTCGATGTTGAATTCATTCCCAACGAAGATAAGGCACGTATACTAGGTGAATTCAACAATACGGCAAGTACATATCCGAAACATAAATCAATTCCAGACTTATTTGAAGAACAGGCTCAACTTACGCCCGATCAAATTTGTGTGGTATACGATAAGGAACAATTAAGCTATCAACAATTAGACAAGGCCGCGCAAGGTATTGCTACCGAATTGCGAAAAAGGGGGGTATCTTCAGGTCAATTAATTGGGATCGTGTGTGAGAAAAGCGTGCACATGATTGTAGGGCTACTGGGGATACTCAAAGCAGGATGTGGCTATGTACCAATAAATACGGATGAACCGGATAACCGCCTACGCTTTATTTTGGAAGATTGTGGTTTGAATATCGTGCTGTGCGGTGATGTAAAAGGGGATACGATTCATGTCCTCCAAGAGTACTGCACCGTCATAGACCTAAATGGAAGTTATGCAGCGATGACAGAGCGTGCCTTAGTAACGGCAGATGATATTGCGTATGTCATGTATACATCCGGTACGACAGGATATCCGAAAGGTGTTTGTGTTACACATCAAAATGTCGTGCGGCTTGTGAAGCAAACGAACTATGTTGATTTAAGTGGGGCGCATATATTATTAACCGGTGCACTCTCCTTCGATGCGTCAACATTTGAAATATGGGGTGCACTTCTCAACGGCGGGAAATTGGTGTTAGCCGATACGCAGAGCATAACAGACGGGAACATGCTAGGAACGTTGATATACGAGCACCAGATTACGATGATGTGGATGACTGCGCAGCTTTTCAATTATATGGTAGATACTAGGTGCGAAGTTTTTCAACCCTTACAGTATTTATTAGTAGGAGGAGAGCGGTTATCGGCGAAACATATTCAAGCAGTAAGGGAAAAGCATCCGAAACTTAGCGTGATTAATGGTTATGGTCCAACAGAAAATACGACCTTTTCTGTTACGTATGCAATAGATACGGATTACTCCAATATCCCAATTGGGAAGCCAATCAGCAATAGTACAGCGTATATTTTGGATAAAAAAATGCAACTATGTGGAATTGGTGTTCCAGGGGAACTTGTTGTAGGCGGCGACGGCGTGGCGAAAGGATATATGAACCAACCACAACTTACTGTGGAGAAGTTTATTGAGAATTCGCTTATTCCTGATGAGCGGTTGTACCGTTCTGGAGATATTGCGATGTGGTTGCCGGATGGGAATATTGCGTATATTGGACGTATGGATGACCAAGTGAAAATTCGAGGGTACAGGATTGAAGTGGGCGAGGTAGAGCATGCTCTTCGAAGATTAGAAGGTATCCAAGATGCAATCGTCATCGTCGGCGAACAAGATAGACAAGATGGAAGTGAAAAGGAACTGTATGCATACCTAGTATCTAGCACGGAGATTCAGATGCATAACGTGCGGAATTCCCTAGGTGAGACACTTCCTGCCTATATGGTGCCGCAGCATATGATACAGATTGAGAAAGTTCCTATGACACGAAACGGAAAGGTAGATAAGCGAGCGCTTTCTGAAATACAGATCGTGCATGAGCAGCAATACACAGCTGCGGCGACTGAACTGGAAGTCATTCTTTGCAATATATTCGGTGATGTCCTTTCTGTTGAGCGTGTTGGTATTTATGATGATTTCTTTGCTTTAGGTGGTCACTCCTTACATGCTGTACGCGTTATCAATCAGATTGAAGCGATGATTGGCATACGGTTACCGATAACAGAATTGTTTGAGCATCCGCATATTAAAGCGCTTAGTCAGCACCTTGAACTAATTAGTGCAGGACATACTACGCAGAATACGTTATATACGAAGACTGTGTTTGAACCCATACCGCATGCCATGCAGAAAGAAACATATCGGATGTCTTCAGCTCAAAAGCGTCTTTATGCGATTCAAGAGATGGATCCGCATAGTACGGCTTATAATATGACGTTATGGCGTCGAATGGATGCAGACCTTGATATTGAACGGCTTCAGTTAGCATTGAAGCAACTCATCCAACGGCATGAAAGCTTACGAACAAGCTTTCATATGGAGAACGGAGAAGCCATACAGCGTATTCATGACCATGTGCCGTTTACGCTTCTGATTACTGAGGAAGAAGATGATGATACAAGGTTTGTGCGTGCATTTGATTTGTCTCAAGCACCATTATTACGTGTTAAAGTAACTAAAGTAACGAATCAAAAAGAAGGTAGTTATCTCCTAGCCTTTGATATGCACCATATCATTTCTGATGGAACATCAATAAATAATCTAATGCACGATTTGTCCAAGCTATATAATGGCGAACCCCTTGAGAAAATGCCGATTCAATATAAAGATTATAGCGAATGGTTACAGACTCAAGACATTACGGAACATGAGACGTATTGGTTGAACTCGTTGCAAGGTGAAATACCGTTACTGGATTTACCAACAGATTTTACACGTCCGCAAGTACAACAGTATACAGGGAAAGCAGTCGTGAGTCATGTAGAGTTAAGGGAAGCTGTAACAGCATTGAGCCGGGCATCAGGTGCAACCGAGTATATGATACTGCTGAGCACATGGATGATGTTGTTGAGTAAATATAGCCGTCAGGATGATATTATCGTAGGTTGCCCTGTTAATGGACGTTTACACTATGATACAGAGCCATTAATCGGTATGTTCGTGAATACGATTGCATTACGTGGAAGACCTTCGGAAAAGAAGAATTTCGTGGATTTTCTGTCGGAGATGAAAGAAGCATGTCTAAAAGGGATAGAGCATCAAGCATATCCACTCGAAGATCTGGTTGATACGATGGGCTTGCATCGGGATATGTCCCGGAATCCGCTTTTTGATGTGTTGTTTGTGCTTCAGAATAATGAAGAAGCAGATTTTGATTTTTATGGAATAAACAGTATGGATGTTCATGATGAGTATAGTTTACAGCAAACTTCGGCTAAATTTGATCTAACCTTAGAAGTGACGCCAATGGCAAGTGGCTATCGCATTGAAGTACGCTATGCAACAAGCCTATATCATGAAGATAGCGTACGCCGAATGTTGAAACATTATGAAACGTTGTTGGCAGCAGTTACGCAATCTCCTAAACTTGAAATTTGTCAATTGCCAATGATGACGCAAGCAGAAAGGCAGCACATATTGACCGCATTTAACGCTACGTCCTGTGTTTATGATGCGACGACACCCATTCATGAACAATTTGAGCAGATTGTACAGGCTATGCCGCATAAAACGGCTCTACGCTTTCGAGATCAAGCTCTGACGTACGAACAGTTAAATGTAAGGGCAAATCAGCTTGCGAGAATATTGCAACTTCATGGTACGCGCCGCGGAGATTTTGTCGGTATTTTACTCGGTCGCAGTATAGAAATGATGGTCGGAATACTCGCAACGTTAAAGGTAGGCGCAGCTTATGTGCCAATAGATCCGACATATCCTTTGGAGCGGGTTCATTATATGGTGGAAAATAGCGAGTTATCGACAGTATTGACCCAGCGGCAATACGATGACACGATCGAGCTACCTTCCCATGTAAGACGCATTCATGTGGATCAAGAAAAATATGATGAATCTAGCCATAATTTGCATACGATTGCAGACGCAACCGATATCGCTTATATCATCTATACTTCAGGCTCTACAGGCAAACCAAAAGGGGTAATGGTGGAGCATCGTTCGATTAGTAACTTGATTGCAGGGCTAGATCAGTTGCAAAACTTGGATTCGACGAAGACCATGTTATGTGTATCGAATATTGCGTTCGACGGCACAGTCTATGAAACACTATTTGCCTTGCTCAAAGGAATGGAAATTGTAATTGCCGATGAGGAAGCACATCACGATCCAAAGTTACTCTTGCAATTGATTGAGCAATATGATGTGAACATCGTGAAGGGTACACCGACGCGGATGAAGATACTTATGGATGAAGTTGGGGATGCTCATCCATTACATGGTTTGGAAGTAATCGTTGTTGGCGGCGAGCCATTAACGGATGATTTGGCTACCGCTTTGATTGAAAATTGGGATATTCGTTTGTTCAATGTGTATGGTCCGACAGAAGCAACGGTAGACGCAACTGGGATTGAAATTCATTTACATGACAAAGTTACGATTGGAAAACCGATTGCCAATGCACAAATCTTTATATTAGATTCGTACGGATCTCCGCTGCCAATCGGTGTGGCAGGTGAGCTTTGTATCAGTGGACCGGGCGTTGCTAGGGGATATCTTCATCGGAGTGATCTTACCGCAGAGAAATTCGTTGCCAACCCATTTTTGCAGGGTGAGCGGATGTATCGCACGGGAGACCTTGCCCGCTGGCTTCCAGACGGTAATATTGAATATATGGGCCGCATCGATGGTCAAGTAAAGGTTAGAGGATACCGCATCGAACTGGGCGAAATTGAGCATGTCTTGCGGAAACAACCTGACGTGCTGAATGCTGTTGTGATAGTTAGAGAAGATGCGGCAGGGGATGATTATTTATGCGCTTATGTGGTGCCAAATGATCAGGTAACTTTGGATATTGAAGCAATTAGAGAAAATATTCGTCTAGTTTTACCTGATTATATGATCCCAGCATATATCGTTCCACTAGTGCAGTTTCCTATTACGAATAATGGGAAATTAGATCGCCGCAGCCTTCCTGAGCCAGATCGCAAGGGAAGGGGCAATCAGTATATTGCTCCGAGAAATCAAACTGAATCAGTGCTTGTGAATATTTTCCGAGAAGTACTTGGTGTTGAACGTATTAGTATAAAAGATAGTTTCTTCGAACTTGGCGGAGACTCCATAAAAGCTATCCGGATTGTATCGAAGATGAGAAGCGCCGGTTATCTTATTTCGGTACCGGATATTTTAAGTCAATACACAGTTGAAAAGATTGCATACAGAGTAGGTAGGGAATCAGAGATCCAATATGAGCAGGGTGAAGTTACGGGTCAGGTCATGAATACACCGATCTTACATGATTTTGGAGTAAGAAATTACTCTAATCGTAACTATCATAATCAAGATGCTTTTTTGTCAGTTAGTACAGATAACGAAACGCACATTCATAAAGCATTACAAGCTGTTGCTATTCACCATGATATATTACGGGCTATTTACCGCGATGGTAGTCTGACCATTTTAAGTAGTACGGACAGTAAACTTTATGAGTTACAAGTGTTTGAGGTTCAGGCTGATCTTAACGGTTCGGCGTGGTTTGAAAGCGCTTTCTACGAAATTCATCAAAGCATGAATATTAACAAGGGGCCTTTGATGAAAGCGGCACTTTTCAAAACGGAGTCTGACAATTATCTTTTCTTGTGTATTCATCATCTTGTCATTGATGCAGTGTCATGGCAAATTTTGCTTGAAGACTTGGAGACTGCTCTTCAGCAGCTTAAAGACGGAAAGGAAATAAAGCTACCATCCAAAACACTTGCTTTTAAAGACTGGGCGGAATCATTAGAACAATTTAAAAGTACAAACGAGATTACTAGCCAAGCGAATTATTGGAATACAATCATCGCAGCCATGCAGGAAGAGAAACTGCTTATAGACGACGATCCGCATGATCATGGGTATGAAGATGTGACAATAACGTTCCGTAAGGATGAGACAGAACAGCTTATAAGGCAAGCGGGAAAAGCGTTTGGTACCGAAATTAATGATTTGCTTATAAGTGCAATCGGCGTTGCAACACATGCGCTGACGAAACAATCAAAAGTGTCTGTTTGTCTAGAAGGACATGGAAGAGAAGCGATACACAAGAAAGCGGATATCGATCGTACGATAGGATGGTTTACGATAAAGTTCCCTATTCGTGTTTCGTGTCATGATGATTTACAGAACAGTATTATTGATACAAAAGAAATGTTACGGAAAGTACCTTTACGTGGGTTGGGATTTGGCTTATTACAAGGTGATTATTTGGCGATTGAGTCCGATATTCACTTCAATTATTTAGGACAGTTGGATACAGAATCGAATGCTACCCTGTTTACGAACAACAAGAGTTTAGCAAATTCGAATGGTACCGAAGGCGCAATGGATATGAACGGGTATATTTCACAGAATATGCTACATTTTATTATCCGCTATGACCGCAGTAAATATAATAGGAACACCGTAGAGCGTTTTGCAGCATTATATAAGGAAAAGCTTAGCGATATTATCGCCTATTGCTGTGTACAAGACAAGCCGGTGAAGACGGCTTCTGATTATTCCTGTGATGACTTGACGAGTGATGAATTAGGACTGATCCAGGAGTTCATTGCTAATAAAGAGGATATTGCTGATATTTATTCGCTAACTCCGATGCAGGAAGGAATCTTATATCATTATTTACTGAATCGGCAATCAACCAGCTATGTTACACAATTGGTGTACCACTATAACGGTAATCAAAGTGAACATACGTTTGAGGTAGCTCTGAAACTGCTAGCGAAACGATATGATGTACTGCGTACTGCAATTGTATATGACCATGGTGCTAAATCTAGACAACTTCTTTTGCGTAGTCGTGAAATCGAATATGCAGTTGTGGACTGGTCGGGCAAGGATGTTGCAGAACAAGCTTCTCATACTGCTACATGGATTGATTCTGACTTGCAACGGGGTTTTGATCTACAGCAAGAAGCATTGTTACGGGTTACTAACATCATGTTAAGTAAAACTGAAGGGAAATTAATATGGAGTTCTCACCACATCGTCTCGGATGGATGGTCAGACAACGTCATATTTAATGACTTTATACAAATATGCGAAAAGCTACAACAAGGCTTGTCTGTTGTCGAGCTTGAGCAGGGGCTAGTGGAAGAGAAGGAAAAGAGCTTAAATTTCAAGGACTTCGTTAACTGGTTGGAAAAACAAGACGAAGAAAGGAGCTTACTATACTGGAGAGAGCTCCTACAAGACTACGAAGAGTCTGCTGACATTAAGCCGCTCCGTCAACCTGAAGAAACATCTAACGAGATGAAACGAATTAATCATAAACTTTCTGTTGATGTAACAAGACAACTTATTCATATGGCTGCAACGTACAATATTACGCTGAATACGATGGTAGAGACGGCTTTAGGTATCGTTTTACAGGAATTGTGCGGCATCAAGGATGTTGTATTTGGCAAAGTGGTCTCCGGAAGAAATGCTGACGTAAGTGGGATAGAGCATATTGCCGGAATATTTGTTAATACCATTCCAATTCGTATTTGTTGTGATGATGGAATGCACATATACGATATTTGGAGAAAAACGCAAGAACAAGCGATACTAAGTGATCAGCATGGACATTGCTCTTTTGCCAAAGTACAACGACTGACTCAACAAAACACGGATTTAGTTAAAGTTTTGTTTACATTTGATAACAATGATACATGGGATGAAGTAAGCCAAAGTGAAACTTCAGCTTTTCGGTTTACCGTGGAAGATGGACGGGAGCAAACCAATTATACGACCACGTTTAAAGCGTATCTTGGTAGCAGTCAGCTACATGTCGATGTATTGTATGATCCTAGACAGCTGGCAGCAGACGACATGGTCAATGTGATGTCAAAGATACAAAATGTATTATTGGCATGTGCAGCAAACCCAGAAATGAAGTTGTCTGAACTAGAAACGACAACGGAAGAAGAAAAAGAGCAGATCCTAGGTGCGTTTCAAACGAAGCCAACTCCATATCCGCATGAGGAATCGATCAAAAGCTTATTCGAGGCGCAGGTGAAGAAAACACCGGATCGGATAGCGGTATCTTGCGGGACGGAGCAACTGACGTATGCGGAGTTGAATGCGAAGGCGAATATCGTTGCCAATAGGCTGCTTGCTACTAAAGCCGAGAACGAAACAGGCAAAGGCGAAACGATGGTAGCGTTACTGTTAGAACGTAATATCGATATGGTCATTGGAATACTTGGTGTAGTGAAGGCTGGATATGTTTATGTGCCAATCGATCCAGAGGCGCCGCAAGACCGTATCCAGTATACGCTGGCAGACAGCGGTGCAAGCTTGCTTCTTGTCAATCAAGGAAAAGAGCGGATGGTTTCACTTCCTGAAGGAAATATGTATGCGATAGAGCATTTGTATGCGGATGAACCGGATACAGCATGGGGTGCACGGGGGGCAGAACTACAAGCCAATCCGGATGTATCCATAGCACCGCAAGATGCTCTATATATCATCTATACGTCAGGGACGACCGGTGAGCCGAAGGGAACGATAATCGAACATGAATGCGTCGTTCGGTTGATGCATAACGATGACATGCCGTTTGATTTCCATGAAGAGGATGTATGGAGCCTATTTGCAGCCTACAACTTTGACGTATCGGTATGGGAAATGTACGGAGCGCTCTTATACGGAGGTCATCTCGTCGTCATACCAAACGACGCCAAAAAAGATAGTTATGCCTTCTTAGATATATTGCGTGAAAAAAGGGTGACGGTACTCAACCAAGTGCCTTCTTCTTTTTATAACCTGATGCAAGTAGAGCTAGAAGAAGCAGGTGAGAGACTATACGTCAAACATCTCATCTTTGCTGGAGAGGCGCTACAAGTAGGGAAATTAAAGGCATGGCATGTGAAGTATCCGGAGATGAATCTCGTGAATATGTACGGGATAACCGAGACGACGGTCCATGTCACGTACAAAGCGATCACGGCAGAAGATATTGCGCTAGATGTAAACGATGTCGGAAAAGCGCTCCCTACACTGAAGATTTATATGCTAGATGGGGACAAGCTATGCGGAATTGGTGTGCCTGGGGAACTGTGTGTGGCAGGCGTCGGCGTCGCAAGAGGCTACCTCAACAAACCGGAACTAACGAATAAAAAATTCGTAGCGAACCCTTTTGTACCTGGGGAGCGGATGTACCGGTCAGGGGACTTAGCCAAATGGTTGCCGGACGGGAGTATAGCCTATTTAGGCCGTATGGATGACCAAGTAAAAATCAGGGGATTCCGGATAGAGATCGGGGAAGTGGAAAGTGCACTACGGCAACTGGCAGGGATCCAAGATGTAGCGGTCATCGTACGGGAAACGCCTGATGGAGAGAAAGCGCTATTTGCGTACCTCGTATCGAAAGACCAAGTCCAGCTGCAAGTGGTGAGACGGGACTTGGAGGAAGTGCTGCCGGCCTATATGGTGCCAGCGTATATGATGCAGATCGATCAACTGCCGGTGACGCGCAACGGCAAGCTGGATAAACGGGCGCTGCCGGAGATTGTGGTCGTAAGTGAGAAGGCATACACGGCTCCGAAAAACGAACTTGAAGCACAACTATGCGATATTTTTAGTGAAGTACTGGGCGTAGAGAGAGTCGGCACGCAGGACAGCTTCTTTGAGCTAGGCGGGGACTCGATCAAAGCAATACGGATCGTGTCGAAGCTAAGAAGTGCAGGCTATCAGATCGCGATCAAAGATATTATGCAAAAGTATACCGTTGAGGCGATTAGTTATGCGGCACAAAAGTCTGCCGTAGAGGAACAGTACGAGCAAGGTGAGGTAAGTGGCCTCGTACCGCTGACACCGATCATCAGGGAGTTTGCGTCTTGGAATCTTCCAAAGCCAGACCACTTCAATCAGGACATGCTGATGGAGATTGATCTGGACGATGAGCAGCAGCTTCGGAAAGTGCTAGATGCCCTTATGGCACATCATGATATCCTGAGAGCCGTCTACCGGGAAGGTCAGCTAGAGATTCTAGGGATGAGTGATAGCAAAGCGTATGAGCTAAAGGTGTATGACTTTAGCGAAGAACAAGCAGCAGCAGAACTCATGGAAGCAGCATGTACGGAACTGCATAGCAGTATGGATCTGGAAGAAGGACCACTGGTAAAGGTGGCGATGTTCCGAACGGGTGAAGGGAACCTACTGTTTGTAGGAATCCATCATCTTGTGGTGGACGGTGTATCATGGCGTATCTTGCAAGAAGATATCGACACAGCGATCCAGCAAGTAAAAGAAGGGACCAAGATCGGCTTCCCAGCAAAGACAGCGTCCTATCAGGCATGGGCGGAGGCGCTGGTAGAATATAAGGACAGCCCTCTCTTGCAGAAAGAACGGGCGTACTGGGAACAAGTCGCCACGCAGATGGCGGCAGGTGAACTCTGGATGGACGAACAGACGGGAGAATGCGGGTATGGCAGTTGCACGATCCATTTCAATAAGGAAGAAACCGAGCAGCTGATCCACCAGGCAAGTCGGGCGTATAATACCGAGATCAATGATTTGCTTATTAGCGCCTTGGGTATGGCCGTGAGGAAACTGACAGGGTCACGAGATGTCACGATAGGCATGGAAGGACACGGAAGAGAACCGATTCATAAGCGGATCGATATCGACCGGACGGTCGGATGGTTTACAAGTATATATCCAGTGGTCGTGCCGTGTCATGAGGATATAGCAGAAAGCATCATTACAACGAAAGAGATGCTACGTAAAATCCCTAACCGAGGCCTTGGATACGGTCTATTGCAGGACGAATTGCCGGTCAGACCACTTGAAGTCATGTTTAACTACATGGGACAAATGGATGCTGAGGCGAAGGGGAGACAACTACACTTCTTTAGTTCGGGCAAGGGATCAGCAGCTGAAAATATTGTAAACCGTAAAATCAATATTAACGGAAGCTTGCTGAAAGAACAGTTGCATTTCAGTATTGTCTATGACAAAAGCAAGTTATCTGCTGGGAAGATACAACTTTTTATTGAAACATTCCATGATTGTTTAATGGCTACGATTCAATTTTGTACATCGCAGGAGGAAGTGGCTATCACGATCTCGGATACGGATGCCACTGATTTGATTGCAGATGATCTCCAGATGATAAATGAGCTATTTGATCTAGAATAAATCTATTATAAGGTGGCATCACGATCTCAGATACGGATGCCACTGATTTGGTTACAGACGATTTCCAGGTGATAAATGAGCTATTCGATCTAGAATAAATCTACTATAAGGTGGAGGAGCATACATGAGCTCAAAGATGGTTTTAGGTTCTAATATTGAGAATATTTACTCTCTTACCCCAGTACAGGAAGGGATGCTCTATCATAAGCTGATGAATGGTGATTCTACCGCTTATGTCGTTCAGCATCGTTTTGAACTGAACGGTATGATTAATGAAGTAAAGGTACAAGAGGCTATCCAACTTGTAACGATGAAGCATGACGTGTTAAGAACTTCCATCGTATTTGAGAAATTGACTGTGCCAAGACAAATTGTACTCAAGAACCGGACAATACAATATGAACGGATAGATGTATCGGATATTGCGGCAGATGATCGAAATAATGAAATGGATATGATTGCGCAACTTGATGTGGAGCGCGGGTTTGATCTACAACGCGATTCTTTATTAAGGGTCAAGCTCGTTCATTTTGGAGCAAACCAATATAAGATGTTATGGACTTTTCATCACATCATTATTGATGGTTGGAGCTTATCTATTTTGTTCAGTGATTTCAAAACGTATTATGACATGCTTGAACATGGAAAGAGCTTGGAATCTATCATTTCGATAGTGGAAACCGATAAGAAGAGAAGCGAAAAATATGGGGATTATGTGAAGTGGCTAGAGCAGCAAAATGCTACTGAAGGAATGGCGTATTGGGAAGAATTGTTATCTGACTATGATGGAACAGCGGATATAAAGTCAATGGAGCAAACGCCATTAACGGTGGAAACTGTTTCTTTGAGCGACATGACATTATCTAAAGAACAGACGGCAAGTTTGCAAAATCTCGCTGCCACCCATCATATTACGATGAATACGATTGTGGAAACAGCCTGGGGAATTGTTTTGCAAGCGTATACAGGTGCCAAAGATGTTGTTTATGGCAAGGTGATTTCAGGAAGGCATGTTGAAATTAGAGGAATTGAAAAAATTGTAGGTCCATTTATCGTGACGATTCCCGCAAGAATTAGGTATACAAAAGATGATAACGTTGTTGAAGTTTTGCAAAGCACGCAGCTACAAGGAACGAAAAGTACAGTTTATTCTTATTGTCCCTTACAGAAGATACTGAGTTTAACGAAGCAAAAATCAGAGTTAATCAAGTACTTATATGCCTTTGAAAATTATGAGATTGATGAGACTTTAGTGACACAGCACAGTGAGGGACTTGGGTTAAAAATAGAAGCTTATCGGGAGCAAACGAATTATGATTTAGTCTTAATCGCAAATTATGAACACGGGTTTTTGCGTTTTCAGATGCAGTATGCGTCAAATCGTTATGGATCAAAGGAAATAGAAGCAATGTTATTGCGCTTACAAGCTGTCTTACTCTCTTTCGCCAACAATCCAGAAATGAAGTTGTCTGAACTTGCGACGATAACAGAGAAAGAGAAAAAACAGATCCTAGGTGCATTTAATGATACGAGCTTACCGTATGCCAAGGATAAAACGATTCCAGCATTATGGGAAGAGCAGGTGGCTACCACACCAGATGCCATCGCCGTTGTATATGAAGATAACGATGTGACGTATGACGCGTTAAACCAAAAAATCAACCAAGTGGCATGGGCGCTTCGCAAACTGCACATTCAACCGGATGACCGCGTGGTTATCGTAGCAGAACGAAGTGTGGAGATGATTGCGGGGATGTATGGCATCATCAAAGCAGGTGGAGCGTATGTGCCGGTCGATCCTACCCTCCCAGCCGAGCGTATGCAGTTTATCCTAAATGACTGTAAACCAAAGGCCGTGCTAGTGTATCAGACGACGATGGAAACGGATCTGCCGACGATCAATTTGGCGGATGATAAGATCTGGGAAGGGCCGAGCGACAATCCGGAGCCAGTTAATCGCCCTGATGATTTGGCGTATATTATTTATACATCCGGAACGACGGGACAGCCGAAAGGGGTCATGTTAGCACACAGCGGCGTAGTGGCGATGAGGAGTTACTTGCAGGAGAAGTATGAAGTGACGCCGCAAGATAACGTGCTTCAGTTTGCCAACTATATATTTGACGCCTCCGTATGGGAGATGACATTGTCGCTGTTGTTGGGTGCAAAGCTAACTCTTGTGTCCCAAGCGGTAATAGCGGATGTGAGCAGCTTTAACGCTTTTGTGAAGAAACACGGAATCACGTTGACGTTGCTACCGCCGCAATACTATTTGCAGACGGATATAAGCGGACTACGGGTACTGACGACCGGGGGATCGGCAGCAAACGCGGAGATGATCGAAAAGGCGGGAAGCGGTACACGCTATATAAATGCCTATGGCCCGACGGAAAGTACCGTATTGGCGACGGGATGGGAATACGATGGAGAGAGTCACATTCCTTATCCGATACCAATTGGGAAACCAACGAGCAATACGCAAATCTATATGATGGATGGCATGAAGTTGTGCGGAATAGGTGAACCTGGAGAGTTATGTATTGCAGGCAGTGGTGTGGCCAAAGGATACTTGAATCTTCCGGAACTAACCGCAGAGAAGTTTATTGACAATCCTTACGGAGAAGGAAAACTATACCGGTCAGGGGACTTAGCTAAATGGTTGCCGGACGGGAACATTGCCTATTTAGGGCGCATAGATGATCAAGTGAAGATTAGAGGGTTCCGGATCGAGCCGGGAGAAGTAGAAAATGCGTTGCGTCAGCTCGAAGGAATCCAAGATGCGGCGGTCATCGTGCGGGAAACCCATGACGGAGAGAAGGCGCTGTTTGCGTACCTCATCTCGAAAGACCAAGTCCAGCTGCAAGCGGTGAGACGGGACTTGGAGGAAGTGCTGCCAGCTTATATGGTACCAGCGTATATGATGCAGATCGATCAACTGCCGATGACGCGCAACGGCAAGCTGGATAAAGGGGCGCTGCCAGAGATCGTAGCCGTAAGTGAGAAGGCATATACGGCTCCGAAAAACGAACTTGAAGCACAACTATGCGATATCTTTAGTGAAGTGCTGGGCGTAGAGCGAGTCGGCACGCAGGACAGCTTCTTTGAACTGGGCGGAGACTCGATCAAAGCAATCCGGATCGTGTCGAAGCTAAGAAGTGCAGGCTATCAGATCGCGATCAAAGATATTATGCAAAAGTATACCGTTGAGGCGATTAGCTATGCGGCACAAAAGTCTGTAATCGAGGAACAGTACGAGCAAGCTGAAGTAAGTGGCCTCGTACCTTTGACGCCGATCATTAGGGAGTTTGCGTCCTGGAAACTTTCTAAGCCGCATCACTTCAATCAGGATATGCTGATGGAGATTGATCTGGAAGATGAGAAGCAGCTTCGGAAAGTACTAGATGCCCTTATGGCGCATCATGATATCTTGAGATCCGTCTACCGGGAAGGTCAGCTAGAGATCGTAAAGGTGAGTGACAACAAAGCGTATGAGCTAAAGGTGTATGACTTTAGCGAAGAACAAGCAGCAGCAGAACTCATGGAAGCGGCATGTACGAAACTGCATAGCAGTATGGTTCTGGAAAAAGGACCACTGGTAAAGGTGGCGATGTTCCGGACGAGTGAAGGGAACTTGCTGTTTGTAGGGATCCATCATCTTGTGGTGGACGGCGTATCGTGGCGTATCCTGCAAGAAGATATCGGCACAGCGATCCAGCAAGTAAAAAAAGGAATCAAAATCCGATTCCCAGCAAAGACAGCGTCCTATAAGGCATGGGCGGAGGCGTTGGCAGAATATAAAGACAGCCCAATCTTGCAGAAAGAACGGGCGTACTGGGAACAAGTAGCTACGCAGATGGAGTCTGGGAAACTTGGCATGGACGAACCGACAGGAGAAAGCGGTTATGACAGTTGCACGATTCATTTCAATAAGGAAGAAACTGAGCAACTGATCCACCAAGCAGGTCGAGCGTATCATACCGAGATTAATGACTTGCTTATTAGCGCCTTGGGAATGGCCGTGAAGCAACTGACAGGGGCAAGCGATGTCACGATAGGCATGGAAGGACACGGAAGAGAATCGATTCATAAGCGGATCGATATCGATCGGACGATCGGATGGTTTACAAGTATATATCCGGTAGTGGTACCGTGTCATGAGGACATCACAGAAAGTATCATTGCAACCAAAGAGACGCTGCGAAAAGTTCCGAACCGAGGCCTTGGGTACGGTCTATTACAGGATGAATTGCCAGTCCGTCCGCTTGAAGTCATGTTTAACTACATGGGACAAATGGACGCGGAGGCGAAGGGGAAAAAGCTACGCTTCTTTAGTTCGGGCAAGGGATCAGCCGCTAAAAATACCGTCTTTCGCAAGCTGATCGTCAACGGGGGCATCATGGATGGAAAGCTACAGCTGGTGATCGGGTACAACCGATCCTATCTATCCCGTGAGAAGATGCAATCCTTTAGTGAACGATACCAAGCAGCGTTACTAGCGATAAAAGACCACTGTATCGCGGTAAAAGAAACGGTTCAGACACCGTCTGACTACCGATCAGCGTCTTTAACCCGAACGGATTTATCGGTCATTCAACAAGCAGTCGGGGGTTCATCTCAGGTCGAGCGCATATACGGACTCACTTCCCTGCAAAAAGGGATGCTTTACCATAGCATCGCCGAACCTGAATCTACAGCCTATCGAAACCAGAATGTGTTTATCGGGCAAGGCTATGCGGATGAGGACATGGTGAAGCAAGCACTCCACCTGCTTGCGATCCGGCATGAAGTGCTACGTACGGCGATTATTCATAAAAATATATCGATGCCAGCACAAGTCGTGATCCGAGAGAGGGAAGTGGAGTACGCAAGAACGGACCTCACGGGAGTAGAAGCGATCGTGCAGGCAGAACTGGTGGAAACGATCGCATACGATCAAATCCAGCGAGGCTTTGACCTGGCACAAGACCCGTTATTGCGTGTACACCATGTCGTCCTGTCACAAGACCGTTATCAATTGATCTGGGATTTCCATCACATTATTATGGATGGTTGGAGTGTATCGGCGGTATACGGGGAGTTCAATCGACTGTATCAAGCGCTACAACAAGGGGCTTTGGCATCTGATCTCAAGCAGCAGGTCATGAAGGACAAGCAAGATCAGGCTTCCTACGAAGATTATATCGTATGGCTAGAAAAACAGGATCAAGACAAAGGGCTGTCATACTGGTCAGACGTATTAGCAGGGTATGAAGAAATCGCGGAGATCAAACCGGTGTATACTCCGCAAGCGAGCGAACAGCAAGTGGATCGCCTAGCGATTACCTTAACACCTGAGGACCGAGCGCGGATCAAAGAACTGACATCCACTCATCGAATGACGGTGAGTAATGTCGTGGAAACGGCGTGGGGAATGGTCTTGCAAGCCTACAGCGGACAAAAAGATGTCGTATTCGGGAAAGTCACATCTGGACGGCAAAGCGATGTGCGTGGAATCGAAGATATCGTCGGTCTGTTTATTAATACGATCCCGGTGCGTGTAGCGAGCAAAGAAGGCATGAGTGTCATGAGCCTGCTCAAAGACATGCAACAGCAAGGGTCGGAAAGTGAACAGTATGCGTATTGTTCGCTTGCAGAGATTCAAGCACAGACGGAGCAGAAACAGCACTTGATTCAAGTGCTCTATGTGTTTGAAAACTATTATGTCGATACAGACACGCTTACAGATTTCACGTATAAGATCGTATCTGGCCGCGATCAAAACCAGTACAACTTGACGCTATGCGCATACGAGTCGGGAGAGAAGATCGTATGTGAAATGCTATACAATCCAAATAGGTATGCACGTGAGGACATTGCACAAGTGCTTGCGCGGCTCGAACATGTGCTGCATGCCTTAGCCGTAAACCCAGAAATGAAGTTGTCTGAACTAGAAACGACAACGGAAGAAGAAAAAGAGCAGATCCTAGGTGCGTTTCAAACGAAGCCAACTCCATATCCGCATGAGGAATCGATCAAAAGCTTATTCGAGGCGCAGGTGAAGAAAACACCGGATCGGATAGCGGTATCTTGCGGGACGGAGCAACTGACGTATGCGGAGTTGAATGCGAAGGCGAATATCGTTGCCAATAGGCTGCTTGCTACTAAAGCTGAGAGCGAAACAGGCAATGGCGAAACGATGGTAGCGTTACTGTTAGAACGTAATATCGATATGGTCATTGGAATACTTGGTGTAGTGAAGGCTGGATATGTTTATGTGCCAATCGATCCAGAGGCGCCGCAAGACCGTATCCAGTATACGCTGGCAGACAGCGGTGCAAGCTTGCTTCTTGTCAATCAAGGAAAAGAGCGGATGGTTTCACTTCCTGAAGGAAATATGTATGCGATAGAGCATTTGTATGCGGATGAATCGGATACAGCATGGGGTGCACGGGGTGCAGAACTACAAGCGAATCCGGATGTATCCATCGCACCGCAAGATGCTCTATATATCATCTATACGTCAGGGACGACCGGTGAGCCGAAGGGAACGATAATCGAACATGAATGCGTCGTTCGGTTGATGCATAACGATGACATGCCGTTTGATTTCCATGAAGAGGATGTATGGAGCCTATTTGCAGCCTACAACTTTGACGTATCGGTATGGGAAATGTACGGAGCGCTCTTATACGGAGGTCACCTCGTCGTCATACCAAACGACGCCAAAAAAGATAGTTATGCCTTTTTAGATATATTGCGTGAAAAAAGGGTGACCGTACTCAACCAAGTGCCTTCTTCTTTTTATAACCTGATGCAAGTAGAGCTAGAAGAAGCAGGTGAGAGACTATACGTCAAACATCTCATCTTTGCTGGAGAGGCGCTACAAGTAGGGAAATTAAAGGCATGGCATGTGAAGTATCCGGAGATGAATCTCGTGAATATGTACGGGATAACCGAGACGACGGTCCATGTCACGTACAAAGCGATCACGGCAGAAGATATTGCGCTAGATGTAAACGATGTCGGAAAAGCGCTCCCTACACTGAAGATTTATATGCTAGATGGGGACAAGCTATGCGGAATTGGTGTGCCTGGGGAACTGTGTGTGGCAGGCGTCGGCGTCGCAAGAGGCTACCTCAACAAACCGGAACTAACAAATAAAAAATTCGTAGCGAACCCTTTTGTACCTGGGGAGCGGATGTACCGGTCAGGGGACTTAGCCAAATGGTTGCCGGACGGAAATATAGCCTATTTGGGGCGCATAGATGACCAAGTGAAGATCAGGGGATTCCGGATAGAGATCGGGGAAGTACAAAATGCACTGCGACAGTTAGCGGGAATCCAAGATGCGGCGGTCATCGTACGGGAAACCCAAGACGGAGAGAAAGCGCTGTTCGCTTACCTCATCTCGAAAGATCAAGTCCAACTGCAAGCAGTGAGACGGGACTTGGAGGAAGTGTTGCCAGCTTATATGGTACCAGCGTATATGATGCAGATCGATCAACTGCCGGTGACGCGCAACGGAAAGCTGGACAAACGGGCGCTGCCGGAGATCGTGGTCGTAAGTGAGAAGGCATACACGGCTCCGAAAAACGAACTTGAGGCACAACTATGCGATATCTTTAGTGAAGTACTGGGCGTAGAGCGAGTTGGCACGCAGGACAGCTTCTTTGAGCTAGGCGGGGACTCCATCAAAGCGATCCGGATCGTGTCGAAGTTAAGAAGTGCAGGCTATCAGATCGCGATCAAAGATATTATGCAAAAGTATACCGTCGAGGCGATTAGCTATGCGGCACAAAAGTCTGCTGTAGAGGAACAGTACGAGCAAGGTGAGGTAAGTGGCCTCGTACCGCTGACACCGATCATCAGGGAGTTTGCGTCTTGGAATCTTCCAAAGCCAGACCACTTCAATCAGGACATGCTGATGGAGATTGATCTGGACGATGAGCAGCAGCTTCGGAAAGTGCTAGATGCCCTTATGGCGCATCATGATATCTTGAGATCCGTCTATCGGGAAGGTCAGCTAGAGATCGTAAAGGTGAGTGACAGCAAAGCGTATGAGCTAAAGGTGTATGACTTTAGCGAAGAACAAGCAGTAGCAGAACTCATGGAAGCGGCATGTACAGAACTGCATAGCAGTATGGTTCTGGAAAAAGGGCCGCTGGTGAAGGCGGCGATGTTCCGGACGGGTGAAGGGAACCTACTGTTTGTAGGAATCCATCATCTTGTGGTGGACGGTGTATCGTGGCGTATCTTGCAAGAAGATATCGACACAGCGATCCAGCAAGTAAAAGAAGGGACCAAGATCGGCTTCCCAGCAAAGACAGCGTCCTATCAGGCATGGGCGGAGGCGTTGGTAGAATACAAGGACACCTCCCTCTTGCAGAAAGAACGGGCGTACTGGGAACAAATCGCCGCGCAGATGGCGGCAGGCGAACTCGGGATGAACGAACCGACAGGAGAAAGCGGTTATGACAGTTGCACGATCCATTTCAATAAGGAAGAAACTGAGCAACTGATCCAACAATCAGGTCGGGCCTATCATACCGAGATCAATGACTTGCTTATTAGTGCCCTGGGAATGGCCTTGCAGAAACTAACAGGGGCAAACGATGTCACGATAGGCATGGAAGGACACGGTAGGGAACCGATTCATACGCGGATCGATATCGACCGGACGATCGGATGGTTTACAAGTATATATCCGGTAGTGGTACCGTGTCATGAGGACATCACAGAAAGTATCATTGCAACCAAAGAGACGCTGCGTAAAGTTCCGAACCGAGGCCTTGGGTACGGTCTATTACAGGATGAATTGCCAGTCCGTCCGCTTGAAGTCATGTTTAACTACATGGGACAAATGGACGCGGAAGCGAAGGGGAAAAAGCTACGCTTCTTTAGTTCGGGCAAGGGATCAGCCGCTGAAAATACCGTCTTTCGCAAGCTGATCGTCAACGGGGGCATCCTAGATGGACAGCTGCAGCTGGTGATCGGGTATAACCGATCCTATCTATCCCGTGAGAAGATGCAATCCTTTAGTGAACGATACCAAGCAGCGTTACTAGCGATAAAAGACCACTGTATCGCGATAAAAGAAACGGTTCAGACACCGTCTGACTACCGAGCAGCGTCTTTAACCCGAACGGATTTATCGGTCATTCAACAAGCAGTCGGGGGTTCATCTCAGGTCGAGCGCATATACGGACTCACTTCCCTGCAAAAAGGGATGCTCTACCATAGCATCGCCGAACCTGAATCGACAGCCTATCGAAACCAGAATGTGTTTATCGGGCAAGGCTATGCGGATGAGCACATGGTGAAGCATGCACTCCACCTGCTTGCGATCCGGCATGAAGTGCTACGTACGGCGATTATTCATAAAAATATATCGATGCCAGCGCAAGTCGTGATCCGAGAGAGGGAAGTGGAATACACAAGAACGGACCTCACGGGAGTAGAAGCGATCGTGCAGGCAGAACTGGTGGAAACGATCGCATACGATCAAATCCAGCGAGGCTTTGACCTTGCACAAGACTCGTTATTGCGTGTACACCACGTCGTCCTGTCACAAGATCGTTATCAATTGATCTGGAATTTCCATCACATTATTATGGATGGCTGGTGTCTATCCGCAGTATACGGGGAGTTCAATCGACTGTATCAAGCGCTGCAACAAGGGGCTTTACCAGCGGATCTCAAGCAGCAGATCATGAAGGACAAGCAAGATCACGCCTCCTACGAAGATTATATCGTATGGCTAGAAAAACAGGATCAAGACAAAGGGATGTCTTACTGGTCAGACGTATTAGCAGGGTATGAAGAAATCGCGGAGATCAAACCGGTGTATACCCCGCAAGCGAGCGAACAGCAAGTGGAGCGCCTAGCGATTACCTTAACACCTGAGGACCGATTGCGGATCAAAGAATTGACTTCCGCTCATCGAATGACAGTGAGTAATGTCGTGGAAACGGCGTGGGGAATGGTCTTGCAAGCCTACAGCGGACAAAAAGATGTCGTATTCGGGAAAGTCACATCTGGACGGCAAAGCGATGTGCGCGGAATCGAAGATATCGTCGGTCTGTTTATTAATACGATCCCGGTGCGTGTAACGAGCAAAGAGGGCATGAGTGCAATAAGCCTGCTGAATGATATGCAACAGCAAGGGTCGGAAAGTGAACAGTATGCGTATTGTTCGCTTGCAGAGATTCAAGCACAGACGGAGCAGAAACAACACTTGATTCAAGTGCTCTATGCGTTTGAAAACTATTATGTGGATGAGAATAAGCTAACCGATTTCACGTATCAGATTACGTCATCCCGTGACCAACCGCCATATCATTTGACGTTATGCGCATACGAGTCGGGAGAGAACATCGTCTGTGAAATGCTTTACAATCCGAATGTGTATGCGAATGAGGACATTGTACACATGCTTGCGCGGCTCGAACATGTGCTACATGCCTTTGCCGAAAACCCAGAAATGAAGTTGTCTGAACTTGAGACGACAACGGAAGAAGAAAAAGAACAGATCCTAGGTGCATTTAATGATACGAGCTTACCGTATGCCAAGGATAAAACGATTCCAGCATTATGGGAAGAGCAGGTGGCTACCACACCAGATGCCATCGCCGTTGTATATGAAGATAACGATGTGACGTATGACGCGCTAAACCAAAAAATCAACCAAGTGGCATGGGCGCTTCGCAAACTGCACATTCAACCGGATGACCGCGTGGTTATCGTAGCAGAACGAAGTGTGGAGATGATTGCGGGGATGTATGGCATCATCAAAGCAGGTGGAGCGTATGTGCCAGTCGATCCTACCCTCCCAGCCGAGCGTATGCAGTTTATTCTAAATGACTGCAAACCAAAGGCCGTGCTGGTGTATCAGACGACGATGGAAACGGATCTGCCGACGATCAATTTGGCGGATGATAAGATCTGGGAAGGGCCGAGCGACAATCCGGAGCCAGTTAATCGCCCCGATGATTTGGCGTATATTATTTATACATCCGGAACGACGGGACAGCCGAAAGGGGTCATGTTAGCACACAGCGGCGTAGTGGCGATGAGGAGTTACTTGCAGGAGAAGTATGAAGTAACGCCGCAAGATAACGTGCTTCAGTTTGCCAACTATATATTTGACGCCTCCGTATGGGAGATGACATTGTCGCTGTTGTTGGGTGCAAAGCTAACTCTTGTGTCCCAAGCGGTAATAGCGGATGTGAGCAGCTTTAACGCTTTTGTGAAGAAACACGGAATCACGTTGACGTTGCTACCGCCGCAATACTATTTGCAGACGGATATAAGCGGACTACGGGTACTGACGACCGGGGGATCGGCAGCAAACGCGGAGATGATCGAAAAGGCGGGAAGCGGTACACGCTATATGAATGCCTATGGACCGACGGAAAGTACCGTATTGGCGACGGGATGGGAATACGATGGAGAGAGTCACATTCCTTATCCGATACCGATTGGGAAACCAACGAGTAATACGCAAATCTATATGATGGATGGCATGAAGCTGTGCGGAATAGGAGTACCTGGGGAGTTATGTATTGCAGGCAGCGGTGTGGCCAAAGGATACTTGAATCTTCCGGAACTAACCGCAGAGAAGTTTATTGACAATCCATACGGAGAAGGAAAACTGTACCGGTCAGGGGACTTAGCTAAATGGTTGCCGGACGGGAACATTGCCTATTTAGGGCGCATAGATGATCAAGTGAAGATTAGAGGGTTCCGGATCGAGCCGGGAGAAGTAGAAAATGCGTTGCGTCAGCTCGAAGGAATCCAAGATGCGGCGGTCATCGTGCGGGAAACCCATGACGGAGAGAAGGCGCTGTTTGCGTACCTCATCTCGAAAGACCAAGTCCAGCTGCAAGCGGTGAGACGGGGCTTGGAGGAAGTGCTGCCAGCTTATATGGTACCAGCGTATATGATGCAGATCGATCAACTGCCGATGACGCGCAACGGCAAGCTGGATAAAGGGGCGCTGCCAGAGATCGTGGCCGTAAGTGAGAAGGCATACACGGCTCCGAAAAACGAACTTGAGGCACAACTATGCCATATCTTTAGTGAAGTACTGGGCGTAGAGCGAGTCGGTACGCAGGACAGCTTCTTTGAACTGGGCGGAGACTCGATCAAAGCAATCCGGATCGTGTCGAAGCTAAGAAGTGCAGGCTATCACGTTGCCATCAAAGATATCATGCAAAAGTATACCGTTGAGGCGATTAGCTATGCGGCACAAAAGTCTGCCCTAGAGGAACAATACGATCAAGAGGAAGTAAGCGGTAGCGTACCGCAGACACCGATCGTCAGAGAGTTTGCCTCCTGGAATCTTTCTAAGCCACACCATTTCAATCAGGATATGCTGATGGAGATTGATCTGGAAGAGGAGAAGCAGCTTCGGAAAGTACTAGATGCCCTTATGGCACATCATGATATCCTGAGAGCCGTCTACCGGGAAGGTCAGCTAGAGATCGTAAAAGTGAGTGACAACAAAGCATATGAACTAAAGGTGTATGACTATAGCAAAGAACAAGCAGCAGTAAAATTAATGGAAGCGGCATGTACGGATCTGCATAGCAGCATCAACTTAGAAGAAGGCCCGCTGGTGAAGGCAGCGATGTTCCGGACGGATGAAGGGAATCTGCTGTTTGTGGCGATCCATCATCTGGTGGTGGACGGGGTATCGTGGCGTATCCTGCAGGAAGATATCAGTACGGCCATCCAGCAAGTAAAAGAAGGGGCAAAGATCCAATTCCCGGCAAAGACAGCGTCCTATAAGGCATGGGCGGAGGCGTTGGCAGAATATAAGGAGAGCCACCTGCTGCAGAAGGAGCGGACGTACTGGGAGCAAGTAGCCACGCAGATGGTGGCGGGCGAACTCGGGATGGACGAACAGACGGGAGAAAGCGGGTACGGCAGTTGCACGATACAATTAAATGAAAAAGAAACCGAGCAGCTAATTCACCAATCAGGTCGGGCATATCATACCGAGATCAATGACTTGCTTATCAGCGCCTTGGGAATGGCCGTGAAGCAACTGACAGGGGCAAGCGATGTCACGATAGGCATGGAAGGACACGGAAGGGAACCGATTCATAAGCGGATCGATATCGATCGGACGGTCGGATGGTTCACAAGTATGTATCCGGTAGTGGTACCGTGTCATGAGGATCTAGCAGAAAGCATCATTACAACCAAAGAGATGCTACGTAAGATCCCGAACCGGGGCCTTGGATATGGTCTGTTACAGGAAGAATTGCCGGTACGTCCGTTTGAAGTCATGTTTAACTACATGGGACAAATGGACGCAGAGGCGAAGGGGAAAAAACTACACTTCTTTAGTTCAGGTAAGGGATCTGCCGATGAAAATATCGTCATCCGCAAGATGATCATCAACGGGGGTATCTTAGACGGGAAGCTGCAGCTGGCGATCGGGTATAACCGGTCCTATCTATCCCATGATCGGATGCAATCCTTTAGTGAACGATACCAGGCAGCGTTACTGGCGATAAAAGACCACTGTATCGCGGTAAAAGAAACGGTTCGGACACCGTCTGACTACCGGACAGCGTATTTAACCCGAACGGACTTGTCGGTCATTGAACAAACAGTGGGGGGCTCCTCTCAGATAGAGCGAATCTATGAACTTACTTCCCTGCAGAAAGGGATGCTCTATCATAGCATCGCCGAACCTGAATCGACAGCCTATCGAAACCAGAATGTGTTTATCGGGCAAGGCTATGCGGATGAGGAGATGGTGAAGCAAGCACTCCACCTGCTTGCGATACGGCACGAAGTGCTACGTACGGCGATTATTCATAAAGACATATCGATGCCCAAACAAGTCGTGATCCGAGAGAGGGACGTGGAATACACAAGAACGGACCTCGCGGGAGTAGAAGTGATCGTGCAGGCAGAACTGGTGGAAACGATCGCATACGATCAAATCCAGCGAGGCTTTGACCTTGCACAAGACTCGTTATTGCGTGTACACCACGTCGTCCTGTCACAAGACCGTTATCAATTGATCTGGAATTTCCATCACATTATTATGGATGGCTGGTGTCTATCCGCAGTATACGGGGAGTTCAATCGACTGTATCAAGCGCTGCAACAAGGGGCTTTACCAGCGGATCTCAAGCAGCAGATCATGAAGGACAAGCAAGATCACGCCTCCTACGAAGATTATATCGTATGGCTAGAAAAACAGGATCAAGACAAAGGGCTGTCTTACTGGTCAGACGTATTAGCAGGGTATGAAGAAATCGCGGAGATCAAACCGGTGTATACTCCGCAAGCGAGCGAACAGCAAGTGGAGCGCCTAGCGATTACCCTAACACCTGAGGACCGAGCGCGGATCAAAGAATTGACTTCCGCTCATCGAATGACGGTGAGTAATGTCGTGGAAACGGCGTGGGGAATGGTGCTGCAAGCCTACAGCGGACAAAAAGATGTCGTATTCGGGAAAGTCACATCTGGACGGCAAAGCGATGTGCGTGGAATCGAAGATATCGTCGGTCTGTTTATTAATACGATCCCGGTGCGTGTAGCGAGCAAAGACGGCATGAGTGTTATGAGCCTGCTCAAAGACATGCAACAGCAAGGGTCGGAAAGTGAACAGTATGCGTATTGTTCGCTTGCAGAGATTCAAGCACAGACGGAGCAGAAACAGCACTTGATTCAAGTGCTCTATGTGTTTGAAAACTATTATGTCGATACAGACACGCTTACAGATTTCACGTATAAGATCGTATCTGGCCGCGATCAAAACCAGTACAACTTGACGTTATGCGCATACGAGTCGGGAGAGAAGATCGTATGTGAAATGCTATACAATCCAAATAGGTATGCACGTGAGGACATTGCACAAGTGCTTGCGCGGCTCGAACATGTGCTGCATGCCTTAGCCATAAACCCAGAAATGAAGTTGTCTGAACTAGAGACGACAACAGAAGAAGAAAAAGAGCAGATCCTAGGTGCGTTTCAAACGAAGCCAACTCCATATCCGCATGAGGAATCGATCAAAAGCTTATTCGAGGCGCAGGTGAAGAAAACACCAGATCGGATAGCGGTATCTTGCGGGACGGAGCAACTGACGTATGCGGAGTTGAATGCGAAGGCGAATATCGTTGCCAATAGGCTGCTTGCTACTAAAGCCGAGAGCGAAACAGGCAAAGGCGAAACGATGGTAGCGTTACTGTTAGAACGTAATATCGATATGGTCATTGGAATACTTGGTGTAGTGAAGGCTGGATATGTTTATGTGCCAATCGATCCAGAGGCGCCGCAAGACCGTATCCAGTATACGCTGGCAGACAGTGGCGCAAGCTTGCTTCTTGTCAATCAAGGAAAAGAGCGGATGGTTTCACTTCCGCAAGGACATATGTATGCGATAGAACATTTGTATGCGGATGAACCAAGTATATCGGATGTGCCAAACAGAACAGAACTGGAAGCCAATCCGGATGTATCCATCGCACCGCAAGATGCTCTATATATCATCTATACGTCAGGGACGACCGGTGAGCCGAAGGGAACGATAATCGAACATGAATGCGTCGTTCGGTTGATGCATAACGATGACATGCCGTTTGATTTCCATGAAGAGGATGTATGGAGCCTATTTGCAGCCTACAACTTTGACGTATCGGTATGGGAAATGTACGGAGCACTCTTATACGGAGGTCACCTCGTCGTCATACCAAACGACGCCAAAAAAGATAGTTATGCCTTTTTAGATATATTGCGTGAAAAAAGGGTGACCGTACTCAACCAAGTGCCATCCTCTTTTTATAATCTGATGCAAGTAGAGCTAGAAGAAGCAGGTGAGAGACTGCACGTCAAACATCTCATCTTTGCTGGAGAGGCGTTGCAAGTAGGAAAGTTAAAGGCATGGCATGAAAAGTATCCAGAAATGAACATCGTAAATATGTACGGGATAACCGAGACGACGGTCCATGTCACGTACAAAGCGATCACGGCAGAAGATATTGCGCTAGATGTAAACGATGTCGGAAAAGCGCTCCCTACACTGAAGATTTATATGCTAGATGGGGACAAGCTATGCGGAATTGGTGTGCCTGGGGAACTGTGCGTGGCAGGCGTTGGCGTTGCAAGAGGCTACCTCAACAAACCGGAACTCACGAATAAAAAATTCGTAGCGAACCCTTTTGTACCCGGGGAGCGGATGTACCGATCAGGGGACTTAGCCAAATGGTTGCCGGACGGAAATATAGCCTATTTGGGGCGCATAGATGACCAAGTGAAGATCAGGGGATTCCGGATAGAGATAGGGGAAGTACAAAATGCACTGCGGCAGCTCGAAGGAATCCAAGACGCGGCGGTCATCGTACGGGATACCCAAGACGGAGAGAAAGCGCTGTTCGCTTACCTCATCTCGAAAGATCGAGTCCAACTGCAAATAGTGAGACGGGACTTGGAGGAAGTGCTGCCGGCCTATATGGTGCCAGCATATATGATGCAGATCGAACAACTGCCGGTGACGCGCAACGGCAAGCTGGATAAACGGGCGCTGCCGGAGATTGTGGTCGTAAGTGAGAAGGCATACACGGCTCCGAAAAACGAACTTGAAGCACAACTATGCGATATTTTTAGTGAAGTACTGGGCGTAGAGAGAGTCGGCACGCAGGACAGCTTCTTTGAGCTAGGTGGGGACTCGATCAAAGCAATACGGATCGTGTCGAAGCTAAGAAGTGCAGGCTATCAGATCGCGATCAAAGATATTATGCAAAAGTATACCGTTGAGGCGATTAGTTATGCGGCACAAAAGTCTGCCGTAGAGGAACAGTACGAGCAAGGTGAGGTAAGTGGCCTCGTACCGCTGACACCGATCATCAGGGAGTTTGCGTCTTGGAATCTCCCAAAGCCAGACCACTTCAATCAGGACATGCTGATGGAGATAGATCTGGACGATGAGCAGCAGCTTCGGAAAGTGCTAGATGCCCTTATGGCACATCATGATATCTTGAGATCCGTCTACCGGGAAGGCCAGCTAGAGATTCTAGGGATGAGTGATAGCAAAGCGTATGAGCTAAAGGTGTATGACTTTAGCGAAGAACAAGCAGTAGCAGAACGAATGAATGCGGTATGTACGGAGTTGCATAGCAGTATCAACTTAGAAAAAGGCCCGCTGGTGAAGGCGGCGATGTTCCGGACGGGTGAAGGGAACCTACTGTTTGTAGGAATCCATCATCTTGTGGTGGACGGTGTATCCTGGCGTATCCTGCAAGAAGATATTGGCACAGCGATCCAGCAAGTAAAAGAAGGGGCCAAGATCCGATTCCCAGCAAAGACAGCGTCCTATCAGGCATGGGCAGAAGCGCTGGTAGAATATAAGGACACCTCTCTCTTGCAGAAAGAACGGGCGTACTGGGAACAAGTCGCCGCGCAGATGGCGGCAGGCGAACTCGGGATGAACGAACAGACGGGAGAAAGTGGCTATGACAGTTGCACGATCCATTTCAATAAGGAAGAAACTGAGCAACTGATCCAACAATCAGGTCGGGCCTATCATACCGAGATCAATGACTTGCTTATTAGCGCCCTGGGAATGGCCTTGCAGAAACTAACAGGGGCAAACGATGTCACGATAGGCATGGAAGGACACGGTAGGGAACCGATTCATAAGCGGATCGATATCGACCGGACGATCGGATGGTTTACAAGTATATATCCGGTAGTGGTACCGTGTCATGAGGACATCACAGAAAGTATCATTGCAACCAAAGAGACGCTGCGTAAAGTTCCGAACCGAGGCCTTGGGTACGGTCTATTACAGGATGAATTGCCAGTCCGTCCGCTTGAAGTCATGTTTAACTACATGGGACAAATGGACGCGGAAGCGAAGGGGAAAAAGCTACGCTTCTTTAGTTCGGGCAAGGGATCAGCCGCTGAAAATACCGTCTTTCGCAAGCTGATCGTCAACGGGGGCATCCTAGATGGACAGCTGCAGCTGGTGATCGGGTATAACCGATCCTATCTATCCCGTGAGAAGATGCAATCCTTTAGTGAACGATACCAAGCAGCGTTACTAGCGATAAAAGACCACTGTATCGCGATAAAAGAAACGGTTCAGACACCGTCTGACTACCGAGCAGCGTCTTTAACCCGAACGGATTTATCGGTCATTCAACAAGCAGTCGGGGGTTCATCTCAGGTCGAGCGCATATACGGACTCACTTCCCTGCAAAAAGGGATGCTCTACCATAGCATCGCCGAACCTGAATCGACAGCCTATCGAAACCAGAATGTGTTTATCGGGCAAGGCTATGCGGATGAGCACATGGTGAAGCATGCACTCCACCTGCTTGCGATCCGGCATGAAGTGCTACGTACGGCGATTATTCATAAAAATATATCGATGCCAGCGCAAGTCGTGATCCGAGAGAGGGAAGTGGAATACACAAGAACGGACCTCACGGGAGTAGAAGCGATCGTGCAGGCAGAACTGGCGGAAACGATCGCATACGATCAAATCCAGCGAGGCTTTGACCTTGCACAAGAATCGTTATTGCGTGTACACCACGTCGTCCTGTCACAAGACCATTATCAATTGATCTGGAATTTCCATCACATTATTATGGATGGCTGGTGTCTATCCGCAGTATACGGGGAGTTCAATCGACTGTATCAAGCGCTGCAACAAGGGGCTTTACCAGCGGATCTCAAGCAGCAGATCATGAAGGACAAGCAAGATCACGCCTCCTACGAAGATTATATCGTATGGCTAGAAAAACAGGATCAAGACAAAGGGCTGTCTTACTGGTCAGACGTATTAGCAGGGTATGAAGAAATCGCGGAGATCAAACCGGTGTATACTCCGCAAGCGAGCGAACAGCAAGTGGAGCGCCTAGCGATTACCTTAACACCTGAGGACCGAGCGCGGATCAAAGAATTGACTTCCGCTCATCGAATGACGGTGAGTAATGTCGTGGAAACGGCGTGGGGAATGGTCTTGCAAGCCTACAGCGGACAAAAAGATGTCGTATTCGGGAAAGTCACATCTGGACGGCAAAGCGATGTGCGTGGAATCGAAGATATCGTCGGTCTGTTTATTAATACGATCCCGGTACGTGTAGCGAGCAAAGAAGGCATGAGTGTTATGAACCTGCTCAAAGACATGCAACAGCAAGGGTCGGAAAGTGAACAGTATGCGTATTGTTCGCTTGCAGAGATTCAAGCACAGACGGAGCAGAAACAACACTTGATTCAAGTGCTCTATGCGTTTGAAAACTATTATGTGGATGAGAATAAGCTAACCGATTTCACGTATCAGATTACGTCATCCCGTGACCAACCGCCATATCATTTGACGTTATGCGCATACGAGTCGGGAGAGAACATCGTCTGTGAAATGCTTTACAATCCGAATGTGTATGCGAATGAGGACATTGTACACATGCTTGCGCGGCTCGAACATGTGCTACATGCCTTCGCCGTAAACCCAGAAATGAAGTTGTCTGAACTTGCGACGATAACAGAGAAAGAGAAAAAACAGATCCTAGGTGCATTTAATGATACGAGCTTACCGTATGCCAAGGATAAAACGATTCCAGCATTATGGGAAGAGCAGGTGGCTACCACACCAGATGCCATCGCCGTTGTATATGAAGATAACGATGTGACGTATGACGCGTTAAACCAAAAAATCAACCAAGTGGCATGGGCGCTTCGCAAACTGCACATTCAACCGGGTGACCGCGTGGTTATCGTAGCAGAACGAAGTGTGGAGATGATTGCCGGGATGTATGGCATCATCAAAGCAGGTGGAGCGTATGTGCCAGTCGATCCTACCCTCCCAGCCGAGCGTATGCAGTTTATCCTAAATGACTGCAAACCAAAGGCCGTGCTGGTGTATCAGACGACGATGGAAACGGATCTGCCGACGATCAATTTGGCGGATGATAAGCTCTGGGAAGGGCCGAGTGACAATCCGGAGCCAGTTAATCGCCCCGATGATTTGGCGTATATTATTTATACATCCGGAACGACGGGACAGCCGAAAGGGGTCATGTTAGCACACAGCGGCGTAGTGGCGATGAGGAGTTACTTGCAGGAGAAGTATGAAGTGACGCCGCAAGATAACGTGCTTCAGTTTGCCAACTATATATTTGACGCCTCCGTATGGGAGATGACATTGTCGCTGTTGTTGGGTGCAAAGCTAACTCTTGTGTCCCAAGCGGTAATAGCGGATGTGAGCAGCTTTAACGCTTTTGTGAAGAAACACGGAATCACGTTGACGTTGCTACCGCCGCAATACTATTTGCAGACGGATATAAGCGGACTACGGGTACTGACGACCGGGGGATCGGCAGCAAACGCGGAGATGATCGAAAAGGCGGGAAGCGGTACACGCTATATGAATGCCTATGGCCCGACGGAAAGTACCGTATTGGCGACGGGATGGGAATACGATGGAGAGAGTCACATTCCTTATCCGATACCGATTGGGAAACCAACGAGTAATACGCAAATCTATATGATGGATGGCATGAAGCTGTGCGGAATAGGAGTACCTGGGGAGTTATGTATTGCAGGCAGCGGTGTGGCCAAAGGATACTTGAATCTTCCGGAACTAACCGCAGAGAAGTTTATTGACAATCCATACGGAGAAGGAAAACTGTACCGGTCAGGGGACTTAGCCAAATGGTTGCCGGACGGGAACATAGCTTATTTAGGCCGTATGGATGATCAAGTGAAGATCAGAGGATTCCGGATCGAGCTGGGAGAAGTGGAAAGTGCACTACGGCAGCTGGCAGGAATCCAAGATGCGGTTGTGGTTGCAACTAATACTCATGAGAACCAATCGTTATGTGGGTATATAGTATCTCATACAGTGGTTGATCCATTTGAGATTAAACAAAACTTAAAGAAGTACCTTCCATCGTACATGATTCCATCGTTTATTGTGCAATTGGAGGAAATTCCTGTCACAAGATCAGGAAAAGTGGATAAACATCGGTTGCCTTCGCCAAACGTGCGAGCCCTTGTGGAACAAGATACATTTGTTGCCGCGCAAAACGATAGGGAGAAGGAACTTGTAACCATTTGGCGTGACATTCTTGTGAGTGAGCAAATCGGTATTCATGATAATTTCTTTGATCTAGGCGGAAATTCATTATTAATCATGAGTATGCTGGCTCGAATTGAAGAGAGGTACCCAGGTATTGTAAAAGTGGGCGATATATTCGCAAATCCTACTATCGCCCAGCTGGCAACGTTCATAGATGTAAGCAGTCAAACAGCCTTGAGATGTGCACAAATTCCGTTCCCAGATTCGTATCTGTTAGGTAGTAGGAACAAGGAATTCGTATTCCGTTTCCAAGATAACAGTGATTTATTCCATGTACTGAAGGAAATGCAATCAGAGAACGAGACAGCACTAGAGTCGTGGCTAATGTTTCTGTACACATATAGTGTTATCGAGGCGACAGGTCAGCAGGAGCTATCGGTTTGCTATGGGGCGAATAGTACTTTTTCATCGTTCGAGATCAGTAATCATGACGACTTGAATGTATTGTTGGAGAACGTAAAAAGCAAGAACCAAGCAGCTCCAAAATATACTCAAGCAAAATTTGTTATTGATTACAAGCAAAATGGGTTATTTCCGATGTTTTTATATCAGTTCACAGGAAATAAAGGCTATACAGAATACTGTGATTTCTCATTCTCTTTTACTATGAATGAAGAAGCTGTTTATTTTGAGGCAAAGATTTTAAATCGCACCCTCAGTTCGGATTATATTCAATCGTTGTTTTTAAGATGGATTCAGATTGTCCAGCATGTCAGTTTGAAAGATAAAGATAATAACAAAGTATGATAGGAGCCATTCCTGTAATAAATGAATTCGAGGTTTGAATGAAAAAAGCGCCTTCTGTATGCTGGGGAACGTTCGATCCAAAGAACAAATCCCAGCACAGGAGGCACTCTAAAATGAAATATAAACACATCAGAAAACAGAATCAACGAATTCCACAAATACAAAAGCTTGCTCGCTACGTTGGTATCGGGCAAATAAATCGGTAGAGAACCTACCATCCCGGATACGTGGGATATGAAGCGTAATATTGAGCCATATTCAAATCCACCTCACTAGTTTGTTGTCTCGACAACAACATTCTACTTGAGGGTTTTGAATATGGCTCTCTTCATTTATTGGAAGAAGCTATTTTTCACAATTATACGGACTCAACTAAAAAGCACTATAGAACCTTTCTGAAATTTAATATCCTCCCTGATGATGCCCCGATTTTTGTAAAATATTAATAGATATCAGTGCAAATATCATGCTTTTTATCTACAGTAGAACAGCATACTAAATTAAGCGGGGTTAAAGCTTAATCCTCATAAAAAGAGACATTGGTTTGTAATTAACATGATTAGAAGCACATAAGAAATATCTGATAATGAAAGTGAAATGATCAGGAAAAAGAAAGAGCTTTTTCAATACATAAAGTGGAATTTATTCATTTTTAGAACTTGATGTGGCTTTGTGAACTGTAATCCGTGTAGGGTAGACACTTTTTTGGAAAAAGTGTCTATTTCCTGCGTGTTCTTTACTTTCATCATAAATATAATCAAAAAAGAGCGAGGTCAAGAAAATGATAGACAACATTAAACCTCCAACAAGAAGACTTCGTTTTACAGGCTAAAAGGTAAGTGCAGTGCATGTCCGTTTCGGTATCAGGGGCAGTATGAGGTTGAGAAAATTGGGCTCTACTACAATAGACTCCGCTACTATTCACCGATTGAAGGAACGTATACCCAGCAGGCAGAATGCGCTTTTATGTGTACGTACACGATTCACTGTCATGGGTTGATTCGTTTGGGCTTGCGGGTGGAAATCCTACACTTTACGCAGATGTAAGCGATCCATTATTTGAAGTCGATCCTTTTGGATTGAATGTGCATCGAAGAACAATTCAAGCCCAAGGATCGAAAATAGAAGAGTCTATTATGCATTAGAAAAATATTGGATAGACATGTTTTTTATGCTGTTAGATTAACAGAACCATGGGACATTTGGCTACTCTCCACTAGGGAAGTTGTATCGAAATTGAAAAAAATCTCAGATGTAGAGATAAGTAGCTTTGATATTAAAAAGGACCGCACATTAATACATAGATGACATGTGGAGGTTAAATGATCTTCTAAAATAAAAGAGGCATCTATTCGCACAATATCGTGCGAATAGGTGCCTCTTTCACGTGTAATTGAAGCCATTACTGCTGAAAGCAGTGGAATGAAGCAAGCGGCAGCAGTAAATGCGCTTAAATCGTACTCGCTACTGTGCTTTTTTCAAGCGAGTGTTCAGTTGTCGCAGCTATTTTCCAACTGCGGGCCATGGAACGCTTGTCCCATAGATTGCGATACTGGCCGCCTTGCAACATAAGTTCGTCATGCGTTCCTGTTTGAATAACCGATCCGTTGTCGATGACAAGAATCTGATCCGCATTGCGTATCGTAGACAGCCGATGCGCGATGATGACAAGTGTTTTATTTTTGACCAGCTCATTAATGGCTAATTGGATATGTTTCTCGTTGTCTGGATCAACACTCGCTGTTGCTTCATCTAATAGCACAATGGGGGCGTCTTTGAGAATAGCCCTTGCAATCGATATCCGCTGCTTCTCCCCACCTGACAAAGTCGAGCCGCCTTCTCCGACGATTGTATCGTATCCGTTCTCTAGCGCCATAATGAAATCGTGGCAACGCGCTTTTTTAGCTGCGGCTACGACTTCTTCATAAGTGGCATCAGACTTTCCGAACTTGATGTTATTCAGAATCGTATCGTTAAACAGATACACTTTTTGAAACACCATGCTCATATTTTTAAGCAGGCTGTCACATGTCATCTGCTTCACATTGACTCCGCCGACAAGAACCTCGCCTTGCTGAACATCCCAAAATCTGACGATTAGATTCGCAATCGTAGATTTACCAGAACCTGACGCGCCCACTAGAGCTGTCATGCTTTTTTCGGGCACCTTGAAGCTGAGTTCTTTGATCGCCTCACTTTTTTCATAAGCGAACGAAACGTTTTTAAATTCGATATCAAATTGATCCAATGTAATATCTTTGCCGTCATTGTCAATAATGTCTACATTTTTCAATTGCTCATAGCGGTCAAGTCCCGCTTCCATAACCCGAATCTGGCTTGTGAGCGTCGATAGTGCTTTTACAGGAATATACATATAGAACACATAAATGAGAAGCAGGAGCATGACAGACATATCCATGCTTCCTTGATAACAAAATAGCGTTGCTAGTAACACAACAAGTGCAGTTGCAATCGAAAAGCATGTTTGATAGCGAAAGCTGGGAGGAGTGAACTTCTCCTCATAATCAATGGCGTGGTCACGTGTGCGCTCGATCGTGTCTTTGACCGATTTTGCTCTGTCGCCGGTCATGTTGAACGACTTAATTACGGAAATTCCCTGTACATATTCAAGCACAGATGATGTTAGGCTTGCTTGCTGTCGCTGTCTGATTTTAGACTGCTCTTTGCCTACATTTTGCAGCTTTTCAAGCGCAAACAGCGAGAAAATACACATCGCTAAGGATACTAGTGCAATGCGCCAATCCATAATGAACAGCAGCACACTCCCGATGACAATGCCTATGTAACCGTTAATGACTTTATCCAGAGCCCCCATGCCATGCTCTTCGATAAATAACAAGTCAATGGAAACAGCGGAAGTTACGTTTCCCTTGTTGCCCTCTGTAAAATAGCTCATCGGAAAGCGTTTGAAGCGGTCGCCAATGCTAACCCTTTCTCGAGCACAGATATCATATCCTGTCCCGCTCTGTAAGGAAACAAACATGCGTCGCAATATACATCTTACGACAATAGCGGCCAACATAATGCCACCGCTCAGCCACGCATCCAGCGGCGTAATCGACTGGTCTAACATTTTTGTGAATATATACAGAACTGCAAATATCGGCACATTAGATAGTAAACTTTCAACAAAGCTTAATACAAACGCGAGTTTAATCTTGCCGGCAGTGTCGCCAGCGAGGATAAGCATTCTACGAATAAAACGAAGCACGTTATTTGCCCCTTTCTTTGGTGGCGATGTCCCAATTCATAGATTCTGCATGTGCCTGCCACATGGTTTGATAAATAGGTGAAAGGGAAAGAAGCTCGTGATGAGTTCCCTCAGCCGATATTTTTCCTTTATTCAATAAAATAATATTGTTCGCGTCAACAATGGTCGACAATCGATGCGCGATGACAATAAGCGTTTTTCCCTGAATAAGGCCGCTTAGGGCAAGTTGAATTTTATCCTCATTTTCTGGATCGGTAGAGGACGTAGCTTCATCTAGCACAATAATCGGCGCATTTTTTAACATTGCACGAGCAATTGCAATTCGTTGGCGCTGTCCGCCAGACAATTTGTCGCCTGCGTCTCCAACGATAGTGTGATATCCATGTTCGGTCTTTAGGATAAATTCATGGCATTGGGCCATTTTGGCCATTTCGAATACTTCAGCATCGGTCGCATCAGGTCTACCCATACGAATGTTTTCCATAATCGACGTATTGAACAGAAAAATATCTTGTGATACATAACTGATGGAATTCATTAACGTTTCAAATGAAAGCTCCGTTATCGGTATACCTCCGATTCTGATTTCACCGTGTTTAATGTCCCAAAATCTGACGAGCAGCTTCGCCAGCGTCGATTTTCCAGCACCTGACTCGCCAATGAGTGCAGTCACGGTGTTTTCTTTTGCAGTAAAGGAAATATCACGAATCGTTTCCTTGTCATCGTAAGCAAAGGACACATGGTGAAACGAAACAGAGTAATCGGTTGGCACGGTATGATTGTGACCGTCTACCATTTCCTTTTCATTGAATAGTTGTTCAATCTTCTGTGCTTTTTGCTTGAGATTTGGGAAAATGGGCAGAAATTCAACGAGTCGCATCAGTGGGAGTCCCATACTCATGGCCAACAAAATACATAATACAAATGTGCTAAGCGTAAGCGTTCCGTCAATGTAAAACATGGTTCCGAATGGGAGTAGGAACAGAAGGGTAGACGGCAGGATAATACTATAAATGGTCATGTATGTCCACGAAGCTTTATACCAATCAAGTGTGCTATTTTTATACTCGTCTACGGAGGTAATATATTTTTTGAAAGATGATGTAGTCTGATTGAATACTTTAATGACTTCCATACCGGAAATATATTCGATGATGTTCTCATTCATTTCCTTGGAAGCCTTATAGTACGGGCCCATTCTTTTCGAGCCGTCCCGCACCATGAGAAATACGGGAATCATGCCAATAGGTAATACGGCCAGCGCTAACAGTGCCAAGCGCCAGTCAAGCGCGAACAACGCTAACGCAATAATGAGGGAAGTGAGCAGGTTGGAAATGCCTTCGGGCATTGCGTGCGCCAAAATAATTTCCATATCCTCGATATTTTCAACAAAATTCTTTTTCAAGCTGCCTGTGCTGTGCTTTTTGATTGTTCCCATAGGCATCATTCTCAATTTGTCGGCCACTCTTTTTCGCATGCCCATTAACGTATCGTATGCCAGATGATGAGAGGCGGACAATCCCTTATATTGAGTATGTGTTCTGAGTACAAGACAGAGGAGAATTAGCCCAGCCATTAGGCCTAAATAAACAATTGAGATCGACTCTTCTCCAGTGAAGCGCATAATGATTTGATAAATGATAAAGTAAGGGGCAACGCCTAAAATAACGCTTGTCGTTAAATAGGCAATTGCTTTATACATGTCTTTCTTAAAATGTTTGGCATAAGAATAAACACCTATTAGTTCTCGCATATTTCTAGCTTCCCTTCCGATCAAATCAGCGTCTGATGTAACTTAAAACTGTTCGTTTGATGGGCATCCCATTGAGTATGCATGCCCGCGCACTACACGATCCCCCTTATAATATTAACATTCTTTCCGCCTATTGATAATGATTATCTTTATCAAAATTTGTCTATGCTTTGGCATGCCGATAGATTATGGTTAGCATAGCAACTCATTTTATACTATAAATCCATGAAGACGAAGGTCAATAATGATGACTATCTTTCGTCTTGGGCGGGAGTATCTTTGTCCTGTTTGGGTATTGGAGATGAACGATGAAAAATATAAAAACGGAAATGTTCGAGGCATACCTTATGCAATATGGATTCCAGCGCGACGAAGGCAACAACAATTATAACGGGGAGGGTACGTGCTACTCACTTTTTACGGAAAAGGGGGAGGGGGACTACTGGTTGTATACTTGTGACAATATGTTCGCCATTTCTGTACAGGATTGTATCGCCTATGAAGATTTCTATATGGAGTATCCGCAGCCAGAATATTTATGCATTAGCTACTACGATTCTGTATCTGGGGAAGAACTCAACCCATATAGACGCTTATCCTGTTCCTGTATCAAGGGCCATGTTGGCGATAACAATATATACCAAGTCGTTTATCATAAAAATACGCGCATCCGCTGCACGTCCATTATCATTATGCCGGAGTATTACAGGAACTATTTGCAAGCACGCTATCCAGGAGAATATGAAGATCCGCGCGATGCTTTTCTAAGTATAGATGGCGTAGCCCATTTTCCTGAACTTATGTATTTGTTAGCGCAAATCAAAACTTGTCGCCATACGGGCATCTGGGCAAAGTTGTTCTATGAGAGTAAGGTGGCTGAGGCGCTTGCACTTATCGTACATCGAACAAATACGATCCAACACAGCTCATCTTGCCCGTCAACATGCGTATCTACACTGGACTTTGAGCATCTCTCAACGGTAAAGGCGTACATAAATGAGCATTTCGCAGATGATATCCAATTAGAAACGCTAGCCAAAATCGCTTGCATGAGTGCAACTAAGCTTAAATACACCTTCAAAAAAGTGTATAAATGTACTGTTTTTGAGCATTTACAAAGCAAACGCATGAGTTATGCCGAGGAGTTGCTTACAAGTACGGATTATAGTATTCAGCAAATATCACATTTTGTGGGCTATAAAAAGGCGAGCAATTTTTCGAATGCTTTTCGTAGAAGTACAGGCCTTTTGCCGAGTGAATACCGCTTATTGTCTAGCTCGAAAGTAGCGAAAGTTTGAAAGTCTTAAATATAAAATCCATCCCATACGTGTTGACATTGAAAAATGAATAGGGTAACTTAAAAAAGAAAAATTTAAATGATAATGATTATCATTATTATCAACAATGTTTTCAAATGGATTCACATGAACTTATTTCCATTTCCATGCACGTGAAATCGTTAAGTTGTTCAAGATGGACGGTGTTATTTTCTTTTAAAGAAAGAGGTGATAGTCATGTCATCAGGCAATATGTTTACCGATAACTCTAGTTTCATGCGCAAGGAATATGGTATGGGAAAGAAAGAGTGGCAACAGATTAAGACATTAGCAACTGCGTATTGTGTTTCGCCGCTGTCGGCGCTGCTGTCAGCCATTAGCGAAGTAGTCAGCAGATGGAGCTCAGGTGCTGAGCTGAGCATGATGCTGATCAACGAATCAGACGAAACCATGAATGGGGATTTCGTTGATCGCATCCTTACGGCAGAGGCAGTGACGATCACGTTCCAGCCTGTGCAGGAATGGCGATGGATCGAATTATGTCGCCACATCGACGTACAGCTTAATGATTCGAAGAATCATAGCAGCGCTACGAAGTTAACTACGCTTCAACATACCGCACTAATAGGTATGCGATATACCGACACGGTGGAAGAGTTGATCAGCCACCCTCACGCTGCTGACCGCGCGACGTATGCTACGCAGACGAAGCTACAAGATTACTTGATCTGTCATATGTCTGAACAAGAGCACGGCATTGTCGTTACTTGGGAAGTGCATGAAGTGCTTTTTTCACAGCGGATGACGGCTACGATGTTTGAAGCTTACATCTGTCTACTGAACGGATTAGCTGAAGGTTCATGGGAACAGCAGCTTCCGGACACGCTTCCCGAAGCTCAACGACAAATACGTGACCAAGTAAATTCCACGTTTGTCCAAGTCGAAGCGAAACTAATCCACGCCGATTTCTTTATGAAGGCTCGGGAAAATCCGGAGCGGGAGGCTTTACTATGGGACGACAACGGGATAAACCGTTGTATGACTTATGGTGAACTTGCCGATAAAGCTTTGCGGATGGCAGCTCTACTCCTACAAAGAGGTGTTAAGCAGGGAGATGCTGTCGCCGTAACACTACCGCGAGGACCTAATCAGATTATAGCTGTGTTGGCCGTCTTAGCTGCAGGAGCTGCCTATGTGCCGATCGGAGTTAGCCAGCCTGAGCAGCGACGGGATCGCATCTATCGCATAGGCGAAATTCGCTACGTCATCATGGATAAGGCGGAGCTTTCGATGAATCCATCTCCGACCACGAGGACGATCATTTTTTCCGGAGAAGCGGATTCCTTTACTCCATTACCACATCCGGTTCCGAACGATTCCGCTGCGCTGGCGTACGTTATTTTCACTTCTGGATCGACCGGGGAACCGAAAGGCGTACAAATTACGCACCAAGCGGCACATAACACCATTTCAGATATGAATACCCGATTTATTGTAAGTGAATCGGATACGGTTCTCGCCGTTTCAGCACTTGATTTTGATCTTTCTGTTTATGATATATTTGGTCTCCTTTCCGTCGGCGGCAAAGTGGTGTTACTCCATGAACATTCGAGACGAGAAGCGATTGTCTGGCTTGATCTTATCCGCAGAATGAAGGTGACTGTGTGGAATTCGGTGCCTGCACTTTTTGAGATGCTAATGATCGGTTCCGGTGAGATGGGCTTACTCCCATCGTTACGTCTTGTGCTTGTATCTGGAGATTGGGTCGGACTTGATCTGTATGAGCGCCTCAGGCGGAAATCGAAAGACTGTCGTCTGATTGCGCTCGGCGGGGCAACTGAAGCTTCTATTTGGTCAAATTACTACGAAGTAAAGGGTGTAAATTCGGAGTGGACTTCTATTCCATATGGAACCCCTCTGCATAACCAATGCTATCGTGTGGTGGATAGGTTAGGCCGCGATTGCCCAGATATGGTAAGTGGCGAGTTATGGATCGGTGGGATCGGAGTTGCACGTGGTTATCTTGGCAATGATGAACTGACATCGAAGCATTTTATTCATGATGGAGGCAAGCGCTGGTATCGAACGGGTGATTGGGGCCGCTATTGGCCGGACGGTAATATCGAGTTTCTTGGCCGATCCGATCAGCAGGTGAAGCTGAGAGGATACCGCATCGAACTCGGAGAAGTGGAGGCCGCGTTACGGCAGTATGGAGGCGTAGGTCAGGTTGTAGCAGTCATTGCCTCTAATGCTGGAACGAAACAACTTATGACCGCTGTTGTTGCGGATTCGACTACCGTTCAGACAAATGACGTTCCTCATGTTTCTGTTGCACCAGAGTCGATCGACAATGTTCGATATAAGGAAAATTCACGAGAAATACAGGCTAAAATGGCAGAAAGTTTAATCGCTGAAATATTTAATCTATCACAATTGAGTGTTAAAAAAGAAAGCGGTTTAACTTTAGCGTGGAATCCGCGGGTAACTGAAGCATATGAATCGCTACGTCAAATGTGGTTGCTCTGGCTTTGTAAGCGAAATGTGATTGTGGATGATAACGGTAGCTTGCGGGCGGGTCCTCGAATGGAGGAGGTGCTTCAATATACCGAAGCGCTTACACTCAGCGCAGCAACTCGTCATGGCACGCTGGAGACGGATTCCGCGATTTCAAGCATCGAACAGCGGCTGTTTCAGCGGCTGGACGATTATCGCAGCATAATAGGCGGTGACATGTCAGCTATGGTTCTGCTTGAAGATGATCTTCTTGCGCCTGAAAGCTTATCCACTCTGGATTCGGGAACGATTTCAGGCATTGAAAAGATTGCTGCCCGCATAAAGACGATGTTTGCATCTACAGGCAAACCCGTTGAAACGGCATTGCTCGGTGGACGTAGCGGCTTGATTGCACTCAAGTTGTTAGAAATGCTTGATCCAGAAGAAATTCGGTTCACCTTGCTTGATACTGCACCTTCCATGGTTGAAGCCGCCAAAAACCGTTTGTCTGCACTACCGCATGTAGTCAATTGCAAGCAATTGCCGGATAGCCGTGTTCCGAATCCATTACAATCGTGTTTTGATGTGGTTCTAGCCATAAATTCACTTCATCGTTATCACGATCCGTATCACGGTGTTGCACTAGCTTCATTGCTGCTACGACGCGGCGGAAAGCTATTTGCTTTGGAGCACAGTGAACTTACGCCGCTTGCCGCCGTAACATCAGCCGTGCTTGATCGGGGCTTTGTCGATTTTGACCATGATCGAAGTCAGGCATACAGCCCGATGTTGTCAGCACAGCAGTGGGCCAATTTGTGCATAAAAGCAGGGCTTCACCCTGTAAGTTGCAGCTCGGTGGATAACTCCTTCACGGAAATGATTGAAGCCGATTGTCCGCTATCTAGACCGGAGCTGAATCCCGAACACATTTTGAGTTGGGCTACAGCCCAGTTGCCAGCGCATATGGTTCCAGAAAAAGTTGAAATATTGCCATGGCTTCCATTAAGCGCTAACGGCAAGGTGGATCGCAAAGCTGTTGCTTCCGTATTCGAGTCAACGGTTCATGCAACCGTTGGGGAATTGCCCCATGAGGGATTGGAACAGGAAGTGTCCTCCATGTGGACACAACTTCTCGGTCTCGCGTCAATCGGACGCAAGCAGGGATTTTTTGAACTAGGAGGGGATAGCCTTCTTGCGACGCGCTTTCTTACGGCAGTGAAGGAGCGATATGGCATTGATTTATCCCTAAGGCATATGTTTGAAGCGCCAGCATTGCATCAGATCGCTGCTAGTATTGAGCAAAAACGGGTCGAAAAAAATGAAGAGCTCGTATTCATGGAAGAAGGTGAAATATGATCGGGATTATTGGTGGCTACGGCGATGTAGGATTAGCGGCGGCGAGCATGTTGAGCCAATGGGGAAAGCACCCGTTGCGATTAGGGGGGAGAAATCCTGAAGCTGCCCGGATGGAACACGGAGCTAAATGGCCACAGGCTGAATGGGTCAAGGTTGATATTGAGGATGATCAAAGTCTGAAATCATTCTTGAGCGGATGTGAATTAATCGTTAACTGTGCTGGACCGTCCCATCAGACATCAGCACGTGTGGCCGAGGTGTGTTTGTCATTAGGCTGTCATCATGTAGATGCTGGCATCGATCCGCGGCTAGAGGCCTTGCGTGAAACCGCGTACAACACGGTCGTGCTGTATGCAGCAGGTGCGACACCTGGATTATCGGGTCTGCTGCCACGCTGGCTGGCAGAATCTTTTGATAAGGTAGATTCCTTGGTTTACTATACGGGAGCGTTGGATAGATTTACGTCCGCTGCCGCTGAAGACTATCTTGCCGGTGTCGCGGGCAAAGACAACGAACCTATGGCAGCATGGAAAAATGGCACCCGCCGCTCATCGGTGCTAAGCCGAAAATCGGGCGCCACACTCCCTTTTTTCACACGTGAAGTCGCTTTGTATCCGTATTTCGACACGGAAGCGGAGTTCGTGGCCACTTCATTAGCGCTGCGTGATGGGGAGTGGTATATCGCCATTGACGGCAATCATGTGCCGAAAGTGCTGGAAGAAGTGCGATCACAGTTTCTCGTAGACCCGAATCTTGCGGTGAGACGTCTGTGCACGGCGACCGAGCTTGATTCGGCAGGGCGGCAAACATATGCAAATTTCATCGTACAGCTACGTGGCGTCAAGGATGCCGCGGAAATCGTGCGGACATTAGTGTTGCAGGCCCAAAGCCCGTCGAAATTGACTGGTTTGACCGCTGCTGCGGCAACAATTGCCGTATTAGAGGGTGAAATTCCGGCGGGTGTGCGTCCACTTGCTGAAATCCCTAATCCGTACAACGTGATTGACCGACTAAAACAGGCAACTTTCATTCATCATCTGAACGTGTTGGAATGTTCCGTAGACGAGTTGTTAATTACGGAGGAGGGTGAACTATGAACAACAAAAAATGGCGTACCGTTGTATGCGGTTCTACATTTGGGCAATTTTACATGGAGGCACTGAAGTTGCTGCCTGAACAGTTTGAACTTGTAGGCCTGCTCGGGCAAGGCAGTGAGCGCACGAAGAAATGCGCGAAATATTACGGTATACATGTATATACCGAAGTAGACCAGCTTCCGCCTGACATCGATCTCGCCTGTGTTGTGCTGCGATCGGGAGTTCTGGGCGGTAAGGGCACGGATGTGTCACTAAAGCTGCTCGAACGAGGCATCCATGTTATTCAGGAGCAGCCTGTGCATCACAAGGATATGGCAGCGTGTCTTCGAACCGCGCGGCAGCATGGCGTCATTTTTCAGACGGGCGATCTATACGTTCATTTGCCTGCTGTGAGACAGTTTATCGCATCTGCAAAAGTGTTGCTCGAACAACAAGATGCACTGTATATTGACGCGGCGTTCGCTTCTCAAGTTTCCTATCCGATGATGCACATCTTTTCGCAAGTATTGCCGTCCATTCGACCGTGGAAGATCAACGCGGTGAGTAGAGAGGGTGGGCCGTTCCATGTCCTTACGGGAACGGTCGCGAACATTCCCATTACGTTGAGAGTCCATAATGAAGTCGATCCTAATGATCCAGACAATTACCTTCACTTACTACATCAGATGACTATTGGGACAGAGGGAGGGAGACTTTCCCTTACTGATACCCATGGTCCTGTCGTTTGGAATCCTCGTTTGCATATACCTGACAACATGAACATTCTCGGAGAACTGACGGGAGCTAGTCCCATGCACGTACTCGAGAACAGCACAGAGACAATAGGCACGTCGAGTCCAATGAGTTACAAAGACATTCTTACGAAGCAATGGCCGCAAGCCATCGCACACGATTTGTTAGGTATGAGAGAGCTAAGTTTGGAAAATGCCAATGCGAACATGCGGGCCCAACAAGAACTGTTATGTTCCAGTCAATGGCATGAAATGACTGCTGCGCTAGGGTATCCTGTTCTGCGCCCTGGCTGCACACATCAGCCGCTTCCGGTAAACCTGTTAAAAGAAGCCGCCTCACAGATTGAAGACGACAGTGCTCGGTTTGCACACGGTAACGATGTTGCTTCATTTTGTTATCAAGCGAGCACCGATATTTCTGCTTGTACAGATTACGGTGACCGCGAGCTGCACGGATTGGATGCGGAATGTGTAGCTTCGTTCGTTAAAAATTTGGATGAAGCGGTGTTTCATTCGATGATATACGCTCTCCAAACAGAGGGACTGCTGACTAGCACGGAGCGGGAATACAGCATAAGCGAAATATTGGCCATGTCGCAAACGGCTCCCCAGCATCATGATTTAATTAAGCGCTGGTTGGTGTTGTTGAGTGAACGCGGGTATATCCAGCGCAACGGGGACCGTATGAATGGGGTCGATGTTGTGACCGAAAATAAGTTAAAAGATTGCTGGAAGGCTGTGCGAGAAATTTGGGATGGTAAGCTCGGTTCACCACTCACGATGGACTATTTGATCAGTAACGCCGAACAGTTGCCGCAACTGATGCGGGGTGAACAGCAGGCTGCATTCTTGTTATTTCCTGAAGGTAAAATGGACTACGCCCATGCCTTGTACCGTGAAACGATAACAGCCCGTTATCTCAACCAATCCGTGTCAGAAGCGGTTATGCGCATCGGGGCTGCCAAACAGCTGTTATCGGCCGCTAAAGCTGAACAGCCGCTAACTATTATCGAGATAGGCGCAGGTACAGGTTCAACTACAGAAGTAGTCGTGCCTAGATTAAAGGCGTCTGCGAACGTACTTAGCACGGCATATTTGTTCACAGATGTATCTCACTTCTTTCTCTCGGCTGCGCGTGAACGATATAAAGACTGTCCGTGGATGCAATTTCAGGTTGTTGATATTGACAAAGACGTTACTGAGCAGGGATTACAACTCGCACAGGCAGATATTATTATCGCGGCCGGTGTGCTGAACAATGCTTTCAATACAGACAAGGCCGTTGCTGGGCTTGTGCAATTACTCGTGCCTGGAGGATGGCTGCTGTTTACGGAACCCGTGCGAGAGTTCCCGGAAATCCTTATTTCACAATCTTTCATGATGACTCAACCAGAGGATGACAGAAAGCGATCACAATCCACATTTATGTCCGTGAAACAATGGCAAGATGTGTTTGCGAGAGCGGGCGCTGCGGAAGTGCTGACGCTGCTGGACGAGGCTCATCCACTCGCTCCACTTGGACAACAATTTTTTGCAGTGAGGAAAAAAAATGATGCTGAAATGTAGCCATATTATATGCAAAGTTGACGATATCACAACGGTTGTTCGGGATTACGAAGCGCTCGGATTTACGATGCAATGGGGCAGCGCTCCGCAACGGGCGCATAACGCATTATTGTGGTTTGAGCACGGCCCGTTTATTGAATTTTTTCAAATACCTACGTCCCTTTCTTTGTTGAGCTTTCCGCTAGGTTTGATATACGGTCGCGCAGCAGGACAGCGCTTTAAATACTGGTCCAAGTGTACGGAAGGTTGGTGTGATGTAGCCTTGGAACCCGAACGCGTATCGAGTATAGAAATGTTGAATGGAGAACATCCGAATGGGGAACATCCAAATGCGGAATACAATCGCAAGGAGTTGGAAGACATTCAATTGGCAGTGAGACAGCTGGGCATGCCAACTTCACGCATTATTAATGGAAAAAGAACTCGTCCTGACGGCAATCTCGTTCGCTATAGTCTTTTTGCTCCGAAGGAGACGGAATTGCCGTTTATTGTTTCACATTATGATCCACCGCAGCGGCCTAAAAAAATCGAACATCCGAATGGGGCTACGGGAATTGAATGGGTCAAAATGGGGCTGCCAAGCAATCTTATGTCGCCTTTTCGCGCACTCATTTCAGGAGATGAATGGCTGCGGGCAGAATCAGCTGAGATAACGGGTGTATTAGAAGTAGGTTTATCCGGTTTGAAAGAGTCACTGGATACGAGCCTCCTTCATGGGGCTGTGTTTGCAGCTGCCCGAACCAAATAGGTTGAATAGTAAAATTGCTCGAACTTATCGAACTTATCGAACTTATCGAACTTATCGAACTTATCGAACTTATCGAACTAATAGACCTAATAGACCTAACTGATCTTATCGATCTAATCGAACTTATAGAAAATATGTAACTAGGAGAATCAAGCTATGACACAGAACAGCACAGTAACTATTACTGATTTGGTGGCACGTCTCCAAGGAGAAGGCGTTTCTCTATGGGTAGAGGATGGTAAGTTGCGATACAGGGCACCACAGGGTGTATTGGCGGCCAGTGATTTACAGACTTTAAAACAGCACAAGACGGTTATATTGGAATTGCTTGAGTTACAACATAAACCGATGGCGGTAAAGGATGATCCGAAGTCTAGATTTGAGCCTTTTCCGCTGACAGATGTGCAGTCTGCCTATTTGCTTGGCCGAAGTGAGGTATTCGGGTATGGCGGTGTAGCTTGTCATATTTATCTTGAACTTCATTACCCCGAGCTGGAGCATAGCGGTGTCGAGGAAGTGTGGAATAAGCTAGTTGCACGTCATGATATGCTACGTGCGATCATAGACAAGAACGGCTATCAACAAGTTATGGAAAGTGTACCACGACTTCAGGTAGGCCTTACTGATGCGAGTCGTTGGGAGCATGATCAGGTCGAAGCAAAGCTGGAGCATATTCGTGAAGAAATGGGTCACCGCATGTACGATACAGAACGTTGGCCGTTATTCGACGTTGCCGTGACGAATACACGAAACCATGCTGTACTGCACTTTTCAATTGAATTTCTGATTGCTGACTGGGCGAGCATTTGGCTGCTCCTCTCGGAATTCGAAGCGATGTATAACAACGCGGAATTAAAGCTTCCCGAGAGTCCGCTCCGCTTCCGAGACTATCTCATCGCCGAGCGCAGCCTGAGAGAAACGATTGCTTACTCCAAGGACAAAGACTATTGGTTCCGTAGAATGGATGAATTGCCTCCGGCGCCGGATCTGCCGCTGGCGAGGCTTCAACATCAAGCTGGTAGCGCACGGTTCACCCGTCGCTATTTGCAAATGGATGCGCACAGCTGGAACAACTTCAAACAACAAGCGCAGAAGCGCGGTCTGACACCGACGACCGCGGTGATGACGGCCTATGCGGCTGTAATGGAGCGTTGGAGCCGCAGCAATTCGTTCTGTCTGAATCTTACTGTGTTGAACAGACTCCCTTTGCATCCTGATGTTAATCATATTGTGGGTGATTTTACTTCGGTCAGTCTGCTTGCTATAGACTGGCGTGCCGATCAATCTTTCCACGAACAAGCGAAATCAATCAATAGCCAGTTGTTTGAGGATTTGGATCATCGGCTATTTTCTGGGGTTGAAGTGCTTAGGGAAATATCCCGCAGGCGTGGACGAGAAGCGGCGTTGATGCCAATCGTGTTCACGAGCGCTCTCGGGCTAGTCGAGCCGACAGAAGGCAATGATTTGATCGGGAAGGTTGAGGGGCACGGAATTAGCCAGACGCCGCAAGTATTTATTGACTGTCAGGCGATGGATAGAGCGTCAGGTCTTCAGGTGAACTGGGATATTCGGCAGGGCGTGTTCCCCGATGGAATGACAGACGATATGTTTGATGCATTTGAGTCGCTGTTGCGTGTGCTGGCTAGCAACGAACAGGCTTGGGATGAATGCGTATCCGTAGCGCTGCCAGATTGGCAAGTCAGCGAGCGGACGAACATGAACGATACGGCCGCGCCATTACCGGATCATATGCTACACAGTGGGATACTGGAGCAGGCCGCAGCATCTCCAGATCGAATTGCCGTTGTGGACCGTGAAGGGCAGACCACGTACGGAGAGCTTATGCTGCGAGCCTCAGCAATCCGTGAACAATTGATAGCTACGGGCTGTCAACAGCAAGACAGAGTCGCCATTGTGATGGACAAATCGGTGCATCAGATCGCAGCAGTGCTGGGCGTGTTGTCTGCCGGAGCTGTCTATGTTCCCATTGACACGCAACAACCGGAACTGCGCAGAACAGCGATTGTACAAAAAACAGGTGTCCGCCATGTGCTCACTTGTGGAACTTGCGAGATCCAATGGCCTGACAACTTGACGGTTATTGAAGTGGACAAGCTGCAGCCGCATCGGGAACACACGCTTGTGGCCGAAGGGAATCCCGATTTGCCAGCTTACATCATTCATACATCGGGCTCAACTGGACAACCAAAAGGCGTTGTCATCACCCATCGTGCGGCAGGCAACACGATTAACGATATGAACGAACGCTTTAATGTCGGACCTGATGACACCTTGTTGGGACTTGCTCAACTCAGTTTCGATTTGTCCGTTTATGACATATTCGGTATTTTGTCTGCCGGAGGCACACTTGTTTTCCCAGCTGTGGATCGACTAACTGATCCGTCACATTGGGCAGAGCTGATGACTAAATATGAAGTTACGATTTGGAACACGGTTCCGGCTCTGATGCAGATGCTGCTCGCTTACTTGAATGTGGAGCAGCATGTAAGCTTGCCGAAGTTCCGGCTCGCATGGCTATCCGGAGATTGGATACCTTTAACTTTGCCGGATACGTTGATTCAACGTGTGCCTTCCGTGCAAGTTATTAGTCTTGGCGGTGCTACCGAAGCGTCAATCTGGTCTATTTTCCATACTTACAAAGGGTTACAGCCAGATTGGAGCAATATACCGTATGGACGACCGCTTGCGAATCAGGGTTTCCGTATTTTAGATGCTAGCATGCGTGATTGTGCGGTGTGGGTGACAGGTGAGCTTTATATTACGGGCGATGGTCTCGCTCAAGGTTATTTCGGGGATGAAGAAACGACAGAAGCGCGCTTTTTTGTGCATCCTGTGGATGGGCAACGGCTTTACCGGACGGGGGATATGGGAAGATATACGCCCGGAGGTGAAATTGAATTTATCGGTCGTGAAGACAATCAAGTCAAAATCAAGGGACACAGAATCGAACTGGGCGAAATTGAATCTGCGCTGCAAAAACATCCGGCGATTGCTACAGCAGCCGTAGTCGTGGATGGAACAGGCGATGATAAATCGTTGTTAGGTGTCGTCGAGACCATTCGGATTAAAGAACGCCGGCGCGATCAAGAGCAGGCGGAGTTAGATCAGATGACAAGCGGCATAGATGAACTGTTTGTTCGGGCTGCGGACGGGCAGGAAGCCGAATCTACGCTGAAGGCGCTACATCAGTCCGTCATTACATTGTTACAACGGATTGCCAAGAACAATGTGGGCCGAACGTTGCGCATGTTACAACTCGGAACCGCATCCGCAATAAGCGTGGAGAAAGTAGCTGCAGGGCTGGAGGGTTGCGAGGTGGATTACTGGTGTACGGAACGTACCTCTGATCTAGTGAGCCAAGCGAAGGAAACAACTCAATGGGAAGCATCTTCAAAAGTGCGTTTCTGTGTCTTTAACGTCGAAGAGGATTATCGCGCTCAAGGCATTGCACCGAATAGCTTTGATGTTGTGATTGCTGATTTTGCGTTAGGTGGAGTACGCGATATTTCAAGGGCAGAAAGCAGCCTGACAGAACTTATTTGTGCGGGTGGGTGGATGGCTCTTACAGAAATTACAGATGACCATTCGACGTTGTCCGAGTGGCAGACGTTTCGATCGCCAGAAGCGACTAACGAGGTGTGGAAATATTTTTGCCCCGCGCAAGGTGTGCAGCTGTTCATGAAGAGGGTGAAGCTGGACAGAAGGCACGTATATGTGCCTGAGCTGGTTCATTTTCTTTCTCATTATATGCCCGCTCATATGATGACTTCCAATATCCAGATCGTTGATGCACTGCCGTTAACAAGCAATGGGAAAATTAACAGGCGAGAGCTGGTGAAATGGAAAATCCAAGCTTTAACAGGCGATGTAGATGCGCAAACGGAAAGCTTGCCTCAGGACGATCTGGAACAACTCGTGTCTCAATTGTGGGCGGAAGCGCTAGGGATGCCGACTATTCGGACAACCGACAATTTTTATCATCATGGGGCTGACTCACTCATCATGGCTCAAGTTGCTGGAAAGCTACGTGAACGGCTTGCCAGCGAGCCCATTCGGATCGACATTCCGTTTGATGCGCTGCTTAGGCAGATGCTCAATTATCCGACTGTTGCTGCGCTCGCCCAATTTGTCCGTTTGCAAACGAAGAAGACCGATCTTACTTGCAATGAGCTAGTACCTACACGACAGACAAAAAGCTCAAGTAATGCGGTGCTCACTACGTATGGTGGTGGCGACAAGGGACTGCTGCGGGTTGTTTTTCATGCGGGTCTTGGTACGATGAACTGTTTCCAGTTGCTGCTTTCACATCTGAATGAACAACAACGTGGTCCTGTTGTCGGAATTACTGTTGAAGATATTGATTTGTATTGTGCGTTGGATCATGCCGGGCTGATTGAGCATTTGGCTGATGATTACGCGGCACGCTTACTGGATACGGGACATCGGAAAATGCAACTCATCGGTTACTGTTTAGGTGGATTAATAGCTGTTGAAGTGGCTAGGCGGTTGCTTGAGAAAGGCATACAGGTAGAAGATCTGGTGCTCATTGATAGCCATCCGGTTCTTTATCATATCGAAGACGATTTAGTCATTGAAACCTTATTTGTACCGAATTTAAATATCTCGCTTGAACAAGCAGGTTTCAGTGGTGTAGATGCAGCTAATTTCGAACGCGGTTTGCTGCACATGTTTGAATCGAACAATAAAAGCGTGCCGGACGGAGCTACGCTGACGATTGAGGGAGATCCAGGTCTGGATCAAGTCGGAAATTTATTCAGAAATTTGTCCGCCCTTACAACGAGAGAACGGTTTACGGCTTATACCGATGCGGTCGCTACATTTAATGGAAATACGATGCCAGTTGAAATGGCAGAGGGTTTATTTAAGGTGTATCGCCAGAGTCTGAAGTCCGCTTGTTTTACGCCACAGCCGTATGTGGGGGATATTCGCTTCCTTCTCGCACAAGAAGCGTTTACGTTATTGCCAGGCACGAATGACATGACGCTGCAATATTGGGGAGACGTTTGCCTCGGGCAGTTTACCGTGCAAGAAATCGCGGGAAATCATTTTACTTGTATAGAGAGCGAACAAAATGCGAGTGATCTGGCCAAGGTTATTGAACAAGTGCTAGTGTAAGCCTAATTTTCACGAGAAACAGACGTTATTGCTGAAAAGGAGCACACAATATGGCTACCAATAACACGACGAGTATACAACACGACACCGACTCTATTGTTAACATGTTGGAACTGAGAGCACAGCGTACTCCGCATGGAATCGCGTACGGAATGCTCGACGCCCATTTTAATTTAACCGAAATCACCTATTCAGAACTGTTCGTTAGAGTAACGACATGTTCTGCTCGTCTCTCCACTTTAAACGTGGCGGAAGGGGATCGCTGTCTGCTGATGTTTCATCAGGGAATTGATTTCATCGTATCGTTTCTTGCTTGCCATCGCATTGGGGCAATTCCTGTCCCTTGCAATATGGTAAGCCGTCATAAATCGCTTGTGAAATGGGAGAATGTAGCTAAAAGTGCACAGGCAAATTGCATTATTACAGACCGAAACAGTGTTTCTACTGTGGAACAATGTATACAACATAGTGAAGTTTTGAGTTCCTTGCCTATCTATGCGGAAGATGGGGAACCGGTTGCTAACGCTGTGACAGGATTTAACGAACTCGCTTTATTGCAATACACATCCGGTTCCACTGGAGATCCGAAAGGAGTGATGGTTACTCACTCCTCACTCATGAATAATTTAAAGCAGCTCGACGCTAAATTTGAGTTTAACGAGCGCAGCGTTATGGTGAGTTGGCTTCCTTTTTACCATGATATGGGCTTGATTATCGGAATTCTACAAGGGTTGTATTCGGGTTATAAAGTTATTTTGATGAAGCCTGTTGATTTTATGCAGCAGCCGCTGCTGTGGCTGCGGGCCATTTCAACTTATGGAGCGACTCATACTGGAGCGCCAAATTTTGCTTATGAACTGATTGCTGACAAACTGCTACATGGTACTGCGAACGAATTGGAAGGTGTGACGTTAAAAAGTTTGGAGCGAGCTTTTTGTGGGGCTGAACCGATTCACTTGAATACGCTGCACAAATTTAATCAAGCTGCTAAGTCATATGGGCTCAAGGAACATGTATTATGTCCAGGATACGGTTTGGCGGAGGCTTCCCTCGTGGTGTCAACCTATTGTGTAGGGCAAAAAGTAGGCTGGCTAAAACTGAATAGAAGCGAGCTTCAGCGTGGTATGGTGTCTATTTTAGATAGAGGAGTGGTAGATGACACGCTGCACCTGCCTGATGAATGGGCCACAGACGAGACGTTCTTGGTCGGTAACGGATTTGTTATCGATGAACATGAACTATGCGTACGAAATCCTGACGATGGAACGGAATTAGGCGTTCAGGCCATCGGCGAAGTGTGCTTCTCGGGACCTTCGGTTACTAAAGGCTACTGGAATCGTGCAGCGGAAACGAACAGCGCATTTTTGTGTGATGACACGAATGGCCAGGTATATTTAAGAACAGGTGATTTAGGTTTTAAAGATACAAATGGCGAGCTTTATATGGCAGGTAGAATAAAGGATTTGATCATTATTAGGGGGATGAACTATTACCCTCAAGATATTGAGCGCACATCATTTCTTGCCGATGATGACTTACGGACAGACGGTGCTGCTGCTTTTTCTATTCACCACGATGGCGAAGAAAAGCTCGTTCTCATTCAGGAAGTGAACCGCACGGCTGTCCGAAATTTGCAGTGCGACAAATGGGCAAGGCAAATAAGGGACGCTGTCCTTCAAGTGCATGGTATTCCGGTGGAGACGATCGTCTTTATTCCACCGATGCACGTTCCGCGCACGACAAGCGGAAAGATTCAGCGGAGCAAAGCGAAGCTGATGTATGTAAATGGCGAATGGAGCAAAGTACTAGGCGTCTTTTCGGCGGAGCAAGTGCGAAAAGATTTGGCTGCTGTTAACGGAGCGGCTAACGGTGCATTTAATCGAGCAGTTAACGGAGCAGTTAACGGGATATTTACTAATCAAGAAGAGCTAGCCGACTATATGATCGGACTTGTTGCGAATCAGCTCGCTGTTCCAGCGACTGAAATCGATCGCAGTATCTCTTTTACGGAACTTGGCATTAACTCCATGATGTCGCTGTCTATGCGCAATTCACTTGAGCAGGCATTGGGTTGCACTGTTCCAGCAACTGCACTCTTTAACTACAATACAGTAGCGCAGATGAGTGAATATTTGCTCGCTCGTACCGCTGGCAACGGCCATATTGCTAGGCAGCAGCTGGCGAATGAGCCCGCAACGAATCGCGCTGTATCGTCATCCGAGTGGGACAATTGCTCGGAGGAGGAGCTGTTTGAACTGCTGAAACAAGAACTAGGAGGAGCGATCAATGTCTGAATCAGCAACTAAGAGTGAAATCATAAAACAAGCGCTTCTTGAAATTAAAAGGTTGAAACAGGAGTTGCATGCCAAGCAAAGCGTCCTCCATGAGCCGATTGCTGTGATCGGCATGGCCTGTCGTTTGCCGGGGGGAATTACGAGTCCACCGCAATTTTGGGAAGCGCTAGTAGCCATGCAGGATATGATCCAAGCTGCGCCAGCTTCGCGATGGGGGACGTACCGCCCACCCAATAATAGCTTGCATCCGTTTATGCAGAAGGCCGGTTTTTTGACGGAAGATATTGAAGCATTCGATCACAGGCTATTCCGGTTTTCACCCAAAGAAGCGGAGCGAACGGACCCGCAGCAACGCCTTTTTCTTAAAGTGTGTTGGGAAGCGCTAGAAAATGCAGGCTATGCCCCGAATCAATTAAGAGGTTCCCAAACGGGAGTTTACGCAGGGGTTACTTTACCGGACTATATTCAACAATCGTATTTCAACCATAAAATGAACGCTACGCTAGAGCCTAACGATGTCACGGGCAAAGGGTTCTCGTTTTTATCCGGCAGAGCTGCCTACTTTTTCGGCTTTCAGGGGCCTGGTATTACGGTAGACACCGCTTGCTCATCATCCCTTGTTACCGTCGATCAAGCGTGCAAGGGTCTGCTCTTGGGTGATTGCGATATGGCGATTGCCGGTGGTGTGAATCTGATGTATTCACCGGAAATAACGGAGCTGCTTTCGACATTAAATATTTTGTCACCCAACTGTGAAATTCGAAGCTTTGATGCCAAAGCTAACGGCACGGTCAGAGGTGAGGGATGCGGAGTTGTCGTGCTCAAAAAGTTGTCAGCGGCGGAAAGAGACGGCGACCATATTCACGCGATTATTAAAGGAAGCGGTGTGAATCAGGATGGACTAAGTTCAGGACTGACCGCTCCGTACGGCCCCGCACAAGAACAGTTGATTTCAAAGGTGTGGGCACGCTGTGGGCTTGACTCCCGTGATATAGGCTATATTGAGGCACACGGCACAGGGACAGAGTTGGGCGATCCGATCGAAATTTCGGCACTAGGAAATGTAGTAGCCAAGGATAGGCTCGACCCGCTTTATGTAGGGACAGTAAAAACGAATATCGGACACCTCGAAGCGGCCGCAGGCATTGCTGGTCTAATAAAGGCCGTGCTAGCTGTCGAGAATGGGAAAATACCGGGGAATCCCCACTTCGAGACGCCTTCCCCTCATATCAATTGGAGCGAACTGCCTTTGGCGGTGCCGAAAGAGACACGATTGTGGGAAAATAGCATGCACAAGCCGAGAATCGCTGGAGTTAGCTCCTTCGGTCTAAGCGGAACGAATGCTCACGTTGTAGTTGCGCAGTATGGCGAGGATCAGCGGCATAACATGGAACAACAGCATAACGTGGAACAACGGCACGATGAGGAACATTCGAGTGGCTATGGCACAGGGAAAGCGTGGCCTTTCAAGTTCAGCTCGATTACGGAAAGTGGACTGCGCGATCAGTTGGAGACGTTTTTATCGTATTTAGATTTGGACAACGTTGAGCTGACAAGTGAGACAAGCTTAGCCCAGCTAAGTTTCAGTCAAAACATGTCGAAAGCGGATTTGAAACAAAAAATCGTGATCTGGGCCGATTGTATAAGCGAATTGCACAACAACATTGGGCAGGCGCTCGAAGGCCGAACAAGTCCTGCTGTAAGCCGCGGGAACACGGATAAAAAAGTAATCTTTATGTTCTCAGGACAAGGCTCGCAGTATCCTTCTATGTTTAAAGATTTTTATCAGGTCAACCGTATATTCCGAAGTTATATCGATGCCTGCAATAAACACTATATGAACGAGACGGGTGCATCGCTGATCGACGTTATTTTTTCAGCGGATAGCCCTTTGCACGAAACCCGTTACACACAGCCCGCTTTGTTTGCTGTTGAATACAGCTTGGCACAAACGTGGATGGCCTACGGCGTCGAGCCATCTTTCATGTTAGGACATAGCGTTGGCGAATATACAGCAGCATGTCTGGCCGGCGTCTTCCATTTAGAAGATGCTATGAAGTTGATTGTAGCACGAGGCGAGTTGATGTACGCGCTTCCTAAGGATGGCAAGATGGCCGCGGTTCATGCCGATAAGGATGTTGTTCTTCACATTGTGCAGCCTCCAACATCCCTATCCATTGCGGCTACCAACACGCCGGAGCAAACGGTCATTTCCGGAGCTAGTCAAGAGGTGGAGGATGCTTGTAACGCCCTGCATAACGCGGGCATAAAAACCGTTGCGTTGCAAGTTTCGCACGCTTTTCATTCATCGCTTATGGAGTCGATGCGCACGCCTTTCGAAGTTATAGCGCAAGAAGTGAATTATTCCAAACCTACGAAGCGGTTGCTATCTAACGTAACCGGCAAATGTATCGGCGAGGAAATGGCATCTTGGCAATATTGGAGCCAGCACATTGTAGCGGAAGTTAAATTTTGCGAAAGCATCCAGTCGATTGAAAATCCCGATCAATATGTGTTTCTGGAAATGGGTCCTTCGGCCGTCCTCTCTACTATGGTGGAATGCATATGTGGGGATAGCGCGGATTGTGTCGCTTCTCATCATCCTGACGGGCGCACGGCGGAACAGGTTGAAGCAAATCTGTTTCATTTATACACCCGAGGAATACCTATAGATTGGAAAAAGTATTATGCCGATTCGGGTTTGAAAAGAGTACCTGTACCGAACTATCGATTTCAGGAGCAACATTTCGGACTTGAACCGTTGTTCGGACAATCCGCCATTTCGCAAAAGCAGGAAGAGCAGGAAACACAGCGTGTGGAACAAGCGCTACAAGTAGAACAGGCGCTGCAAATAGAACAAGAGGAGAGCGCTGTCACGCTGGGTGGACAGGCCTATCGGCAACCATTTTCAGATATAAGTGAAGTGAAAGCTTTCATCCGTGCAGCGTTAATTCGCGAACTGAAGATGGAAGCGGACGAGCTGTCGGACGACTGCAATCTGCTGCTGTACGGCTTGAACTCCATTGTGATCACAAAGCTAGTTGCGATGTGGAAAAAGGAATGGGCTGTGCCTTTAAACACGGGTAGCTTTTTAAGTCCATGCACGATTAACAGATGGTCAGACATTTTGGTTGAAAAAATAGGCATTCAAACGATGCCAGCTAGTTCCAGTCTCTCGTTTTGTTCATATCCGGACCATACATATGAGCCATTCCCGCTGAACGAAGTTCAATATGCGTATTGGGTCGGAAGAAACGACGAAATGAAATGGGGCGGGGTTGGCTGCTATACCAGCTTTGAACTCGACATGAACGATGTTGATCCGATCCGGTTCGAGCAAGCGTTACGTGCTTTGACCCAGCGCCATGATATGTTGAGAGCGATTATCTCAGCGGACGGGACGCAACAAATAGCACCGGAAATTAAGCTGCCTTTGACTGTGTATCGTAAGGAACAAGTTCGCGACATGCATGTGCATCTTGAAAAGGTGAGAGAGCAGATATCCACACAGGTCATTCCGCTCGGGCAACCGATGTTTGACGTCCGACTTACTGAAATAGATGAACGCAAATGGCGGATTCATTTTGGGATCGATTTCATGATAGCTGATGCATGGAGCTTATATATTTTCTGGACAGACTTGGATCGGTTATACGCAGGTCAGTCGTTGCCAGCACTTGAATTGTCGTTTAAAGATTATGTGAACTACACTTTTGAACGCAGGCGAAGCGAGCAGTACGAATTAGATAAGAAATACTGGCTGGACAGGGTCGAGCAATTTCCGACTGCTCCCGCGATTTCGGTGAACTTGTCAGGAGGAGCCCTCACAAAAGGGAAGTTTGTCCGACGGCAAAAAGGAATTGACCATGCAACATGGCAGCAGTTTGTGCGCGCTGCGGCCGAGCAGCATGTGACACCATCAGCTGCACTACTAAGCTTGTATGCAGAAGTTCTATCTGCATGGGGAGCGGGTAGCCATTTTGCCATTATGCTGACCGTATTTAACAGGGAAGCTGTTCATCCGCACATTAATCAAGTGATCGGCGACTTTACGCAATTGTCACTTGTTGAAGTTCGTCGAGACCATACTACAGCCGCCGCAAATGCGGTTTCCATTCAGTCCCAAATGCAGGCGGATATTGAGCATAGCGGTTTTTCCGCAATTGATTTCGTTAAAGAACTGAACAGCAGGGATCATACGCAGGAGCGGATGTATCCTGTCGTGTTCACCAGTGCGCTCGGCATGGATCAGATGCACGGCAGCGCTGAAAGTGAATCGTTCTTGGATCATATGGGCTGGTCGGTATCCTCAACGCCTCAAGTTTGGCTGGATCATCAGGTTTACACCGACCAAGCGGGCATCGTGCTTTCGTGGGATACGTTGGACGCCGTATTCCATCCCGACGTCGTAGATTGTATGTTCGAGCAGTACGTCTCGCTAGTCATGCGAGCAGCAACCGATGCGCACTTCTGGTCGGGCGCATTAACCGATCTGCGTACCGAAAGCCAGCGGCAAGTCCATGCGCGTGCCAATCTGACGTCCACTGATGTTAGGGACATTAGGGACACTCTGCTGCATGAACATATTCGACACAGAGCGATTATTACCCCTGACAGGACAGCTATTGTGTTCGAAGAGCAGCTGTATAGTTACAGGCAGCTCATCGAACGAGCCAATCAAGTGTCGGAATTGTTGCAACAACGAGGCGTCAACAAAGGGGACAAAGTCGCATTGCAAATGCGAAAATCGTTTGAACAAATTGCCGTCGTGCTAGGAATTGTTCAAGTTGGTGCCGCCTATGTTCCCTTATCTTACGATCATCCGGTAAGTCGGACGTTAGATATTGCTCGTCGTGCGGGCGTAAACGTATTGATCGTCGATGACGATTTACATGTACAGGACGATTTACACATACAGGATGAACACTTACAGTTCCTTACCCCTGCGGATTTGAATGGGAAGAAAGGGGTGTGGGCTGAAGTTGAAATTAGCCCGTCAGCGCTCGCTTATGTGATCTACACATCCGGATCTACAGGAACACCGAAAGGTGTTTGCATTGAGCATCGTGCAGCAATGAATACGGTCGTTGATGTGAACCGTCGTCTTCATGTAACAGCGGAAGATCGCATGTTAGGTCTGTCTTCGCTAAGTTTCGATCTGTCCGTGTATGATATTTTTGGCATCTTGACAGCAGGTGGAACACTTGTCCTCCCTACGGAATCGGAGCGGTTGGACCCTAAATGCTGGCGTACACTATCAGAACAATATCAAGTTAGTCTGTGGAATTCGGTTCCGGCACTAATGGACATTTATACGGATTATATTCTGAGCAGCGATCACGTCGGCCAAGATACGAGCATCAGGCATATGATCCTGTCAGGAGATTGGATACCACTAGGATTATTCGACAAAATCCAACGCGCACTACCAAATGCAAAATTGACGAGCATGGGTGGGGCAACAGAGGCTTCGATTTGGTCGAACTATTATGACGTTGCTCGTATTGATCCAGAATGGACCTCCATTCCTTATGGTTATCCACTTGCCAACCAGTCTTTTTACATTCTCGACGAATTTGGCAGACCGTGCCCTGACTGGGTGCAAGGCAAATTGCATATCGCAGGACAGGGACTTGCTTCCGGCTATCTGAACGAAGCGCAATTAACGAGCAAAGCGTTTGTTTATCATGCGGAACTCAAGCAAAGATTGTATGATACCGGAGACTACGGTCGTTATATGTCCAACGGTATTATCGAATTTCTCGGCAGAACAGACAATCAGGTTAAAAGGAATGGCTACCGGATCGAAATCGGAGAGATTCAGGCTGCGATTGGAAAATGTGGAATTGCGGGCGATCCCGTTATTTTACCCATTGGAGATCGGATGGAAAGCAAAAAGTTGATCGCCTTCGTCAAAGGCGACCCCGCTTCATTTGACGAGTCGGGGCTGAAACAACGCTTGAAAGCGTATTTGCCGAGCTATTTTATTCCGGACAAGCTGATTGCAATGGATCATTTTCCTATTACGTTGAATGGAAAAATCGATAGGAACAAGTTGCTTGACCATTTTAACGAGTTGTCCACACATGCGCATTCGTCCGTTAACGATGCCGTATCGGAAGTAATCTCCGAACATCATCCGGTGATGCAGACGGTTCGTGACATCCTTAACTTGCCAGATTTGAGACCGGAAGAGCATTTCGGCGCCAAAGGCGTGTCTTCCGTTGACATGATTAGGTTAGCTAACCATCTTGAAACGGTTTATAACGATAGACCTTCCGTTGGAGAAATGTTGAAATACAACTCTGTGTCGGAGTTAATTTATTTTTATAAACATAAAGATGTTGATTTCCAACCGAAACAAGCACAACAAGCACAACAAGCAGAACAAGAACAACAAGAACAACAACAACAGCAAGAACAACAAACAACCGACCTTACCGTCGCTGAAGATCACGATGTAAATGCGCTGGAACTGTTAATTGAGCAGTGCTTCGCTAAAGACATCCAGATATGGGTAGAAGGCGAGCGCTTGAAATTCAAAGCCCCTCAGGGAGCGATGACTCCAGCCATACAGGCTGAACTAAAGGCAAATAAAGACGGGTTGATCCGGTATATGCAAGATACATCGGACTCTAATGGAATAGGTGCTGCTTTACGGTCCAGAAGGACTTTCCGACTAACGCCGCTTCAACTGGCTTATGTTATGGGGCGTTCATCGGACTATGAACTCGGGAATACGAGCGCACATTATTACTCCGAGTTCGAATGTAACAACATCGATCCGCAGCAGCTTGAGGATGCGGTGAACAAAGTAATTGCAGCACATGAAATGCTCAGAACTGTTATATACGAAAATGGTACCCAGCAAGTATTGCTGGACACTCCTCATTTTCATATTCCGGTACAGCAGATCGATGATGGGGAACAACTCGCAGCGATCCGAGCCGAGTGGTCCCATCACTGCTATGAACTTGGCCAGTGGCCGATGTTTCATGTGCAGATTAGCCAATTGAGTGATCAAGCTGCGATTCTCCATTTTAGTTTTGATTGTTTAATCGTGGATGGTTGGAGCGCGGAGATGATGTTCCGCGAAATTTTCAGGGCGTATGCTGGCAAGCCAATCGTGCAACCTGACTTTACGTTCAGGGAGTATATGAATCAAGAAGAGAACTGGTTGAAAGAGAAAAAGTATCACCAAGAAGCGCGAGTATATTGGGAAGAGCGTATTAATCATCTTCCACCTGCACCCGATCTCCCGCTAAATACAAAGTTGAGTGACATCGCTAAGCCTCATTTCCGCAGACTGAAGTTTGTGCTGTCGGAGGCGGAAACGCGTATTTTTACAGCGAGGATAAAAAAATACCAGTTCACACCTTCAGCGGTGATTTGTACCGCGTATATGAAAGTTCTTTCTTACTGGAGTAGTCGGAAAGACATTACGCTTAACCTTACCTTATTTAATCGACTGCCGTTAGATAAGGATGTACCGCAGATACTAGGTGATTTCACCAACATTGCGCTCATCTCTTATTTGCATAGCTCGGACATGTCGCTTGTCCATGAGATAGACGATGTCCAACATCAGCTATGGAAAGCAGTCGAGTATCGTACGCACAATGGGCTCGATCTGTTGCGCAAGCTTGCGAAGGGTTCGGCAGGCAAGGCGATTATGCCGATCGTATTCACGAGTCTTTTGTTCGGAGAATCCTCGGCAACTGACGAAGATTCCCTGCCACCGGATATGAAGGAAGGGTATGCAATTAGTCAAACCCCACAGGTCGCTATCGACCATCAGGCCTACGAACGGAACGGTTCAATGGCCCTGATCTGGGATATTGTCGATGAGGCATTCGAAGACTCGCTCATTGAAAATATGTTTGCCGCATACAAAAGTCTAATCCAGCTCCTGATTGCTGAGGAAGACTGGAACAACGCCTTCACCGTTTCTCTACCAAATAGTCTTGATAGCAGTGACTTACACGACTAACACGAGCAAGAATGGATGGTGCACGTATGGAAATGACAAATAAATGGTTTCCCTTCGGTTGTCAGCGCGATATAGACAAGGAAATTCGAGTATTCTGCTTTCATTTTGCGGGGGGAAGCTCGGCTGCATTTAAACATTGGACGACACCGAACTTACCGGTGGAGTTTATACCCGTCGAGCTTCCTGGTAGAGGAGTACGTATATCGGAAGCTTGTATGGAGAACTTTGATGATCTCATCGAGCAGTTAATGGCGAACCTGATTAAGGTGTTGGACTATCGACGTTTTCATTTTTTCGGACACAGTATGGGGGCTGTAATCGCCTTTGAAGCTGCCTATCAACTACAGGACAAATTCGGGATTTTGCCTGAGCAGCTCATTGTCGCTGGACGTCATGCGCCTCATCATCCTGATCCATCTTTGTTCCAAAGCTATATGAGCGATGAAGCTCTAATCGCGGAAATCAAGCGACTGGACGGAACTCCTAAAGAAATATTGGAAAATCGAGAAGTGATGCAATTTTTGCTTCCGATGATTAGGAGCGACTATAAGCTGCACGAAAGTTACAACTATCGGGGGAACAAGCTGAATATTCCGATTATCGCACATGCAGGCACAGACGATCCTGAAGCCGATGCATCGTTGATGCAGCATTGGAGTGAAGTTACGGACGGGACATTTGAGCTACAACAATTTGCGGGCAATCATTTTTTTGTACAAAATTTACGGGACGTGTATCTCGTAGAGCTTATCAACAAGGTTAGACAGAAGGAGTTGCATGCTTTGTAGAAGGGGAGAAAAAGTCGTATGAATGAACAAAAGAGAATGATTCTTTCCGATAACTTATGGAAGGTTATGTGGAAGCTATCATGGCCTGCGATTGTTGCAATGATTCTCTACGGACTTAACATGATCGTAGACGCCATCTTTGTCGGGAAATTTGTAGGTGAGGATGCGCTGGCTGGCGTATCGATTGCGTATCAATTGTCAGCGTTAACGCTTGGACTTGGTTCACTTATCGGAGTAGGGGCAGGGTCTTTACTCGGTATCTCGATCGGTGCTAACGATTTGCAAACGCAGAAACGGTTACTCGGCAATGTCAATTATTTGACGATTGTAATCTCCATCTTGTACACCATTGTTGGGCTAGTGTTCGCAGTTCCTTTAGTCAAAATGATGGGTGGAACCGGAGTAGCTCTTGAATTGGGAGTAACCTATTACCAAATAACTGTCATCGGTTCTGTGTTGTGGATTTATGGACTTGCTGCCAATATGCTTGTCCGCGCAGAAGGAAAGATGAAATCGGCCGCTGTTATGATGGGAGTAGGGCTACTAGTCAATATCTTCTTCAATTATGTGTTTATTATTTTATTGGATTACGGGGTAAGTGGAGCAGCATGGGCGACAAATATCGGCATGTTGGTGTACACGATATTGGGCATCTTGTATTTCAAAAAGGGGAAAGCTTCGTTCCCAACAGGCAATCCACTTGCTGTACATCGCAACAAACAAATCGTGAAATCGATCGTCTCGATGGGGATGCCCTCCCTTATCATGAACATTATGATCGCCGTTCAGGCCGTTGTTGTATTTGATGTCCTATCGACGCACGGAACGATTTATGATATCGCATTTTACGGCGCCGTATTTCGAATATTTAATTTTTTAATGACGCCCATCTTCGGATTGATGCGTGCCTTACAACCCGTTATTAGCATTAACTATGGAGCGAAGCAATACAGTCGCGTTATAAGCGGCTTCTGGATCTTTGTTATTGCGGGCATGCTGTTCATTCTTCCATTCTGGGCCGTGTTTATGATTAGTCCACAAACCGTGCTAGGTATGATGTTCGATGTTTCGTCTATTGACAGCGCTAGTTTAATAAACGCCAAAATCTTTCTCTCCATCTTGCCGCTGCTGTCATTTATGTTCATGGCGATGACGTTATTTCCGGCAATCGACAAGAGCAAGCCGGCATCGATTCTAGGAATTATGCGACAGGTCATATTTTATATACCTGTGATGATCATCGTTCCGAGAATGTTCGGATTAGATTGGATATATCTTGGTTCTGCGCTTATCGATCTAGTTATACTCGCAATCACGTTTATACTTGTGTTGAAGACATTCAAACAACTGAAAGCAGCTGAACGCTCCGTTGAGCATACGCACATAAGCGCATGAAGCAGAGGATTTCAAATTGAAGTGAGACGAGTATGGAAAATGTTAAACCCAATCATTCATGCTTATTTGAAAATGAGTGACTCGTGATTTAGCCACTGTTACAGCAGCAGTAGCGGAAATCAAACATTAAACACGCTTACTTAGCTGGTTGCCACCTTACTGTGAATCGAAATTAGCAGTAAGGTGGCTTGCAGCAGTATCAGGCTAAAGCAACTATTGTCGCGAAAGAATATCTGCTTTGATGTGCCCAATCATATCTTGCACATGGTTGGAGCCGATGTCTCCCGCGCCTCGTTTCCGTACGGACACCGTAGCGGACTGCTGTTCATTCTCACCAATCACGAATAGGTAAGGAACCTTCTCAAGCTGCGCCTCGCGAATTTTGTAACCGAGCCTTTCGTTGCGCAGATCGATCTCAACGCGAATTCCTTCCTCATCCAGTGAACGTTTCACTTCATAGGCATAATCGGCGTACTGCTCGGATACAGGTAAGATTTTGACTTGTACCGGCGCTAGCCACAGCGGGAAAGCACCGCTGTAATGCTCCGTCAAAATACCGATAAACCGATCGATCGAGCCATATACCGCACGATGAATCACGACCGGACGATGCTTTTGACCATCATCACCCATATACGACAGATCGAATTTCTCGGGCATCTGAAAATCGAGCTGAATCGTTCCGCATTGCCAGCTTCGTTTGAGCGAATCTAAAATATGAAAATCAATCTTCGGCCCATAAAACGCGCCATCGCCCTCATTCAGGCGATAATCCAATCCGCTCTGATCGAGTACCCTTCGCAACGATGCTTCCGCTTCGTCCCACAGCTCCTCAGAACCCATCGAATCTGCTGGGCGAGTGGATAGCTCCACCGTGTATGCAAACCCGAACACCTTATAAATGTGGTCGATCAAGGCAATCACACGGCTAATCTCGGCTTCGATTTGATCCGGCCGAACGAACAAATGCGCGTCGTCCTGACAAAACGTACGAACTCGCATCATGCCATTCAGCGCCCCGGAAAATTCATGCCGGTGCACCTGACCGAATTCCGCGAGGCGGATAGGTAGCTCGCGATACGAATGCACACTATTTTTATAAATAAGCATGTGCCCAGGGCAGTTCATCGGCTTGAGCGCAAACGTCGCATCGTCCACATCGCTAAAATACATATTGTCTTTGTAATGGTCCCAATGCCCCGACTGCTCCCATAGCCTGTTGTTCATCATCAACGGTGTACGGACTTCATCGTATTCGCGCTTGCGTTGAAGCTCCCGTGCAAACTGCTCAAGCTCGTTCCGAATGGCCATTCCTTTTGGAAGATAGAACGGCATCCCAGGCGCTTCCTCCGAGAACATAAACAAGGCGTGCTCTTTGCCGAGCTTGCGATGATCCCGTTTCTTCGCTTCCTCCACAACATGTAGGTACTCATCCAGTTGAGCTTTTTTCGGAAACGACGTTCCGTAAATACGTTGCAGCATCTTATTGCTGCTGTCTCCACGCCAGTATGCTCCGGCCACATTCAGCAACTTGAACGCCTTAATTCGTCCTGTCGCTGGCAGATGCGGCCCGCGGCAAAGATCGACAAACTCACCTTGCTCATACAGCGAAATAACGGCTTCCTCCGGCAAATCATGAATCAATTCCAGCTTGAGCGGGTCTGCAAGCTGTTCGAATAGGGCAGTCGCTTCCGCACGGCTAACAACTCGACGCACGATAGGGAGGTTCTCCTGAATGATTGCCGCCATCTGCTGCTCAATTGCGGCTAAATCATCAGGAGTCAGCGGTGTTTCGATATCGATATCGTAATAAAAACCGTCCTCGATAACTGGCCCAATGCCAAGTTTGACCGCTTTCTCGCCATAGATGCGCTTTACTGCTTGCGCCATCACATGCGCCGTACTATGCCGATAAATGCTCTGACCTAATTCACTATCCAGCGTTACGATTTCAACGAGGCAATCATGGTCGATGCAAGTTGAGAGATCGACAAGCTGGCCATTTATTTTCCCAGCTACCGCATTTTTTTTCAGGCCGATACTAACCGATTCCGCCACTTGTTCAATGGTCGTGCCTTGTGCGTACCTCCTTGCAGTTCCATCTGGCAGTGTTACATTGATCTCCATGATTAAGCCTCCCTTTCTGGTTAATTCCATCTATTCAAGCAGATTTACACGAAAAGTGAACGCAAAAAAACGCAACTCTCCCAGCAAGGGACGAGTGCGTTCAGCTCGTGGTTCCACCCTAATTCAATTTCCAGCATGTAGCTGGAAAATCCTTATTCGTATCCGGTAACGGGGATGAATCGGTGTCGCTTACTGCCACGATCGATGACGATCGGCGGTTTCAACGCCACGGCTACAAAGGGGTAAAGTTCAATCGCTAACTGAAGAAGCTCGCAGCTAATGCTTCTCTCTCTGGGCAGTGCGTAAAGAACATCATGTCTTTGGTCAAAGCCTTGTTTTTAATTTATGGACAATATTACATAATTCACTTTGGCAATGTCAAGCCCTCTTTTTTCGAAAAAAATGAATCGTCTGCTCTTTATTATCAACTTTAATAGGTGGAACTGCTTGCATCGTTTCCTCAAAAAGGCTTCACTAGCATTCTCGTTCATTTTTTCATTTCTACATCATATACACCGCAAACTCAAGATGCGCAATGTGATCAAATAGGCTGAAACATGACAAAAAAGTAAGGTAGGCGTCATGTTAATCAATGGTAGTTTCAGCGCTATTTCGGCAAAATAAGAGACAGATATTAACGTGTAGGAGGATGTACAAATGCAAGCACCAGTGGTAGATATTCAAAATGTGAAAAAAGTGTACGGTAAGAAAGGTGCCAATCAATCGCACGCCTTAAGAGGAGTTAGCTTTGCGATTCGTGAAGGTGAATTTGTTGGCATCATGGGGCCATCTGGCTCGGGTAAGACGACGCTGCTCAACGTCATTTCAACGCTGGATAAGGCGACAGAAGGCGTCATCAAAATTGCGGGCTCCGATATTACGCAAATGAAGCAAGGAGAGCTGTCTGATTTTCGCTCGCAAAAACTAGGCTTTATTTTTCAAGACTTTAATTTGATTGAGAATTTGACGATTTACGAAAATATCGCTTTGCCGCTATCTTTGCAAGGTGTAGCTTCCAGACATATTGGACCAAAAGTGCAAAAGGTTGCGGAAACATTAGGTATTGAATCCATTTTGCAAAAATATCCCTCGGAAGTGTCTGGTGGACAGAAGCAGCGCTCGGCGGCAGCACGCGCACTTGTCCATGAGCCAGCGATCATACTTGGTGACGAGCCAACAGGTGCGCTCGATTCCAAAAATGCGGTCAGCTTGCTAGAAGCGATGACGAACTTGAATGAAGAGCATGGTGTATCGATTATGATGGTCACCCATGATGCATTTAGTGCAAGCTATTGCCAGCGTATTTTGTTCATTCAAGACGGCGAATTGTACAAAGAAATTAAGCGCACAGCGTCGCGTGAAGCATTTTATAAAGAGATTTTGGACGTACTTGCCGATTTAGGCACGCACAAATCGTAAGAGAGGACGTAACCGAATGTTATTAAAGTTATCCATGTCAGGACTGAAAAGTAAGCTTAAGGACTATTTTGTCCTGCTCGCTGGTCTTATCATGTCCGTCTCGATTTTTTATATGTTCCAAACGTTAGCCTTAAACAAAGCTTTTCTAGAATCAAACAATGCGGGTATTAGCAGTATTCAGTTCGTCTTTCATGCTGGCTCATTTCTGCTAGCGATTATTACATTTTTCTATATTATGTATGCAAATTCGTTCTTATTGTCGCTTCGACAAAAAGAGTTCGGTATGTATATGATGCTTGGTGCCAAAAAACATAAAATTATGACGCTTATGTTTATGGAGACAATCGTACTTGGCTTTGCCTCTCTATTGTTGGGAACCGGTGTAGGCGTGGGGCTTGCCCAAGGGGTAGGCCAACTCCTTATGAAGCAAATGGAGTTTACAGGTAGTGGATATCATCCATTTTATTTCCCTTCCTTACAAGTAACGGCTATCTTTTTTACCATATTATTTGTACTATCTGCCATTTTGAATACGATCAAAATGTCCAGAGTGTCTGTATTACAGCTCATTCATGCGGAAGCTAATACAGAACGAGCAACGGTTAAAGGTAAAATGACGATAGTTGCTGCTATTTTTTCACTTGTATTATTGGCAATTGGTTACTATAGCATGATTAAAATTAATGTCTTCGCGCAAGTGGGCATTATTGTAGCCTTAATTACGATAACATCAGGTACGTACTTGCTCTTTATGACGTTTATGCCGTGGTTTATTAACCTGTTTAAACGAAATAAAAGGTCGTATGAAAAAGGGCTTAACATGTTTACATTTGCCCAGCTTCATTTCCGTATTAACAGCTTAACGAAAGTGTTAGGTACGGTTGCGATGCTAATCGCACTGGGGGCGGGAGCCATTTCGACGGGTATGGCTTTTCAGAACAACGTCATGGCAACTGCGAATATGATGTCCATTTATGATGCAGTCATTCACAATCCGACTACTAAAGAGAAATCCATGCTGGACACGATCACATTTAAAGAGTCAGATGAATATCGCTTTAAGTACGACAGTAAGTTTGTTTACTATGTGAAAGAGGATTTAGTGAGCCATCCACCATTCGTACGAGTGTATAACGGCATGAGTGGTGTGAAAAATACAGGTGAAATCAAGCGTGTATCCGATGAATTGCCGTTAGGGGATTCAACTAACTGGTCCGATGATTGGCATGAAGCGTTTAGGACGATTCATGTGGATGGGGCACATCCCGATCGCAAGATTCGAATCGTGAATGAACAACAATACGAGCAGCTTAAAGGGGAAGCCGGCGTGGCGTTTGTTGGACAAGCTGACGACTTCCTGAAGTATGAGCAGCAGTGGAAAGAGCTCGATCAATTGCAGGTAGCCAAATTTAAGCTAGACAGTGTAAATCAGCTTGATAGCAAGTACAGTGCATATAAGATGATGCACGGTTTCTCCAGCGGCCTTGTATTTATGGGGTTTTTCCTAGGGATCGCCTTCTTAGCAATGATGGCCAGCAGTTTGATGTTTAAAATTTTGACGGGGGCGACCAAAGACATTAGTCGTTACCAAATGCTACGCAAAATTGGCGTTCGCAAGGAACTACTCACGAAGTCAATTTATAAAGAACAGTTTTACGTCTTTTTGTTTCCCGCAATCGTCGGAATTGTACACGTACTCATTGGATTGAACATGTTCTCGTTTATTATCCTTGATCCGTATTACCGGGTATGGGTGCCGCTCACATTGTTCATCGCGATATACATGGTTTACTATGTTGTGACTGTGCAAATGTATAAACGAATTGTGTTGCCGAAAGAACAATAAGTCTACGTGTGTAGACCCATTCACGACCCAAACAACTAGAAGCACGACAACAAGAAGGGGCTGTTAAGGATGAAGAAATTTTCTATAATCGCATTGCTACTCGTCGTTACGATGTTGGCAGCAGGCTGTGGTATGCACGATATAATGTTTGAAAAGTACTACGTCCAAGTTAAAGGTGAAGGCGAATTGAAAGATAATAAACGTTATTACACGTTAACGGGATTTAGTAAAAATGGGACAGAGCGTTCCATTACGTTTACAAGCTTTAAAGAGAACAACGGTAAGCTAAAAGAAGGCGCGTTCCTCGCCCTTTATGTCGATCAAAAGGATGAGAAGAAAAAAGACGTGCTGGATATCGAGATGAAAAAGTATGAAGAAGTGCAAAAAGATGACCTGCCTAGTTCCGTGAAAAAAGGGTTAAATGTCGAGTAGTTTGCGAATGAGGAGTTAAACCGAACATAGGCTTCACTTGAACAAGCGACCGCTTCCCGATTGTTGGGGAGCGGTCGTTCGTTGTTGCAAAACGATGAGAGGTTAGGGCATACTGTAAGTTATGATCTTTTCATTTTTGTATAAGGGTGAGAACGTTTGATTCGTATTTTAGCAGTGACACAAGAGATGAAAATAGTAGAGCATGCTTCGCTTGAAAGTTTAAGCCAATCCAATATCAAATGGTATTGGGTAGATTTTGATCGACCGTCTGCCGAGGAAGCAGTGTTATTGGAACAACAATTTCATTTTCATCCGCTGGCTATCGAAGATTGCATTCATTGGCTACAACGTCCCAAAGTAGACCATTATCCGGATCTTCATTTTTTCATTATGCATGCGATTAATCCAGCTACATTGAAAGCCGAAGAGGTGGACTTCTTTTTAGGGACCAACTTCATTGTTACCTTCCATCTCCAACCATCTACTGAAATTGATCATGTATGGCAACAGATGACTGAACAACGACACCTAATCAAAAAGGGTCATGTTTACGCTACGTATTTAGTCATGGATAATTTAGTAGACAGTTACTTTCCAACCTTGTACCAAATTGAGGACCAACTAAATGAATTGGAAAATCAAGAACAGAGTGTAAGTATCCAAAAATTGCTGGAACAAATTTATACGATACGGGCTGATTTACTTAAAATACGTAAAACGGTTATTCCAATGCGGGATCTTTTTTACCGGATTATCAGTTCCGACAAAATCGCTGGCATTAAACAACATACCCCTTATTTTACGAATATTTATGACCATTTACTTAAGCTTTCGGAAATGATCGAGTCGAATCGTGAAATAACAGCCGATATGAGAGATAGTTATAATTCGCTACTTTCTAATCGAATGAATAACATTATGAAGACGTTAACCGTGGTCACGTCCATTTTTATTCCATTAACATTTATTGTTGGTATTTATGGTATGAATTTCGATTACATGCCTGAGCTTGCTTGGCGTTGGGGTTATTTTAGTGTGTTGGGAGTTATGGCTGTTGCTGGTTTCGGGATGTTTTTTTGGTTATGGCGTAAAGGTTGGTTTGATTAGTCTGAATTAAAGATGAGGGTGAGCTCTATGATAGGCTCACTCTGCATGATATAGCGACCGCTTTCCCGAACTGTACTAGGGAGGCGGTCGTTGTGCGTTATTCTCTGCCTGCTTCGACGAGCTTGCGGGCGACTAGCGCCGGTTCGCGGTGGAAGGGAGTCATATGGTCGCCGTTGCCCTTGATCAGGCGAAACAGTCCAAGGCGGCTGGACATGTGAGGATGCCAGCCATGTTGTTCAGTCTGCGGAAGCGCGGAATCCTCCGTAAAATACAAGTAGCTTCTAGGAATGTTAAGGCTATAAAATTTCGTCAGGTCCAGCTTCTCAAATAGTGGCCCAGCAGGCTCCGGAGTGACGGTTCGATAGATGCGAGTAGCAAGCTCAAGGTTGGCTGTATTCATAAACGTTTCACGCCATACTGGAAATGGGAGCATAATCGTATGGTCGCTTGATTGCTTGGCCAGCTCAGCCCACGTCGCTTTTCCTTCCGGCCCAATGTCGTCGGCTGCACTTTCTCCATTAGCGAGGACAAACGCATTCATAAATACAAGCCTTTTTATACGATCAGGTATCCGCTCCGCCACTTTCGAAATAACCGTCCCTCCGAAGCTGTGACCTACGAGCACAATGTTGTGCAAATTTCGTTGGGTAATATAATCAACGACCGCATCAACATAATTGGCATGCGTCACATTTTTATGTGGGTCAGTGCCGTGTCCAGGCAAGGTGGGCGTATATACTTGATGGCCTGCACGTCGTAAGGCCTCGGCTGTTTTGTGCCAATAACTTCCATCTCCCCAAGCGCCGTGGACGAGGACAAAAGGAAGTGGCTTATCGATGCGGGTTTCCTCGTGTACGATATGGTTCTCTGTTTCATTCGCAACCGCTACTGGCGCGGATGAATATCGTGCGACGGCGTTCGAGGTATTTAGATAAACATAGGGATGATTGCCTTGGTAAGGCGGATAAGACACGGGTATCCAGCAAGGTGGTTGATAGTAGAAACCATGCATAGATCGTTCACCTTCTTCTCAAAAGTAGTCATATGCCTATAGCCTATGTTGAGTTGCTTGGCGATGACACACTTGGTTGAACGTCGTTGTTACGGTTGTGCAGAGGCAGTGTTCTACTTGACGGAATACGAATAATCATTTATCTTTAATTAAAGATTATTGAAATAAAGATTAATTGATGAGGAAGGGGAAATGGATGATGACAACATTCCGTAAAATGGAGGGCACGTATACAGGAGCACCTTTTCATATGGTTGGTGATGGTTTCCGTGTATCGAACTACTTCCCTTCGGGTAACGATTTTCAACAACGAATCAGTCCGTTTATTTTAATGGATTATAATGCTCCTTATATGTTTCCACCTAGCAACGAGGTGAAAGGTGTAGGGGCGCATCCGCACCGTGGTTTTGAGACGGTTACGATCGCCTATGAGGGTAAAATTGAACATCATGATAACCATGGTAACCATGGGGTAATCGGATCTGGCGATGTGCAGTGGATGACAGCGGGATCAGGGTTGCTGCATAAAGAGTACCATGAGCAAGCGTTTTCGAAGCAAGGCGGGTTGTTCCAAATGATCCAGCTATGGGTTAATCTACCACGTGCCCATAAAATGCATCCACCTAAGTACCAAGAACTGTTGAATCAGGACATGGGAAAAACAGAGCTGCCTAACGACGGGGGGACTGTTCGAGTCATTGCTGGGGAGTACAATGGAGTAAAAGGGCCTGCAACGACTTTCTCACCAATCCATATGTTCGATATTGCATTTAAAGAGAAGGGGAAAGCACAGTTTGAACTGCCCGCTTCCTTCAATACGGCTGTCTTCGTGCTTAAAGGACATGTAACGATTAACGAATCACACCCAGCTAATGACGGCGATTTCATTTTATTTGAAAATGCTTCTGGTGAAATTGTGATCGAAGGTCTGACTGACGATACACTCGTCATTGTGTTGAGCGGTGAGCCGATCAATGAGCCCATTTTCATGCACGGACCATTTGTGATGAACAGCAGAGAAGAAATCATTGCAGCGTTTGAAGATTATCAAGCAGGTAAAATGGGTAATCCGAATTTTTAATGGTGAATTTTCATGCAACCAGAGGTTACGTAAGGAGGTATAGACATGCACAAGGTTGAGCATGATGCATCGAACAAAAAGTTTCTTATCCGTGATAACGGTACGATAATTGCCGAAATGACGTATGTCATCTCAAGTCCAGAATTGTACATTATTGATCATACATTCGTGCATGAAGCGTATCGAGGCCAAAAACTCGGTGACAAGCTTGTTCAAGCAAGTGTGGAATATGCACGCGAGCATCATATTAAGCTGCTGCCTCTCTGCCCATTTGCTAAAATTCAATTTGAGCGTCATCCCGAATATGCGGATGTGCGTGAGTGATTGTCTGTAAAGCATATTAGTGAGCTGAGCTTTCGACTGTAGTAAACCGTGGACAACCATTTGTTGCCCACGGTTTTTTGGTATTGGTTTATGTATAGGATGGTGGATATCGGAGTCTTACAAAATTGAAATACTCCTGTCATCTAATTAAATGGTGAAACCGGATGCACTATTTTATAATTCAACTAACATACATAACGGAAGGTGAGTGTAAATGAAGAAAAGTATACTAAATCCGATATTAATGATTATAGCTGGCGTAATACTTGTGCTCGCGACTTGGGTGTATGCGATTATGGATTATGGTACACCCGATGAATTTAGTGTAGAAAATTGGCCAAAGACGGAACAAGCGGCTAAGCAAGCTACGATTGAACATTTTAAAAAAGTAAAGAATGTAGATATTGTCATTGACGAGGTTAGTTTCTCTGGAGAGTATGCAACACCTGAAATTTATATAGATGGACATGTAGCAAACAATAAGCAGCAAAAAATTGCGGCTACTGTAAATTCGTCTGAACATTATCAAGTGAACATTACCGAACCGAATTAATGTCGAAAAAAGGAACACGTTACTCTTTTCTCTATTCAGGAGAAAGGGTGACGTGTTTTTTGATCTGAAATGGAGCAACACATACGTACAAAATGTAAGGCATAACATATTTGAATGAGGATGCAAAATGCTGGATTATCCTTATCCTAACTGAACTGAGAGGAGTTGTCTCATGGACAATGGATCGAGAAAACAGAATCAAACTGCAAACCTAAACCATGTGCCACAGCCCATCAGGAAAGATGGAGCTGGTGCGACAGATTGCGGCCCGCGGGATGTCATGCGAGATCGGGAAAATCCCGACATGTTCGTGCCGCCGGTCACGGATGCAGGCTTGATCCCGAACTTGAAATTTTCTTTTTCGGATACGCATATGCAATTAAATCATGGCGGATGGTCGCGGGAGATTACCGTAAGGGAACTTCCGATCGCGACTACGCTTGCGGGTGTGAATATGCGCTTAACACCAGGTGGTGTACGCGAACTGCACTGGCATCAGCAAGCAGAGTGGGCGTATATGCTGTTAGGGCGGGCGCGTATCACATCGGTCGATCAAGCGGGGCGTAATTTTATTGCGGACATCGGCCCAGGCGATCTCTGGTACTTTCCCCCAGGCATCCCGCATTCCATTCAAGGGCTGGAAGAAGGGTGTGAATTTTTGCTCGTCTTCGATGATGGCCATTTTTCGGACCTGAATACATTATCGATTTCCGATTGGTTTGCGCATACACCCAAAGAAGTGCTGTCCGCCAATTTTGGCGTACCCGAAAGCGCATTTAACTGCATTCCTGCGGAACAGGTTTACATTTTTCCAGATCAAGTTCCGCCTTCGCTGGAAAGTCAACACGTACAATCGCCGTACGGGACAATTCCACACAGCTTCAAGCATCGCCTGCTTGCGCAAACACCGCTCAAAACTCCTGGCGGCAGTGTTCGCATCGTCGATTCCACGAACTTCCCGATTTCAAAAACGATCGCCGCAGCGCTAGTTGAGCTTGAACCAGGCGCAATGCGCGAGCTGCATTGGCATCCGAATAACGACGAATGGCAATATTACTTGACGGGAGTGGGCCGTATGACCGTTTTCGCAGGAAACGGTGCAGCTCGTACATATAATGTTCGAGCGGGCGATGTCGGTTATGTCCCATTTGCTTACGGACACTATATTCAAAATATCGGGGACGAAACGTTATGGTTTCTCGAAATGTTTAAGAGCGACCGTTTTGCCGATATCTCCTTAAACCAATGGATGGCACTTACCCCTCGTAATTTGGTGCGAGATAATTTGCACGTTGGCGATGAATTGCTTGACGCGTTGCGGAAGGAAAAATGGCCAGTCGTGAAGTATTCTAATATCCGTAACGAACACGGAAGTGGAATGGAATAGTAAACATATAAACAATTCGTTCAAGAGATCACTTTTCTCGTTAGGGGAGACATAAAGTGATCTTTTTTTGTGTGAGTAGATTTGCATAGAAGATCATTCATCGAATATAATTAAACTGAACGGTCGGTCTAATTAATGGAGGAGGGATAAGATGTTTAGTCATCAGCATGTTATCATTATTGGTGCCGGAGTAGCAGGCGTTTCCTTTTCGTTATTTTTGCATCGTGCAGGTATTTCTAGTACGATTTATGAAAGTTACCCTTATTTTAAAGAAGCGGGTGCAGGTTTTATTATTAGTCCCAATGGTGTCAATGTTTTACATGAGCTGGGATTAAAGCATGAACTTGAAGAAAACAGTACGGCACTGAATCAATACAAAATATTTACGCACCATAACGAAGAAGTGTCGATCATGAATTCTTTTGACCATATAAAGTTTGGCTGCCCATCTGTCAATATAACGAGAACACATGTCATGAAAATGTTGCTTGCTGAAGCAGAGAGCAAAGGAATTGCGGTGGAGTATGGTAAGAAGCTCGTTGCATTGGAGCAATCACAGACGAATGTAACCGCGTACTTTGAAGATCAGACACAGGCAATTGGAACCTTGCTAGTAGGCGCTGATGGTATTCATTCAAAGACGAGAGAAATGATATTTCCTCAAGGCCATCATCTAAAATATGGCGGCTTTTGGACGATACAAGGCTTGGTATCTACAGAGGGATTAGGGCTTCAAAATGAAATGCTAGTGTTCATGGATAAGACATTCTCACTTGTAGTAGGGAGATGTCATGCCACAGAAAATAAAGCATTATGGCAAGGAATTGGACTTCAAGAACGAAAGATTCCTGCCAAGCATTTTGAAAACAAAACAACAAACGCGTTAAAAGCAGATTTGCTAAATCTAGTCGACGATTGGCAAGGGCCCGTGGCTGACATTTTTCACAACTCGACGAACCTTTATCCAAGGCACTTATTGCAGTTCGATCCGCTAGCAACTTGGTCAAAGGGACGCGTGACGCTCATTGGCGATGCTGCTCACGGTACAAGTCCGAATACGGGACAAGGTACTTCAATTGCACTTGAAGATGCGATGTACTTAGCAAAAATGTTACATGAACATGATTATCGAGATGCTTACTATTATTATGAATTTGACCGTAAACCACGGATAAATCATATCTCGAAGATGTTTGAACAGGCCGATCCATTTATGCTAGGAATAACTGATGATATATTTAATTATCAGATTCAGTGGGATGAAGAAAAGGAATTTAGTTTGAAGTAGGGAGCTTTTTGAACATGAATCGAGTACACATCGCTTTTGGTGACTCTGCATATGGAAATTCGAAATTTGGGTTGAGCAAAAGTGAAAAGCATCAAAACGAACAAATCATTGGTGTAAAGGATGATTTTTCGATTGGTCCGATCTATGAATTAGATTCAGAAGCGGGAAGCCAAGCGAGAAATGAATGGATCAAAGAAGTGTTAATTGCAACGGAGGCAGATGTCGATGGCGAATATCTGTCTTGGCTTGACACCATGCTAGAGAGCCACAATCTGCAAACCGTGAGGCAAATTTGCTTAGCTGGAAAATAAGAATAAGCGATGCAATAGGAACCCCGACATGTTATGGGCTCATCATGTGTCGGGGTTGTTCACTGTTATTTAATCGCGACCCAAATTTCATTGTAAGCATCTGCACGATCAAGATCAGGGGCAAGATAAACTTCCAGAGGTGCGATCTCAGCAGGTTCATATCCGTTAGATGGAAACCACTCGGAATAAATTTTTTTCCATGCCTCAATCAAGGCAGCTGGAACTGGCCCGCTTATTTCAAATACAACCCATTTGGATGCAGGAAAATGTAAGCTGGCAAGCTCAGCGGGCACAGTTCCTTGATGCTCAGCAGCAATCCAATAGTCAATTGTGCTGTCGGCTGTGTTATAATTTTCAGTAATGCCTAGCAGCCCTTTCAATTGCCCATTAATCAATCCCGTCAATTGATCGACGGTTCCATTGGCATGAGCTTCACCCCAGAATTGTCCAATATTAGGTGTTCCTGCGCATTCTTGTCCGAATGATACGGTTCGTTTTATTCCGATGACTTGGAAAGCATCTCTTTCGACGATATGATATTTCATCGGTTCTACTCCTTTCAGATTAACTTGAATCATAAGGCGATTGTAGGATTGCAACTGTCCAATCCCTTTTCTGACATCACTTGGCGTTACACCATGCTGTTTACGGAACGCTTTAGTAAAAGATTCAGGCGTATCGTAGCCGCACGCATAGGCAAGATCGACAAGTCTACAATTGGTGCTTATTAGTTGTTGCGCAGCAATCGTTAGACGACGGCGACGAAGATATTCTCCCACCGAAGTATCCGTTAAAATCCAAAACGTACGCTGAAAGTGTGAGGGAGACATGTTAGCCTGCTTCGCTATATGTTCAATCGTGATGGAACGTAGTAAATGTGCTTCCATATAGTCGATCGCTTTTTGCAATGATTCAACCAACGCCATCCTGCTCAACTCCTTGATTGAATAATAACAAACTCATAGCACGAAAATCCTGTCATTTTATACTTTGTTAGGACCGAATTATTATACATGTATCCGATACTTATATGCTACAAGGAGAGAGAGAGATGCGTAATCAGAAGGAAGGTCATTTAATCATGTGTGATAACCGCAAAATATTTAGCACCTACATACGCACATGTACACCCAGCGTTGTCTTTATAGCCGGATTAGGCGATAGTGGGGAGGTATGGGGCGAGATTCAAGACCGGATATCGCAGGAAGCGTCAACCATTTCCTATGATAGAGCAGGTATTGGCAGAAGCGAAGCGGCACCTATTCCGCGAACTTTGCATGATCTCGCCGAGGAGCTTGCAGTGCTGTTACACAAGCTAGACGTGGAACCACCCTATATTGTGGTAGGTCATTCCTTTGGCGGTTTGGTCGCTAGGCTGTATGCAAGCCTTTATCCGCATCTCATTGCGGGAATGGTACTTGTTGACGCTGCTCCCGAATATAAAGAGCTTGCGTATGAACGAGTTCTGCCAAGTAAGTTAGTCGCAGCAAATCGGGAGTATTACGAGAATCCAATGCTGAATCGTGAGGGAATCGACAAAGTAACGAGCTATAAACAAATCGTCGATTATGCTGTGCCATGGGACTTTCCGCTTTCTATTATTACGAGCGGCTTGCCGGATGTGAGGGGCGAGGAATGGCCCAGTCATGACATACTACAAATCGAGCAAACGTTACAGGCGGATTTCCAGCGGTTGTCAACGTCGAGCAAGTACCGAATTGCGAGTCGCAGCGGCCATGATATTCATCAGGACGAGCCGGAATTGGTCATTGAGGAAATTAGGGCCATGTTGAAGGCGGTAAGAAAATAAACGATACAAGCGCGAAATGAACGGATATCGATCACGATACATCATGCATGTATGAGAGGCGGATAATCATGCTTTATGTCGCACTGCTTCGGGGAATCAATGTTGGCGGTAAAAACAAAATAGATATGAAGCTGCTTAAAACAGCGTTTGAAGAAGCGGGCATGGAAAATGTAGTGACCTATATTCATACGGGTAATATCATTTTTACGACCGATGAACATTCAAAAATGCAACTATCACACATGCTGGAAGAGGCTATTCAGACAAACTTCGGATTATCCATTAAAGTTGTCATTCGTAGTGATGAGGAGTTTACACAAATGATGAGCTCGCTACCAGCGTCATGGTCAAACGATCAACAGATGAAGAGCGACGTGCTGTTTTTGTGGGATGAAATCGATGATGAATCAGTGCTTGATCGGCTTGTCATCAATCCGGAAGTCGATACGGTAAAATACGTTTCTGGAGCGATTTTATGGTCGGTTGATCGCAATCATGTAACGAAGAGCGGGATGATGAAACTGATGGGCACCAAGATATATCAACAAGTGACGATCCGAAATGTAAATACAACGCGTAAAATAGTTGAACTTTTGCAAGCTGGACGCGAGGGATGAGTGTCCCGAGCTGATTACTTTGCACGATTTGCACGAGTAAATTGGATCATCGCAGTAAGTACATAGAAAGACGTGACCGTACACGCCCCAATGTACGGTTTTTCACATTTTCACATGTAGCATCCGTTAAAAGAGAGATTTAATAATTGAATTTCTTGCAAGCGCTTTATAAAATGAACCTACATGAAACTGCATTTCACACTATGAAATGGAAGGTGAATACATATGAAAGCCATTATCGTTGAAAGCTTCGGTTCACCCGAAAATATGAAAGTCGTCGATGTTGAGATGCCGACCATACATACAGACCAAATCCTAATTCGTGTCAAAACAACGAGTGTTAATTTTGCTGATATTAAATCCAGATATGGGAAAAAGGGCAAAGGAAAACTACCTTATATACCTGGACTAGAAGCGTCAGGCGTAATTGAAAAAATCGGAGACAAGGTGAAGTCTTTTGCTGTGGGGCAGCGCGTATTGGCTTTTCCACATCATGGATCGTATGCCGAGTATATCGTGGCAGATGAGAATTTAACGTTCGCTATTCCGGACAGCGTTGATTTTGATACGGCGGGAGCTTGCGGTATCGTATCTTTTTTATCCTATAAACTTCTAGCTGATGTAGCACGTTTACAGAGTGGAGAGACCGTTCTTATTCATTCCGCCGCAGGCGGGGTAGGAACGACAGCCATTCAAATCGCCAAAGCGTTAGGTGCAGCTAAAATCATTGGCACGGTAGGCGATGAAAGCAAAATACCGATGGCCATAAGTGCTGGAGCGGACGAAGTGATTTGTTATGAAAAAGGTGACTTTGCTGAAAAAGTGAATGCATTAACGGACGGCAAAGGTGCCGATGTTATTTTAGATTGTATTGCAGGAGATATAACAGAGAAGAGTCTGCACTGTCTAGCGCACTATGGTCGTTTAGTCATGTTTGGAAATTCAAGTGGAAAAACAGGGCAGATCCATACGAACGATTTGCATGCAAGTTGCCGCTCTGTACTCGGATTTAGCTTGGGAACGACAAGAAAAGAACATCCAGAACGATTACAACATACAGCCATTCAAGTATTTCGCTTATTGGAACATGGAAAGCTGAACATTAAAATTAGCGAACGGTTTGCGCTACAGGATGCTTCATTGGCTCATCAATGGGTTGAAAGCAGAAAAAGCACAGGTAAGGTTCTGTTAGTTGTCGAACACTAAATGAGGGGGGAGAAATATGCAGTTTCCTACAAGAATCGGAGTGGATGTTGATGGATTTATTGTAAACCCAACCTCATTACATAAAATAGATAGGATCTACCAAGAACTTTTAAGCCAACTCATTGAAATTTTGAAAAATAGTGCAGGCCCTAAGCTACATAGTGTGTATATTTATGGTAGCGTAGGTCGAGGAGAAGCGATGCCGGGATCGTCCGATATTGATTTAACTGTGATATTGAAATCATCGCTAACTCCGCAAGAAAAGACTCTTTTAAATGAAGCAACTCAAACATTTAAATGGGACCATCCCATTGCTCCTAAAGTCGATAGTTCTAAAGTGCATTCGATGTTGAACGTATTGTACGAGGTGCCTATTGTCTAGTTGCTGAAAAAGATGAAAGCTGGTCTACAAGTGTGCTGGAAGACCTCCTCATTGTTCAGCATTATTTTCCGAGTGAAGCAGCATTTCAACAGATTGAACAAGTATTACGATACAAGCAGGTTCCACCCTTGGAGGAAGTCTTACATGTTGTTCATTACTTTATCGGTTGGTTTGAAGAACATGCTCAGGAGGGTAAATGATGAGGAAATGATGGGGAAATGAAGAAATTAAAAAACAAGCAGCCTATTCATATGTTTAAAATTTCATATGAGTGGGCTGCTTGTTCCGTTATGAGATCTTAGGTTGCTTCGATCTTAGGTTGTTTCGATTTTAGGTTTTTTAATAACAACAAATTTATTTTTCATTAAAATGAGCACGCTGCCGTCAGCGATGACAGGAGGGCTCTGCAATCCGTTCGTCTGGAGCCTTAAGAGCGGCATACCCGAATTCACATCAAGCGCGATTAACGTTCCGTCTGTGTGTAAGGCAAACATAAGGTGCTCAATGACATAAATGCTCGCAAGCTGTCCGCGATTGATTGCACGATAGTACACAGCCGCTTTATTATTTAACTTAAAGCTGTAGAGAGCAGATTGATCACGGAATATGATTTGGCCATCAACAATTTCATCCAACGTTGCGGATTTCATGTGCTTTCCAAACGGCTTATAAACGTTGGTAGCAGGCTTCAGCGGATCTGCTCCTGCCGAGTAGTGGTACACGTGCAACACTTGATCCGTAACACTGGAATCGATGGCAACAAATACATCATGACCATCCATATAGATGTTCCCATGCAAGCTATACCGTTCGGATGGTGGGAATTTGGCCGTATCGATTTGCAAAGGATTGTACGATTTCGTCTTCAATACTTTACCGGTTCGAGCATCTATGTACTCGAGCGTGGGGAGGAGCGGTGAGCCGTACATCGATTGCAGGATAATGGATGAACCATGAACTTGCACCGGATAACGCTCACGCAAGGACCAGACCTCTTTACCCGTCTGGCGATCGTAAGCGATGAACTGACTCATCGTCGTAGCGCCAGATACGATGTTGTTGGTTAGCACACGATCCTTAGTAAACGATACGAAGCCGTCAAGTCTGGCATCAGCGATTTTGCTGGCGTTTTTCCATACCAACCTACCATTTTTCACATGGTAGGCGTTGATTTGCTCGCTAATCGTGTATAAATGATCGCCATCGACACGAAGTTCTCTTATATCTTTCAATTTGACAGACGCTTCCCAGCTTTTTTTGCCTGTACGCACGTCTACGGCATAGATGGAACCGCCAGTCGAAGTAACATACACATAGCCTTCTTTGTACACTACGGATGATTGAAGCTGACTGCCATATTTCCATAGGCGGTTACCCTTCTTTGTATCCATTGCGACAAGCTGGCCTTGTTGCAGCAAAAAGACCTTGCCGTCGCCAACCGCAAAATGATCAAGTTTCCCCGTGTTCACAGACCACGCTATGCGGGCATTGGGAATAGCCGTACTTGATGCTTGGCTCAGTGTTTGGCTTAGTGTTTGGTTTGATGTTTGGTTTGGTGGTTGAGCTGCTCGTTGGGCTTCAGCCGAGAGCGTGCTAGGAGCGATAACAGTACCCGTAATCATGACGGCTATCCAAGTCAGCAAGACTTTTTGATACGTTTGATACGGTTTGAATCTACGGTAGTTGTTCATAAGAAGTATCCTCTCATATGATTGTATATTCATCTATTAGTACGAAATGGAAATGGCAAGGTTTGTGGGAAAATCGACCAGTCTATCCTTCCATATCAATCCTAACATAGATATGATATATTTTTGATAGCTACTATATATAGGAGGCATACTGTGAAAATACGAAAATGGTTAAGCATGTTCGGTGTGCTTGTGATTTACACCCTAATCACCATCTATATGGGGTGGAACGGAGCAGTCTGGTTGAGCACAACCTTTGATTTTCAATATTGGGCCTATTATTGGCTGCTGCTCGGCGTATTTGCGTACGCCTATATCATAAACCAAATAGTTAAAGTTTCTTTTTTAAGAATGATCGGATCTTATTGGTTTGGGGTCATCCAATACGCCATAATTTTGTTACCTTTAGCTAATTTAACGGTATTTATGTTACAGCTACTTTCCGTACCTCAAGAACAAGCTATCGTCTGGACTGGCGCCGGTGTGTTGCTTGCTTTCTTTCTTATTTTTGTGTATGGAACGTTCAATGCCTACAGTCCAGTCGTTCGTACGTATAACATCAGCATCGCGAAACAAGCGAACGAGCGCCAAACGCTGCGCATTGCAATGGCTTCGGACATGCACTTCGGCAAGCTCTCGGGAATGTCGCATCTGAAACGATTAGTGCGCCATGTTAACGAGATGAAGCCTGATATCATTTTATTGCCTGGAGATATTATCGACGATCACCCGGGCCACTTTATTAAACATCAAATGGGACAGGTCATGCAGCAAATGCGTGCTCCACTCGGCGTCTATGGCGTGCTAGGCAACCATGAGCATTACGGCGGAGCGATTCCTGAATTTTTGCAAGTCATGCATGATATTGATATTAAAATCTTGCTAGATGAGGTTATCAACATCGAAGATAGCTTTTACATTGTCGGTAGAAAAGATAAGACCGATCGGAATCGGCTAAGCTTTGCAGATTTAACGAACAGTATCGACAAACGATTGCCGGTGATTGCGATGGATCATCAGCCTTTTGAATTGCAACAAGCTAAGGCAGCTGGTGTTGACTTACTGCTGTCGGGCCATACCCACAGGGGGCAAATGGCGCCTAATCATCTCATTACGAAGAAGATGTATGAGTTGGACTGGGGCTACGCGCAGCAAGGCACTTTTCATGCGATTGTTTCCTCTGGCTTTGGCTTTTGGGGTCCGCCCTTACGACTTGGTAGTCGCTCGGAAATTGTTCAAATCAATATTCATTTTAAATAGGAAACAGCGATCATTAGGTGCTGCGACTTGCCGCTTCTCGACAACCATCGGGGAGCGGTTTTTTGTATTTCGCATCTCATCCTCATCATTTCTTCACAAGTGAGAGCTACAATGAAACAGGCTATTGACTAGAGGCTGCACAATAAGGAGGGGCTAGTGTATGGGGAGTTCGAACAATAGAAAGAAAGCGCGAGATAAAGAGACGCAAGTGCAATCGGCCAAACCGATGCGTCTGACAAAATGGGGAGTCATCGTATCCCTGCTAGGGATTATAGTGTTGGGTAGCATTTATGTATATGGGAAAAATGGAAGCACAGCTCCAACCGTAAACTTGGAACATGTCCACGGTATAGGGTTTTCTTCAGACGGTAAACGGATTCTTATTCCAGCGCATGATGGCTTAAAGGCGTACACAGCGGGACGTTGGGAAGCGAAAGAGGGTGCTAAGCACGACTATATGGGGTTCACGACCGTCAGTGACGGATTTTATTCTAGTGGCCATCCGGCTCCCGGTTCTGATCTGAAAAATCCATTTGGAATCGTCAAAAGCACGAACGAAGGCAACACGTTACAGATGCTTGCGCTGCAAGGGGAGACGGATTTTCATCACATGGCGGTTGGCTACCATTCGCATGTGATTTATGCTGTAAATCCAGAAGCTAATTCGAAGATGGATGCAGCGGGACTTTTTTATTCTGTCGATCAGGGCCGCACTTGGACGAAAAGTGTAATGAAAGGCCTTAACGAGCAAACGACCGCGATCGCTGCGCATGCGACTGAAGCGCCCATAGTGGCGGTCGGTACTCCACGTGGTGTCTATTTGTCTAAAGATTATGGCAATAGCTTTGAAAAAGTATGGTCTGCTGGCGAGACAACGTCACTATTTTTCAATCTTGCAGGCAAGCTGTTTATCGGAGGCTATGAGAACCAAGCCTATTTGCAACAGCTTGACATCGATACGAAGCAGAGCGAAAAGCACCATATTCCCGAGCTTGGTGAAGATGCTATCGCTTATTTTGGCCAAAACCCCGTAAATAACAAGCAGTGGGCATTTGGCACCTTCAACAAGAATGTGTACATCACCGAAGATAACGGATTGAATTGGACAAAAATTGCGGATAAAGGAAAGACGAGCTCTGAATTGACACGCTAAGCAAATTTGGATAAGAAAGAGCCGAATTTTACCCCGTTAACGGTAATTTGGCTCTTTCTTATTTAAAGGACGTAAGGAATGTACACTTGTTGCATGTAATCCCTCAAACTTATATTCTCCTAAGAAATTGATGTGTTCCCAACCTACAGGCCATATATACGGCATTAAACCTTCTCGAAATTCACCCTTGTTTAAGCCTTTTTGTATTTTTGTGCGCACGAATTTACTTGAGAATATCATTGTAATTTCGTTATCTTGCTGTTACATTCCAAAATGCGTACAACAACTTGTTTCCAGGGTTATACTGAAGCGAGAGGTGGTTCAAAGTGACATACGATTGGAAAATGAATTCGAAACGAACGAATCAACAACGAGACTCTGACAAGCCCATTCAATCCGTTTCTGTTTCTGATGAACAGTGGCAGGCAATTGCCAATAATGATGCTTCTTATGACGGACAGTTTTTTTATGCAGTGAAAACAACAGGGGTTTTTTGTCGCCCTTCTTGCAAATCAAGAGTACCCAAAAGAGAAAACATTGGTTTTTTTGAAAATGCTGATCAAGCACTAGCCGCACATTTTCGTCCGTGCAAACGGTGCAAGCCAACCAGGCAAAGATTACCCGATGAGGAGTGGATTGCGTTCATAACCGAATACGTGGATAGCCACTGCGATGAAACGTTGACGCTCGAAGTCCTTGCGCTTCTGAGTCATGGAACCCCTTATCACTTGCATAGAACCTTTAAAAAAATCAAAGGCATGACCCCGGTGGACTACATCCAGCATGTCCGAATGGAAAAGGCGAAAATGTTATTGACTACTTTTGATGACCCAGTTGCTGAAGTCGGTGAGTCTGTCGGACTTTCCAATACCCCTTATTTTATTACGCTGTTTAAGCGGAAAACGGGACAAACGCCGGAAGCTTATCGTAGGCAGCAAAAACAACACTTGAAGGAGGCATTTTCAAATGACACCTAAAAAAAGCAGTTCTCTCTATTGGTCCTTGTTGTCTTATGAAAACTGGAAGGTGTACATTGCCGCCACAAATACAGGCTTATGTTTTGTCGGATCGCAACATCAACCATTCGAAGAGTTGGTGAAATGGGCAAATCATTACATGCCTGAAAGCGATCTGATTCGAGATGACGAACAATTGCAACCTTTTGCCGATGAGCTTGTTCGTTATTTTCAAGGCAAGCTCAGCCGGTTCACCATTCCAATCTTTTATCAAGGCACCCCTTTTCAGGAAGCCGTATGGAAGGCACTCTGTGATATTCCGTACGGTCAAACTCGAACCTACTCGGATATTGCTCAACAAATGCTAAAACCGACTGCGGTTCGGGCAATTGGGAGGGCCATTGGAGCCAATCCGATCCTGATTACGGTTCCATGCCATCGTGTTATCGGTAAAAATGGATCACTGACGGGCTATCGCGGCGGAATGGAAATGAAAACGCAACTGTTGGAACTTGAACGAGGCTAGGTTTCATCTGATCTTACTTATATCGTAAACGTGGTCATTTATAAATAGAGGTGTATGATGAAAAACAAAAAATATTATAATTTTTACAAGCTTTGGCTAGGACAGTCTATAGGTTTGCTAGGCACCCAGTTTATAGTAGTAGCATTACCTCTGTTTGCGTTAGAGGTGCTACAAACAAGTGAGGCGAATGCTGCCTTGCTTCGTGGAATTATATTCATACCCTATCTCATTTTCGGATTAGTAGCCGGTGCTTTGATAGACATCCTCCATAGGAAAAAGGTTTTGCTCATTTGTAGTATAGGTCAAAGCGCTTTACTTTTAACCGTATTCATACTGGCTGTAACAAATACAATAACGTTTCCTTTATTGGTGTTTTTCATGTTTGTATATGGAATATTCACTACGTTTTACAACATTGCCATTCCTTCTTTCTTACCGGAAATAGTAACAGATAAAGACAACTTAAAAAAAGGAAATGCTCAACTAGCCCTTTCGGAGTCTCTTGCTACCGTAATTGGTCCTATGCTAGCAGGAATCGTGTTTACTGTAGTTGGATTAACAGGCTCATTTTCTGTTACCGCAGTAACGTATTTTGTTTGTTTTGTGTTTGTATTAAGTATTTCAAGGTTTAAACCGCATACAGAGGGCTCTTTAACAAACGTAAATATAAAATCCATATATAAAAACATATATGAAGGATTAATATATTTTAAAAGCCACCCCGTACTGGAACCAATTGTAAGCTGCGGCGCTGTTTACGGCTTTTTCAAATACATACTATATAGCATATTAGTCATATTCCTTTATAAGGTAATGAGTCTATCTGAACTTGAAATAGGCTTTGTTGTAGGTTCGGCAGCGGTGGGATTTGTAATAGGCAATACGATACTCATCAAAAAAGGTCAACAAATGAATAATACAAAAATGCTTACTTATAGCGCTACTGTATCCGTTATAGGTCTGTCCTTTATACCGATCATGGGATATTTGGGGACTGTTTACGGTATAGTGGCTGTAAGCATCATACATGGGATGGGAGAAGGTGTATTTGCCCCTTACGCTGCAACCATACGACAACTTGTCTCACCAAGTCACATGCTAGGCAGAGTAAATGCTGTACAGCGTACGCTTAATTGGGGAGCTTGGGCATTGGGGAGTTTTGCTAGCGCATTTTTAGTTTCTGTGTTTGGGCTTCAGACTACGTTGTTTATAGGGGGCTTCGGAACAACATTATGTTTAATAGCGTTGGTAAGGAGAGACGTATTAAAAGGAACCAACATTGAATATACGAGTTCAATTTAGAGGAGATGCTATATATGAACATTAGGCACGTACGGGAGACTGACTACATACCGGTTATCTCCGTAATTGATGAGTGGTGGGGTGGTCGGCAGATGGCTGACATGTTGCCAAAGCTCTTTTTTCAGCACTTCCAAGATACGAGTTATGTAGTCGAGCAAGATGGACAGATCGTTGGTTTTTTGATCGGGTTTGTCTCCCAATCGTATCCAGAGCAAGCGTATATTCACTTTGTTGGTGTGCACACAGCGTATCGAAATTCCGGAATTGCGAGAAGCTTGTATGAACGGTTTTTCGCAACCGTTAAAGGGAAAGGATGTACACTCGTGCGCTGCGTCACATCACCAGTTAATAATGCTTCGATCGCATATCACACGCGAATGGGATTTTTAGTTGAGAATGGAAGCGCTCTGGGTGATGGTGTACAAGCTGTTGTAGACTATGATGGAGTCGGGCAAGATCGGGTTCTGTTTATTAAAAAATTGCATGATTGAAATCTTGCGTGATTGAAATTTGTTAGTATGCGTAATATGAACTAAAAAAGTAAGACGTTCATTAGGGTCATGCTGAACCTTGCTGAACGTCTTTCTTACTTACACTTCATCCTCACTCGTTCTTACTGTGACTTCACCATCTGGATACCTATACTGAATATAGTCTCCTCCCCAATCACACAGTACCTTCAAGAGCTTTTTTAACGATTCACCGTCTCTGTCAGTGAGTACTCTACTTTAGGAGGGACTTGATTGTATACTTTTCGTAAAATGATCTTGTCTTGTTCAAGACTCTTTAATTGTTCAGTAAGCATTTTCTGTGTAATACCTGGTGTTAAACGTTTTAATTCATCTGTTCGGGTGGGGCCACAACAGGAATCGTAAGCAACTTAGTTGGAGCTAATAAGATGAACGTATCCATCAAACGAAGACATAACAAGGAGAGATTACACTTTATGTCGTTTTACGAAGTGAAGAGTCTCAAAATAAAGATACTTGACATAGTGATATTTCCGGAGTAAACTTACTTACATAAGTCCAGTCGAGTACATGTAGTTGAGTAGGTGAACTCGCAACAGAGCTGGATTCATCATTCGTCAGTCATTTTTATTGAAAGTATAGGTGAGAAGATTGGGTTTTTTCAGCAAGTTGTTTGGAAATAAAAAAGATAATTCACATACAGAGGAGAATGAAACAATGACTAAAGTATTATTGATTAAGGCGAACGACCGTCCAGCGGAGCAAGCGATTAGCTCCAAAATGTATGAAACATTTGTAAGCACGTTTAAAGAAGCGAATCCAAATGCTGAAATTACGGAACTGGATTTGTTCAATGTTGAACTTCCGTACTACGGCAACACGGCTATTACAGGTTTGTACAAACGTGGCCAAGGTTTAGAATTAACAGCTGAAGAAGCAAAAATCGCGGATCTTATGGAAACATATTTGAACCAATTCTTAGAAGCTGACAAGGTTGTATTCGCGTTCCCATTGTGGAATTTCGCAGTCCCAGCGCCACTCGTAACGTATATTTCTTATCTTTCTCAAGCAGGAAAAACATTCAAATATACTGCTGAAGGCCCAGTAGGACTTGTTAATGGCAAACAAGTGGCCATCTTAAGCGCACGTGGTTCGGACTACGCTGCTGAACCAATGGCTTCGCTCGAAATGGCGGTTAACTATGTAACGACATTGCTTGGCTTCTGGGGTATCGCAAATCCAGAAACAGTTGTTATTGAAGGCCACAACCAATATACGGATCGCACGCAACAAATTATTGCGGACGGTTTGGACGAAGTGACAAAATTGGCTGCAAGATTTTAATGTAAATAGGAATCACAATCAAACCAGTATGGTCATCCATACTGGTTTTTGCTTCGTTATGTGACTGCTTAACAGGCATCTCATACAATCGCGATCGAATCACCATCATTAGGAACTAATATGTTCGTAGTATGACCTTGTTCATCAATAAAATGGTTTAACTCTGCTCTTGTTAATAAGCTGTGGTTAAGCGCTTCCAGATGGGAGACGATAATCGTCGCTTGAGGCGCTTCCTTATAGGTCTCGACGACAGGATTTTTAAAGACGACACCTGACACTGCTCCCATTAGCTTGCTGATTTCGCCTGTCCCATGTTTGCCATCTGTCCGAGTCAAGCTCATTTGATCGATCATGGTACCATGAGTAAGAGATTGTACGTTTTGAAAACCTTCTTTTTAATCACATCTGCATCCATTTCCGATTGAGCAAAAATTTGCATATCTTTAGACAGCACTTCAGTAGCAACCGCATCAAAATGATCCGGATGAAGGTGAGTGACAATAACGGCATCAACCTGTATGATTGCCTCGATAGGGAGCGGTAAATCTACAGTTGGATTCCGTTTGTGCTGATTCGGCATGTTCGGAAACGGTGGATAAGCCCCTTTTTTAACCTTTATTGAAAATTAGCAAGCGTATCTTATGCACAATTTTAAGATTAGTGGGGAAAGCTGTTATCTTTTGGAGTGCCGCTTTCCATCTAACGAGGAACTGGATCTATTTTTAACAGCATTAAATAAGAACGCGAACTATAAGTTGTCTATTGTTATTAATAAGGGAGGAAAATGATGTATGCTGATAAGTGAAGAGTTGTTAAACCGAACAGGAGCTAGTAAAGCGGCCAATATTCCACAGGAAGTGATCTTATTTCTTAATCAAGGGAAGATAGCGAGTGTGAACCTGACGGAGTGGTTAGCTGTTAATCATCGTACGTTATTAGAACATGTGTTACCATCGATCGGTTTGGAAAGCGAAGATATCCCATTTATCTTATTAGAAGTAGATCGGCACAACACGGTATCCGGAATGCAAGCCATTCGTACGATCGGCTCAGTATTAACGCAGGTTATGAGTGGGAAGAGTAGTAAGGTTCAAGCAGAAGTTATCTTAAAGTGTTTGAATCATGTGTCTGATAGTGTTCGATGTTGGGCGGCATTTATGCACACCGAACCTAATAGCTCGATCCAAGCTAAATTGCAATATATTAAACCCTTTGCTGCTGATCGTCATTTTGGTGTTCGTGAAATCGCCTGGATGTCTATTAGGGAAGACCTTGCGAAAGATATAGATGAGAGTGTGAAATGGTTGGCAGAATGGGCTGCAAGTCATGATGAGAACATTCGTCGCTTTTCCGTTGAATCCATTCGTCCTCGTGGTGTGTGGTGCAAGCATATTGAAGTCTTAAAACAAGAACCTCAGCGAGCCCTGCCTATCCTTCATTTATTAAAATCAGATCCAGCAAAGTATGTCCAAGATTCCGTTGGTAACTGGTTGAATGATGCTAGCAAAACCCAACCTGAATGGGTGATCGCCTTGTGTGAAGAATGGGAACAGGGTGCTGCAACCAAAGCGACTAGTAGGATTGTTAAAAAAGCCAAGAGAACGATCGCGAAAGGTAATTAATCAACTATACGCACCTATTAAAATGGTGTTCGATCCAAACGATGGAGAGGGGCAAAATATTCGAGAATTCGCCGATCGTTATCGCTTTGAGTTCTCTAAACAATTGAATGCCAGTGCATATCAGGCGCGACTCGCGAACATAATCTTTCACTTCACATTTGATAAAAATAGACTTTTTAGTCGTTGTCCATGATCCAACAAGGTGCTTTGATTAAAGATGTGCTTACAAGGAAATGAATATCAAGAGAGTCCCTATTTCCTATTTCAGGAGGAATATTGATGGATAAGGAATCCTTGATGTTTAATGATATGCCCCAATTTCCGGAGTCTTACTGGTGGGATTCAATAAGCCATCCTTCTTTCCCTAAGCTTACTGAACATCGTGAAGCGGAGGTTGTTGTCGTTGGCGGAGGAATTTCGGGCATTACGACCGCTTATTTATTAGCAAAAGAAGGGCTAAACGTTGTTCTATTAGAAGCGGGGCAACTGTTTCATGGTACAACGGGACATACAACCGCGAAAATAACGGCGCAGCATGATTTGATTTATGACGAGTTGATTAGCAACTTTGGTCAAGAAAAGGCACAGCTATATTACGAAGCCAATGACGCCGCTTTACGATTTATCAAACGAATCATTGAGGAACACAACATTCAATGTGATTTTGGTGAGGAAGATGCTTATGTGTATACGAATGCGGAGGCATCTATAAGTAAGCTTGAAAAAGAACTGGCCGCTTATGAAAAGTTAGGAATCAAAGGTGAAATAGTCAATCAAATCGCTCTTCCGCTTCCTATTCGAGCGGCTATCGTCATGCGCAAGCAAGCTCAATTTCATCCGCTGAAGTACTTAAGTAAGCTCGTTCAATTGTTTACGGAGTCTGGTGGAATGATCTATGAACATACGACGGTAGAAACGGTTGAAACAGACACTCGCCCTGTTGTCGTAACAAGTGGCGGCCACAACATAACTTGTAAGCACGTCGTTTCATGCACTCACTTCCCAGTTATAGACGGCATGGGGTTTTATTTTGCAAGAATGTATGCTGAACGATCCTATGTCATTGGGGTAAAATGTGAGAAAAAATACTTGGGCGGTATGTATATAAGCGCAGACGACCCCAAACGTTCCGTACGCGCTGCGACGCATAGCAACGGGGACAATTTGATATTAATCGGTGGAGAAAGCCATAAGACGGGGCAAGGCATATGCACGATCCAGCATTATGAGGCCCTGCAAGATTTTGCTCACCAAACGTTTGGCATACGAGAGGTTGCTTATCGGTGGTCTGCTCAAGATTTAGTTACGTTAGATAACTTACCTTACATTGGGCACATCTCATCGCTAACCCCTAACGTCTATGTAGCAACAGGCTATCGAAAATGGGGCATGAGCACCGGAACGGCCGCCGCTCTGTTGCTGCGGGACTTGATTACAGGGAAAGAAAATAATTATCAAGCGTTATATACACCTGCTAGATTTCATGCTGTTCCAGATGTGAAAACTTTCATTGTTCAAAATGTGGATGTAGCCAAGCATCTCATTGGAGGCAAGCTGGAAATCGTTCGCAAAAAACCTGAGAGCCTGTCAAATGATGAGGGAGCCGTCGTATCCGTTAATGGTAAAAGGGCGGGGGCTTACAAAGATGAGCACGGCACGCTGCATATCGTCGATACGACATGTACCCATTTGGGGTGCGAGGTGGAGTGGAACGTAGGTGATCGAAGCTGGGATTGCCCTTGTCATGGCTCTAGATTTTCGATTGATGGGTCTGTGTTAGAAGGGCCTGCAAGTAAGCCACTAAAAAAAATCATACAATCCTGAATCGTGTAACGTTCAGGGTTGTATGATTTCTTCTTTAATCTATTCCCACGACGCTGCTTCTTCTTTCTAAGAGGAGAACATCGTGCCATACTCCATTGCGCTTTCCGATACGCTCACGAGTGCCTAATTCTCTAAAGCCATGCTTTTTATGTAAATGGATACTGGAGCTGTTCTCGGGGAATATTCCTGCTTGTAAAGTCCAAAATCCTTGTTGTTCCGAGCCCTCAATGAGCGCGTGAAGCAGAAGGTTACCGATACCTTTTCCTTTCGCATCGGGGTGCACATAAATGCTTACTTCTCCTACACCAGCATATACATGACGCGTAGATACCGGACCTATTTTGCACCATCCTACAATATGTGATCCGTCTTCAACGACGTAGCAGCACTCCGCATGAGCACTTGCTATCCATTTTTCATACGTAGGCGCTTGCGTCTCCAATGTGGCATTTCCTGTGGCAATGCCCGCTTCATAAATCGATTTAACTTGTTCCCAGTCATCTTTTGTCATGTTACGAACGACATACTCCATTTGCTACGCCCCTTTCATTTATATGTCTAACAATATCCTGAATTTCCCTTTATCATATAGTTGATACATGTATGATGCAACGCACATTGTTGTTATTACAACCTTTCGCTTACAAATCTAGGAACAATCAATAATGACTTATTTAAAAATTGGAAGTATAATCAAATCGAGCAAAGGCTCTGAGAAGGGGAGACTATCATGATCAACTATAAGATTATCGGAGAAGGATTTCCTATTGTATTCCTGCACGGCTGGACATTAGATCACCAAGTGTTGTTACGTAGTATGGAACCCGTATTCAGCAACCGTGAGGGATGGAAGCGAATCTATATCGACTTACCTGGAATGGGTGATTCCGCTCCAGCGGATGACATTTTAAATTCAGATGATATTTTAAAAAAGGTGTTGGAACTTCTGGATCAACTCATTCCGGACGAACCATTCTTAGTCGTTGGCCAGTCGTACGGTGGTTATCTTGCTCGTGGTGCTGCTTATTTGCGTAGGGAACAAATTCGTGGGATTATGCTCCTATGTCCGTTGATGTTTCCAAACTATGCTGACCGCTGTTTGCCAGAACACCGTGTTCTTAAGGCAGATCCGGATCTCATGTTACGGTTATCGCCTGAAGATGCGACTCATTATGCACAAGCTGCCGTTGTACATGGGGAGCGTGAATGGGAAAGATATCGGGATGATGTCATCATCCCATCTCAAAAGATGAACGTTAAATTTATACAATACATACGCGAAAATGGTTACGCGCTCACATTTGATGTGGACAATGTGCAACCATACGAATATCCAGCACTAGTGATTACGGGGCGACAAGATGCCGGTGCCGGTTTCAAAGATGCACTTCGCTTGATGGACAATTATCCAAGGGGGACGTTCGCCGTGGTGGATATGGCCGGTCACTACCTCCAGATCGAGCGGCAGGATGTCTTTGAATCACTGATGAACGAATGGTTGGAAAGAATTGAAATCAGCTTGCGATAAAGTTGAGCAGCCGTTATTAGAGCAACAACGTGAAAAACCAGTCTAACACGTTATTTTCGTGTTTTGGACTGGTTTTATTTAATAGCTACGAAAGTCAAAGGGACAATCTTAGTCAGTGATTCAGATGTTCTTAATCATCTTGAAATTAGCTAATGTAACATTTCTTCGTTCCATAATCTGCGACTTCACGATATGATAACCACGTCGTTCAAAAAATGGTTTAGCCGTAATACTTGCATCTGTAACCATTTCGATAAGTCCTAACTTTCTGGCTTCATGTTCAAGTGTGTTCACCAAAGCTGAAGCAATTCCTTGTCTCTGAGCATTTTTGTGAACGTAAAGTCTATCTAAATAACCATGATGAGTCATGTCAGCAAAACCAACGATTGTCCCGTTGATTTCGGCAACATAGGTGATGTTATTACGCAGAGAGTCATTCCAAGTTATCAGCTTGAGCGTTTCTTCATCTTTGGGTGCCCATGCATGAAGTTGCGCGTGCGAATAATCACGTTTGTTTATCGAATGTACGGTTTCGTAAAACAGGGAGACAATTTGACGAATATCTGAATCAAGAAATGTTCTGATCTCCATTTTTCTACCATCTTTCCAGCTTTTTAATTATTTTATCGCTTTCAATACAGTGCTGCTGCTTAGTCATATCCAAAAATTTCTCGGCAAGCCATATCAACATTCAGCTTCTTGCAAGGATATCCTCGGCAGTGTGCCAAAGTGTAGGCAAATATTGATGAACTTCTTCAACTCAGCACTTGATATCAGGAATCGAACAAATCCCTTGGTCAGCGATGATATCTTCAAATGCAGGGATAAAGGATTGATATCTTTCAGGTGATGAGTTACACGTTGAGGTGTTATTGCAGCGCAACCAAGCAACGTTAACAATTCGGAGTATCGATTCATGAGTCCATACTGCAACAAAATCTTCCTTACAGCAACGTACCGCAGCCTTATTGTAGGATTATGTTGTGCCGCTACGAGAAGTAGGTGGGTGGTGACTCCCGTTGCTTCATTTCTAGCAAAATGGTTAACCCATTCAGCAGCATTTTTTCTTGCCATTCCGATGTTCAATCTTATTCCTCCAATCGATAAGACCCATTACGCAACCATTTGAATAGCCCGAAGTGCCCTTTGCTTATACTATTGTAACGCTGTTGTCGTAACATCCCAAAGCTATTTCTGCTTAAATCCGACTAGATACGCTTTATGCTACAAGGGATAGTACCAACGAAGCTGACACCATCCGCAAAGGTATTCATGCCTAACTTGAAATTTAAGGTTGACAGAATTTTCTGAATTCCTTATATTAAATGCATGCACATGCATGTAAATTACAAAACCATTAAACATATTCATTCTCATTCAAATCCTGTACGATCCGGAAGGAGATTTCTGATGACACATTTATTTAGCCCTTACGAAATGATGGACTTGAAGTTGAAAAACCGTGTAGTTATGCCTCCAATGTGCCAATATTCGGTTAGTAACAAAGATGGAATCGCAACCGATTGGCACTATACGCATTATGTGAGCCGCGCTATTGGTGGGGCGGGATTAATTATTATCGAAATGACCGATGTTGAGCCAGATGGTCGAATTTCTGACTACGACCTCGGTATCTGGTCTGACGATCATATTGCGCCGTTGGCGAGAATTGTTGAGGCTTGTCATACATACGGCGCCAAGGTAGGTATTCAAATTGCGCACGCTGGACGTAAAGCCGAACATGCGGCAGTGCCTGTGGCGCCATCCGCAATTCCTTTTGACAATGGATCTAAAACACCTAGAGCATTATCGACGGCTGAAGTAAAAGACATGGTTGAAAAATTCCGGCAAGGTGTGGCGCGGGCTATCAAAGCTGGATTCGATGTAATCGAGCTTCATGGCGCGCACGGCTATCTGATTCATCAGTTCCATTCGCCGTTAACGAACCAAAGAACAGATGAGTATGGACACGATCTGACTCTGTTCGGAACAGAAGTGATTCGTGCAGCCAAAAGCGAAATGCCAGCAGGAATGCCATTAATTATGCGTATCTCGGCGAAAGAATATGTCGAAGGCGGATATGGCATTCAAGAGAGTATCGCGTTTAGCCAAGCCTATAAGGAAGCCGGAGTAGACATGTTCCATATTAGCACTGGGGGCGAAAGCCCTGTTGGGGTTGGGCCGCTGGGAACGAAAGACAAACCTGGTGCGCATGCCGCTTATCAAGTGCCGCTGGCTCGAGCCATTAAGCATAATCTCGGTGTTCCTGTGATTGCAGTCGGAAGATTAGATGAGCCAGCGCTTGCTGACGCGATAATCGGCAACGAAGAGGCTGATCTCGTTGCAGTAGGTCGAGGAATGCTAAGAAATCCTTATTGGACACTAGAGGCGGCTGACCAGCTTCAGAAGGAGACAGACGTTCCAGTACAATATAGAGCTAGTTATCCTAGTAAAAAATAAATAGAGAAAGACGTATAATTGTAGAGGCCGACCTATTCACGTAGCGGTCTCTTTTTGTACAAAGTGGGGCCCTGTGTTGAGGATGTGGAATCCATTGTAGATTGCTTTCCCGCATGGAAGTAGAGCCATCGCGTCTACTTGACGATTGATGTTATAATATTGAAATTGAGCGGGAAAATGAATGCTTGGAAAGAATAGTTTGATGCTTAGGAAGGAACTGGGAGATGGGTAACGTTCTTAATAACGACTTTATCGCAAATTGGTTGAACTTAACACAAATACAAATGAAAATAACGATTGAATTGGAAGCGAAGTTGCAAGAGAATTATGGCCTGTCTTTAAAAGAGTTTTATTTACTTTTGTTTTTGTCTGAAGCTCCAGAACAGAAATTAAAGCTACAGCAACTAGAGTCTATGGTTGGTTTAAGTCAGAGTGCGGTCTCCAGACTCGTCAACCGTTTTGAGGCCAAAGGTTGTGGTGCTTTGGAACGAATGGCTTGCAGGGATGATCGAAGAAGCATTTATACCTCGCTAACGCCAATTGGCCAACATAAGCTTGATCGGGCACTCGTCACATTTGAGGAAGTTCTTTTAGCAGCTTTCCCAGAGCAGGAAGTAGCGAAGCTGCTGCAACAAATGCTCCGTATCAAACAGGCCGAGCCCAAGTAAAGCCCATACATGGGCTTTCAGCTTGTCGAGCACCCCCTTTTTGTTACGACGAGGGTCTCTCTTCATTGAGATAATGGCAAGCAGCTTCGCATTTATCGGTTGGTAGTCAGTTGATCCCTTGTGTCCTAACCGTTGGTAGTCAGTTGAATCACTGTGACTGCTCTCCTAACGGTCGCCACAGTTGTTATGTCAGCGAATATGAACCCATTCAACATGTAACGGTTATGAGGGCGCTTATTACGATGAAACAGCTGGATTTTGAATGGAATTGGCGAAATAAGCTCACCTATAACCGTTAGAAATCAAAACGAGGTAAATCTGGCGATATAGCCACTATGGTAACCGTTAAGAACTAATTATACTTTCTCGACAGCCTGAAAGCCCATACATGGGCTTTTTTTGTTAGGCACAATAATCTACATAAACACGCGTGTTGGTATGATTCAAACGACTGAAAGACTTACATTACTGGAAAACTTATATTACTGGTAAAATACACGCGGAGGACCATACTCATCAAGGCGATATATTTCTCAGTTAGCTGGGTAATAGATCGTCATACTTAAACGAGTTAATGTTTCTCCAGAATTATAATAGGTATGAGGTCTGTCCGCCTTAAATCGGATTGAATCCCCATTTCGTAATATATATTCGCATTCATTGACACGTATCGTGACTTCTCCATCAAATACGGTGATAAATTCCTCTGTACCTCCTCTGTGGGAATCCGAACTTAGTACTCCCTCTTTTTCGATTTCAACCGCGTAAACTTCAAATCGTCTATCCTCTTGAAAAGGGAAGCTGGGATACACGCGATACCTTCCATTGTCCTCAGACCATACATGCATCTCGTTTCTCAATACCACTTTAGTATCAGGCTGCGGATGATTAATAAGCGAAGTAAACGAAACCTTTAATCCATTCGCTATTTTCCAAATCGTTGTCAGCGTGGGGCTTGATTCTCCTCTTTCAATTTGCCCGATCATGGTTTTGCTTACCCCACTTCGTTCAGCGACCTTTTCTAAACTTAATTTTTCCTTCTCTCGAATCGCCTTTAAATTTTTTGCAAGAATAAGCTGAATTTCTTCCATAAAATCACTCCTTCCTTGTTTACAATATAACGTCCATTATGTACGATATAAAGAATTACGTTATATTGTCCGTTTCAGACATTATAACATACAGTGTGGAGGGGTGGTTCAAAAGTGCCTTTATTATCATTCTTGTTATTTGTGTTAATTACCAGTTTTACTCCAGGTCCCAACAATATTATGGCGATGGCGTTTGCGAACACACATGGATTTAAAAAAACGATACGATTTTGTTTAGGAGTCGGTGTTGGCTTTTTTGTTGTCACATTAGCCTGTATTTTTTTAAATCTGTGGCTTACAAACCTTATGCCAATTATTGAATTTCCTTTGACCATGTTGGGAGTCGGTTATATGTTATATTTAGCTTTTAGTATACTTACTAGTAAAGACAGTTCTGACAACAAGGATGGCGGCCATACACACTTTTTCTTAATAGGTGCGTTGTTGCAGTTTGTTAATCCAAAGGGGATTCTTTTTGGCATGACAGTAGTAGCCACCTTCATTCTTCCTTATTACTCCTCCTATTTCAGCTACTTGGTTTTCTCGCTTTTTTTGGGGATTGTTGGCTTGATGAGTACATGTTGTTGGAGTTTATTTGGTTCTATGTTCCAAACATTTTTATCACAGTACAGACAAGCGTTTAATATCATTATGGCCATGTTATTGGTGTATAGTTCGATCTCCATTTTGTTAAAATGAAGTGAAAAGTAGCATGTTTATTTAAATGTGTGTGCTATTTAACGATCCTGCCCGGTAGTACAACAAGAGGACGCTCCCATGCCTTCGTTTGGGTGGCGTCCTCTTATTATGTTTTCTATAGCACATGTGCATTACGACGTATATGCATGAATGAGTTGCTTAAGCGCTTGCTTTACATCGCCGCGAAATAAACCACCGTGATAGCAAATGATTTGCTCAATGTCATAGTCAAGCAATCGTTGAACGGAACGGATAGCCTCATCCAAATCCAATGTAAATTGAGGATTGGCAATATTGAGCTGCCCTTGCTCGATGACAACAGCGTCTCCTGCGATCAACGTGTTGCTGGCAGGGAGATACAACGACATATGACCAGGCATATGGCCAGGTGTGTGAACGATTTCGATGCCGCCGCACCAAGGCAGCTGCTCATTATTGGTGACGATCCGATCAACAGCAATTGGCTCGATCGATTGTAGGAGGTTCATGAACTGTTCCGCATGCGGCTTTGCTTCATCCGGCAACACGTCAAACGTTGCTTCCACTTGTTCAAGTCGAAGTGACTTTTTCGTCCCATCAATGTGCGGAGCTTCCAACTCGTGCGCGATGATGACGATGTGAGGGTACGCCCGCTTCAACGCAGCGAGCGAACCGATATGATCCATATCGTGATGCGTCACGATCAATTTGGTGATCGATTCGAGTGTGACGTCGTAACGGATAGCCGCCTCTTTAAGGAGACGCGCAAAGTTTGGATACCCGCAGTCGACAAGAATCGTTTCGCGTGCATCACGAAGTATGATTGGGGTGATGACTTGTGTTTGAGCGTCATACTCAAACTCGATATCGAGTAGATGATAGTCGTACATACGTACCTCCTAATCACAAGTCCTTGTGATGATCTTAATACAAGGATAGTGGAAGGAGAAAGGACAATCATGGTACAGATTCAAAGTTGTACGCGCCGTTGTTCACGGATAATTCTTCTAATACTATGCTCAGTCAAAAAGTAGCGTTGTGCGAGAATGTTGACAGCGATTCCTGAATGATAAGCTTGCACAATCGCAGCGTTACGGTCTTGAAGCATCTGCCTAGACCCGGAAGACTCACCCCATTGCTTCTTACGTTCTTGTCTAATGGGAATGTACAAGTAGCTTCCTTGTACATATTGTTGAATATGGCGAACCAGTTCTTCTGGTAATATCGTTTGTGCATTTTGGTATTTCATCAGCTTTGCTCCTATCTATATAGCATGATTCGGTATATAGAGAAGCAAAGAGTTCCACCTTTAGTATGATAGAGGCCCTAAACAAAGATTTTGTGGAACTCTTTGCTTAGAGCCACATCCATCGATGCGTACAAACAGGGGGACCATGCGATCAACTCCTTTTATATACAACATATCATACTCACTTTCGTGTTGCAGCGTAAACAGCTATTCATTTCGCTTGATTCTGGTCGAGCTGTCCACAAAACAAATTGCTGAGATGGAAATACGTATTATCAATTTTGCAACTTTGAAGCAACTGGGTTCGTTAAACATACAACGAGCATGCAGGCTATATACGGTATTAACAAAGTACGGTATTAACAAAAATACATATTTGGGTTAGGAGAATAACAATGTTCCTTAGATCCCGTAAGCTGAATGTCATGGTGGCAACTATCGCGGTGCTCTCTTTATCTGTGCAAATCGCAAGCGTTGCAGCGGCTCATTCTTCGCATCCATCACCCGCAGATCATCTTAAAAGGACGGCCACAACAATTGACCGATCGCCATCTTCGATCGCCGCTACGTTCGAGACGATGCTGAAGAAGGCGAACCAGATTCCGCAAGCGATCACGTACTTTAAAGCAAATCTGAATAAACTATCGAAAGATCAAGCGACAGCAATGGTTCTTAAGCTGGAAAATGCCATTCTCGTTCAGGAAGAGTTGATAGAAAAACGTTTAGGTAACCACAAAGTCCAAACAGCGCTTGGAAAAGTGCATCGCGATGGACAACGAATAGAGCAGACGATTGCCTTGACAAAAGATGCAAGTTTGAAAAAGTTACTTAAGGAAGTGTACGCGAGCGGCTATCAATTGGTCATGTCTGATGCTTATATTGTTCCGTTCATGGATTACGCTGTTCTGATACCTTTTAGCAGTAGCGTCAGTCCGGACATTAAAGAATATATTGAAATTATGGCTGCCGAAACGGATCGAATGATGATACCAGATGAGGGAAACGCCAGACTACATGAAGGACTAGTAACTCGAGCATTAGCAATGGAGAATTTTACAAAAGACTATCCGAAATCACAACGCACATCTACGATCAAGCAGAAATTCGATGGCTATGAATTCACCATTTACTATGGCATGAACCACACTCCACTATTCGATTACAATACCAAGATCATGCAACCTGAAGCAGTAAAAGCATATCACGAGATATTGGCAAATAAAGAAGCCGTACATAGTCCGTTCTTAACCCAATTACAGAAATTTATGAATCTTGTGAAAAAAAACAAGTACAAGCGGACGTCGGAAGTAGATAAGTTCATCCAAGCGAAGTTTGGATAAATGAACATGAAATGAGGAGGATGATACGGTAACTATACATTTTCCCACGGATACACGCTGGCGGCACTAACTAGACGGTTCTGCTCAAAACAGCCGATCAAGTAGTGGATCAAAAAATAGGAGATACCAGTCCGAGCGCCAATTAGGCGCTTTTTATTTTTTATTTCATTAAAATATTTAAATGATTATTTGAATGTTATGCGTTTATGTGTTATTTTAACTTTAAAACAAACTACAAATAGCGAAGGCGACAAAGCAAGCAACCTGTCCGGTATAGCGAGCAGCCTTCTATTGGAAATCAACCTACAATGGCCAGTGATAAGGATCCGGTTACCTTCGTTGGATTAGGCGATTATACATGTTCCTCCTACAAAGTAGGGGACGAGCACTTTTTTCTCCATTACAACGTAGCCCGTTTTGCTCAAGATCCCTAAGCTTTTGGGCCGTATCTATAAAGTCGTATTCGATGCCCAGCCGCAAGACAACCATGATGGAAGCCACGCATAGAACGTACTTCATCCAAGATGTATGCCCAAGGTGTTGTTCGTAATGGAGCGTAACACTTGGCCTTGATCTTAACCATCTGAACCAAAGGAGAGACATCCCGTGAAAGAGACGCAAACAGGCTCAACAGCTCTCAAAAAGAAAGTGTCTAAAAAGAACTTCAATGTCGCTGTGATTCAAACGAAGCCAGCTCACGAAGCAAATGGTTCGTGTTGCGCGGATGACGAATGTGGTAGTACTGTCAACATCGAAACGAAGCAACATACGTCTTGCTGCAGCGATAAAAATGATTGCAACTCTGCCCCTAGTCAAGGTCAGGCGGAGGAACGTGTCGCTTCAGGCTTTCAAGCAAGCTTCCGAATTCACGGAATGGATTGCCCCGCTTGTGGGATTACAATCGAAAAGAGCCTAAAACAATTGGATCATATCCAACAAGTTGTAGTCAATTACAACACGGCCAAAATGCAAATCGTATCCACAGATCCGACTGCGTTGGAACAGATTCCTGTAGCTTTGAAGAAGCTAGGTTTTACAGCCGAAACGATAGATACAGATAAAAATAAAAGAACGTATCTTATCGAGGGAATGGATTGCAGTTCCTGTGCGTTAACACTTGAAAATCATTTAAAGAGTCAACCTGCTGTTACATCAATCAAAGTGAATTTTTCGACAGGGAAAATGCATATCGTACATGACAACGATGTGCAAACGATTATGGATGAAGTCGCTAAAGTGGGGTTCACTGCAACTTTGGCAACCAGGCAGCGCGAGCAAGGCGGACAGGCTGGACAAGGTGGACAGCGTCCGCAGAATAAGGGAAAAGTAGATTTGTCGCTAACGATCTTTTCCGGAGCGATGCTTGCTCTGGGCTTTATCGGTACTTTAACTGACGTGTCTTCGAACATAAGCACGGCTCTCTTCATTTTAGCGATGATTACGGGCGGATATAAACCAGCTAAAAGCGCTTTTTACGCGATTAAAAGCCGTTCATTAGATATGAACGTGTTGATGAGCATAGCAGCTATCGGAGCGGGATTAATTGGAGAATGGCTTGAAGGAGCTACTGTCGTGTGGCTGTTTGCCATCGGAAATGCGCTACAAACTCGCGCCATTGAAAAAACGAGGAATTCGATCCGCGGGCTAATGGATCTGACTCCGTCGGAAGCGTGGCTTAAAAGTGGCGAGACGATCTCGCGCACACCAGTTGAAGAAATCGCTGTTGGACAAATTATTATTATTAAACCGGGCGAAAAAATCCCATTGGACGGCGATATTGTAGTAGGAGTTTCCAGCGTGAATCAGGCTCCGATAACGGGTGAATCTGTACCCGTGGATAAAGAGCCGGGGGATGTAGTGTACGCAGGGACGATTAATGAAAGCGGCTCGCTAGAAGTTAAAGTGACCAAGTTAGTCGAGGACACGACCGTAGCTAAAATTATTCATTTGGTGGAAGAAGCACAGGAGAAGAAGGCGCCGACTCAAGCGTTTATCGACCGTTTCGCGCACATTTACACCCCGATTGTGTTTGCTGTAGCGATGGCGATGATTGTGTTTCCGCCGTTGTTTGGTTGGGGGACATGGGCGGAGTGGTATTATAAGGGCTTAGAACTGCTTGTCGTTGCTTGCCCGTGTGCATTGGTCATTTCCACCCCAGTTGCTATCGTTTCAGCGATTGGTAATGCAGCAAAAAATGGTGTACTTATAAAAGGCGGGGCGTTCTTGGAAATAGCCGGAGCGGTTAATGCCATTGCTTTTGATAAGACAGGTACGTTAACTGAAGGAAAACCTAAGGTGTCCCATATCGAAACTTGGGGTGAATCGAAAGAAAGCATTCTTTCGATTGCACGCACGATCGAGGAACATTCTAAGCATCCCATTGCTCAAGCGATCCTATCGTACGCCGCGGCGCAACATATCGCTCCTCGGAAAGGGGAGTCGTTTCAGACTATTGTGGGCAAAGGCGCCCAAGCGACAATCGAAGGAACGGACTATTTTGCTGGTAATTTGAAACTGTTTCAAGACATGAACGTGCCACTCAACAACATTACAAATTATGCACGCGAATTGCAACAAGAGGGTAATACGCTCGTCTTAATAGGTACACGTCATCACGTACTTGGCTTAATTGCAGTAGCGGATGCGATTCGCCCTGCGACGTTGGGTACGATCTCTAAATTAAAAGACGCTGGCATTCAGCAAGTCGTCATGCTTACAGGGGATAATGAAGGCGCAGCTCGAAAAATATCCACTCAATCTGGGATCGATCGTTACTTTGCCGATTTACTTCCGGAAAACAAAGTGGAGGCCGTCAAAAAAATGCAACAGGAAGGCTACAAAATCGCTATGGTTGGTGACGGAATCAACGATGCACCTGCTCTGGCAACAGCGGATCTTGGCATTGCAATGGGTGGTGCCGGAACAGATACGGCGATGGAAACAGCAGATATTGTCCTCATGGCGGATAATTTAGAAAAGCTCCCTCATACGGTTGAGTTGAGCCGAAAAGCACTACGTATTATTAAACAAAATATTTGGTTTTCCATTGCGGTGAAACTTGTTGCACTCATGCTCATTTTTCCAGGCTGGCTTACGTTGTGGCTCGCGGTGTTAAGTGATACAGGTGCTGCAATTCTTGTCATTTTAAATAGTATGCGATTGTTGAAAATGAAATCGGATAGTTAATTCGTATATGCTTACCAAATAGACGGATGAATAAAAGTTATGCAGCCAGCGCGTGTCGATACTTACTCGGCGCGCGTTGTTTGCGTTTATTTTTAATTGTACATCTCTTGTTAGCTATGCAACGGGCGGAGAAGCCTGCATTCTTACATCTTTCTTCTGGGTCGGGAAGGCTAGCCAACATATTTTTATGAAACGATTGAAACCAAAGTGCACTTTCGCTAGTCTAAAAGATGTACAGGGGGGAGCGACATGAATCAAAACGATCGAGTCCGAGCAGCTCAGGCGGGAAATCGCGCTGCGTTTCTCGCTTTGATCGAAGCACAGCAGGACCGAATGTACCGTATAGCTTATTATTACGTACGTCAAAAAATTGATGCGGAGGATGTCGTCCACGAAGCCATTTACAAAGCGCTGTCCGGACTGCCGAAGCTAAAACAGCCGCAGTATTTCACGACTTGGCTGACCCGCATTGTTATTAACTGCGCGTTGACTGCACTGCACAAGCGTCAGCGGCTGGTGCTAGACGATTGCCGTGCCGCTGAGCTTCAGCAAGCTTCCATGCCGCGAACCGACGACCGCCTTGATCTGCTCGAGGCGGTTAGGCAACTGGACACTAATCAAAGACAAGTGATCGCGTTCAAATATTGGCATGATATGACGATCGAGGAGATTGCACGCTTACTCCGTATGCCATCCGGTACAATTAAAACGATTTTACATAGGGGGTTGAAGTCGTTGCGTCAACATTATGCGAACGCCGAGAAATCGACACGCTCGGAACAGAACGTGCTCTGTGAAGCTACGGACGTATCCGAACAAGAGCGATTGCAGCAAAAGCTGGCTGAGTTGAAGCAGCGAAGTGAGGAGCTCTTTGATATTCCACAATCGTATGAACTAACGATTGAAGACTATCATGAAGACAAACGAGAAGGCGGAAGAGCGGTACTCGTGTGGACGAAAGTCGGAGAGGACCCATTGTGGGACAAACCTGGCAAAGATACGAGTATATCTGTAGAGTTAAGCGATCAAGGGGATTTGCTCAAATACACGATCGACGTGGAGGAAGCTGCCGGTGACTTGCCAGAGTTATCAATCAATGAATTGCGCATGGAGGCCGAGACATTTATTCGCGATCACTATCCTACCGCGCTGAAGCACTTTGATTTAACACGTATCAAGACAAGTGGTTCAATGACGACATTTTGTTATGAGCAGGTTGTTATGGAATTGCCGCTTCCATTATCGGGTGTTCGAGTGGCTGTTCACCGGAGTGGGTTGGTTAGTCATTTCATTTATTTCGGACGACAGACAAAGCCTAAGACTCCGGAGGCCTTGGTTGCAAAGGAACTGCTTATGCAGCATATTGCGAGTACCGTGAGGCTGAACCTGCAATTAGCTTACGTGAATAAAGAAGTTTGTGATGTAGAGAACAATGAGCTGCGGATCGTATACGAGCCGGACAATCTGTGGATGAAATTTCGCGCCGATGATAAAGAAGAGGCGATTAGTAGAGACGATGAAGCGGAAGAAGCGGCAGAGCAAGCCGTGTGGCTGTCGCTTCCGATACTGCCGGAGGAGGCAGCTATCCGTACCATCCGTACAGTGGAGGATGTTCTGGAAGTGCTTGTAAACGATCCTGAGCAGTATGCACTTTTGCGGGAAGTCGATATGGACGGTCAAATTTCCGGCGTCGTGTGGCGACGGGGCGATTGGAGTTCTGAGAATGCTCAGAATCCTAAGAATCCTAAGAATCCTAAGGACCGTTCGCTAGATGCTTTTTTACGTGAGCGATCGCAAGACACCGTGAAGGCGAAAATCGATTTAGCAAGCCGTAGTTTGGTGTCGTTTATGCGCTTTGAAGACCGCTTGTCAGGTGGAATACGACTATCTCGAGACGAATGTCAGGACATCGCACTTCGACTGTTGGTCCGTGCGCGCCCTAGACTGATTCCGTATTTACAGCTACGGCAGCAGGAGGAAGCGAAAGATTCTGATATCGAACAATTCGAGTTCCGCATAGGCAAGCAAAATGTCTGGCTCGGAATGGATCATATTCGAATTTTCGTCAACAAAACGACGGGGCGTCTCGAACGTATGGACGGTCCATTTATTGATCCGGCTCAGTTGGAAGCTGTCCAATCGACGACGCTCGTAGATGAGCGAAAGGCATGTCAAGTATACTCAGATGCACTTGATCTGAAACTAGAATGGCAGATTGATTATTCGAGACGAAGCAAAAAACGTCGCTACCGACTCATGTATCGACAGGTGCATAGGGATCGTCAGATGGAGATACGTTTTGTTGACGCACACACCGGAAAGTTGATTTGTTCACGGAACCATTAAACACATTCGACTTTAAAAAAATCTCGTATCGTGATTGCACGAAGCTGTGGGAATCGGCTCATATAGCGAAAATGCTGAAGTGAAAATGGGTGGGGGCGATCCTCGCCCTTTTTCATGTTATTAATCGTTAGATTGTTCAACTTCTCCAATCATGTGAATCTGACTACGTATGATTACATAACAACTCGTCATTGTAATTTCGTTATCTTGCTGTTACATTCCAAAATGCGTACAACAACTTGTTTTTCAATCGGTTCACCAGCCCAATCTTTTATCACGGCATACCTTTTCAGGAAGCCGTATGGAAGGCACTATGTGATATTCCGTATGGTCAAGCCAGGTCCTACTCGGATATTGCTCGACAAATTCAAAAACCGACTGCGGTTCGGGCAATAGGGAGGGCCATTGGAGCCAATCCGATCCTGATTACGGTTCCATGCCATCGTGTTATCGATAAAAATGGATCGCTGACGGGTTATCGCGGCGGAATGGACATGAAAACGCAACTGTTGGAACTTGAACAAGGCTAGGTTTCGTCTGAGCTTACTTACATCGTAAAATTGGTCATCTATAAATGTGAATTAATGGAGGTGTAATATGGAAAATAAAAAATATTATAATTTTTACAAACTTTGGCTAGGGCAGTCTATAAGTTTATTAGGTACCCAGTTTACAATAGTAGCTTTGCCTCTGTTTGCATTAGAGGTGCTTAAAAGAAATCAAGTATAAAGGGCTAGCTAACATATCCAAGGTCGTTTTAGTTGATCGATTAGTAAAAGAAGGCGACACGATACCAACTATTGTAGACGGTACTGGGCGCAAAGGATATATAGTGTTTACGGCTAATGATATAAAACATTTGCACGAAGTTGCAGATAAAATATGCGACAATATAACGTTTGTTTATGAGGATTTGTCAGAATGGAAACCTTCATTTAACAAAATATTTAAAAAGTAGCCGAATTCATAGAACCACTGGACTTTGTGTCTGGTGGTTTTTATTCGAAATGCTGGCGGTACCCTACTAGCGAGTTCCCAATTGTACGGTACATCCATCTTTTAGCTATCGTGTACAAGCTGCGCGTGATTTAGCTTTCGATTCACTTGCATTTTCGTAAAGCGTGATCAAAATAATGTGAAGTTTATCACAAACGTTTCGGCCATTTCCCTGTAAACTTTACTTATCGACATACAAACTTGAGATCTATCGAGGAGGCTCCCAACATGACGCCTAATAAAGAAAAGCTTGTAGTCATTGGTAACGGAATGGCTGGCATCAGTACCGTGGAACAAATATTGAAACTGACTTCGCGTTTCGATATTACCGTATTTGGCAACGAGCCTCATCCTAACTATAACCGCATTTTGCTGTCCTACGTGTTAGATGGCAGCAAAACGATCGACGATATTGTATTGAATGGATGGGATTGGTACAAAGAGAACGGCATTACGCTACATACCGAGATGTCAGTATCTCATATTGACGAAACGAATCAAGAAATAGTGACGGACAGCGGAAAGCGCGTGTGTTACGATAAAGCCATTATTGCAACAGGGTCGAATCCGTTTATGTTGCCCATACCTGGCAGTAAGAAACAAGGCGTTATCGGCTTTAGGGACATTTCCGACTGCCAGCAGATGTTGAAAGCGGCCAAAACGTACAAGAAAGCAGCCGTTATTGGCGGAGGGCTGCTGGGGCTGGAAGCAGCTAAAGGTTTGGTACATCTCGGGATGAGCGTAACCGTAGTCCATCTGATGGAAGATTTGATGGAGCGTCAGCTCGATCATCAGGCAGCGTTGATGCTAAAGGCTGAGCTGGAGAGCCAAGGCATCCAATTTGCGATGGGCAAGCAAACGGTCGAACTGCTCGGAGACGAGCGTGTTTCCGGTCTAAGATTCGCGGACGGGACGATGCTGGAAGCCGAGTTCGTCGTTATGGCCGTAGGCATTAAGCCGAATGTCGCCGTTGCGTTAGGTAGCGGGATCGAAACGAATCGCGGCATACTTGTGAACGACTACATGCAAACTTCAATGCCAGAAGTCTATGCGGTTGGAGAATGCAACGAACACCGCGGTGTCTGCTATGGGCTCGTTGCTCCGCTTTTTGAGCAGGGGATGGTACTGGCAAAACATTTGTGCGGTGTAGATACGCTCCCCTATGAAGGCTCCGTCTTATCGACGAAGCTGAAAATATCGGGCGTGGACGTTTTTTCAACAGGCGAATTCATCGAGGGACCGGATCATGTTGTCATTGCTCACAAGGATGAATGGAAGCGGACGTACAAAAAAATATTGCTGAAAGACGATGTGATGGTAGGCGCGGTGTTGTTCGGGGACATCACCGATTCCGCTCAATTGCAAAAGCTCATTAAGCAAAAAACAGTCATGACCGACGAAATTTATAGTTTCTTGATGGGTACTGGCTGCTGCGGCAGTGGAGCCAAAAATTCAGCTTCCGTAGAAGCGATGGCCGACGAAGAAATTGTGTGCGGCTGCAACGGTGTGACCAAGAAGAACATCGTGGATGCGGTTGCCGAAAAAGGATTTTCGACGCTGGATGAAATCAAAGTGTACACAGGTGCAACGCGTTCCTGTGGGGGCTGTAAACCTGTTGTCGAGCAAATACTGCAATACGTTCTAGGCGATGGGTTTAAAGCCACCATCAAACAAGGCATTTGTGGCTGCACAACGCTTAGCCGCGACGAGATTGTGGCTGAGATCAAAGCGAAAGGGCTAACATCGACCAAGGAAGTGATGAACGTACTGGATTGGAGCCAACCGGAAGGCTGCTCCAAGTGCCGTCCCGCGCTGAATTACTATTTGGGCATGCTCTATCCGGACACCTATGAAGACGAGAAACAATCGCGTTTCGTGAACGAACGTTTGAACGCGAATATCCAGAAGGACGGAACGTATACGATCATTCCGCGGATGTATGGCGGCGTCACTACGCCGGAAGATTTGAAAAAGCTCGTTGACGTTTCGCTAAAATACGATGTGAAGTGCGTAAAAGTGACGGGCGGGCAGCGGATTGGCCTTATGGGATTGAAAAAAGAGGACGTTCCAAAAGTATGGGAAGAGCTGGATATGCCGTCCGGCTATGCATATGCCAAATCGCTTCGGACCGTCAAAACGTGCGTCGGCTCGACATTTTGTCGCTTCGGCACTCAGGATTCGATGGGTATGGGTGAATTGCTGGAGCGCAAGTTTGAACGTCTCGATTTGCCGGCAAAATTCAAATACGCAGTCAACGGCTGCCCGCGAAACTGCGCCGAAGCATGCACCAAAGATATTGGCATTGTCGGCAATGACGGTGGTTGGGAAATATTTATCGGTGGCAACGGTGGCATTAAAGCGCGCTTGGCAGATTTACTGTGCAAAGTGAAAACGGATCAGGAGTTGATCGATCTTTGTGCGGCAATTATGCAGCATTACAGAGAGACAGGAAACTATTTGGAACGGACATCGGAATGGGTGGAGCGCATGGGAGTGGATGCGATTCGCAAGGCAGTTGTTGACGATGTGGACAACCGTAAAGCATTGGTGGAACGTATCGAGTTTGCTTTGCAGCAGGTTGAAGAACCGTGGAGGAAACTGCTGAACGACAAGGATACGTGTACGGCTCTGTTCCAAAGATTGGCGCCTGCTGCCCAATCCATCAACTAAGTTTTTTCGTAAATAGGGAAGGGGGACGAATGCATGAAAGAGCAGGGTGTTTTTTATCCGATAGGGACACTTGACCAGTTCTTGCCGCAGATGGGGCGCACAGTAGAATGGAATGGATGGGAGGTCGCTGTTTTTCGTACTTCAACCGATAAGGTGTATGCTTTGGAAAATCGCAACCCGCATCCGAAAGGTGGGCCGCTTGTTGAAGGAATCGTTGCGGGATGCTACATATACGATCCGCTTTATGATTGGAAGATCGATCTAACGACAGGACTCGTCCAATCTCCTGATGAGGGGCAAGTTCTTTCGTTCCCGTTAAAGGTAGAGGGAGGCCGCGTTTACATCGCTGCGCCCGCAATCCACTCGGTATAAATGTTGAGCCATGTATTTCAGGCGAATTCTAATCCATCGAAGTGTATCCGGGAGGACTGATCTATGTTTACGTCAAGCGTTGAAACGACGATAGAAGCGGCTGTTAAAAAGAAAGAGAAGATGAACAAAAGCACTGCGCGCTATGCGGTGTCTGCTTTGCTGGCGGGGGCCTATGTGGGACTCGGCATTATCCTGATTTACTCGATAGGGGCGCCGCTTGCAGCAATAAAATCCCCGTTTCAGCCGATGCTCATGGGGATGTCCTTCGGACTGGCGCTGACGCTTGTTGTCTTCGCAGGCTCGGAGTTGTTTACGGGAAATAATATGTTTTTTACCATGAGCACGTTGGCCCGCAGAACAACAGTAGCCGATACGTTGAAAAACTGGGTGATCGTGTTCGTCGGCAACTTGGCTGGCGCCGTATTGCTCAGCTTGCTAATCGTGGGTACAGGCCTATTCAAAGAAGCAGGGCCAGATCACCTGCTCTTCACCGCTGCCGCCAAAAAAATGGAGCTGCCGTTCGTTGAATTGTTTTTCCGCGGCATTTTGTGCAACTGGCTCGTATGCTTGGCCCTATGGATGGCAGCCAGAGCGAAGGAAGACATCGCCAAGATCGTACTTATCTGGTGGTGCTTGTATGCATTTATCGCCAGCGGCTATGAACACAGCGTAGCGAATATGACGCTGCTCAGCTTAGCTTACCTGCTCCCGCAGCATCCAGAATCAATCACACTTGCTGGCTGGTTTCAGAACATGATACCTGTCACGCTTGGGAACATCGTTGGCGGTGGAGTATTCGTTGCTTTAGCGTATTGGTTTATATCACCAGTACGAAGCAAGTGATACATAATATATATTATGTAAACATAGTGCCTGCAACTAGGAATTATGCTTACAAATTTTAGAATGGGTTGCTTCACTATGGAGCAACCCATTCTTTTGTTAAACACAAACAACTGGGATGGTCTCATGTCGTACGAACACTTTTGGGACAGCCCTTTCTACTTAGGGACCAATATTAGAGTGATGAGAAACCACTTTGTAGCTGTTCGCCATAAAGGGTTCGTTGTATGCCCAGTCACAATCGGGTTTCCGGCTGTTTCGGTCTAGGCGGGCAGAAAACGAGCCAATCGCTCGATGATCCGATCATGTGCTTGCAAAAATACTCCATGTCCAGCGTCCGGCACCATTAAGAGCTGGGCATCCGGGATGCGTTGAGCCAAAATTTCTGCGTGGGCGGGGGTGAAGATCCAGTCCGCTTCTCCGTGAATGACCAGCGTTGGAACGGAGATGGTAGGCAAACGGTCATAAGAATCGAAGCTTTGATAGGCAGCGTTATGAATGGATGCGGTTCGCTGCTCGACGGGATAAGTCTGCATGAGCTTCGCCAATTGTTCCATCAATGCTGGGTTATCTCGAATGAACAACTCCGGGAACAGAAGACGTAGCGAATCTTGAGGAGAATTAAGGACGAATTCACCATTTATCAGCTCGAGCATCTGTGAAGAAAGCGCGGCGCGCGTTACGCCAGAAGTCGTGCACACCAGCACCAGCTTTTCCACGCGATCCGGGCTCTGAAGCGCGACCTCTTGAGCGATCATACCTCCCATCGATTGGCCGAGTACGTAGGCTTTCTCTATTTGCAGCTCATTCATTAACCCCACGACATCCGTAGCCATGTCCGCAATCCCGTACTCCTCCGCCGGATGTCCGCTGCGTCCCGAACCCCGGTTGTCCAGCATAATGAAGCGGTACCTGTCCGCCAGCGCGCTTCTCGTTGCTGGATGCCACCAATCCAGATTGCTGTCCTTTCCTTGAATGCCGATCAAAGGAAAGCCTTTTCCTTCGGTTTCATAATAAATCGATATGCCGTTTGACGTAAATATCGCCATCCGATCTCCTCCATCCCGCTGTTTTTTAACGATTATCGCCTGACTGCATGCATGTAACTATAATAACGAAATCACTTCCGAAAGGAAACACGCAAAAAAGTTCAACCGGGAAAAAGATCATTCGGGATCAGATGCGGTACATCTGTAGTCGGAAGGGTCAAATGTGCTAGTTAGCTTTTTAAAATTTGAACTGACTTTCTGGAAATAGGGATGTATTTACTTTTTTTAAAAAAACAATGATTGTGTCGCAAATTTCCGTATGGAACAACTTTTTTGTCGCTCTACAACGTGACTGTAGACGCGACACATTTTTTGTTTGGACTTCTAATCAATAACTGCATATAATATTCATTATACGCAGTTATTTGGGGCTGTTTTTAGGCTGTCATAACACGATGAAAAAGCGGTTAAAATGCCGTAACCACGCGGCTTATGAGCGATAAATAGATATAAGGATTCGATTACATAACAAAATCGCCTGAAGGGGGATAATAGAATGAATTACGCACTTGAGAGTGAGTTGGAACTCTATGAAGAGCCGATAGAAGCATTTCGCCTTTGGATGACGAATGCGGGATATACCTCTTATACGCAACGAAATTATATCGGGGACGTCTGTCAATTTTTGAGGACGTTAAATCAGAAGCCCGTGGAAGAGGTGAAAAAGTTTCACGTGCTTTCTTTTTTGGCAGGTGTAAAGTCGTCAGGGGTAAGTGATGCAACGCGAAACAGGAAACATTGTGCGTTAACAAGTTTTTACAAAGCACTTAATGAGTTGGAGTGGACGGATGTAAATCCGGCAGTCGGCGTAAAAAAGTCGAAGACGGAGACGAATCGTGCTCCGGTCTATTTGGAACCAGAGCAAGTGAGGACGCTGCTGACTAGTTCGGATGGCAAATACCGCAGCCGCAACATTGCGATTCTGATGCTCATGGCTTATGCGGGATTGCGGGTGGGCGAGGTTCATCGGCTAAGTTTATCCGACTACCATCGCGAGCGGCGCACGATTGAAGTACTAGGTAAAGGCCGCAAATGGCGGACCGTTCCGTTAGCTGAACCTGTAGCAGCGCAGCTAGAGCTGGCGATAGCTGACCGCTTAACGCCATGGCGGCCTGGTGAGGACGCGATGTTTATTTCGCAAAAGGGACGTCGTCTATCGGTGCGCAATATTCAGCTTATCGCCGAGCAAGCGTTCAGTACGCTGCAATCGCAAGATGAGCGCAATCGGTCTGGCCGCGGGCGGGCATATTCATGCCATAAGCTGCGCCACTCCTTTGCGACATTGTTGCTGCGCAGCGGAGCAGATATTCGCACCGTGCAAGAAATGCTCGGTCACTCGTCCATCCAGACAACAACCGTGTATACGCACGTTTCGGATAAGCAAAAAGAAGAGGCGGCGCAACGTTTACTGTCCTTTATGTAACGCGAAATATAACAAGGAGTGAAACAAGGAAAATGAAGCTTGAATTATATAGACATAATTAATATTATGTAAACTTAATTCCCCGGCCAGCCATTTCTATAAGCACCTATGCTAAATAAGTGCTAGCAACTTTTTCAACCATTACGCATAATGATTCCTTCCTCTTTGCACACTAAATGTATCCATGGCAAGAGGGAGGAGCGTGTTAGGCATGAATGCGTTGAAAATGAGACTGCAAGCATTATTGAAACATAGACCTCTCATCAAAGCCCTTAAAATTGTGATCCCAATTGCGGTCAGCATATTCGTCATTTACCAAGGGAAAAAAGAAATTTCCCGCTTCTCCATCAAAGAATCGCTGCAAGCGATACGTCTTATTTCAAATGAGTATTTTACGGCATTAATTGTGCTCGGCGCAGTGGCCGTGGCCACGATGTATTTTTACGATATGCTATTGCTCCGTTCGCTACATATTCCAGTCAAATTAGGGAAGACGTTTCGTGTCTCTTGGATCGCGAATACGTTTAATGGGATCGTCGGGTTTGGCGGTATAGCAGGTGTTGGTATTCGGGCGGGATTGTATCGAGAACTCGTCCCTGAGCCTAGTCGCTTACTCATCTCGCTTGCTTGGATGGCTCCCGCGATGATAAGCGGACTATCTTTATTAGGGCTGCTCGTCATCATCGGCTTATGCCCCGCTTACGTATTACTTCATATCAAAGGCTGGCTATGGGTCGTGCTAATCGGTGTAACGCTGTTTTTTCCAGCCTACTTAGCTTTTTCACACTGGAAGGGAAGACGCAGCGCCAATTGGCGCTTGACGTTCGGATATACGGTCGTTTCTTTTGTTGAATGGCTAGCCGCCGGCTCGGTGATGTACATCATTTTGCGCTTGCTGGATGCTCAAATTAGCTATGCTGCTGCCATTGGGATTTTTACAGTCAGTGCGATTGCGGGCATTATTAGTATGGTTCCTGGAGGATTCGGTACGTTTGATATCACCTTGTTACTCGGTGTTACCGCGATTGGAGTCCCTGATCAGATTGTATTTACAGCGCTGCTGCTGTATCGACTCGTGTATTACATCATTCCGTTCGCGCTCGGACTTATTTTTGCTGCCTTTGAATTTGGAGGCGTTGCCGTTAAGCGGTATGAGGCTCATCCTACATTAGGTGCGTATATTGAAACGGGCAGCATCATTTGGTTTATTCAACAGGCGATTTGGGAATCGTTAGCATCATGGTCGGTCGTCATCTTGTTGTTTATGACGTCTGTCTTTTTGTTCATTTATACGCTCTTTACCCCTGAATTGAAGCAAGTTGCCTTAACAGTTCACATATTAGGGCCAACCGTATACCCGTATGCAAATGGGATCGTGTTTGGCGGTGCGTTGCTCATTCTGTTGCAATTAAAAGGGTTGTTTGAGCGGACGATTCGTGCCTATTCCGTAACGTCTGCCGCCCTTATCCTGTGCGCGATTGCTACGTTTCTTATCGGAACGAGCGTGCGGCATACGTTATGGTTAGCTGGTATGTTGCTATTTCTATTTTTGCTGCGTAGGCAGTATACACGTTATCGGTACCCCTTGATGAAGGGGACTTTCATCGTCAGCATGGTTGCAATAGGAGCCATTATTTTCGTCTATACATGGATCGGCTACACGTTTGCTGCGCTTCATCGTACGGAGGAATATATCTCTTACACGCTTAGTGGCGCGCAATTTACAATCACGATCATTACAGGATTTATGATGGCGCTGCTATTGTTTGTAGTGGGGTATTTTCGATATGAGCGGCATAGTCTTGCTCGTTTTGGTATCGATTGGGAGCAAGGCAACCAAGGCAGCGATAGGCTGCTGTACACGGTTAGTGGTTGGATATACGACCATTCACCCAATAAGCGTCTCATTACCGTTCATCACGGAGAGGTTCAATTTCCGTGCATGTTAAGCGGACGCAAGGTTATTGTGTTGGATGTACCTTCTTTGCTGCTAGCTTCACAAGCGTTAAAAAAAGCACATGCAGCGTTGCAAGAACTGTACAAACAAGCGGATCAGCATGGGCTAGATGTGCTCTTTTTCCCAGTCGGGAGTAAGGCAATGCCGCTGCTGCACGACTATGGCAACGACTTTATTAGGGTCGGGGAGATCGCACGCATCGAGGTCGCTGCGGATAAATTGCGTCCACCGCTGTGTCGCTATGAGCTGCTGCCTTTTCCGCTGACCGCGGAATTCGTGCATGGACTAGAGCAGGTCGTTAGGCATTGGGCACATATTGCGCCTGCTTACAGCCAAACGTTGAAGCAATTGCTTTCTGTCCATAGCGATCAGTTGCAACTGATCGTCGTTCACAATGCGCATGAACGGTACGTTGCCTATGCAGTCGTGCATAAGGTGCATGATACGCTGCGCGCACAAGCTAAGCTGACGATCGAAGATGTGCATTGCGCGTATGAAGCCGGAACTCCTGAATATGCGACTGCCATGAGTCATCTTCGCGACTGTCTCATTTGGCGGGCAAAAACCGAGCGCTGCACGGAATTGGTCACAGGCTTGTTGCCGTTATCGCATGTGGGGACGTATGTAGCGCCGCACTTATGGTCGGAGCGGACAGCCATCGCTATCTTCCGCCGCGTGCGCGATCTGTACCCTTTAGACGGCCAGCGCAACTGGTGGGAAACGATGTTCAACACCAGCTGGGAGCCCCAATATATGTCCTTTCCGAAGCAACGACAATTGAATTGGACCGTATGGAAAGTGACGAAAATGCTACGCAAACTACGCAAAATAAGACGAACGAGTCCTTAGAAGCATCCGTTCCGGCATATACCACTTATAGGCGTATTTCAGCGTTAATGTTACAATAAATAAGGTAGCATATACGTATGAAATCATGAACAAAAAGGTGGTCTACCGATGATTGGCTTTGCCATCCTGCTGGGCTTTAACGTCTTAGGCGTTGGGCTGCACAACATGCTTCATATTCCACTTCCAGGCAACGTGATCGGTCTCATCTTATTTTTAATGGCACTCGGGCTTAAATGGATTAAATTAGAGTGGGTTGAACGGTCTGCTCAATTTTTAATGCAGCATATGCTGCTATTTTTTGTTCCGTATGTCGTTGGTGTGATCGCGTTTCTCCCGATATTGCAGACCCATTGGGTCAGTATCGGAATCACGTTAATTGGTAGCACGTTGCTTGTGTTATGGGTGACGGGGGTTGTCGCAAGTAAGCTGCAAGTGAATGTAAACCACACGAATGATGCCGTTAACTCTGTTCGAAAAGAGGGAGGCCTATGAATATGCTGCTAGCGTGGACACAAGATCCGCTGTTTGGCCTATCAGCTACTATCATCGTCTATGCACTTGCCCGCACTTTGCATGCGCGCTACAAATGGCTGCATCCGATTGTCTTTTGCGCGATTGTCCTGATTGGAATGCTTCAGATAGGGAATATTCCTCTTGAACATTACCAGAGCGGTGCGGACATCTTGTCACTCGTACTAGGTCCGGCGACTGTCGCACTGGGTGTCCCGATTTATAAGCATCGCCAGCTTATTCGCAGACAATTCAAAGCTATTATTGTGTCTATCACATGCGGTGCATTCGTCGCGATCATAAGCGTAGCCGCCCTGATGCTCAGTATGCATGGCTCTAAAGATGTCATTTTAAGCATGCTACCCAAGTCTGTAAGCTCGCCAATTGCCATCGAAATTGCAAAATCGCTCGGAACTTTGCCTGAGATGGCGGCCGTCTTCACGGTGCTTACAGGTGTGATGGGCGCGCTGTGTGGGTCTGCATTTTTGCGATGGACGGGCATTCGCGATGATATCTCGTTAGGGATTGCGATGGGCACGGCCGCGCACGGTGTCGGTACGGCTAAAGTTCTAGCTGATTCGGAGGTTCAGGGCACATTTAGTGGCTTGGCGATGGGGTTAACGGGAATCATGACATCCATTCTATTTACGCCGTTCTATTTTTGGTTGTAAGGAGAGGAGATTGCAGACTTGTGATGCGAAAAGGGGAGCAAACACGACAACATATCATTAAAAAGTCGGCTGAATTATTTAATCAAAAAGGATTTGCTGGCTGCTCTATGAATGACATTATGGATGCTACAGGCTTGAAAAAAGGCGGCATTTATCGTACATTTTCCAGTAAAGATGAACTTGCTATCGAAGCGTTGGATTACGCATTAGAACGGGTAGCTGAACGATTTACAGAAGCGCTTGGCGGCGCCAATACAGCCATCGACAAAATGATTGCGCTGTTTGACGTCTACCAGGATGTCGTTCATAATCCACCATTAGTAGGTGGCTGCCCGCTGCTCAATACCGCGGTTGAAAGCGACGATACACATCCCGAGCTGCGTAACAAAGCGCTACAATCCATGCATTTATTTTTAGCGGATATTCAAGACATTTTACAGCAAGGAATCGCGAATAAGGAATTAAAAGCTGAGATTGACGTCGTTTCTTTATCCTCGTTTATTGTATCTTTACTTGAGGGGAGCATTATGGCGAGCAAGCTTGCGATGAGCAATGAGCATATGGCGTACAGTAAGCAGCAATTAACTTATTTTCTACGTAGCTTACAACAAAACTAAGTAAGAAAGTGACTCTGTAGCGGCTAACAAGTTCAATCGGCGGAACAGCTGGATTGGTTGGATGAGCGCGCTACAGGGTCATTTTTTCACCAAAAAAGATACCGATCGGTCTCTTTTGTAGTATGATAGAGAAGAAGCGGACTCCATCTTCATTTGTTGCAAGTACTCAACAGTCCATACAATCAACAAAATGAGGATGAAAAATGATTCGTTAGGGGAGAAAGCAATCGTTGAAAAAAACAAGTTGGTTTAGCTGTATGCTCGTGTTTGTAATCTCTTTGATGTGGGTACTCCATACATTTTCTAAAAATGTGATAGTTGACCCGAACTTAACCGCATTTCTATCCACCAAAACGACGCCCATCGATGCGCAGCCGTGGCTACTCGCAGTTAAAATCCATATTGCCTTAGCCATGATTTCCATGCTGACGGGCCCGTTTGGCTTCGTAACACGTATTCGAACACAGCGGCCCCATATTCACCGACTAATAGGTAAAATGTACGTGCTATCCATTCTATTAAATGGGATACCTTCCTTCTATTTAGCCGCGTACGCTACAGGAGGTTGGGTCAGTACGGCCGGGTTTATTTGTTTAAATGCAGTGTGGCTTTACGCGACCTTTAAGGCTTATTTCACGATCAAAAATAGGCAGGTAGAGGCGCATCGCAGATGGATGATACGCAGCTTTGCGATCACATTAGCGAATTTGGAACTGTATGTGTTGAAGACCATTTTCAAAAGCGGGCTGGATATGAACGCTGATCTCGCATACACGATTGCAGTGTGGGCGAGTATTGCGGTTAGTTTATTCATCGCAGAGCTAGTCATCCTAACATCAAGATCAACGTTAAAAAAGCGATAAACAGTTATTAGTTTACATAATAAATATTATGAATACAAAAAAAGTGATTTCCCTTTTTTTACATATCATTCATGGCGTTACAACAAAGGTTAGGTATAATACAAAGTGGTAGATGAAATGTATGCCATTTTTCAAGAAGACCTTATGATCTGCTAGAAAATAGGATAAATGGGGGTAAAGAATATGATTGAAGAAATGATTATGCTAGATGGTGTCGGCATTCATGTGAAATATTCATTAAATAAGAAACCAGTTGTGTTATTTCTTCATTTTAGTGGCGGAAATTCGCGGATGTGGGATGGAATTATACCGCAATTCGAAGCCGACTATTGTATCATTGCTCCTGATTTTCGTGGGCATGGCCAATCCAATAAGCCCGAAAGTGGCTACCACATTGATGATATGGCCAATGATATATATAAGTTGTTGCAGCGTTTAAACGTATCACACTGTCATGTCGTAGGCAGCTCAATGGGTGCAGAGGTCGGTCTAAGTTTAGCCGCGTCACATCCAGAGCTGGTTCTCTCCCTTATCTGTGAAGGGGCTTTATATAATGAGTTTGGCGAACACGGGTTATTTAATGGAACAGAGGTACAGATTGAGCAGAGAAAGGAAACGTTGCGAGCTCAATTAGCCGAACGAGAAGAACGCATTTTCACAACAAAAGCAGCTTATATCGAAGAGGAGAAAGCAAAATTAGTAGAACAAGGTGTATGGAATGAATATTTCTTAGCCTTCTATGAAAATAACTTGCAACAAATGGAAGATGGTCGATTTACATACTGCTATTTAAACCGTGTTCGAACCGAATATATTCAAAAATATTGGGATGTGAAGTTTGAGCATTATTACAAAAAAGTACAGTGCCCGATATTATTTCTTCCGAGTGAGGATGAGTGGGAAAATGAGAGCATTAGAAATAGTCTAAAGATGTTCTCTAGTCTATTACGCGAATATGAAATTGAGCATATCAATCATGCGCTTCACGCTTATGTCTGGATGCAGCTTCCGTTGGCAGTAGGTGAGGTAGCGAAGCGATTTATACGTAAACAGGCTGAAAAAGGGGTTAACCGTTAGGGCTGCCACAGGACAGCCCCCTACTAATCGTACTCAGCATGATTAGATTGTAACGTTCGTTCTTGTGCGTTTACTCTCTTAGACGATTGTAGCACGTGGGCCAACTTTGCTACCCCGAGCGCAATGCGCTCTTCTGACACATTACCGTAGCCAAGAATAATACGATGGCTCTGATCCGTCTGAATGCTATGTACAGCAACCGGATACACGATAACTCCTGCATCGTACAACTGTTGCAGCAGCGCAGGAGTACAAGGCTCATCAAGCTCTACGACGAGATGCAGTCCCGTGCTGTAACCCATAACCGTCAACTTCTCTCCAAAGTGGAGCCGTAATGCCGCAACCATCGTATCGCGCCGCTTGCGGTACACTTTGCGCATCTGATGGATATGCTTGTCCAGCTCACCGGTTTCGATGAAGCGGGCAAGGGCAAGCTGCTCTAATGTCGCCGTATGTAAATCGGTGTACCATTTCGTCTCTCGACAAGCGCTAACTAACGCAGGCGGTGCCACGATATACCCGATGCGCAGCGCGGGGGACAGTATTTTGCTGAAGGAGCCGACATAAATGACGCGCTCGGGATTAAGATGCTGCAAGGCGCTGATCGGGGATGAATCATAGCGGAATTCGCTGTCATAATCATCCTCAAGTACGTAGCATTGCTGCTGCTCTGCATAGGCGAGCAGCTCCAAGCGTCGCTGGATAGGTAACGTCCCCCCGAGCGGGAACTGATGCGACGGGGTAACAATAATAAGGCTTGGTCGTGTGGAACGAGCCCGCTCATGTGTAGTAGTGACTTCGTTCAAGGTAGCTGCTGCTGACAAATGGGCCGTGATGAGGCCGTATTCATCAACAGGGACACCTACGATTTGTGCGCCGACATGCTGCATCATGCGTTGAATATCACGTGTAATGGGGTCTTCAACGATGACTCGCGCGCCTTCGGACAGCAATAGGCGGGCAAGCATCCCATAGGCTTGCGTAGCGCCGTTCGTCAAAATAATATGCTCTGGCTCACAGTAAACGCCCCGAACACGTCGCACGTAGTCGGCTATTGCTTGCCGCAAACGCTTCGTTCCTTCCGGTGTATGATAGCCGAACATCATTGTCGGAGCTTCCATGCAAGCTTGCTTATACGCTGCTTGCCACCGTTGGCGCGGAAACAAGTCCAACGCAGGCACGCCTGAACGAAAATCAATGTGTTCCGATTGCTCGGTTAGCAAATGTGCAGGATGGACGGTAAAATGTTGCCCATATTCGGGGAAACGTTCAGTATCGTGTTCAGCATCGTACGGCACTTGAGGCATGGAGCCTGTATGACAGCTATTCCCCTCCATAGCCTCAGTACGTCCCGTACGCCCTATACCATGACCTATACCATGCTCTTCCTCCCGCCACGATTCACGACATTTTTTCGCTTCGTTGAGTTGTACGTGCAGCTCGTAAATACGATCCGCCACATACGTCCCAGCACCTCGCTGGCTTTGCAAATATCCCTCTGCGATAAGGAGATCGTACGACTCAATGACAATATTGCGTGAGACACCCAACTGCGCTGCTATCACCCGTGTTGCCGGCAGCCTTGTTCCAGCAGGCCATTCGCCTGTCGTGATGAGAGCGCGAATTTGTTCGGTAATTTGCCGAATATAGGGGGTAGGACGGGATTTATCGATGTGAAGCCAGAACAAATGCAACGTAACATCCTCCTCTTCATAACGTCACCGCTGACGAAAAGTGTGAAATGCTCAACCTTGACAACAACAGCCTTGGCGATTAACTCTTTTAACTCTTCGCTACTATAAAAAACGACCATACAAAGTAATATTCGGGATACGGCAAGGATGATGTGTTGTTAATTCCCTTGCATTTGATTAATATAATGGGTAATAGCGTCATATAAAAATGCGGCTAAGTCTTCATTGCTAAATTGATTAATATAATTGTTAAATCGATGATCATATTTATACGTATTCGCAATACATGTTAACATTTCAGCGTCACAACGAACAGATTGCTCGAGAACCCTTTTCCATTCTGTAATGAATTGCTGTACCTCATCGGAAGCAGGGGATTGGTTCATACAGGTTGCCACTTTTCTAAACACGTTTTCCATGTTCTGTTCAAATGTAGAAAAGTAGTTCGCCTTTTCACTAGGCGGGATTGCCCCCAGTTTCTCCTCGAATTGTTTGTATTGGCCCGTTTCTCCATAGATGAGTTTTGCTTCATGAGCATATTGTTCTTGTAAGGGTAAAATGGATGAATCACTAAAAATATGTAAGTTGTAAATATCCTTGCCTGATACATACTCATCCAGCGCAGCAATGATCGATTCTAAGCGTTGCTTTTTTAACCATAACGTTTGGCTATGCTGTGTTAATAATTGCTGCTGCTCTGGTCTCGTAAGCTTTAATATATCCTCAATTTCTTTGAGGGAAAAGTCCATTTCCTTTAAAAATAAGATCATTTGCAGTTGTGCTAACCGATCTCTATCATACAAACGATAGCCATTGTCTGTGATGTAAGTTGGCTTTAATAAATTGATTTTATCGTAATAATGCAAGGTTCTTTTTGTTATGCCTGTAATTTGAACGATATCTTTAACCGCTAATAAATGTTTCTTCATCCCAAAAATCTCTCAATTCATCTAGTATTAGGTTGGCTGGTGTAATAGTGGCTTCAAAGATCGTTTTCCCTGTCTGTTCTAAATAAGCTTTAATTAAATAATATCCGCAGGCGTAACCAGCGCAATATGGCATACTGACCGGTTTAAAGTGTTGGAGTTGAGCTAATTCATCACCGTACAAATACGGTGCAATGTTCGCAAAGCCTGTGAGTTGTAATTGATCCTTGAGCACAGGTTTAATACGCTTATTCAGCGTTTCCATATTTGTGTTCGATACCCAAGGGCCGATTAGTTCCTCCCCGAAAAGTGAAGTCGCATAGTTCTCTGCTAACCCTTCACTCACGATTAATTCACCTAATGTAACGGCGGAATGATCCCATTGAATAAATTGATAGCGAACATTATGGTTACATTCATGAGCTAGTGTCGCTTTCATTCGAGGTATTGTGTATGCGTTGGGCACGAGTGTACAAAAAATATAACCAGGAATACCCCCGTCACCCGTATAGCCTTCGTTTAACATTAAGGAGGGGCTACTTGGATTCCCTAATAAAATTGTGAATAAATAATCGGATACAGGAAGATTCACGCCGTGCTCTGTAAATAGGTTAAGGCTCTTCTTTACGGCTTCTTCACACTCCTTCCAAAAGGAATCGGACGAAATGGATGCTAATGGTATTGAGATTTCGTCGGTGATCTGAGTAGGTGAGATGGCCATCATATTATTCAGCGTAATTACATCAAAACCATCGGGCTCCTCAGCTTTAAAGGGAATATGTTGTATTTCCCATTTTCTCATAAATGGGGCCATCATTTCTTGTCTGAATAGTTCCACTTTTTCCTCATGTGGCGCTTGTAACACGTTTCGATATACTTGATCGGAGCGTAATGATTGAATATTCATTTTTTCACCTCTTCATATCGTTTCGTTTAGATTATGCACTATGACGTTACGTTACTGTCAATTCATTTTTACGCTCATATATTAAGTTTACATAATAAATGTTATGTATCAATGATGTTGACCATCGTTCGTACTATGAAAATGGTATCAACCCAAATCTTGACTTCTATTCATGTTGGCCGCTAATCTTAATGAGCAGTTTGTTGTTTGGCCGAAAAATAGTTTCCACTCCACATACATTTTCACTTACATTTTATAGCGGCGGTGTGACATGAATAAACAAATCTTACTTGTTGAAGATGATCCCTATATTGCAGAAATGGTTAAAGACCACCTGAAAAAAGACGGATTTACGATTAGACATGCTTCTGACGGCGAGCAGGCCGTTCACCTTTTTAAAGAAAAGGCATTTGACTTGATTGTATTAGATCTGATGCTTCCGGATATGGACGGATTAGAGTTTTTGCAGCGTATCCGAGCAAGCAGCTACATTCCGGTCCTCATTATGTCAGCGAAGGACAGCGATGTAGATAAAGCATTGGGTCTTGGATTTGGCGCGGATGATTATATCGCGAAGCCGTTCTCACTCATCGAGCTTACGGCCAGAGTTAAGGCTGTGCTGCGCCGTGCCACACATTATACGCAGACTGTCCAAGCGGAGGCGTCGAACATGCTCCACATACATGAGCTGACCTTAGATTTAGACCATTTTTCTGCTCGTAAGAAGGGGGAAGAAATCAAGCTTACGCCGAAGGAATGGCACATCTTAAAGCTGCTTATGGAAAATCCGAGAAGAGCTTTTTCGAAGGAGCAAATTTACCGTGCGGTGTGGAATGACGAATACTATGCAGACGAAAACGCGATTCAGGTACATATAAGTCGACTAAGGGAAAAAATCGAAACCGATCCCGCTTCGCCGCAGTACATCAAAACGGTATGGGGAATCGGCTACAAGGTGGGGGCATTTTGACGTGGTTACGTTCTTATTATGCGTTATTACGGCTCTGCTCCTGATGAATGGCCTCCAATTTCGTGCGCGACGAATGAGAAGCTGGCAGTTGTCTTATGTACGGCAGAAGCTACAAAGGATTATAACAGAGGACACTGCGGAGCAGATTCTCCTCGCGACAGACGATCGCGAGCTGCAGTCGCTCTTAATAACGTTAAATCGGCTGCTCGATCATAATCGGAAGACGAAAGGCCACTACGCCAGTCTGGAGCTATCTATTAAGCGACTACTAGCTAACATGTCCCACGATTTAAAAACACCGTTAACGGTCATTCTGGGGCTTACAGAGACGATCGTGTACGATCAACATGTAGATGATAGTTCGCGCAAACGCTTGCTAGGAAAGGTGCATGATAAAGCACAGGAAATGGTGAGCCTGATCAATGAATTTTTCGATTTAGCTAAGCTGGAAGCGGGTGACAAAGAACTGCCCCTTTCGACCATTCAAGTCAATGAAATAGGGGCTGCGAATATGCTCTTTTTTTACGAAAGCATTACGTCGCAAGGTCTTGAGGTCACCATCGAGCTGCCAGAGACCCCCGTGTATATGTTAGGCCATGCGGACGCGTTAAATCGAATCTTACAAAATTTAATAGCTAACGCAATTCAATATGGAAGCGACGGTCAAGTCGTGGGCCTTGCTGTACGTGTGGAACACGACTATGTAGATATCGAAGTATGGGATCGTGGCAAAGGGATAGACGAATGGCATCAAGCCCACATTTTTGAACGGTTATATACGCTGGAAGACTCTCGAAACCGTCGTTTTCAAGGAAGTGGTCTGGGGCTAGCGATTACGAAAACACTCGTGGAAAAACTAAACGGGACTCTCACTCTCCATAGCGTCCCGCATGAAAAAACGTCCTTTACCGCCCGCTTCAAAACGATTTCCCACTGAAAAATTGAAGATCTTCCCCCTAATTTCTTACCTCTCAATCGTATTGAAAGAATTTCTTAAGCTTTTCGCAAGGGGAATGATAATATTTTGAGCTAGAATCATTTTCGGAGGCTAATGAGCTAATCAACACCAATCGTTGAAGGAGAAAGGGTCATGAGCGATGCGCTGCGAACAAGTCAGTTAACAAAAATATATAACGACAAAGAAGCCGTTTCCGCGGTCAGTATGAACATTAAAAAAGGAGAAATATACGGTTTACTAGGCCTAAACGGCGCTGGGAAGACCACGATTATGCGAATGATTACCGGTCTGGCAAGGCCAGATGGCGGTACAATCGAAATATTTGGCGAGTCCATAGCGACGGGGGTGTTGGAGCCTTTGAAGCGGCTGGGAAGCATGATCGAGCAGCCAATCTTCTACGATCATTTGACGGCCAAAGCCAATCTAGAGATTCATTGCGAATATATGGGGTTCTACGACAAGGAAGCGATCGACGAAGCCTTGCTGCTGGTCGGATTAGAAGGTGTCGGTGAGCGATGCGTACAGGATTTCTCACTAGGGATGAAGCAGCGGCTCGGCATTGCCAGAGCGATTGTATGCAGACCGGAATTTCTCATACTGGATGAACCTTTAAACGGTTTGGACCCGCTAGGAATCCGCGAGCTGCGTGAGTTGCTTCGTAAGCTGAATAAAGAGTCCGGCATGACGATACTCATTTCGAGTCACATCTTGCAAGTGATTGAGCAGTTGGCAGATACGATTGGCGTTATGCAACGTGGAAAGCTCATTAAAGAGATTCCAATGGCGTTCATTCGGAGCAAATTAAGTGAGTATATCGAAGTATGGACGACGGACAGCAAGAAAGCCACATTCGTGTTGGAAGAAAAGCTGCACATTTCCAACTATAAAGTGATGGACGATCACACGATTCGCATTTACGAAGCTCGTATTTCTGCGGTGGAACTGTCTAAGACGTTAATCGGTCATGAAGTGGGGATTGAAGCATTAAGTACGAAAAAAATGACGCTCGAAGCGTATGTGATGATGCTCCTGCAGGGGAGTGAACTAGATGCTTAAGCTAATGTGGCTGGATTGGCGAAAAATGAGGCTCAAAGGCTTGCTACGGACCATCCTGAGTGCCAACGGGATCATCATCTTGTGGCTGATCGCTTTTAAAGCTGGACATCCTGACGGTTTCAATTCCTATGAAGACTTGTTCAAGGAGATTGCCTTTTATACTAGAACGGTCGTCGTTATTTTCGCATCACTTCTTACGGCTAGAGTCGTGCTCGACGAATATCGTACGCGGACGATTACCATTTTGTTTGTGTATCCTGTCAGCAGAACCAATCTGCTTATTTCCAAGCTGGCACTCGTAAGCGTGATGACTTTTGTGACGATGGTTTGCTCCCATCTGCTTGTTGCCGTTGTAGTGGTCTCAACGTACCTATACAACTCATCGATATCGCAAGCGATGGTCTTAGAAATGGTGACGCATGAGGCGTTGAACGTGATCATTTTCGCCTTTGCTGCCGTCGGGATGGGGTTCGTTTTATTTTTTATCGGAATGATTAGAAAATCAGCAGCCGCAATGCTCGTATCCTCCTGCTTGATGACGATGTCCAGCAGTGAAATGTTTAGCCAAAGCGTGCACGATAACGTGTGGAAGGCCGTTTTGTTATCAGGTGCATGGTTAGCTGCTGGCGGTGTGTTAGCCTTGTTAGCGATCAAAAACGCGGAGAGAGCTGAGGTATAACATCGCTATGAATCATAAACGAAGAACGGCATCACTTATAAGAGGTCTGATCGGGATCACTATCATTACCCTAATAAGTGGTTGGCTTGGCCTCCCTTCCAAGTATGCATACGCAGAACCGAGCATCGAAACAGCCAAGATCGATCGCTTTATTCAGTCGCAGATGGATCATAATCAAATACCTGGACTGGCCGTTGCCGTGGTCCATAGGGATAGGACGATTTATGCCAAAGGATTTGGAATCACGGGTGAAGGTCTACCGGTGACGACAAAAACACCGTTTGCCATCGCGTCATTAAGTAAGTCAATCACAGCTCTAGCCGTCATGCAATTGGTGGAAGCGGGCAAGATAAACCTTGATGCCCCCATAGCGACATATATCCCTTCCTTCAAGTTGGCTGATCCACGCGGGGGAAACATAACGGTAAGGCAGTTGTTGAACCACACGAGCGGCTTAAAAGACACGCATTTTCCTGAGATGACGTTTGATACGCAGCCGAGTACACTGGAACAGTCGATCACCCGCATGCAAGACGTCAAGCTTGCGAGTCATCCTGGCCAGCAGTTTCATTATCATAATCCGAACTATTTGATCTTAGCCCGTCTTGTGGAAGTGGTCGGTCAAGAGCGCTTTCCAGACTATTTGCAGAAGCATATTTTTCAGCCTCTTCAGATGAAGCACACGTTTGATATTGCAAATACGGAGCAATTTGTTGAGGGCGATAAGCCTTTCTCTAAGGGACATATTCTCGTATATGGCAAGCCTGTTGTCACAAAAGAGCCTGAATGGTTCGTAGATGGATCAGCGGGAACGGTGTCAACGGTAGAGGATATGGCGCATTGGCTTAAGATGCAGCTTAACGGAGGGAAACATAACGGTGTTCAGTTGTTTAGCAGCGAAGGGGTCAAATCGATGCACTCGCCTGCGGGAGTGGATATCCCTTACGGGATGGGGTGGAGCATCGCTGGGGAGAAGGAGAAAATCTTTCACAACGGGCTCCTTTGGACGTACTATGCCGAGCAAGTACTGCTCCCTAAAAGCGGTTATGGCATTGTCGTACTGTACAATAGTGGCTTCAATCCACTTGTAAACTATTCGTCCTTTACACAAGGGATATCTGATATCCTGAGCGGGCAAGAGCCCGAACAACCTGCCCTTCATGTGCAAATAGTTGAAATCATTATCGCCTTGATCACAGTCGTGACCGTCGGCATAGGGATTCGGCGGTTATTACGTTTGAATCAATGGGAACAGACCTATCACAAGCGTGCCAAATGGGTGACTTGGTTCTTCCATTTGGTTACGCTCATCCCGCTGCTCTTGTTGATGTTCTTTCCGCAAGTGCTAACATTCATTGCTGCGGGACGGGTATTAAGTTGGGAGCGAATTATTTTAGCCATGCCAAGCATTTTCATTTGGCTAGTGCTAGCTGCCGTATTTAGCGTGGTCGTCGTGATATGTCGATGTGCAAGGATGTACAAGATGGGGAAGGGTGCATAGCGCTGATCTGAGTTGTATCATTTTGATTTGTACCCTTCGTCCTTTTTACATAAGGATGTTTCGGACTCTCTAATAGGCATCGTATCCTGTATGATGTAATATAAGTATAACATTATATAGTCATCGTGCGTTTAGAGTTGGAGGGGTATGAGATGAGTGGCCTTGACCAAAATAGTAATAAAATTGAAGTATGGTATGACGGTTGGTGCCCGTTATGCCAAGGTATTCGCCAACGTTTGGAACGTTGGGATTGGATGAAGCGGCTAACGTTCCATTCGATCCGTGAAGTGAATGAAAAAAGTCCAGCGCCCGCACCAGTAGCGGAGCTTGAGGCACGTATGCATGTGCGACGTTTAGCCGATGGACGTGTGTATAGTGGTATCGACGCGGTAACGGCCATTTGCGGCGTTGTTCCGCTGCTCATGCCGTGGTGGCTGCCTCTAAAGCTAGCTACTTGGTTAGGTATCGGAGACAAAGTATACGACTGGATTGCCGCACGCCGCAAAATTGTCCCCGCAGGCGCCTGTCAGGACGATGCTTGCCCGCTCAATAGCCACCGACCGAAGGGTTAGGTGAGCATTGCAGACGAAATGGCTAGACATATAACGCTGATTGCTCGCTAGGGGCAATCAGCGTTTTTGGTATGGCGTTAGGTTTGACGTTTGGTATGACGTGAAATTTAATGACACTTAACATTTACGATGTAAACGAATTAAAGAGGCCGTACATCATTTTTTTAACCCATCTCATTAGCGAGCTTTAAATGTCTTAAGTAATTTTACTTGTTCCAGCGAAATACGCCCTGTCACCACTTGTAAATCATATTCCGCATCGCACCAATATTCATGCTTGTAAAGCGTGGAATAATCAAATATACGCTCCCAGCTTTGTTCTTTGGTAATCGACAACTTGCCATTGTTGAATAACGCTTCTTCTTCCTCATCAAACGCCAGAAACGAATCATTGAGTACCATATGCCAAGCTTGAAAATCAGATATTAGAACATCTTCGCTCCGTAATTCAACTTCCAGCAACACACCGTCCAACCCTCGTTCAAGGTGGCCACTGCACCTTAAATCCGGTCTTATTGTCCAGAGCCAGATCGGGTACTCACCAGTGTAGTTGGCTATCCGGAGTTTCATTTGCTCCATCATCCAATGGTACGGATGAATAAAGGATTCCCATACATATTTGGAATGGCCCGCAAGCTCACCTTGTTCGAGAGCCTTTTCCCATGCTTGTAGCGATTGAATTGTCCATAATTTCATACTAATCCCTCATTACTGTAAAATAAAACGGTTCGTACAGTTGATCACATGCTTATTCATAATTGGTAATAAATTGACTGAATGATTGTTCAATATACTCCATTTCAGAGGAGCCTATAATTTGGTCCACGATTTCTCCCTGGGAATTGAAGAAGAATAGGGCAGGGAATCCTGTTCCGCCTAGTAACTTATGTACTTTTCCCTCTTCATCAAGCAAGACTGGATATTTTATTTTATAATTCCTGATAAAATCTTTAACGGCGTCCATTTCATCGCGCTGGATCAGATTAATCCCGTAAATGTTTACTTTATCTTTGTATTGTTCATGCAGAGAGACGATCTTCGGCGCATCATCGTTGCAATAAGGGCACCATGAAGTGAAAACTTGCAGTACTGTAGGCTTCTCCGAAAATTGGATCGTATGATTGACAGCTGCAACATCTTTTAAGGTGATAGCCGTATTGATAGGCTGTTTATCCGATTCTGATGGGATAAGCATTTGATTTCCAATAATAAAAAGAATGGTACATACCGCAAGTATGAGAATGAAATACGTACTCGCGCTCACAATTTTTTTCATCTAACATTTCCTTTCATTCGTTGAGTTGATTACATTATAAGGTTAATTTCGTAAAAATGTTAGCTGTATGCGAAGGAAGTGTATCCTTTGATTTAGGGCCGATACGATACTCGATCACGTGATCTTTTTTTGTTAACCACGTGAATCTATGTCTTAACTTCATGGATTAGGGGTGAAATAAAACATTAAAGATGCGTGACAATGTTTTGGTTATAAACCCCGCAAAATTTAGTAAAACCTTAGCATTTGCATAAGTGTTGTACGATAAGGTTACCGATAAAAATTGGAGGTAGATTATTTGAGCGATAATATTGTTATTAAAGGTGCGCGTGAAAATAATTTGAAAAATGTTTCGCTGGAAATTCCGAAACATAAACTGGTTGTGCTTACAGGCCCCTCTGGTTCTGGAAAATCGACATTGGCGATGGATACGCTGCAAAGAGAGTGTCAGCGTCAGTACATGGAGTCAATGGGGATGGTATCAGACTCCATTAGTAAGCCGCGAGTCGACTCTATGATCGGGCTTTCCCCATCTATTAGTGTAGGTCAACATGTCACCAACCGCAATCCAAGATCGACAGTTGGCACGGTGACAGATATGTACACGTATTTGCGCGTCATATACGCGAAATGTGGCGAGCGTTCTTGCCCATCCTGCGGCACAAAAGTAGTTCCACCAGTCGAAGGCATGACTAGTAGCGCAACACTAAACGAACTAGACGAAGATGATAGCTTCTCCGCACACTTCCTATCATGCCCGCAATGTAATCATATGCTGCCCGCATTAAGTATGTCTCACTTTTCATTCAACAAGCCTGAAGGGGCATGTCAGACGTGCAGTGGACTCGGAAATGTGGCCACCTTAAAGATGGAGGCCGTGTTTGATGAAGAAAAGAGTATCCGCGGTGGAGGCGTCACGATTTGGTACGACAGCATGATCGAGTACTTTTCAAGTTTAATTGAGGTTGCCGCTAAGCATTATGGCATGAACTTCGACCTTGATCAGCCCCTGAAAGCATACAATCAACAGCAGCGTGACTTGTTGTTCTATGGCGTGGAAAGCGAAGCGTTTATGGAGCACTTTCCTCATATTGTCCCACCCAAGACGGTTGGACGCGGTAAATTCGAAGGCATCGTTACCGGACTGTGGAGAAGATACAAGGAAAAAGAAGGCGATAGTTATCAAGACTTATTTCGACAACAGACGTGTAGCGATTGTCGTGGTGCAAGGCTCAATCAGGAAAGTCGCGCGGTTAAGGTCAATGAAGCGACGATTTCCGAAGTTGCTTCATGGCCGCTTGATGACGTGCTGGCTTGGATACAAGCGATTTCGGACAGCCTAGCGCCCGAGGGCATGCCTATTTTGGAGGCCGTATTAAATGACTTGCCCGTCAGGTTGAAGCGGGTCATCGATGTCGGTCTCGGCTACTTGTCGCTGAATCGACAGGCGGTGTCGCTCTCTGGAGGGGAAGCCCAGCGTCTTCGTCTCGCTTCCTTATTAGGTTCGGGTCTAACCGGCGTGTTGTATATCTTGGATGAGCCAACCGCCGGACTACACCCACGCGACACGAAAGGTTTAATTCACGTGCTGAAGCAGTTACGTGATCTGGGAAATACGGTGCTCGTCATTGAGCACGATGTGGAAGTTATGCGTGCAGCGGATCATATCATTGATATGGGACCAGGCGCGGGCTACCTTGGAGGAACCGTTGTCGGTACGGGAACCTTAGAGCAATTAATGGAAAGTCCAGACTCCGTAACGGGCGCGTATTTGAAAGCGGAAAGCCTTCCCGCTCCAGCGCGTCGCAGAAGACGAGGTAACGGCAATGTGGTGACGATTCACAACGCATTTGCACGTAATTTGAAGCATATTACGGCTTCATTACCACTAGGCTGCTTGATCTCGGTTACCGGTGTATCCGGTTCAGGGAAATCGACGCTACTGTTTGATATCCTCGCAGAAGGCGGCACCGATGAGCAGCAGCGAGAAGGCTGCGATCGCATAACGGGGTTAAACGACATCGGAAATATGATTACCGTGGACCAATCCCCGATCGGGCGCATGCAACGTTCCAATATCGCCACGTATACGGATGTATTTACGTTGATCCGCAATCTTTTTGCCAGCTTACCAGAAGCCAAACATAACAAGCTCACATCGAAACATTTCTCCTTTAATACACCTGGTGGACGCTGTGAATCGTGCCAAGGGCTAGGGGTCATTTCGCTCGATATGCATTTCATTCCCGATCTCGAAGTGCGCTGCTCGGCTTGCAAAGGCCGACGTTTCCAAGAGGAAATTCTTCGTATTACGTACAACGGTTATTCCATTTCCGACATATTGGACATGACCGTGCAAGAGAGCTTACCTGTACTCGCAGATCAACGGAAGCTCGCGGGTGTGATTGAACTGCTATGTGAAGTAGGGCTCGGCTATTTGCAATGGGGTCAATCCGTACGAACGTTGTCCGGTGGCGAAGGCCAGCGTATGAAGCTCGCGAAAGAATTAAGCAAGAAAACGAAGACGCAAACACTATATTTGCTAGACGAGCCGTCTACGGGATTACATCCTAACGATACGAAGCAACTATTAATCCTATTAAATAAATTGGTCGATGCAGGTAATACTGTTATCCTTGTCGAGCATAATATGGATCTCATTCGTGAATCCGATTGGATCGTCGATATCGGCCCAGAAGGGGGAGAAGCGGGTGGCACGATTATGGCTCAAGGAACACCCGAACAAGTTGCCGCTGTAGAAGACTCGTATACGGGCATGTTTTTGCAAGAAGCGCTCAAATAGCGCTTACCGGATGTCTAATGTTCATAAACAGCCTAGAATGCTCGGATCTAGGCTGTTTCCTTTTATTTTCGCTACACATTTCGAGTGGACATCGCACACCTCTTCATTTATATTAATAAAAATCCAATATACTCCAACATGAATCTATATTCAGATGCTATTTGTCAGGATGATTTTTCACCTAACACGATAAAGCAGGGGGGGACGATGGGCATCTTGCCTATCACAAAATCATGAAATATGTATGTGTAGATTGTCAGCAACAATATGTATCATTTCGCTATGAATGCACGTGTCATGGAATGCTTGACATTCGACACGATTTCTCCGAGATTGACGGTGATTTTCTGAAAGATCGTTTTAATAGCAGACTGTCTGAACGTATGGGGCCTTATGCAAGCGGCGTTTGGCGTTATAAGGAATTGATCTTCCCAGAAGTAGATGAATCGCATATCGTTTCAAAATATGAAGGTAACACAGGGTTGTATCAACATGAATCCATTGCACGTTATGCTGGCGTACGAAACGTATGGTTGAAGGCGCAAAGCGAGAATCCGAGTGGTTCCTTTAAAGACAATGGAATGACCGTTGCCCTTACACATGGTAAATCACTTGGTTATACGCGATTCACTTGCTCTTCCACTGGAAATACCTCATCTTCACTTGCCATGTATGCGGCACTAGCTCAAGCTCACTCTTATGTATTTGTCCCAAATAAGAACATCTCACTCAACAAGGTGCTGCAAACGCTCGCCTTTGGCGCGCATATTTTCTCCTTTGACGGCACTTATGACGATGGTATAACGTTTCTTGAACAACATAGTGAAGAGCTTGGTCTGTACATTTGCAATTCGATTAATCCATTTCGGATTGAGGGACAGAAGAGTATTGTGTACGAAATCGCTCACATGCTGAATTGGAACTTGCCAGAGTGGATCGTCGTCCCTGGTGGGGCACTGAGCAATGTATCTGCACTTGGCAAGGGATTATCTGACTTGTATACACTAGGCTTCATCGACAAGTTGCCACGGGTTGTCGTCGTGCAAGCGGAAGGGACTAGCCCTTTTTACAACATGATCGTCAATAACAGTCCTCAGCTTGAAGCGGAGCTAGAACCATATACAGTCGCTTCGGCTTTGAATATCGGGAATCCGCCAAGCTGGCGCAAGGCGAAACGTACACTGGAAGAGACGAATGGTATCGCTATCGCGGTGACGGATGAAGAAATTTTGAACGCAAAGGCAATTATTGATGCGTCTGGTATCGGTTGTGAGCCAGCATCGGCTGCGACGATCGCAGGGGTGAAGAAGCTTGTGGCGCAGTACGTGATAGACAAGGACGAATCCATTGCGTGTATTTTGACAGGGAACATGCTGAAGGACACGGATGTACTGCGTAACTATCATTTGGAGCGACAGATGCCGTATTCGAATTCATTGATTCATGCGGAGTTGAGTGTTGCTACTGTGTTCGAGGCGATGCGTAAATGATGAAATTAAATGAAGGGTATTAAATGATATAAAAAGTGATGCATACAAAATAGTTCCTGCCCAATATCAGCAAGGGTACTCCGCTTTTTTGCGGCGTTCCTTACTGATATTGGGCTTATTTGCGACAGTCCTCGCTTTAAAACAAATAATCGAATAGTGAATCATTCTTTTCAATTAATAAAGGTATTGATTTATTAGAGGGAGTATTCGTAAAACACAAAAAAGGCTTTCGTCACTACGAACGAAACCCTCTTGTTGTGTACATAAACGGAGTACGAAACCTGTTTTTATTAAAACTTTGACGGAAACTGCTGAATGATTGCATTCGTAATGATATCTGCCATTTCTAAAGCTTCTTTTTCGATCTGATCGTAAAGATTAATGCTCGCTTGAAAATGTTTCGTTAAAATGGCTACTGCTTCTGCTTTCGTTAAGGCTAGATGTTCATAGAACATGTTTCTAAATGATTCGTAGCTAATATAAGGATTAATTTTACTTAAAAAATGAGCGATTTCGTCTCCGTTCGCGTACCATTTTCTCTCCGCAGCATCCGCAGCTTGCTGATCGCCTGCCTTGGCTGCTTTGACCAGATCCGCAGCTATCACTAAATGATCCCTTATTAAATTACCGTAAGTTGTAGCTATTTGTTCGCCATAATAGGGCTTAAGTGCATTTCCCATATCGGGGGCGTTTTGTAGAAGACGTGCAGTAGTGAAGTTCAAGTCAGGCAAATTGAAAGCGATACTTAAAATCGTCATTCGCGTCCATGCGACGTGCTGCTCCCAAAGCGAGCGCATCTGATTGTTTAACGCTAATACTTCCTTACTAATGCAAGGTCCACCTTGTGTGTTGGGACAGGCAGGTGTAGAAGCTACCGGATTTACAACCATATAAGGTACACAAGGCATATATGCCATTGGGCCAGCTTGAGGATAGTACGAATTCCATCTGGGCAAATCATTTTCCTCCCGACAAATAAAAGAAGGCGTTCCATAATAGGAGTATGGATACATTGTCATTACGCTCCTTTATACGACTCTCGATTGTTAGCTCATCATATGAGGCAAATGCCTAACGTGTTCCTGTAAAAATACAGACAATACAGACTTCCTCCGCGCTTATAACGCGTCATGCATTTTAAGATACATCAATCGTGATTGATAAGGCTGTGGTTGGAGCGGGTGTATGTGGATTTTGTAGGGAGTCATTCGTTATTCATACATTCAACAAATGATTGAACATATGATAAGGTTTTGTGATTAAAACCCGCATTTTATATCAAAACCTTATCATATATCATTAGAAATAATAAGGTTTGCAAGGAGTTATTCCTTTCATATTTATGAATTTTTACGTTATTAACTATAAAACTTTTTAATAGGCTACTTAAAAGTTATATTTTTCTTATATAAAGAATATTATGGAATCTAAGGGGTTTATTTGATATAATTCATGATAGATTCGACACAATGAACCTAACATCAAATATGTATAAAAAGGAGCGTTTTAATGATGAAAAAATATGTTATCGGTTTCTCGACACTTCTGTTTTTAGCTTCTGCTGTTCCAGCGTTGGCGCAAGATGTTCAACAAGCACCTGCTGCCAAAACGATTAATACGAGTATTCAAATTGGCCAAAATGAGTCAACTTTTTCATCCTACATTAGATGTTTCGTGGCATGGAACGCTTTCCCAGGAGCACGCTATTATGAAATCTCGGTATTCGATATGACTACTAACCAATTGTCTGAATCATCTCGTTTTGATCGTTCATCTATTAATCATACGGCTACGCTAGAGCCGGGACATAACTATCATATTTCTGTTCGAGCTCTTGATCAAAACCTAAACACAATAGGTTCTAGTCACGCCACCATTATGGGTGCAAATCCATCAAATACTTATTTGCTTATGAATCTAATTTAGTATAACGATAAAGCTGTTGAGTGTTTCTCAACAGCTTTTTTATATAGAGTAGATGCGATGATGTGGCGTCGGTCTTTAATGGAAGGCTGGAATGTGGAATGCGTTAGAGAATGGGAACCAGCCAACAGTATTTAAAAGTAGGAGGGAAGCTGATGATGAACACGAAAATCGAGTATATGACCGCTGGATCAGATATAGGTCCTTATGGAATAACCACCGGAAAAGATGGAGCACTGTGCTACATAGTACAGTGAGGGAATCGAATAGGACGAATCGTAGGGAACGGGGAAATGAGCTTAGTTATTATTCCGACTCCGGATACAGCTCCAATGGCTATCATTTCCGATCAATCTGGTGACGTGTGGTTCGCTGATTAGAGTGGTCAGATTGGGCGTTTAACGATCATTTCGGAGTAGATTGATGTTTTATGCCGTTGCATCCTAAATTGTTGTCTAGGGCCTTTAAAATTGATTGTAATCACCAATCGTAGGAAGGCTGAGCATTCTAGATTAGAACGTTACATATTAAGTTGCTAAGTATAGTTGGAAGTGGAATTAGGCATTATTGTAAATTTTGTGATTAAAGCAAACAATTGATTAAACCTTAATGAGGATGCAATCAATAATCAATGAGCGGCATTAGAAATATTCAAATGTTAATGGATAAACGAATGATTAAAGCAAGTTGTTCAAAAAAATTGAGCAGCTTGTTTTTTTGTTACAAAGAAACATTAACGAATAAAGTTGAACAGTAAAAGCGGAACTTAAGTACAGAGTTAGTCACGGTAAGCTGGAACGTAAAATGACAAGACTCAGCAAGAATCAGTTGGAATCCAGCTTAGTTCCATACATATGTGCATTACTTTTTCACAAAACCCGTATTTTGTACATATGTATATAATAAAAGATTATGCCTTATACAGCATGCCCTCTTGTCGTGTCGGATGACAAGAAGTTGATGACATTAGTGACAAGAAGTTGACGACATTCCTGTGTAGGAATCTTAGTTAAAATTAAACTTCATTGTTCAGTCAACCACATTATGCTTAATCAAATTTCCCCCAAAAATAGTTAATACAATCATAAGACATTTCTCAATGAACAATATTTTCTTCAATGTACATGGTGACTGCATAACAAATAACCTACTTTCGGAATTTATCCAACGAAATAAGTAGGTTTAAGAGGATTAATATATATTAGGTTCACTTCTACTCTATTTAATGTAAAAGCAGGATTGCTTTTTATCACTCTCCTACTTTTAGTTTACGATATCATGCTATTTTGTTCTTTTTTTCGTTTCCCCTTTGGTTTTATTGACTTAGAGCTGCTCTTATCTAAAGCATCTAGACTAGCCTGAAGTGCAGACATTAAATCGAGAACATTGCTTTTTGGATGAGCAACCTCATTTTGTAGTATTTCTTCCCCCTGAATCTTTTTCGTAATCACTTGTTGTAGCCGTTTCCTATAGTCATCCTGGTACTTGGTAGGCTCAAAAGAAACTGAAAGATGCTGAACAATAGATTGCGCCATTTTTAACTCGCTAGGATCAACAACGGGATTTGTCTGTACATTAGGAACTTCTTCAATTGATCTAACTTCGTCAAAGTAATACAGTGTTTCTAAGACAAGACAGTTATTTAGAACTCTGACTGCACCTAGACTCGTTTTCGTACGAATTGATACTTGACATATCCCAATTTTCCCAGTAGTTTTTAATGCCTCCATCAAAAGCGTATAACCTCTATCAGCTCGGCCATCAGGAGATAGATAATATGTTTTTTGAAAGTATATGGGGTCAATTTCTTCGATACTCACAAAATCCATAATTCTTATTTCTTTATTTACTTCTGGCAGAAGCTCATCTAATTCTTCTTTTTCAAAATATACATATTGATTTTTTTGAAATTCAAATCCCTTTACAAGGTCTGTTCTCTATTACACTGATTGCACGTTTTAAGCATTGAAATAGGTGCACCACAAGCTCTATGAATTTGTTTCATCGATATGTCCTTATCCTCAGTTGCTGCGTGCATTTTTACGGGGAGATGAACGAGACCGAAACTTAGCGCACCTTTCCACAATGTATGCATAACCTATCTACCCTTCCCTTTTTATATACATTATTATTCCCACTTTGGCTAAGATTTAAACTATAAAATCTCTTTAAATACATCACTTTTGTCCGGGATTTCATGTATATTGCTGGTCGAGGACGTTAAGAATTTTAATAGTCAATATAAGGAGTGAGTAAGATTACTTTTCGTTTTCCACCAATGCTACTTGAAATGTACGAACACCCATTCGATGATGACAAGTACATATTTGAGCCTAAAATCGACGGTCATCGAGCGATATTAACGTATTTTGATCAGAAAACTAACATATATACTCGTTACGGTAATAATGTTACCCGTCAATATCCTGAACTACATAGACTGACTTGGAAGCATAATATTGTGTTAGATGGGGAAATAGCTTGCGTTAACTCTGGTAAAATCGAATATGAATCGGTAATGCAGCGTCTTAAAACCGAAAACAGTATGAGGATAAAAATATTATCTTCAAATCTACCCGCTACCTTCATTGCTTTTGATATATTGTGGTATAAGAATCAGGATCTTCGGCGTTTACCCTTGATTCAGCGGAAATATATACTCTCACAAATATGTATGAAAGGCCTAGATGGTATCACTACTATTCCAGTGCTTGAAAATACAGGAGTTGCTCTCTTTGAATATATTCAAAAACAAAGTATGGAGGGAATGGTTGCTAAATTAAAAGATAGCTGCTATATAGGAAAACGATCGAGTTCTTGGTTAAAAATCATTAATTGGACGATTACTACCGTTTATTTAGTTGGATATCATAAACTAGGTTTAGGGTGGCTAACTTCCGTATGTTTAGATAGTGGTCAATATAAACAAACAGGTATAGTTCAATGCGGTATGACTAATGTCCATAGAAAATTCTACGAGGAATATTGTAAATCCAACCTATTGAAGGAAGACAACGAATATGTATATATTGAACCGAGAATTCAAGCTAAAGTGAAGATAAGAAATTGGACAAGTCACGGGATGTTGAGAGTACCGATTTTTATTGATTTTGTATAAGCTAGCTCCATTTTTATACTTTGTTGTGCATAGAAAATAAAGTCTTAGACTGCCGCTGTTATTAATACACTAACGTTTCCCGTTAGCGTAAATACATCAATCGGTTGCTTTCGAAATAGACCTTTTTTTATTTTTTCTTTATTTCCTGACTCACCAATTAGTCGTAAATAGTTCTGATTTTCTAAAATTGTCTAGTGTATTCTTGGGTCCGATAAAATGTTGAATTAGGAGTTTATTAAACTCAGGTACCGGACATTACATTTCATTCAGATTTCGAATGACATTTTAAAGTTCCTTACCAACCTGAACAAGCCCATGCAAAAGGATCGTTCGAATCCGGAAGAACGCTACTTCGCGTTAACTTGCCAGAGCGAAACTTTCCCATTTATTCGGTCCTGTCCAAAATACCCAGCGCTCACGTCCGTTCACGAATACATCAAGCTGTGTATTTGTTTGAAAGATCCAAGCCAGGGGTGCTCCCGGCGGCGCAATATCCGGTGGACTAATACCAACAGGACCTTGCCACATACCGCCGCCGACCACCCAAGAAACATGAAGAGCGCCGTTATTACCTATAAAGAACGCGTCCAACTGATTGCTGGTCTGGGGTGCCGAGATAACGTTCCCGCCTGGCGGTGCAATATTCGGCAGACTAATACCGACGGGACCTTGCCATGTACCGCCGCCGGCCACCCATGCAACATTGAGTGCGCCATTCTTCCCTATAAAAAAGACATTCAATTGATTTCTTGTCTGTATTGCGGTGCTGACGCCAGCCCCTGGCGGCGCAATATCCGGTGGACTAATACCGACAGGATCTTGCCACGTACCGCGGCCGACCACCCAAGAAATATGAAGTGCGCCATTATTTCCAAAATACACTACAACTAACTGATTGGATCCCTGACCGCCAGTAGCGAATCTTGCTCCCGGTGGCGCAGTATTCCGTGGACTAATACCGACGGGACCATTCCAATCTTGGGCGCTTATGCCAGACGTGCTTGCCCATGCAACATTGAGTACGCCATTGTTATCAAAAAAGAAGACGTCTAACTGTCTGGAAGTCTGATAACCTATTGCCACGCTTCCACCCGGCGGTGCGATATTCGGAGGGCTTATACGGACGGGTTCGTTCCATGTACCGAGACCGATCACCGAGGCGACGTAGAGAGCACCATCCGTTCCGATGAAAAAGACATTAACTTGAGACGTATAGTACACAGCATCCGTTCCGGCCTCCGCACCTGGATATACCGCCAATGGGATGCCGCCTCGCCATCCAACCGCAACCCTCGCGCCTGGCAGTGCAATATTCGGCCTGCTAATGCCTACTGGTCGATTCCAAGTACCCGTGCCTAACACCCAAGCAACATATAGAGCGCCATCATCCCCAATAAAAAACGTGTCGACCTGAAGACCACCAGACTGAACACCCTGATAAGAGGCTGCGATGCCCGCGCCTGAAGGTGCCACCACTCTTGCCATCCCTATACCTCCTAATAAATTTTCTAACTTATAATTATTAAACAAATGTTCTGTATATGTGAACAATAAATAACACTAACATTTCAGTAGTCTTTAGTCTCCTTTTACAACTAAACTGCCCGTTAGCTTAAGGAAGCGCCCGCCAGTCTACAATGTAGTGTAGCGCTTAAGATGAAATTTAGAATACTAAAATGTCATTCTGTGTTAATAAAACTCAACCGATACTCCTGAAATATTGTCTATGTAAGGACCTGTAACACTCCTATATGTAACGTTAAAGAGGCTGCAAATGCAGCCTTTATTACCTTTTGTTACTCCCTGTTAACACTTATTCGAATTTCAGGTGGGGGAACCTTTTTTTTATATTCATCATCCGGTAGTAATCTGTTTGCATGTATCGCTACAACTTTGTTATTACTTACAGATTGCCTTCTGAGATATATTTGGTCATTAGAATTCATTGCATCAAGTAAAGATAATAATTGTTCCTGATTAAACTTAGCTAGGTAAGGAACAATACAACGATCATAAAGCGAAGAGGTAATAATTTGAAGTAACAATAAACTGACTTGTGATCTATAATGGTATTCGTCCGGACAACAAAATATAATTCAATGCAAAGAAGGGTTAGTAATGAAGAAGAAGAAAATATTACTATTAAGTTCTACTGCCATCCTTGTTGTGGTCATGCTTATCTCTGTAGGCTTCAAATCTACTGCAGACCAATCTTACAAGTTTAATAATATTAAGTCGAATGATCAACTGTTAGAACAATTTAAAAATAATAATCTTACGGTTGAAAACGATAAAAAGTTTAAAGGTGGTAAAGTAGCCAAACTTAAATTGGATATTGATCTTAAAAAGAATGTAGAAATGTCCACCACTGAAAAAGAAGTGTTTGATGGTACTATTTCTGGAAATTTAAAGCTAAAGGATGAGAAAATCAGCTATAACTTTACTGGTTCTGATCTCTTCGAAGCATACAATATTAATAATAAAACAGTTTATATTGGAAGCGTATCGGTTCTTATGAAAAATAAGAAAGCAACGAATGGCGAGGAAGCGATTTTGGGTATCAGATTTGAACCTGAAACAAAAAAAATTGACGTCGCACTAACATCTGGTGAGATTGGAGAAACTGCATTCATTCCTTTTGGTGAAGCATTTTTATCTTCAGAAGATTGGGAAAAAATTGATGCGATTAAGTACAAGGAGTAAAACAATGATTAAACGGAAACTATTCAAAATAATATCCTCTGTTGCCATTTTGAGTTCCCTAGTAATGACTTTTAATAACAATTTTTCTTATGCGGTTTCTATGGATTCAGAAAAATACTATTATAAAGGTATTGAATATGCAACCGGTATCAGTGAACTATGCTGTGGAAATCCTGCTATTCAAGAGAATGGGGCTGCGACTATCGCAGTATCGAGTTCTGTTAATTATGGGGGGAGTTCCGGAAAGGCAAGAATTAAAACATATACTCGAAATGGAATAGTTCAACAGTGGTATAGTCGGAATTACAAAGGACCTGGGAAAGGAGACCTTTATACTCATTACGCAACAATAGTTCGCAATGAAAAAATCGCAACAACATTTACATCGCAGTCTCCTGTCACCAATTTTATTACTCCTAGTGCTGTATTGCCTAAAGTATCTTCTACTACCGCTATTCCAGCGTTAGGGTGGTTAGTTGAAGGGCTGAAAGTGCCTTATTTGGGGGCATTTGTTGATCTTACGTTATCCATCATTCAATCTGGACCAGGTTCCGTTGAGCATGTCATTGATGCTAGTAATTCGTCAGCGACAATTTATCTCAGAAATGTCGCTTCCAACAAGACAGAGATTCCACCAAGTGTTGGAGTTGCAAATGCTGATAAGTATACTGCAGGTGTATATGATAAAACTACTGGTTCATACAAGCCGGGGTATGAGCCTAAATCTATTGGAGCTGTATCACATTTTCTATACAATTATTACATTCCAGCTGGACAAATCAGAAATTTGAAAGCAGAAGCAAAAGCGTACTACGACATCGTTATGAACAATGAACTTAGTTCTGCGTATCGGGTCTCCGTTTATACAAGACCAGCCACTCACTACTTTACAATTACAGGTAAATAAGAGGTGCTATGAAGAAGATAATATATATAATTTCAATTGTTGGTCTGACATTCGTGATCTGGCTTTATATGATTGTTTCAGCTAGTAAACACAAAGAATTGATTGAAGATATAGCAAATCTTCAAAAATCAAACTTAACTTTAATTAGCAAACAAGCTGCCAGCATGAAGTATCGCTTCTCTGTGGTTATCTCTGATAAGCAAATAAATGAAAACGAGGCAATAGATTTAGCTTACCTTCTTGAAGAATTTCGCAATATTATCAAACCATTGGAATTACTCTGTCTTCTAAACAAAGATGAGTCCCTTTTCGTGGAGGTACGATCAACTTTTGATACGGCTGATCAAAGTATTACATTAAATCCTTACAAGCCCACCGTGCCTGAGGTTAAAAAAACAATAGAAGCGTTGGATGTCTTTGCGAAAGGTATTCAAGTAGCTAAAGAAAGATATTTTTATCAGTAACGTTATTAACTATAAATTACGATAATCAATTTAATAATTAGTGAATTAGAAAATGTCGTCTGAGTAGTTGAGTTATTTTTCTCAGCTCGGTTGGAACTGACCCCGTAACGTGAGACAAATCAAAACACCTTCAAGTGAAATCTACTATGTCGTAAGATATAGAGACAATCTTGGAGGTGTTTCTGCATGGGCAACTAGAGTGAGTTATCCAAAAGAATCAAAAGTGAAAGCAATCGAAATGAAATTGGTTGGTATTCCAGTGAAAATGGTTCACCTTTTAGAGACCATACATTCATTTGGTATTTCGTATAAGATTTAAATGCAAGATCCACCTCAGAACCAAAGGAAGCATTGCATTCATCGCAGATTAAAGCACCAGTCTTATGTTTTCCTGTCCAGCACGAATTAAAGATATGCTCTTTCTTTTGGGCCGGAAGGTGGCCACCAAAAACAGGCGTCCCATCTCAGTTGAGTTGGCGTTGAGAACTCGTAGTTCTTCATCGAGCAGCTCTCCTTCTATCTAATTTAATGCAAAGAACATGTGCGTGTACGGTTTTAACGACCAGTATAAACAGATTTATTCTGAATGCTCCTTTAGGAAGATAACTAATCTCCCTTGTCGACTTCAAACAGGAACATTATACCGAAAAATAATGACGTATTTCTCAAAATTCATCCCGTTTACACTAACCTACCCGTTCGCTTAATGGGGCGTTATCAGTCTAACACTTTAATTTTCTTTGGACACTTATATTAACCAGATGGAACTAAAAAGTCTTTGTAACGAAAAAATAACTGAGCTTCTTGTACTCAGTTATTTGGCATGCTGTTCTTAGAAACCCCATTTGCTGCTTTACATTATGCTCACTCACGTTTATTGAATCAAACTTAAACGTTTAATATAATCATTCACGTATTTAAGTTGTTCGGTTTCATTTGTGCGATTTAACATTGTTAAAGCTAACGGGGGATGTTCGCATGCGGAAGGACTGACCTTCCTTTTGCTTTTAGTATTGAAAGGACATACTAAATCCTTGTCTAGCTTATGTTCAGAGATTTTTATCTTTCGGAAATGAACTTTTTTGTTTTTTGTAGTGAATCCAAATGCAACAAAGTGGTTTTGAGGAGTATTTTGTAAATAGACTCCCTTAGCTCCTTTTTCGGCTGAAGCATACCAAATATAAAATAAATCTAAGTACATCATCCCAATAGATTTGGCGAGCATCCACTTAAATACTTCAAAGCTATAGTTTTTAAAGTAATTACTGTGTATAATCGTCTTATCGTAAAACCCTCTAATTACCTCTTCATACAGTGGTGTAGATACTGTGAAGTCATTTACAGTATTCAATCTACGAGCACCACAAAATTTCTCGTAAAATGGCTGATATTTCAGTAAAGATTGTTTCCAAAAGACATAAGCATATGCGTACGGACAAATCTCTGGAAATGATTCACCAGGTTCTTTTAATAAACAATTTAATCTTTTAATGCATGACCTATGTTTATGTAAATAGGTACGACGTAAATGTTTATCGATTGACTTAAATATGTCTCTAGTGATGTCATAGATTTGCTTGTATATCCAGTTGGTATTAAAGTCGAAAGATTGAAACGATTCTTCCCCCATGTAATATTCATATCGAATCTGCTTTTCTACATCACTTGGTAGTAATAATTGTTCAAAGTCGAAATTTAGTCTTCTTTTACTGAGATCGTTAATAATCAGCCAATTCAAACCATGTGTCTGAACAGCATCTTCTGTGTTGTTTAATATCCACTTAGTAAGTGATTTGTTTTGAATCGTAAATTCTTGGCTCCAGTGGCTCCATTTCATACTAAGATCTAACAAAGGATGACCACATATACAAATAAAGGCACCTGACATACCTTCACCTAACAAATACGGAATCGGCTGCTTGCAGCTATGACATACATTAATTAACTGCTTGTTGTGATACGGGCAGTGGTCAATAAGTAAAAACTGATGAAAAAGGCTATGGTGACCGACCTCCATGCATTCTACGCACCAATGTAGGTTATCTTTTAACCAATATTGTTCGTTATTGATGTCCGTCCTTACACATTTAATAAGTAAATCTAGATATGCGCTATTATGAGCATGGAGGTTATAGTTCAAAAATCTAGAGAGAGTATCGCAATCTAGACCATGCAAAGAAATTAAATTACGCATAGATTTAGCAAATGAAGGAGCCACATTTGAACCTGCTCTTCTACCGATTACACTTACGAGTTCTTTATGACTTAGAACATTGGCAAAAGCGAATTTTTCTAGAATGGACCATGCAGATTCAAATGGATGAATCCACTCTCTCCTCCAAACAACATTCATCAGTATCAATCATCCTTTATTTAAACTAAGCCAAAGCCATATATATTTCAGATTCAATATACCCGGAGTCTTTAATAGCATTTCTCCAATCATCTTGTGTCGGCCAGTATATATCATTTGCATAACCTTGTTTCATTGCATTCTCAACCGTATATGCAAAGTACTCCATGGGAATTTCTAAACTTTTTGATAAACCATATTCTCGCCGAATGTCTTTAAAATGACTGTGTAAATCGGCTGCGCATTTTTCTAATCTATGTCCTTCTTCGAAAGCTTTTGGGAAATAATATCGCGTGAAACTCCACCCGCTCCCTTCAGGATATTCGGAAACCTGATCATAGCACTTTAAGCAAAACTTAATATCTTCAAGTGTACGAATACCATAGAATTGATGCTCTTTTGTCATAAATCGACCAATGATTTGAGATTTTTTCTGTTCTAAGAAAAATGTCCTGCGCGACAATAACTCTTCTTGTCCAACTGAAATGACAGTTAGACTAATCTTTGCACGATCGAGCTCATTATAGATATCAATCAGCCAATTGTAATGTAACTCTGTTAAACGATGTGCCTCATCAATAATGAGGACGACTCTACGTAATTTCGATTTCTCTCCTTGTTCAATAAGCAAGTTGACAATCTGACTTCTCATGTTGGAGGGTTTTCTTTTCGATGGAAAAGGAAATTTGAAATCACTTAATATATCGAGAAAAAACTTTTCTTCACTAGGCACTCGATACAAGTTACAACTTGTTGAGAATATGGGTATAGGTGCCCCTAGTTTCTCAGGAATATACCTCATAGCAAATTGAATAGAGCTGCTTTTTCCTATTCTCGGTCGTCCATATACGATTATGCCAGGACTTCGATTTGATACTGTTTTCATTAACGTTTCCATCAATTTCAAAACTTCTCTTGTTGGTAATACATAGTGACCTTGTTCAACAGGATGGACACCACTTGGAATATTAGGTCTTTTCATTACTATTTACTCCTAACTTAATATGTAATGGTCTTGTATTGCGTTAGAATTTCCTCGAGATCTTGGAAATTGGTAGTATCTATTTGACTATTGAGCTGACGAGCATTTTCTAGAGGATTAATAGTGTCAATTTCTTGTTGTTGTGAAGTGTCTTTTGTCTTCTCTCGAATGTATTTTTTCACCTTAGTAATCTTGTTAGCATCACGTTTTGGTCCTGCTTTAGCTTGTCGTGTCAAATAATCCGTATACACAAACACAGGATCGTCCCAACTTGTATAGTGAATTAGCTTATTAATTACAAGTTTGTTGATCTCTTTTCTCATCTGTAAATTATGCGGGCTTAAAGACCACTTACCCACGGCAACTAAAATACCAAGCTCACTACCATCTGGCAAAAAAGCTCGAATTGTTCGTAAATCATCGATATTTACCTGCAAGCTTAGTTCAGTACCAATTAAATGAGCTGAATTAGCTAGCTTATCATTCCTATATTCGACCCCTTCATATTGAATGTAAGGTCTTTTTCCGGTCCCTATACTCCCTCTAACCGTTCGTTTCATTGTTGTTTGCATAAATAACATCTCCGATCTTTTATTTTCATCAAGAATACGAGGAGATATTCCACTTGATACACGTTTTTCTAACAATTCGAGTGGTGATTGGTGAAAGATACTCTTATGAGGTGTCCCGTTATAGTTCGATATTAGTATTTCAACAAGCTCCTCTAAATGACTGTATGTTATCGAAAACTTGATAGCTTTTTCATCTGGCTCCTGCCTTCGTGGATCTTTGGGATGGCTACCAGTAGTGTTCGGGAGACGATGAATTTGTTCAGCAAGTGATTCAAAGAATCGTTCGATAGTTCCTCGACGCATTGGAAGTGAAACCGGGCCTAAAGAAGTTGTGCAACCAAGTAGATGGTACAGTCGATCTTGCACCAGATTTGCAAGGTGAGATTTCGCGTTATCAAATGATATAATATCCCAGACAGCCCACTCCATTTCTGGTGATACTTCTGAAGGAAATCCACCTGTCTCTTGGTATGATAAATTGTCTATCGATAATGTTTTTCTTTCATGTGGTATGACAGCATTTCTGATACAGGTCATAACATCGCTAGCGCTATATTCTTTGTTTAGAGATATGGAGTAGCCAATTATATTGTGTGTTGCGACATCGATTATACACAGAATCCAGAACCGTTCGAGCACACGTACAACTTCATCTCCATCTGGAGTCATCAGTCGAATAGCAAATATAGCATCAATACGATGACCATCAAATTGAACGATTTGGTATGGCGTCATGGTACTCGGATGATTTGCTTCTCCGATTCCAGAATGACGTATTTTTTGACTTGCATCTTGTCCAAAACGTTTTGCTACACTGTGGATATGAGCGTGCTGTAGATTCTTTAGATATCTGTATATAGATCGATAAGCCATATGTTCCGTATTAAATGGGTAAGCGTGTAACGGTATATTCTTATCTCTACAGGCCTCCACAAATTTCTTATGTATGTATTTTGGTCGCATTACGGGCTCCATACCTCTTCTATTTCGATTAAAATAGAGATCTACAATTAACTCTTCTATATCAGGGTGTTTCTCCAAAAGTAATTTAAACTCGCCAGTTTTTTTTTCAAGGTTTCTCTTCCTGCTTGTAGGATTTAACTCATATTGCTTAACTCTTTTATTAGGAATTAAGGCTCTATATCCCAATACCTCTCCATTTACGTCAAATGATAAGCATCTAGTAATTAACCGGTGAAGATTCTTTCTTTGAATCTGAGTCTGAGCATATATTTCCTTCATACTGACTCTTTCTGTGACATACATATCGACAGCTTTCTTTCTCGATAGAAATATTTCTCGTTCTGGAGGATGTAACTGCATTGGGTCAACTAGTGGCCATAATTCTAAATTTACTTGTTCAGGTAGTAGTGTTTCTTTATAGATGAACTTGCTCCTAGTCATCAATCCAAACCTCCGTACTGTTTCCCCATAAGATTTCTGTTATGTTAGTGCATACAACACCTGTATACATGAGCCATGCGCAAATATTAATAATTTTATTGATTGTAAACTCACTTTCTAATTTTCGAAGCAGCTCTTGAACAGTGCATCGTCCCTGCTTTATAACACATAAAATCTCCTCCAGATTCTCGGGCTTCTGTATATTGGAAACAATGGACAACATTTTAATTCGATTCTCCCTCTCGATCCTACTCTCGCGTATTGATGCTTCAGTCATTACAATATGTTTATATCCGTTTTCTTCACACCATTTCTGTTGGGCGCTAATCTGTCTCATCGTGCGTGAGAATCTATGATGATCAGGGTTTAGTTCAATTAAATATTTAATTTCTACGAATACTTCTTCACCGTTGCGATACTTAATCCACATATCAAATATGCTCGTATGAATCTTCTCGCCACAAACATAACTAATTTCTAATGGCTGTTCACAATAGGCTATTACATTAGGATCAGTATCAACTCGAACAAAATGATCAAATTCCAAATCATTGTATAGCACCACTTTACGACCCACTTTAGGGCCATTTGCAGTCCAGTAGTTATTCCCGTATTTTTTACTACGAGACATGACGATAGGATTAAACATTGCTATCTTCCTCTTTGAATGTGTTTACTAATGACGTATTTCCAAAACGTTTATATCTTAAACATATTCCCTTCATTTTTTTGAAAAATATGATTATAGTTTATTGATTAATAGGAAACACTAGAATTATAGCTTGCTAGAAATGGAGAGGTGTGTCTGAATGAACGAACAGGAGATATATGTATTTGTTGGTTATAAAATACGTGAATGGCGTTCAATAAAGAATCTGACTCAAGAGCAGTTAGGAGAAAAGTTAAACATGTCTCGTCCATCAATCTCGAATATAGAGGCTGGAAGACATCATATTAGCTTGCATTTATTGTTTCGACTGGCATATATCTTAGAAATACCTCCTCAAGAATTGATAACAAAATAGCTTTATGTCTTCTTATGTATTTTGCTTAGAATTTCTTGAATAGCTTGATGGTAACTATCAATAGTTGCTTGAGAAATTAAAGAATCCTTGTGAATGGCACGAGCAGTGATTTGGTGTTTTAAAATTAGTATTTCACCAGGCTTTGATGGATTATACATGATCGGTAAGTACCATCCTCCTTCTGTCCTTACTTTGTCGTACCACCTACCTTTTGTCATCACATTACTTACATAATAATGATTACGATACTTTAATCCCTTTATAGTCATTCTGGCTATATCCTTGTAAGCTGCCATAATTAGCCCCCTTTTTAATTAAAGTTGACAAAAAGACTCGATTTAATACATATATGTATCATTTATTAATAATGATATTCAAGTGCATATGTATCCATGACTATATGTTGCTTACACTAGTTTCTGAGGTGTAGTCATGGATAATTCCATTTTAGCAAGTGTAGGTTTTCGAGTCAGAGAAATAAGAAAAGAGCGTAAACTCTCTCAAGAGCAATTAGGAGAAATCGCAGGATTTCATTTTTCATATATAGGTGGAATCGAGCGTGGAGAGAAGAACGTGTCATTATTAAACCTTCAAAAAATCGCTGAGGCGCTTAGTGTACCTGTGTACGAACTGCTTAAATATGAAGTAAATACGAAACCACCACGTTCAGAGAAAGAACATTTATTGGTGAAGGTTCAACAACTAACAGTAAAAATGAATTCTAAAGACCTTAAAAAAATGTTGTTATTTATAACTGAAATAATGGACAACAAATAGGCCCGTTCATGTAATGGGCCTATTTGTTGTCCATTTTCTCTTATATCGTTCTTTCAACTTATTGATTATTTGCTGTTCACATTTTTAAGTGGCAGAAAGACCGTAATAGTTGGCTTCCTGCCGGCCCTTTTTTATAAACAAATGAGAGTCTTTTTCATGGATTAATCATACGTTGCTGAACTTTATCATCAGTGCCATACATCGTAACGGAGTATAGGGTTAAATATTTTAAAAAAGTACCATTTAGAATTGATGTAATTATGTAACTTTGCCACCTAATAATGTGTGGTTATAAAGCGCAATAAGTAACTCAAAGGTTGCTTCGCAATCACTTAAAGCTCTATGTGCTGATTTGTTTTTAATATCAAACAATTCACAAAGAGTTTCTAACTTATAATCTTTTGAAATAATCTGAATTTTTTTAGATAGCTTTCGAGTGCAGAGTAATGTACCTAAAAATGGCGGAAAATGAAACTTATCCATAAATTTTCGGAGTAATTCAAAATCAAATGTATGTAGGTTATGACCAACTAAAACTGGCGTGTTACCAATAAACTTAACAAGTTGCTTCATAACAACATAATTTTTTGGTGCTGAATCAATGTCTGATTGCTTAATGCCCGTTAATTCGCTTATTGATGGAGGTATTTTAATACCTGGATTCGTAAAGCTTTGAAATCGATCAACTATCACTCCGTTCTCAAACTTTACTGCACCTACTTCAAAAATTCGTGCAAATTTTACATAAGGTGAGTTAGTTTCGAAGTCAATTATTACACCGTGAGTTGGTAAGAATAGTTCATTGTAATCTAACAGTCTAGATTGTTTTTTTAAAACTTTAGTTTTTTGTGTCAAGCAGTCCGTCTTATTTTTGACTTGTTCAAATGTATATCCATGCAAATGCCCTTCTCTTATTGTATCTATTTGCCCCATTTGGTTTACTATATTAAGTGTCTCAGTATATCGCTCTTTAACAAATGTGAAAGTCCTAAATTGTCCTAAAATCCAGAAAATTTCTGTACGTATTGAAGGATATGTTATGCTGAGGTATCCTTCTGAGAATGCAAGTAATATAGAATAATCATGATATACTGCCTTCAGCTTTTGTAAAATTAAAATTAGCCCCTCTCCGAAAGCTTTTTCAGGCTTAGATGCCCCATGATTTATGTAAATGTAACCTTGTTTAATCCCCTTTATTTTGCAAAAAATGGCGGTCGAGAAGCGTCGCTCCATTTGGAATAATTCTAAAGCCAGAGTAATTTCCATATACAGTTTTCCTTCTTTCATAGTAATATAAACTATTTATATTATTAGAAAAATTAGTCCTATAAATTAATGTTCTATTACCCTTCACATTTACATTTTGACCTCAGAGTTCTTAAAAAGATTTGAAGGACCTTTTCAAGCACATGTTTATTACCTTCTTTAATCTTAAGTAATTCAAGACAAGCGATCCATCAAACGAGAGGTTTGCATCATCTTCTCAAGAATCGCATGTCTTGTAGTCGTTTAAAAACTAATATCGCACATTTCCAATATTTACATACAACTCTTGTGATATAGTGATATCCAACTCAGACTTTATTTTTTCAAACGTCTCCTTTGAGCACACCCATCTTTGTAAAAAGGGTTGTCGATGCAATTGATCCTGAGTGATATCCCGAACTGGACCATGAAGATGCTCAAATCTGATTATACGCTTTCCATCCTCAAGCCAAACAAACGGATTGTTATCCGATGGATACCATCTGAATACGTCAGTCCATATCAGAGATGGATAGCATAAGACACTCTGATTATTAAATTCACCGATACCACCGACGGTATACGTCATTCTTAAAACTGGCTCACTTGCATCTTGCGGATCAAAGCGTTCATCGCTGTACAAAGCAAATGTACGACCATTCATGGTCGTCACTTCATTTGTCTCCATCAACTCAAAACCTCTGTTCCGAAGAAGCGTATTGAAGACCACTTCAACATCTGTCGACCTTGAATATGTGTGTAGCACTGCACCAAGCACAACTTCATCATCTGACACCCCAGCTTGAATATGCGGCAGAATACGATCCTTGAGAGATCTCTTATCGCCCGATATCTGGTCCAAATCATGATCTATGACCCACTCTTCAGAATCTACAGCAGGAGAGGGACTTTGAAGGAAAACGAACGGCTCATCTGATTTTAAGAGAGCTTGGGAAAGTGCAACTAGAGGCGTATCTTTCCACCTACCTATGCATAACTCATGGTAAATAACTTTCAATAAATGAGTCCTATGGGGCAAATTACGAACCTCCATTTGACCTTGATTAATCGCAAGTCGCTCAACGTGTTCCGTTTCATGTGGGTTGGCATCGGAATATGCCACATATTTGCGTTCAATGTCTTCCACTCCTTCAATAGTAGCTCCTTTCAGTCTACGTAGAAGAGTTTGAACAATGTCATTGCCGTGTAACTCAAATGAAAGACCACGAGGAATACTTGGAATATCTAAAACTCCTCTTTTGGCTGGGAATATCGACAGATAAGTTTCCTGTTCCAGAGGCATAGGGACTTGCCACTCAGGGCAAACTTCTCCTGTTCTGCGCTCGAGCGCCTTTAAAATCACCCAAGCCTGCAATTTCAGGCCCAAGTCTACTCCCTCGTAACATGTCCGAACGATTTCTGAGAATGGTTCATATGCTAATGGAGCACTTGCCGCGGCACTCTCGACGAGCAATAAAACCTTTTCTTTAGCACTGGAACTCAGACACGGCCAATTTTCCGCAATATATCTGAGATCTCCTGGCACAATTTGAGCAAGACTCCAAAGTCCACGTAGCGCGAGCTCAATCCTCGTAAGGTTATTTGATTTTAAGATTCTAAAGAAATACCTCACAGCAAATTCTGACCATGATCGAGGAACTGAATCAAGTTGGTGTACATCAGGAAGTTCGATACGCTGCATGTCTGAAAGATATCCATTACCTTGAATCCACATTTCATGTAGTTTAAGATGCCGACATAGGCCTGCTTTTAGATCCTCGCTACCTGTGGAAAGAGCGCGAAATCTACAAAATTCATCCAGTTTTCCCGCCGCACTGTGGAGCCAAAATCGTTCTTCAGTGTCAAAATCTAAATTAGCAATTACTTTTTTCAGTAGTTCGAACCGCACGTTATCGCGTACGAGAGGCACAAGTGCTTGGTGCGCCGAGCGAATGCTGTAATCGCTCCATAATTTCGCTCCAATAATAGCCCAATTAGACGCTGAAGATGTTTTGGATACCCAGTTGGTTTTTCAGCTTCTAGCCTGTTGGCAATAACATAAATTCCTGAACACAAAACCTCCAAGTTAACATCAAATTTGGTTGGTTCTGTTAACTGCTCAATTGCCTCTTCAACAGAAAGGTTTTTCAATGTTTGATAAAATTCATTTTTCTCCTCATCACTGCTTAACACACCGCTCTCCGTGTCTTCGTACCACCTATTTGGAATACGATAACGATCTCGATTTCCCTGCACGTTATATTCTGCAGGGCCTAGCCCCTCTAGCTTATCACTTATAGAATTGATGCCATTCCGTTGAGCAGCAAGGCACAGTGCTTTTTTCAAATCCTGAAGATAGCAACGTTCATAACCGTCGTGCCAGTTTAGAGCACCTATTCCAAAGGACCAGATCGTAAGAAGATCGGTCTCGGAAGTCTCTATAGTTTCAAGTACAGAGATCAAGCCATCGAATATCATGTTGATGTTTTCCAAAAACGATTCTCTTACGTTTTGGGCATTCAGTAAACGCCACATAGCCGTAGGTCCTTCATAAACTACAGAACCAGCCACAACAGCTTCTACAAATATTGCAAGTCGATTGTCTCCTAGCTCTGATGCAACCTGGCAAATTTCGAGTAGTTGCTTCCCTTCATTTTCCCAGATTTCTGGTTCCAGTTTAGCAAGTTCCTTATACCAATCTTGCGGGCTCTCCAGTACGTACTCTTTGTGACCTGTGTAGCCGATCATGCCCCATTTTAGTAGCTGTCGTGCTCGCTTGGCTTCTTGTTGAAATCCAATTTCAGCAGCAAGATCAGAAATTCGATTCACGATGTCTACACGCTCTGCTACATCGTGATGCCAAGCCCTTCCTTCATCAGCACACCAGTGAAGGAACCAATGCTCCAATAATTCTTCTTCTCCCCGATCCCATAGATAGCGCCATGCAATTTCCATCATATAATTGACAGGGTAGGACTGGCTATATTCCTTCATGAACTGATAAACTGTACGATCAGCTTCACCACCAATTAGTGAGGCACATTCGATAATAACCTCAACAATCCATTTTGTCGCTGGTTGATCTTTGTAAGCAGTTTCATTGAAGTTTCTTTTTTTGATTACTAATGCTTTAAGGACTAGCTTGACCTCATGCGATGAAACGATTCGTCCGGCTGCTTCTTCTCCTCTCCTCCTATAGGTACCTAGCCATTTCCCTGCAAGAGCACTACCGCGAAGCAGTGCCGATAAATGTCCTTTTGTGCGGCTATCTCTCCTTTTCACATAGTAAGCGGCGACACCTTCCTCTCCAATTCCACTATTTTCACGAGAAGGCTGCGTCCAACCCAAAACAAAACTTACCATACAGTAAAGAAGCACGTGATCCTCCAAGTGACGACTCGAATCGATATTTTCGAGACACTTAAATCCCTCGTCTACTATTGGCTGAACCCAGAAATCGAATAGGTCTTTCCGTTCCGTGAAAAGGCTAAGTGCAGCGGCTTTAATTTGAAATGTATCTGGGAGCCTGTCACGTTTTCCTCCCCATTCTTTTAGGGTATATGCAATTTCAGGCCATCTTCTTTTTGATGCTAGCTGCAACAGGTTCTCTTCCATGTCACTAAAAAAAGTATAAACCGAAACTTGCCTAGACCAAATCCAATCTCTCAGATCACCATATTCTAATGATTCACTCATTACTCCATTGGAGAAATGAGCCCATGCTTGACGATTCAATACATCTTCTGTCATATAAGATTCTTTCGATTCAGTCCAGAGCAAACCGACATGATAACTTACTTGCCCCCACACACGTAAAGTTGCCTGGAAGGTCTCATTCAAATGTTCGTAGTCAGTTATTTGATCAAACACATTGTCCTTCAGTATGCTTACAAGATCAATCGGTGTCATATCGAAGAACCAACGACGTATTAAACTATATGCTCGTTCCCTTTCATGTACCTGGATTAGACGATAAGCGTCAACCATCGTGAGATGTACTCCATCTAGCGTCCATGCTTCCTTGTTAGGAACCCTACCTTCGGAAAAAAGAAGCGGTGGTACATCCGGTACATACTCGAAGCTACTACCCGTCCAGTCAACTGACTTATGTAATTGCACGAGTGTTGCCGCAGCGCACGATACGGCATGGACACAATCCCAATCTCTTGTTTCAGCAACGTGTAGCAAAGCTTGTTGGCATTGTTCGTGCAATTCCCTTATCGGTCGTTCTAAAGCAATGCCTTCCATGACGTATTCTGGCATAAATACTCGTGCTTGATCCGAATGACGATCACTCTTTCTTAATAAATCAAACAAGCTGGCATGTCTTGCAATCCCCTTGTCTGGAACCTTCCAATAGTAATTCGCAATTAGGCTTGCTACCTCACGAAGCCTTTCTGGTTGAGCATGTACTTGTTTTGTAAGGTGAACCCTAACATCGTTGTGAGTCACTCGAAAGCCATCATTCTCTTCAATTACCAATGGCCGAAGAGCACGCAGAGCCTCTGTCCAGTCAATGGGTGATATATTCATCACTTCCGCGAATATTATTGCCAAATCCTTACCTGTCACTCTCTCGTTTGCCAGAGAAAGACAGCTGGCCAAACGTTGCCCGACAAAGGGAAATCTGTCATCAAGACGAGCAACTGCTGCCAACCAAATGTTTTCATAGTACTCAGAGATACTATTCGTCAACCTTCGGTTTGTTAATTTAATTTGTAACTCATCTACATCGAGAAGCGACTTGGCCTCTTCAATAGCAAAAATGGCAGCCAGCGTATTTTCCTTTGAAACGTAATTAATTAATCTAACCGTTGCCTGAAATTGATCCACGGGCAACTCAGGGATCTCGGTAGCAAGAAGCTGTGAAATATCCTCTTCTTGAATACCTTCAACGATCCAGCGGGAAACTCCATACGAGCTTCCCTTTAGCCAAAATGGGTATTTGTCGTAGGAATTAGCAGGTTGTCCCACAATTAAGAAATGTACATGCTTCGGAACTGCATCAGGTGGTATCAATGTTTCTAGGAAGGAGTGTTGATCGACACCAGCACGAGCTGCATGATCAATACCATCTATTGCGATGATCGTTGGTCGACCCCGCTCTTCTCCTAAAATGTTTGCTAGTCTCAAAACCTCAGAAATTAGCTGAACTAGGGTCAAAAAATCGTTTCTAATGGGAACATTATATCTTGCTAGGCGTCCTTTGAAGAAGAAGCTACGAAGTTCAATCAGCAAGTCTCCCCACAATACCTCGGCCTTCGTCGTTACGCCTGAATCGGCAGGCAACCTCTCCGTCTGAGGTGTTATTGGTTTAAATGCATGATACCGTAGATCAATAATTGGATCACGTCGGTTTGCCAATGCACTTACGACACTTGTTTTACCTTGACCAGGCATGCCAGTCAAGAATGTAATTGGATGAGAGCCTGACAACAAATGATTAGACAAATCCTCCAGAAACTTTAACCTGCTTGGAAAGAATGGTGCGGGAGGCAATAGCATGTGTTCCCCTACAAGTTCTTGTGAACGCATGCTTAGTACTTCATATACTTCCTCGCGATGTATTGATTCTTTTTGGCCGCGAGACGTTGTCACCCATTTACGCAGAGCATGATCGAGTTGGCTGAATATAGACCTTGCTTTCTCAGTTGATATCCCAAATGTGGTAGAGATCTTCTGCGTTACTTGGCTTGTTAGTTCTTCCAAATCGGGCTGTTCAGCCTTTATAACTAGCAGTTTGAGGAATTCTAATTTCTCATCGTCACTTGAGAGCCCACTTAGTTGGTCATTCCATTCGTTCCATGCAACCAGCCATTGGACTGGCATCCGAACATCAGTAAGTTTAAAAGCTGTAGTGAGTTCTGACTGGAGATGTAAAAGGAACTGATCGAGTGCGGGTCTATGGTACTCTACAGTATTGGAATCCTTCATTGTAGTTGATTTAGTACTAATTTTCCTATTGGAGAAAAGTACTGGTGAGCATTTCATCCATTTGCTTTTTAGTGTTGCCCATGCTTTGGACATACTTTTCAAAAGAGACAACATATTTCCGAAAGTTATTGTGTCCTCTGCACGAGTATGTTTGACTTGCACATACTCCGAGGTTCCGTCGGCATACACAATTACGACATCATCTAACCCTTGCGCTTCAGTCGCTTGCAAAATAACGTATTCGATTCTATTATCCGTATTAAGCATGTCGACCACATATTTTTGCCCAATAGTCCACTCGTACCAGTAGGGATCACCAATACCAGCTGTAGGATTTTTGTCATGTGTTGTCATAAGACCCCTCCTTGCATTTTTTTCAAAGTTGTAAATACATGGAATATAAGGATATCGAGACAATAAGGTGTTTAGTTCTTACTCGCATCGCTACATTGTAAACAACCTCAACAACAAAATATAATCAATTCATATTTTTGCCCCATTTTCTGCGAGCAAGAAGATGTAGACTTACACGTTATAAGGAGAAAAGACAAAAAAGAAGAACTATCAGAAATAATCCTCTACCGATTTCCATGTTTCTTCATTTTACTTAATCAATGCTAGTATTAAAATCCCGGAATAAATAGACATCTCTTAGTAACTTATATCTATAAACATCCCACAACTACTGCCTACTGCTCGTTACGTTTAATAGGAACAGGATCGTACATAAAAACACCTTCAATCGACAGTATTCTTCTAAAATTTTATCATCATCAGAAATTTATGTAAATGACTCACGTCTTATGAGACATGTTTGTGTCATTAGAATTGTAAGATGGGTTTGTGTGACCAACCTCCTACTACAAACCTTAAACTAAATAATAAAATTAATTTTATTTTTGGCGTGTTGTACATGTAATCGTTCATTATTTTTGTCTAAAATCGTGTAGCGCATAGCCGAAACCGGCCCCATCGTCCAGCTCGGATCCGAGAACTTTGACTTACCTAACTTATTCTGTAGGTATTTCCCTATGCAATCCGTCGGAAGCTGTTTGCAACTGTCTCAGTCACCGACCCCATTCATACCTTCCATTTCTTTTGACTCATAATATTATTCATTTAAATTCCCGAAAAAATGTTGTATATTTCCTATGTTCTAACAACTCAAAAATTTTCGATTAATATCGTGCTACCATCGATCAAAACACTGGAAAGGATTATCCTAATGAAACCACTATAGACAGATTTAAAGCTTAAAAAGAAAGACCCAATAGAACCAATACCAAAAGACATGATCAGGCAAGTCCAGATTCTGAATTGCATTGAGGAATTGACTGTTGAAGATCGGACCGACCTCCTAGATAACAAAAAAATCCGTTCCTCATTGAAGGGTCGGAGATAGTAGTGAATTTGTTTACTACGTTTCTGGCGATGATGAAGCATCCATCAAAGAGGGCATACATCGGTTTCTTAGCTTAAGAATGCTTTAAGCAAGCGGATACAGAGAAACTGCTGTATCACCTATTCTCCGAATCTCTCCTCGACCGAAGAGATTCAATGCTTCAAATTCTTGGAATACGCTATGAAAACCTTAGAGAGGCCATACAAAAGCGAAATGACCATTTAGATTTAGATAAGCTATATGCGAAACTCAAGTAGATCTTTTGGGAGAATGATTCCTTAGATCTAAATACACATATATCTATCAAAAATCAAAACGGGCTTCTTCGAAGCAATAAGATGTACCTCTAAGGTTTAATGAAGCGAGTTGATAAAATGGCCGAGGAAAAGGAGATTTGGACCCGCAATGTCATTAAGTTAAGGCGCAAGGCCAAAAATCAAGATCAAGAGCAGGTTATCGAAAAGATAGCCCGCTCTTTTTTTACACGAAAAGAGAAGATATGACTTGACAAGCAGATAGAAATGTGTGCGAAGCCCCTTGGAAAAACGAAGTCTAGTTCAAGCTGATTTTAACATTGATATAATATTTATGTCTCATGAAGATCTACAAGTCTCGACAAAAGCAGGAGCTGCAAGTCGAGCTTGTCCATCTGCCGATTAACATAGGGAGGTAGAACCCCTTCACTGATGAGACGTCTTAGGTGATAGTCGACCCGTTCAGCTCTGAAATACGGATTATTCAGATACTCGAAGACTTTCTCCAAATCGTAGTGTAGCCCTTCGAACTTAGAGGATCTCGAATGCAGAAGGTGTCCATGAGCCATACCATTTTCATCAAACGTCATGCTCTGGAATGCTTCGTATAGCTCATCGACCAATACATGCAGTGAATTCAGGTATTTCGCTACTTTTTGCCGTTCCTGCTCGGGGAAGTCCTGCGGAGCAGTGAACAGCTCGATCAGTGTCTGGATGTCATGATGATACCCATCATGCTCACGAATTCGAATACTGTTCTCCTTTAAGAGGATATGGAGCATCTCAACAACATCGGAACTGCGCCCGATCTCCCGCCGCCGCTGCTCCTCGACAAAGAAACCATTCTTTTTCTCAATTACGTTTATTACGTTCGATAAAAGGGAGTATCGTTTAACCGTATACTCATGAATTTTGATGAAGCTCATTGAGAAGCGAATAGGTTGAGCCACATCGGGATTGTTGCTGTAGAGATAAACCGAATAATCTCCGTTACCCCCGACATCGCTAGACCAAGAAGCGAAGTACTTATCCGTACTCTTCGTGCCGTCAGCACTTCTTAAATCAACTGGATGCGCCCCGAAGCATGCCCGGATTTGCGAAAAATACGCATCGTCGGGAACTGCCGCATTAAATACCGAATCGTCCTTCTTTAGCGAGTGTTCCATCTCGAAAACACGATGGAGCTGCTCGATGGATTGAAGGACAATATCGTATGTCGTGATCAGCTGCAGAACATTCAATGAGCGAACATCGTCATGAGAGTGATTCAAGTCGATGTATGGTAAACCGTTCACGCTGACGGAGAGCCAATCCTTCGCAGAGCAAATTAGGCTCCAAAGGTTCTTTCCATTGTAGTTGTTGTATGTGTTAATCAGGAAATCGTCATGATCACTTACGGCTTGTTTGAACTCCTCAAGCAAGGAGCTATCGAGTATGTATAAGTTCATAACATTGAACCTCTTTCCTACTTATTCAGGTGACCTCTGTGTCTTTACAATGTGTATAAGATGATCAACAACGTGATTGTTGAGAAACATTCGCGAGGATACCGAACCTGATGCTGATTTAATTGAAATAGTTACCCCGTCATCACGAACTTCAATATGATAATCGTCATTTTGAAAAGTTGGCGATACCTCGTATTTCATTTTAACTAACTCAGGGTATCTTCGATAATGTTCATTAAGTGCGTCCCTATGGTCAAATTCTATACATTCATCATCAAGAATTAGAGCAACTCTACCTGGAATAAAATCGCCACGCATCCATGAATCAAGGATCGCTTTATGAAAAGAAATGTCCCTGTAACTCTTAGTGCAAGAAGTTTTGTTTTATTTTACCATTTTTAGAATTAAGTATTTAGAGAGTCCTAGATACTCAGCAGCTTTCTTTTCCCCCTGATAACATAGCCAATCATTTGAGTTCCCGCCGTTGAGCTCTGTCAAATTCACGATCAATTTCATCAAGAGCAAGAATTAAAGCATGGTATCTACGCTGAGCATACATTCTTCGCTTTTCTAGATCCTCTGGTCTATCTTTATAATAAACGCTTGTAGTAACTGTTAGCATCGATAAGAAGCACCCTACCTCACCTTCGCTGCAGCGTAGTATTACAGACTAGACGGAAAACAACGTTTCTATTTCAATGACCTCGGGCATTGATAAAGAGAGTAGCGTTAGTGGCACCCAGTATAAAGACGGAGCGGGAGGCATATGGACCGACTATACAATCCCGATTGTCATTACTGCTGAAGGAGAGACATGGGTATATGCCCGTACCGTTGATCGTGCTGGCAATATTAGCACGGAGTCGTCCACTTCAGCTCGAATCGATCGGACGGCGCCTGGTGAGCCTACGTCGTTAACGGGTGTCGGCAAGTGGAGTCATAAGAACGTAGCACTAACTATCAATCCTGGCGACGATATAGGCAGTGGAATACTGAAATCACAATATAAACTTGGCGTTAACGGAAGTTGGACTGATTATACAGTACCACTGACATTTACCGTAGAGGGAGAAACCCAAATATACGCAAGAAGTGTAGAACGCATAGGACATGTCGGAGGTATAGGTACGACTATGGTCAAAATTGATAAGACCGCTCCCACAAAACCGACAATACAAGTTAGCCATAAACAATGGACGACTTCTAATGTTCTGTTCACTGTTATATCAGGCAAAGATTTATTAAGTGGTGTGTCCAGAACTGAGTATAAGCTAGATGCGGGAGATTGGATCCCTTATTTGAACTCGGTAACCATAAGTAAAGACGGGGTGACGAATATCATTGTCCGTACCGTAGACCGTGCGGGAAACCCTAGTACTGAAATATCGGAAGTTACACAAATTGACCGTACCGCACCTTATCCGCCTAGCATTGTACCTAGTGCGAGAGAATGGTATAACGGAAAAGTAACATTTTATATTACTGCTGGAACCGAAACTGGTAGCGATGTGGCAAAAAATCAGTACAAAATTGGAGCTCAGGGGGCTTGGTACGACTATACACTAACTGTACCTATCATTAATGAAGGTCAGACCCCGATTTTCGCGCGAACACTAGATAAGTTAGGTAATGTCAGTAGAGAAAGCACGGAAATTATCAAAATTGACAAAACTGCTCCAACCCCTCCAATTCGGATGAGCATAGCTGACAAAGCTGCTAACCGTGTAACGATATCTTGGGGAGCAGCCACTGACAGAGTGTCTTTCGTAAAAGGATACGATATTTATAGAGGAACATTTTGATTGGATATACAGCTGATTCAAACTACGTTGTAACAGGATTATCAAGCAAAACGACTTACACGTTTACTGTGGAAGCCCGAGACGGTGCGGGCAACCTAACTGCTGGCAATCCGGTAACGACCACGACAGATTAATTGACTCTAAAGTAGTAGAGTGATCATTCGGTCCGCCGTTGCAATGCATAGATGCAGCGTCGGACCAGATAGATAGAAACAGGATCACGTGCTACTACTAGCCCAGTATGTTTTCTGAGTTGTTTGCCATTATTCATAAGAAATCGGCTTACCTCCTTTAGGTGCTCCAGCTTTGGATACAACCTAAAGCGACTGGAAAATAGGCGCTTTAATAACATAATCGGCTCATTGACGACTATCGGCACTTCTTTACCCCTTTCGCATCTCAGCTTCCATTACACTCAACAGAAATGTCTCGAGCCTGCCAAAATCCGATAAATTATATCTAAACGATATTCCAGGCATGAATTCCAACTCTGTCCCCTGCTCACTCATTGCTGTTTCTCCGCGACCTTTATGCAACTGAAACACTTGCCACGGAGCAGCGTTGGTAATATGAATAAATTTTGCATACAACTTGTCACAATGCCCCTTGTTTTTTCTCTCTTTCACAGGAAAAGCAAAATTTCTATACATTTGGAAGTTCAAGTGTGTATAGTTGTCGATTTTGGTTGAAAAGTAGCGTACACCATCATATTTGCCCGACTGTTGTACCCATTGAAGCAGAAGCTGGGATACAATATATTCCGGCTTGAATGTATCGTTTGGATTCATTACTTGGATGGAACAACAAGCGATCAATGGCCAAAGAATCAAGTACGTTCGCACCATATCATACACTTCGGTCAAATCCTTTACTCCGTAAGATCGCTCAACATGATATGTAAGGTGATCCGCCATCGCTGTTGGAGGTATAGAAATATCGAAGAAACTAAGTGTTTCCATAGGCAAGAATAAAGATGTATGCGTTGTGTTGAGATCAGGCTTCCCCATTTCCTCCCAACAGGTCAACGGTGTAGAACCTAAATAAACACAAGGAAGACCAGGGATGCTATAGCGATTGGTTTTTACTAACCCCCTTTCCTCAAATGGAATATGAAACATATCTTTTGAAGAATACGTACGATTGGAACTACCCAACCTCATTTTAAACAGCTTCAGACCTGGCTCGTTCGATCTATTGGTCAACGGATTGAGGTTTAATCCTTCGATGCGTTCCGTGCAACATTTCAGCTTATTAAATGCTGCCTCGGGAAAACCTTCAAGATATCTACCTATCGCAGCTAATAAGTCGTTACAATTATCTCCAGTTGTTTTTATATCATCTTCTGAAAGAAACATACCCGTCTTCAGAGAGCTTAATACATCCATATAGGATTTTAGCTTATTGGTGACATAGGTTTCATAATCGGCTTCTTTTTCAACCCTTGAGTTTCGGAATAACGGCAGCTTTCCAACGCCTCTTAACAACTGGAGAATAGGTAAAACTTGAGTGACCCAGAGTAATAAAAATTCAATTCTTTTTTTCTCTTTATAATACTCTGGTAGTAGCTCACAATCAGATTTAATTGCTCCATGCTCATCCAATATACCGATTACCGAATTCTTTGATTTTATTGGAGGACTATTCTTTTTCCTGTGAAGTTGCTTATGCAACTCGTATGCTGCTTTACATAGTTCATTAATAGTCGTTTGCCCATCCTGTAATCTTTTCTGAAGATATTGGATCAATTCATCCTGACTATTCATACATAGTAACCCCCGTTGCTAGGATAAGATACAACTATATAATAGCATAAGACAATAACGGGAATAGTGCGCAGACTTCTTGATCAATGCTGACGATATATATCGAAAGTATTTGTTATTCTAACGAGGTATGATAGTTTAATTAAATAGCGGCAGTCTATGACTTTTTTTTCTCGTTCATGGCTACCGCTGTTTCCATTATTGGGGTCAGTCCCGCGTGCCCTCGATGAGTACTGTGTCGTCAGCGAATGCGTCCACTTGTTTCATATTACTAGTGATGTCTGGACAGTACGTTTGAAAGCCGCCGGTAAAGCGCGAGGAAGCGTTGTGTCACCGCAAATCTCAATACATCAGGTAGAACATTGGATTAAGCTGAATTTAATTAAGAGATTCCATTATCGTAAACTGTCGTTAGCTTAATAACTCCAAATGATCCAATTCTCATTTCTTCCCTTAAATTTATTTTCCGTCCCATCCAGATTCAGCTATGATCCCTCGTAAGTCCTCTTGGGTCTCTAACCAATGTGTAATTCGTACCATCCGTACACAAATTCGCTTCCTTGAGTTGGCTGCCAAGGTCCAATTCCGGCCGGAAGCCGCTCCATCCATTGCAGGGTACAGTAAAACGGCTCTTCTAGCATCTGGGCATCCCGTCACGTAGGCGTACATCTGATAGATATCACCCTGCTGATACTTGGTAATATCCTTCCATTTCGTATCCATTATTAAAGTCCAGACAAATTCCCCATTCACTTGCCGCTCTCCCAAGACAATATCGGGGATCAGCTGAATATTATCCAGACCAGAGTCCTTATTTCTGAGTAGCTTAACCTCTTTATGCTGAATCCGAATTACCGCTTCTCTTCCTAATGTCATCTGCTGTAGGACACGGCCGACATACATCTCATAGAGCGAATGCACTTCGAACAAGAAGGAAAAACATTCCTCTTTCGCTCCCCTGTGTAGTACCAACATGTGGGATAGAATCAATTTTGCTAACCGGAAGGCTGGTTCAAATCTGGAGGTTTGTCGGTCAAAATGCACCTGATTGAGCAACTCTTTCACATCCCCTGGACCGTCCAATTCCTCAAAACACCCGCATAGGTGCAGCAACTTTTTCCGGATTGAAGGATCCAACACCTTCCGCTTAAGGATTACCAAGGTTTTAAAAAAACAAAATTTAAAGGGATCGCAGGAGTCCTTTCATTGAAACTGCAATAAGCCCGTGACTTATCAGTTGCATTATACTGCAGGTGCTTCGTCACCATAAGCCGTCCCTTCAGGTGTTGGGAGTTTTCCTCCAGATCGACATAACCGGCCGCTAATCCCCGCTTTAACTGCCTCTGTAGCTCCATGCAGAAGGCGGCCGCGATCCAGCTCAACAAATCCGCGGCTACCACTTGAACAGCCGCCACGGCTGGCCCCATCTTGTATGGGATATAGCCGCATACACCAAGCATATTAAGAAGGGCCAACTTGTGCAGGGACAACAATTACTTTATAGACTTTTGTCGATTTTTTGGAATGCTTTATTTGGTACCATAATCAAATTGTACTTTCCTTCTGGGAGTTCATTAACTACTTTTCGAGTATCGCTATCCTTAACTGTGATCCCTATAATTACTTGACTGTTACTTAAATTATTTACGATACTATTGAAGAACTCTTTCATGTCACTTACGATGATACTGTGTTGTGCTGGTTCATCAAAAATTAATGTACCTGGATGATTTCCTGAATCCATCAATGATGTCTGCAATAGAGACAGAGTAAAAGCCCAAATCGCTCGAATGTTATCACTTGCCGATGAATCAAATTTCATATCAAATCCTTCTATTGCCGGCAAATAATTTTCTTTTGAAATCTCTACCTGATTTAAATTCTTAATACTTCTATATCCGAACTTTTTTAAGTTATCTACTAAGCATTCTTGTAAATGCTTTAATTTAACTTTATCTTTTTCAGAATATTTATTCTCGGGTAATGCGGCTTTCTTCTCTAGATAATCCTTCCATCTCTCTGATAATTTTTCAAAGGTAACTTTATGATTTGAATAGAAATCAATTAATCTTTTTAGATTATTTATCTCGGATTCGATACTTAAACGTTTGTAGACAATCGCCTCTGAGAGACTATCATTAGTCTGGTATAGATCACTCCTTAATGATTTAGCCAAACTCCGCAGTTTATATAAACTCTCTTCCATATGATTAATGCTGTTTTGAATTTTATCTAAATTACTTCCATGACTTAACTTTGCAAACTTAAGCATGTCCCTCTGAGCATTTAGATGCCTTATGTTATCGTCTATATTCATAATGGGCATGTCATTCGGAAGCGGAAGTAATGTATCTGCGATTTCTTGATGGCAAGTTGGGCATAAATCTTTCGATGTATAGAGGTCTATCTCTGATCCAAGATCCCGGAGACGAGCAGCATCCTTATTATTACTAATGTCTGTCTCAATTATCTCGAGATTATTTTCTAATCGTCTGATACTAATGTGTTCTTTATCTAAAAGATCACTAAGTTTAACTATATCCCATTCATATTCACGTATTGTCTTCTCAGTCTCGCTAAGTTCAATTTGAAGCTCGTCAAAGTTATCAATAATTTTAGGTTTTAAAGCATTTAAATCCTCGTAATCTTTGGTTAAGTCATTGATGTATTCACCAATGTGGTCGTTATTCTTTTGAATTATTATTTTTGAATAATCTACATCAGTTAATATTTTTGGGGAAGGTGGTAGCCCAGTGATTGTACAGGACTCCCTTTCAACTAAAAGGATTATTTCTCTTACTACTGTGGTCCAACTTTTTTTAATATGATCTTCTTCAGCTCGTAGTTGATCTTTTTTTCTATCATTATCTAGAGTATCCAAGTCTAAAATGAATTCTATTACGCGTTTCTTAGACTCTTTTATTCCAAGTATCGGCATCCCAGAAAGAATATTCGCCCAACCATGCTTTTGTTCAATAAACATCCCTGAGAATATTAGCTGGAGGTACAATTTTCTAATGGCTTCATCTGAAGCAGGTACCATAGGTAATTCAATATGTAAGAATGTTTCTAAAAAGTTATGGAAACCCTTTTTATTGGTAGCAGCGTTAGGCATATGAACATACATATCATCCAACAGTGTATCCTGGCGGTGAATATTCTCCATGTCTGAGTAGTATACACTAATCAATCTGTTATCCCTATTTTCTATTTTAGCTGCTCTGAAAATAGTAATAACTTCTATACCATTAAAGATCTCCAAATATGCCCCCGATTCAAGTACTGGCCAGACATTCTCATCTTCTTCTATAACTGATTTAAAAGCTGCAGTTAGTACTTTTTCACCACGCCCACCAATAATCTCCTCAAATCCTAAGCAATAATAAATCATTGCAATGATCGAACTTTTACCACGAGTATTATCATCGCTAGCAATAAGATTTAGTCCAGAATAGAACCTTTCGTCAAAACCAAAAATCTTTTCTTTTGTCTTTATTTCAATTCTTAATCTATTTATCTTCAACATTGGTGTACCTCCAGAATGTTGTGAGCTCTTTTATTCTTTCTTCTGTTAGTTTATTGGACAGCAAAAATAAATATTTCTTTTCAGAACTCAAAAGGCTTGAATCCTTCATAATTACTTTAGTGAATTCCTTTCCCTTCTTTGTAAGGCGAAACAAACCATTCTTCTGTTGATTGAACAACCCTTCAGCAATTGCGTATTTTATTGCACGGTTTACCGCAGGATCAAACCTTACTACGGAATAGTTATTTGAGCTATTATTTACAAAGTCCCACAGCTTTCCCCTATCGCTCGTCGTACTCAAAGCAGTTGATACCATTTGCAATTTCATTAATGAACATCCACCGCGTGCGTTTAATTCCAAAATAAGACTAAGCTTAGCTAGCTTATAGCTAATACGGTAATTAAATGGAACAGCATCAGGCTTAGCATCAAAAATAATCTCTTCAGAGAGTACATAACTTTTGTCCACATTCTCACCTACCTTTGAATTGCATGGAGCAGTCAGCTAACCAGCCGCTTATTAGGTCCAACTTTAATTCCATGATTGAAGCTGCATTGAGATATTTAAATTGCTGCTCAAGCGTTTTCTGAAAATCATTAAGAATGTCGTTGAACACATTTGAATTCATTGAACTGTCTAAATTCAGTCTAGTTGTCATTTTTACTTGTTTCTTATAAGACTGCTCTAGCATATGTATATCTTCGAAAACTTCCGGATATCCTTCACGAAGAACTCTAAGAATCTCTAGTCCTTTAATGTACGCTTCAATATACATACTCACGAGGTCATTAAAATCTTCATCCGATTCATCAACTTCTCCCATTACAGCCTTTACTTTTCTTTTAATGTTTGCTGCCTTTTCCGAATCACATTTGGACCAATCAGGTTTGTTCACATGATATATCGCAAAATTCAGCTTAACATCTGTGATTGTAGTTCTAATAATCCGAGTAATTTCAACCTTGAAGTCTTCAGCTGTCTTAATTAAGATAGCAAAACCGTCATCAATATAATCATAATCTTTTGGGTTGTTTTTCTTCATAGCAAGTACTTCTTTCCTTTTCGTCTCCGCATGTGCCACTATCCGTGAATCTTTATATTTCGGAATAACAAAGTGCCACTCCTTAATATTCAGTACTCCTAGATCTTTTAAGCGCTTTGCATATTGCAAAGAGACTAATTTATTAATATCCTTTGTCATTTTGTCTCTTAGATGATTATATAATTCATCATCTGAATACTCCCGTTCTGGACAATAGCATTGATAAACCCTTCCAGTTCGAGTAAACCCCTCAATCCCACCATCTCCACCATGAACTGCTGGGATATCAGTAAAATGTTCCTCATGATACTTCATTCTGAAACATGATTTGCACAGTTCTTCCCATGCGTCACCAGTTAAGTAGCTATCAATAAAATCTAACATTAAGGCACCTCGCCCAATATTGAAATGGAAATCGAACTGCTTGAATCAGGTTGGTATTGTAAGGCTGAAATGTCCACCATAAATATCGAGGAAGACGAGTTATATTTAACTTTCGCCAATTGAAATAGATCATAAGTTTTTAGAATTACGACTTCCTCATTACCGAAGAAAATTCGATCGTTACCCCGAGGGGATGCAGCATTAATATTCATAATTAATCCTCCTCTGAAATACATTTTGGGTAAACGAAATTTGTCGAGTTCAATTTTCCATATGGGGAATTTTTACTCAGGCTTACTACCTATTTTAATTGCAGACGGTAATTAACGAAACCTAAAAATGACAAAAAATTTGTGGACTTTTTGACTTGACGGATTTCAATATGATGTGCTGTAGCTAAAAACAAAGATGCCCATGAATGGATTCGTGTAGAATGGAAGTTTTCACAACATACCATTTCTATACGAGAACCCAGCATGAGCTACTCCGATCTTAGTATAATTGAAACAATGACAACTAGAGACCTTACACCGGTGGGGTTGGTCAAAGAGTGCCATCGTGCATCGCCTTGAACGTCATTAATCGACTGTTGGGTGAAAATAAAGTTTTTGAATGTACTGGAGAATGCAAAAAAACACTAACATGAGGTTAATGTTAATCATTGCGCTTATACATAGTTATTTGGTCAGATACGATGCTATAGATGAATTTTTGACTATGTGCTGTGTTTAAGATATTATAATAGCTAACTCTTAAATTAATTACAATCGCGTTCTGTGCTGTATTTGCTTTCTCCGCTTCTTCGATTATATATAATAAAATATCTCTCCAATTACCTTCGAAACGAAACATGCTTTTATCGTAAATAGATAAATTAAATTCTTTTGTTTCACCAGCTCTTAGACTAACTATAGTATCAGTTGTGAAGAAGCAATCACTTAACATAAAGGCATCAAATCCACATATAATGCAGTTCCATTACCAACATTCGTGGCTCTAAATATAAAATGCTTTTCCTCATCTTTATAAACTTCTAGTGCTATTAATGGTCGAATACTTAACTCATGATCCTGCCTCTGTAATTCTAATGTTTTTGCTTGAAGCATGAACGTGTATATAACACCTGATAAAGCAAGTCCTGAAAATAGCGTATTTATTATTGCGAAAGAATTTCCATAGGTTCCCGTCTTATCCCATTCATCAAACCCCAAATATAGGAACAAGATACAAACAATATAAACACCAATAATTCCAAATTAAATAAGTGCGGCTATCTTCATTGAATTTTTCATGTCTCTCCACCTTAAAAGAAATTTTACAAAAAAAATTGTGTAACCTTTCTATCCTTACAGCTCAAGGGGATAAAAACACTAACCATAGGATAGTGTTTTTATAATTTTGGTCACAATCCCCCTTCCTACCTATTTCAAATGGTATTTACCTTTTCGATGTAATATTTATTTAATTTATTAATATGTTCGTTCTCCTATAAGAGATTTAGCCGTGTCATAGAGGTTATCATAATGAAGCAGCTCAATCTTTTGTTCACTCATCATTCGTCGCTTAATACGATATGTTTGTTCATTAAAATCTTCCCGACGCCCTGCGACAACAGCATAATGCAATCGTGTCCTGTCAGGCTTCATAAACTCTATCGGAAGTTGTTGTTCTGGGTTTTTGTACTTTAGTAACGTTTCATGGAAGGCTGTAAAGTATGTTTCGAGCCAATCATCCCAATCCCTTACTTGTTTAATCCCCTTCCTAAATGCATCGCCTAGTTGCCCATCAGCCATTGTTATTTTACCGTATCGTGCCTCAAGCTCAACAAATAAAAATTCGTAACCACTTGAATTTTTACCAATGATTAAGAAGTCAATTTGGAGTGTTGTTCCTAACTTGAGCTCTGGAAAGATGTATGCATCATGATGTCCGAAGTTGTAATTCCTCAATATAGAGGCGATTATAAAATATGCTTTATTTTTACGTATCCAGTTTAATACAGTACGCTCCGGAGTTCCCGGACTATCTAGCATTTCATGGTACCTATTAGATAGTTCGTTAAGTTCTACTTCATTTTTCAAGTCTACTATATCCATGTAATGATTAGGGAACAGACTAATATGATGCCGAACTGCTTTCGGGTATTCTCTAAATAAGCTCTTGCGCACTTTAAATTCTCCCAGCCCATGTACAATTTCCTGATCCTTTAATTCCCCCCAAATTTTCAATTCATTTTTAGTTAGTTTCATATAGTCTCGTTCACCAATGCTCATGAATGCTATTTCCTCTCTTTCTATAAAATCCAGAACTGTAATTTCTTCTGCAGATACAATGACCGTTTTATTTTGATAGCCTGGTCATTTTAAATAGTGCATTGTTGCGCTAAGATTCTTGTAGACCAGTAGGATGTTGATTTTTTATATTGTGCAGTTTCCATATTGGTACTTCAATCGAATTGTAGCGTCCCCGTCTGAAGCTTCTTAATCCCAAAGTCTCTTTTTAATACTCGCTCTAGAATCTTCCCGCTGAGCATCTCTATCATAGTAACTAGAAGTTTCTTCAAGAACAGAACCCGTATAAGGATACTCAAAGTGTAATACCTTGGCCCAAGCGCGATATTTTTTTGCAAGTTCACGCTCTTGTTCTCCGCCTTCTCCTCGCGAATGAGTACCACGGGAGTTATACCCCTTTTTTTGTAAATCCTTTTGCAATTTCTGGGGATGCTATTCTATCCATTACTTCACAAACTTCTCTGCAAGGCCACAAACCATTTTTATCGAGAGGAGCCCTAGCCAAAGTTGACCTAAACATTGATCCCCTATTACACTGCGCCCGTATTTTTGGCATAAATGTCTTGTTTCAATGAGCCAATCGGTGAGTGTTACTATATCAATTTTTCCGTTATTATTTGTCCCAGGGATAATTGAAATGTGATCTAAAAGACGATATGCTGCAGACTTTAATGAAGTTTGTTGTACTTGATTTAGAAACTTTAATTCTGTAGGATCCTCTCCGTCATCATTTCGTTTATATACAGTGGCAACCATTTGAGCAAATAAAGTTGGTGACTTAGCTACTAGAGATTCAAGATTCCGGATCCCGTGCTCGTTATCATCGAGATCGATTACATGAATAAAGAAAAATTTAAGTCGAGCCATTTCCTCTAAACTAACATCAGTGCGACCATCAAGCGAATTCAGTGCTTTTGAAATATAGTAGCTTTCAAGTCCCCAATAAGATGTTGATTCTGAATCTACTGTTGCAACTTCGTATAGTAACTGTTTAAGACGGGATGTTTCAAGTTCATGAAAACTCCTTCGCACAGCATGGAAAGCTGCACGAGGACGTCGAACTTTTAAGAGATTATCAACTATTTCGGCTAGTTCATCAGGATTACGAAGCTCCCATGTAGGTACTACGTTCTTCCAGTATTCTGATCTATGATTCTCGCTATATTCACTCAAAAGCCGCCAAGTGGGAACTTGGAATGGTGCACATAGAAAAAGCCGTATTTGCTCGTCGGTAGACAACATATTGGCCGTCGCGCGCAGTACTTCAGTGCGAGACTCATCTTTAATAGTTAAAACAAAACCTTGTAAACATCGATTAGTCTCACCCAGAAGGTGCTCATCAACAGTAAGACATTGATAAATGAAATTAATTTTATCTATTACTTCAGGTAGACAAGATGAAACATAATTACCAACAATCTCTGCTTCATTACTACTGGTGATTAACTTTTTCACTCCTTCGAAGCCAAGCTCAGTCCATATCTCATGCATGGCTTCTATACGCTTATCATTTATTCTATTCATAAGTAATTGATAATCGATATCTTCTTCGATCTCATATAGCGAATCTTCCACCCATTGATTAGCAAATTGCCAAGCGTGACGAATAACTGGATTCTGAGGACGAAGCTTTTCATAAGCTTCACCAGCACAGTCACGAGATAATTCATTGATTTTTCGGTGTTCTCTACGGCAGGTAAGGCAAAACTGGCGAATACGTTCACGCAACTTTGCTTTAGAGAGTTCATCTGCATATGCAAACTATTGATCGACTAAATTCCAAACGTTAATTCGATCTTCTTCCGGTATGTTTTGTATATATTTAACAAGATCACCAAGCGTATTCTCATTGTGATCACTCCAAGCAATTAGAAGGTCTAAAGCTTTCCGATTGAATGCATACATCTCTTGAAAAGTAACGACATGACCAGCGCCTGATGCATCATCGCGCCAATTAGGTTTGTAACTATACATCCCCATTCGGGAGCCCGTTTTGATTTGACCGAACCTTGGCAGTGCACATTCCCCGGAGTTAAATGATTTGGATTTTTGCAGAGATAACATAACGTACGACCCTTCTAACACAAAGCTGATCCTTGCTTAATACGAAGTCCTTACTCTTGCCACTGGCATAGCAATTCTGAAATTGCCGTTCCAATTAGTGTGTGTGCTAAATTAGCATATCAGATTCAACATTCCATAAGGGAATATCTATATTATTTGTTTCACTAGTTTTATTACTTTTTATTCCGTTGCACGTCCAGCACAGTAATTGTAAATTTGTGGGGTCATTATTTCCATAATTTGAAATTGGTACAATGTGATCTATTGCGTACTTATTTTCTAGATTAATTGTCCCTGAAACGTCTTTTCTACAAATGGAGCACACGCCCTTATCACGATAAATTATAGCTCTCTCAAGCCATTTGGGCCAAGAGACTCTACGAATTTTCCCATTAACAAAATGTTCAGGATTTTCTATCAATAAATCAATGTCTGATTCGATACATCCTGATATGTATTCATTGAAATCCCTTAGAAACTTTTTATTACTCATAAACAGATGAAAGACTGTGTGTACAAGAGCGAGCACAGAATCATCCCAAGCATATCTAATCTCTTCATTAATTTCTAGATATTTAGAGCACTCTGCACATTCACCACAGAAATTACATTCATTCAACAATTCAAAGTCTGGATGTTCTGATAATAGAAACCCCGCATCCTCCACGATCGTCGACTCTATACTAAAAACATCTCTTTGATCAAAGTGTCTATCCGCATACCAGTGATGAAAGTTGAATACATAAAATATCCATTCATGCATAATAGTCCATTTATGTGGTCTAAATATCCTAGGTAGTATTTGATGTCTTGAATCTCTCCAAAATTCGGGTAGAAGCAAATTACTATTTTCATAGAATTCCGCGATTGTGGCTCCGGCCAACCAATATGACTCCAGATACGCGAACGAAAAATGCTTAGACATATTCCTCACCTTTAATATTGAGATAGTCATCTTCACAAGATAACGGATATAAATTAACACACCTAGGACACCATTTGCCTTGTTGTATATTATTTGGCTTAGCTTCCCACTCGTGCCCATGAACACATTTCCACATTAGCTTGGTGTGTGCATTAATATATTCCGTAGATAAACACTCTCCATTTCTTTTTCTGGCTAGTTCAATCATATCCTCAATGGATTTTCTCTGCTTAATTGAACTTTCATTTCTTCTACATATCGGGCACCAAGATCCTTGCTGAATGTTATTAGGATTGGCGAACCATTCATGACCTTCTTTACATTTCCAACGTAATTTTGTTTGACTGTTTACGTAGGTATCGGATATACATATTCCATCATTTTTCTCCGCTAGCCTCTTCATATCTTTAATATTATTTCTTCTATACATACCAGAATTTTTAGAAGCACATGTAGGGCACCAAGTTCCGTTTTTCACACTATAGGGTGTAGACTCCCATTGGTGGCCCTCCCTGCATTCCCACCTAAGTTTAGTGTCAACATTATAATAAATTCGGGATAGGCATCTACCTTCTCTTTGTTGAGCTAATTCTTTTAATACTTCTAGTTTGTCAATAGTTTTACGTTTTTTTTGATCTTCCTTACACTGGGGACACCATCTTCCTCTTTGGACATAATTAGGAGACGACTCCCATTGATGTCCAAGATCACATTTCCAAACTAATTTACTATCATTCCCACTATATATTACAGAAAGACACTCCCCATCATATTTTGCTGCAATTTGTTTCATGTCATTTATTGTTTTTGAATTACATGATGGACACCACGAACCTTGCTGAATACTTCTAGTAGCTGCTTCCCACTGGTGTCCCATATGACATTCCCACAATAATGGTGTTTTATTATTACTATATTGGGTGGACAGGCACTTACCATTCTTACTTTTGGCCAATAAATGCATATCTTTAATGGTAATCGATCTACCAGAACACCTAGGACACCATGCTCCATTTGTAATACTTGAAGGTGTTGCATCCCAAACATGACCACTTTCACACTTCCATGTTAACTTTGTACTGTTATTTGTATATGAGTTTGATAAGCATTCCCCCCTTTTTTCTTGTGCGAGCATTTTCATATCTTCGATAGTTCTCCCTCGACCTAAGCACTGGGGACACCATGAGCCTTTTCTTATGTAGTATGGAGAGGCCTCCCACACATGTCCTTCTGAACATTCCCATTTTAATTTCTCATCACTCCCGTTGTACTCATTTGAAAAACAAATCCCATTTTTCAAACCAGCTAGAGCATGTAACTCATTTAATGGATTAAACCCTTTATAAAAACTTCTCCAATCTACGTCAGTATCCAAACTATCATATCCTAATTCCCATAATTTCTTCTGAAGAAATTCTACTTTATCCGTATCACTTACAACATTATATGGAATCACTATTAGATGTATAGCGTTCTCCTTACAAAGCTTTTCCTTTTTTAGATCCCTTAACTGTTGTTCAAAAAAAAGTTCCTCACTTTGATTGTGAAAATAGGGAATATATGAATAGTGTTGTCTTCCATGGTATTCAAAAGCTAATCTAAGCTCCTCATTATATCCATCAAGTTCATAACCGTTTCTAAATTCTTTCCTTGTTTTAAGAAACTTTTTCTGTGTAAGAGATTCCAAAACAAATCTGCACTTCTCTTCATTGAAGAACACTGAGTTATTATTGCATTTTGGACAGCAACTACCTTTTTCAATTGAATAAGCTGTGGATATAAAATCGTGGCCATTAGTACATTTCCATAAAAGTGGATAATCAACATTAATGTACTTTTTAGAAAGACATTTCCCTCCTCTCCTACCTGCTAATTGTTTCATATCTTTAATTGATTTTTTATTGTTTCCAGCACAAACGGGACACCAAGATTTTTTGTTTAAAACACTATTTGGGGTTGCATCCCATACATGACCTTCTTTACATTGCCATTTAAGCTTTCTAGTCATTGTAAAAAATTGAGTGGATAGACATTTACCGTTATGCTCCTTTGCAAAAGCCTGCATATCCATTAAACTCTTATTTCTACCCGCACATGTGGGGCACCATTTCCCCGAGTATATATTACTGGGGTATGCTTCCCACTGGTGCCCCTTAGAACATTCCCATACTAGCTTTGAATTCATATTTGAGTATTTGCTGAATATACATCTACCATGATTTCGTTCTGCTATAACTTGCATGTCTTGAATTGTTTTCCTTTTAGAGTTGGCATTTTTGGTATGAGCACACGACGGGCACCATTTTCCTCTTTTAATATTATTCGGGGTCGCTTCCCATTCATAACCACAATTACATCTCCACTTAAGTTTCGTATTACTATTCTTATATTCAATGGATAAGCATAATCCTTCTCTCTTTATAGCCAAATCTTTCATTTCATGTATCGATCCTTTAGCCGCCATCTTATCACCTTTCTCTTCATCATCTTTATTCCGAAAAATAAACTGAAATAACCCGAATTTAATTGATATGAAAGGTTCAAACTTGATGATCATTATTGGTAAACTATGAAAACTCATAATTACTCGTCACCAGTCGTAACAATAACTTATTTTAGCAAGTGATTATGCTGCAGCAGTCTTGACTTCCAAACTTAGAGAAGATTCCAAATACTCTTCTGATGATAATGTTTATATTTACAACACGGAAACTGGCCAAATTGTCTGGAGTAAATGTATGAAGAAGTGGATAAAGAAAAATTAGTGCAAAAAATCAAACAAATATTAAAATTGATACTAATGATAATGAGATAAAGAATATGATAAAAATAATAATTAACTATGAATTACAAAACCTTCATTTAAAGTAAAGTTATTATTGTGGCTTAACTCAAATGGTTTCTACTTGTTATATGAGATTTATTTTATAATTTAAGTATATTATATAGACTAAAATTGTGATGATTGTTATGTATAAATTTTTTGACTTTGCTGAACCTATGGGAACAGGCACACATCTAAACGGCAATAGGACTATGTTCTTGTCCCTCGACATGTAAGGCTAAGTCTACTTCAATAACTAAAACGGGCCTAAATCGGCTCTCTTCTTGACGTATGAGAGCAAAAGAAAAAGCACCACAAATGGGTGCTTTTATTTGTTAGTAACAAGTAAACTATCATGCGCACATTACTAAATAATGGTTTATAGCATTGACTTCATGAGTAGCTACTACCTCGCTGCTGAACTGCATAGATCGATCTTTTTCACGAGATTTATGTAGTTCGTAAAATGCAGGCTTATCTCCCTTACTATTGTCTTAACGAATTACTGCACCCAATTCTCCAACTCGTAATGATCGTCAAACGATTGCGCTTGCTTGGAGCCCGACTCGATAAGCTGCTGTCGATTAGCTTCAAGCAGCCGATCAATTACGTCATCGGCAATACGCAATTTGCGCAGCGTGTTACCAACAATCCGGTCTGTTAACGTCATTTTTGGTGGATTATGCTCATATACCAAGCTAATATATGCTTTAAATTTGCCGAGCAGTCGCCAATGCTCCTCGTCGTCGGCAAGCGAGGCCGTTGCTTGCTGCTCAGCATAATCTATATGTCGGAAGCAAAAAACTACAACCGTATGGTCGATGCCCAGTCTAGAGCACAACTGTCCAAATACAACCTCCCACTCAAATAGCTCCAACAAATCGTCACACTGGTATTGCACAGCTTCAATATTCTCTGCGATGATCGTGAAAAATTGCTGCCGCTCCTCTTCGGAGCTATGGGCAAGCAGCAAATCCCACATTTGTTTATTACTTTGGTTGTTTGTTGCTGTAACCGTCAGCAACTGACGAAATAACGCCTGTCGTTGAGCGGGATTAGCGACCAACCTTGTATACACGGCCATACCGTCCCCAAATCGGCGCGTATCATAATTGTAAAGCGCATCTATAAACTCCCGTAACGCAATATCGAAGCAGCGCCCCTCTGGTGGTCGCCCCAACACTTCCACAATAACACAATTCCATACCTTTGCGTTATGATGATGATAGCCATTCCACCATAACGGCTGCGGGTAACCGCAATGGACGTTGAGGCAGTATTCCAGCAGTCCTTCCGCTAACAGCCGATCCACTACAACATCAATCTCTTGTTCAAATAAAACCTCACCCATAATCGCAATTTGTACTTCATCAGGAACAGCACGGCGGTTCAGCGCCACTCCACGCAGCCAGCGGACACCCTCTCGTTCGGCTTGCAACACCGCTATTAGCTCGGCCCGTTCACCACTTGACAACGAGGGCCAATGGTCTACCAATGTGCCGATCGTAACTGTGAGCAGACTAGTTTGCCGGATCGCCAGCAGTTCTTGGAAAAGCTCTGCTCTAACGCCAGCAGCCTGTCCTGTTCCTTTCAGCAAATAATCCGCAACATTCATACCATAATCCTCCGGCAAATGATGCTCGCTATAATGATGCAGCCAACGATGCCAAGAGCTTGCCAATTGGACAATCCGCTCCAAATCATCAACATGAGCTAGAGACTCTCTCGCTACTTTCACCATATGAGCTTCATTCATCCGTATATATTGGGACGGAAAATGGTTTAGTAGCGCAATAAACACATCGTACCAAACAAGCCATAGCTCTCGGGCCTCCTCGTCTGTGAGTTCATCCCAATCTAGGCCATCCAGCGTATACTGATCCTCGAAATTTTCCAAAAAACGTTTGGAGCGCAGCGCAACGGACATAATCGACAGCGAGTTCCGAACATAATCTAAAATCGCAGACTTCGCTTGTGGTGTATAGCTGCTCCAACTGGACAAAGCGCCGCGAAACAGCTGATAAATATAGTCCGGATGCTCTTGCGGCTCCAAGTAGCCTGCAATATCCTCGAACGTATAAGCGAACTGTTGAAACAGCAGTTTCACCGCTTTCGCTCGAATAAAGCTTTCATCATAAGCTAGCGCCAGCCGAATAACGTGTAGCAGATCAGCGGGCTCCATTTTGGCTGCAATGCGAACTGCTAGCATATCCCGTATTTCTTCAGCAGTAAGTGGCTCGCTTACCGCTAATTTTTGTAGACTTGCTGCATATCTGTCCTCATCCCAGTCAAGCCAGCGGAAACTGGACCGACGCTCCGTTGCTGTATTAAAATACGGCTCACCCTTATGCCACAAAATATCATCTTCGATCATCGAGTTTTGAACTTTTACAGCACTCACAAATGCCTTCTGTTCTTGATCGTCCAGCTCATTCAGCCGATTATTGAAATACATAATGACCCGATCCTTCACAGACGGAAACAACGAATGTAGACTTCTTAGCATTAATACCTTGACTCGCTGTTTAAGCGTGGCATCTTGTGTCTCGGCATACTGCCACTCTGCCATCATAAGCGCACATAGGTTTCCTTCTTTAGATGGTGAAGCCAAACTTCGGCCTAACAAGCGGAAGATGCCCTCCTTGTCGGCAAAAACGTCCTCCAGATTCGTTTGGAATAAGATTTTGCTCGCGTGGTAGTAAATCGGATGAGTAAACACAATCGTTTTATAAACCGAATCAACTTTGATATAGCCGCGGTCGCGTAAATCTCGAAGCGCTGCCTTATCGTCGCCCGTAATCTCATACGTTGCCTGGTAGGCTGGATATGGCGGCGTCTCCGCTCCTTTGCCCCCGATATGATAGGCAACAGGCTCGTCATGCTGGGAGTTAAGCGCTGGCTCCTCCGTCGATTCACTTAACAGAAACGCCAAATCGTCGATCTTTGCCGCTCGATAGGTGTTGCAGCTTAAACTAAGCGCCATAAACACACGCTTGCTGTTCTGCCCCTGATCGTCAATCTGCCGTGCTAAGCGATTAGAGTCGATCCGTGCTTCATTAATGATCGCCGACTCCTCCCATTGCTCCAGCACACCCAGATCAGGATGCGCATAATGGAGGTGCACGATTTGTCCGGGCTGCAGGACGCTCGTACGTTCATTACGCTCCAGCCAGCCCCTCAGCCGCTGAAACAATGCTGCAGACGAAGCCGACACACCATAATAGCGCATCCAAATTTTTTCTCCGATTGCAGCTTCATCAGCCGTCAAATCATGCCATACATGTGCCTTCATGCGGCATTTTGCAATCGAGTCGCGACGCAAAGCATGAAGCAAAATATCGCTGCGGGTCGTCACGATCAGTTTGCGATGTCGGCCGCAGGCGTCCAGTAGCCGTTCCACTTTTGCAATAAGCTCGGCCCTTTGTGGATGAGCCGTCATCGAGCCAAATGGGTCTTCCAGTACGAGCAGCCTCTCCTCATGGCTCACATGCCGCAAAAAAGCGAGCGCACCGCTGTCCCCATCTAGCTCACTTGTTATTTTTACTCTAAAGCCAGACTCCTGATAACGTTGGGCAATCTCCTTCGCCAAATACGTTTTTCCACAGAAGGATACCCCTGTCAGCAGTAGCACATGGGAAGCTTCCAAAACTTCGCTGCAGAGGGACATTTCAGCTCGCGGAACGAGCTTCTCATCATAAGGGAATATTCGATTGCCGTTGTAAGCAGCAAGCAGTCTAACGACATCTTCCGTGATGGATTGCCCAGAATCGCGGCCATGCCGAACTAGCTCATCCAGCTTGCTAATGACGTCATCTGTTTCGCTTTGCGGAACGGCGTATTTTCTATTGAGCAACCGCGCTAGCCGTTCATAAACGGTATCCCAGTCCATAGACTCCCAGACGCGATTTTTTTTCAAAATCGTCCTAAGCTGATTGTTTGAGTTATCTCTAAAAAACTGCTCCAAAAAACGACGACGTCCCTGCCCAGCAGGAGTCGTATCCTTGTAGTGTGCCAACACATTTGTTTTGACCCGAGCCAATAAGTCGTTGTCCATCCCTGCCGTTAACGGTAAATAAACCTCATTCGAATCTACAAACAGGCTCACGTCGTCCCGGCAGCGGGCATTCGTTACAAATAATACAAAGCGATTGGCGTCCTGCTTTAATTTCTCCAGTAAGTTCATTTCCCGGCTATGCTTGTCAAAATGGCTAATCCAACTCGAAAACTCCGCTAAATCAATTTGACCGGAGCGATCCTTCACTTGCACGTCCAAAATATAAGGCTTGCCCGCGACATGAAAGGTAATCCGCGAATCTTCTCCATCCGCACATTCGATATAGATGCCAACGTTTTCTTGATCTAGCAGCTTCAGCGCCACATAAGCAGAAACGAGATACTGGTACTCGTAGCCTCGAACTCCTGCGATTTCAACGGTCATCATGTCACCTCTCATCCAGTCAGCATGAACAAACATAAAGCCATATTGCAGCTCTTATGGTTTTGTTCCCTATCAAAGTAATTCTATCCCTGTCCTTTATTTCCCTCTTGTAAGCGGCAATTTTTCAGTTTTGCCGTTTATTATGGCGAGTGGATTTATTTCAGATACAGCCTCCCTGCCACTTATCGTGAGCAATTTTGTCAACATCGTTTCGGCTGATTTCTTTGGCATTGGTTTTGCTGAATATGCGAGTCGAATGCTCGTTCCAACTTTCTTTTCTATAGCTGGAAGCTTGCTCATGTTGTATCTTGTATTTCGAAAAAGCATCCCAAGAAACTATGATCTCAGTCAACTAAAACAACCTAAGGAAGCAATAAAAGATATGCGAATGTTTAAGCTTTCTTGGATCGTACTTTCCGTATTGTTGATTGCGTACATGGTCAGTGGGCTCATACAGATTCCAGTATCAATCATTGCTGGCATAGCTGCTATCATCTTTCTGGTATTTGCTCAAAACAGTAAGGTCGTCCATATAGGTGCTGTTATCAAAGGTGCCCCTTGGTCAGTTGTCGTGTTTTCAATTGGTATGTATGTCGTCGTATATGGCCTACGCGATGTAGGACTCACAGAAGAACTTGGTAAGGTCTTTCAGTGGATGGCCGATCAAGGGCTGTTTATCGCGGCAGTAGGTTCTGGATTTGTTGCAGCTCTCCTCTATTATGAATAACATGCCAACAGTTATGATCGATGCACTTGCTATTCAGGGGACGGATACGCAAGGAGTACTTCGTGAAGCTCTAATTTATGCTAATGTCGTAGGCTCTGATCTTGGTCCAAAGATTACACCTATTGGTTCACTCGCTACTCTACTATGGCTTCATGTGCTTGCTAAGAAGAACGTCAGAATTACGTGGGGATATTACTTCAAAGTAGGCATCGTGTTGACTGTTCCGGTGTTATTTATAACCCTAACGGGACTATATTTGTGGCTTAGCATCATTCACTAATAAATATAAAGGAGAAATACAAAATGGAGAAGAAACACATATACTTTTTATGTACAGGTAACTCAGGTCGCAGTCAAATGGCAGACGGATTTATGAAGAAACTGGGTGGAGAACAATATGAGGTAAAAAGTGCAGGTCTTGAAGCGCATGGTTTGAATCCTAGGGCCATTCAAGTAATGAAAGAAGCAGGCGTTGATATTAGCGGTAATACATCAGATGTCATTGATCCTGAGATTTTAAATCGTGCTGATTAAGTTGTAACGCTTTGCGGACATGCTGATGATCACTGTCCAACCATCTCAAATTCTAATGTTGTGAAATGGCATAGGGGATTTGAAGATCCTGCTAAAACAACAGGTACTGAAGAGGAAATTATGGCACACTTCAGAAGCGTTCGTGATGCTATTAAAGCTCGTATTGTTAAGTTTGTTGAAGAAGGTCAATAATCTATTGTATATCTATTTGTAATGAAACTTGATTACCGCCATTCTTGGAGGACAGTTTTCTCAAAGCAAAAGGGTAACTTTGTGTCGTTTTACATGTGTAGATCTTTTCTCTCATAATTAATTGTCCAATGATGTCCAGTAACATTAAAATACATACTTTAGTGTTACGAAACCGTATTTAGTTTGTATTGTATGTTACAAAACGCAAAAGTTCGTACTTTTATGTTAATGTACATCATACATAATTATTATCCCGCAAGTCACCTGCGTTAGCATGTATACTTATAAAAACTACAAGTCAAGGTGGCCGTTATTTAACGAACGGTTTTTTAATTTCTTTTAAAATGTTAAAACTGTGTGTTAACCCCAAAACGTCTTATTAAACAATGCTATGCGGTAATGTCCTTATTTTCTTGTCAAAAATGGAAATGTCAACAACTTCTTGTCAAATGAAAATGACAAGAAGTTGTTGACATAAAACAAAAAAACTGCATTTTATGCGGTGTGTAATGTCCCTATGTTCTTGTCATCCGACATGTCGGACACGGATGACAAGAAGTTGACTGCATACCTGTGTACAATCTCTTTTTAATAACGCACAGCTAAACTTTATTGTTTGTAATCATTGTCTAACTTCATTATTAATTTTCATTCTCTTTTTTTCGGGAACGGAAACGGCGCACCTTCATAATGTTTCCACATACTTTATCATCGCACCATCTTCGTGATTTATTTTTACTTTGGTCATAAAATACCCAGCCACAATCCTCATTATCACATACCTTAAACCGTGTAGTGCCGTAATTACATAACTTGTCTGCAAAAGACTTGGCGACATGCCAAATAACCAAAAACCACCTTTGTCCACTATAGCTGTACTCAAGGGTAAATTCGTTGTTTTTATAATCCATCCGGACATGCGTGGACATGTCTTCCAGTATGTTGTTCACCTCATTGAGTTGGTCTCTCTGTAGTTCATCACCGTTACTCAGTGTGGATACGATCGCGTACATTTGCTTGCGCAGTGCCTTTAGCTTTTTTAGAGAAACAGTATCTATTGGTGAAGAAGCTTCTAACTCCCATTTCTCTAAAAGTTCATTTAACCATTTCTCATCTTCCAACATATCCCTTTTAATATCTGCATTCTGCCAGTCTACCCGGTCACTATTCATAATGTCTATACAAAGAAACTCCATCATCTCACCCTTCTGATTTTTGCAAATCGTTGTTTGCTGATTTTGTCTGCCATTTGATAATTCCGTAGATATTTATTAAAAGGAAGCCCATCGAAGCGCAAACCATCATAAATGCTCCTTCTCCATTGCTAAGCAAAATCAGAGTCCATATGATTAAATCTAAAATGTTATTGACTAGCCACAACCAAAACGCTTCTTGGTATCGCATGATCATCAAAATTACGCCAAATAAATTGATACAGTTTGTACTTGCATCCAAGTAAGATAGCTGCTGATTCGGAATTAAACTCAACAGATAGCCAAGAATAAAGCTACAACCAATACTTAAAACAATTATAAAAAGTGATGTTTTCAAAGTAAACCTTCTTGCGTTAACCGTGTTATCAGCGTTCAATTGCTTCTTCCATGAAAAAAAACCTATTATTTGAAGCGGCGCAAATATTATTGTGTAAAAAAATAAAATTCCATGCAAATGATTTTTGTACGCTACATAAGCCATCAAAAGGTAATTGATTAAGCCTAAAATGTAGTTAATTCGTTTTCCTTCACTTGCATAAAATGCACCTATCAAACCTGTAGCAAGTATCGTGCCCCCAATCCATAAATCATTGGATAAAAAACCAAAAATGATGGAAAACACAATACATGAAGTTGTGATTGCCATCTCCTTTTTGCTTTTTATTATGCGCACAATTTTATTTACAAACATCATGTAGCCCCCTATTCAATTTTCCACAGAGAAAATTAATCAGTTATTAAAGAGGATTTACCTGGTTATAAAGGTACTATAATACATGTAACCACCATTGTCAATTTTGATGGTTACATGATGGTGTTTTCGCTAAACGGCAAGCTGTCCCAAACCCTGCAACTTCTCACCTCAAGTTACGTTATGTCGCTATTGCTCCATTTCCTTATTTTCCTGCGCGTCCGTCAGCCTGAGCAGATGGTCAATGTTGGCCTTTGTGGTTACAATCCCTTGCAAAGCGTTGGGAATGCCACTATGTTCTTTACTTTCAGATCGTGTAATCGCAACGTATAATCCCCTCACTCTAATACAGAAAAAAAGAGCCGCAACCGCGACTCAAACAAATTTATTTCATACTCCTACAAAGATGTTCATTTCGATTAAATAACAACATCGTGATAAATGATCTGCATAATTTGACCATGTTTTTATAGAATCCCTACAATCTCTCATCTTTATAAAAGTTGGATACAAAATGGTTATTTGGATCATATGCTTCAAATTCATACCCTTGCGCTTTCAATTCATCTATAATGTTCTGCAATTGATCAGCGGTCTGTTTACGGTCGTGCATAAGAATAACTTCGGTTTGTTCTGCCAAAGCACCTGTTATCTCTTGTACAATGCTTGGTGGGTTACTCGCGTATTTCCAATCGAGCGAATCGATCGTCCAGTCCCACATCTTAAATCCCGCTTCCGCTATGTCTCCACGAAACGTTTCGTTAATTTGTGGCGAGCTGCCGTATGGAGCACGAATTAGCGTCGGTTTAATGCCCGTTACTTCTTCCACAAAGCGCTGTGCTTCTGTAAACTCATCAATAAAATTGCTGCTGCCACCGCTCTTGTACAACTTATTATAATCATGCGACATGCTATGAAGCGCTGGGTAATGCCCTTCCTCACTCATTCGTTTTACGATATCACGGTTGGCCATGACCTTATCACCTAACATAAAAAACGTCGCTTTAACGTTATTTGCGCTCAACACATCTAATATATCGTCTGTATACTTGTTAGGTCCGTCATCGAATGTCAAATATGCAACTTTGCGATTGTCGTTGTTCTGCTTAGGGAGATCTTGATTCCCGCTCATACTCGGTGCCACATCTGTTATGACATGTGATACTTGTGGGGATTGCTCGGATTGAATGTGACTATTCGTTCCTAGTAAAAGTTGGCCACCCTTATATATGCCAATACCAATCATCACTATAATAAATAGTAGAAACGTGCGCCCAATCAATTTCTTCTTATTTAATTTGCGTCGGCGTTGTCCTGATACATTGCTTCTTCTCTCCATGGTGCCTAACACTTCCTCTACTAAACTTCTTTGTGTCTCTCCCTTCCAAATATAATGACTAGATGTAGATAAAGTTTGATAGAGATGTAAACAAGTTGTCACACCAAATGAGTGGCTTTGATAACAAAACAACCTTATCCGGATAATGATCCGAAATAAGGTTGTTTGGAGTGAATGGAGGTTATTCAAATTGTAAGATAAATGACTGCTTTGCCGTGGAATCATTTTGCCCCTGAATTAATAGTTTTTTACTGTCGAGGCTCCAGTACATAGTTGTCGGCACAATCCCACGGTAAACAGGTTCATTAGACAAAACATTTCTTCCCCGCAATGCTCCTACATATATTATATTTTCACCATACAATGAGTAAGCAATGTTCTTTTTGTCGTGGGAAAGGCTAAATGAAGACACTCTTTCCAAAATCACGGATAGTGCGCCATTTCTCCGATCATATTCGTATAACTTCCTATCGCTTCCAAGGAATATAAACTGATCGTTACTAGTCCATGCATTCTGCTCTCCTACGGCCGGACGAGTGAACTGTTCCTCAATCTTGTTATCAGTTATTGCTCCCAATAGAATCGTTCTTTCTCCACTTTGAAAAGTATGTTCAGGAAACATGGTAAACAATACGCTGCGGCCATCATCCGAAACCTTAATACTTACGGGTGAATCTCCGCTAGCAAAATCCTTTAATTCAATTATTTTGGAAGTTCGAGACTCCATATCATATAGTCGGAGACTGTTGTTCTCCCTTCCAGAAGGGTCTATCGTTAAGTACCCTAGGTACCTGCTATTATTAGACCAAGATATATCTTGCACGTATATCTGGTTACTGAATTTGGCTATCTTCGTTGCTTTCCCGTCCTTCAATGAAAGCACCTTCAAGCTGTCACCCCTAATGAACGAGGATCTCATTGCGAGATGTTTACCATCTGGAGAAAGAATCATTTGCGGGTCATCCATTTTAATCTCGGACATGATCTGGCTGTGCTCAAATGGATAAGTCAATCGTTTCAACTGTAGTTGTTCTGGCTTGCTTTCTGTCTTGAATGAAGCAACGACCGAATCAGATGAGGACCAACCTAACAATTGACCTGAACTTGTAAATTCATGAGGAAGCCGATAAATATTTTTGACTTGAAATGGACTAGAAGTCTGATCCACCCTATTTATTTGCTCTTTGCTAGGAATAATAATCGTTTCTGTTTGTGGTCCTGAACTACATCCTGACAGCAGCGTAACTAACAAAGGTAGAATCACTGACCATAATATAAAATGTTTATTCGTCATAAGCTCTTCTCCACTTCCATCGTGTTCACACAGTCAAATTCCACCGTAACAATCGTACGTTCATGTTCACTAACCATCGAAATCGTCCCCTTACATTCATCAACAATGGATTTGACAATGCTTAGTCCAAGCCCTATGCTGCCCTTTTCCAAGTCCTTTGAGTGAGCTAAATAGAAGGGTTGAAAAAGTCTGGACAGTTGCTCAGTCTCGATCGAATCGCTTGGATTTTCAAAAATAAAACGGATTTTCCCGTCAACATGTAGTCCCTTCACTGTTAATGTCGAGAAGTTTAAACTGTATTTGATGGCGTTATCAAGCAAGTTAATAAAGAGCTGGCGTATCCTGTCTCCTTGAGCCAATATGATTAATTGTGTATCGATGTCATACGTTAACCTTTTTCTGTATCGCTGTGCTCGAATGGTCATCGATTCACAGACGTCCTGAAGAATAAGTCCTGCATCGACTTTGTCTAACTCATTGTTCGAGATATTGTTACGTGAAGCTTCTAGTAATTTCAATACCATCGCATGCAGGCGCCTGCTTTCTTCGATGATATGATTGATACCCTTATCAAAAAAAATTGGGTCACTCTCACCGTTTGCTCGAATTAATTCGGCATATCCTAGAATCGAGGTTAAAGGCGTCTTGAGTTCATGGGTGATATTGTCGAAGAAAAGTTTCTCCTTCTTATGGAGCTCCTCGAGATGATCCCGATCCTTTTTAATAATATGGATCTGTCTACTGATTTGATCGATCATGTCATTAAAATTATCAGCTAGTCGACCAATCTCATCTTTTCTTTTAAACTGGATACGAATATCCAGATTTCCATTTTTCACGTCGTTGGAAGCCTGAGTAAGTTTGCCAAGCGGGAGCGTAATGTGTCTTGAAAGAATATACGAAAACAAAAAGGCAGCCGCGAAAATCGCAAACGTAATGTATAAAATGAGTTCCAAGATTTGACCGCTTTGTTGATAAAGCAGGCTGAAATCTTTAAAAAAGCGTAATATACCGACTTTTGATCCATCAATGACAACGGGATAAGAAAAAAGGACGGAAGTGCTATTATCATCATAAGTAATACTGTAGGCTGTCTTTCCATGAATCGCCTCTTGTAAATCATTTTTATTTGACTGTGTAAACTTGGATTTGTCCGAAGCATATAGTAATTCCCCATCGACTGTATAAACGCCGACGATACTACCAGTGGCATGATTCAGGGTGTTTCCCATTTCTTCAGCCATCTCGCCAAAGTATAGTTCATCACTCGTAAAATGATTAATGAGGAACGCTTGACGTACGTACACATTGCTATTGCTTTTAAGTCCTTCTAATTCTGATGTAACGATATTTTGATTATTTGTCCGAATGAGCTCTTTAACGGTGTGATTAAGCACAAGAAAAGAAACAGAAAAAATGAGAATAAATCCTACAAGAAATTTAATGCTGATTTTATGCATTACTTATCCACCCGTTTTTTTGAACTTGTATCCAATTCCGAATACAGTAGTAATGAATTCGGAAGCATCCAGCTTTTTACGAAGTCTTTGTATGTGAGTATCAACAGTACGGGTGTCTCCGACAAAATGGTATCCCCATACGATGTCAAGCAATTCCGAGCGAGTGAAGGTTTTTCCTTGATACCTAATTAATATCATCAGCAAATCAAATTCTTTAGGCGTTAATTCGACGGTTTGCTTGTTTTTCTGGACGAGTCGTTCATCTGCATAGATTTCAATATCTTGAACACAAATGACGTCTTGTTTTAGCTCGTCTTTAGGACCACTGTTTGCTTGGTCAACTCGGCGCAGAATCGTTCGGATACGTGCAAGCACTTCACGAAGATCGAAAGGTTTTGTAATGTAATCATCCGCACCGAATTCAAGACCTAGGACTTTATCTGTTATATCTGATTTCGCTGTAATCATAAAGATCGGAATATTATATTCTGCGGTCACCTTCTTGCAAATATCCAAACCGCTAAAGTCAGGTAGCATCCAATCAAGCAACAATAAATCGGGTTGAAACAGCTCGAGTTCTCTCATTCCTGCTGCTCCATTTGTCGCGACACGCGTTAGAAATCCCTCTTTTGAAAGTCCGTATGCCAGTAGATCCGCAATCGGAGTATCGTCTTCGATAATGAGAATTTTGGCGTTATTCATAATAGCTCCTATCTCTTTGCTTGTACGAATTATTGTACGAATGCGTGATATATTCCATGATACTGCTACTAATGTTAAAGATTTGTCTATTTATATGCAATTCCAATGGATGGCAGCAAGTGAAGTGTCCCGTACTGCAAACTCTTCCACCTGTTTCCTTCAATGAACAGCAAAGAGGAGCTGTCCATACACAGCTCCTCTCAATCGAATCCACTTAGCTTGGAGATCCGTGGGGTAAAGTATTACAAGTGCCTCCCAAGTTTGAGGAAGAGTGTCTTCTTGGTGTCTTCCTGTAAAGTTTTGAGCCCTCGCGAGGACGACCGTCTACTTACTTGGAGGCTTGTACTGTTCGGGAAGCACTGAATGCCTGGTCAAAATGTCGCATCAATGACTCAAGTGGACCATTGGGCAGCCGTGCGATCAACCACCCAGTCGCTAGCGTTGCCACCACAATGAGCAGGTCACTGAAAGGTACTCCCTTAAGACCATTTTCGATCCCTGCGTGTCCGAGAGACCACTTCACGATGAACTGTGCCGCATACATCGTCAACGCCACTCGTCCAACTGCTGCGAAAGGCACTAGCACGGAAGTGATGTTCTTCGGCACGAGGCAGATCAGTCCTAATACGAGAAGGGCGAACCCTAGCCCAATCAGCGTTTGAAATGTCGTCGCAGTGTGCGGAGCTGCATAGAGAAGCATGTGCCACAGCGGTGGTTCCGTGTTGAGCGGCCAAATGGCATACAGGTCAGGCGGCTGGTAGCCGGTAGTTCCGGCACCTTGAATACGAACGAGCCACGCCTCAAAGGAAGGGCGTAGTTCAGGAAGAACGAAAGCGTCCAGTGCCTTACCACTTACGAACATAACAACACCACCGACCGCAAGCGAGAATGCAGTACGTATCTTGGTGAGATCAAGGCGCCCGATCGCCATACCTGCGACGAAAGCAGGGGCAAGTGCGAGCGCAGACATTGGGCCGCCCGCAATATCAGCAAAAAGGTACGCTTCGGATAAGAGACTCATACCAAGAATCATCAACGGTGGGGCTATTACGGTCAAAGCGACTGCTGTCGTGACAAGCACACGTGTTGAACGATTAACCAGAATCAGTGCCAGCACAAATATTGCCGCATAGGCGGGCAAAATCACCCCGAACGAGGTATTCAGCATAATGAGCAGATACCCAATCACATCGATGAACACCGCGCGAGCAAGCATTTTTGCTCGGAACGAGGTCGTCTCCGTTTCTCGATCCTTCAAGCGTTGCGCCATGATCGAGTAGGAAATGCCGCCACAGAGTACAAAAAGTAGCGTTGTGTTCCCAGAGACGATATCTCCAATTCTCTCGTTTTGCCCGAAGTGCTGCAAATACATCCCTATGACTGCCAACCCCCGCGCTGCATCAAGCGCTACAAGACGTCCCATTGATTTACCTGCAACCTTATTATTTCTCAGTCTGTTATTTTGGGAAGACACTACATTCTCGTTGTGTGTTTCCGTTCCATATTCACTACCAGACTCGTCCAGCAGCTTGCTACTAGCTGACAATCAGTATTCCTCCTCTAAATGGCTATTTCTTTAGGTGTGTGTGCCACCATGCATATCTCACTATAGAGAGGAGATGTCGCTAAAGTTTGATCAAGATGTAAACGAAATGTCACAACGAGGAACATCGCTTCTATTTGAATGTGAAAATAAAAATCGATAATGGTAGACCCTAATTTCTGTACAACATTTTATTTAACTTCAATATAATCATCATAGTTACCGTTATATAAATTAGCCCCCGCTGGAGTGAGCTCTAACAATTTATCAGTTAACTTATTAAGAAAATAACGGTCATGAGAAATAAATAACATGGTACCCTCATAACCCATAAGCGCTGTTTCCAACACACCTTTACTGAATAAATCGAGGTGATTTGTAGGCTCGTCTATTACTAGAACATTGGCTTGTTGTAACATAAGCTTAGATAATGCAACACGTGCTTTTTCACCACCACTAAGAGAGGAAATTCTTTTGAACACATCTTCACCAGTAAATAAGAAATTTCCAAGTACGGCACGCACTCTAGCCTCCTCTATATGAGGAAAAGCATTCCATACCTCTTCTAGTATAGTGTTATTAGGAGATAAAGTAGCTTGTTCCTGATCATAATAACCAATAGTAACGCCATTCCCCCAATTTATCGTTCCACTCTCTAATGTATAGTCGCCCAGTAATGTCTTAAGTAACGTCGATTTCCCAATGCCATTTGAACCAATTAAGGCCACCTTCTCACCGCGATATAAGTGAAAATTAATATTTTTCAATAACGGCCTTCGGTTGTTTTCTACATCGATATAGATACTTACATCTTTAACTTGTAATACTTCTTTATGTGATGATTTTTGTATTGAAAATGACATTTGCGTTCGCTTTAGATCTTGGAGTGGCTTATCTATGCATTGAATCTTTTCAAGTTGTTTTCGCTTATTTTTTGCACTTTTGGCGGACGTTGCCCTAGCAATATTACGTTGAATATAGTCTTCCATTCCTGCAATTTGAGTTTGTTGCATTGCATATTTCTTAGCATGAAGTTCTCGGTCTTTTTCTTTAGTCTCAACATATTTCGAATAATTACCTGTGTATCGTCGAGCTATCGTTCGTTCAATTTCATAAATAACTGTTACAAGTGAATCTAAAAAGTAACGATCATGGGAAACAACGAGAACAGTACCAGGATATGATTGCAAATAACCTTCTAACCAAGATAAAGTAGCAAAATCCAAATGATTTGTAGGCTCATCCAACATAAGCAAATCGGGTTGTTCTAACAGTATTTTAGCTAGAGCAAGTCTTGTTTTCTGACCACCGCTCAATTTCTGAATCAGTGTATCCGATGGAATATCTCCGAACCCCATTCCGTGTAAAATACCACGAATCTTCGTTTCAATTTCATAGCCTCCATGTTGTATGAACCAATCAGATTTATCTGCATAACGATTTAAAGTTCTTTCATATTCCTCAGTATTATCAATTAAAGAAGGTTCACCCATTCTCTTCTCTAACTCTCTGAGCTCTTTCTCGACTTGTATAAGATTAGAAAAGACACTTAACAATTCGCTCCAGATTGTATTATCCACTTGTAGACCACTATCTTGACGCAAGTAACCAACTTTTATTTCTTTTCCTATATAAAGTTCGCCACTATTGTAAGGAATGTCTCCGGCAATAATTTTTAACAGGGTTGATTTTCCAGCACCATTAACTCCTACTAAGCCAATTCGTTCACCTGCTTCAATTTTCATGGATATATTTGAAAGAACAAATTCACCTGAATAGCTTTTACTAATACCATTTAATTGTAGTAACATGTCTATCACTCTTTCTTAATATTTATTTTTAGTACATGCTGTTGGCTAGGAATCCACAAATACATCTCAACTTTTCCTCCTTTAAAACACAAAAAAGGCGCCAAGCAGAGCCCGGCGCCTAGTCATTATATCGTTCTATAATCAAATCTTACAAAATCATTTCAGCAGACTTTGCTGAAATAAGGATGCAAAAAGCTTCCTGATGTTTTCCTAAAAAAGGACAGACTGGTCCCTTTACAAGGAAATCTACAAATAGTATTACTTCTTTTTCCAACATTACATTTCTGAATACAGCTTCCATCTCTTTTTGCCTCCTTTCATACTTGATTATATTGTTAAGCAATACACTACATGTTTATCAATAGTGCAACTTTTATCATATCATTTGAGAGTAAAGAATCATCCTTTCGACCAAAATAATGCGTTTATTGACTATACCTCAGCAGATTCTCTTTTCTTTGAGCGGGCTCCAGCCAAGTGAATGATTAACGAAGCCACCACCAAAAATGCGGTTACGCCTGCAATAATAACAAGAAAGGATTGCTCAAAAGCAGCACGGCCTACCTCTTTCAACGTTTCTGCAGCCTGTATAGGCAAACCCTCTGCAACTAAAAGAGCTTCATCCAAGCTGTCACTCACAATAGGAGGAACTTGGAGTCCGGCGGGAATTTTCATAGACAAGGTATACACTAGGGTTGACATGCTTCCGATGATCGCAATCCCCGATGCTCCCCCAATCTCATAGGCAACTTCCTCAATAGACGCAGCCATACCTGCTTTGTGAGGAGGGGCGTAGTTCATAATGGAATGAGATGCTGCTGTCATACCTGCCCCCAAGCCTGCACCAAGGAGAGCTAGCCCAAGAATCTGCCCGTTACTGCTTGATTCAAACTGCATAAGAAAGATGCTCATTCCCAGAGCGGCAATCAGAAGTGAGACGCTCTTAATACGGATAACATCAAAGCGATGCAAAATAGTTCCGGCCAGTGGACCAACAATGAGCGCTGCTAACGGTAAACTTATCGTAAACAATCCGGCTTGGAGAGGGCTCAGACCTTCTACAAGTTGAAGACGCTGGATCACCATATACTGAATCCCCATCTGTGCAAATGTACCCACTAAGGCGGTGATGAATCCAGTGGAGAATCTAGTTATTTTAAATAAAGAAAGATCAATAAGGGGGTTGGTGCTATTGTTTTGGCGACGGATGAATATAATCAGTGCCAAGACGCCGATGACAGCACCTATTATGGCGAATGTTAGGGTTCCTTCACGTCGAGCAAACTCTTTGATTGAGTAGATAATTCCCACCATAGCAATCATGATCTGTACAGAGCCGATTAAATCCCATTTCTTGTCTTTATTTCCCGCATGTTTTGGAACATAAATTAGGGTCAATGCAATTGCTAAGATCGCAATGGGAAGGTTAATTAAAAACACAGAGCCCCACCAGAAACGTTCCAGAAGAAGTCCACCAACGATAGGACCTAGTCCAGCGCCTCCGGAGGAAACGGAGCCCCAAATACCGATTGCCAATGCAAGTTCGCGCTCGTTTGTAAATGTAACCCTAATGATGGACAATGTAGCAGGCATCATCATGGATGCACCTACTGCAAGAAGAACTCTTGCCACCACCAATACAACGGGTACGGGAGAAAAGGCTGCAATTACGGAAGCAATAGCAAAAACGAGCAAACCTAGTGTAAAGATTTTTTTATACCCCAAGCGGTCCCCAAGGGTTCCCATTGCTGGAAGCAGACCCGCCATGACGAGCGAGTAGCCATTCAAAATCCATAATTTCTCTGACGCGGATGCACCAAGATCATGGGTTAAGCTTGGCAATGCTGTATACAAGATGGTCATATCCATCACAATAAGTAAAAGTCCACTTGATACAATAGCCAGAATGAGCCAGCGTTTGAATTTAGACATGTTGTTCCTCCGTTTATGCAGTTTAAAATACATTGTATGTAAGACAATAAACTATCGGGTAACCCTATAGTCAAGCATTTAATCAAGTGGTAAAATACTTCCTAAGAATTGTAACGGAGGAATGAAAATGTCAAAATTTCATACGCAGTACTTTACTACCAGTGAGCTCGCTAAAACTTGTGGGGTTACCAAGCATACCCTTTTCCACTACGATGAGATTGGACTATTGAAACCAGAATTTATAAACTCAAAAGGCTATCGTTTTTACTCCATTCAGCAGTGCTATGTGCTTGATATTATTAATGTGATGAAGAAGGCGGGAAGCTCTTTAAAAGAGATCAAAAGATTTATTAATAATCAGAACACGCCTCTGTTTATAGAGCTACTCAAACAGAAACAGTATGATCTGGAAGTGGAGAAGATTAGAATAGAACGTATGCTAAGCCTATTGAAAGGCGCCATTGAAATGACGGAGTTTGCCAAGGGAGAGTTGCACGATGGGCCATGGCTGGAGGAATGTGAGGAGGAGTATTTCATTGCCACCCAATTGGAACAAGGCGATGGTGATAAAGAATTTGCTCACAAATTAACCGAACATCGGGATTATTGTGAAAAAAACTTGATTGATTACGAATTTCCGATCTGGACAATTTTATGTAAGGATCGCTTGGAGTCAGGTGAATATAATGCGGCGGATTATACTGCAAATAAACTAAAGTCTCGGATTTTGGGAGATCGAATAATCAGTAAATCCAAGGGACTCTATGTTGTCATGAATCATAAAGGCTCATATGAAACAATGTCCGAAACATATTCCACTATCAAAAAATTTATAAAGAATAACGGGATGGCTATATACGGAAATGCGTACACAGTGGATTTGCTCAGCTATTTCACAGAAAAAAATCCAAACGACTATGTCATACAAATATCGGTTGAGGTTACTAGAGTGTAAAACGCTACTTTAGAATAAACTGAGCAATAATGATATCAAAAGACTTAGACTGATAGTACTCCCCTCTAAATGGTATTTTCATAGATTGCACTAACCTGTCTGTTTGAATTCCTGTAGAGAGAATAATTCGATCTTTGCAAAAAAAGAACGTCTCGGTCAGGTGAGATTGTAGTTGTTGATGCCATACTTGACGTTCTTTTAATTCAATTTGTGTTAGCCCAACTGTTTTTTCGTTCCCAGTATAGCTTCATGAATGCCTTAGTTCTCAATGTGATTGCGCAGCGAATTTGAAACCTCTTTTGTACACCCTTCTAGGAATTGACTCCAGTTTTGAAAATAAAGTTTTAGGCATTGATTGCTGATGTAGTAGGCTTTTGGAGACAGAAAATCGTTAACTCATGAAAAGTAAGTCCTAAACTGATGACTATAATATAAGGTCCAAAGAGACATAGCAGTGAATGATTGTTTTCATTATTTAATTGGTTAAAAAACAAGAACTTGTATGGTTTGCCGATTAGCTTCCCATTTTCCCCTACATGCAATAAAGGATGGACTTCAGAACATTGAAGACCATCCTTTATTCTTGCTGCTACTTCAAATGCCCTACATAAGTCGACGCACATAGCATTCAACATATTTTGCTTCTTCTTGAAGTCACTGATTATCTGGATCACTATAAATCATCATTGCCACGTGTTGAGGTATGAATGGTCTATACTTAACATCTCTCGTTCTTCTATTACTACACTTAGAATCTTGTAACAATCTTGATGTTGATCGACGATCCAACGCGCGGTCGATAGCCCTAGCCCTAGACCCGCTCCATGCTCCCCTCTATTTCTAACTAGCTGACTGTCCATGTCGAAATAGGAGTAGAACCCCCTCGACTTCCTGCACATTTACCTGCCAATGAAGGGGGATTTGCTGTAGTAGAGTCTAATGTATTGGAAGCAAGTATTTGCTCACACAAACCTATCGTTGAAATGGAGAGTTGCATTATGGAAGTAAAGCTTATCGGGAAACGTAAATTTTTAGTGACCATTATGATATGTTCATTGTTTATCGGGAATAGCGTAATAAACGCGTTTGGAAGCAGCCCTTCCCAGCAAGAGCAACAATCAGCAGTTGCTTCCCAGCAATCTAAGGATCTGACGACTTCGTCTAAGCAGACAGTTGTAACATTCCCTGCCCTTAAAGGCCCATATAAAGTGGGGACAGAACATTTTCATTGGGTAGACAAATCTCGTCCGGAAACATTTACGGCAGACAAGTCGGATCATCGCGAGCTGATGATTCAAGTCTGGTATCCTACTAACGCATCAAGCGCCTCTCATAAGCGCGAACCTTATGCAACGGATCCAACATCATTGGCAAAAGCATATGAAGGCTACTCTAAAATTCCTGCTGCTCAATTTTTACCCTTGCTTTCATCTACTACTCATTCTTTGATCAAGGCACCTATTGCTGAATCGAACCAAAAATATCCGGTACTCATCTTATCACATGGCTTGGGGATGCTTAAAGATACATATCGATTTATTGCAGAGCCACTAGCAAGCCAAGGTTACATCGTTGTAAGTGTTCAGCATACGTATAATTCGTTAGTAACTACATTTCCTAACGGAAAAGTTGTCAATTTCAACGGCGCTAATGGCGACAATACCTCTTACTTAGATCGATTAATTACCAAAGTATGGGTGAAAGATATTCAATTTGTATTAGATCGCCTAGAACAACTTTCAGAGAAGAATAGCTATCATATTTGGAAGCAGGCTGATCTGAATCGATTTGGAATGCTCGGTCATTCATTCGGCGGTGCTACAGCTGCTCAAGTGATGCTGCAGGATGATCGTGTAAAAGCTGGCATCAATATGGACGGTGGCTTTTTTGGCAAATTGATTCCTGAGACCGGAATACCAGGTCCATTTATGATGATGAATGCTGGCTACGATGGATTGAAAAATTTAGAAAGTATTGATCCTAAGCAGGCTGCACAAGCACAGGGATTGGATGAAAAAAAGATGACCGAGATGTTGAAACATGTGATTTCTCGCTATAAGCAGGCAGTACGCTCTAGTTATTCCGTATCATTCCGTCATGCAGACCATAGTACATTTTCAGACACTCCGTTAATTACCTTTCCATCTGCACCGAATGATGCTGCCAGATTACAGGCCGTGTATCGTACTCACAGCAGTATTAATGCATATACATTGGATTTCTTTGACTATTTCCTAAAGGGTAAGCCAAGTAAGCTGCTCAATGGTAAAAACAAGATCGAAGATGTAAAGGTAGAGATTGGAGAGCATGTCAAAACCAAACCTGCATCTTCCAAATAACATAAATCTAACTGGAACCTTCTCGGTAAATGACCGGGAAGGTTCCAGTTAGGTTCATAAAAAGTACACATCGCCCAAGGATCATAAGCTCCAAGGGGTACATACCCCGCAAAACATATGTCGCATCCCCTATACTGTCGCCATGTCGAACATCAAACCAATCTAACTTACAAAAATTACGTAAAATTTCGAATTGCTTTTTCATCAATGTGGTACTTAGACTCTGTACATGGTTGATTAGAGGCGAACTACGCGACGATAATGCAAGTATTCGGTACGGTCCTCCCATTGCAGTTCTTCCTCATAGGGGTCGCGATAATAGGTAGCTACAGGAAGATAGCCCCATGTGACGCCCATTCCGCCGCAGATAAGCACACCACCGTCCCCGCCTTTGCCACGCACGAGTCCTTCAAGCGATACGGTCAGCTCCTGTTTGTACGGATCGCCAAGGAAGTGCAGCCCCATGCCGCTACTCTTCTCCAGATCAAAAGGTCTATCGCTCACTACCGGTTCGCCCTGCTCTTTCTGCTCACGATCTGGTTCTCCGAAGTGCCTAACCTTTATGCGATAGTCAAAGCTGTCGCCCCAAGGAAATATTGTTCGACAACCTCCACCGTACACATATTCCCATTCATCTTCTGTTAACACATCAATGCCATCGGGCAGTTCATCTTTCGCCCACGCCTGCTGGCTGGGACTGTCAGCAAATAACCAGATGCGGATACGCCCGTCCTCTTTGTCCAATCGGAAAGACTGATGCTGCTCATAGGAGCCGTAATTCGAGGTCTTGATGCGTTCAATCGCCTCCAGCACATCGCCGTCTTCTGCCGGATCCAAGTCAGCTAGTTCCACCTCATACCAGGCGACAGGGCGGGTTTGGCGCTCAATCAACAACGGGCCGATATCAACCTCTCTCACAGGCGACATTTGCTGTCGAAGCACATGCTCCAGCTCCAAATCCGTAGACTCTCGGTCTAAATCCTTCAGGCCGCTCTCGAGCTCTCCTTTCGACTCTTCATCCGGTCCGATTTCCCATTGCGCCCAGCCGAGTGTGACCCGGTCACCAGGCACATATACGAACTCGCAGCCTTCATACATAAATATACCCGTTTCCAGCCCAAGGCCGAACCGCTCGAAGCGTTCCATTTTCAGAAACGCGAAGCCTGCAGGCAGACGTGCATTCAACTTGCGCAACAACTTCTCCTTACATTCACTTGTATGTTTATTCCAAGTCGCTCGATCCTTTATCACGATTTTCTCCCCTCTTGTTGTCTATATTTGATACGCCCACTTCCGCATCGAGCACTTCTACAGATGAGCATCATACATTATTTACGGGAAATCATGCCCATGGCTCTCCACTTGACTATGACGCTTTACGACATTGAACTTGGTTTTCGACCTGTTATAATAAATGCGTCGATGATAGGAATCAGGGACTGCTATCCTAGGAGGGATCACGATGGTAGAATGTTCCCGCTCCGATTGATATAGCTGATTATAAAACTACTTCCGCGTCTGAACATTTTCGTAATTTGATAGACCTACTTTCAAGTTACTCTACTCTAATCTAGTATAGTTTCTATACTTGCGCTCTATTTTGAAAAGGTGCTAAGTAAAGACGGCCATACGGAAATTTTCTCATGGCAGGATGGACATAATGTTTCCCCCGCTAAATAATACAGATGCCTAACCAATGTTTGCTCCCCGATCACTTCCGCCCGCTCCACTAATGTTCGTATTTCTTCATCTGCGAATGATGTGACCGGGACGATCACATGGGATTCCTGATCAGTGTGAAAGACGGGATCTTGTTCATAGGCTTTAAGTGCTTCGATTTCTAAAGAATTATCTTCATGAGGCCAGATGAATACATCATTTTCGCAGGCCGGACACACGGCCACATACTCATCACCGTCAATAAAAGTCATCAACATATCGGCAAGCATATACGAACCTCGAAAAGCGGCATCCGCAACAAGAATATAACGTTTCTCCGTCTCATCGATGGAATGACGGGCTGTATAAGTGAATACTTCCTTTGTAAGCGCCTTGAGTTTCCCAATGGCCTCTAAATATTCACGATACATTTCAGTGCAGACAGAGCTGCCTACATCTTCAGCCAATTCAGCCCAAGATTCTGGAAATGGCTCCTCATCGTGCCCATCACGGCTTGCCTCGATTATACCGCAATTTATAAACAGATCATTGCGCACTTCAGCATCAGATGTAGAACATGCTATTTGTGCCAAAAACGGCATCGCTGCATATGTAGCCGTATATATCGTATTTTGATGGTACAAGTACTCTTGAAACATTTCATCAAAAGTCTCCTGACTATATTGCCGCATTAGCTGCTGCAATAAAATAGAAACGTTTTCTGCAGAACTGTACGGTCCTGTCAGCTTTCCCCATATATCGCTATTCCACTTAAGCAAGCTTTCCCTCCGTTCATAGTGACTGCGAAATTAGTTGATTTAGTTGGCGTTAAAGATACAATATTCCTTGCAGGTACATATAAATAATATAAGCCTTTAGATAGTAGTTGGTTCAGTTAATTTATTTGAACAGAGTCAGTTGGTAATTTTTCATCGGCTGACGTAGTCCTTGATATGGGTTTACTTTTTGCTTACACATATTAAAGTGTACTTAGTAGTTGCTTTCCTTTGAGTAGTACTGATCGGATTTGACTAAAACGTAAAAGGAATAAAACATATTCACATCTCTTTTTTCTAGAGCATCTAGACCATTAAATATAGAAGGCATTCAATTAAATTCTTATGTTTTTCTGGCGCTCCCTCATATACAAAAATAAGGGCAACGCGAGCGAGACACCAACAGCCAAATTTGCGATTACGTACACCCAGAGGCGTTTCATACTAAGCTTTTTTTCCTCGATCAAAATGAAGTACCATAGTACGGCAGACGATACGATGACATCCATAGCAAAAAAACCGGATATTTTGTTCGCAAATAATTGGTTTAGAAACTCTTTTACATCGAATCCGTGCGTTTGGAGGAACGGAATAAAGTACGAATAAGGTAGTACGGTTCCTAGAATAGCTAATAATAAATAACCATGTTCTCTCTTCATACAAGTTCACCCTCGTCTTTTGAAATTCACTTGCCTTCTCGACTAATTACCCATTCAATAGCTTGCTTGGCATGCAACTCAAATAACGTCTCTCCTCCGTCAAAATATCTTAGAAGCAGCAAACCGTGAATGATAACAAGGAGAAAAGAAGCGTCTTCCCGATTCGGGACAATCCGCTGAAGCATGGTAATATACTGTTCTACCGCTTCATGCAATATGTTCCTATATTCCGCTGCAAGATCGGTGCTTCGGTAATAATCGATGATGAATAAAAATTTTTGAGTATAATTGTTCTCCTGCTCCAGCACATACTGGAACAAATGTCTAAGCCGTTCCTCCAATGTATTGCCCGAAATATCAAAATTACTTTGAAAGATATCCTTTGTTGTTAGATGACGAACCATCTGCTCGAACAATTGTTGCTTATCAGGAAAATAATGATAGATTTTTCCTGTTGAAACACCCAGTTGCTTGGAAATTTCCCGCATGGTCAATGAAGATATAGCTTTGTTGGCAAATAGGTCGAAGCAGCGTTCTAGCAGTTCCGTTCGAAATTGTTCATGATCAATTACTTTTGGAATTGTTGCACACCTCCATTTATAGTTACTGACTGTTTTTTTTAATTATTATATAACAAACGTTCGATATAAATAAGTGGTTTACATTAATAAATTTGATTTCAAGTGAAATGAAAATACAACTAACACTCCGGTAGAGCGCATCGCTGTCAGCGAAACGTAATGATATAATTAGATCGACAACATACCTAACAGAATGCGGGCCGATCGTTCATATTTCGTAAATCGTGATAATCACAAACAAAAAGAGTCCCACTGGCACCTTTTGTTCTACGAACATTAAAAAATCCCCGTTTGGGGATTATAATAACTTCTTACGTTCTTCAATACCTTAGCTATATCTATGATACAAAAATGTCCATCGTCTACCGTATAACTCGAGCCATATTTTTGATGTGTCCTTAATTCACCAATACATTTATCAGTGAGCCACGCTCCACGCTATGGCTTTACCAAAGGATCTTTTGTAGCCCAAAGAGATTAAACGTGACTTTATTAGAATTAACGGAGGAAGTCTGTCGCGATTGCAGCATTTCATCAACTTGCATAATGGCTTGTCTCATTTTCGGACCTAGGGCTTTTATATTTAAACACTAAAACCCCGCATAAAATGATACTAATTCCTGCAAGTTTATTATAACTAAATGGAACTTGTTCTAATCCCAACCAGCCCATCGAGTCCCAAAAAAGAGCTGTACCAAGCTGAGCAGTTAGCACAATTGATATTGTGAGAGTAGGCCCAAGTCTCTTTATGGCTTGCACAAGAAAAAATACAACGCCTACGCCAATAACTCCACCAAACCAGTACCAAGTTTCCAATTGATCGAGTTGAAAGCTGCTTAATCCTCCTATGAGTAAGCTTACCGTCAATGAGAAAATAAACCCCATAAACAATGAAATTACGGTCGTTGTCCAAGAACCGGTTTTTTCATTTATTTTATTATTAAATACGGTTTGTAAGCTGATTGCTGCACCTGCAGCAGCAGCTAATAAAATGCCTATCACCACGATATATCCCTCCCCTAAATCATCTCACCCTATAGCAATATGTTTACCATTGCATGATGAGGATCCCTGTTATCATCATCCCTATCCCTATGAACTGGGGCACGTACAGCTTCTGTTTTTTCAATCCAAATAATCCCTTGGCGTCAATCAGAAATGCCATAACGATTTGGACAGTTAAAAGTACCGCCATCGTTAATGTGACACCAATACTTTGTATGGCCGTAACTTCGTTAATAATGATGACAAGCCCAAACGCTCCTGCGAATAAATAAGGTAATTTCACTTTCTTAATCTGGGTATAACTGCCGTCTCTTACGAATAATAAGATGAACGATGCTAGGATAAATGCAGTAAAATGAGTAATGGTGATCGTCTGAAGAATTCCTATATCTTGGCTAATTCTAGAATTAACGACCCCTTGCAGTGTAATACATATTCCTCCAAGAAAAGCATAAATAATCCCCTTCATTTTAAATTCACCTCATCCTTTTTTATTAAGATATACATCGCGTTTTACATTAAAGGACATATGTCCTTCCTTCTCTCAAGAGGATTGGCCAGACCTCCAATTCCTAATTGGCTTTATTATATAAGTGAAATTATAATGAAAATAGGTCAAATGACCAAAACGTAAAAAGAAGGTGGAAAGATGAATTTAAAAGATATTGTTAATAATGCACCAGAACATATTAAGAAAGAATTTATTCATAAAACACATAAAAAAGGCAGCCTTATCATTCATGCACATGAACAAAATAATTATCTTTACATTTTGACTACAGGTAGAGCAGAAGTGTATAGACAAAGTTATGTGGGAACGACGCTTTCCTTATCTATTTATGATTCATATAGTTGTTTTGGGGAGATAGAAATTTTTAATGAAAGCATTAAAACATTCGGTGTTATTGCAAAACAAAATTGTGAAACGATAGCTATCCATAAAACAAAGGTTTACGAATGGATGAAAATCGATTTTAATTTTAATTTTTACTTGATTAAACAACTTGCCTCAAAATTAGTGTTAAGTTCAGATACCGCGGCAAGGTTATCTCTGCTTACAGCTAAAGACCGTATTTTATTAAGTATTCATAATCACTATAAAGTCGGTGAATTAGATAACCTTACAAAGCAAATGTTATCAAGTGAGGTCTGTGCACCAATTAGAAGTTTAAATCGTTCAATAGCTCAGTGCATAAATGAGGGTTTAATAAATTATAAAGATAAAAAATTCTCTATACATTCAATTGAAGAGATCGAAAGAAACCTTAAAGAATTGTTGCTAAGTTAAAATGGGGAACATTTCTTAATCGAAAAAGTCTCATGTCTAGTATGCTACCATTCAATTAAAACAAAAAACTCTCTTATTTAAGAGCCGCTATTTTCACAATTACTCAAAACAAAAATTGAACTGCACTCCAATGAACAATAAAAAATCCCCGTCTGGGGATTATAATCATTTTTTGCGGTCTTCAATACCTTGGTTATAAATGTTCAATGTTGTAGCAAGATCAATTGTTGTACACTCTATTCTCTCAACTATTTATTCTTCTGCTTTGTAACTTGCATACCGCCGATGATCAGCATAATAACCCCAATTACTGCTAGAATAATCCGGACTACTAATGGACTCAATGTAAACAAAGTTTCACCTTGCCAGTGCAATCCGAACAACCTTTCATTCAGCCCCACAATCGCCATTAATGGCTTAAGAAACAAACTCAGCACTAATAATCCTATCCCCCAAATAATATTGCTATTCATTGATTCAAAACCTCTTTTCCAATTAAGATAAATGAAGATTAGTTCACAATAAGGCGATCTATCATTGCCTTTCTAGAATTTTATCCGATTTAGTAGAACTTATATAGATACTTGTCTACCTCGATCCATCAATCTATCTGTCTTATACAATTCTCATGCGTGGTCATTTATTTTTGTTTTTTTAACCAGTCCAGTATTACTTTTACTGTTTCATCTTGTTGAGCCTCAGGAGTGATTAAACTAGCATTGTCCCCATTTTGCTTACCATACATACCAAAATTAGCGTGATTCCCTCCCTTTATCATGTGCATGGTTGTATTCGTTGACATTAAGTTTTCTTTATTTTGTATTTCTTCTACAGTGGCTAAGCCATCTACTTCACCATAAATTGATAACATTGGAATTGATTTTGTAGAGAAATCATCTGCTGGATAAGAAGCTAAAAAAATAATACCGTCTACCTTTTTTTCATGGTGAAATGCATACCTAGAAATCATGGATCCACCCAGTGAATGCCCAACAACATACCATTTTTGAATTTCAGGGTATTTTTCAATTATACTGTCCGCTGCATTCGTTCCAAGTACCGCCAAATTTAATGGTAATTTAGGCATGACAACAAAATATCCATTGTTCTTAAGATCTTTCCCCAAATAACTATAAGACTCTACTTCTACCTTTGCTCCTTGATAAAAAATAACCCCTATTTTAGCTTCTTTCTGTTCAAACACTAAATTACCGTCATCTTTACTATGTTCGACTAATGAGGAAGCCTCCTCGGTTGGTTTATAAGTAAACTGGGACCAAACGATAAAAATAATAATTCCCACAAGTAATATACTTAGTACAGAGTACGTAGAAACTTTCAGCCATTTTTTCAACCTATATGACCTCCCCAAAATGATTACATTCTAAACTGAATGATTATATCATGTCACGGCTATGTCATCTATCGTGACTCTGCGTCTCTCTATCTTCCTAATAGCTTCCCTTAGAATTATCCGCAGCAGGATGATGAAGAGTACTTGCTTCCAATTGAATGAACTGTACAGCAAGTACTTTCAGCCATCTTTTCTTGGGAAGCTTCCTCTGTCTCACAGCAGTCTTCTTCACGGGAGAGACTTATGTTACACACCCCCGTTTCTGGAAGCGCTAATTCAACCTTTTCAGCAGCTTCCCAATCACCTGCCAGAGCCGCCACAATAGATCTAACTTGCTCATATCCGGTTGCCATTAAAAACGTGGGCGCACGACCATAGCTTTTCGATCCAACGATGTAAAAGTCTTGTTCAGGCTGACGCAATTCCTTCTCTCCATGTGGCCTTACGGTACCACAACTATGAAGATTAGGATCAATCAATGGGGCTAACGCGCCTACACTCTCGATCGCAGAATCGATGTCCGTTCTGACTTCACGAAGAAAGCTCATATCTGGGCGAGATCCCGTATTACTAATAACCTCATCTATTGAATCAATCTGAATGGTCTGACCGTTGCTATATCCAATTACATGAATCTGGCTTCCTGATCTTTCGAAGTTCTCAATCATGAAGGATGGGTACACTTGTACTTTGCCAGAGAGTACAAGATTCTCCAAACGAATACCCAGCTGTCCACGTTCACGAAGACTGTCCTTTTCTTGTCCTCCGTATACCTCTTTTACTTTTGATTTGCGAATGACCCAAGAGATGGTTGTATCTGGTTCCTGTTCCTTAAGCTTTTCAAGATCTAATAGTGCATGGATAGCAGAATGTCCACTTCCAACAACAAGTACATGTTTACCAGCGTAACGTTCTCTCTGCTGACCGACTACATCAGGGATTCCGTAAGTAATTTGTTCCTTCAATGTGAGCTCGTTCTCCGTCCATATCCCATTAGATGCCGCAGGGTTAGGAGTTGCCCAAGTGCCAGATGCATCAATGACAGCCTTTGCCTCGAACCATTTTCTTTCACCATTTTCGATGACATACAGTACAAATGGCAGCTGTTCACGTCCGGCTGTCTTAACTTTGCTTAAGCCTTTACGACTTACTGCAGTAACTTTTGCGTTAACGTGGATATGTGGTTTCAATGATGGCAGACTTGAAAGTGGAGCAAGATATTGCTCGACTAACTCTTCACCAGTAGGAATATCAGTAGGAACGGGTGCCTTCCAACCACTTTCCTCGAGTAACTGCTTAGCTACTTTATCTATATTGAATTGCCATGGAGAGAACAGACGTACATGTTCCCAGCGGTTGATATTCCCTGCTATCTCATTAGCTGCCTCAAAAAGAATGAAAGACTCCCCTTTAGAAACCAAATGGGCTGCTGCCGCTAAGCCTACAGGACCTCCACCAATTATCGCTACTGGTAATGCAACACAGCATTTACTCATGATTAATAACCTCCATTTTATTATTGATATATTTCGAATCACGTATTTAACTTCCATACACTATTAATCAAATTATTTTGATTAATAGTGTAAAACAAAAGCGATTAGCAACAATCGCCTGTTTTAGCATCATTCAAACGGAAAATACAGCATAGCTCTGGTGAAAGAAGATTGTTAACTTCCTCTGGGTTAAGTTCGTAGTAACTCCAGGTACCTTTCGTTTCTCTCCGAATTAAACCTGCATCCAGTAATATTTTCAAATGGTATGACAGTTTAGACTGCTGCATATCAAAAATATCAGCGAGATCACATACGCATGTATTTCCTCTTTGCGTGAGCTCATACATAATTTGCAGCCGTTTTTGATCGGCCAATGCTTTGAACTTCGCCTCATATGTAGCGAAATCAACTTGGGATGAATCTTGTTGTGCGACGGGAAGTTTTTTAAACATCCTCTTCCCTCCTGTCTTTTAATCTGCAATTAATCAAACTAATTTGATTAATGATTGTATATTATCATCCATTTTTTATGAAAGTCAATCTTAAATCAAAATGTTTTGATTTAGCATATACCGTTTTTATTTCGTTTTAAATGGTGTTGACGATCAATCACGCAAAGTATATTTCATCCCGCTTCAACTCAATGTTGTGAATACCTTTACCTTTACCTTTACCATTTGTAATTTGCAAATTGCTTTATAATTAAGTCGTATATAATCAAACACTAATATAATTATTTACTTATATAAGGAGTTGTGTATAATAAACACTGCATGGAAATCTTAGTGTTAGTAGAATTTCTTCAAAATCCAATTTCGAGTTTGATGGGAGTGTATTTTTTGACGCACACAACAGAGTCCCTTGTGGAAACGATGAAATTATTAGCTGATAGAACTAGACTGACTATTCTTGCTCTTCTAAAAGAGAAAGAAATGTGTGTCTGTGATATCGTCGATATTTTACAAACGACCCAACCTAACATCAGTCAACATTTGAAAAAACTTAAAAAAGGTGGTCTTGTCCTTGAGACAAGGCGAAGTCAATGGATTTATTATTCGTTGAATATGGATGATAAGCCTTACTTAAAAGGAATTCTTGAAGAACTGCCTTCCATGAAAGATCAACTTAATAAGTTAAATCCAGAATGCTGTAAATAGCACAAGGAGGAGTACATGTTAGCTATTGCATCTATTATTTTTATTGTGACCCTTATTTTCGTCATCTGGCAGCCTAAAGGGTTAAACATCGGTTATTCTGCTGCTGGAGGTGCTATCTTGGCCCTTCTCTTCGGGGTCGTAAACTTTCAGGATGTATGGGATGTTACCGGCATCGTATGGAATGCAACCCTTACCTTTGTAGCGATTATTTTAATTTCATTAATTCTTGACGAGATAGGCTTTTTTGAATGGGCAGCCCTGCATATGGCTCGTTTTGCTAAAGGGAACGGAACGCTCATGTTCATTTATGTCGTGTTACTAGGAGCTGCTGTAGCTGCCTTTTTTGCAAATGACGGAGCCGCTCTTATTTTGACTCCGATTGTGCTTGCTATGGTTCGGGCATTAAAATTTGATGATCGAATGATTCTGCCGTTTATTATGGCTAGCGGATTTATATCGGATACGGCTTCCCTGCCGCTAATCGTTAGTAATTTAGTTAACATCGTCTCGGCTGACTTCTTTGGGATTGGTTTTGTGGAATATGCGAGTCGAATGATTGTTCCTAATTTCTTTTCTATTGCTGGAAGCTTGCTCGTTCTGTTCTTTGTGTTTCGAAAAAGTATCCCGAAAACGTATGATGTTAGTCAGTTGAAACAACCTCGGGAAGCAATCAAAGATATGCGGATGTTTAAGCTTTCCTGGATTGTATTAGCTGTATTGTTGATTGCTTACATGGTTAGTGAGCTCATACACATTCCAGTGTCTATTATCGCTGGTCTAGCAGCGATCGTATTCATCTTCTTTGCCCGAGGCAGTAAGGTTATCCATACGGGAGCTGTCATCAAAGGAGCTCCATGGTCGGTAGTCGTCTTTTCTATCGGGATGTACGTGGTCGTGTATGGACTGCGTAACGTAGGTCTCACGGATGAGCTTGGCAAAGTGTTTCAATGGATGGCAGATCAAGGGCTCTTTATCGCAACGCTGGGGACCGGATTTATTGCCGCTCTACTCTCTTCTGTCATGAATAACATGCCAACGGTTATGATCGATGCGCTAGCGATTCAGGGCACAGCTACTCAAGGTGTGCTTCGCGAAGCGCTTATTTATGCCAATGTTATCGGCTCTGATCTTGGTCCCAAAATCACGCCGATTGGCTCGCTTGCAACTCTCTTATGGCTCCATGTACTCACGAAGAAAAATGTCAAAATTACATGGGGTTATTACTTCAAAATTGGAATTGTGCTGACCTTACCCGTATTGTTCATTACACTGACCGGACTTTATTTGTGGCTCAGCCTTATTCACTACTAAATGAACAGGAGAAATACAAGATGGAAAAGAAACTTATTTACTTTTTATGTACAGGCAATTCATGCCGAAGTCAGATGGCAGACGGTTTTATGAAGGAACTTGGTGACGATCAATATGAAGTGAAAAGCGCAGGTCTTGAAGCCCATGGTTTAAACCCAAGAGCCATTCAAGTGATGCAAGAAGCTGGCGTAGATATAAGTAGCCATACATCTGATGTCATTGATCCAGAGATTTTAAACCGTGCTGATTACGTTGTAACGCTCTGTGGACATGCGGATGACCATTGTCCGGTCATTCCAAATACGAATGTGGTGAAATGGCATTGGGGCTTCGAAGATCCTGCAAAAACAACGGGTACTGAAGAAGAGATCATGGCACATTTCAGAAGCGTTCGTGATGCTATAAACACGCGTATTAAAAGATTTGTTGAAGAAGGTCAATAATCTACTTTGGAAATCTATGCTATGCAAAATAAAGACAAAGGCGGCTGTTATTTAACAACCGCCTTTTCTTTATTCAGCTAAGCGAATTTTACTTTTCCGTATTAAATTTCGCCTGCACTCTATTAAATAATGAAGCATTCCCCTTTTTTCCGCGATAGTTCACGAAATAAATACTGACACCTACTAATAACAGCCCTACGACAAGGCGGTGAGTTACCGGTTCATCCAAAAACACCGTACCGATGAATACGGCAATGATCGGTACAAGAAACGTGAATGTACCCACTTTGCTTGCCTCTCCCGCATTAATAAGTTTATAGTAAATGATGTATGCCAGTGGAATGCCAAAGGTGGAGCCGTATCCGAGTCCCAAAAGGTACTTGCCATTCCATTCAATAGCTGACCAGCTTTCAATAATGCTTCCAGTACCTATTAGAATAACTCCACCAATAATACACTGCAAAGACACCATCCAGTAAGCATTTACTTCGTTGCTCACCTTCTTTACATATACGACACCTAGGGCCCAGCTAAATGCCGTAAGCAACCCTACAACAACACCAATGATCGATACATGGACAGTTAGTCCGTCCATACTGACAACTGCAATTCCAAGGAATCCGCTAATCAAACCCATGATTTTTAAAGGCGACATGTACTCTCCAAGCCAAATCCAAGCAAACACTCCAAGTAGAACGGGCTGAAAATAGACAAGCACTGAAAGCAGTCCACCTGGTAAATAAATGAGTCCTACTGTCTGTAAGCCAAAAAAGAGAATCGTATTAAAGAAAGCTGAAATGCAATATTTCGACCAATTTTCACGCCATTTGATCTTGTTCCTCATTTTATATAGGAGTGCTGCAAGTATAAGGCCCCCTATCAATGCACGCATGCCTGCAAATAATAACGGTGGCGTATAAGGCACAGCCATTTTATAGATTGGCCAACTTCCACCCCAAACAAAGACTAATAATAGTAATGCACACGTCGATTTTGTAAATACCTTCCCCAATTGTGTATCTTCCCTTCAATAGTTGAACAGTAAACGAAGTTTATATTTCGAATTAGGCTTGAACTCTACGCACTACTCATAACAACTCATAGATTCAGAACCACTCTTTGTCCACTCTCCAACAAAATCAGCTTCATGATAAGCATAGAAGTTGTTCAGAATCTCCTCACGATTATCAGAGAACAGCTGATCTGCCACAGCTGAAACGAGTCTCGGTATCCCATATCTCATTCCCGGAAGCGAAGAGGCTGAGATGCCACAGCTAACTACAGCTGAATAGTTAAAAACAAAAAGCCCGTGAAGTAGCTTTGTATCCTTTTTGTCTCGGCATGTGAAAGTAAAGTCAGGGCCAAGGTAAGGATACGAATCAAGCTTATGGTTGGCGATCTCTGCAGGTGCATGATAATAGTCGTTCCAACGTGCAATATGGTGTTCGAACAACTTTAGCTCTGGACGTAGCGAATGATCAGTCGCAAGACCAGTGGAAATGATAAGAAAATCAAAAGTGAAATTACCTTGTGGAGTAGTGACGACAGCCTTCTCAGCTTCATGCTGTACGTCAAGCCATGGTGCACCTAAGTGTAATGTAAAGCCAGGATGTGAAGCTGCACGTTCAAATGTGTCATTTGTAGGAGGTTGATGCTTAAAGTAATGGGCCATAACGGCATATTTATCAGCATCAGATAGAACATTAAAACGTTCAATTATACCTGACACCCCCATTTGTCGAATGGGGTTAATGCTCGGCATCTCCGTGCGGCGAACAAACACATGAGCCGAATCCACGCCTTCAGATAGTGCAAAGTTGGCATTATCAAAAGCTGAGGCCCCGCCGCCTAAAATGGCCACCTTCTTGCCTTTAAGGGCCTCAAAGTCAATGTCTTCTGAGGTGTGTGCATAAAGGTGACGAGGTAATGTTGTGGAAATCATAGATGGTACGTGCCATTCCCCTCCGCCTTGAATACCAGTGGCTAAGATAACCTTGCGGGCCAGTAATGGTTGAGAAGACGCTCCTGCTCCTTCAATATGTAGTCGATAAACATCTTCCCCTGTAGGCTCAATAAGCTTCAGCTTTACCTCATTAACAACAGGTAAATGAAGAACCTTTCGATACCAACGTAGATAGTTCATCCAATCGGTACGTGGAATCTTATCGATGTCCTCCCAACTTTGTGGTCCAAATTGCGCTTCCCACCAGGAGCGAAAAGTCAGAGAAGGCACTCCAAGATCAATGGATATCAAATGTTTAGGCGTACGCAATGTCATCATACGAGCGTAAGTTACCCATGGCCCTTCATATCCTTCTACGTTTTCGTCGATGATAAGGATATTAGATATTCTTTCACGTAACAGGCCAAATGCCACACCTAAGCCACACTGGCCGCCTCCTATAATCACTGTATCGTAGACATGACCCTCAGGATGGTGGGTTGGGCATACCCAGTCCTCTCCCCCAAATGCAAGATAAGAGAGATCCCTTTTTACTTGTTCATTTAAAGCTTCTAAACTCATCACTTTTCATTCCTTTCCATATACGATTTATTATCTTCTGAACGAATCGTTAAGTCCGTTTGCCTACACTGCTTTCAATTGAATGAGTACAATGTCCACATGACATACCTTTTACGTTTAAAGTCGTTATTTGAATGGTGGCTTTTACTCGCACCGTCTTATGAGCAGCATGGATCGATTTCAACAGTTTTAGTAAGACTTTCTGAACTCATCGTCATTGCCTCACCCCCTTAATTTTCCACCAATATACCATACCCCCCTATAGTATGTAAAGGGCTTTTATTAGAAGTTTATAAACAGGTTTTCTAATTTGACACTCATCTGATCGGCTAAGTATGCAAGTTCTTGTCGTTGAGTTAGGACAAGAACTTGTACAATTAAAATAAAAAACCGCGATTTTCGCGGCTACTAATGAGCTAATGTTCTTGTCACCCGACACAAGACGTAGAATGACAAATACATATATCGTTTACCTGTAACTGTATTGCAGTTCTTCAGCGAATGGAGGCTCAAAAATTACTGCATATTCCTTCAACTTACCTTTTGTTATTCGAAAAGCCCCGTCAGGAAGTTAAGCATTTCTCTCAGCAAGCAGTCATCCCTTCGCCTTTTTTAAATGGTTAAATAATAACCTTTATATCCCAAGTATTATTATTACAATAAATACATATTATTGACACCCATTGCAGGAATGTTACAATTAAGACGAAAATAATACGAAAAACTCACGCAATTCAGTTTGCTCGAGGAGATGATGCCACGCCAATAAATCAACGATTACAACTGTAGGAAGGGTTTACTGGGGAAATGAAACACAATGCCTCTTAGACTAGAATTAGGATGTTGCAGGTTGACAGAAATCGTTGGCAAAGTCAAGCTATCCTCCCCCCACAAATTATCCATTAATGTCGATCATACTCATTTAGTTCGCCCTAGTTGTAGTGTCACATTTATATATTGCATGCCGATGGTGTCCGTTTTTGCAAGTACATTTAGAGTCACGCCGGTGGAACAAAAGTAAATGCGTTGACCCCATTCAAGCAGAAACCTACTGTATTGAAAACTTCAGATACACATATAAGGAGGAACGCAAATGTCCATGCAACAACATCCTTCCCACGTATCGATCCGTGAAAAAGAAGCTCTTGTTTTTAATTGAATACCAGAATGAATGGCTCTCAGAAGACGGTAAAATTCATCATTTGATCAAAGATCATCAACAATTTGCTGATTCGATTGAAAGCTCTAAAAAATTACTAGAGGCAGCAAGGAAAACCGATATCCAAATTATTCACTGCGGTCTGTTCTTTGAGGAAAACCATTTTGAACTAGGCAATACAACGTATGGTTTGCGCGCTGCCATTTCCACATTTAAAACATTCATTAAAGGCTCACCAGGAAGCCAATTCGGAGAAGCGTTCACTCCTGAATCCGGAGAGTTTGTTGTGTCGGGCAGAACTGGGGCCAGCGGGTTTGCGGGATCAAATTTAGATAGCTTCCTTCGAAATCAGGGGATCAATAAAATATACATCGCAGGTTATGCGCTTCACGTTTGCGTAGAATCTACTCTTAGACACGGACACGACCTTGGTTATGAAGTGACGATTGTCGAAGACGCGACATCCGCTTTTAAACAAGAACAAAGAAAGCATGTCCTCGAACACGTAGTTCATCATTACGGAAAATCGATTACAGTCGATCAATTCATTGAGAAGTATATTCCTTGCAGTTAGACTGAAAAGTAGACACAGATTTATACTAGAATCAACAACTGGAGTGAGGAAGCCTGTGTCTATGAAAGCAGCTTCAGATAACGAACAACTTGGAGAATGGTCAACTTGGTTTTGCTATGGAGTACGGAATCCTAAAAAGCCCTTGACCTGAGGTTTTTTTTCTATTGCAATGCATTACGTCTCTCCTAACCTTTCCTACAAACGCTGTTGATGACTTAAAACAAAAAAACCGCAATGAACGCGGTTTGAAGTGTCTCTCATTAATTGTCATCTGGCAATTATATATTTAAGTTCTTCTTCTCCGCTAATATATTTGCGTGTCTCCCTACATCCCATCATATCTTTTCAGAAAAAGCATTGATGCTGTAGTATAAGCTTCGCCTACAATGTAATCAACACTTCCGTGCCGTCCTGAGCCTTGACATCGACTAGAACCGTCCCTTTGCAACGTTGCAACTCCTTGATGAGCTGCCTGAGGGCTTGCTTCGTGCTTTGGTGTTCGAGAGTTGACAGCACGAGTTCAAGCCAGAACCGGCTACTGTCTGAATCAAAATCAAGCTTCCGGCTCAAGTGCGCACCCTCATGTGCGCCGTGCTTGTGGAGCCAACTTTTCATGAATCGCTGGACTAAATGAGAAGTTAGGATGCCGCTTCCCATACGCAATAAGGCATAAGGGACTGGTATCGTAAAAGCATGCTCTTTGCTCTTAACCTTAACCGTCATCATGACCCGTCACTCAATCACTACAGTGACGGTATCCCCTGCACCGGAGCGGACGTCAATGATTTGCCCGTCAAGCTCGTTCTCGATTGCATCGATCAACAGATTGATATCAATATCCTTCACATATTGCGCAGCCTGCGGAATATTGGACGCGATGCTGTGCCCCGCTCCGAGAACAACCTTTACCAGTTTAATCGGTAAATTGATGTTGACATTATCGTTTTCTTGGGATGTTACTCGTATTTTCAACGTTTTGTCTAAATAACCGTTGGATGCCGATGACCGTTTTTGTGGATAGTCGGATTTCCCCAGTACCTGTACGGCATGCGATGAAGGAGCCGTCTGCTTCTCCTTTAGCGCGTCAATCAACTCCGAGGCCTTGTCAGAATCAATTTTGCCTTCCTGCAACATGGATAGCACTTTACTGATTTCTTCTTTCATCGTTTATTCCTCCTTATTCACCCTTCAACATTTTGACCGCTTCATCTGCGGTGATTTCGCCATTCTCCAGCATGGAAATGACCTTCTTCTCATCGACTTCCGGCTTCTTCCGCGTATCGTATCCGAGGGATGTAATGATATCATTGAGCTTACCGCGTACTGTCGGGTAAGAAATGCCGAGCTCTTTCTCCACTTCCTTGATGTTGCCCCTGTTCACTAGAAAGGTGATTACAAAATGGAGCTGTTCGGGCGAAAGTAGAGCCAGCTTTGATAATTCAAATCTGTTCTCAATCTTCGTCTGGCACTGTCCGCATTCCAGCTTGACGGCGTGTAGCGTATGGTCGCATACAGGACACTGTGTGATAATCGGATATTTCATGCGCAACTCCTTTCTTTTTTCAAATTATAGATCAATACATTCAATTTGTAAATCAATAAAATTAATTATTTTAATTATGAGATTTATATTATTGATTTTAAAGTTTATTATTATAAACATTTTTGAATTATTCATTTAAAAAAGAAAGCCTCAACGAATCCATCGGGGTGGAGTCCAGTTTCAACCCACTCCATCCCTATCGACTCGATGAGACTTTTTCATTTTGGCCTGCTTTATAATGCTTTATTATGCCCATACATCATACATTACCGGTGAATGCTTCTGATTATTTCATCAAGCACTCCACAATTTGACGCACGTTAGACTCCACACTGTTTATGTGCGTATGTATCGTGATTTCGGGATGCACCGGCGGTTCATACACATCAGAAATACCGGTAAATGCGGTTATCTCCCCTTTTCTTGCTTTTGCATATAAGCCTTTCACATCTCTGCGCTCGCATTCATCCAATGGACAATGCACATACACTTCAACGTATGACGCAAGCTCCGCTCGTGCATAGTCCCGCATTTCCAAATACGGTGCGATCATAGAGATGATCGTCGTCACACCATTGCGATTCAGTAGCTTGCTAATATAGACGGCACGACGAATATTCTCGAGTCGGTCTTCTTTGCTGAATCCAAGCCCTCGTCCTACCTTGTGTCTCAGTTCATCGCCGTCCAAGCATTCGACTCGGACTCCTCTTTCCTGAAGTGCCGCTGACAAAGCTAACGCTGTTGTCGTTTTACCTGAGCTTGGAAGCCCTGTTAACCATATTGCCGTCCCGACCAATGCCCGCTTCCCCTTTACGATAATATAGCGATCCGCTCGAGTGCGCGTTCTCCGTAAATAGAATCGAACGATTGCTCCTCCATATGGATATAGCCTATATAACAATCACATTTTCTCATACGACAGGGGCGTTCTTGAGAGATTCCATGCAGCCCGTCTTTATACAAATTCCCGATTACTTGCCGATCCTTATAGCAACGCTTTACGCGCCCGTCTCCTTGGACGTAGAACACATTTTTTCCGGCACGGCACGGCTTGTCCATACTGTCGTAATCCTTGGCGTTAAGAACAAAATAAGGGTCCATATCGGCCAAAAATGCGGTATCCTCGGCAGAATAGTATTTTTGTTTATCTTTGTAGGCGTTCACCCACATATACACATCATCAGGTAGTGCATTCCTTAATGAAGAAATGGAATTAAACGCGCTCTTAACACCGACAGAGCCTACACTGAACGGTATTTTTTGTTCATAAAGCTTGCCGCATTGCTGTAAAAATCGCTTTTCCTCTGTCTGACCAGGATGGTAGGTTACCCAGAATGCAGCAGTAGCCGGATTCAAATCGGCCGTCCAATCGAGCTTAGCGGATAAGTTCGTTTGGATAGCGACCTTATTCACGTGCTGCATATGGGACAGCTTAACCAGCGCTTCCCTGTACCAACGATGTGTAAGTCCTTCACCATATGGATTAAAAAACACGGACAACTGATGCTCGTTGGCTTCTTGTTGCTCTACCCAGTCGACGAATGTCTGCACTTGAAGTCGATCCAGCGCCAATGTCTCTTGACTATCTGTGTTCTTGCTAAAAGGACAGTAAGGACAGTCATAATTGCACGAGCTCAAGCTCCCGCGGAAATAAATCGTCGCTTTCATAGCAGTACACTGCTTTCCATCCGCGCCCGTATTTCCGGTGAGATGAACCAATCACCTATGGAATCGGAGTACATAAGCCCTTCATCCGTCAGACGCAGCACCTCCTGCTCTATAGCAGCAAGCTCCGTATGCATAAGCAGATTCAACTCGGGATAATCGACGAGAGCAGACGTTGCGAACCGTTCCGTGTAGCTGCTCAATGCCAAGCCTTCTGTATGAAGCAGTGCTTTTAGTATAAATCGTCTCTGCTGGTCATCCTTGCTTAACACAAGGCCATAATCTGCATGGGTGTAGTCGGCTGAAGCCACATAGTCAGCAATGATGCTTGCTGTAGCTGCACGACCTACACTATATCGCGAGGAGTAATGGACCGTTCTCGTGTAAGATCGTGCACCACAGCCAAGTCCAATCATGCCCTCCTCCTGACAACCATACGGCAGCAACGATTTCTTCGAAATCGCATCCGCTTTGGCAAATCTGCGCATCGAGTACTGGGTATATCCATTTGCAAGCAAACGATCCCGCGCCGCGATATATAACCTTACCCTCTGATCCTCGCCACTCTGCTTTATCTGCTCTGGCTTTACAATCGTGTGTTCACGAGTATACAGCGGATAAATAAATATCTCCTCTGGATCATAAGACAACACCTTATCCAGCGAATAGTTCCATGAATCAAGGGTTTGACCGGGAAGACCATAAATCAAATCCAGATTAAGGATCGGAAATTGATACAGCTTAAGATCTCGCAGCGCTCTTTCGACTTCCTTCGGCTTTTGCGGACGATAGATCGCATCCGCTTCAAATTGTACGAAGCTTTGAATGCCCATGCTGACCCGATCCACTTGCCTGCTTTTTAAAATGTCCAAGCGTTCGGTCGTTATCGTCTCAGGCGATGTCTCTACCGAGATGGAAGCTTGGGCTGGATCCATGCCCATCACATGTTGAGCAATATGAAACAACCGATCCAACTGGGCAGGTTGCAGTAAAGTCGGTGTACCGCCTCCGATCGCAAATCTGGCAATCGGCTTATTCGGCATGAGCGGAGCCCATTGTGCTGCTTGTCTTTCCAAGGCATCCACATAATTCGTATGTACGTCGGCTCTCTTGTCAGGCAACGTGAATAAGTTACAAAAGCCGCAGCGTGCGCCACAAAACGGGATATGCATATATAAAAACAACGTTTCTGCTAATTCCTGACTCCACAATTCGGAAAGCGGTAGCTTCCGCTCCAATTCTCGATAGGAGGTTTTGTGGGGATAAGCGTATAAATAAGACCGGTAAGGCTCTGATGTGAGGTGTTCCTTCCAGCTGCGCAGAGCCTCCGAATTCTGGATGATGTCCGTGTAATTAGGGTAGACCGTATGGCTCACTATGTTCCCTCCTCTCACCTTACAACATAAATTCGCGATAAGGCACGTTCCACACGACCTCATGCGCTAGTCGATGGCCGATGTAGCCATCTTCACCGAAGGCGGTACCATGATCAGAGAACACCATGCAAAATACAGGTCGCTCTCGTTCTCTGAATGCCTGAAATAATCGACCAAGCTCTCCGTCAACATATCGAAGTGCTGCGCGCTGTGCCTCTATGGAGTCTTTTTTTGCGCCTGGTACAAAATAATGATTGGGTCCATGAATCGCGGATACATTCATAAACAAAAACAGGCGTTCTGTCCGATCTGAGTGTTGTAGCAGCTTGATCGCATGGTTCACCTGATGCTCTGTCGAGCGTTGATTCGTAACCCCAAAAGTCATCCGCCAATAGCTTTCTTGGAAGTAGCTGGGAAGAACTTTGGCGAGCGGTACTTTTTTGGTGAAAAAGATGACTCCGCCTATGCAAATCGTACGATAGCCCACTGCCTGCAATCCAGAAACGATATCCGTTGAATCAAATTGCCATGTATACGGATGTGTTTTTAGTCCTGTATTTTTCGAATGAAACAATCGAACATGCTCTGCCTTACTTGTCGTAGCCGGGGTCGGTAGAAATCCGCCAAAGAAAGCATGATGGGCTGCATAAGTGAAGCTGCCTGGCGTATGCCGCTTTTCCCACTGCCCGTCCCCGCACAAATTCGGGCAGTTTTCTTGTTCCAACACAGCTGCGTCATATCGCAGCGTATCCAGCGTAATCATCAAAATATCATGACTACCTACAATTTCGTTCATGTTAAACATCGTGGTAATCCTCTTCCATTTCGTTAGTCGTAGCGAGTGAGACCATTCTCATCTCCCATTCATAGGGGTCATGTCCTTCATAATGACTATGGTACAGTAAATCTCCGAACGGATTCACATCCAATATATAAGGTCTATTGGAACCGCTGCTCAAACATACATCTATGCCTGCGACAGTAGAACGTGGAAATACCGACATCGTTTGTTCAGCGCATTGTTGTACGGTAGCTTGAAGATTGTCAGTCATGCCAACCTCCCCCAAGCTCATTCGATCACTATCGAGATGCAGATTCGTTATAGGTGTTCTACTTACCCTTGCAATACTGTGACAGGCTTTACCTGCTACGACAAGTTGCCGGATATCGAAGGTGCGATCCCGATAAGACGCTTTTGGAATCCATTGTTCTACATGAGCACCATGTCCCAATAACCAGTTGATGATTTGGCGAATGACTTGATGTTCTTTATAGTGGAAGAGCTTCTTTACGTTATAAAATAAAGGAGGTCTACGTTGATAGTTCTCCACACCTATTGTAGTCACAGCCGATTCTGCCCCTGTAACGGGGTTTACCTGATAAGCGATTACACCACATGCACCGGAACCAGTCGCTAGCTTAATAAATAAACGATATGTTCGCGCTGTTACCATAGCATCCCGAAGTGTATCGTAATTCGGTATGGCTTCGGGTGCAGCTAATCTTCTAGGCACCGGCAATCCAACTGATGATAAGATCTCGTGAGTAACCCTTTTATCGAACATTACGGCTATGTCCTCAGGCGCATTCATCCATCGTGGCGAGTTCCACAGCTGTGTGGCCTCCCTATCCAGTCGAGATAACAGCTTACAGTAACCACGAAACCACTGGGAAGGATGATAGAGCTTTCCCTTGATTTCCTTCAATCCCTTGGCCGTCCTTGCCGAGATAGGCTGAACAACGCTCTTGTTATATCTAAGCCAACGCTCGTCTAGATGGCTGTTTGCCGCATCGGGGGCGCCAAGTGCAATGAGCTCACGTTCCACTTCAAAATGTTCCCCGGGCGCGTCAAGCCGCAGCAATGGAGGGTCATCCAACTTATCCAACTTATCCAACTTACCCAACGATTGCCCCAAGCTTTGTACACACGAACTCAAGGATGCCTTTCCCTGCAACACATCCATATAATTCAGCACAAGAGCTGGGGGTAACCCGAGCCGAGCTCTTGCCGCTTGTAGCCCGGTTGTTCTTCTATTGCCGGAATTGCCAATAATAATCATCGATTTCATCGTTATTCCATTATTCCGTCAATGAAGGATAGCGATAATCTTCGTCATCATCAGACTCTTGTTGATCGCTAATATCTACATGGAGACCGGACTGCTTCCAACGATTCATCATTTCATCCGACATGTAATGATAATTTAGATCAAGCAGCTTCAGTTTCATAATCTTTTCACTATTGATCAATGCTTCAGCCCCATCATCAGTCAATGTTCCCAAAGAGAGATCCAGCGTATGTAGTTGATCAACAATTGGTGCAATCGCTACTGCAATAGCGATTTCATCTTGAATTCCACTGTCTTTGAGCCCAAGATAGGAAAGCAGAGGGAACTTTCCAGGTTCAATCAACTGGAGCACATCTGCGAGACTTGCGTCAAATCCATAATCCTCGACCCCTAAATAAAGCTCCAGCTTCTTTAAATTTTTGAAACTGCCTTCACTTATGCTCGTAATGACGTCTTTTCCAAGCCCACCGCAAATAATAGTAAGCTCCTCCAGTTTGTCGTGGTGAGCCGGAACTAGGCTGAGACCTGTGCTTCCTTTAATGGTGAGCGATCTAAGCTCGGGATAAGCAGATAAAATCGGCCCGATGTTAGATTGATTAATCCAAGAGACCTCGCATTCTTCATAGGACATATCGCCAATAAATAAGCTCCGCAGCTGCGGAAAGCGGTCTTTCAACTGAACAAGAGCTTCGACAATATCACTGGAATCATTTTCGTAGGCGCCGCCCCAGTCACCGATTGTGAGACTTTCAAGTTGAAGACTCTCATCCTTGTCTGAAAGCTCCTTTATTAAATCTACGATTTTGACACCATTCTCGTATTGATCATAATCGACAAATAATTTACATTCGGACATAACAATACCTCCTAAAAATGAATACTATCTTTATTATAATAGCCACACTTACAAGCATCAAATGTTTCCAATAGAATAAACCTCTCTTACATCATTACCTTGTGGATGGGGGCCAGACAGCCGTATCTTTTCTGTGAAAGTCAAAATTGCACGTAGCATTATGAGTGCGTCAAACCTGCTTTTAAAATGAACATAGCATTCCTAGTTTCTCTCATGTAAAAATAATGATTCATTCATGTTTAATGAAGATTACACAGCAAATAACCTACCTTCGAAATTTAGGCAACGAAATTGGTAGGCTTTAAGAGGTCTCCTATTTTTAGCTTCGCTTCCACTTTATTTAATGTTCATGCAGAAGCAGGACTACTTTTTATCACTGCCCTACTTTTTTGTTTACGATATCATGCTATTTTGCTCTTCCTTTCGTTTCTTGGTTCGGCAATCTTAGGCGTTAAATCTTATAGGAGCTATCTAACACAAATTGAATGAGTATGAAGACTTCCAATCCTACTCATGGATTATTTGATGATAAATCATCTGAATGGTTACCATGTGCATTCTTCCAAATGTTCCATATTGCTTGCTCAAATACATCCACGCTTCGCTTCCAAGTCCATTGGTTAGAGTCTGACTCCCCTTGAGCAGCCAATCTGTTGCGTAAAGGGCAATCATTAATCAAACGAATGATATTGTTTGCAAGCTGATATTGGTATCGGCAGGAGAGCAGACAATTATGATCATGCTTGGCATAATCGATATTTCCGCCGGAATAGGTGGTGACTAGGGCAGCTCCACAGCGCATTGCTTCTAATCCAGGCAACGAACCCGAATCGTACAATGTAGAACTGATGTAAATATCTGTTTTGTTATATAGATAGCGAAGCTGTTCATCGTTTACAGGCTGGCAGATTTGGAATTCGTTCGATTGCTGTAGTCGTTGCAGCGTTGGGGAAGCGATGAATTCGTCGGGAGGACAGATAAGACTAATCTCAGTCGCAGGAATTAATTTTTTCACATACGCAAGGCTTTCTAATAAATAATTCTGGTCACGATGCCAAGAAGCCTCTCCTTCAGGATTGCGGATGATCGTTGATATGTGTACCGCTGGTGATGTGTTATCCCGCAGATGTAGGTTTTTCATATACGGATCAACACCGATAGGTACAAGATGACCTTCGATTCCATGATTAAGTGAAATTTGTTGCTTTTGCCAGTTTGAGAGTACGATTACATACGGTGTAGCATGGTACGTCGGAAAAGTCAGATGGCTATTTTGCAAAAAAGTCGGTTCGTAGCACAAACTAAATCTAATGTGGATGCACTGGTCTCTAGCACTGGCTTGCACACACATCGGTACTGTCGAGTAGAAATTGGAAAATAGAATATCACCTCGTGGAAGATCATCGGCATCTAGTATGTCGTTATGCCGTCCTCGTACGATCCGAGCCCGAACGTCATAATTAACAACTGCTTTAGCGGGCATAATAATCGTAACATCGTATCCACGATCAACCAAACCGTTTGTCACTTCGACGAGCATCCTCTGCGCTCCACCCAAATTAAGTGTCAAAATAGGAAAAACCAGTTTCATCGCTGCTTTTTTCCCCATGTTATGTGCCATTTTGAACTGGGCACGCGCATAGGTTTGAGTGAGACTATCAATCATCGAATCAAGTGACCAATGGCTCTGTCCGTGCTGCTGAGCTGCCCTACCCATTTCGTTTCGCAGAAGATCATTTTCCAGTAAGGTGTTCAAATGAGTGCAGAACTGTAATGGATCATGTTGAGGATAAACCAAGCCTGTTTTACCGTGTTCCACCATTTCTGGAACGCCAGTCGCATCACTTACCACCGACGGTTTTCCTGCCAATTGTGCCTCAATTAAAGAAAGTGGTTGATTATCTATAAAACTAGGCTGTACAAATATATCAGACTGATCCAGCAGGTATGGTATATCATCGCGCACGCCCAGAAAGTGTACGGTCTCCTCCAGACCGAGTTCCTTGCATTGGCGCCGCATAGATTCCTCAGCTTCTCCTACTCCTGCAATCCAGCAAACAAAATCATCACGCATGTTTCTCAGCATACCCAGTGCTGTAATCAAAAATGAAACGCCTTTAATATGAATAAGCCGTCCAGTAAAGAGAATCACTTTTTTACCAGAAGGCTTGTGGATCGGATTAGTGGTTTCCGTCATTTTTTGCCTGAACGCTTGAGTATCGTAGCCATACTGATATACCTCCACTTGCTCACTGGGAACACCATACTCGCTGTTAAGCAGACCTTTTAACCAGTTTGAAGAGGATATGGTAACCTCCCCACTAGTTGCTCCTAACCTTTCATGCAAAGATATAAACTTCCAAAATGGAGAATGAGCAAGATCAACATTGAGATCAAGGAGATGCTGTTTGATCTCATGTGCAACGGAGCCATGCAGACTGACAACCAAAGGCGTATGCTTCGGTTTAACTCGTTGAAACGCACGTGCTGAATAGATGTCCTGCGCGTGGATCAAATCATAATTGTTCAGTCCAAAATAGCTTGCAGCCAGTTCCATGCAAATGATGTTTACTTCGGTATTCAGCATCACATCTTCCATATACAGGGCAGGATATTGCTCCTGAGTGAGTTTGGAACGTATCACCTGCAGTACCTGCTTTTTTTCAAAAGTACGGTTGGAAAAAGGCATATGGAATGTACGGCCATCCTCACTGTTTCCGAAAATATCTACCTGATGCCCGCGCTCTTCCAGCCTTTTTTTCATCTTTAACATGAGCGGCCAAACTCCACCGAAGTGTGGAACATGCCAATAGGTGGCCAACAAGATCTTCAATGCATCCCCTCATCTCTTCACCGTCATTTCTGGTTATCCCATAACATATGAAGGAGTTTGAAAATGAGATAGGAGAATTTATGTCCCATCACATTGCTAATGTCATTGGTAAAAATGATTTTTGCATGGGTAAGGTTTATCGTCATTACTTTGTAGATTCATTCTGAATTAGAACGGCTGCCGATCCATTTTAGTTGTGTGGGACTTCAAGTAGTACAATTTATTAGCTACACATGTTGGACGCCACGACGTATTGACCGGGAAATTCGCACAATTTGGAGACATGAAGCAGTCTAGATTGACCTTCAATCTCTAGGCTGCTATCTGTTTCTTCCGCGAACTGGCTCGCGTAGGATAAAGTGACACGAACGATATGGAACCGCTCGCGACGCTCCAGCAATCGGCTCATCCCTGTCTTCAGATTTACGCCACAGTAGCAACTAAACGTAGTGGTTCAACTCAAAACTTCCGTGGTAAAGAATGGAGAGGAGACAAATCAGATGCCTATATCAAGACGTAGCTGCAACAAAAGTGATCAAAACGGAAGTAAATCATTATGCCGAAAGCGAAGAAAGACTGACACAGCCACCAAGGAAAAAAGCGGAAGGTCAGTTAGTGCCTGCACACCGAAAAAAAGAAGGCGGTCGGTCAGCGCACGAAAGTTAAAAAAAAGAAGGCCTGGCAGACTTGTAGAGAAAGAACGAAAAAAACGATCCCGTAGGTCTAAGAGAAAGCGGCTCACAACTCGGCACAACCATTTGATTTGTAACATCTATAATAATAACTTGCAACTAAACGTAGTGGTTCAGCTCAAAACTTCCGTGATAGGGAATGAAGAGGAGACAAATCAGAGGCTTATATCAAGACCTAGCTGCAACAAAAGTGATCAAAACGGAAGTAAATCATTATGCCGAAAGCGAAGAAAGACTGACACAGCTACCAAGGAGAAAAGTGAAAGGTCGGATAGTGCCTGCACATCGAAAAAAAGAAGGCGGTCGGCCAGCGCACGAAAGTTAAAAAAAAGAATGCCTCGCAACCGTATAGAGAAAGAACGAAAAAAACGATCCAATAGGTCTAAGAGAAATCGACTCACAACTCAGCACAACCATTTGATTTGTAACAGCAATTATAATCACTTATTTGCTGACCAGACCGATACCCCTTCCGTGATGGTCGACAAAGATATTTGGGATACCATCGCGGGTAACCTGCCATCTGATTACCAAATCCCGGACAAACAATTTCTGCATCTGCTGCAAGGAGCTCTTCTTCATAATGTATGTTAACCATCACCCACTCTTAGTAGGCAATGAAACAGCCATGGAGCAATATGCGAATTGTTGACTCATCGATTCTCTTTATCTCGCGCTATCCTTCAGTCGCAGACGTAGCTATGCCTTGATGGGGTTTTGATTACAGGGTCCTGCTAGATCAAAAGCCTCCTTATTGTATAGATCAACATATTTTGAAAAGCCTAATTGGATAGTTTCAGGTATTATCATTTGAGTAGATTGCAAGAAACAGAAAAAGGGCATGCCAATTGGTATACCCAATAAATAGCACCCACATTTTTATCTGCTCATACTATTCCGATAACTAGAAACCAAAGGTAAAACAACCATTAAGCAAAATACGTATCGTTGACTCATCAATTCGCTTCAAGACTCGGTACCCATTTCTAGCTGTAGTAGCTATTCCTTGATCATTAGGCCTACAATACCCGTTTACAACACAGCTTCCGTCGTCATTAACAATCAATTTGCCTAGCATTCCGACGACGACCCATTCCGGACGCTCTCTGCGCGGTACGTAGGTTAGATCAGGGTTGTATTTTGGGTTCAATATTCGTTCCCCGTTCTCATCTTTGGCGAACCTTCCATATTTGTCTGTGACAAACAGGGCATGCCAGCGTAGGTCTGAGGAGTCTGCGATTATGGCAGGAGTCGCACTGGTGACCCCCAGAATATACGTGTCACTAATAGTAGCACGTCTGATTTTTTCCCCTTCCAACGCTACAAAATATGCCGGTTCTATTGGGTTGCCGTCCAGGGTTTCAAACATTTCGGCATAATCTGCTGCTGCAGGACTCATTACGACTCCATCCAAAAATAAATTTCCGCCAGGACCGTCCAAGATGACCGAATTTAAAGTTGGACCAACAGCTAATCCATTTGCGACATGAAATGAGTTAGCGAAACGTGCAGTGCCGTTTTGGCCCATAATGTATGCTCCGGTTAATCCACCGGTGTTTGTATTTAGTCCACCTGCAAAAGAGTTTAATGCATCGGCAGCTGTACTACTGCCGGTTGTGAAGGAATTCATTCCGCTCGCCCTTGTAATAGACCCTTGTGCATGGCTGTTATCACCGCTGGCTACGCATCCATTCCCTTCTGAATGAGAATTTGCACCACTTGCGACACTATTTAGACCTTCCGCATGTGAAGCAGTCCCATTGGCAAATGTGTGATCGCCTTCCGAATGCGAGTTAGCACCATTAGCCTGAGTACCGAATCCCTCTGCATGAGAATTTATGCCATTTGAGGTCGAACTCTGGCCTTCGGCATGAGAACTCGTTCCATTTGCGACTGTATTGGAGCCTTCAGTATGGGAGTTTTCTCCATTGGCAACTGTTATGTTTCCTTCCGCATGAGAATTTAAAGCGTTAGCCTCAGAGCCAAAGCCTTCCGCATGAGAATTTTGGCCGATAGCAAGCGTACTGTTTCCCTCAGCGTGTGAATTAACCCCATGCGCGCCACTTGAGCTGCCTTCGGCATGAGCGTTATTTCCAAGAGCGGTGCATGAAGTTCCCTCTGTATGAGAATTATCACCAAAGGCGCTTGTCATGTTTCCTTCCGCATGTGAGCTGTTCCCAAGAGCTTGGCTAAAGTCACCTTCAGCGTGGGCGTTTATACCATTAGCCATTGTAGCGAAGCCTTCCGCATGAGAATTAAGCCCATTTGCTTGAGATAAGTTGCCTTCGCTGTGAGAGTTATTTCCTGCAGCTGTTGTATCGGATCCCTCAGCATGGCTGCTAGTGCCACTTGCGTTTCCTCCAAATCCTTCTGCATGGGAAAATTGCCCGCTTGCATTGGAAAATCCACCTTCCGCATGCGAACCAAGATTGCTTGCTAACGTCTGCAAACCTTCAGCATGAGAATCATCCCCGGTCGCCATCGATAGTGCACCTTCAGCATGTGAGGAATTCCCGCTAGCTGTTGTCGAGAATCCTTCAGCATGTGCAGTAAGACCGGATGCTGTCGTACTGTTACCTTCCGCATGAGAAGCAAAGGCGCTGGCTGTTGTACCGCTTCCCTCAGCATGGGAGACCTCACCTGAGGCTGTCGTTTGGGAGCCTTCCGCATGCGAGATGTTTCCGCTTGCTATTGTCGCGAATCCTTCAGAATGTGAGACATCCCCAGAAGCAGTTGTACCACTGCCTTCAGCATGGGCAGCAATTCCGATGGCTGTTGTGTTGATACCTTCTGTATGGGAAACATCACCGGATGCTATCGTCGAACTGCCTTCGCAATGTGCCGCCACTCCACTTGCTGATGTGGAGAAGCCCTCGGCATGCGCTGCGTCGCCACCTGCGGTCGTATTACTCCCTTCCGCGTGTGCAGCAAGGCCGGATGATAGCGTAGTTAATCCTTCCGCGTGAGAGGCGAGCGAGAGTGCCGTCGTCGTTAATCCTTCAGCGTGGGAGTCATCGCCGGACGCATTCGTTTGCGAGCCTTCTGCGTGAGCTGCACTTCCGCTGGCTGTGGTCTCAAATCCTTCCGCATGGGAATCATCTCCCGATGCTGTGGTTGAGACTCCTTCTGCATGGGCAGCTAGTCCCATTGCTGTCGTGCTGATACCTTCCGCATGGGAGGCGTCCCCTAGCGTCGTCGTCATACTGCCTTCACTGTGCGATGCGACACCTACAGAGATTGTCGTAAAGCCTTCTGCATGAGAAGCGTTGCCAGTGGCTGTTGTACCACTCCCTTCCGCATGAGAAGCTATTCCTGAAGCTGTCGTATTGACTCCTTCGGATGTAGAGCAAGAGCCGATAGGGTTCTGATTACAAGGGCCCGCCATAACGTAGCACTCCTTTCTAATGTAAAAATAATCTAGTTACGAAAAGGCCTCATTCAGATGAATTTACTAGTTTCCTATATTTTATGATTTATATTCACGCATGCTTTAGTTAAGTTACTTAATTTATGGCCCTTTTAATAAAACGATAGCCTCGATTCCCCCGTTTGGTTATAAGGAATCAAGGCTTATTTTACTAGAGAGACAAGCATATATATTTACTCTTTTTCAGGTCGGGGAACATATAATCAGTAGTAATCCGTAATGTCTATATGTTCTTATCAAAAACGGTTATCGAAAGCTGCAAAGATCCTAGACAATGGATCACGCTCAAAAAGATAGCCCATGCACCCTATTTCAGAATGCATGGGCTTTTTACAAGGCCGAAGACGCTTCCCCATTCGATTTTTATTTTTTGTAAAATAATTAATGCTAAAGTTATTCCGTTTACAAAGCTATTTTTTTACTGCTGATTTCGCCAGCATGATCAACTCTTCCTTTGTCAAAGAATTGCCTGGGTTCGTTACGATTTGAAAACTTTTGTTATCCACCCCCCAGCTTAGATAGTTTCCATTCGTGTACGTTAACCGGATGAGGTCTCACATCTCCTCTTGAGTCCTCTTGTTCACTTACAATAATTATAACTCCTGACTAGGTGCCGCTGCTGTAGCTGCATGATCGTGACGGAATTTAACGAGTAATCCTGGCAGCACACTAACGACTAGAACTAGTGCAGAGATGGCATACACAATCATGAGTGAAGTACTCTTCATAAGAACTCCAGATAATGAAGAACCAAGAAGCATCGCCCCGATAAACAATGGTGTGATGGTTCCGTTCACTCTACCAATCAACTGCTCATCAATTTGTGTAACCATATAGGTTGAGATGACGACGTTTACGAACGCCAAACTGACAGAACCAAGGAAACTGATGATCAGCGTCAGCCACAACCAAGTTGAAAGCACTTCTCCGAAAGTTGCCAAAGCCAAAAAACAGACACCTGCGATCAGCGTCACATTTTGATTTAATTTACTATTAATGACTGCTGCGATTGCTCCCCCGACTAGAAGCCCAAGCCCGGATGCCCCAGATAAGTACGGCAACGAAGTTTTATCTAATCCCAACTGTTCGGTAATAATAAATATTTCTAGTGGATTAACGAGTCCCATGGACAAGCCGAGCAGTGTAAACACGATGGCTACCATGCGCAGGGATGTTGATTGAATGACGTAATTCCATCCTTCCTTCAAGTCGGAAAGCAGTGACGTATCCACTTCTTTTTCAGTGTCATCTTTCGGTAAAAATGAAAGTAGTACTGCAGACGCAATAAACAAAACTAACAGTGAATAAAGCGATGCCTGAATACCTAATTGCGTGTAGATGAACGTGCCTACAAGCGGCCCGAGAATAAGAAATAGAGATTGCGAGCTTTGCGTGAGGCCAATAGCTGAATGCACATGTTCATCCTCGACATTACGCTTAATAATTTTAATAGATGATGGCTGCGAGAACTGACTTACGATGGAAGAAACGAATGTCGCTAGATATAGCACCTGCCAGTATCCTGTAGCTAGCACGACGATAATAAGTACGATTGACAACGTACTCAAAATGTCACCGACAATCATAGTTCGTTTAGGATTCCAGCGGTCAGCCAAGGCGCCTCCAATGAACGAAAAGACAAAGATAGGTACATATTCAAGCACGGTGATGAGCGATATCGCAATAGGATTGCTCTGTGTTTGTTCCATAATAAAATACAAAATCGCCATGTTGCGAACCCATATGGCCAAGTTCTGTAGGAGATCAGAACCTGTGACGATTAGAAATGCCTTATTTTTAAATAAATGATTCATAGCCATCCCCTCTATTAAACCGACTATCCGGTTTATATATATTCTCTTGTTAGCTCGCTGGATGTCGCACCTATTCATAGACTGACCGTGCAGTCTAACATTCGTCATTGAGAACTAGCAGATTGCGTACAATTAATGTCCTCTTACCTATCACTGCATGAGCTATGATTCGGTAAGAGGACAACTAATTAATAAAGATAGCTTCTGTTCTTAAACGGATTTCTTACTTGTCATCGGTTTCTTTTTTCAAGGCGTCGCTTATCTCTTTAACGATCGTATCCGGCAAGTTCTCTAGCTCTTCTGTCAATTCATTGAGTTCTTTAGGTACTTCTTCGTCTTTCACGATACCGAATTTGAAAAATTTGTTCTTCATTTTTCTCCTCCTTTATCCAATTTATGATAGTATATCACACCATCCTACGAAATGGTCATATTATCCAAAGTGTATATTTGAGAATATGGATTTCGTGCGATGTGTTCAAAAAGAGATACGTACCGATTCGCAAATGTGTTCATGGTTTTGGTTAAGAACAACGTCGTACGATAATCAAATTGTACGATAAACTCGTCTGCGAAATATTGAGCAGTCACATAAAGATCGTATTCAGAGAATTTCCAATCATATGGATAAGGAGACACCTGCAAGCTCGTAGTCTCTACAGGACGTACGGTGAAATTGTTTAGATTAAACATCGTGTCAAACAACGGTTTCTTGTCAATATCAAAAGGAACTTCAGCATCCTCCAACATCTTTTCGAATGGATATTGCTGATGCTCAAAAGCTTTAATTAGTCGTTTTTGAACCTGCTGAACGAACTCAGCATAAGAATCCTCAACCGTAATTCGGTTTCGAAGTGGAATCGTATTAATGAATAAACCGACCGTCTCCTGAAGTTCAGGGCGTTGACGACCGAAGGCGTACGTTCCGACGACAAGATCAGTTTCGTCCGTTATCTGATGGAGCAACAGCAGATATATGGAATAAAGAACGGCAAAATCGGTCACCATTGGATCGCCCAGCTCATTTTTTATGTTGTACAACCACTGCTTCGGTATCTTTGTAACGACACTGTCACCTTCATAATTTTGCAAATCGATTTGTGTTCCATCGGTTGGCAGCTTAAATGGTTGATATCCGGCCAATTGTTGCTGCCAGAACGAACCTGATTCCGCGAACGCGCCACGATCTAGGATATCTTTTTGCCATACCGCATAATCTTTATATTGCAAAGGTACAGGCCGCAACTCCAAACCGTCATACAATTGGAACAGCTCGCTAAGCAGAATGCCAAGCGAAGTTCCATCTGATACTGCGTGATGCATGTCCAAGAGAAGCACATTTTTTTCCCATCCGACTTCAAGTAGCTTAGCTCGCATTAGCGGTGGGGAAATGCTCGAAAATGGCTCTATAAAGGCCGTCATGATGCGTACCCTTTCTGCCTCGCTATATGCTTGTTCTCTCGTCAGTTCAAAGTGAACGACAGGATGTATTCTCTGTACAACTTGCCTTGCCTGAATCTCAAGTGATGTACGCAGGGCTTCATGACGCGCTATTAATAGCTGAAAACTGCGTTGCAATCGCTCTGGATGGAGTGCCCCGTCGATTTGGAACGCCATCGGCATATTCCAGTGCGTATTTCCTTCGCTAGCTAAGTAACCATACGCTTGATAAGGGGTCGCCGGATAAACGTCCTGTTCTGCAGCAGGTGATATGACTGCATAGATGTCCTGCGGATTGGACTGCATGTTTGACTGTACATAACCCGCCAACGATTTTACCGTTGGGTTCTCAAATACAGCCTGCAAGTCGATCCGAACATGCAGCCTCTGCTGGATTAGTGTCGTCACCATCATAGCATTAAGAGAGTGACCCCCATGTTCAAAAAAGTGGTCTTCAATGCCGACACAATCGACTTTGAGCACTTCTTCCCAGATTCGAACCAATTCTACTTCGACCGAATTCGTCGGTGCCATATATTCAAGATCCGATTTTCTGCTTGGTTGCGGTAAAGAATTACGATCAACCTTTCCATTTGATGTTAGTGGCAGCGAGTCCAACAATACAAAGACGGAAGGCACCATATATCTCGGCAACAGCGCATTCAAGTGTTCTCTAAATATACTGCTTCCAGTATCTTTTCCATCCTCGTTTACAACAATATAAGCGGCTAAAAATGAATACTCCTGCTCGTCCTTAGCAGGAACGACGACAACCTCTCGCACTTCTGGCAAGGAAAGCAGCTTATCTTCTACTTCGCTCAGCTCAATCCGGTTCCCACGAATTTTGACCTGCCGATCTAGCCGCTCAAGGAACTCAAGGTTCCCATCTGGCAGCCACCGAACGAGGTCCCCTGTCCGGTATAGTCTTTCGCCTGCTACGAATGGACTTGCGATAAATCGTTCGGCCGTCAGCTCAGGCTGGTTTAAATACTCGCGAGCCAGCCCTTCCCCTCCAACGTACAGTTCACCTGAAACACCGATCGGTTGTAGCTGGCCCCATCGGTTCAGCACATATACCTGCGTATTATGAATTGGCCGCCCAATCGGCACCGTTCCTTGTTCTCGAATGCTTTCATCCACGGTATAAGTCGCCGTAAACACGGTCGTCTCTGTCGGCCCATATCCATTTGCTATTCGATTCGGGCCTAAGTAATCCAGTGCCTTTACGACATGCTTCTTGGAGCCTGCTTCACCGCCAAAGAACAGCTTGCTTACATACTTCAGGCACGTCACATCCCAATCCACAAGCGTGTTAAACAGCGCTGCGGTCATAAACGCGGATGTGATGCGTTGTTCCTCAAACGTCCGCGCCAGCTCGGCGGCGTTCAACACATCATCCTTCCGTATAAGGACAAGTGTCGCTCCGTTCAAGAGCGCGCCAAAAATCTCATACGTCGATCCGTCAAACGCATAGTTGGACAGTTGTAGCATCCTGTCTGCTGGGCGTACGTCCATAAAGCCGTTGTTGATGCTCGTCTTCACGACGTTCTGATGCGTGGTGACGACTCCTTTTGGCGTGCCAGTCGAACCCGAAGTATACATGATGTAGGCGACATCCACGGAACGCAGTTCTCGGGTCGCTACCATTTCAGCTCCCCTTTCAGTTGCTACTGTTGCAGGAGCATCTGTCGTGCTATTCCAGCGCTGCACATCCAAAGGCAATACTTTACCTAAGAAGTTAGGAGCGACCTGGTCCTCTTCCGCTAGTAGTAGCCGCGCCCCACTATCCGCAAGCATAAAGGCCAGCCTTTCCGGCGGGAATCCAGGGTCAAGTGGCACATACGCTGCACCAGCCTTCAAAATGCCGACAATCGATACAATCATCTCCATTGAACGCTCTGCGAGTAGCCCTACGGCATCACCAGACCGAACCCCCTGCTGTCTTAGCGCTGCTGCAAGAAAGGTTGAGCGGACATCCAGCTCTTTGTAAGTAATCTCATCTGTTCCGAATCGAACGGCTGGATGATCAGGCTGACGCGCTACCGTTTCGGTAAATAGCTGAGGAATCGTTGCTTCTCGCGGATAAGGTGCTGACACCCCACCGAAGCTTGCCAGCTGAACGCGTTCCTCTTCTGTTAGTAGCCCAATATTTTTGATGTTCTGCTCGGGTCGGTCAACCATCTGCTCAAGAATATAATAATAATGACTCTGCATCCGTTCAATGGTAGCTGGCGCAAACAAGTCGCGGTCATATTCCACGGTTAAGCACAGTCCTTTTTCCGTCTCATGTCCTCCCCAAGTCATATCGAATTTGGGTTCTTGGGTTGTAGTCCGAAGCTGGCGTATGCGCATATCGGATTGCTCAAACGAAGTGAGCTCCATATTTTGCAGCACGAACATCGTATCGAACAGCGGGTGCCGATTCGGGTCCCGCGACAGATTCAACTGTTCAATCAATTCCTCTAATGGATATAACTCATGCTCAAAGGCATGGAGCAGTCGTTCCCTTACTTCACTAATGTAGGACTGGAGCTGTATCTCTCCCCGTGGCGCAAGCCGAAGCGCCATTGTGTGAACAAACATACCGACGATGTCAGCCGTATCCGCATGTTTTCTCCCAGCCATAGGTGCCCCGATGATAATGTCTTCGTCTCCTGAATATTTGGAGAGCAAGATGGAATAAGCCGTTAGCAGTAACGTATAGAGCGTTGTACCATTTCTTCCAGCCAGCTCGTTTAATCGTTCGGTAAACTCCGCGCTAAGCTGGAGTTCACTTTGCCCTCCTGCACATTTCTTTCCGCTTTGACGGGTGAAATCATAAGGGAAATTCAGGACGGGGAGCTCACCCTTAAATTGTTCTAACCAGAAGCATTCGCTCTGCCTGTAAGCTTCACTATTCTTTTGTTCCTGCTCCTGCACCGCGTAATCTTTGTATTGAACGGATAGCGGCTCAAATACCACTCCATTGTATAGCTGTAGTAACTCTCTAAAAATAATTCCAGTCGACACGCCATCGGAGACACTATGATGAATGTCAATGATAAGCAAATGTCTCATTTTTGATACGGTTAACATTCCGGCACGGAGCAATGAAGGTCCAGTAAGATCGAATGGACGAATAAATGAAATTAGGTAGTTGTCTATTCGATCCTGCACGGCAACTGCATCATCCGGTTCGCCAGTAAACATATCGTGCTTCATATTCCAATTCAATTCCAATACCGAATGAATCTGCTGCCTAAGTTCACCTTGAACAACCTTAAAGGAAGTCCGTAAGGATTCATGCCGATCTAAGAGGGCAAGGAAGGCCTCTTGCATGCGCTCCCTATCGATTTCGCTTTCAAACTCGAACACCATCGGCATGTTGTAGCTGGTTCCACTTCGATCGACTTGCTGAACCATATACAGTCGCTTTTGTGCAGAAGAAACCGGATATGTGGCTTGCACTCGGGCTGGCCTCAATGGTGCATGTCGGTCGTCACGCGCTTCCTTTTGTATAAGTAAAGCCTGCTCATAGACTGAAGTATTTGCAAAAACATCATGAAGCGATAGCCGTATATCAAGCATTTTATGAACCTTGGCAATTAGAGTCATAGCTTTTAACGAATGACCGCCCAGCTCAAAAAAATGATCATAAATGCCGACTTGTTCAAGGCCGAGCACCTCGGCCCAAATCGATGCAAGTTGCTGCTCCACTTCATTTGTAGGAGCCGTATACCGAATGGTCACACGTTCATGTGGTGCAGGCAATGCTCGTCGATCTATTTTGCCATTCGTGGTCAATGGCATCGAGTCGAGTATGATAAAGCTAGATGGTACCATATAATCTGGCACGATTGGTTTAAGCTGTGTACGAAGTAAAGCTTCTAATGCAGTGAAGTGCTCAGGTTCTGTTGGAACCGTAGGAACAAGGTATGCTGCTAAAAAAGAATGCCCCTGCTCGTCCTTAGCAGGAACGACGACAACCTCTCGCACTTCTGGCAAGGAAAGCAGCTTATCTTCCACTTCGCCCAGCTCAATCCGGTTCCCACGAATTTTGACCTGCCGATCCAGCCGTTCAAGGAACTCAAGGTTCCCATCTGGCAGCCACCGTACGAGGTCCCCTGTCCGATATAGTCTTTCGCCTGCTACGAATGGACTTGCGATAAATCGTTCGGCTGTCAGCTCAGGCTGGTTTAAATACTCGCGAGCCAGCCCTTCCCCTCCAACGTGTAGTTCACCTGGAACACCGATCGGTTGTTGCTGGCCCCACCGGTTCAGCACGTATACCTGCGTATTATGAATTGGCCGCCCAATCGGCACCGTTCCACATTCTCGAATGGTATTATCCACGGAATAAGTTGCCGCAAACACGGTCGTTTCCGTCGGCCCATACCCATTTGCTATTCGATTCGGGCCCAAGTAATCCAGTGCTTTCACGACATGCTTCTTGGAGCCTGCTTCACCGCCAAAGAACAGCTTGCTTACGTGCTTCAGGCACGTCACGTCCCAATCCACGAGTGTGTTAAACAGCGCTGCGGTCATAAACGCGGATGTGATGCGTTGTTCCTCAAACGTCCGCGCCAGCTCGGCGGCGTTCAACATATCCTCCTTCCGTATAAGGACAAGTGTTGCTCCATTCAAGAGTGCGCCAAAAATCTCATACGTCGATCCGTCAAACGCATAGTTGGACAGTTGCAGCATCCTGTCTGCTGGGCGTACGTCCATAAAGCCGTTGTTGATGCTCGTCTTCACGACGTTCTGATGCGTGGTGACGACTCCTTTTGGCGTACCAGTCGAACCCGAAGTATACATGATGTAAGCGATATCCTCGGAACGCAGTTCTCGGGTCGCTACCATTTCAGCTCCCCTTTCAGTTGCTACTGTTGCAGGAGCATCTGTCGTGCTATTCCAGCGCTGCACATCTAAAGGCAATACTTTACCTGTGAAGTTAGGAGCAACCTGTACATCTTCTGCTAGTAGCAACCGCACCCCACTATCCGCAAGCATAAAGGCCAGCCTTTCCGGCGGGAATCCAGGGTCAAGTGGCACATACGCTGCACCAGCCTTCAAAATGCCGACAATCGATACAATCATCTCCATCGAGCGCTCTGCAAGTAGCCCTACGGCATCACCAGACCGAACCCCCTGCTGTCTTAGCGCTGCTGCAAGAAAGGTTGAGCGGACATCCAGCTCTTTGTAAGTAATCTCATCTGTTCCGAATCGAACGGCTGGATGATCAGGCTGACGCGCTACCGTTTCCGTAAATAGCTGAGGAATCGTTGCTTCCCGCGGATAAGGTGCTGACACCCCACCGAAGCTTGCCAGCTGAAGTTGCTCCTCCTGTGACATTAATTCGATTTCCTTGATTTGCTGTTCCGGTCGCTCAACCATCTGCTGCACAATCCGCTCAAAATGCCCGGCCATACGTGCAATCGTCGAATGACTGAACAAATCCGTACTATACTCAATCGTCATCATGATAATATCTTCATGTTCAGCTCCTGCCCACGTCATATCAAACTTCGAGCGATTCGCAGGTGTCTCCACTTGATGAATTTGCATGCTTGGCAACTCAAGTTGCGCCTTGTTCATATTTTGCAGGACAAAAAGCGTATCAAACAACGGATGACGACTTGAATCCCTTGGCACATCTAACTTTTCAATTAGTGCTTCAAGTGGAAAAAGGGTGTGCTTATACGCTTCTAACACATTGTCCCTTACTTGCCCGATATATTGTTCAATTGACAACTCTGCCTTTGGAGCGCAGCGCAATCCGAGCGTCTTTACAAACATTCCGATAAGCGTGTTCGTTTCCACGTGATCCCGGCCTGCAATCGGGGTGCCAACCACGATATCCTCCTGTCCTGAATATTTGGCAAGTAAAATATGATAAGCCGAGAAAAGTATCATAAATAGGGTCACTTTATTAGCTACAGTAGCTTGTTTAAGCTGAGAGGTCAGTTCGCGATCAAGTTGAAAAGTATATTGCGTCCCCTCGTAGCGCTGGACGCGAGGTCGAATACCGTCCAATTTTAAATCGAGCACAGGAATCTCTTCCTTAAACTGTGCGAGCCAGTAAGACTCCTCGGCTAAATAACGTTCGCTTGCCTGCGCCGTCTGTTCCCACACGGCATAGTCTTTATATTGAATACTAAGTGGTGCTAATACCTCTCCGTTATACAAGCTGAACAGCTCATCAAATAATATAGCGGTAGAAATGCCGTCAGACACGATATGATGAGTATCAATGAAGAGCAGATGCTCAGCGGTAGAAAGCCTCCGAACGGCAGCTCGCAACAAAGAATGATTGGATAAATGAAATGGCTGGATACATGAAGCAATCCAGTTCCTGTTACTCTCCGTTCTGCTGTCATTTGAAGTAGCCTGTATTTCATTCTTTTCATCCATGATTTCCAGATGCCAGTTCAACTCTTCAGCGGAGTGTACTCGCTGCCAGATTTCCCCTTCTTCCATCGCAAAAGAAGTACGCAAAGATTCGTGTCGCTCTATAAGCAGGATGAAAGCTTGCTCTAAACGAGAGAGATCCAATTCGCCTTCAATACGTAGAATCATTGGCATATTGTAGCTTGTGCCGACATTTTCATATTGTTGAACGACATACAGTCTTCTTTGGGCGGAAGAAGCAGGATACGCATCCATAAATGGAGCAGATAGAATTGAAGATGGAAAAGTGTGCTCCGCCTCATCATTGATCCTTGCTGCAAGTTCCTGTATCGTTGCAAAATTGAAAATGTCCTGCAAGTTAAGCTTCACATTAAAGTGGTGCTGTACTTTGGCTATAAGCAGCATGGCTTTCAATGAATGTCCACCCAATGCGAAAAAATTATCAAAAATGCCTACTCGTTCATGGCCGAGTACTTCAGCCCAGATCGACGCAAGTGCTTGTTCGATATGGTTAGTTGGGGCTGTGTACTGTTCTACTCTGCGTACCTGAGATGCAGGCAGTGCTCCACGATCTACTTTTCCGTTAGAGGTCAGAGGCAACGATTCAAGTATTACAAAACTTGATGGAATCATATATTCTGGCAGCAACGGTTTAAGCCGCTCACGAAGCTCACGAAGCATAATTTCGAGTGCAGTACAGCGTTCTGTCTCGGTGCAACCTGTAGAGAATGCTGAGTCTACAGGAACAGCGGGAACAACATAGGCTGCTAAATAAGAATGCCCTTGTTCGTCCTTGCCAGGAACGATGACAACCTCGCGTACTTCAGGCAAGGAAAGAAGTTTACCTTCGACTTCGCCCAGCTCAATTCGGTTCCCGCGAATTTTAACCTGCCGATCCATCCGCTCAAGGAACTCAAGGTTGCCATTTGGCAGCCATCGAACGAGGTCCCCTGTCCGGTATAGTCTTTCGCCATCTACGAGTGGACTTGCGATAAATCGTTCAGCCGTCAGCTCAGGCTGGTTTAAATACTCGCGAGCCAGCCCTTCCCCGCCAATGTGCAGTTCACCTGGAACACCGATCGGTTGTTGCTGGCCCCATCGGTTCAGCACGTATACCTGCGTATTGTGAATAGGCCGTCCAATCGGCACGGTCTCACGTTCTCGAATGCTTTCATCCACGGTATAGGTCGTCGCAAACACGGTCGTCTCTGTCGGCCCATACGCATTCGCTATTCGGTTTGGACCCAAGTAATCCAGTGCCTTCATGACATGCTTCTTGGAGGCTGCTTCACCGCCAAAGAACAGCTTGCTTACATGCTTCAGGCACGTCACGTCCCAGTCCACGAGCGTGTTAAACAGCGCTGTGGTCATAAACGCGAAAGTGATGCGCTGTTCCTCAAACGTCCGTGCCAGCTGGGCGGCGTTCAACACATCCTCCTTCCGTATAAGGACAAGTGTCGCTCCGTTCAAGAGTGCGCCGAAGATGTCATACGTCGATCCGTCAAACGCATAGTTGGACAGTTGCAGCATCCTGTCTGCTGGCCGTACTTCCATAAAGCCGTTGTTGATGCTCGTCTTCACAATGTTCTGATGCGTGGTGACGACCCCTTTTGGCGTACCAGTCGAACCCGAAGTATACATGATATAAGCTGTATCCTCAGGATTTATGTTCATCCGCGCTCGTGCCGCAACCATTTCTGCATCGTGAGCTGCCTCGTTCTGTACATCTTGCATAAGTTCTGCTAGTCGGAGCGTGGCACCCCCAAAGCTTGAAAGCGATACCTCGCCAGTAGTTACGAGACATGCTGCTTCGCTGTTTTCGAGAACAAACCGTTTTCTTTCTTCTGGGAAAGCAGGGTCAATCGGAACATAAGCGGCCCCGATTTTCAAAATTCCCCAAATAGCTACTATCATTTCGATCGATCGTTCCGCCAAAATGCCTACTTTATCGCCAGTGTTAATTCCGCTACGTAGGAGGACATTTGCAAGTTGCTCTGCATGCTCGTTAAGTTCTGCATAAGTCATATGGATATCGTCATACACGAGCGCGATATGGTTCGGCCGAGCAACTACCTGCTGCTCGAATATAGACATTATCGAGGCTTCTCTCGGATAAGTAGCGTTCGTCGTGTTATAAAGAGCTAACTGTTCTTTCTCTTCAAACGTGAGCATATGCACGTGTTCAAGAAGCGTTTCAGGTGCTGTGACCATACTCTCTAAAATGACCTTAAAATGTCCAATCATTCGTGTTATCGTCGTAGGATCAAATAGAGCAGTTGCATACTCTACCGTCCAATTCATTCCATGGCTAGATTCTCGTCCACCCCACGTCATGTCGAATTTGGAATGATTCCATTCCCACTCCACGGCTTGGAACGTCGTCCCTGGCAGCTCCAGCGGACGGATATCCATGTTCTGTAACACGAACAAGGTGTCGAACAAAGGATGACGGCTGAAATCTCTAGCCTGATCCAGCTGCTCAAGGAGCTCTTCCAGCGGATAGTCCCCATGTTCATACGCTTTCATGACTCGTGATTTGACATTATGGATAAAGTCCGTTATTCGGCACTTGCCAGACACATCGTTTCTAAGCGCTAATGTATTTACGAACATGCCTACGATTCCTTGTACATCCTCGTGGTTCCGGCCAGCAATTGGCGCCCCCACCACGATATCTTCTTGAGCGCTATATTTAGAGAGCAAAATATTATAAGCCGCAAGCAGGACGATATACAGGGTGGCGTCATGGCGAGAAGCAAGATCTCTTAACTTGTTAGTCATGTTTGCATCGAGTTCAAAGGAAATGGTGTTCCCATCATAAGACCGAATAGCAGGTCGAGAACGATCAGTTATCAAGTTTACTTCTGGCAATTGGCCTTTGAACTGATCGTACCAATAATCACGGCTTGCTTTGTAACGTTCACTACTGCGGTTCTTTTGTTCTTGCACAGCAAAGTCCTTGTAATGGATCGTAGCAGCAGGTAATGCATCTCCTTGGTAAAGACGAACGAGATCCTGATAAATAATGCCTGTCGAAACACCGTCAGACACGATGTGATGGATATCGATCATCAAAATTGTGCGGTCTGCGTTGCACGTAGCAATTGCTGCTCGAACTAGCGGTCCACTATATAGATCAAAAGGTCTTATAAAAGAACGAAGAAGTTGGGAAATATGATCTTGATTTCCTACCCCATTCTTTAAAAGGTCATAGTTATCTAATTGCCAGTTCATGCATTCTACATCTTTAATCCGCTGTCGTAGCTCTTCCCCAGACCAGAGGAAAGAGGTGCGTAGAGCTTCGTGTCGGCTTATTAATTGAAGGAAAGCCTGTTCAAGTCGATTTTTGTCCAATCGCCCTTTAATTTCTAAAATGATCGGCATATTGTAGCTCGTTTGTGATGGAGCAAGTTGCTGTGCAATAAACACTCTTTTTTGAGCTGAGGATGCAGGGTAAGTGTCTTGTTTAGGAGCTGTCGCAATAGGTGTGTAAACACATTGCTGTGAACCATCAACATGTTCAGCCATTTCCCGAAGAACAGGAGACTGGAATATGTCCTGAATCGAGAGTTTAACGCTAAGCTCTTTATGTATTTTAGAGACAAGCATCATCGCTTTTAACGAATGGCCCCCTAGTTCAAAGAAATGATCCTCTGCGCCTATTTGTGCAATGTCCAGCAATTCTTCCCAAATCTTCGCCAACGTTTGTTCTGTAGCACTCGAAGGTGCAACATTACTTTTTTGTGCGGAGAAGCGTGGTTTCGGCAACGCTTTACGGTCCACTTTTCCGTTAGATGTTAAAGGAAACGCGTGAAGAATCTCAAAGGCCGTTGGCACCATATATTCGGGAAGTGCTGCTTTCAATTTCTTTTTCCAAGTTTGAATCTGATCGGACATCCATTCACGTGCATCGTCTTCGTTATCCTCCGAGATAACGTGCGATAGCGAGAGCGGCACGATATAAGCACATAAGTAAGAATGGCCGTGCTCGTCACGAAGTGCCATAATTAAACCGTCCTGCACTTCAGGAAGCGAATTTAGCTTCGCTTCCACTTCACCTAACTCAATGCGATGTCCGCGAATTTTAACTTGATGGTCCAACCGATCCAAAAACTCTAAATTGCCATCTGAAAGCCATTTAACGAGATCTCCTGTTCGATATAAGCGCTCATGCGAAGCAAATGGGTGTTCTATAAATCGCTCGGCAGTAAGCTCTGGTTGCCCCAAATAAGCCTGTGCCAGTCCTTCTCCACCAATATAAAGTTCACCCGGAACACCGATTGGCAAAGGTTTCAAATATTTATTAAGCACGTAAGTCGTCGAATTATGAATCGGACGGCCAATCAGAACAACGTCTTCCTGTGTGACCGGATAACAAGTTGTGAACACGGTTGCTTCTGTTGGCCCATACATATTAAGTAAACGACCTTTGCCCAATACGCTTAACGCTTTATTTACATGCTTAACAGACGCCTTTTCCCCGCCAATTAGCACATGGCGCATATTTTTGAAACAAGCTGGATTCCAATCCACAAGCGTATTAAACAAAGCCGTTGTCAAAAAAGCGACAGATATCGCCTGATGTTCAAACGCCGCTGCAAGTGACTCTGCATTCAATAATTGTTCCTTGTCCAGAAGTACAAGCGTCGCTCCGTTTAATAGGGCACCATAAATGTCAAAAGTCGCGCCGTCAAAAGCATAATTGGAAATTTGTAAAATACGATCATCACGATTGAGATCGATATATCCGTTGTTTAGTGCTATTTTAGCTACATTTCGGTGAGTGATCATAACTCCTTTGGGTGTCCCCGTCGATCCTGATGTATACATGATGTAGGCTGTGCTTGTAGCAGATGATCCCGCTCCATCTTTTCTACGGAAATTAGCTGAAGAATTGGGGATCGATGAATGTAAATCGTCAAAAGTAATCGTATGACCTGTGAACTCAGGAAGGTCAATATCGATCAATGCCAACAAAAAGCGTGATTCGCTATCGTGCAGCATAAATGTCATCCGCTCTGTCGGATAAGATGGATCAATCGGAACGTATGCCGCACCAGCTTTCAGAATAGCGAGAATACCGACGATCATCTCTATGGATCGATTTGCAATGAGACCGACTGCATCCCCCGTAAGAACTCCTTTTTGATGTAATACGTTTGCCCAATGATTAGCTCTGTCGTTCAACTCTTGATACGTCAATTGTTCATTCCCCATCGTAATGGCTGGATGATGGGGCTGCAGAAGTGCTTTTTCTGCGAACAATATGTCTAATGGATACTCCCGTGCATAATGCGCAGATGTCTGATTAAACGTATGTAGTAGTTCGGTTTCCTGCAAAGTCAAGATGACAATGTCGGACACTTTTGTTGTCGGATCGCCAGTAACATACAAACATACTTGTTCCAAATGGCGATAAAGCCGCTCGATATAAGATGACGAATACATGTGCTCGTTATAATTCATCTTAATTAGCATTTCTTCGCCGGGGCCAATGGCAATGTTTAAATCATAGTTCGTATGCTCAAACGACTCAATTGAAGTAATTCGAAAATCGAGGCCGAAGGCATTCGTATCAAACATGCTAGTATTGGACGGATAGTTCTCATAGACCAGTAGGTGATTGAACAAGGAAGACTTACCCGCTTCAACCTGCATATCAGCAAGGGATATGAAACTATGTTCCTCTGAAAGGGCCGCATTTTGATGAGTCCTAATAAGCAGCTCCGAAAATCGTTCATGACGAGAAGACCTGATTCTTATTGGAACAGCGTTGATGAACAAACCCACGATTTTATCTACGTTCGGTATAGTTGGGGAGCGGCCAGAAACGACAGAACCGAACACAACGTCATCTGTATTATTGTAATATTGAAGTACGACGCCCCAAATCGCCTGAAAAAGACTACTTACTGTAACTTGATACTCCCTTGCCAAGGATACAAGTCGATCAGTAAGCGAGCGATCAATCTTAAACACGATGTCCTGTATCGAGCCGGTTTCCTTTTGAGCGGTGAAGCTATCAAGTGAGCTGTTCAGCGTATGGTTGATGGTTCTGTCTGTAGGTAAATTCGTAACGCCATCGTAATCTGATAAATAGTTTCTCCAGTATTGGCGGGCGACAGCGTCATCTTGTGACTCTAGCCATTTCATATAGGTTTTGTAGGGTACGGCTCGATCAAGCTGAACGGTAATACCCTGAACCTCTTGCTTATAGCGTGCAAACCATTCTTGCAAGACGATCGCCAGACTCCAACCGTCTAGCAAAATGTGATGGTTGCTCCAAATCAGCTTATAGCCTGAAGCATGAGTCTGTATAAGCTTTAAGCGCAACAGCATATCTTTGGACAGATCAAAGGAGCGATTTCGATCTTCTTCAGCGATCTCTTTGATAACGTCATGCTGCTCCTTATCATTCAAGTTTGAAATATTAACGAGTTCCAAGTGAAGGAGGCGCTTTTTCAGTACAATCTGTCTAGGCTTACTTATCTTGTCATAAATAAAAAGGGTGCGAAAAATATCATAGCGTGCAATGACTGCGTTTAAACTTCGTTCCAACGCTTCAGCGTCTACATGTCCTTCGAGTGTAAAAATCATCTGCTCGAAGTATACGTCTCCTTGGTCGTAAAGCGAATGAAAGAGCAAAGCTTCCTGCATCGGAGATAATGGATAAATGTCGGCAATTTCTGCTTTGTTCATCATCTATGACGTCCTTCCCCATTGTAAGTTTAACAATCGTATACGGAGCCCACTCAGTAAGAGCGGAAACACCCAGCGGGGTGCTTCCGTCTTATCTTAAAGCTTGCTAATCATGTCTGAGATTTCATCAAGCTCGTCCAGCGTCAGATCGGAATCGCCAAAATCGCTAGGCGTAAATTGTTCCGATTGTTGCGTTAAACAATGCTCGATTAATTCATGCAAATAATAGGAATACCGTTCTACCATATGATGTGCTGCATCGCTATCTAATGCGTAAGGATCGTAACGGAAAGTAAGCTGGAATTGTCCTTCGCTTACGACACTGTTCCATTCCTCCAGATGGGTCATTTGATTTATCGGACTAATTAGATGCCCCATCGGCATCGTCGATGTTGATGGCTGACCCGTAGTGGGCGAATCGTCGAATTGACCTAAATAATTGAACACGACTTCCGGATGCCAATGGTCCAACTCGTGTGCATGCTCACTCATTCCCGCTAGATGCTTCAAAATTCCAAACCCTATCCCTTTGTTCGGTATGCTGCGAATCATCTCTTTGATACTGCGTAAAGCCTCGCCAAGATGTTGAATGTGCGTAGGCAACACAACAGGGAACATCGAAGTAAACCACCCAACCGTTCTTGTGATGTCTATATGTTCGATGATGTCTTCTCTTCCATGCCCTTCAAGGTGCACCACTACACCTTCCTTGTCACGTTCCGCATAAGTGAGCGCAAGTGCCGTGAGCAGCAGATCACTTATATCCGTATGGTAAGCACGATGAACTTCGGTAAGAAGCTTGCGTGTGACCGATTGTTCAATTTGAATACTGACCGTGTTGCTTTGTTCAATAGTGCATGGCCTTTTTCCCTTAAATGACAACTTTGAAGCCTGTTCATTTACCCTTTCCCAGTAAGGGATCTCACGGGCAAGCTGCTCATGTTTGGCAAAATGGACAAGCTCGTGGCTCCATGCCAAATAGGAATCTGTTTTGTCAGGTAATACGGGGCGATCTCCTGTCAAAATGGACTGATACACGTTCTGAAAATCTTCAAGCAAAATTCGCCACGACACACCATCAACGACTAAATGATGGATTGCCATGAGTAAGTGGTCGCCTTGATGTGTTTTAAAAAGGCCCAGTTTTACGAGCGCACCGTCTAGAACGATACGGGCTTGTAGCTCGGTTGCAACTTGTTCAATGTGTGCTGACGCTTGTTCTGCGTCACCGACCTCAAATATTTCCAGTGTGAAGTGCTCGCTTTCTTCCACGCTGAGATTAACCTGCCTTATCCATTCACCATCCTGAATAAATCGCATTCGAAGTGCATCATGATGTTCTACCAGTTTTGTAAATGCTTCATTCACGATAGCGGGGTCCCATCCTTGCTCGTTGTACACCATCATCGACTGATTCCAATGATGCGCTACTTCAAATGCTTGATCGAAAAACCAGCGCTGAATCGGTGTCAACGGTAGTTCTCCAGCAACGACGCGCTGCCGTTCTTTTTTATGACTCATATGTTCCATATACTGCGCGCATTCACCAACTGTCGGGTAGAGCATTAAATGCTTAACTTGCAGCTTTCGCTGGTGTTGGGCAAGCTTGGACACAATTTGAATGGATTTAATTGAATCTCCACCAAGCAAAAAGTAATTATCGTCGATGCCGATGCGCTCAAGTCCAAGCACTTCTGACCACACCTGTGCCAAAATACGCTCGTTCTCTGTAGTTGGAGCTATATATGTTTCCTGAGCCAGATGAACATCCGGTTCTGGCAATGCAAGACGATCCAACTTTCCGTTCCTAGTCAATGGAAGCTCGGTCATCGGAACGAAATATGAAGGAACCATATAATCCGGCAACGTTTCCTGAATATGCTTGCGTAATTCCTGTACGTTTAATGGACCCTGAACTACGATATAAGCGCACAGGTAGGAGCTCCCCTCACCTTTGCGAGCAATAACAGCAGCCTGCTGGACGGTAGGATGCGAAGTTAATCGTTCTTCGATTTCGACAGGCTCAATTCGGTAACCACGAATTTTCACCTGCTGGTCGATCCGCTCCACGAATTCCAAATTTCCGTTTGGCAACCAGCGGACTTTGTCACCCGTGCGATACATTCGTTCACCAGTTAAAAAGGGATCGCTTATAAATTTTTCTTCTGTAAGTGCAAGCTGGTTTAAATATTGCTTCGCCAAGCCCTCTCCGGCAATGAATAGCTCACCAGATATGCCAACAGGCAATAAATGGCCTTCCTCATCAAGCACATACGTCTTCGTATTATGAATAGGGCGTCCGATTGGCACGCTATTGAAAGATTTCAGATCTTTCTCCACATTATATGTCGTTGCAAAAACAGTCGTTTCTGTTGGCCCGTAGCCATTTGCAATTCGACGTTCACCCAAATAATCGACAGCTTTCAAAGCGTGGGCTTTGGAGACCGCTTCCCCCCCAATAAACAATCTGCGCACATGACGAAGGCACGTCACGTCATAATCTACGAGTGCATTAAAGAGCATGGATGTCATAAAAGCAGATGTAATCCGTGACTCTTCCAAGCTCTTCGCTAGTTCTGTTACGCTCAGAACATCGTCTTTTGCGATTAGAACAAGCGTGGCACCGTTTAACAGCGCACCAAAAATCTCGTAGGTCGATCCATCAAAGGCATAGTTGGACAGCTGAAGCACGCGATCTTGCTCTCCGAGTTCCATAAACCCGTTGTTTATGGACGTTTTTACAACGTTGCGATGCGACGTGACGACGCCTTTCGGTGTACCTGTAGATCCGGATGTATACATGATATACGCTGGGCATTCAGCTGCATCAAGCGTTAGCGTTTCAAAACTGCGTCGAAGAACCGCTTCATTGTCCGATTGATCATAATGTTCAGGTTGCTCACTCGGATCAGAATGTGTCACTTCTTGCAGCGGGACATGAATACCGTTAAATGTCGGGAATTCCATCTGACTCGACGAGACAAGTATGCGGGCTTCGCAATGGTCCAAAATAAACACGATGCGCTCTCGTGGAAAAGACGGATCGATTGGTACGTAAGCTCCACCAGCTTTCAAAATGCCCATGATGGCAATAATCATCTCGACGGATCGATCAGCTAACAGCCCCACAGGTTCACCGCGCTGGACGCCTATTTTTCGCAATCTACGGGCCATATGATTGGCTCGTTGAGTAAGTTCCTCATAAGTAATTGTCTGACCAGCGAATTGGATCGCTGGGTGATGCGGGCGATGTAACACTTGCTGGTCAAACAGCTGATCAATGGTCGCATCCCGCGGATAATCTGCATCGGTATCATTAAATTGGAACAAAATTTCGTGGCGTTCCTCTTCAGTAATTAACTCGATTTCGTTAAGGCTCATCTCGGGATGCAGCGCCATTTGCTGTAGTACATGCTCGTAATGTTTCGCCATCCGTTGCATTTGTGATGCCTCGTACAAATCTGTACTGTACTCGATTGTGATGCGAAGCGCATCCTCCGCTTCATCGACGACCCATGTCATATCAAACTTCGCGCTCTTGTTCTGCCAGCTTATTGGCTCGATGTCTAAATGAGGAAGCTGAATCGATACAGACTTCGCATCTTGCAGAACGAACATCGTGTCAAACAACGGATTACGGCTCGGATCTCGCGGTATACGAAGCTTTTCAATTAACTCATCAAGTGAATAATCTCCATGTTCATAGGCTTGCAGCGTTTCGTTGCGAACCTCTCTAATCCATTCCTGCACTTGTATATCACCTTGGAGCTTATGACGCAGCGCAAGTGTGTTAACAAACATGCCGACGACGGAAGTCGTTTCAATATGATTTCTGCCGGCAATCGGCATACCAATGACGATATCTTTTTCTCCGGTGTACTTTGAGAGCAACACGTTGTATGCACTAAGTAATACCATAAACAATGTGGCATCTGAACGTGCTGCAACCATTTTCAACGTCCGTCCTAATTGTTGATCTAACGCAAAGGAATACGTTTCACCATCAAAGCGGCGAATGGATGGGCGTCTACCCTCTGTCAGCACATTTAGTACTGGTCGTTCTGTCATGAACTTCTCATGCCAATACGATTCGCTGGTTCGTTTAGTCGCCTCCGCATGCTGCCAGACTGCATAATCTTTATATTGGATACGTAACGGTTCAAGTTGTTCGCCCTGATATCGTTTGAACAGCTCCTCAACTAAAATGCCGGTCGTTACACCATCGGATACGATGTGATGAATATCGATCATAAGCAAGTACTCCGACTCCGATATCGAATACAGTCCCGCTCTTATGAGCGGTGCTTCATTGAGATTAAACGGTCGCACAAAATAATCAAAGTAGGCCTGAACGGTTTCATCCTGATCAGCTTCATGGAGTGTCTGATCAGCCAACGGCATACATAATGGAGATACACGCTCAAGCTGCCAATCGACATCGTGCATCGAATGCACACGCTGTCTGATTTCGCCATCTACCATTAAAAATGACGTTCGCAGCGATTCATGCCGATGAATGAGATCAACAAACGCGAGTCGCAGACGTTCTTCATCCAGTTTGCCTATACATTTCAGTAACATTGGCATATTGTAGCTCGTTTTTGTTTCCTCAAATTGTTCGATTAAATAAAGCCTTTTTTGTGCCGAAGATACCGGATACGTGTCCTGTTCCTGCACACGTGGAATTGCAGCGTAGGTCTGAACACTGCTTTCTTCAATTAGACGGGCCATTTCCTGCAGCTTCGATGTATTAAACAGATCTGGCAGTGTAATCTTCACGCCCCAGCGCTCGTGTATGTTTGCAACTAACATCATCGCTTTCAGCGAATGCCCCCCGAGTTCGAAGAAATGATCATTTACGCCTACTTCTTTCACGTTAAGTAAGTCTTTCCATAGGCTTGCAAGCTCTCTTTCCACCGGGGTGGAAGGCGCAATATACGTTGATGACACCGTATGTCCCAATTCCGGTAAAGAATTGCGATCGACTTTTCCGTTTCGAGTAAGCGGAATGGACGGCATAACAACGAATACAGACGGGATCATATACTCAGGGAGTCGTTTCTTTAATGCTTTTCTCCACTCCGTAATAAGTTCTTCATCCCTTGTTATGTGCATCTCCTTGCTGTGAAGGACGTTGGGAACTACATATGCCCCCAACATGGAGTGTCCTTGCTCATCCCGACGTTCTACAACAATTGCTTCACTCACAGACGGCAAGGAACGAATAGCATCCTCAACCTCAGTAAGCTCAATCCGATTACCACGTATTTTTACTTGTTGATCCATACGCCCTAAATATTCCAGATTGCCATCCGCCATCCATCTGACAAGATCGCCTGTCCGGTATAACCTCTCACCTGCATGGAATGGATGTTCAATAAACCGTTCGGCGGTCAGCCCAGGCTGGTTTAAGTACGCATGTGCCAGTCCTTCTCCGCCAATATGCAGTTCACCTGGAACGCCCACTGGCTGTTGCTGCCCCCATCGATTCAGCACGTAAACGCGTGTGTTGTTAATCGGACGCCCAATTGGCACCGTACCTTTCTCTCGAATGCTTTCATCTACACTATAAGTTGCGGCAAACACTGTTGTCTCCGTAGGACCATACCCATTTGCGATTCGATCCGGCCCTAAGTAATCTAAAGCTTTCACGACGTGCTTCTTAGAGCCTGCTTCACCCCCGAAGAACAGCTTGCTTACGTGCTTTAGGCATGTCACGTCCCAATCCACGAGTGTGTTAAACAGCGCTGCGGTCATAAATGCAGATGTAATTCGCTGCTCCTCAAACATTCTTGCCAGCTCAACGACGTTCTGCAAATCCACTTTCCGAATAAGGACAAGTGTCGCGCCGTTTAACAATGCCCCGAAAATCTCATACGTCGATCCGTCAAACGCATAGTTAGACAGTTGCAGCATTCTGTCTGCTGGCTTAATCTCCATAAACCCGTTATTCACGCTAGTCTTGATAACATTCTGATGCGTGATAACTACACCTTTTGGCGTTCCCGTGGAGCCTGAAGTGTACATGATGTATGCCGGATCTGACGCTAATGCTGACAACTGCGTGGGCATTTTGACTGCTGCATCGTACAGGTGCGGTTCACCAAGTATCATGACGGAACCAGCGTAAGTAGGAATGGCATGGCCTTTTTCAGCTAACAGCAATTTGGCATTACTATCTTTTAGTACAAATGCCAACCGCTCTTCTGGAAAGCTTGGGTCCAGCGGAACGTAAGCGCCACCAGCCTTCAAGATTGCCAAAATCGCTACGATCATCTCCAAAGATGGTTGTGTTAACAAGCCGACAAATTCCCCACGCTGAATGCCTTTGCTTATAAGTAAAGAAGCTAAATGGTTCGCACGCTCATTCAATTCCCCATAAGACAGGGTTTGATCCCCAAAGCACACCGCTGGATGCTCAGGTTGTTCCATCGCCTTCTCTTCAAATCGTGCCGAAACTGTCTGCTCACGCGGATAATCGGCTGATGTATCGTTCCATGCGGCTAGTAAGTTACGCTCTTTAGAACTGAGCAGCTCTATATCACACAGCCTTGTTTCCGCATCTCGGACAAATTGATCGATCAATTGTTCAAAATGACCAGCCATTCGCTCAATTGTATCCTCGTTCCATAAATCGGTCCGATATTCAATTTCAGCTACAAGTTGTGTTTCTTCCTCGTGCCAAGCCCATGTCATATCAAACTTAGCTTGTCTTCCCTGCCACGTACGTGGGCTAAAGGTAATTTCCTGAATCGTCCTCGCCGTAAGTGACATATCCTGTAGGACAAACAGCGTATCAAACAGCGGATTCCTACTTGCATCAAACGGAATATGCAATTTCTCCACAAGCTCGCTCAAGGGGTACGATCCGTGCTCGTACGCAGACAGCATGTACGCCTTGATGTCGGCCATATATTCGTGAACTTGCAGCCCAGCTTTAGGTGCGAGACGAAGGGCCAACGTGTTAACAAACATCCCCATTGTGGATTGGATGTCTGCGTGATCGCGTCCGGCCACTGGAGTACCGATTATAACCTGCTCTTCGCCTGTATATTTGGAAATAAGAGAACCGTATATCGATAACAGCAGCATAAACAGCGTAACATCGTGGGCTGCTGCCATTTGTTTTAATTGTTCGACCCGCTTTTCATGAAGCGTAAGCTTGTACGTTTTTCCCACATCATTTCGTATAGCTGGACGTGATCGATCAAAAGGAAGCTCTGCCGCACTGTTGAAATCTGCAAATTGACCCAGCCAATACGCCTCGTGCGCTGCATAGTTTGTATGTTCTCGTTGTTGCTGTTCCCACACGGAATAATCCTTGAACTGGATTGGATTAGGAACAAGCGAAGCTCCATCATACAAGCGAATAAGTTCATCATAAAGCAGGCTCATGGACACCCCATCAAAAACAATGTGATGTATATCCACCACTAAAAAGGATTGGCTCGAACTTATTTTTAATAGCCCCACCCGTAGAAGTGGTGCCTGCGTCAAGTCAAACGGACGAACGAAATTGTCCATCCAACTCGATAAAAAGTCTACATTATCCTTTGCCGCCGCCAAATGAGGCGGAGTTGTAAATGTGGAGTCATCTATGCTTGATACATCCTGACTCGTCATTTCCCAACGAACGTTTTCCAGCGTCTGCACCCGCTGCACTAGCTCGCCTGACTCCATATGAAATGAAGTTCTTAACGCTTCATGAGCCGCAATAATCTGATTGAATGCAGCTTCAATTCGTTCAACATCGAGTGATCCCGACAATTCAAATAAAATGGGCATGTTATAGCTCGTGTTATTACTGTCTAGCTGTTGCGTGTAATATATTTGCTTCTGGATGGAGGTCACAGGATACGTGTCCTGGACAGGAGCAACTTTAATCGCTTGGTACACCTGATGACCGGCACGTTGAATCCAATCCGCCATCTCTTCCAGTGTTGGCTTGTTAAAGACATCCTGAAAGGTCAGTTTGACGTTAAACGTTTGATGAACTTTACCGAGAAGTAACATCGCAGTGAGAGAATGTCCACCTAACTCGAAGAAATGGTCATGGATACCAATCCTTGTGATCTCCAGCACATCTTCCCAGATTTGAATCAATCGCTCTTCGGTCACATTAGTCGCTGGTGCATGTTGATCTTTACGTTGAGGTGTTGGCTTTGGCAGTGCTCTGCGGTCCACTTTTCCGTTACTTGTCAACGGGATCGTTTCAAGCAGAAGAAAAATAGTAGGAACCATATAGTCTGGCAACTTTCCTCGCAGCTCTTTCTTCCATTGACTAATGAGTTCTGAAGCTTCATCAGAACGATTCGACGAAATTTCATTCGAGTTAGGCACAATGTATGCGAACAGATACGAATATCCTTGATTGTCCTTGTCAGCAATTACGACTGCCTTCTTAATATCAGGGAGCTGTTGAAGTTGTGCTTCTACCTCACTAATTTCGATACGGTTTCCTCTTATTTTCACCTGATGATCCAGCCGCTCGATAAATTCGAGATTGCCATCAGGAAGCCAACGTACGAGGTCACCGGTTCTGTACATCTGTTCACTTGGACAATAAGGATCTTGGAGAAACTTTTCAGAAGAAAGTTCCGCCTGACCTAAATAGGCTCGAGCAACCCCTTCGCCCCCAATAAATAGCTCGCCCGGAATGCCGACGGGCTGCCGCTGTCCCCACCGATTCAGCACATAAACGCGTGTGTTGTTAATCGGACGCCCGATAGGCACCGAGCTTTGCGCTCTAATGCTCTCATCTACGGAATAAGTCGCGGCAAACACCGTCGTCTCTGTCGGCCCGTATCCATTCGCGATTCGATTCGGGCCTAAGTAATCTAAAGCCTTTATGACGTGCTTCTTAGAGCCTGCTTCACCCCCGAAGAATAGCTTGCTTACGTGCTTCAGGCATGTCACATCCCAGTCCACGAGCGTATTAAACAGTGCTGCGGTCATAAATGCAGATGTGATGCGCTGCTCTTCGAACACGTTTGCCAGCTCAGTGGTGCTCAACAAGTCCTCTTTACGAATGAGTACGAGTGCAGCACCGTTCAATAGTGCGCCGAAAATTTCATATGTCGATCCGTCAAATGCGTAATTGGACAGTTGCAGCATTCTGTCTGTTGACCTGACTTCCATGAAGCCATTGTTCATGCTGGTCTTCACAACGTTTCGGTGAGTAGTCACAACTCCCTTAGGTAATCCGGTCGATCCCGATGTGTACATGATATAAATGGGATCTTCGGGAGTTGGTCGCTTAATCATGCCGTCAGTCGAAGGCTCCAAATGATATGCCGATTCGTCTGTCCATAATCTCTCGGCAAATTGAATGACTTCTCCATCGTATCCATGCAAGTAATGCTTTTCAGATGTGATGAGCCATTTAGCTTCGCTGTTGCCCAGCATAAATATAAGTCGTTCTTCTGGAAAGCTTGGATCAAGCGGCACGTAGACCCCACCTGCTTTTATAACACCAAATATCGCTACAATCATCTCAATGGAGCGGTCCATAAGGATGCCGACAGACGCTCCGGCCACTACACCTTTCCTCACGAGATACCGGGCAAATCGGTTCGCAGATTCATCTAGGCCTTGATACGTAAGCTTGCTGCCGTCCATGATGACGGCATCTGCTTCACCGTTCAATCGAGCTTGATGTTCGAAAAGTTGCACGACCGACGAATCGCGCGGGTAGTTCGCTTCTGTATCGTTCCAAGCATTGAGCTGCCGGAGTTCTGCCTCTGTTGTCAGTTCCAACGCGCCGAGTAGTAGATGAGGTGCTTCTACTATTTGCGTCAGGACATGATGATAATGTTCTATCATTCTTTGAATCGACTCCGGCTTCCACAAGTCGTTGCGATATTCGACGGCTATCTGCATATTGCCAGCGGATAACGTACACACCCACGTCAGATCAAACTTTGAAGTACCATGGTCCCATTCTGTATAGCTGACTTGAAGCTCTGGCAAGTGAACGCGGTCAGTTCCTGCCTCCTGCACCACAAACATCGTGTCAAACAACGGTTGACGGCTTGAATCAAATGGACGTGATAAATGGTTCAACAGCTCTTGCAGCGGATAAGTACCATGCTCATACGCCGATAAAGTCCGCTTGCGTACATCATCTAAATATTCGCTAACCGTCAACCCCGCTAAAGGCTTGCCTCGGAGCGCGAGTGTATTCGCAAACATTCCGACTATTGGGTCATCTTGCAGCAAACCTCTACATGTAAATGGTGTACCGACAACGATTTCTTCTTCTCCCGTATATTTTGAGAGTAGAACTTGATACGCCGCCATCATAATCATGAACACCGTTTCGTGTCTCTTAGCAGCGGTAGAGATCAGCTTTGCAACAAGGGAAGCATCCATGCTCACCATGCTCCGGCTGCCTGTGAAGCTGCGGACGGCAGAGCGTGGGAAGTCGGTTGGAAGCTCTAGTATGGGTACCATCTGCTCAAATTGTGCCAGCCAGTACGTTTCATTTTTTTCAACATCCTCTCGCCCATGCTGTTGCTCCCAGACCGCATAATCCTTGTACTGTATACGAAGTGGAGGAAGCTCATGTTCTTGATATAGGCTTATGAGTTCATTGAACAAAATTTGGGTTGACGTACCGTCCGACACGATATGATGGACATCTATAAAAAGAGTGTGACGCTCCTCTGCAAACGTAAGCAGCCCCGCCCGGATAAGTGGTGCCTCACCGAGTTGGAATGGCTTAATAAATGATTTCGCGTATGCGTTTAGAGCTGCACCCTCATCCTGCACATCGGTAACGTTCTCCCTCTGGTATGAAAAAAGAGGCAAACTATTCATATCATAAACCCGCTGTCTTAACTCGCCATCTACCATTTCAAACGAGCTTCTCAGCGCTTCATGTCTTTGAATAAGTGAACGAATAGCTGTCTGTAATCGAACTTCGTCAAGCTTGCCATGCAGTTCAAACATCAACGGCATATTATAGTTTGTACCTGCATTTTCGAAATGTTGAACGATATACATTCGTTTCTGGATAGACGATGCAGGGTACGTCTCCTGAATAGGTGCTGGCACAATTCTCGCTTCGTACTCCTGTGGCTGTAACTTCATCATCCCGCTCGCTAATTCTCGAATAGTCGGCATCGTAAAAACGTCCTGTAACGATAGCTTTACGCCCGTTTCTTTCTGAATTTTCGCCACGAGCAGCATGGATTTAAGTGAATTCCCCCCTATTTCAAAGAAATGATGTTCTGTGCCCACACTTTGGATGTCTAAAATATCTTCCCATAGTCTAACTAACATCTCCTCTGTCGTATTGGAAGGAGCTTTATAATTTATGTCCTGCACTTGGGTAGGTTGCGGTAATGCCTTACGATCCAGCTTGCCATTTAGCGTCAGCGGAAAGGAAGTCAACGTGACAAAAGCGCTCGGCACCATATACTCAGGCAGCGATTGCCGGAGTGCTTTTTTCCACTCGGAAATCGGTGGTAGTATACAAGACTGTGCAGGGACGATATAGGCACATAAATAAGAATGCTGCTGCTCATCCTGCGCCACAATGACTACGGCTTCTTGTATCGAACTTATCTCAAGCAGCCTGCCCTCAATTTCGCCAAGCTCTATGCGATTCCCACGAATCTTCACTTGTTGATCGATTCTTCCGAAATACTCCAGATTACCATTTGGCAGCCATCGTACCAAATCTCCCGTGCGGTACATGCGGCCATTTTGCTCAACAGGATGTCGTACATAACGTTCCTTAGTTAACTCCGGCATACCTAGATACCCTTGTGAGAGCCCTTCTCCTGCAATGTAAAGCTCTCCTGGAACTCCAATAGGCTGTAGATGACCTCTTTGGCTTAGTACGTATGCTCTCGTGTTATGAATGGGGCGACCGATCGGAACACTGCTATACTTGCGAACACTCTCATTGACCAGATAGGTTGCCGCAAATACTGTCGTTTCTGTCGGGCCATATCCATTGGCGATCCGGTTCTCACCTAAATAATCCAACGCTTTAAGCACATGCTTCATAGAAGCCGCCTCACCGCCAAAGAACAACCTCCGTACATGCTTAAGACTGCTAATGTCCCACTCCACAACCATGTTGAACAAAGCTGCCGTCATAAAAGCAGACGTTATCCGCTGCCGTTCCAACGTTTTTGTCAGTTCAGAAACATTGAGCATATCTTTTTTCGCAATAAGGACAAGGGTCGCCCCGTTCAGCAATGCGCCGAAAATTTCGTAAGTTGACCCGTCAAACGCATAGTTGGACAGTTGGAGCATGCGATCCGCTTCTGAAATCTCAACGAAGCCGTTATTGATTACCGTTTTAATAATGTTACGGTGGGTAGTCATAACTCCTTTCGGCTTACCAGTCGAGCCAGAGGTGTACATTACATAAGCTATATCATCAGGTGAAGGATAAAAAGCTTGACATACTTGTAATGAAGAATGAGAGGTGGCTTGACCTTCCTCCATTTCCTCCCGAATTGGCTGCTCGTACAAAGACAAAGACACGACCTTGCCTTCATAACCGGTAACGGACAGTCCCTTTGTCGTAATTAACCAGCGAGCGCCGCTGTCGGCAAGCATGTCCCTCATCCGATCTGCTGGGAACTCGGGGTCCAGTGGCACATATGCACATCCAAGCTTCAAAATAGCAAGGATCGCTACAATCATGTCAAAAGACCGATCCGCAATTAAGCCAACATGCTGACCAGAGGTGATTCCTAGCTCCATAAGCTCAAACGCAAAAATATTCACACGTCTATCAAGCTCTTGATACGTAAGCTCGCATTGACTGCTGACGAGAGCCGGTGCGTTAGGACGCTTCATAACTTGTAAATCAAACAAACTTGCTATCGTTGCAGCCGAAGGATATTCCGCAAATGTGTCGTTAAATGAACGGAGTAACTCCGCCTCCTCGGCAGTCATTACCTCAGCTTTGTCGATCGCGTGTTCAGGCTTGTCTGCGATGAGATGAAGCACACGGACGTATACTTCTAACAATCGATCAGTGAAATCCTTCTCATACGAGGACACCATTTTGACTGACAATTGTCCAAGCGTTACTGAGACGCTGAAATCAAGCATCGTATTCGTTCGTTCAAAGCTGTATGGCATAAATTCAAACAGACCTTGCTCGACGGATTCATACACATGGAAGTCGATAAAATTAAAGGCAACGTCAAACAGCGGATTAGCACGGTTGCTTTGCTCCCCTATTGCTTTTAATATTTGGACAAGCGACATTCTGCCATAACGTTTCAGATCAGTCTGCTTGCGATTGACCGCTTGCGTTAAATCTCCCCAACGCATGGCTGACTCAAAAACGGTGCGCATTGGCACTGTATTCAGAAAGCAGCCCAGTATACGTGCGCCGTCATTACTAAGGGGGCGCCCATTTTCGACAAGCCCAATTAAAATATCTTCCTCATAGGAATGCATATAAAGGGTACTTATGAATGCTGCCAAGCATAAGGATTTAATAGATACTCGTTGCTGCTTGGCTGCTTTTTTCAAGCTTGCATACAGCAACGGTGACAGTGAGTTTACGCTTGTATTTGGCATTTCATCTAAAGTGAGCGCAGGCGGATCAGGAAATGCGAATTTTTTATAGTCGAGCAGTTCTTCTCGCCAATAATTACTTATTTCCTCATTCCTAGAAATACATAGTTGTTCAATAACATAGTCTTTATACGTTGTGTTTAATGAACTAAGCACTGATTTCTCCTCCCCTGAGCGCTCCATAGAGGTTTAGCAACTCTGACATAAATACAGCCACGCTCCAACCGTCCAAAATAGCATGATGAAAAATCCAGCATACGTATTTCTCATTTGCCGACGTAAACAACACCATCCGCCACAATGGCGCTTCGTGAATAGGAAAGGGATGGGCTCGATCCTGTTCCATATATGCCGTTATCTCATTTTTTATTTGTTCGGGAGTGCCTGAACGCAACTCCACTTCTACAATAGGGATATTTATTTGCTTGCAAACGTACTGAACAGGTATTGGAAAATCACCAATATTGAATCCAGTCCTCAGCATAGGGTGCTTTTTAACTAATTCCGTCATTACCACCTGCAGACTTGTCACATTCATCCTATTATCATTAATTCGATAAACGAACTGGTCATGGTACACTCCAGCACCTTCATGCTTCATGTAATGGAATACCATACCTTGCTGTATATCGCTCATTGGAAATAGATCTTCTACAGCTGCTGGAAGGAACGAACGGTACGCGGGGTTGGATAACCATTCCAGCTGCATCTGTTGAAGCTCTGCTTCGACTTCCTCTCGTGTGTTATCTATGGAGTCATATGTAACGCTCTGCTCAATTAATCCCTTAATCGTCGGGTGCTTATACAGATCCACGATCTGAATATTCATGGCAAGTTCCTTATTCATCCGGCTAATAAGTTCAATAACTCGAATGGAATCACCGCCATAATCGAAATAATTACTCGTCACACCGATGTTCGGATTGTGAAGCGATTCCTTCCAGATGTTAAGCATTTGCCATTGCAGTTCTGTTTCGGGCGCGACCAATTTCACGCCCTCAGCCGGTATTGCGTATTGAACTGGTGAAGGAAGAGCTGTTACATCCACCTTGTTATTTCGTGTTGTAGGTATGCTCTGCAGCGGAATAAAATGTGCTGGCAGCATGTACTGTGGCAAATGCTGCAACAGTTGGGTCCGCAATTCAGCTGTTTGATACGGTCGATCAGACACATAATACGCACACAACGTATCTTCGTCTGCTGCGTCCTTTTTGACGACAGCAACCGCTTCATGAATTCCTTCACAGCCGAGGAGTCTAAACTCGATCTCCCCCAATTCGATCCGATATCCCCTGATTTTCACTTGGTGATCCATTCTCCCCAAGTATTCCAACTCACCATTAGATAGCCAGCGAGCCAGATCACCTGTCCGATACAATCGTTTCCCCGGTTCAAACGGATGAGGGATAAATCGCTCGCTCGTCAGTTCAGGTCGATTGACGTAACCTCGCGCAACGCCTTCACCACCAACGTAGATTTCCCCCTCAACGCCAATCGGGTTTAGCTCACGCTGCTCATCTAGAATGTATATTTGCAGTGTCGGAATCGGTTTACCGATATTGCTTGTCCTTAATTGGATTTCTTCAAAGCCTATTTCTTTATAAGTCACATGAACTGTCGTTTCGGTTATCCCATACATATTAATTAACTTTGTATTCGGGTATTTCTTTTTCCAGCTTAACAGTTGAATCGGCAGCAGAGCCTCGCCTCCGAAAATGACGTTGCGAACTTGCAAGTCTACAGGCATGTCCAGTTGCTCCTCAAGCTTTGCAAGCTGATAAAAGGCTGTTGGCGTCTGGTTTAATACCGTTACTTGTTCTTCGCGCAGCAGAGCAAGGAAACGTTCTGGTTCCCTCGCGATCGATTGAGGAACAATGACTAACTTACCGCCGTATAACAACGCACCGTACATTTCCCAAACTGAAAAATCGAAACAAAACGAATGGAAAAGTGTCCAAACATCATTTTCATTAAAGTCAAATAAATTACGATCATTGAACAGTAATCTGACAACGTTACGATGCTCGATCATAACTCCCTTCGGTTTCCCCGTGGAGCCTGATGTATAAATCACATAAGCCAAATCTTCAGGCTTGTTTACGGGATCAAGATTGTGTATACAGGTAGCGTTAGGCATCGTCGAGTTTACATGTTCCGCATCCGACGATGCGTGCATTTCGATCATGTCGAGCGATAACACTTGAACAGTCGTATGTTGTGGGATCAGCGAAGTTTCTTCTACGATGCATAGTACCGTTCCGCTATCTTCGAGCATATATCCGATACGATCCACAGGATACTCGGGATCAATTGGCATATAGGCTCCGCCTGCTTTTAGTACGGCCAGGATACTAATGACCATCTCTGCTGATCGTGAGCATAGCACACCAATAATTTGGTTCGGCATGACGCCTTTCTCACGTAGCACCTTTGCCAGCATATTTGCCCGTTCGTTCAATTCTCTATATGTAAGAGTCTTATTTAGGCAGGACAAAGCGACACGATTAGGAAATACATCTGCTTGCTGCTCAAATAGTTGCTGAAGTGTTGCTTCCCGTGGAAAAGACGCTTCCGTATCGTTAAATTCATGCAGCAACCTTCGTCTCTCTACTTCCGGCATCATGTTCAGGCTCGAAAGTTTAATGTTCAACAACCCCTTCCAGTATCGTTGTGTAAAAGTTAAGCAATCGTTCGATGGTCTCTTTTTTGTACAGATCGGTGTTATATTCCATTCGGAGCCTTAATGTGTCCGCTTCCTCGTATACGTGTAAAATGAGGTCAAACTTGGCCGTATCCCCAGCTTCAATTTCGAGGCGTACGGAAGCATCAGTAAACTGATAGTTGTGCGTAAACTCATTTTGGTACGTAAACATAACTTGAAACCCAGGGGTATACCCTGCTTTCCCACGGTCAGAAAGGAGCGGTAACACCATCTCGAAGGGCACCTCCTGATGCTGGTAAGCGCCTACAGCAGAAGTCTTGACTTGCTCAAGCAAATCATTAAAAGTCATTTCGTCATCAAATTCGATGCGTAGGACGACGGTATTGGCAACAAAGCCGATTAATTTCTCCAATTCAGGACGAGTTCTATTTGCCATCACGGTCCCGATCGGAACGGACGACTGCTTCGAGAAGCGATGAATGAGATAAGCGTATACTGCAAACATCAGCATAAACAGCGTAATTCCTGACCGATTCGCCTTAGCCCGAGCAAGCGAAGCAAGACTCGAACTTACTGTTAGGTCGATGGTATCCCCTTTATAGGACCTTACTTCAGGTCGAACAAAATCAGGTGGTACCTGAATTGTCGGTAATGGCCCGTTAAGTAATTGTCTCCAGTAATCAGTCTGCGCCCATAATGAAGACGAGTGATCCTGTTCCCTTTCAGACTGCCAATAAACATAATTGGAATATGACACAGGCAGCGCTGTAAGATGAGGTCTCTCCCCTTGCAGGCTTTTTCCGTACAGATCCATTAATTCATTCGTGAATACTTCCACAGACCAACCGTCAGACATGATATGGTGCATAGAAATGACCAATCGATGCTCATTCTCCCCGCACGTAAGCAATAGAAGGCGTAAGCATGGCTCCTGCAAAAGGTCGAATCGGTGGTTCGCTTCTTGACGAACCAACTCGCTCTCTCGATCCCTTCTTCGTTCCCCCTCCATTAGACTAAGATCCATATGACGAATATACGGAGAATAGGGTGGTTCAACATACTGAAAGGGTTCGCTATACTGCATACCAAAACGAATACGCAATCCTTCATGACGTTCAATTAGTATTCGCATGAGTTCTGTTAAATGTTCTCGATCACAAGCTCCTTGAAAGCGTAGCGTAAACGTGTTCGTATAAAATGCGCTGTTTGGTTCAATCATGTGTAAAATCCATTGGCTTTTTTGCTTGATCGTCAGTGGCATGCGACTTTGGTCACGGCTGTGTGTTGGGATGTGTGAACTGCTACTATTTTGCTTTGCAAGAATCATTTCCTGAAGTAGTCCTTGGATCGTAGGTTGTTTAAAAAACTGATGTGGGGTAACCATGATGTTGTAATTTGAAATAAGCATGGTAAGTAGCTTTGTCATTTTAAGAGAGTCGCCGCCCAGCTGAAAAAAATCATGGTTACGAGTGATCACAGGACGTTTGAGCAATTTTTCAAAACTATTCGTTAAAAAGCGCAATTCTTCTTCATAATCCTCTTCCATGTGTTCACTTATGGAATGGCGTCTACATACTTCGATATGTCCGTAATTCTCGTGCTGTGTACTTAAATAATCTCGTATCTTGATATAAAGAGCAGCATCGCTAAGATCATCACATTCGGACGAGTAATAGACTACAACAATCTCCTGATGCTTCATTTCCGTCGCGACTACTTCTGCCCCATGTATCGTTTCACTTAATAATGCTTGTGACTCTACAGTCGAAGCGACTGCAGCGTGTGCAAATAGCTCGTCGCGCTGGAAGCGGTTCCGTAGCAGATCATCTACAGTGGCCAAAATCGTGTCGTATTGGCCATCCAGCAAGTTGTGTACCAGTTGAAGCCGCTGAATTTTCCCTGTTGGTGTGCGAGGGAAATTCGCCTTACTGACCGGTACAATGTAACAGGGATTCACTCCGAATTGTCGGGATACTAATCCCCTCAGCTCTTGAATGAGTAGCAATGTCAGCATGATATCGTCATCCAAAGGAGAAAAAAACAATAGGAGCCGATCATTCCCATCCTCGCCACCTGAAATACCTGCCGCAGCGGCAAAATTAGGGTCTATTCCGTATGCTTGCGACATTACAGACTCAACTTCAAAGTTGTACACGTTCTTGGCATTCATAATGAGAACATCTTTTGCTCGACCTGTCAGCGTAAGCCGTCCATCGTAAACAAAGCCGAGATCGCCTGTTTCGAACCATCCATCCTCCGTAAAAGCAGCAGAAGTAGCAGCTTCATGGTTATAGTAACCGTCGATAATGGTATCTCCCTTGAGCTGCACTTTCCCTACACAAGCCTCCGGTAGAGCTTTGTCCATGTCGTCGACAATGCGCAAATCTACTCCTGGCATGACCCGTCCTATTTCAGCAAAGGCAACAGCCTCACTTGAATCATCGGGTCCGGCAAACCTCAGTTCATCGTTCAGGGACGATTGCCATATATGCTGGACTCCACTTTCCTCGTGTGCATCGAACTCCCTGTTGAAGCAAAGGCTGCCTGAAAATTCAGTCATACCATAGGCGGGAACGATACACTTCGATGAAAGACCAGATGAAGATAGCGTCTGTAAAAAGGTTTTGGCTGTCCGAACCGAAATCGGCTGGCCCACATTTAGAATTGTCCTCACAGAGCTCAAATCCCAGCTACTTGATTCTATTTCTGCACTTAATTGATTAATCTGGGCAAACGCAAAGTTAGGTGCCCACGTAAAAGTGACACGATAAGCTTCGATATCTTGTAACCACGAGCACGGCGTGGTCAAAAAATGCTCTACAGGGCGGAGTACCTGTTCGCATCCAAGCACAACACCAAGAACATGGTTCGTTAGTAAGCCTCCAGCGTGGTAGAGCGGCATCCAGTTTAAAGTAACTTCATGTTGTGTCAGCTCCAGGCAACGCTGAATGCCGAAAATATTGGCTAGAACGTGCGTATGATTATAGCGCACGCACTTGGGCATGCCTGTCGTTCCGGACGTAAAAAGGAACAATGCCCCGTCCTCAGGATTTGCGGTATGACGATGATCTGCCGCACGTTGTCCAAGCAGCACTTCCGCACCTACAATTCGCTGTTCACCATTTGTCTGCTCGGTCGCAACATCTTCTAACTTGCAGTCCGTTACGATTAGTGGGCGATTAAGAAACTCCCACACCTGCTCAACCTTTTTTCGCTCGGCATGATTTGGTTGTTGGTTTAGTGCCAGCTTTAATGGTGCTGGCAAAAATCCTCCGAAAATGCAAGCCCAGAAGAGGCTTATAAAATAATCAATACGTTCGACCTGTATTAGTACCGCATCGCCCGGCTTTAATCCGAGCTGGATTAAACCGTGTAAGATGCGCGCTGCCTGCTGATCTAACTCCGTGTAGCTAAGCGAGCTGTCTGTACCATCTTTGAGACTGAAGTGCAACTTTTTGTGCCCATCTTTTTGCAACGTCCTGCTAAAAGCATCGATAAGTGTCCTCGGTTCGTTATCTGCCCACACGAGGGGCGGACCGATTAAGCGAGCTTCCTTTACGCCGTGTTGTGCAGAGCGTCGAGGTGAGCTTCGGTAGTTCGTATATTGAAAGTGCTGCTGTTGATTCAGAATGGCCGATGCGTCGGGTCTGGAAGGAACATCTGCTGACACATGTTGTATGTGCATCTCGACACGAACATCCTTAATGGGGTGCACGCTTTTAATGTATTGTTCAAGTTGGGATTGTATAGTCATGCGGAATACTTCCTTCCTTAAGTTAACCGACTGTTAAGTTAAATAAGTTATTTCGTGCAGAAGCATGCATACCATCTTCGGTAAGCTGTACAGGCAACCATCCCCTCACACTGTTGATGAGCCATATTTGCGAAGCATGAGTGACATCATCAAGTGTAAGTACGCGCTCTGCTATGATTCCGTCTGCAAGGAGCTGATTGCGCAATACTCCTGCCAACAGACCGCTTTCTCGCCGCGGAGTATAACGCTTGCCCTCCAGTTCCACAACGACATTCCCTGTCGTAAATTCCGTAAGTTCGCCTTTCTCGTTCCAGAGCAATACGTCATAGGCATGGTCATTTTGATTACGATGCTTGTCATACATCGTGCGATGAGTCGTTTTGTGATATAAGAAACGATGATTAGAGGGAACAGGATGCTCAGCAATAGATACCGTAAGCTTCCCTTCAAAATCTGTTATAGTTGCGCTATTAACTGAAATGCTGCCCGAGCGGGATAATAGCAACCGCACTTTTCGTAATCCAGCCGGATGATGCTGGGCGTGCTGTATGAGGGCTTTTCGAATTTCTTCGCTATTGGCTTTGAAATCTAAATACAATGCGGAGTCTAGCATCCGAGCGATGTGTTCATCAAGCATCGTATACGTTCCATTTTCCAATCTCAACGACTCAAGCAATTCGAATTTCGGCTTTACTTCCGTTAATAAAAGCGCCTTCGTTTTTGCCTCTTCATATTCGTCCGAGGCTGTAGAATCCCAAGTTATGCCTCCCCCAACACCGTATTCGGCCTGGCCACTTCGATGATCGATCCATACCGTACGAATCGCTACATTAAAGATAGCAGAGCCATCGGGACTCATCATCCCAATCGAGCCACAATAAATTTCCCGCGGTGTATGTTCAAGTTCATGAATTAAATTCATCGTGCTAATCTTTGGTGCCCCAGTTATAGAGCCACATGGAAACAAGGCAGCGAAAATATCGCTCATTTCCACGTCTGGACGTATATTGGCGGTTACGGTAGAGGTCATTTGAAACAAGGTGTAGTACTTCTCAATATCAAAAAGACTCGGGACATGCACACTTCCCGTTTCAGCGATCAAGCTAAGATCATTGCGAAGCAAATCGGTAATCATCACGTTTTCAGCCCGATTTTTTACCGATTGGTGAAGCCATTTGCTCAATAATTCATCCTGCTCTTGCCATAACCCACGTTTGACTGTTCCCTTCATCGGGCGGGTAATGATCTGATTTCCAATTTTCCGAAAAAAAAGCTCTGGAGATGCACTTAAGATGCTAAAGTCCCCCAGCTGGAGCATGGCAGAAAAATCTGCTTGCTGCGCATCGCACAATCTTGTGTAAAGAGCATATGAATCACCTTCAAAATGAGAACGAAGCCGCATTGTATAGTTAACTTGATAAGTATCTCCTCGTGCAATCGCCTCGTGAATCTGATGAATGCTCTCATGATAGCTCTCTTCAGTAAGGGTCGGTTTCCATTCTGAAATTCGATAATTTCCTTCGGAACATTCATGATCCGTTTCATACTGTGCGAAAATACCAAACCAAACAAGCGGCATAACGACATTCGGATGAACGTTAAACGCCGAATCAAATGCGGGAGCAGCCTCGTAGGATAAATATCCAACAGCATAATATCCACGTTTGACAGCCTCCTGTATCCGCTTTAACGCTGGCTTAACTTCGCTAGGACTTAGCGCTGTAACGATTTCAATAGGGTCTTTAAAAATTTTACGCTGCTTGACCCTATTCTCATCGACAAAATCAAACAAAATGTAAGGAGCTGATTGGATTTGACTCATCTGGGCCACCTACTATTATATTTTTGTTTATGGAGAAGCGTATTGAAGAGTAGTTTCCGTCTTTTTTCTTGCATAGCACTGTAAAAAGTTAGCTATAATGCGTTTTCCGTAAGGTGTGATGATGGATTCAGGGTGAAATTGGACGCCTTCAACTGCAAAATGCTTATGGCGAAGTGCCATAATTTCTCCGTCGCTTGACCAAGCGGACACTTCAAGCTCATCTGGTATAGCTGAGTCTACGATGAGAGAGTGATATCTAGCGACCGTAAGTGGTAACGGTAAACCTTGAAACAATGTTTTTCCATCATGGACGATATCGGAAGTTTTACCGTGCATAAGCTGTTTGGCCGAATTAACCGTTCCTCCAAAAGCTTGACCTATCGCCTGATGTCCGAGGCAAACACCCAAAATGGGGACTTTTCCAGCAAAATGACGAATGACTTGTAGCGAGACACCTGCTTGGGTTGGGTTTGAAGGACCAGGTGAAATCACGATATAGTCTGGTGTTAGACGTTCCAAATCATGAACCGTAATGGCGTCATTCCGGTACACCTGTACTTCCTCTCCGTGCTCCAAAAAGTATTGCACCAAGTTGTACGTAAATGAATCAAAATTGTCAATGATTGCGATCATGGGTATTTATCCACCTCATTTTTTGATAGTGAACAATTAAGCCAGTACCATTTTGATACACCGACTTATACAATCTAACAATTGAATTCGACCTATTCTTTTCTTTATGTGATAGCGGGAGTTGTATTAAGCAGTATCAAGCTGTGGACTCGAAGTACGGGTTTAATGATTCAGACGAATCATATTTTCTCATGCTGTAGGGATTTTTTTCTTGGAAGTTACTCACAGTGGTTAGTTAAATCAAATTAAGAGGAAACCAAAAAAAATACAAGATATAAGGTAATTAAATATTAAAACATTTTATTACAAAATTCGTGGTAAAATAATACATTTTCAACCTGATTATAATGGATTAAACAACAATTTTCAACAATTTTAATGTGAATTTAAAATAAATGTAATAAGAATATATTGTTATATGGAAAATTTAATGAATAAACCATGAAATGATTTATTATGGATTTTAATGAAATCATTATTGTGTTTTTTACTTTTTTACACGTTTGTGCATTCCATCATTATACAAATGTGCTGTAATTGAGCAATGTCAACTTGATCTGTGCGGTTACTACACGGTGACATAAAACAAAGAAACCGCAATTTACGCGGTTTCTAAGTGTCAACATGTTTGTGTTTTCTCTCCATTATTTTATCGCTTATATGGTTTATATAGATTTACCTTTCGAAAATTAATCAATGCATCATATGCCCCATCTACATTCATGTCAACATAATAATTGTCCATGTTACGACTGTTAGGATCATCGAAATTCTTAACAGCAATGCTGCCGATATAAGGCATTCTCAATTCCTTTTCTGAAACTAATCGCTTTAACTGCTTATCCTGCTTAGCATGATCCAAATCCAAGAAATACACATCCTCTGGCAATCGCATAAATGAATTAAGCAATCTGTTGTCACTACGAACTTCTAAAGTAGGCGGATTATTAACAGTTATTATTTTTGATGGGGCTGCTAATACGCCTTCATTAAAGGATGTTCCAATTGCATAACGCTGCCATCTCTTTCGTATGGTAGATGGGATTCCAATCATGCCACGCAGCTTGCAACTCGATGTCCTCTCCAGAAATATATCGGTTCATTAATTTAGATCTAGCAAATTCCGCTTCCAATACAAATGCGCGTATTCCATACTTTTCAACAAGCACCTTAAATACATCAAGCCGTACAGACTGAAATTCAGCATTGTTATGAGATGCTTCGCCTAAACCAATAATTTGAACACCATCGGGTATCGTCAATTGATTAACGGGTACAGCATACTTCTCTAGTTCATTAGGTTGCTCATTAGATTGACTAGAACAAGCAGTAAGAAATATCGATATAGCGACCATAAACGCTAAAATAAAACGCCACGTTGCGAGAACATTGTGTGATCTGCCGTCGTTCATCTCTGTTATTCTTTATACCGCTCTTTATTTTTGATACTCTTCTATGTATGTTCTTCATGATGATTCTTCAATAGTTAACTCCTTGCACCTACTTATTCCCTAGTTATCCCACTTTATTTTGTAATTATTTTCCTTATGTTTCTATGTATAAATGTATTCCCGCAATAATTCACTTACATGGTTTGATGAAGTTATCGAAAAAGAGCCTTCTTGGAAACCAGGCGTTATAAGCCTCTTTCTCGCAAAGATCATTAATATTTCAAAATAAAAAGAACTCGGTCACATGACCAAGTTCTTTCACTGCTATCGTTCTATTGTCATGTCCAAATTACTCTACTGGATAAACAGGTAACTCAGATCGTTTTCAAAGCTGTTTTTTTACTGCTGTTTTCGCCAGCTTGATGAGGTCTTCTTTCGTCAATGGATTGCCCGAATTTGTTTCGATTTGAAAGCTTTTACCATCCATATACCAGTTTACAAAATTTCTATACGTTACTTCCGCGATCTGACCTTTGAGATTTGGCCTTTCCTTTTGCATATCTTTGGCGGATTTATAGCGATATGACTTTCCTCTGTCTATTTTTTCATTCTCGTCATGTTGGTAACTCGATAATGCGATATAGTCTTCTCCATTCGTGTACGTCAATAGAATATGGATACTCGTTTTTTTAAACGGCTTGGAATATACCTGTTTGCCCAGCTTTTTAGCCTCGGCTTTTATTGCTGCTATTTCCTTAGGCGTGATCACTCTAAAAATACTCGCTTTGCTCAAAGTATAACCCTCCGGCAGGCCAGTAGGCTGCTGCGGTACCGCCTCTTTCAAGGCCGATGCTCTTTTTATGTAAGCCTCATAAGTATCGAAGCTTGGAGATTGGTCTCCCATGACAGTTACTTCTGAAGAGGAGACACTCCCAGTTGGAACGTGTTCCTTAACTTTCTTTAATTCGTTGCTGACATATAAGACATACGTGTCATAGGGGTTTTGTTCCAATAATTTATTGATTCTATCTTTCTCTTCTTGTGCTAACTTCTCACCTTCAGTTGACGCCGTTGCTGTAGCGGTAGCCATCTTCGAGGTGATGTCATTTGCAGCGCGGGATGGCGCGGCCTCTGCCGTGAGGTTCATCGAAGAACCTAATAATAAAATACTGCTTAGTGCGGTGATTGCTACTGTTGATGCTGTTTTCATGTTGTAGGACTCCTCATATTTTTAAAATGATTAGCTCTAAAATGATTCCATTTTCAAAGCTATTTTTTCACTGCTGTTTTCGCCAGCTTGATCAGGTCTTCCTTCGTCAATGGATTGGCTGAATTGGTTTGGATTACAAAATTTTTACCACTTTCAACCCATGTAAGATAATTGGAATAGTTAGATCCCTTGCTACTCGGATATTTCTTTTCCATTTCTATAGCCGATGTATAAAGATATTGTTTTTCTTTCCCCTTTTTTTCTTTCTCGTCAGGATGCTCACTCGAAATTACGATATAGTCTTCTCCAGACGTGTACGTTAACCGGATATGGTCACTCGTTTTTTTAAACGGCTTGGAATATACTTGTTTGCTCTGCTTTTTAGCCTCGGCTTTTATATCTTTTAAATCCTTAGGCGTGAACACTCTATAAATATTCGCTTCGCTCATGGTATACCCCTCCGGCAAACCAGTAGGTTGCTGCGGTACGGCCTCTTTCAAGGCCGATGCTCTTTTTATGTAAGCCTCATAGTTATCGAAGCTTGGAGATTGGTCTCCCAAGACAGATATGTCTGAAAAGGAAATACTCCCAGCTGGAACGCTTCCCTTATCTTTTTTTAATTCATTGCTGACATATACGACATACGTGTCATACGGGTTTTCTTCCAATAGCTTGTTAATTCTATCTTTCTCTTCTTTTTCTAGCTTCTCACCTTCACTTGACAACTTTGCTGTAGCAGTAGCCGTCTTCGAGGTGATGTCATTTGCAGCGCGGGATTGCGCGGCCTCTGCCGTGAGGTTCACCGAAGAACCCAATAATAAAATACTGCTTAGTGCGGTGATTGCTACTGTTGATGCTGCTTTCATGTCATAGGACTCCTCTCACTTTTGAATGCAATAAATAACTACAACTGTAGTTTATATTTAAATACTACAACTGTAGTTTATTAAAGTCAACAGTATCTCTGTAAAATCTCCCATTTTATTATCCTACAAAAGTTGCGGTATCTTATCACTTTCGAATCGCACGCAAAAAAAGCCCCTGCATCCTTTTTGAGACTGCACGGACTTTTTACAAGAGCGAAGACGACTCACTCTTATATTTTTATTTTACTGCTGTTTTCGCTAACTTAATCAGGTCTTCCTTTGTCAATGGATTGCCTGGGTTCGTTACGAATTGAAAACTTTTGTTACCTACCCTCCAGTTAAAATAGTTGCCATTGGGAGCTTGCGGTTCTTTCTTTGCCATGTCTTTAGCCGATATATAGCGATATTCGTTTTCTTTGCCCTTTATTTCATGCTCGTCAAGATGAGAATTTGAAATGGTGATAAAGTCTTCTCCATTTGTGTACGTTAAATGGATATAGTCACTTTTTGTCACGTTAATCTTCTTAGAATATACCTGCTTGCCCAGCTTTTTAGCCTCGGCTATTATGGGTTTGAAATCCTTAGAAGTGTAAGAAGAATATACTTTTGCTTTGTTAAAGGTATAACCTTCCGGCAAGTGAACAGGTTGTTGCGGTACCACCTCTTTTAAGGGCGCTACTTTTTTGAGGTAAGCCTCGTATGTATCGAATGAAGTGTTCCCCAAGGGAGAAACCTCTAGCCTGCCTTTTTGTTTCATTAATTCATTGCTGACATATACCATATACGTATCATACGGGTTTTTTTCAAGTAATTTGAAGATTCTCGCGATCTCCGCTTTCTCTGGATTCTCGTCTACACTTGCAGCCTTTGGTTTAACGGCTTCCGATTTCAAGGCGAGCTCGCTTCCCGCACGGGATGGAGTTGCCTCAACATCGTTCCCCTCCGCATTTACTAGTGTTACGCTACCAAGTACAGCAATAATCGCCATCCCCAAGAGCGACAAATGATACGATTTTTTATGAAATCGCTTGATCATTAACAATCTTCGCTTCATTTGTTTATGCGTCGCGGACAATCCGGCAAGCCCTGGCTGAAGTTGTTGGCCTGAATAATGAAAATGCTCAAGCACATGGATGATGGTTTTCCCGTATGTATGGCTTTGCTGCGGACTCAGCCGATCCAATACAAATGCGTCACAAGCCATCTCCTGATCCTGTCTTGCTTTATGTACAGCAAGCCATAATAATGGATTAAACCAATGGAGCATTAGGAGGATATGCATCATCCAATTGACCACTCCATCCCGTCGCTGAACATGCGCGAACTCATGTGCCAAAATACACTGAAGCTGATCCTGCTGCAGAGTGACGAGCAGACTAGGTGAAATAACGATCGCAGGCTTGCGAAGACCGACTAAAGCAGGCCCGGGAATGTGCTCACTGGCTATAAACTGCACGTCACGCTTCACACCCATTAGCTCCTTCGTTTCGTGGAACATGGCCGATAAATAAGGTGTATCAATCGTTCTGCCCGCGCGCAGTGCTTGCTTCAACCGAAACTGATCGCAACCCATTTTCACCGCAAAAATAAGGACTCCCAAAAGCCAGACCAACATCAGCATATTAATGAAGCCGATTTGCTTAAACCCGCTCCACCAGAAAGGTATGTCCCATACAGTACTTGATTGGTGAGAAGGACCCAATACGCTTGCGGTTTCTCTTATAAGGTTGCTTGTCTCAGTGTCAGAAGAATGCTCTACTTGTGCCGCCGCTTCGCTATTTCTCCCTGAACCCAACCAGAAGTTGTGCGAAGCTGATGAACTTTGGGTCTGTAGTTGATGAACGGGAACGACGCCCTCCACTGAAAAAACATTGTATAAACTAAACGAAGATTCCGGCGCCCAAGGCAGCAACAGACGAATCGCCACAGGAATCCACAGCAGATACTTCCATCTGACTTCAAGATTTTTTTTGAATATAAATTGCAGGATAAGGACTAGTAAGATCAGGATGCTAGCCATAAATGATCCGCGGACCACCCAGCCGAAAAACGATAATAAACATTCATACCATGTTGGACTCATTATCAATCGCTCTTTTCCTATTCGTCGCTGTGGTTTTCGTCAAATAAAGACTTGAGATCCTCGATTTCCTTCTTATTTAGCTTCTTATCCACTAAAAAATGGGCTAGCATCGGCTTTAATGCCCCGCCATACAGCTTTTTCATAAAAGATGTGGTTTCTGATCGCAAGTATTCTTGCTCGCTGATGACTGGATAAAATAGCTGGTTGCGCTTCGAACCATCTTCTAGCCTCGCCCCCGCCGCTTCCTTCTGTACCAATCGAGTAAGCAGCGTTCGGCTCGTATTCGGACTCCACTCCATGCGCTCCTCCAGCTGCTTTACGACCTCACTGGAAGGGCAATCCGGCTTTGCCCACAACACGCGCATAACTTCCAGCTCTGCATCCGTAATGTGTATGTGTTGTTTCATGTATGCACCTCCCCTATTTATAATTAAACTACGAATGTAGTTATAAATTGATGCTACTATTGTAATTGAGCAATGTCAACTTGATTACCTAGGAACATCTTCACAACAATTCGCGCCAAAATGAATCCGAACGAGCGTATCCAACTTCACTTTACCATCTTGAATGATGAATTCCTCGAATCCTTTTCTCGTCCTGATATACGTCTCCTGCTGTTCAAACCATTTGCAAAATGCTTTTCCTGTCGGTTCCAGCATACGATGAAGCGTAGGAGTGACGATGTACAATCCTCCGTCGCAATCTATCAGCTTGATCCGCAAATCCACCGTTATCGACACATCTTGCCCTGTAACGTCCATGTGCACTTCGTAAAAGAAGTCTTCTTCCGGTGCACCACCGTTATTATTCGCTCGAATACGCAGATCGGAGGGGGCAAAGCCTTGAGATAGCGCCCAAGCGATCATCACGTCAAATGCTTCTTGCTTTACCTGATACCATCGCCTCCCCTTCCTACCAGCAGCTTTGTAATAAGCTGCCTGATACGGTTGCAGTTCCACAATCTCTTTGGTTTCTGTAATGACCGATTCGATTGGAATATAAATATCCATTTCGTGTAGCTCTGGCGGTATTCCGAGGTGGGTAGCGCAACGCAAGTCATAATGTTCCATGATCGGACCAGAAGCAGTTTGAAACGATGAGCTAGGAAACCAATCTCTGAAAATATAGTTATACGTTCGCCCTATCGACTCCCCAACTGGTCCGACTGCCGTGAATCTTGCATATTTCGTTTTTGGTATGATCCGTGCTACTGTCCCAGGGGGAACATGGACTACACTTGTCACTTCGATCCCGATAAAATAAGTAAATCCGCTTTCGTCTTGATCTACCGACAGCGCATAATCCATCTCTTTTTCCGGCTCTACTCGTAGATGTTCGATACTGCCGAACATCGCCTTCCAATTATCGAAATATTGCTTCCATAAATCGGTGGGCGATGCCGAGCCATCTTCTATTCGACATTCGATGCCAATCAATTTCATAGCTAGTTTCGTTACGATCGATACTTCGGGAGTGTTTTTCACCAACGTTACGCCTCCTTTTCGCTGCTGTGCAAGATTAACAGCGTGAAACGCAGGCAGGAGGAACCGTCTCCTCCGATAGTTTTCTGGCGTTATGCCATACGCGCGTTTGAAAGCTCTTCCGAACACGTCATGGGACTCAAAGCCGTAATCATATGCGATGTTGGCGATGGTATCCTTACTTTGGCTAACCTGTTCGGCTGCCAGATGTAGCTTGCGAAACCGCACATACGACATGACGGTATAACCGGTATATGCTTCGAATACACGCAGAAAATGTGACTTGGAGAAGCCAGTTAACTCTACAAGCGACTCACATGCAATGTCATCCTGCACATGCGTCTCGATATAATCGAGTACGGATTGAATTTTTCGTTCATATGGCATGGATGTGCACCTCCACGGCACGATTGTAGCATAAAGCATAACAGGCTTCTCGATGTTTTTTCTCGTCTCCTTACTGTGTATTACAATATTTCGATATACCCGTCTGTTCCATGCACGCGAATTCGTTGTCCATCTTTTATTAGTTTGGTAGCATTCTCCGCTCCAACAACTGCTGGTAAGCCATATTCACGTGCGATAACTGCTCCGTGGGTCATCAGTCCACCCACTTCGGTGACTAGACCTTTTATGGATACAAACAATGGTGTCCAGCTAGGGTCAGTAAAGGAGGTGACTAATATATCTCCATCTTCTAGATCAGCATCTTCCATGTTTAAGATGACACGTGCTCGCCCCTCTATAACTCCGGAAGAAACAGGTAGACCTATAATAGCTTCAGCGGGGAGATTCTCTCGCTTATACTTACCTACAATGATTTCACCGTCTGACGTGATAACTCGTGGTGGAGTTAGTTTTTCATAACATTTGTACTCGTCTTTTCGTTGGCTGATGATCGGGTAATCTAGTTTATTGGTGCGTACGACTTCGCGAAGTTCTTCAAAAGTGAGATCGTATATATCTTCTTTTTCGTGAATAACACCCGCTTGCACGAGTCGTTCGGCTTCTTTCAGTAAAGCCTGCTTATAAACGAAGTAGCGATTAACCATGCCGTACTTTGGATATTCCCGATAACCGATAAAGCTCCGGATGAGGTCGATCATTCGCTTTGTTTCTTTGGCTTTTTGTTCACCATCAGGTAATTGCTTCAATCGATCTAATAACTCTTGTTCTTTGTTCAAAGCTTCCTGTCGCCCTTGCTCAAATTTCCGTTTGCTAGCATTAGGCTCAAAGTTTTTGATGTTACCAAGAATCAACGGTACAAGTGTAATTGGTTTTTCGCTCCAACGAGTTCTAGTCAAATCGATTTCTCCAGCACATCGCATTCCGTATTTGTTGAGATAAGCATAAAATGCGTCTTTGGTTTCCTGTCCACCATCAAACTGAATCAGTTTATCCAAAAAGGCATCTTCTTTTACATGTTGTAAATAATTAATGACTTCTGGGTAAGGACGAATCACATCTGCGACATCCAATAGCGCTAGACCCATCTCCGAAGTAATATTGTTGGGTACAGATTGCGAAAGCGTATCTGCTACGGTTTTTTCACCTAGCCACTCATTCATTTTTTCATTGATCCATGTTGAAGCATCCATAGCAGCTATAATCACACCCAAACTTTGTGGGTCAAATAAAATCTTCTTTAGTTGCTGGATATCTTCTAGAATAAAATGAAATAAATCCGCGCCTGATTTCGTCTGGATGTTGTGTGTTAACTGTTCGATTGATGTTTGACTACTCTTAATCAAATCAGATACGATTGTCGGATCATTGTCGATTTGTGCTTCAAAACCCGCAAACGACATATCTTTATTGCTGTTACTAGAGCTCGATTCTTTTTTATCATTGGGTAACGTTTTTATAAAATTGCCTCGCTCCATTATGGTCATAAGTGCGTCTTTGATGAGCGGATCGGATTGCCCCAAGGTATTTAATATCGTTTCTCTGTTGACAGGTGAAGCCAGCATAGGTGTAACATCAACAAACAACCTTCCACCAGCTTTACGCATGGGCGCTGGAGTCGTTAACAGGAAAAAAGACAATCCTAGTGGCTTCATGGGATCGGTCATCATTTGTTGATGACCAACAGATACGTAAACGTGATTTTCTTGATCATTCGCTTCAGGGATCGGATATAAAGTCGTGATTGGCCGACTCTGGACCATATAAAAGGTATCATCAACCAAACACCATTCGATATCTTGTGGGCAACCAAAATAAGCTTCGATCTGTTTTCCGATACGCGCCAGTTGTATAATCTGTTGTTCAGTAAGGGTTTGAGTCTGTTGCTGATCGGGATCGATCTGCTTTGTCTCTGTTCCGCCTTCTTTACGTCCGTAGATAGCCAATTTTTTAGTTGCTATCCTCTTATTTACGATTTCCCCTTCCTGTACTTGATAACAATCGGCAGATACCAAACCAGAGACGAGTGCTTCTCCAAGTCCAAAGCTGGCATCTATGGATAGTAGCTTCCGGTTGCAAGTAATGGGATCAGCGGTAAATAAAATGCCTGAAGCCTGTGGGAAAACCATTCTTTGCACGATAACGGATAAATAAACTTGAGTGTGGTCGAATCCTTTTTGCATACGGTAGATTACCGCACGATCCGTAAATAGGGATGCCCAACATTTGCTGATATGCTGCAAGATGGCTTCTTTGCCGATGATATTTAAAAAGGTGTCTTGTTGACCTGCAAAAGAGGCATGTGGCAAATCTTCAGCAGTCGCACTAGAACGCACTGCGTAAGCATGTTCCTCGCCAAACAGGGAGAGATAGTGAGTAACTGCTTTCACAACATCAGAAGGAATTTCAATTTTCATAATGGTTTGTCGAATCTTCCTGCTGATTTCACCAATTTGGTCTCGATTTTCTACTTTTAGCATGGTTAGTCGATCCAACAAAGCATGATATGTTTCGTTTTGTTCGATGGCTTTTTGATAGCCCACTGTTGTGACACAAAATCCTTCTGGTACTTGTATTGCTTCCATTTTTGATAATTCCCCTAAATTGAACCCTTTTCCGCCAACGAGCAAAAGCTGCGTTTTCTCTATCTCCTGAAAACCGAGAACCAAAGAACTCATTACAATATCACTCCTAACCATTAAATTGAGAAAAAATTTGACAAGAGTCCACCTGCATGGTATTATAAAATTATAAGATGCATTAACTATGTGTAATAATAAAATTATAGACTTGACCTGATTATATCATTGTGTCTGTTTATATGCAATGTTTAAGAACCTGATACAACTATCCAGGTTCTTTTTTGATATCCCGCTATATTGTTTTGAATTGAATTTTTCATCGCTTATGGTGCGAGTACTGTCCGCTTTCAATTCGAGATTTGTCGGAAATGGGAATTCAATGGTCCACAGCTTGTATTCCTTATTACTCAATCTCATCACTCATCTTAAGTACCATATAATCCCATTTCATTTCATTGAATAAAAAATGCCATAAGATACTATTCGATTGCGAATCCGTATGGAATGATAACCGCTCATATAGCTGCTTAGCCCGCGGGTTTTTACCAGAGACGTACAAACTTAAGTGGTTCAGGGTTGGTTCCGTTTGTACAAAATGAAATGCCCACTGTAATAACAGCTTTCCAACCCCCTTGCTCTGATGTTCCGGATGAACAACAACGTCTTCAATATAACATTCCCCTATCTCAGGCGTATGCTTAAACAAATATAATCCAATCAACATCTTAAGCAGGTTCCACTTCCCAAAACTATTGAAACTTTTCCACGAAGACAGCTTCTGTTTGCTCCTGTTGTCAGATTCGCCTTTCCATTTGACGGATATCGTTCCAATAACTTCTCCATTTTGCAAAGCAACCATTCTTTGATTGGCTGGATCAGCTGGAGAATGCTCAAACTGCTTTTCGAAAAAAAGAGCAAGATCGTCATCACTCATCGTTGTAAGATGTTGAAACTTGCCGCGAAATACGTACACAAGTAATCTGCTGACCTCTGAATGATACTTAGCCTGCATAGGTTCAATCGTGATCGGTGAGTTCATCACGTTTGTATTCATTTCGTAATCTCCTTATGTTCTTGATCACTACTCTTAGCATTAGAATAAGCTTTGACATAGTGTCAAGGTCAAGCAAGACATTAATTGTTCAAAAAACAGCATTTGCCGTTTTCGTTTACCGATCTCCTGTACTTGCGCGGTCCAAGCTGCCGACAACATGTACCGGCAGCTTGTAACATCGCTTGTTTATGGCAGTTCTGCCTTGCGAATGAATGCATCAGATTTATTTTTTAATCATCGTGTTCGCAAGCGCAATCAGTTCCTCCTTCGTTAATGGATTCCCGGGATTGGTCGATATTTCGTATGATATTCCTTTTTCCGTCCAATAAAGCTGATTGCGGAGGGTTTTGGCATACTTCTTTTTATCCTCTTCACTGTAGCTATCTACAGATTTGTATTTGTATGTTGTCGAATCTTTCACAGGGTAATAATTCGTGTGCATTTGAAAAATAATATTGTCGCTTCCATTCGTATACTCCAGCTTGATCTTTCCGGCTTCCGTCCATTCGAACTTTTTGGAATACACGACTTTGCCTTTGCCTTCGGCTTTTACTTGCGCCTGAAACGGTTTATTGTCTAAATGATTCTGGATTTCTCCTTTGATAAAGGCGTAGCCTTCTGGCATCCCCTCTGGCTCAACCACAATAGGCCCATTTAATTTAGACACCCATTTCTCGTAGTCTTCGTATTTTTTGAATGTTGGGAAATTCACATAATATTGAAATTCACTACCGCCATTCAATGCCTTATCGCTAACATATAGCAGATAGACGGCTCCTGGATTGTTATTTGTTAATTTCCCTAGTTTTTCATGTTCAGCTCTGATTAGTTTCTTTTTCTCCGCAGCAGTCAGCACCTTAGCTGCGACCGTGTTGAGTAAACTGCTTTCAAACGATGGACTTGAAACTGCCTGTGCGGCAACATTCACGGAACCTAGCAGTAAGATAGTGCTTAGCGTAGCGATTACGAATTTTGATCTGTTTTTCATAGGTAATTGTTCCTCTCTAGTTAAATAATTTATGAATGGACATCAGGCAGACTGCACTTCCTTAATAGTGGGATCCCTTATGTGCAAACCTCTATCTTATTAACACATCCCGTTTTAATTTGGTTCACTAATTTGGTGAGAAATGAAAAATGCTGCCCAAACGTCATCTGATGACGCGGACAGCATTTGTCATGCTACTGTAGCTTTACTTTCCATTCCCGATCGCTGTGTCTAATTTCGAAGCTATACAAATATAGCTCCGTTTCGGTTCCCTTAAATCCACGATACACATTTACGAACTTGTTGGAGTTCTCCCAATCAAGCCAATTCTCCTCCCATTGGAAGAACAGAACATCCCCGTATACTCGCTCATTTCCCCGTTTCAGGAATGTCTGAGTAACACCGCTGAACTTTTGATTCTCGCTCTCGTTTTCGACATAAAGGTCACCGTCTTTTGTATAATAGGATACATTCAATGGATATCCCTCTATGTCCACCCGCATTACTTTCTTTTCATCAGTAATGTCTTTCAACTTGATTGGCTTCTTGTAGTCTGTATACTCCTCGATCTCATGTTCCAACAGCAATTGTATCGGCGTGTCTTCAGTCAGACGCAGATCAGGTGGAACCGTGAACGCAAATACTTGCTTATATCCATGAGACGGAGTATTCGCATACTCGAATGTTTGCGCCCCCTGCAGCTTCTGCCCATTTACCAACAACGAAATCTTCCGGTACGGAAGTCTTCGAAATGCCTGCTTATTTTCTACTTCCAGCTTTACTGCTGTCGGCCTGATGATCAACTTGCGGATAATCGAGTCCCCTTGCACTGAGCGGATTGGCATGTTCAAGTCCCGGGTTATGGATGCCTGCAACGACTTTTCCTTGTTCAAAGTGAGCGTGCCGATGTTCCATTCCCCCTCGATATGGCTTCCCTTTACTCCATAGACGAATTCGAAGGAAGTGCCGCTTTGCAGCAACTTGTCCATACTATAGCTTTCTTGTGTGCCCCATTCCTGAGCCCCTTCAATCACAATCGGTCGAGACATCTTATAACCTGTTCGCTCTACCGTTTTTTCTCCCATTTTCACTTGAATTTGAGGAGCGACGATGTTGAAAATCGAATCATCCGTGTATGAAAAGGAGTATTTGAGCAGCACATGCCCTTTTTCGCCTTGCACGAATTGTACGTTCAATTCCTTGATTCCACCAGCATGGATCGGAAAGCTCTGTACCCCTGTCTGATGTGGATCCAGAGCGATTGGAATGCCAACGTAGTCATAAGCCTTCAGTCCGCGTGCCTGCAATTGCACGTCCGCTTCATTGCCGGAAAACGTCCAGGGCGTTTCGAGAATGCCTTTATAGGTGCCGCTTCCTTCATCCCATGCATGCGAATAGGAACTTCTATCCGAGTTAATTCGACTCGTCATAGCCTCCACACCACCTATCCGTGCAATAGAATCCCCTTTGCTGTCTTTCAATTCCAAATGATCAAAGATCCACGTTCGCTCTTTCTTATCCCCTGTATCCAAGCTGTATAATAACGCAGTTCCATTATCGTCGGACACCGCCGTATCGATTGTGAACGTGACGTCGTTATTCGTAACAGTCTTATCGAGCTGCTGCCCAAATCCATGTTGGAGCGCCGACTTCACGCCTGAATGATAAATGAAATCCCAGTTCCCGGTCATATAAGCAAGCGCCGGAGTAGCCAACAGGATAAATACCGCTACGGAGAGTCCGGCTAAGCGACGTCCGCGGAACAACGCTCTCGTGTGTAGCGATGTGGCAGATGTTTTTAGCTCGCCCTGCTCATTTCTGGCCGCCTCGATCCGCATCCACATCGAATCGAAGTCAGGATAGGAATGGTTGCTGTCATCGCCCAACTGCTGAGAGAGATTTACGATTTCGTTGGCTCTCTTCTTCATGCGCCGCACCTTCCTTTCCTTGCAATATCTTCTGCTTGCATGGATATTCCTCTGCTAGCTTCAAATCATCCTCTAACTCGTCCAATATGACCCTCATCATTTTCAGCCCCCGGTTCAAGCGAGATTTTACGGTCCCCACCGGAATATGTAAAATATCCGCAATGTCGCCTAGCGGCAAATCGTTCGTATAGCGCAGTGTTACGACCACTCGGATTTTATCCGGCAGTTTCGCGAGGCGCTGCTTCCACTCCTCCTCCGATTCGTTTTGTTCGGCAATGGCGAGGACGGAAGGCTCCACCTGCTCCCGTTGAAACAAGAGCAGCAGCTTCTCCTTCACCCATCTCGACTTGTTCTTCCGCAAATGATTCAAGCAATGATTGACCGTTATCCTCATCAGCCAAGTTTTTAAATGTTCCACCTGCTCCCATTCCGAGGCGAGTGCCTTTATGAACACTTCTTGGCATATGTCCTCCGCGTCTGAGACATTGCGCAGCATATAGTAGCAGGTCCTGTATACATCTTTGTTGTATCGTTCGAAAAATTCCCTGTCAGTCAACAGGTTCCCCACCTTTCCCAAATATCGCTAGCTGCTGCTCCCCCTTGAACATGCATTACTATATTAACAACTATCTCCTGCAAAAGGTTCAATAAATGGATAAATGGGATGAAAAAAATTAAAATGGTGCCATTCGGGTTCCATCGGCACCTCGAACCGAACCATTTTCCGATAGAGAGACAGTATAGAGTGTAAGCTGCTTACTCTGGAGGGCCCTCTGAATGCAAACTGAAGATATGTACCCCTTACTCATCAAAATGAAAAATGGGTGAAAAGTAATAAGAGGCTGGTATCCTTAGCGTACAGGAAACCGGCCTCTTCTGATCCACAATAGCAGCCATCCTCAGATTCTCGATCCCGCTCCTTGTATCTAATTTAGAATTTAATAAAGGTAATCGTAAATTTTGTATAGGCATACTTCTCACTCTCAACTTTAATCAGGGCATCATGTGCTTCGATAATGGCTTTGGTAAGCGCCAAGCCAATTCCGGCAGAATCATGTTTTTTAGAACCGCTTGTTTTGTAGAATCGTTCAAAGATATGCGGCAGTTCATGGGCTTCAATTCCTTCTCCAAAGTCTTGAATGACTAATTCTGTGTAAATCGGTGTATCTTTGAATTGAATCATGATCTTACCACCGGGCTTGGAATGTTCGATCGCATTCTTCAGCAGGTTCAACACCGCTTCCTGCATCCACATTTTATCGTGCACAACGACTATTTCCTTCGGCTCATCCCAGACAATCGACATATGATGCTCACTGATCATGCTTGCCAATCGATCCACAACTTCCTCAATAGTCTCCACCAAATTTGCTCGTTCTTTATCAAATTGAATGGCTCTGGCGTCGATTTTCGCTACCTTCAACAAATTTTGAATCAAGACATTCATCCTGGAAATTTGAACATCATTATTGGTTAATAATTGAACTTGCTGCTGGCGGGGCAAGTTTTCATTCAACATCATTTCATTGTAGATGGATATCGTTGAAAGAGGTGTTTTTAATTGATGGGAAATATCTTGCAGCATTTGACCTAAAAACTTTTTTTCTGCAAGCAGATCCGTCATACTTTTTCGAATCATATCTTTCATGGATCGAAAGGAAACCGCTAATTTGGCGAGTTCCCCTTCTTTATTTTCATTTATGATCACGGAGTAATCCCCAGCGATTATTTTTTTTGCTGCCGAAGTAAGTTGTTTAATGCGATGGAAGATAAGCTTGTATTGCCAATAGCTTGTCCCAAACAACATAAATGCGAGAATCAGAAGTCCCCAAAAAATAGATTGATTATGCCCAGTAATATGGCTATTTAAAACGGGAAACAGCTCTGACTCCAAATCTTCATAGATTCCGTACTGCTTAAAGATCTCTCTTCCTTTTTCCTGATACACACTCGAATCAGAAGAATGGCGTGTTAACACTTTCATAATTTCCGCTTCATTGTCGGGATTCTGTTCAACTAATCTAGCCGTAATTTCGCCCCAAGTTGTAATAGAATCGGTCTTCAATCGATCATAGAACAGCTGATGTGAAATAAACTGGTAACTTGTATATAGAAATAACAGAGCGGCCAGTATCATCATGTAGCTTTTCAACTCGGTATTTTTCATCATGTTACTCATGACTCACATCCTTACTCCAACGATAGCCCAAGCCTCTTATCGTAACGATAAACTGTGGATTTTTTGGGTCATCTTCAACTTTATCTCTTAAGCGCCTAATGTATACAGATAACGTGTTCTCATCAAAAAAAACCTCATCTCCATCCGTTATTTTGTGCAGGAGTTCATCTCTTGTTAGTGCTTTGTGGGCGTTCGTCATAAAAGCTAACAAAAGCTTATATTCTAAATTCGTGATTGGAATGCTTTCTTGATTTTTGTAAACTTTGACTTGGTTCATATCCATTTTTATACTTTCAGATGTTAAGATCGTCGAAGAAGTTCCCGGTCGCGCTTGTTTGCGCAATTGCACTTTTACTCTAGACATAAGTTCCTTGACTCGAAAAGGCTTTGTAATATAATCGTCCCCTCCAATATCCAGTCCCATGACTACATTTGCTTCTTCATCAAGCGCGGTTAGGAAAATAACCGATGTATCGTTTTGTTGTTTGAAATGAAGACATAAATCATAGCCATTTCCATCTGGAAGACCGATATCCAGAATAGTCAAATTAAAAGGATGAGTATCAAACTGGTGTATTGCTTCTTTTACACTAGTTGCTCTGACAACCTCATAACCTTCATTTTTTAACGAAAACTCGATGGCTAAACCAAGTGCCTCATCATCTTCAACAAGCAATATTTTATTCAAAGGTGTCTCTCCTTCTCTCCATACCATTTCAGTTATTGATCGTCAAATAAGAACAGCCCGACTATAAAATAGCCGGGCCCTCGATATTATTGTTCCCTGATCACATCAATGATATTATCTTTTTGAATTTTCCTTAGCGGGATTAGCACAGAAACGTAACTGATCAACAAAGCGGCAGCAAACGTTATAAGACAAGCCCCGTAGGGAATGGACCATTCAATTGTGCTGATGCCTGAAACAGCCAAATACATAATATAAGAAAGTATACAACCGAAGAAGATCCCTTGCAAACTTCCTGAAAAACCGTATATTAGCGCTTCGTAGATGATCATTTTTTTCAAATCTCGTTGTGACATGCCTATTGATTTTAACGCAGCCAGTTCTTTTCGTCTAATGATGATACTGATTGTAATCGTATTAATAATATTAAGACTACCAATTAAAGAAACTACCGTAATAAAACTATATACAAGCACTTTAATAACGAGCTCTGTTTCTTTCTTTGCTTTATTTTCATCCACGTGATTAACGATTGTAATCGAGTGTTTTGATCCAACCGCCAGCTGAATGTCCTCAACGGTCGTGTTAGATTGATTCGCATCCATTAAATGAATTCTAATACTGGAGTCCTGCTCGTACACTCCTGATACATTTTCAAGGGGCTCGAGTGAATTCAATAGCTTCAGCAATTGCTGGCTTTTGACTGAAGCATCATCATGATCAGGTTGCAAATAAATCGTTATATCCGACTTCGTAGATAAATCTTTCACATATTTGGATGAGAATGCGAATTCCATAATAGACGAGAACGTAATAAACAATACACTGCTAATAATGATGGATAAGATTGTAATGGTATAACGATTTTTATTTCTTTTTACATTTTTCAAGGCTAGACTCAAAGGAAAGGATAGCGGCTTTTTCAGCACAGAATTCTTTTGTTTTTTGATCGCTTCCTTTTTAATTGCTAACCTGCTGCTGATTGCGAGCAAGGGAGATATTCTGCCTGCACGAAAAGCCGGATAATAACTTGACGCGAGCACGGCCATCATGGTGATGATCGAACTGATCAATAAAATCTTCCAATCGATATGGAAGAGCGATACACCTGCACCATTTTCTAATAACATTAAAAATATGAATTGGAGAGCAGCAAGAGCCAATATGCTGCACACAATCCCGAGCGGGATGGCGATGACGGCCAGCACAGCTGCTTCTCTCAACACGATTTGTCTAATTTGCTTTCGTGTAGCGCCGATACTTCTTAACAAGCCGAATTGCTTCATCCGTTCGACGACGCTGATCTGAAAAGCGTTATAAATGACTACAGCCGTCGCGATCACAACAATACTGACAACGATGATAACTATGGCCAAGATCGCTTCATTCGATCCCGGTTTCAATACATTGATCAAATCTTGATTGATCTCGATATGCTTGTCATCTGTTAGTGAATTGATTTCATCTAATACCTCGTTAAAGTTCGCTTGCTCGTTAATTTCGACTAAAATTCTGCCTTCTCCAACAGCAAAATCACGTTTGTATGTTAATAGGCGGGCCACTTTATTTTTCTGTGTAAATTCGCGATTATTCAAAATCCCAACCAATTTATATGTTTTTCCAGCCAACTCAAAGGAGTCACCGAGCTGAAGATCCCCTTTCATATAAGGAAGCGCCCATGAATCGACAACAGCTTCATCACCATTGGCTGGTAAATTTCCATCAACGAGACTGTACGTTAAAAACTCCATGGCGGAATGATCAGCGAAATTCATTTGCACTGAAATATCTCCAGACGGAACAATGTCACCCTGAGACATCAAACCAAACGATGCAATCTGGGGATTATACTTGATTTTATTTAATATCGCTTCATCGTATTTTGATATACCGACGTGAAAAGAAACCCCATGTGACTTCTTAATATTTTCAATTTGGGCGAGTTGTGATCCTTTCATAAAAAGGCCGATCGTTGAAATTAATGCTACAGAGAGTACGATTCCAACAAAGGTTAAAATGGTTCGTTTGATGTTCCCCTTTAAATACTTACTGCTTAATTGTTTATAATTGCTGATCACCTTCATTCTCCTCCAGCCGTATGCTTATTCGCAACTAGCCGTTGATCTGAAATGATGTTACCGTCTTCTATTGTGATAACCCGATCAGAAGCCGATGCAATCGTAAGATCGTGCGTAATCAATACGATGGTTTGATTGTATTTTTTGGCCGTTAACCTTAATAAGTCCATGACTTCCTTCGTATTTCGCGTATCTAAATTACCTGTAGGCTCATCGGCCAGAATCAAATGTGGCCGATTGATAAGCGCCCTGCCGATGGAGACCCGTTGCTGTTGACCACCAGATAATTCGGAAGGCAAGTGATCCTTTCGTTCATGAAGCCCCAGAATTTCAATAATTTCATCCAAATACGTCATATCTACCGCTTCATCATCCAATAACGTGGGTAACGCGATATTTTCCTGAACATTCAATACAGGAATCAAATTAAAGAATTGAAAAATAAACCCGACTTTTCTTCTTCTGAATATCGAAAGCTCATTATCTGTATAATCATAAATATTGTTATCCCCAATGAATACTTGCCCTGAACTTGGTCGATCCAACCCACCTAATATGTGCAACAGTGTACTTTTTCCAGAGCCAGAAGCACCTACGATGGAGACAAATTCTCCTTGCTGAATTGAAAGGTGAATCCCTTTTAACGCATCTACCCTGTTATCTCCTTCACCGTAACTTTTCACCACATTTTCCATCCGTATTATTTCCATACAGTCTCCTTTTCACCACTCAAACTCAATCTTGTACATCTACAAAATTTACTTTGTCTGCGCTATCCGCATAGACGTTTCCGATTTCCTTTAACACCTCGTTTATCTTATCTTTATTTTTATAATCAAAACGGCCATTCTGAAACTGGATCAAGGAAAGCGTTGACTCTGGTTCGGTTAATTGGTTGTAGGTTTTGTCATCAACAATAACAAGATCCATTGGCGAATACCCAATCCATTGCTGATGTTCGACATACTGTACGGGTATCATCTGACCGTTCAGATCGATTTGATTATTGATCATCTCTGCATCATGCATAGAGTAGTACAAATTCTGACCACTAGATAATTCTTTTATGCTGGTAACAGGCTCTGAAAGAATGGACGCGCTGTTAGGATCTTTTCTAGCCCTGATTATTCCCTTCTTGACAAGTTGCTCAGCCGTGGATCGATTAACAACCGAATATTGGATATATCGGATATCAAATTGTTGACCTGTTTCTTTCTGATCTGCTTCTGACAATTTAGTCGATTTTGTTGTTGTAACCAATTTCAATTTATAGTCGATCGTTTGTTTAGAGTTATCTTTATACAACTCTTTGACCTTAATCGCATCTTTTTCTGTGGAGATAACTAGAATTCCATCGACCAATTGCGACGGACCTTGTACAAATCGTTTTACTCCGAACCCTATGCCTGCAAAAATAACGATTACTAATACGAACCCTATAATCTTTTTCATCTGACTGCTCCTTTATAAAAAATGATTGATATGTCTGGATTATAAATGACATCTCTTTGCAATTGAATGACTTTAATCTAACCAACTTGAACTGTTCGCTTACATTTTAGTAAGAATTGAGTATGTTCGTTTGATATAACCACAACAGCCAGCAGGACATTGGTTAATGATGTGTAAAGCAAAAAGCCGCGTAGCTACGCGGTTCCATTGTATATATGTAAATGTTGATGCCCACTTCTCTGGCAAGCTCGCTAACATACTTTCGCTTTCCGTGCAAGGAAGCGATGATCTTCAGTCGAATCGGATTGGCTAGCGCTTCAAACAGTAACAGCCACTCATGTTCGCTTGTCAATATACCCCATTGAAATATATGACAACAGCATCGCGTACACGATTACGACGTGTTGGGCAGCCCTTAATCAATGACGCCCATTCTGAGTGTACAAAAAAACAAGCAGCCGACATTTCAGGCTGCTTGTTTAATCTAAGTGGGCCGAACGATTATTTCCGCTTGTAGTAAACGACTTCTCCTTGTAACACCGTCATTAACACTTTGGCATTAGCAATTTTCGCTTCACTCATCTCCGTAATATCTTCATTTAATACGACAATATCGGCAGATTTACCGACTTCAATCGAACCTGTTATCTTATCAAGGCCTAATGATTTGGCAGGCTTAATGGTGTAAGCATCAATAGCTGCAAATACATCAGGTAAACCTTTTTTACCAAGACTTAATGAATTAGAAATCGTGACAAGTGGGTTAAGATCATTTACATCCCAATCACTACTAAGGGATACATTTGCACCCGTTCTCCAAATGGGCCCTAACGGCAACATGCGCTTCATCTGCTTATTTGAAAAATATTCACTTGCCCAACTTTGATTAGGATCTTCTGCAAAATCATGCCCTACCTGAAAGTCAGCGCTAACACCTAATTTAGCAAAACGCTTAATATCGCTCTCTTCCACCATCTCCACATGAGTGAGTGTATATGGATGATTTGCTCCATCTTTTTTGGCTGCTTCAATCGCATTCAAGCTCTCTCTTACCCCAGCGTCGCCAATCGTATGAATAAAGGCACCATAACCAATCTTATTAAGTTCCGTCAACCACCATTTCATTTTTTGTTCTGGAATATAATTCAGACCATATGGAGTTCCTGGGAACCACTCAAATTTATATTTGTCCAATGTTTTCGCTGTGCTATTAATACTAATGCCATCACTATACATTTTCACTTGATTAATCAACATTCTAGACGATAAATCGTCATGCTTAATCTTTTTGAAATACTCGAGTTGCTCTGCTTCATTTAAGTTCGGGTACACCCACGGACGAAGTACGACCCGTGACGTTAACTTCCCATCATCGTATACCTTGTCCCATACGTCTAACCAACCACGTTTCCAATATAGACGTCCATCACCAACCGTTGTAATCCCGTTTTGCGCAACTTCATCTAAGCTATCCAATAAACCTTCAACATTTTTCTTAAATAGATCTGGCTGTGAGTTCCACGCCTTTTCCATTACGATATCACCAGCTGCGTCATAAAGAATACCAAAAGGTTCGCCTGTTTCTGGATCGCGAATAATTCTACCACCTTGTGGATCTTTCCTATTTTTGTACAGGCCAGCTACCTCCAGTGCTTCGGAGTTAACCCATACAGCATGCGATGTTTTTTCCATAATGACTACAGGATTATTCGGAAACAGCTCATCAAGAAGCTGTAATGGAGTTTGTTCTTCGGATTCCCCGTCCATGTCCATATCCTTCAGTAAGCTTTCCAAGCTAAATCCTGTTCCGCTTATCCATTCCCCAGGCTCTACCTCTTGTTGACACTCTTCTAAGTACGAACGTTGGTCTTGTAAGGAAGCATCAGGTGATACACTACAAGTCCCTGCCGCTGGTGATTTGGCTTCAAATAGATGATTATGATTGTCCACAAAACCAGGAAGGACGAAACGCCCTTGTAAATCAATGACTTGCGTATCTTTATTAATCCATTTTTGTACATCTTTATTGGAACCCACAAATGTAATTTTTCCATCTTTCATGGCAACAGCTTCTGCCATATCTTGTTTTTGATTAGAAGTATAAATGGTGCCGTTTTTAAACACGACATCGTCAGACAATTTGCTAACAGGAACTGTACTTGCTTGCTTAGCCTCTCCTACTTTAGGTGTGCATGCTGAAACGAATAACATACTAACAATCACACAAATAGCCGTTACTGATTTTTTGGGAAATAATTTCATATTCTCTACTCCTCTATTCATATAAACTGCCCGTGAAGATAGAATAAGCATTAACATAGTGTCAAGGTCAACTATCAAATCTCCATCATGCTAAAAATCCTTGAATAGGAGCAAATCCTCGCAGCAGTTATGGCTGTAGTTGCGTTCTCAAGGTCTCCTTAGGGTAACCAAATGTTGAGATAAGTTTTCATTTTTTCATGTACTCATTTACTTGGCCCAGCAACTCATCCACCGATGTACCCTTATAGCTGCTAAGATTCAATGATTGGATAAATCGGGTGGTCAAAATTAAAATGGTGACACGTGGATTACAGCGCACAGCCTTTTGCACGACCTTTTTTCAAAAAAATAAGAAGAGCACCGAACCATTTTCCGCTAGAGCGACAATATAGTGTGTAAGCTGCTTACTCAGGAGGGCCCACTGAATGCCAAACGAAGACATGTACCAATTACTCCTTAAAATGAAAGATGGTGATCAACAGGCGTTTCAAACGATGTATGAGGCCACCTATAGAGACGTCTACCGCACAGTCTCTTTTCTGGTGGATCATCAACAGGATCGGGAAGATATCATGAATGAGATCTATATGCAAATGTGGACTTCACTTGCTAACTATGATACAGACCGTCCTTTCCACTTCTGGCTGCACGGCTTAGTAATCCGTCAAGTGCAGAGATTTCGGGTCAAGGGTTGGCGGAGATTCCGAATTTTTGAACGCGTCCGTGCATTCGCTCGGGAAGAGTCTTATCAGGATCAACATACGGCGTTGATGGATGGAACGAACCGAATATTATCGCAGTCCATACGCAAATTGACCGACAAACAGCGGACTGTCATTATTTTGCGATTTTTTCACGACTATACGTTGGAGGAAATTGCGAATTTGCTCGATATTCCGCTGGGTACAGTCAAGTCCAGATACCATGCTGGCCTACAGGCGCTTCGAAAAAACGTATGGAATCTCCCCCCGGAAAGGATGGAAATGATTAATGACTATTGAACGCACAATTCGTGAACAACTGCACAACGAGGCCGAAACGATGGAGTGTCCGCCGGCCATTTCCAAACGTATTGAACACTCTTATTCTCAATATTTGCAACGAAAAAGGAGCGAAACAACCATGAAAAAACGATTGATTACAGGTTTAGTTGCTACTGCAATTTTGATTCCATCCGCAGCATTTGCGGCCCCTACCCTGATTGAAATGCTGACTAGAACACCAATGACTTCGGACCAAGTCCAGTTGGATGAGGTTGGTAAAGCAACACTTAAGAAGCTGCATAGCGCATTTCCCGAAACAAAATCGTTTGAGATTGTCGATGCAAGTAAGGTTCAAGGTGTCCAAACAAGCATCACCCTGCAGGAAAAAGGAACTGGCAAAAAGATCACCCTTCATACAAACAGTACTACGGGTGAGATTGAACATGTGGATCAAGTGAATTGGGAGCCAAAGGAGAAGCCACTCATTTCGTTAACCAATGAGGAGATCAAGGCGAAGGTAGATGCTCTTATTGAAAAAATGTACGGCAATATTGAAGCGTACGAGTTTGCGATCGAGCAAATGGACAATCCGAATCAAAAAACGTTGCTGTTGAATTACAGCAAAAAAGGATCAAAAACACCTTTCTATCAGGTTTTTGTACAAGGAAATACAATTAGCCTTTCTCTCGTCGGAGGTGATGATGCTACACCTTCAAATATTAAAGTAGAAGGTTTCTTCTCTAAAGATGGCAAGCCTGATCCTACTGCTGATGCCTTTTTAAACGATGAAAAACTGTTCACTTTACTAAAAATGAGCCCGACAGAATTAAAACAAGAATTAGCAAAAGGTAAATCTGTTGTGGAGATTGCAGCTGCTAAAAAAATCACTAAACAACAAGTGATTGATGTGATCGCAAAAACACAGGTTGAAAGACAACTTAAAGCCGAACAAAAAGGCGTACAGATTAGCGAAGATTTGATGGTTAAAATGGTAAAAGGCATTGAGCCAAAAGTCGTTCATGTCATTGAACATAAAACGGAAACGGCGTGGTAGACACCGAAAGAGCTCGATTATAATCACAGTGCATTGCATAACAAAGACCGACCTATTAACAGTCGGTCTTTGTTATGCTCTCCACTCTCAACCTCTAAATCCACTCTTCCCCATGTTCACGAATAAATGCAATATCTTTTAGATAATGTTCCATATGTCCTTCAGCTATCATTTTTTGAAAAGCCATATCGCCTTCTTTGGCTTTTCTGTCAATTGTTTGACATAACCCTTCTAATCGACGAATAACCATCTCCATAAATCCTTTTTCCAATTTCTCACCGTAGGAGTCAAAAAACAATTTTACTCTTTGTTTGATACGACTAGCATCTTGTAAGGAATTGTAATAAATAGCCTCGCCTGTTTCAGTATGATAAACCCTACTCAAGGGAACGCAAGTGTAAAGCGTATAAGCTATGTCCCACAGTCTTGGCCCAGGACCAGCAACATCAAAATCAATCATGCCTACTGGTCTATGCTGATTAAAAATAATGTTATATATGGCGAAATCATTATGACAAAGTACCTCAAAAGGTTGCGGAGTGTTATCTATGGACTGCCAACTGTCTTCCATTGAAAAATCACTCACAGCATCGTGATAGAGACGGAGTATCCTAGCTATTTCTTGTAACACATCATTAGACCACATGTACGCTTTCACAGGATAATTCCCAGCTTCGCCTTCTATAAAGGATAAAACCTCTCTCCCTTTTTCATCAATGCCTAATAACTTTGGTGCGTAAGTGAAACCTTTGCTTTCCAAATGCTTTAATAGCTTGTGAACCTTGGCACTGTCTGGCTTTAATTCTCGTCGAACCGTATCGCCCGCACGGTATACGTTTGAGACATTCCCACCTGTTAGTATTTCTTCCTGTTTGTCGTTTGACATCTGACAATTCCCCTTGTTTCAATTATGAGTTGTCTTGCATCGGTTTGCATACACGCCCTAGTCTTTTAATCCCTTACCATTGAGGATTTGCTGCATATATTTTTCAACCCTTGCTGCTCGAGTTTTGGCTTGTTTGGGTTCCGAAAAATAAAGCATGTACGCTCTTTGCCGTCCGGGCGTCAATGCTTCAAAAGCCGTTTTCAAGGCAGGGGTTTCATCGAATTTAGTTTGAACTTCTTCAGGAATGGTAGTTTCTGTATTCTTTTTAAAATTCACTTCCAAACCGGATTTTTCAACTTCAATGGCTTCATAAATATACGCTTTCAAGATCGCTTCCATTTCAATGATTTCTTGAACATTAGTGAACCGAATCTGGCGTGCCGCCTGTACATTTTCCGTTTGTTGAATAAGAATTCCATGGGTATCCTGTAACAAGGCACCTTTGTGAAACAGAAGCGCACAATACTCTTTAAATCCATGTATTAACACGATATTTTTTCCCTCAAACGTGTAACAAGGATGCATCCATTTAAATTGTTCGGTCAGTTCACAGGCAAGCACGATATTTCGCAAGTGCTCCGATTCTTCTTTCCACTTTGTAGCTTTGCTTAAATATTCATCAACTTTAGGATTCATTCTACTCTTTGTCATCAAGAAACCTACCTCTTTATCATTGTGTTATCAAAATTAGTAATTGTTCAAGGAAAAGGCTGCCGATTCTACTGGCAGCCTAGTTGCTTCTACGTAGGTTTAACCTTTACTAGGAGGAATGTTCTCCTCTTCATGCTAAGAAACTACGAATCCCATCTCATACTAGCGTTGATTGGCTGTATTACATCAAGTATTTTCCCGTGATCGACTGCTCCGCGTGAATGATCTGCGGTGATGTTCCCTCAAACACCACCTGACCGCCCTTGCTGCCTCCGTCTGGTCCCATATCGATGATCCAATCCGCTTGGCTGATCACATCAAGGTTGTGCTCGATAACGATCACTGTATTACCGGCATCCACGAGTCGGTTCATGATTTCCAGCAGGTGACCGATATCTGACATATGCAGGCCGGTCGTCGGCTCGTCCATCACGTAGATGCTGCCCTGCTTATGCAGCTCACTTGCCAGCTTAATTCGCTGGCATTCCCCGCCTGAAAGCGTACTGAGCGGCTGACCAAGTGTAATATAGTTCAGCCCCACATCACTCAGCGCTTGGAGCTTCCGCACAACCTCTTTGAGTTCGAAAAATGATAATGCCTGCTCAACCGTCATCTCCAGCACTTCTGCAATCGACTTGCCGTTCAACTTGTACGCGAGTACCTCTTCTTTGAACCGTCTACCACCACATACTTCACAGGGTAGCTTCACGCTTTCAAGGAATGCAAGGTCTGTATACACAACACCTAGACCTTGACAGTTCTCGCAAGCCCCCTTGGAGTTGAAGCTGAATAAACCTTGATTGACCTTATTCGCGGAAGCAAACGCCTTGCGCACATCATCCATAATGCCCGTGTAGGTCGCGGGATTCGAGCGTGTTGATACGCCTATCGCCGATTGGTCAATGACAATCGCATCGGGATGCTGGCTAAGGAATATTTCGTTAATCAGCGTACTCTTGCCCGAGCCAGCGACACCCGTAACGACTGTTAGCACTCCGACTGGAATATCTACACTTACATGCTGTAGGTTGTGCAGAGTGGCATCCTTGATGGACAGTTTGCCGGATGGCTGTCTGCAATCATGCTTCAGTTGCAGAGGCCGCTTCATATAGTTGCCTGTCAGCGTATTGGACTCCAGCAGACCTTCGTAGCTTCCTTCGTACACGATAGTACCGCCGCGGCTGCCAGCGTGAGGCCCGACATCGACGATATGATCCGCCACCTTGATGACATCGGGATCATGCTCGACGACAATCACGGTATTGCCTTTGTCGCGCAGCTTCTGCAGCAGCTCATTTAACTGATGTACATCACGGGGATGCAAGCCAACACTAGGCTCATCGAAGATGTAAGTGACATCGACCAGACTGCCGCTCAGATGCTTCACCATCTTGACGCGTTGCGATTCGCCGCCGGACAATGTAGCCGTCTCACGGTCCAGCGTCAAGTAGTCAAGTCCGATATCCACCAGATGCTGCAACCGCTCCGTCAGCGACTTCACGACTGGCGCCGCAGCGGGAGCGTCAATCTCCTGCATGACGAGAATGAGTTGTTCGACCTCCATAGCGGACATTTCCGCAATGTTGAGTCCATTGATCTTGCAGTTTAGCGCGGCCTGACTGAGTCGCGCGCCATGGCAGCTGGGGCACGAGCTCTCGGTGATGAACGGTGCAACAGTCTTTTGTGTGCGCTCAGACTTCGTCTTTACATCTTGCCTGATGTATTTATTGGTGAACTTCTCGATGGCGCCTTCAACTGTTATATTCGTAGCCTTTCCAGCGAAATCCATCTTCACCTTTCTCGCCTTGCCATACAACAGTTGCTCTAAATCCTCATCTGAATATTCGTTCAGCTTCTTATCGGGATCAAAAGACCCTGCCTGCACGATGATCGACCAATCCCAGCTGTCCACCGCATAGTCCGGCAGCATGATTGCCCCTTCATTCAACGACTTGGACATGTCCAGCGCCTTGCTCATGTCCACGCCTAATTTACGTCCGATCCCGTTGCATTCTGGACACATACCTTGCGGATCGTTAAACGAGAACATGCTCGCTTGTCCAACATAGGGCTGGCCCACTCGCGAGAAGAGAAGTCGGAGAATGGGAGAAATATCGGTAATCGTACCCATCGTGGAATGGGAACCTCCGCCCAGCCGCTTCTGATCCACAATGACAGCCATACTCAGGTTCTCAATCGCGTCCGCATCTGGCTGCGGATAGCTAGGCAGGAAATTACGCACGAACATGCTGAAGTTCTCATTCAGCAAGCGCGTGGATTCTGCGGCAATCGTATCGAAGACGATCGATGACTTACCGGACCCAGATACTCCGGTGAAGATCGTGATCTTCCGCTTCGGAATGTGCAAGGATACGTTCTTAAGATTGTTTTCCCGCGCACCCGAGATTACGATATGCTCCTGATTTGATTCGCTCATGCCTAACATCCTTCCGGTCTTGTTAAGAATTATGATATTCAACTGCTCAGATTGTCCGAAGTAGACATAAACCGGCTGCACACGACATGCAGCCGGTTTATGTTCATTTTAGTCAAGCAAGGTTCAACTTTCTTACTTATGGTTATAACACCTGCTCAAACTTACCGAACCATGCACTCCAGCCGTACTTGGCGCCTTCGAGTCCATGAACATTTGAGAATCCAGTCTGTTCGAGATGAAGGTTAACCTTTCCTTCCCCTAAATCCTGCAGCGTCCATGTGACCGTATGTCGCTCGTCTCCGGTAGCCCAAGAATAGGACAAGCGGGTTGGTTCTTCCACGATCAGCACTTCGCCGTCAACAATTCCATCCCAGTATTCGGACGGCTGATGACGAAACTGAAAACGATGTCCCACAACGGGCTTAAAATCATTTTCCGTGATCCACTTTGCTAACTTATTGGAATCGGTTAAGGCGGACCAAGCCTTCTCGATCGATGTCGTATATTGAAAATCCAAAGATAATGATAAACTCATTCTTCTTCCTCCTCTAATAGTTCGTTCAAACGCAACATATTCGCACTCCAAAATTTGCTGTAAAAAGCTACCCAATCTTGAATTTCTCTAAGTGGGGAGGCATCTAGTCGAAATCGCGTTTCTCTGCCAACTTTTCGATCAAGAACCAGTCCGGCCTCTTTGAGAATTGTCAAATGCTTGGATACCGCTGTCCGGCCCATTTGAAACTGTGCCGTTAATTCATGAAGTGGTATCTCCTTTGACTCTGCTAACAGACGAATCAGTCGGCGCCTCGTTGGATCTGCAAGCGCGTCATACACATCCCGCTTCTGGTTGTTCTCGCTCACAACACTCGCTCCTAAATATTATTACCAAAGGGACTGCTATTCATTTCACAACCTCATTGAAGTATGCAACTCTTTGGAAGTAGCGCATATGAGGCGAGAACAATAATTGGACACCATTTGGTGTCTCTTTAATAATAGGTCACCATTTGGTGTCATGTCAACTGTTCTTGATTAATCTCATTATGGTTCTAGATAACTACTACTCTCAATTGAAACTTATCGAATCAAAAGAGGCCCATTCAGGTGGAAAAATCCGCTATATAAGCGGATCTAATAAGAGTATTATGTTACTTTTCCGTTACAATGTCATGGCTTGTCCATACCTTGCGAGGAACGCTTCCTTCTCTTTATAATCCTGCATCACGCTTCCGACGCGCCGCCAAAAAGAGCGATCATGATTCATATGCAAGAGATGACATAATTCATGAATGACCACATAATCAATGACCTCGATGGGTGCCATCGCGAGACGATAATTAAAGGTGAGATGCTTAGCCGAGCTACAGCTGCCCCACTTCGTTCGTGACTCCTCGATTAGGAAGGATTTTGGCGTGACTTTGAGCTGCTTCGCATAGATCTTGATGCGTTCCCCGATTATCTTTTTACAGCTTGCAAAATAGAACTTCTTCAGATCGTGTTGCAGTTCTTCTTCCGTACGTCCATTCGTCTCGATCAACTCATGAAGCGAATAATACTTGCCCAAATGAAGGAACTTCCCTTCCTCTTCGTATTCTCTGACCTTTGGAACGGTGCGAGCGGCCTCAATCGCCTGCAATTGCTTCAAAATCTGACTCTCATGCTGCTTCACGGCGTTCATCACCACTTCATCACTTGTGTGATTAGGCGCCTTCACCGTAACGAGGCCTGAAGGGTGGACTTGAATCGCTAACTTTTTGCGCGGGCCGTATGCTATATGAATCTCAATTTGTTGTTGTCCTAGTTCGATTTTCATCATCAACATCATTTCTATAAGGTTTTATGACTATTGTAACAGAATTGAACCGAACATCTTAAGAGTGTGGTAAAAAAGTATCGCTAAAAAGCCTTCCACTTCTCACTACAAGGCATCTTTTCTCCATCAAAATTCCTTTCTATTCTTTTTTGCGAGTACTCATAGCTTGACCCACTCTTCTTCTATTAAAATAATAGCCTTAAGTTCTTTTGAACTTAAGGCTGCAACTTGTCGAGAAACCTCTGTTTGTTACGACGAGGGTTTCTCTTTATTGAAATAACGGCAAGCAGCTTCGCACTTATCGGTTGGTAGTGAGTTGATCCCTTGTGCCCTAACCATTGGTGGTCAGCTGATAGTGATCAACTGATTCACTGTGCCTCCATTCCTAACGGTCGCCACAGTTGTTATTTCAGCGAATATGTAACAATTCCAAATGTAACGGTTATGAGGGCGCTTATTACGCTGAAAACAGCTGGATGTTGAATGAAATTGGAGAAATAAGCTCACTTATAACCGTTAGAAATCAAAACGAGGCAAATCTGGCGATATAGCCACTGTGGCAACCGTTAAGAACTAACGTTGCTTTCTCGACAGCCTTCTTTATGACTTAATCATTTAAGACGACACCACGTTAATGTTGTATAATATAGGTAACTATTCATAGAACGGATGGTGTTTTGCATGCTACGTTCCAACCGAGAAAAACAACAGGCCTACGAGTTTGTTTCCATAGAAGATTTGGTCCCGCAAGATCATTTGCTGCGCAAAGTGGATAAACATATCGACTTTTCCTTTATCGGTGAACTCGGTTTAAAGATACGAACATTTTCAGGATATTTTCGACGAGATTGTCTTACAGGGCATTTCCCACCGGATAGTTGGCGGACGTTTTCTGGTGAGCGACTCCACCCATGTGAAAGCAAATGCGAATAAACACCAGTACACGAAACAGCAAGTGCTGCAAAACACCAGAGATTACGTGGATGAGTTAAACGCCGCCGTTACAGAGGACCGGAAAGCTCACGGAAAAAAGCCCTAGAACCTAGAGAGGAAGTGACTGGGGACAAAGAAATTAAAGTGAGTAAGACGGATCCGGACAGCGGATATATGATCCGAGATGGTAAACCAGAGGGCTTCTTTTATCTGGATCACCGCACGATGGATGCGAAGTACAATTTCATTACAGACGTGCATGTCACGCCGGGAAATGTCCATGATTCTGTTCCCTATTTGTCCCGCTTAGACCGTCAGCGAGAACGTTTTGAATTTGAGGTCGAGGCTGTTGCATTAGATTCAGGTTATTTAACCACGCCAATTTGTCGAGGTTTACAAAGCAGAAAGATTTTCGCAGTAATTGCTCACCGACGATTTCATCCCAAGCAAGGTTTGTTTCCCAAATGGAAATTCACATTTGAAGCAGAGCGAAATATTTACGTCTGCTATCAAGCCATGAACTGGGTTACCGAACCACAGACCGCAAGGGTTATCGGCAGTATGCGTCCGATCCAGAGCATTGCAAGAATTGTCCCTTGCTGGACCAATGTACGCGATCCCGAAGCCACCAGAAGGTTGTAACCCGACATGTCTGAGAAGACAGCAAGGACTGGGTATGGAATAACCGGCTCAGCAAGTCAGGAAAACAGTTATACCGTAAACGAAAAGAAGCGATTGAGCGAAGCTTCGCGGATGCTAAAGAGCTCCCTTGGTTTCGCTATTGCCGTTTGCGAGAGGGCTAACAAACGTCAGGGAACAAGCGCTGATGACGGCAGCCGTGCAGAATATGAAGAAGATGGCGATCCATCTGGATCGCCTGGAGAACAGGGGGGTAACCCCCTAATTTCCCGATTTTACATCTACCAAAACAAAAAGAGAAACCCGATGTCATTAAAATGACTCGGTTTCTCGACAAGCTGAGAAAAGGCGATCGTTGTATAACGATCGCCTTCTCTTGTAATTGTATTTCCACTTATTCGTTTACTTACTCGTGACTAATGGATGCTGACGGGTGTAACGTAGTTCCTCCAATATAAACTTTTATATTGCTAGTTAACGGAACGTTTGTCTCGTCAATAATTGTTCTCCACCACTCCCATGCAAGACCAGTGCATTCTTTTGCAAAAATCTTAATGTTCTTGGCGTTAGGTGGAAGTGGAATCACAGTCGAGAAATGAGCTGTTTTATTCTGACCGTTTCCTACCCAAGTTCTATGAGTAATGATTTCTTGTCCATTTGCATCATATGTAACTTCGTCCCAAGACACTTCAAACTGAGCTACATATGCACCATGATGATCAAGTGTTATTTTACCTTTAGAAAATTCTGTAGATTTAGTCTCGATATATTCCGTGTTGTTGCGAACAGCAGCTATTGAATTATCTTTCAAAAAGACACTTGTATAAGAGATTGGGTATGCTGGATTTTTCGTGCTAAATTGTGCATTGTCTTTAATGATATTTTGGATGACAGTAAAGTCTTTCGTGACTACTTGGTTATGTGTCTGTGCATCGCCACCTAATACAACGGCAGTAAACGAACTGTTTTCATAAATATCTTTGTACTGTCCGCTAGATTGTATGTCCGCATTCTTTAGCAATGCTTTAAATGCAGCTTGTACATCACTGCTCTTCGAAGTTGTCTCCAATTTCACATACATCGTTCTGCCATAAGCTACATTGGATACCATAAGTGGCGGAGCCTCTTGGCTTACCCCTTTACGGACTAATTCACTATACGTTACGCTTTCATCAAAAAGGTCCGATGGATTATAAGGAAGAGCTGCACTTACCGTATAAAAAATTTGCTTATAAGCAGCTACCATCACTTTTTTCTCTCCGTTTGCAACTGCATTAAAGTCGATTCCGAGCGTATTGTTAAGAACTTGAGCGTTCACATTAAGTGCGCTGGAAATTTGATTCTTACTGTAAACCATAGATTCTGCATATTGTAACCTTGCAGGCAATGTATGAGTGGCCGAGTATTTGTCAACCCAAGTCGATACTAACTGATCAACGGCACCAGACACACTGCTGTGATTTGGATTTTGAACCGTAATTGTATTTTCATTTTTCAACCCAGGTAAATCTACACTGATATTTATAGGTTTTCTTGGGCTCATAATGAGATCAGGCTGATTATCCGAAAACGCCTGATTTGCAAGCTGTATGGCACCTGGATAACTGCGGCTCGTCATCGAATCAATAATGGATATATCTACTGGTGAGGTTGCGAGTGATTTTTTCTCACGTTCAACCACAATAAATTTACCATTCGAATGGAGGCCTTCCTTGGGAACAAAACTACTGATTTTCTCTCCATCTACGGCCAAAACTTCATTGCGATCATAGTCTAGGTTTGCGATACCAGTATCAATATCATTCAGTTCGTTTGTTGCAGCGTAGGAAATACTAGAATACGTAAACACATTTAAACTAACTAGTAGACTTACAAGCACTTTTGTTCCTTTACCCTGTTTAAAAAGTTTCATAAAGAAACCCTCCTTTATTGTAAAATAATAGTGCTATATTAAATATATCGGTATTTTGATATGAAAATATTATATTTCAAGAAAAATAACAGATTATAAGAGCTCCAATTGACGTCTGGCTAATCAGTCATAAGTTATTATCAGTAATAGTAATAATAGCTAGCATGAGCGCATCCCTCAAATCTGGGACTTGTAAATACCGCCCGTGCTAGCTATTCGTGCGTTCGTTCTGATGTCGCAGCCCTCTCGCCTTTTCGTTCAAGATACAGATTTTTGGTGAGGTATATACTTAGATGTCATATCGTTTTTAGAGGTTGGTCATTTTCCACATTTTCCGCTTGCTGAAGTGTATCCCGCTACAGCCGTTGTTCATCATCCCGCTTGATGCGGCGGATTGGCGAGGATGTAGGCAATCAGCTCCCGGGATGCATAAGATAAGTATTTATCCCGGGGAAAAATAAGCGCCAGTTCCCAAGCAATCTTGGGGTTCGAAATCGAAACAATATGAACGGAAAGATGATGCAAACGGTTCGCCATCGATCTAGGGATCAATGAAACTCCTAATTGAGACGCCACCATCTCGCAGCAAAAATCCCACAGGGAGGTCATATGTGCCACCTTCGGTTGGAACCCAGCTTGCGAGCATGCTTGCCAAACGATATCATGCAGAACGAATTCCTTGGTGAACAAAATAAACGGCTCATGCTGTAATTCAACTAAACTGACAGATGTTTTTCCGGCCAGCCAGTGGTGAGCGCTTACAATGACAACCAACTCTTCAGCTAACAATGACACCGGTTGATACAGCCGTGTGTTTACCGGCAACACCGTAACCCCAAAATCGATATTTCCTTGCTCGATTTGCATCTCTACCTGTTTCGCAGTGTATTCTACCATTTGAATCTCAATCATCGGATATGTCTTCTTGAATCCGGCAACTATTTTCGGGAACAGCAATGCGCTGATTGTAGGCAATATGCCCATCTTCACTTTTCCTCTTTGTACATGAACGAGCTCATTAACAGATGAAGGTATCTCCTCTAGCAGTTGCAAAATTTTTAAAGTCTTCTCATAAACAAGTTGTCCTGTATCGGTAAGTATAACTTCCCTCTCGGAACGGTCAAGCAAAGTAACTCCCAATTCGTCTTCGAGGCTTTTGATCATCTTGCTAATAGAGGGCTGAGAAACAAACAGGACCTGCGAAGCTTTTGTAAAATTTTTGTGCTTGGCTACTTCTGCAAAATAATGAAGCTGTTTAATATCCATTTGAGCCGGATCTGCCTCCTTCCCTTATAGGCAAAGCGGTATCCACACCATTCATCCACTTAATCAAGATTATAATATGCCCGCCATACAAAAAACAGCACCGTGCGCAGCTACACGCTTGGTGCTGTTCGAAAATGCCAGAATGTCAGCAAATTACACCGGATATACCGGGTGCTTCCGTTCAGAAAAGACGACAACCTTGGAGGAGTAAGCCTCGAATCGATTCACTAACTCGTCACGTAACGAATTGGCCGGAATGATCCCGTCAATTATCATTTCGGAGGCTAGCCGGTAAATATCAATATCCTGCTTATATTCCTCCCGCTTTTGTTCGATAAAAGCGGCCCGCTCGTGCTCAGGCAGTTGTGCAATTTTATTGGCATAGACGGCGTTGACCGCAGCTTCTGGCCCCATCACCGCAATTTGAGCCGTAGGCAATGCAAGACAGCAATCCGGTTCAAACGCCGGACCCGCCATCGCATAAAGTCCTGCTCCGTATGCTTTGCGGACGATGACCGAGATTTTAGGTACACTCGCTTCGGACATGGCCGAAATCATTTTCGCGCCATGGCGGATAATGCCTGCTCGTTCCACCTTCGTGCCGATCATAAAACCGGGCACGTCGGCGAGAAATAGCAGCGGGATATGGAATGCGTCGCAAAGGGTAATAAAGCGGGCTGCCTTGTCCGCCGAATCATGAAACAGCACGCCGCCTTTAATCCGCGGCTGATTGGCAATGATCCCAATCGGGCTGCCGTTCATTCGGGCAAATCCCGTAATCAGTTCGCCAGCAAACAACTTCTTAATCTCAAAGAATGACCCTTGGTCAATAATCCGGTCAATAAGGTCATACATGCTAAACGGGGCATTCTGATTAGTTGGAATAAGTTCTTCTAAAGATTTCTCAAAAGATTGCGGCTCCGCAGCTGCCACGACGGGTGGTTTTTCAGAAAAGTTGGCTGGAAAATAGGAGAGATATCGTCGTGCCATCGAAATGGCTTCTTCTTCGTTGTTCGCCAGCACATCCCCGCATCCGGATACCGAGCAATGCATGCGCGCGCCACCCATTTCTTCTAACGTAACTTTTTCCCCGATAACCATCTCCGCCATCCGCGGGGAGCCGAGATACATGGATGCATTTCCATCCACCATAATAACGATATCGCAAAATGCCGGAATGTACGCCCCGCCAGCAGCTGAAGGGCCAAAAAGCAGGCAGATTTGAGGGATTTTACCCGACAATTTGACCTGATTGTAAAAAATACGACCAGCCCCTCGTCTACCGGGGAACATCTCAACTTGATCCGTAATGCGAGCACCTGCTGAATCCACGAGGTAAATTAACGGCACTCTCATTTTGTCGGCCGTCTCTTGGATGCGAATGATCTTCTCTACCGTACGCGCTCCCCACGAGCCAGCTTTAACGGTCGAATCATTGGCCATCACACAAACGATTCTTCCATTTATTTTTCCAATGCCCGTAACCACGCCATCTGCCGGAAGGCCTTCTTCTGCGCAGTTAGCAAATAACCCATCCTCCAGCTCGAACCCTGGATCAAACAAGAGCTTTAAACGGTCGCGAACAAATCGTTTTCCTTGCTCCGCATTTTTTTGATGATAAGCCTGCGTCCCCCCCTTGAGGATTCGTGAAATACGTTCCTGCTGCTTATCTGGATTGATTTCCATAGCCATCCCCTATTCCTCCTTATCTCCAACATGCTCGTTACTCGCCATTACGTATATGTTATTCACCATTAAATTTAGGGGGACGCTTATCTTTGAACGCCTGCAGCCCTTCCGAGCGATCCATTGTCGGGATCGTGACTTCATACGCATTTTTCTCGATCGCAAGCCCAGTGCTTAGATCGACTTCACATCCCTTATCGATGGCGAACTTGGCTTGTGCCACGGCGATCGGAGCATTTCGAACAATTTGACCCGCTATTTCTAATGCTTTATCGAGCAGGAATTCAGGTGGTGTCACAACCTCTATCAACCCGATGTCCTTTGCCTCTTTGGCATCGATTTTTCGGGCCGTGAAAATGAGCTCTTTGGCACGCCCCTTCCCAATCAGCCGCGGCAACCGCTGCGTGCCGCCTGCGCCAGGAATAATCCCGAGCGAAGTCTCCGTAAGCGCGAATGTGGCCGTTGCGGAGGCGATCCGAATGTCACATGCCAACGCCAATTCCGCTCCCCCGCCAATTGCTGCTCCGTTCACGGCGGCAATAATCGGCTGGGGCAAGGCTGCTAAATCATTGATGCACGCGCGAATCAAAGAAACCGTTCTTCGCACTTGGTTCGCATCCATTCCTGCACGCTCTTTTAAATCGGCACCTGCGCAAAAAGCTTTCTCGCCAGCCCCTGTGATCACGATACAGCGAATAGCGCGATCAAATTTACATGTTGCAGCCACATCCCGCAATTGTTCAAGCAACTGCACCGACAGCGCATTGGCGGCTTCCGGCCGATTTAAAGTGATGAGTACCATTCCATTTCCAATATTGGACACCAATACTGCTTTTTCCATGTCCCCTCCTCCTTCCCTGCGCCGAGTCATGAACCTGCCTAACCCAAGCCGTTCGTTTGCCTATCCATTCGATCTGCTGACCTGAAGATTCCGGCTTGGTAAATCTCTTCCTATCTTCTCCTGAATAAAAATAGCCGCAGCGAGCAGCTTCTCCTGATCTACCCCCGTTTGAATCCCCATCGCCTCCAGCATGTAAAGCAAATCGTCCGAAGCTACATTACCCGAGGCTCCAAGCGCATACGGGCAACCGCCTAGGCCGCCGACTGAAGCATCAAACGTCGTGATCCCCATATCCATGGACACTACAATATTAGCCAGAGCCGTCCCACGCGTATCGTGAAAATGCAGGGCTAGCTTGTTAGCATCAAAACGCTTTAAAAGAATATCCAACACACGTTGCACCTGCTGTGGATTTGCAATACCAATCGTATCCCCGAGAGATAACTCGCCAATGCCCATGTCGAACAACGTCTCCGATACCCGTATCACCTCGTCGATGGAAACAGGACCTTCATAGGGACAACCGAACACGGTTGACACATAACCGCGGACAGATTTGCCTGCTGACAGTGCTTCTTGCACCACTTCTCTTAAAATAGGAAAGGCAGCGCTACTAGACTTGTTAATGTTCCTTTGATTATGGGATTCGCTGACAGACATAAAAACGGCTACTTCATCCATATCGACAGCCAACGCGCGCTCCAAACCTTGACGATTCGGAACGAGAGCTGAATAGGTGATGCCGGGCATCCGTTCAATTCCTTTCGCAACTTCAGCGGCATCTGCCAGCGCCGGAATCCACTTGGGATTTACAAATGAAGTGATTTCAATCGATGTGACTCCGGTGCCGGACAATTGGTTGATCCAAGCTATTTTATCTGCTGTTGAAACGAACACCTGCTCATTTTGTAATCCATCCCGCGGACCAACCTCTTTGATCGTCACGCTCGCTGGCCAGTTCATCTCTCCATCCCCCAGCATCCGTTTAATCCAGCTCGCTCAATTCCATCAATAGATCTCCTTCATTAACAAAATCGCCTTCGCTCACGTTTACTGCTGCTACCTTCCCGCCGGAACCACTCGTGATCGTGATCTCCATTTTCATCGATTCCAACACGGCCACGGTTTGGCCTGCTTCGACTTGATCCCCAGGCTTGACTAGAATTTTGTACACATTCCCCGCCATAACCGCCACTACTTTGCTCACCTGAATGACCTCCTGTTCTACGAATAGCCTTCATATAACTATAAGCCTTTCGGGCACTGGCCGAGGCTCTAACCTGTTATGTCTGCTCTAACAAATACGTAGTAACGAAACTCGTTGTTGTATCGCCTGAACGGAATGCGGGATGCGCAATTACTTCTTGCAGCATCGGGATATTTGTCTTGATCCCTTGAACTTGATAATGGGCTAACGCCTCATGAAGTCGGTCAATCGCCTCGTCTCGATCCTGACCTTTGACCACAAGCTTCGCAATCATCGGATCATAAAAAGGAGTGACCACCGAGCCCTCATGTACAGCCAACTCATGGCGGATTCCCTCTCCTTCAGGTATGGCAAACTTCGTAATCGTTCCCGGAGATGGGAAAAATGTCTTCGGATCTTCCGCATAAATGCGCACTTCAATCGCATGACCGTCGCGTGTCACATCGGATTGCCCGAAATTCAAGGAATGTCCGGCCGCAATTCGCAGTTGCTCTGCAACTAAGTCCAAGCTGGTAATCTCTTCTGTAATCGTATGCTCCACCTGTAGACGGGTATTCATTTCAAGGAAATAGAAATTTTTGTTCTCGTCAACTAAAAACTCGATCGTTCCTGCATTCTGGTACCCGATAGATTGAGCCGCCCTTACCGCGGCTTCTCCCATTTGACTTCGAGTGTGTTCATCCAAAAAAGGTGAAGGAGCTTCCTCCACCACTTTTTGATGGCGGCGTTGAATGGAACACTCCCGTTCCCATAAGTAGACGGTATTCCCATGCGTATCGGCCAAAATCTGAATTTCGATATGTCGGGGATTTTCCACAACTTTCTCGATATACATGGCCCCGTCTCCGAAGAAATTAGCGGCACGTTTCCGGTTCCCTGCAAAGGCGTCTTGCATTTCCGCTTCGCTGTACACGATCTGCATACCGATCCCGCCACCGCCAGCCGAAGCCTTGAGCATAACCGGATAGCCGATATCGCTGGCCGCCCGCGCTGCTGCTTCCGCATCCGCTAACGGATAAGAAATGCCAGGTACCACAGGCACACCAGCCTGTTCCATGATGTTACGGGCTTCAATTTTACTGCCCATGCGGGCGATGACATCCGCTGAGGGGCCGATGAATACGATTCCGGCTTCCTCGCAGCGGCGAGCAAATTCGGCATTTTCCGAGAGAAGGCCATATCCGGGGTGAATGGCGTCCGCTTTAGTGAGACGGGCGATTTCCAACACTTTATCGATATTCAAGTAGCTTTCTGCTACTCTCGGATTTCCTACCCCGTAAGCCTCATCCGCCTGCATGACATGTGGGGCTTGCTTATCCGCTTCGGAGTATATGCCGACGGTGGCAATGCCCAGTAATTTGCAAGTCCGGATCACTCGTACCGCAATTTCCCCCCGGTTCGCAATTAGAACCTTTTTGAACATCATACCGATCCCCTTTAACAACCGATCTGGCGTGCAATCACCATTCGTTGCACTTCCGAAGTACCTTCGCCGATTTCTAACAGTTTGGCATCCCGGAAGAACCGCTCCACCTGATATTCCTTCATATAACCGTACCCGCCATGGATCTGAACGGCTTGATCGCAAACCTTCATACACATTTCCGATGCAAATAATTTGGCCATCGCGGCTTCCTTCTTGAATTTTCTTCCGTGCTCCTTCAGCCATGCCGCTTTATAAACCATGTTGCGTGCGATTTCAATGTTCATGGCCATGTCGGCCAGTTTAAATTGGATCGCTTGAAAGGTCGATAAGCTGTGGCCAAATTGTTTTCTTACTTTGGCATATTCAAGTGATTTTTCATAAGCGCCTTGAGCAATTCCGACCGCCATAGCCGCGATTCCGATTCTTCCGCCATCAAGCGTAGCTAAAAATTGCTTGTATCCATGTCCTTCTTTCCCAAGGAGATTTTCTTTGGGAACGGTTACATTTTCTAAGACCAATTCGGTTGTATTCGAAGCGTGCAGCCCCATCTTTTCATAATTGTTAATGACCGTAAATCCTGACGCATCTGTAGGCACGATAAACGCACTAATTCCGTCCGTCCCTTTGCTTCGATCCGTTACGGCCGTGAGCGCCAAGCTTTTGGCAAAGCTTGCATTCGTAATAAAGCACTTGGAACCGGAAATGATCCACTGCTCCTCATGCGGTGTCGCTGTCGTACGGGTACCCCCTGCATCAGAACCTGCATTCGATTCCGTCAGCCCAAACGCACCCAAGTACTCTCCCATACAAAGAGGGGTTAAGTATTTTTCCTTTTGCTCATCTGTGCCGAATAAATGGATGGGTGCCCCGCCTAACGAAATATGGGCAGAGTAAGTAATACCTGTAGAAGCGCATACCCGACTTAGTTCCTCTACCACGATAACAAAGCTTATTGTATCTGCTCCCCCGCCGCCATATTGTTCAGGAAAAGGCAGCCCCATGACGCCCAGCTTCGTTAATTTATCGAACACATCCTCCGGAAATTGCTTTGTACGATCCCGTTCATCTGCCCCCGGTGCAACCTCGCCTTCCGCAAAATCACGCATCATCCTCTTGATTAACGTTTGTTCCTCGGTTAAATCAAAGTGCATGATGTTCTCGCCCCTTTCCTGTTGAACATGAAGACATGCTGAATCATGAATAGAGTCCGGTATCGGTGTCGGTGCCATAACTTTCAATCTTTTGCTTGACGCTCTTCAAGAAGCGACCACACACAAGACCATTCAACACCCGGTGATCCAAGGAGAGACAGATGTTCATCATATCGCGGATGGCGATCATGTTATCGATGACGATCGGACGTTTGACGATCGCTTCAACACTTAAAATGGCCACTTGCGGTGGATTGATGATGGGCGCTGAAAGAATGGAGCCGAAAGAGCCTGTGTTATTAATGGTAAACGTTCCGCCCGTTATATCCTCTAGCGTGAGCCGGCCATCCTTCGTCTTCTTGACCAAGTCATCGACTGCTTTTGCAAGTCCGAGTATGTTTTTTTGGTCGGCGTCCTTAATGACGGGAACGAATAACGCTACATCGTTGGCCACGGCAATCGAGATATGAACCGATTTTTTGACGATCATGTGATCATCGGCCCACTGCGAATTTAAGGCAGGGAATTCCTTCAAGGCTTCTACAACCGACTTTATAAAAAACGGTAAATACGTTAAATGGACTCCTTCTTTTCTCTTAAACTCCTCTTTGATCTGGCCTCGATATCGGACCAGATTCGTGACATCGCATTCCACCATAAGCCAAGCATGAGGAATCTCCTCCTTGCTTTTAACCATACGTTTGGCAGTCGTTTTGTGAATAGCGGTAATCGGGATCGTCTCGTCGGCTTGATGTAACGGAGCATTGGCGGTGGTTGACAAGGCATCAACGGAAATGGACGGTTTCGGCATTTCACGAGCTGATTTTATCGGTTGGGATGGCTTAGATGGAAGTTCACTTGTTGGCACAGAGGTGGCCACGGCCTGCCTTTGTCCTTGTAACATTTCCAAGACGTCATGTCTGGTGATGCGTCCGGCAATGCCAGATCCCTGAACTTGGGAAAGATCTAGGTTGTGTTCTTGAGCCAGTTTAAGCACGGCCGGTGAATAGCGTGGCTGCATGGCTGCTTGCGTTGTCATATCATTGGTCACATCATTAGTCACACCATGGGCGCACTCATTATGAGCGAGGTCTGACATCTTTGCTTCAACCGGCGTGACCGCTTGGTCTTCCACCACGATCCAGCAAATCAAAGTTCCTACCGCTACCGTTTCGTCTTCTGGCACGACAATTTCGGTTATCGTGCCGCTAACCGTAGAAGGAACCTCCGCATTCACTTTATCTGTAATCACTTCGCATACCGGATCATATTTGTTGACTTTATCCCCGATGTTTACGAGCCACTTAGAAATGGTTCCTTCCGTTACACTTTCCCCTAGCTGGGGCATAACGATTTTCTCAGCCATATTCTCCTCCCGCTCGGCTCAAAATTGGGCCAATTGTTTCATGGCCTGATATACTTTATCCGCATTGAGCATGAAAAATTTCTCCATTGGTAAACTATACGGCATAGCAGGAACGTCCGGACCGCAAAGGCGTTTGATCGGAGCATCCAATTCAAACATGCATTCCTCTGCAAGCACAGCTGCTACTTCGGCGCCAACGCCTCCCTCTTTGTTGTCCTCATGAACAATAAGCACTTTACCCGTTTTACGAGCAGCCTCTACAATAGACTCCTTATCCAGAGGATAGAGGGTACGCAAATCCAAAATATGAGCGCTATATCCTTCGCGGGCAAGTTTCTCCGCCGCTTCCAGCGCAAAATGCAAGGCAAGCCCGTACGTAATAACCGTGAAGTGTTCTCCTTGCCGCTTAATATCCGCCTTCCCTATGGGCACAATGTAATCCGAGTCCGGCACTTCTCCTTTGATCGAGCGATAACATCGCTTATGCTCAAAGAACAGTACAGGGTCTTCATTACGGATAGCTGCTTTTAGCAGTCCTTTGGCATCATAGGGCGTAGAAGGTGTGACTACTTTTAAACCGGGAATATTGCAGAACATCGCTTCCACGCATTGCGAATGATAGAGGGCACCACGAACTCCACCCCCATAAGGCGCACGAATGACCAAGGGACAGTTCCAATCTCCGTTCGAGCGATACCTCATTTTGGCTGCTTCATTCACAATTTGGTTTACGGCAGGCATGATATACTCAGCAAATTGAATTTCTGCAACAGGCCTCATGCCATGAGCAGCTGCCCCAATCGATACACCTGCAATGGCCGCTTCTGATAGGGGCGTATCTATAACCCGTTGTTCGCCAAATTCCTCATACAATCCCTGCGTAACCCGAAACACACCACCGCGCACTCCGACATCTTCCCCTAGTACAAATACCCTTTTATCTCGCTGCATTTCTTCTCGAAGAGCTTGTGACACTGCTTCAAGATAAGAAATCACGGCCATTTTTCACTCCCCCTATTCTGCATACACGTGCTTAAGGGCATCTTCCGGAGCCGAATTCGGGGCATTCTCCGCATACTCCGTGGCCTCATCAATTTCCATGAGCATCCGGTCGTGGATGTCCTTCTCTTTAAGTTCATCTAATATTCCTAAACCTTTAAGATAATTGCTGAAAGTGACTAGCGGATCCTTCTTCCTCGCTTCTTCCACTTCTTCACGGGAACGATAAGTTCGATCGTCGTCATCGCTGGAATGAGGAACTAAACGATAGACGACCGCCTCAATAAGCGTCGGTCCTTCTCCTCTTTTTGCGCGATCGGCTGCCTCTTTCGTAACCTTGTATACTTCTAAGGGATCATTGCCATCCACACTGATGCCAGGAAACCCATAACCTATTGCTCGATCCGCGATACTTGCACAAGCCACTTGCTTGGAATAGGGGACTGAAATGGCATACTTGTTATTTTCGCACAAGAAAATGACAGGCAGCTTGTGTACCCCCGCAAAGTTCGCCGCTTCGTGAAATTCCCCTTGATTGCTGCCACCTTCTCCAAAGGCCGTTAACACGACAAGGTTTTCATCCTGCATTTTTCCAGATAAAGCGATTCCAACTCCATGCGGCACTTGACTCGTTACGACACTAGAACCCGAAAGAATATTTAGTCTTTTACTCCCATAATGCCCTGGCATTTGGCGTCCGCCACTGTTGGGATCTCCCGCTTTGGCAAAAGCGGAAAGCATCAATTCCTTTGCCGTCATCCCGAACACAATGACCATTCCCATATCCCGATAATACGGGCACAGATAATCTTTCGTTTGATCCAACGCATAAGCCGCTCCTACTTGTGCTGCTTCATGACCTTGGCAAGAAACGAGAAAAGGGATTTTTCCCGCACGATTTAGAAGCCACATCCGTTCATCTACTTTACGCGCCATAACCATATTCTGATACATTTCAAGAACCTGTTCATCCGATAAACCTAATGCTTGGTGCCGGTTCTTGACTCGACCATTTCCGGTTCTATTCATAGCGTATCCCTCCGACAATTGTGCCGCTGCATACTGCGGTTGTCTTTACTTTACATATCTTCATTCCAATCGTGAAATATATATTGTGCATGGAAACTATGCAAAAAAAATATAGCCCATTTATTTGCGATAAGATTTCCGGGAAATATTCTCACCTGCTTGTCAAATAAAAACAAAAAGAACTCGATCACACGACCGAGTTCTTTTACGTTTATTCCACTTTCTTGTCTCCAGACACCCGTATCCGTGTCCTCATTTTGCTTGTTCATACTCTTGCAAAATGATGTTGAGTGTATGCTTAGCATCTAATGCCATTCTTGAATTTTTTTCGCTGCTATCATAGGTTATAAGCGCCTTCCACAGCGCCCAGCCACGCGCTCGATTCCAAGTTGCTTCATCACATTCCACTTCAGCAAATAACGTCTTTCTACTTTCATCGTCAAAAAAAGTCCAAGCCATTGCATAATCACAGGCAGGATCTCCGGTACCCAGTATACCAAAGTCAATAACAGCGCACAGTCTCCCGCCATTGACCAAAAGATTTCCTGGCGCAACATCCCCGTGAACCCAAACGGGATCTTTTGTCCATTTCGACTGCAACGCTACATCCCATACGGTTTGAAACTTATCTGTTTCTAATAACGGCTGTAGATGATTTAGGGCACACTTCGTTTCTTCATCGTATATGGATAGTGAGCCACCCCTATAAAAATTATGCACTCCGGCGATTGGTCCATCAGAAGAATCTATGGCCTGAAGCTCCTTTAGAAAATGTGCTAAATCAATTGCAAGCTGATTCAGACTTAACACATTCTCATGGCTTACTGTTTCGCCCTCAATCCATTTATTAATCGTCCATGACCATGGATATCCTTCGGCTGGTTCTCCTTTTTCTAATGGAACTGATATCGGCAAAGTAAGATGCGGTTTTAGCTTCGGCAACCAAAACAATTCCTTTTCAACTTGTGGAACATAGCATTCCTTACTAGGTAGCCTGATGCTCATTTCAGAACCTAGATGAAAGGTTCTATTGTCATGTCCCGATTTCTCTACTGGAGAAACGGGTAATTCAGACCATTGTGGAAATTGACCTTGTATAAGTCTACTTACTAAGTCTTTATTGATTTCCATCATTGTTAACCTCCCTCTTGAATCTTAGGAATATACATACTTTGTATTTCCTGCACTCCTGGAACAAACCTGAGATTAAGATAGACAGACTCCGCATCATTGCCCTCCATGACATACAACCTTAGCAGTGGATACTTATCTTTAAGCGCAGTCAGGACTCTTAATGATATAATCAGGTTCCCAAACAACTTCGAAATAATCTGTAGGGCGCTGCATCCAACGACATCTGAACTCATCTGGCCAAAATCCTGCCCTCGTATATAAATGAACTTGGTCTGGCAGTATTTCATAGGTCACTATAGGTTTCGTTCGATCAGACCACTGTATTAAAATATGTTTAAGCAGCTTAAGTACTTCAAATGAATCATTGAATGGGGGTATGTAAAATAAATGATAGATCGTATTGGGTGCTATCCTTACCCCACCTATTTTGGATTCACCTTTATAGATCCAAAAAGAGTTTCCTCGTGGAGCATTGAAAGTGAATGGAATACCATTTTTTCAAATGGTTTATGTCCTCTCTTAGGAAACCTGAGAACAACAAAAAAGACCACAAATGAACGTAGCTTCATCTGTAGCCTCAAATCTCCTGGATTATCCCTATTAGCAGGTAATAATGATGTGTATACCTGAAAAAGCATACAAATACCGAGTACACAAGGCGCGGTGGAGAATGTGGGTATGATATCGCTGTTGTTCTTAAAGATATGAGCACGACTAAAAGAAGGTACACAGATCATAACTGTAGTTAACTCCCCTTAGGCCTCACCTATTCAGTTATTTAATCAACTGATTAAGAACAACAAAAATCATGTCACCATTCACTCCTATTGAATACACTTTTTATTATCATATCAGAGCTTTGGAAGCGCTTCAACCTTTTTAAGGTTGAGAGAAAGCCCCCCCCACGCAACCTACCGTTCGTGCAACGAGCTGCCAAACGAATCGATTTTGCGGGGCGGGGCCTGCTTATTAATTGTACTCGCGCCCGAGCTGATACGCTCGTTCCAGCAAACTCTCAATATGCTCCTTGGATTCCGAAAGGGTATCGCATAGCAGTTCAACCCGGGATTCTTTCAAGCGGGCGTAGCCAGCAAGTAGTATATTGAGATAGTGTGACAGCGTCTCGTCACGCTTGTATTTGGTCATATGCTCTTGATCCCCGCCAGCCAGGCAGATCCACAGTACTTTTTTCTCCTCAAATTTCCCGAACAGCCCCATGTTCCATACTTTGTCCAAGTAGCCTTTAAGCATCGCAGGGACGTTGTATTGCCATAACGGGAACACGAACACGAGCGTGTCTGCTGCAAGAATCCGGTCCATCTCCTTGCGAACTACGGGAGAGTAGTTTTTGTTCGGATTTATCCAATCTTCTTCATCTTCAACCGTATATACAGGATTGAATCCGTCGTGGTGCAAGTCCAATAGATCGACTTCGTGGTTATTTTGCTTCAAACCTTCGACAAAACGGTTCATTACAGCGTGCGTAAGCGAATTTTGTCGAGGATGAGTGACGGTCACAAGCGTTTTCATCGGATATCGACCTTCCTTTGTTCTGTATTTCCGGCGGCATCTATTGATACTATTCGAAGTGGTAGTAAATGGCCGGTTCCTGATGCTATTATGAATGTTACAAAACATATTGTTAAGTACGCACTTAAAAGTGCTGTAGGTACTTTTAAGTTTCGTAGTATCATTTTTATACTGACTATATTACCTTCGAAAGGTAGGAGGAGTGTTACTATGAAGAAATATCCCAGTGGCATGGAGGCCGCGCTGGAAGTCGTCGGCGGAAAATGGAAAAGCATCATCCTATATCATTTGACAACCGGGAAAAAGCGTACCAATGAGCTGAGAAGGTTAATTCCCGACATTACTCAAAAAATGCTGACGCAGCAACTTCGCGAGCTCGAAAAGGATGGCATTATCAACCGGATCATCTACCATGAAATCCCACCCAAAGTGGAGTATGAGCTTAGCGAATACGGTTTGAGCTTGAGAACGGTGCTGGACAGCTTGTGCTTATGGGGAGAAAGGCACTTGGAAAAAGTGTACGGAGACAGGTCGGCCGTTCTGGAGGTGTACTGTCCGGACGATACCTATGAGCGCTTGTAATAAGCGCTCCTTGTGGTGATCGTAAGCCAAGATCGCATATATCGTGGTTGCATCTCTGGACGGATGGTAGATTGTGCACGGGCTATCATTATGAGTGTCTTTGTTGACTGGTTGGCCACAAGTCTGATCACTATGGCTTGTGGCCTCTTGGATATTGTCCTCTTCCTTTTCAAATCACGCGTAGCCTAGATCGGCCTCCATGGCCAGCTCTTGATCCTCTACCCGGTTGGTTGCGGTAACCGCTATCTCTATCTGCCATACGAATCCACATCTTTCTTCTCAACTTCCATCTCGGTACAGCCATTTCCGTACAATGACGCAGTACTCCCCTATCGTAGCAGCAATTTCGGATGAAGGGAGTACCGTAAACCCCAATCGAGTTTCCCCTGATTTGCTCCCGACTTGCTACATTTCATTTGGAAGAAACGTTACATATTCGCTTTATTCATTCAGCTCCCCATTTCGCTTTACATGGTCCCCTCTGAGGAAAGTTCCTAACATGCATGGAAACAAGACATTAGATACCGATTGGAATGATTTATTTTTCCAACAAGGTATTACATCAAAGATATTACCTTGACAGTCATAGTAGTATGTCGTATTATACAAATGCGGAGGTGATTATATGAGCGAGAACAAAATTACATCCGACCTGCTGCGCGGACATACGGATACGATGATATTGCGACTCTTATCCGAAGCTGACCGCTATGGTTACGAGATAGTCAAGTTGATTGCCGAGCGCTCGGGCGGAAAGTATGAATTAAAGGAAGCCACGATGTACTCCAGCGTCCGTCGGCTTGAGGTGGACGGTGATATCGAGTGGTATTGGGGCGACGAATCTCAGGGTGGACGGCGTAAATATTTTAGGATTACCGAAAAGGGCAAGACGACTTACGCCCGCAACAAAAGCAATTGGGAGTACGCCAAGCGCGTGCTTGAAAACTTATTATAGGGAGAGATGAGATTATGAATGAGAAATTGACCAACTATTTGAACGGCGTGTTCGCACCATACGATGGGGTAAAAAGCGTTACCGAACTAAAGACTGACCTGCTCTCCGATTTGCAGGAGCGGTTCCGTGATCTCAAATCCGAGGGCAAGGACGATGAAACCGCTTTTGAGATGACCATTGATAGCATCGGCGACATTGAGCAAACGGTACTAGAGGTCGCTAACCTCTCCCGTTCGCTGGAGCGGCATGTGGTGACAAACTTTAGCGGAAGTAATCTGGCTAAGAGCGACTTTGCTGGTGTGGTTGCGCATAAAGGGAAATTTTCAGGGAGCGCACTGCGAGGCTCCGACTTTGCGAACGCTGACTTGACCGGCAGCACGTTCGCGGGCAGCGATGTACGTGAAGCCAATTTTGATGGTGCAAACCTGACCGACTGCAACCTATCCGGCAATGACCTATCGCACGCAAGCTTCAATAAATCAATCCTCGTGCGCACCAACTACAGCTCATCAGGGCTAGATGGTGCAAAATTCATAGGTGTTAAACTGACCGACGTCAAGCTGAATACGACCGACCTCAGAAAAACAATCTTTGAAAGTTGTATCTTTGACGGCGTGGACTTCAAATATTCCGATCTGACAGGTCTCTGTTTTGACGGGCAAACCTTTATCGGCGTCAAGTTTGACAAAGCGGGACTAAACGAAGTTTCGTTTAGGGGTGCTACCCTCAAAAATGTGTCTTTTCAAGCATTTTCATTGTCCAAGAAGTATTACCGTGCCATCAAAACCATCTGCTTTGACGGTGCAATCATGGATAAGTTGACCTACGCTGCGCTTAAAGGTATGGAAGCCGATTTGTCCAAGGTTACTGTTCGATAAGGAGGTGAATCAGATGCAAAGCATTACAACAGAAGATTTTAGATCGCCAGAAAATATGAAGGATGTTGTTGGCTTCTATAAAAAACTAACGGAACAACAAGAGCCGCTTATCCGTTTAGATGATTATTATGGATTGGGGCCAGCCTGGCTTGCGATTCACCATGAGGATGTGGTAGCTATTCTCAAAGATTCTCGGTTTATTAGAGATGTGCGAAGGCTACTGCCTACCCAAGATCAACCAGATATAGAAGATCGATCTGAGCAGTGGGAATGGTCGATAAATTTCCCGAATATGCTAGACTCTGATCCACCTGATCATACTCGTTTACGCAGGTTAACAGCTAAGGCTTTTACCCCACAAATGATCGCGAATCTAGAACCTCGTATTCAACAGATTGCAGATGAATTATTAGATGCCGTACAGGAACAAGGAAAGATGGATCTTATTTCAGACTTTGCTTTCCCCTTTCCATTTCGGGTTATTGCCGAGATGTTAGGAATACCTACTTTATATCAACATAAAATTCATGATTTGTGGGTGAGCATAAAGACAGATCCTACTCAAGACCACCATGCATGGATCAAAGCGTATTACTCATGCATCCAAGCAACATTGGAAGAAAAACGAAAACATCCAACAGAAGATGTAATCAGCTCCCTTATACACGCGCACGATCAAGAGGATAAACTGAGTGAACCCGAACTGCTCTCTACTGTCCAATTACTCATTACTGCTGGACATGAGACCACAACAAATTTGATTGGAAATGGTATGGTTGCTTTGCAGAAACATCCCGAACAATTAGCTTTGTTGCGTAGTAATCTTTCGTTGCTACCTCATGCTATCGAAGAGCTGCTTCGCTATGCTGGACCGATCATGATCAGCTGGCGTTTTGCAGGTGAAGATATCACGATGCATGGGAAAAACATCCGTAAAGGGGAAATGGTTCTATTCTCGCTTGGCACTGCGAACCTTGATCCAACAAAGTTTTCCCATCCTGAAGGTTTCGATATTACGAGAAGTGAAAATGCTCATCTTGCCTTCGGCAAAGGTATTCATCACTGTCTAGGTGCGCCACTTGCAAGATTAGAAGCAAAAGTTGCCTTTCGCACTTTGCTGACACGCTTCCCAGATTTAAAATTGGCGCATGATCCAGATGAGTTGATTTATAACAACAATGCTGTAATACGTCACATCGCTAGTATCCCAATGATTTTCTAACCTTCGATGGTATGTGGTTGTGTATCTTACACGGCTTTTCGCCTGGTTAGCTGCTGCTATTTCTACTTCTATGACTATAACTTAGGTATTGTTTGTGTGGAAAACGCCAAGCCGGTGGATAGAATCATAGGCTTGGCGTTTATTTTCGCAATATGAGACTAAGAGAGAGTCATTCACACATATCTATAGACCACTTCAATCGGTCTCCTCTAACTTATTTTCCAAACGTTACTTCAACTACGCTTGATATATAAATCGATACTTGAATACACCCTCACATTTATTTGGAGTCGGAATCTAAGTCAGTGGAGTCAGGAGAAATCACTTCCCACTTTCCAAACAGCGTCAAACCCGCCGCTCTAGCGAGTGACGTAGACGCCTGATTATCGAGCTGGCATCGGTACTGGGGTTCGTATCCCTGATCACAGGCATACTTGCAGATGGAACGCACCACTTTGCGGGCGTGGCCTTTTCCTCTACAGGTAGCCAGCGTCAGTACGCCGAGATCCGCAATTTGCGCATTTCCCCAGGGATACATGCTGGCGGCGCTGACCAGGCTGTGTTGCTCAAAAGAGCCGAACACTGCCCAGTGATCCAATTCCACATAAGCGTCATCCAAGTCTTGTTCGGAAGCGGAGGACTGGAACTCGGAGAACACCGCCTTATCTTGCTCGGTTAACCGACGCAAGACGCCTTCCACATGTTCTTGCAGCAATACGTTCTTATCGGCTTCTGAAAAATAAAAAAGATAATCTGCGCCATGCAGAGTGACGCCCGCTTCATGTAATTGCTGACGAAAGGCCAGCTCAGACAGCTCTTTTCGTTGATAAAGGCCTAACCTATCTGCCAGCGCAGGCGTCAGGACCGCCATAACCCGGCCTTCGGCGGTTTCCAGCACCATGACTCGACGTTCTTCGCTCAGGTGAGGGTTAGTCGCGACAGTAAAGTCTTCACTGCTATAGAGGACGTCTCCGCTCAAAAATGGTGCCTGCCAAAAGTCAGTTATCGTGTGTGAAAATAAAGGCATACTTCTTACCCCCTTCATTTGAACCTTATAATCTCCTACATACATGTGGGCGCTTACTTATTAATAATAGAAAATTTTAGGTGTTTGGTAAACAACCCTCTGAAACTATCGATAATTTTTAACGATATTAACTAAATGATGTATGCTGCTTACCTTGTCATCAAGAGATCGATCATATACGGTTTTCGTGCAAAAAAGTCAACGGATTAAGAACAACAAAAATCATGACACATTCGCTCCTATCGAATACACTTTTTCTTATCGTATCAATGTCTTGGTGATGGTTCAACTTTTTAATCCACAACTTGTAATTCCTAAATATCTTCCACTATTCTACACTTTTCAAGGATTCTATCATGTTGATTCGTGACACTTTTCTTTGAAGCAGTAAGTTCGAGAAAATGGTGAGCACGTATGCAAGAATAACAGCTATCAGTATGACAAACAGACTTAATTGATTCGGAATTTGCTGATGGGTGCTCGACAATGCCTTGACAACTAAGGCATACATATAGCCACTGATCGGTAACGCTACAAGAACCGCAAAGGTGGTGAGAATGATATTCTCAAAGAAGATAAGCCGGCTTATTTTATGCTTGGGATAGCCTAATACTTTTAGTGTGGCTAGCTCACGATTTCTTTCATATATGTTTATGGAAGATATCGTATAGATCGCACCAAAGGAAAGCACAACCGCACTAATAATAAACATGATAAAGATAAATTGATTTTGCTTTAACATATATTCTGCGGATTTCTTTAAATCATTCTTATCTGAGATTGCTTCTATCTGTTTATCTTGTTCGAAGTATTTACGAACACTTGTAAGGCCTGTATCTGTGGCGCTATTCGCTTCCACTAACAGCGATGTCGGATTGTACTTGATGCCAAAGCTCGCTAGATACGTTGGCGTAATATAGAACGACGGATTCGAATACTGGTTGGATAGGTGTAAAACCTTCATATCGACCGTTTTATTCGCAAACTCAGGCGCGGTGAACTTGATTTGGACGATATCCCCTTCTGCAATCTGATAGTGGTCGGCATACGATTTGGGTACCAGCACCCCACTGTCTTCCAAAGCAATCCGCTTGTCATCTTCGTCGAAGAAATGAATGAGATTGTTTTCTTTCTTCGTCACAACTAACGTGGCATTTTTGTTATCATCACCTTTGATAAATTCCACGGGAAAGGTGGATAAATCATAATTGCTTTTAATACCATCGAGTAGCTGTAACGTATCCGGAGCAGTTCCTCTCTTATAATCGACTCTTAAATCATACGTATTCACCTCTTCAATCTGATCAGCTACTTTTTGCAAAGCCATTTGAGTACCAAAAGCAGTAATCAATAAAACCGTGCTCACCACAACCCCAATGGAGCTTGCTATCGCTTTTGATTTATTTAAAAATATATTTCTTAAAATGATTTTGTAGCTGTAGGAAATATGACTCCAAATGCCCGGAATTCGTTCGATGAGCAGCTTCTTCATCTTCTTAGGTGGTTTGGGACGCATCGCCTGAGCCGCACGTTCTTGTAGGATAGCTCTACCACTCAAGTAACAGGACAGGATTCCAAACGCGCTCGAGAAAAGGATGGGTGGTAGCACAGAGGTTAAGGACAGGGAAAAAACAATGTCAGGCAATGAGTAGGCTTTTGCAATCGACGCCTGTACTAATGGAATAAAAACACTAGCAGCAAGGACACAACCTAGAATCGAGCCTATGATCCCTACCAGCACGGGGTATCCCATATAATGAAGCATGATGTTTCTGTTTTTTACACCCAACGCCTTCATGATACCTACTTGATTTCTTTGCGAATCGATAATCCGCGACATGGTAAGGAATAAGATAATCGCTTCAATGATAAAAAGAACTAACGGGATAACCGTACTCATCAATTTATTATTATGGATCGTTTGTTGGAGTTGAGCATAACTGTACATTCGCTCTTTACTCATTTGGCTTACATAGGAAAGTTCTTTTGATTGTGCTTCAACGGTTTGGCCTAATTGGTCAATATCATAACCTTCTTGGGCATCAATCAAGATTTCATTATAGGAAAAGCTACCTGTGAATTGAGGTATGGCTAGTTCAGTCACATACGCTACGCCGAACGATTTATGGTCTTGGATTTCGTTCTTTTTGGCATATTCCACATTCTCACCCAAGCCGCTAATGGTGAACGTCATATTTTTGTCATTCACACTTATCTGAATCTGATCACCGATTTGGTACTGATGCTCCTTGGCATAATGGGAATCAAGCAAGATTTCATCATGTTGTGACGGAATTCTACCCTCAATCATCTTAGGCGTATTGATTTCATTATTTACAGGAATGGTATGTATCTTTAAGGTGGTTTTCATATCTTCAAACGCTTGCGTTGCATCCAAGGTGTACCGTCCTTCCATTTTGCTTATACCTTGGATTTGACTTAACCCCGCCACGTCCTGCTTGGAAATTTGGCTGTAATAGACATTCAAATCGCTTACATTATGCTCTTTAAAGTAAACCTTCGTATATGTACTCAGATTATCGCTTAACGTGACTAGCCCCGCATAGAAAAAAGCGCCTACTGCGATCACCAACACAAACGCGATGAATTGCCCGCTCGACTGTTTGATATCCCTTAACAATTTTAAAAATAGCTTCATCATTACCACTCGATCCCTTCAACATTCTGTTTGTCATGATTCACCGTAACGCTTTCGATCATTCCGCTCTTTACCTTAATAATTTTATCCGCCATAGGAGCAATCGCGGAGTTATGTGTGACTAACACAACGCACTTCTTCGTTTCTTTGTTCAAATCTTGAAGGAGCTTTAGGACGGACTTGCCTGTAACATAATCTAAAGCTCCGGTAGGTTCATCGCAGAGCAATAGTAGCGGATTTTTGGCAACAGCTCGCGCGATTGCAACACGTTGTTGTTCTCCTCCAGAAAGTTGGGAAGGGAAGTTCCTGATACGGTCCTGTAACCCAACCTTATACAAAATTTCTTTGGCATCCAGATGGTTTTTACATACTTCCGTCGCAAACTCAACATTTTCTAGCGCATTTAAATTCGGAATTAGATTATAAAATTGAAATACAAAACCAACCTTCTCACCGCGATATTCGGTTAATTTTTTTTCATTAAACGTTGTGATCTCTTGATTGCCAACAAGCACTTGACCTGTAGTAGCCGTGTCCATACCGCCAAGGATATTCAAGATTGTACTTTTACCGGCACCACTAGCACCCAGAACAACGACGAATTCCCCCTCTGATATGGAAAAATCAACACCAGCAAGCGCCTTGATTGTCACTTCTCCTATTTTGTATTCTTTTGTTACGTTTTTGAATTCGATCAGTTTATTCACTTCTTACATCTCCTCGCAGGGTATTTTTTGAATATGGTTTGACTTTAGCCAGTTTCCCGGGGAGCTGGCTTTCTTATCTGCTCGATATAAGGCACCACATGTACTCCTTCTTTGACCGTATAGGCAACCATATACCCTTCAACAACTCCTTCTCCAAGCTCCAAATATCCGCTAATTTGCAGACCATTCATCTATTTCCATCTATCGTCAAAATAAAAACGACGGGTTGCCCCGTCGCTCATCATGGAATGGATATGATGTTAAAATGCCTGCATACCTAGTGTATTCAACTTCTCGCCTTGAATGTTGACTCCGGCACGGCTCGTGATGTCGATATAGTGAGCCACACGACGACCTATGCGCACATCCGATTCATCGCGGTTGCCCTCTTGCGCCCCATTAATGACCATAATCGTGGCACCAAAACCAGGTACAAGACCTTTAGCAAGTTGTGCTGCGGTCGGAACATAATTACCAACCATAATGTCGTGGCAAGATGGCTTCGGATCTTGTGGAGTCATCCAGAACAGCATCGCTGTCATAAATCCAAGTCTGCCATCGTCTGTGATTTTCTCCGGGTTATTCAGCAGTACGTTCTTATCACCGAAAATAATGGAACCAATCAAGCCATAGTTGTAGTTCCAGCTCAACTGAATCGGCCCGCGACCATGATAGGACTTACCCGCTACTGCTGGATAATCACTGTGACTTTGCACATATCCGATACCGCCTTGGCCGTTCACATACTTAACTTCTTCGTTAAAGAATAGTGCCCAACTTAATTCTCCACCTGGAGCACCTTTCCAGCCACCACCTGTTTCGTGCGAGATATTTGCCAAGAAAGCAGCAAGTTCACGCTTACGGTTGACTTCTGTCCCCTCTTTCAAGAAGGTACCAAAATCAACGATTCTGGAACGAGTTGGCTTGCCGATATTCCATTCCGCGTTAAACTCTTTTTCCTCAAACAAGAGCGTTTCTGTCTTCGTTGTCTTGTCCAAACGCCAAATTTGCTTCGTCCAGTTGCTAGGTCCACGGTATAATTCTTTGTATTTAATATTCGCTACATCACGTACGGCGGCAATCAAATTATCGTAGGAGTAGTAGTCGGTTTGTCCAGGTTTGTAGTAAGCTTTACCTGCCGCTTTCTCATGCCAGCCTGGTGTACCTGTGCGTAATGGGAACAACGCTTCATATTCGGTTCGAGGAAGCGCCGATGTTACGGCTTGAATAGCTTGATCCGGTGAATACTGCGCGTCGATGCCACCCCATGTTTGTTGGATTTGTTGATCCGTAATGACACGGCTTCCACCAACAGGAAGGAGTGATCCCGGGCCTTCATTGCCGGTCGCAGCCGTCGTAGCCGACAGCGCTGTGCTTGCAGCCGATGCATTACCTGCGGCATCTAGTGCAATAACTGTATAACTATAAGCCGTATTTGCAGTCAAACCTGTATCTGCATACGAGGTTGTCGTGGCAGAACCTATTTTAACTGCATTTCTATAAATATCGTATTTAGTGACACCCACATTATCGGTCGATGCACTCCAAGATAAAGTAACGGTTGATGCGGTTGGATTCGATGAGACAAGTCCTGTTGGTACGCTTGGTGCTACTGTATCCGTTCCGCCACCTGGATTTGGATTGGGTTCGGCACCCACCTGTTTCCACCCACTATTCGGATTCGTTAAAGAGCTTTCCGGATTTTCACCTTGCGTCCACCATTTCGCTTCATACACCTTACCGTTATAAGTCACCTTATCCCCTGTTGAATACGCTTTATTCTGATCCCATGCAGGCGCCGTAGCTTGAGTCACAGCAAAGGGTTCGCTCGGTGCCACCAATTCCGCTGCACCTGCAACTGGAGTGGTTGCAAGCATAGCTGCGCCTAGTACTGCGCTAATATTACGCACCATATTTTTTCGTTGTGACGATTGTTTATTCGTTTTCATAGTCAGTCTCCTCTACATTTTCGGTTTCATTCAGTACATTCTGGATGGTTTCGTACAGTCAAAGCCTGTGGTGCTTTTATGTCGACGTCGAATGAAATGATTCTGAACCCTGATTAATAGAGCGCTTACAAAAATATTTTAAAAACACGATAAGGAGTTCGTCATATCCCCCCATTCCCACATATTAGTTAACGCCTGTATTATAATTTGATATAGGCCTAATTGTCACTACTTATTTTACAATAAAGGCCAAATGGCAAACGTATAACTGGAATACTCGAATAGATCTCTAACCATTTCGTCTGGTTTTGGATATAAGATTAAAGCATACTCGTACTCTTTTTCAAATAAAAAAGCACCAGCAACTCTACAGAGGTACTGGCACTTTCAGTTAAAAAATATGTCGGGTTAGGTGAACACTAGACGGGTTCAAAATAAATCGAATAATGTAAAGCGCATCTTTCGTTGAACGACGCCTGACAGCAAGGGCAGCTAATGGTATTCATATACTCCCGAATCGTCAATTCCTGACGGCAGCTTCCGCAAAGGATAGCCCTTTCATCGAACTGCTGCTGCGACCAGCGCTGTATGGTATGACCCGCATGCTCCTCATGACATTTGTAACACGGATAATAGCGATTGCAGCAATTAAATTTTATCGCAACAATGTCTTTCTTGGTGTGGTAATGTGTACAACGCGTTTCATTATCTACGACTGAACCATAAACTTTCATCCCTATCCCCCTTATATAAACGCACATTAAGACAAGGTCTAATCATCATCCCTCTACTGCTTTTATTGCCGGTTCCAGCAATTTTGAATCTAGCTCTTTATCTTTCGATATGTACAGGAATCGCAACTTTCTTATTGTACGTTTTAATATATTGGAACCCGTCCATCAGCAAGAATTCCGGTTTGACCGTGGTCTTAAAAGAATACGTATTCTCCCACAAAACGTTTCCATTTTTCAAATCCCAAGGACGTGCTTTGGAAATCGATGATACGGGAACGACGTTTCCGTCAGCTTGGATGGATAAAGAGTAATGTTCAAAGCATACAAAACATAAAAATTGATCTCTGGCGATCACGATATCGTAGCCTGAGGTCGTTTGGGTTACGCTGCGAATCCATAGCTTTTCATCACCTACTTTGATCGAGCGGTCGGATGGTGAAGCAAGCGAGATAGGTTCTTTTACTTTGTGGTATGCTCCGAAATTGACGAGTTTCAGCTCTATTGACTCAATCTTATCTGTTGGAAACACAGCAAATTCAAGTTCAAATTGTGTACCACTCACGCTCATTCCCCTTGATTCCACTTCGGTTCCATTTACATAAAGCTTTGTTTTTCCCGAACGTATAGAACGTCCCTCTTGCTCTAATTCATAATGACCCTTCACGAATGTGGAAGTTGGTGAAGCCGTAATAGAATCATAGTGAATAACCCCTTGATCGATAGCAATGGATGCTGAAAGATCCTGTTTAACGATACTCTTCATCGCTTTATTCGCTTCAAACTTGAAGGAGAGCGGATAGGATACCTTCTCCCCATTTTCTAGCCATTCAAAAAAGGTTACGGTTAATGTTCTGGAAAATGGACTAACTGGCTCAAATTCATGCACGCCGACGAACTGGGACTTGCTGTTACCGTCACCACCGCTTCCACCTCGCGATTTAGAATCCGTCCAGAACCCTTGCAAACTATCAAAACCGTAATGATTGTAGATATGTTCAGGCAATTGGGTGCCTGCCGGCCTATCGATCGTGTAATACATGAGAAATGCATTATCGTCTGCAATAACACCGTTAATCGTAAAGACCGTACCGTCTTTAAGCGTTGTGCTCTTGTTTATCTTTTGGCCGTATCCTTGCTCCGCCACTTCAGAAAAACCGTGAGAGCTTAACTCGTCATTATTAAACAACTTACTTCCGTAATAAGCTAAAGCAGGATATTCATAGGCACCAACAATCAGAATGAGCGCTGCAGCAGCTGATGTTACCCAGGCTTTCACTTTATTCCTATTTCTTTTTTTAGCAGGAACACGTTGAAGTGCATTTCGAAGTCTGTCCTCAAGTTCTGACGGAGCGTGTATCGCATCCCAAGTCTGTTTATACTCCTGTAGCTTCTCCTCGATCGTGTTCATAACGATCACCTCCGATCATCACTTTCAATTTGTGTATGCCTTGTGAAATTCTTGACTTGATCGTTCCTAGCGGCGCACCAGTCATGTCCGCAATCGTCTGATACGGAAGATCATGAACGTAACGAAGTTCAATCGCTTCCCGCTGTTGTGCATTCAGATGAGATAGCAGCACCTGCATATCCAGTTCGGACTCTGTATCGCGATATGGATTATCGTCCGTTAATGCAGCAAGCGACGATTCTCGCTCTTCTTCCAGCGGAAGAAGGCGCTCCTGTTTGCGGAGCAATGTTTTGCATCGATTGACGAGAATCGTTTTGCTCCAGCTGTAGAATGCTTCATCATTTTGCAATTGATCAATCTTTTCATAAAGTGTAACAATCATGTCTTCCATAGCATCCATCGCATCATGCTCGTTTCCCATATATGTATAGGCAAGGCGATAATAAGCGTTCTGATCGGCCATGATTAGTTGCAATAAAGCTTCCTTATTGCCTTTTTGGGCTTGTCTGACAAGATGGCTTACTTTCATGTTCTCTCCCCTTTTCATAGATAAGAGATCGCAGAGGTGATAAAAGTTCATTATATACAAAAAAACTTTATACTTTACCCAGCAGCACCTAATATTGCACATATATATGATATATCGGTTAAATTGCACGATCATTTCTAATGGCTTAACTATCGTCCATTCCATGATGTGGCAGCCGCCTCTATAACAAAAATAGACAATTTCCCACTACATACTAGGAAATTGTCTATTTACATATGACTCTCAATAATCGCTAGCCGTTATACCACTACTCCGCTATGCTTACTCCCATAAACGTATATACGCGGGTTGGAGTCGCAGATCGCTTGCTTGCTGTACATAATGCTCATATGCCTGTTCAAGCTCTGCACGAGTAACAAGATGCTGGAACCCTAATCTGCTGCGAATACTGCTAGCCGACATCGTCGGCCCAATTTGCAGCTTACGGAGCTTCATTTCTTCCGTCCATGGACTGAAGTAGAACTTAATAATAAATGCAGGATCAGGAACATCAATGAACGGAAAATGGACCATAGGTTTATTCGTCGAATGCCTGCCGACGGTATAGCTTCCATGTGTATGACGATGAATCAATCTCCCTGCATGCGGGAGTATAAAGCCATGATGACGCTGTTTAACTAGTGGAACAGCGGGATCAGGTGCTGTATATCCATAATGGGGATCGTCGACGAGAAATATCGTTCGCAGATGATACATGCTACTGCCTAACTCATCAAGTTTAGTGAAAAATGGCTGAGTATTGCGGAAGCAGAGAAACTCAGTCGTATTCAGTACCATTTTCCAACCGGTACATTCTGCTTCTATTTCCATCACTTCACGATCGACGAGCAGGGCGTCGAACTCTGCCACTTTAGAGTCTCGAACTTCCCAGTGGGGAGCAAGTTCTTTACATATTTCCACAGATCGATCGGTAGAACCGCGATTAATTAAAATACCATGTTCAAACAACGGGACATGATGCTTCAGCCACCATGGAAGTAAGTATTGCTCATTATAAAAATGCGAAATAATCGTACTCAACCTACTAGCCTCCTTTCTTGCTTAGATTATGTCTACAGCACTTCGTGTGGCACTTGCTATGTATCCTGTTGAAGTGTTTTTTTTCATAAAAAAGAAGGCCTGCCAGCCTGTTAGCTTGCAGACCTCCCTATATGCTCCGATGAGACAATTATTTCCGACCGCCTTTAGCGGGAATTAGCTTGATCGAGAACACTTGCTTCTTCTGTGTCAATCCAACTTCTACCGTCGGAGCCCCTTTCTTCGTTAACGTGAACGTATACGGAAACATTGGATGCGGTTTACTTTTGTATCCCTTCAAATCTAATCCGAATATAGACTTTACATGAGGGGTCGCTGCTTTCAGAACATTTTTTATTTTACATTTTTGGGATATTCCCCTATTAATTAACGATATCTTATTTCATTTCATATTGCCTGTGCTGATGTTCTTTCACATGAGCGAGCAGTATGAGGGAATGAATCCTATATATGTTAATAATATATAATTTACCATCTGACAATGGAATTTACATAAGATTGGGTATATGTGGGTTATACGAAATCAACTCAACAGGTCATGAAGGGTCTTATCCAACTTATCGTACTTGAACTTATAACCTGCCCGCTCTAGCCGCTCCGGAACTACCCAACGACTTTTCAATACTAACTCTGTCTCCGTCTTAATGAACACCGCACCGATCTCAAGCAGCCACTTCGGTGAGGGCAATCCCACTTTCACATTCATCGTCTTGCGCAATTGATCCATCAATTCACGATTCGTAACCGGATCAGGTGAAGAGCAGTTGAACACGCCACTCAGCTCTTCATTATCTCGGAGGAACATGATGATTTGAAACAAATCCTCAATATGAATCCAACTGAATCGCTGCGTACCTGATCCCTGCACACCGCCAAGCCCGAAGCGCGCTAAGTTCTTAAAAGGCGTCATTACTCCGCCATCTTTGCCTAATACGATCGCAATTCGCAAAGCAATTTGCCGAGTAGCAGGTAGTTGAAAGGAAAATAACGCTGCTTCCCACTGCTGTGCTACATCGACAGAAAAGCCCGTTCCAATGTCCCCGCCCTCTTCCGTCATCGGGCGATCTTCCGCATGCCGATAAATCGTCGCCGTACTAGAATTGATCCATAGGGACGGTGGATTGGGACATGTTTGGAGAATCTTACCGAGTAGATTGGTCGTGCTTGTGCGAGAACGAATAATCTCTTGTTTATTCTGCTCATTATATCGGCAATTTACAGACTTGCCGGCTAAATTGATAAGCATATCGGCGTTATTCAACGCCTCTGTAATTCCTTGTTCATTTTCCCATGCCAAATGATTTGGTTGTCTAGAGATGATAATGACGTCGTATCCCATCCTGTGGAATTGCTTCTCGATATATTTCCCGATGAACCCTGTTCCGCCGGCTATAACGATTTTCTTCTTCATCTCCATCACTCATTCCCTGTATAATAAGACTAATCGGTCTCGAAAGTAAAAAACAATTGCGATTGCTTCAACAATAGGAATCTCCTTCCTTATTTTAGGCAGATGATCAACATCGTTGCAAGACTTATTATCTTCTTAGTCGTTTCGTTGGCCATATGAGTCGGCTACATATCCATTGCGAAGCGCAACGAAAGTGTATGTAGCCGGATATAAAGCACTGCATAACGACGTGAATAATAAAAAAACTGGTGGATACAAGGTGACCTCACTCCTCCCGACTCTTCAAGCGCCAATATGTAGAAATTAACCCCTCATAATAAGTGCGCAATCCAAAAGCCGCCAGCCTCTCATTTGAGGTGCTGGCGGCCATTTTCGCGTTGTTGGGATCAGCCCTTTTAACTCGATCAACTACATTTGAGAGGCGCTGAAACCGTTAAAATAGTGCACGCCGTCGTGACCAGTATTCGGGTCTGTTCTGCGATTCGTGTTGAACCAAAGTTTATTCCCGTGGGCGATCCCAACGCTCTCGATCTCAAAAAGTGGGAATGCCTCGGACGTTATGCGGAATGACAGATTATCATCTGCATTAATCGTACCGGAGGCAGTAGATATATGACGATAAACGAGTACAATGCTGATATTTTCAAATGTCAGCGGAACATATATGGAGTTGTTATGATAACCGAATCCCTGATTTGCATACAAATCGATGTTAGCTATGGTATTGCCGTTAACTTTTGCACCTGCAATATTTAGTCTAAATGCCTCGGTTACATGAATGATTCCGCTGTTTGCGTTTAGTGGGAGTGTACCCCTGAAATAAATTTGTCCGGGCTCCGGTTTCATGCCCGTTTTAAAAAGAAAATGTATGTTATTCGTGTCTTTGCTGGTGATTTTCACACCCGTCATTAACTTGTCTTGGCCATTGAGTTTGATCGTGTAGTTACCCACTTTGGTATAGGTGTCACCTACATATTTCAGTTTCACGAGGCTCATACTGCCGACTTTCGTGGTAACGACGAACATATAATGAGTTCCGTCGATTGTGCTGAGCACGATATCGTTGGCGTGTCCGAGTTGGGTAGTGTAGTTTGTCCCGTCCCCGTTTTTCATGAGCGTAGTGGCTCCGGTGCTCATATTGGTCCGGTAAATGACTGCCTTCGTATCGTTTTTGTTGACTTTTATAGAATAGGCATAGACAGATCCCACATCAAATCCCTGTGCGGAAGTAATATCACCTACATTATCAATCGGTGCGACGGTGGTGTACGTGTTGTAATACGCTGCACTGGCTATGCTGGGTAACATCATCGCCGTGCAAAGGAGAGAGGCTACAAATAGGAGAAATGGTTTTCTGGAACTTAAAGTCTTGTTCTTCGATCTCATTCTTCCTGTTAACATGCTCTTCATACAACATACCTCCATAAAAATATGATTTATGTTGTTTATATGAATGGAATAATCCTCCTACCTAGCTGCCAGCATAAACAACACAGTACTGCTTTTTTTGAGCGGTGTTACTGGAAGTTCCCACATTGATGACCCTATCAAGTACTGCACTTTATGAGGATTGGTAAGTAAACGCTCTCTCTCATTTCTTGACACAAATATACCCCCAATCCTATTAGAAGTCCAGTAATTTCTGGAAGAAAATTGGGGGTCTTTGGTTTCATTAGAACGTAATAAAAAATGGTTGATAAAATGCCTATACACCAGTGTTTACAATCCCATAATAAATAAGGTCTTCAAATTTATCTTCTTTATAAACATGCTGTAATAACACACCTTCTCTCACCATGCCAACTTTCTGCATAACTCGTCCCGAGCCAGGGTTTGAAGCAAAGTATCTTGCATATACTTTGTGGTAATGCTTCTCGACAAAAGCAAACTCAATGATAGCTTTAGCTCCTTCAGTGGCATATCCTTTACCCCAATATTCCTCACCTATCCAATAGGCAAGTTCGCCATTTTTGTGTATTTGGTTATTTGACAGTGCTATCGCTCCATAAAGCTCATTTGTTCGTTTATCCGAAATGGCAAACTCATATAATTTATTATCGTTAAAATGATCCTCATGTGTTTGAATCCATGATAATGCACATTCAAGGGGGTAAGGATAAGGTAGAGTCAATGTACTTTTGTAAATATTATAATTATTGCAGAACTCATACACACGCTGTGCATCAGAACATTCAAATGGTCTTAGCATCAACCTGTCGGTAGTAATTGTTCTTTTTTCATGATTATACATCGTGTTACCTCCTCTAATTAGAACTTTCGCTGGACAATACACATGCTAATACACTATAAGCACCTCTATTATTTTACATTTTTTTCTAATAAAAAGAATCTCCCTGTTGAATAAAGAGTATTTTCGAAATTGTATAACCATGGAAAGAAGCCGTCAACTGTAATTATTATCGGACTCGAAGCAAGTAAAAAAGAAATGTGCAAGCGAAAAAACCGTCCCTAAGAGACGGTTCATGGTTTAGTCGTTAATGGCCTGATTGACCGCTGTCCAGAATTCCTGAAAAATGGGAGACGGTTCGGCAGAATCCATCATACGTTGCGTTAACAAAATGCCAATCCATTCATTTTTAGGGTCGATATACGCACTCGTGCCTGTACCGCCGCTCCAGCCAAAGATACCTGCCTCAAACCAACGGGTACGCTCAACGGTAACGCCCACTCCCATCCCCCAACTACCTCCGTCGTCCAGAAGCAGCCGATTGTTTAGTCTCTGACTCGGAGTCAAATGGCTTGATCCCAGCATCTCCACCGCAGAACGGGATAGGATACGTCCACCCTCGAACGTCCCTTTGTTAAGTAGCATGTTGTAGAAAGCCAAATAATCGTCCACTGTTGATACGAGTCCAGAAGAACCAGACGAGAATACAGACGGAGCTAGCCAACGGCTGCTCGTTGGTTCGTCGTGAATGGCCAAACCTCCCGTTGCCCAATCCGTCTCATAGCTGGCCGGCAAACGATGCAACTGCTCAGCTGACACTGCGAACGCCGTATCCTTCATACGAAGCGGCTCGAAAATATGTTCGTGCATAAATGTTGCAAGCGATTGTGCGGACGCTCGCGCGATCAAAATGCCAAGGATATCAATGCCCGTGTCATACATCCATTCCTCGCCGGGATGATGAATTAAGGGCAAGCTGCCAAGTCGCTTCATCCATTCATCAGGCGGCAGCAAGGGAAGGTTAGGACCCGGTGCAATGCCTGCCTCTTCCATTGCGCGTTGGATAGGTGTACTGCCTGGAGGCTTCAAGACAAGCCCGATACCTGTCTTAAGCGTCAACAAATCACGCGTTGTGATCGGCCGTTGGGCAGGCACGGTATCATCGAGCGGCCCGTCGGGGTGTCGCAGTACCTTGCGTTCCGAGAGCTCGGGCAGCCAGCGGTCTATAGGCTCATCCAGCGTCAATCGACCCTGTTCAGCGAGAATCAGCGCCGCGACCGCCGTAACTGGCTTCGTAAGTGAAGCCATGCGAAATATCGCGTCTCGTGTGATCGGACGATCAGACGCTACATCCATCGTTCCGATTGCTTCAACGTAAGTTTCCCCTCTTCGGCTTACCGCATAGACGACGCCTGGCAATGCCCCACGTTCCACGTGAGAAGCAATTGCAGTCCGCAATCGCGCAAGTCTCTCTTGCGACCATGCTTGTTTCAACATTTTGCAGCACCTCCACCTGTATTCTACCTTTCATCTTAGCACCAGATTATCATTTTTTCGTTTGGTTTGTATGTACGCAACAAGTAACCGCGTTATACGCGGTTCAGCTTGTCGAGAAATCTCTGTTTGTTAAGAGGACGGTCTCTCTTCATTGAGATAACGGCAGGCAGCTTCACACTTATCGGTTGGTAGCCGGTTGGTAGTCGGTTGATCCCGTGTGCCCTAACCATTGGTGATCAGCTGATTCGCTGTGCCTCCTTTCCTAACGGTCGCCACAGTTGTTATTTCAGCGAATATGAACCCATTCCAAATGTAACGGTTATGATGGCGCTTATTACGATGAAAACAGCTAGGTTTTGAATGAAATTGGAGAAATAAGCCCATCTATAACCGTTAGAAATCAAACCGAGGTAAATCTGGCGATATAGCCACTATGGCAACCGTTAAGAACTAACTTTACTTTCTCGACAGCTATTTTTACATTCTTTTATTTTCATACGACACCGCGTTAATATTATGTAATATAAAGAAATAAGTCAGTTTAGGAAGGTGTTCACATATGCTGCGTTCCAATCGTGTGAAGCAACAGTCCTTTAAATTTGTTTTATTTGAAGAATTGGTTCCTCAAGATCATCTGCTTCGTAAAGTGGTAGTTTACCTACGATGCGGAGCGAAATCTTTACCTTTGCTCTGCAAAATATGAGCTTTATTACCGCACAACAAATTGCGAGGGATATCGTCAGTATGCATCTGATCCTCAATACTGTAGGAAATGCCCGTTGTTAGCGGAATGCACTCGATCTCGTAACCACCAGAAGGTGGTGACTCGTCATGTCTGGGAAGGCAGCAAGGAGTGGGTATGTACAAACCGTCTAAGTCGATCCGGCAAATATTTATACTGAGAACGAAAGGAACGATTGAGCGAAGCTTCGCGGATACTAAAGAGCTCCATGGGTTTCGCTATTGCCGTTCGCGTGGGATGCAGAACGGCAGGGAACAAGCCCTGATGACAGCAGCCGTGCAGAACATGAAGAAGATGGCGATCTACCTAGATCGCTTAGAAAAACGGGGGTAATCCCTCTTTTTTACTTACATTGTAGATAAAAAAAGAGAAACCTTGTGACCTTTGAAAAAGGACAGGGTTTCTCGACACTCTGAACCGCGTATAACGGGGTTCAGAGTGCTAATAGGTTTACACGACTCTAACTCTTATTTAGTCAACCTCACAACTACCATAATCTCGAATCATTTGTTCTTGCACTTTTTCAACGGGGAATCCTTCCTTAAAGGTCATCATCATTAACATTGCGCCTTGGAGCGCAGAAGAGAAAGAAAGCGATCTCATTCTTGGTTCGTTCACACCTAACTGCTCGAAAATACGGCACTGCACTTCGAATTGCTTCCGTGATTCCTCATTCAGTAGCTTACTATAAGCAGCAAGCACTTCATCGTCTTCCGGATGCGTTTGCAAATTCAAATAAAAACGATAGACTTCGGGGCGCTGATATACGTTACGAAGCGCACCCTCCACAATATATCGCAGCTGCTCAACTGGCGTCTTCTGCACAGTTGCCGCTCCCATAACTTCCGCAATTTCACCGATCCGAATCTGGACCATCGCTGCAGTATGAATCTTGTCTTTAGCTGCTTAGCGTATACGTTCATTTTGTTTAGAGGTACGAGGCAAAGTTATATTCAACCCTCCACAAATTCAATAATATGACGACTAAGCTCTTCTGGATGTGTCAGCGTCGGCTTATGATCAACTCCATCCATCACGACAAATTGGATGTCTGTAACGACTTGAAAGTGTTCAGCGATTTGGTGCAAATCCAATGAATCTTCTTGACCGACAATAAAGCATGTCGGAACAGTAAGCTGGTCAAGCCGTTCAATTGCCGGCGGCTGCGGCCATACGGCTTCCGAAGTCCCCCATTCGAACATTTTAGCCATGTTATGCTTGTGCATTTGCACGAAGAAATCCCGCTGTGGGCTGGCCATAACAAGACGATACAAACAGGCTTGCAAAGATATCTCCGTCATTTTATCGATATCCGGGGCGACCGCCTGTGTCTCCGTTATCATGCTCATAAATCCCTCACTATGGTTATAACCGGACAAGCCGGGAGCGACAAGTACAAGCTTCGTAACTCGTTGCGGATAGGCCAATGCAAACTCTGTTGCGATTCGCCCACCTATCGAATGGCCAACAATAGTGGCTTGCTCAAGCTGAAGATGGTCCAATACACTTAGCAAATCCTCAACATAGTTGGGAGGCGCTATTGGAGATGGCGATTGCCCGCATCCGCGACCGTCAAAGGCAATGACTTGATATTGCTGTGCCAAAATGGGAGCGACATACGCCCAATCTCTTACATCAGCTGCACCGCTGTGCACGAGGACAAGCGGCTTGCCTTCCCCTAATCCTTCATAATACAAATCCATCGAACATCCCTCCATGAATTGGTAATGAGAAGATGATCACCGTTTATTATTGAATGAACGTTTAGTCAATATAAAATCAAGCGCAGCGTAAACGGATCTCCCCCGCTTGATTTCATGTCGAATATCCTGTGCCCATTTTAAAAAATATACCTTAACCTACTTGGCACATATCTCTTACCGATTCTTCATCCGATCATATACTTAAGGAAAAACGATGGGGAGGATACATGTTGTTATGAAATCAGGCCGAATTACCATTATTATTGAAAAAGGAAAAAAGCGTTTAACCGCTAGAGCCCCGATTCATGGAATCAAAAGATTCGTATTCGTCGTAAACCATCAGTTTACGAACGCCCCCAATACAACGCAAATCGCAAGTGGTTCAGGCCGCAGTAGTGCGGCTGGTAACAACGCTGCTATTAAGTCGCCTCATACTAAACAGCAGCAAAGTGTTGGTGCCGGAGGAACTGCCAAAAATAAGTGGTTGAACAAAAAAGGGTCGAAGCGTGCCGACCACAAATTACTACAAGGAAAAAAATGGGCTAAAAAGCGGCGTCATTTCAAAGAAATCGTGGTAGTCCTTAACGATCAGATCGTGAAGCTTCCCAGACGTGCAGCTAACGCTTCGGCAACACAGGTGGCAAGCGGAGCCGGGAAATACAGTACTAGCGGAACGAACTCTGCTATTGAAAGTGCAGGAACCAAACAGCAGCATGCTGTAGGCGGAGGCGGAACTGCAGAGAACAAATGGATTAGTAAACGTAAGAAAAAGTCGAAATATTCAAAAAAAGGTTGATACCTAGAGCCTCCATACTTCTCCGTACTTTGTAGATCCATTTGAAAAGGGGATATTTCAACAGTCATTGCGAAATGACAGCGAAACATCCCCTTCTTCAAATGTGGCGAACAACCATTACGGACTGTGAGTCCGTAATCGAGCCCATTTTTTAGCTCGGTGCCATTCATTACGAAAGCGAATCGCTTCGCATGACTTCCCTTCTCCGCATAAAACGCTTCGCACCTAGTATGATGAGAGATACAATAACGCCCCCAACAATGATCATACCCGCAGAGATTAACCAAGCAAGTCCGGGCTCTGATTCATGGTAGGTTATTATTGGCGGTGCGCCATATTGATGGGGCACGATGACAAACCTCGTGATTTCTAAGTATGCGAGGTGAAAACCAATCGTTGTCCAAAGATTCCTGGTCCATAGCCGGAGCAACTGCAAACATAATCCAAAGCATAAAATGAAGAGAATATAAGGCACGGCAATGCTGACTCCGGGAGTAAGTCCAACGAGCGCTTGAAGCAGCGCAACTGCTGTCGTGACTGCTACAAACAACAAGGTTTGAAGAATTAACGATAACCAAGTGGAGAATCGATGACGCAAGACGTCATACAGCATTCCTCTCAATCCTAATTCCTCTGGGAAAGCTTCATATAAAAAGGCAATGACTATATTTACGAACAGTGCAGCCAACCACTGATCGGGAGCATGCCATTCCTCAATGACTATCCACCCTTGTGTCCTGGCTATTATGAAACCAAATGACACCAGCGCAAGGGCCAAGAGCACCCCAGTAATAAAGTGAGTTAGCTTTTTCCACGAATATTCTGGTGTCTTAGGTTTAAGGCCAGTCATCCGATACACATGCTGATACAAGTACAACATGATAGGAACAACCAGCCCACTCATCACAACAGCTTGAACCCAAAGTCGAGAATTTCTTGCTAAGCCGAACCACTGTTCAGCAACATTCCCGGTAAGAGTAGCTAGGAACAGACCCCCAACTAATGTTGACCATCCAGCAAGCAGCAAAAGCAGCCATTTCATACCTTTCATGTGACCAGCTCTCCTAATTTATTGTTTATTGTTCACTTTGACCATACAACCCTATGGCCTTCTATAGATCTTTCCGAGTAAAGAGATGTACAGTTAAGTAATAGGAAGCAATAAATAACAGTAAAATACCGATCGGGATAAAAAATAACAATGTGTCACTAGTAGAGCCTTGTTCGCTTATCTTATTCATAACATACGCTGCTGGATGCGCCAGAACAATTAGAATGATCAGGAACACAACATTAATAATATGGGTTCCTTTTTTACTTAGTGTGTAAAACAGCGGTAAATAAATGGAAACTATCACGAGCACTATGCCAGTTGGTATAAGTAGATCTACGATCGAATAGTCTTGCATGTTAAGCTCTGGAACTGCTAGTTTAACGAGCGAGTGGATCCCGTATGAAGAAAAAATACCAAAAAATGTACATATGATGGCTATTATGTATTTGGCTTGAACAATATGTTTACGGCTAATTGGAAGCGTGATCAGAAAATGATGGTTATGGTTTTTGCTATCTATCATCGTAGCCAGACTAACTGAGGCAAATGCGGTGTAGATACCCACAAAGTGCATCGACAATTCTTTTGGCATAAAAGCGACACTGAATACCACGAGATAAAAAACAACTATCCAAAGTGAGCTTTTTAATGCGATGAAGTCTTTACGAAGCAAGTTAAGCATGAATGCGTCCTCCTTTGGCGGTGAAATACATGATGTCTTCTAAAGATGGCCTGTCCAAAACAGCATAATTGCCAAACAATTGTGCAGCCTCATCCCTATTATTTAGTAAGCCCTCAAAACCAACAGCTGTTTCGCGAATCCCGACAAATTGATTTCGAATATCTGAATCGAGCAATTGTGCGTCACCTTTTACGAGCGTGTATCTATCAAGTACATCATCTTTTGCTTCATTGAATATGAGTTGTCCACGATTAATAAAAGTGATGTAATCAGCAATTCGGTCTAAATCTGTTGTAATATGGGTCGAAAAAACAATCGTATTTCGTTCGTCCTGCATCATCTCTGCTAATAGATCGAGCAGTTCCCTTCGAAACACAGGATCAAGACCAGAAGTCGGCTCATCCATGATGAGAAGTTCAGCCTCATGCGATAAGGCAACGGCCAAGGAAAACTTGACTTTCATCCCCTTAGATAAGTCTTCAATCTTCTTCTTGGGTGACAATTCGAATTGCTCCAAATAGTTGTTAAACTTCTGTTCGTTCCACTTTTTATAAAAAGGCGCGATCATCTTCTTCATATCACGAATCGTTAGATGTTCATAATAAAAGCAATCATCTGACACAATACCGATGCGCTGCTTCATGTCAACTTCATGTCTAGGCATATCGTAGCCTAGTATTTTTACACTCCCGGAGTCAGGACGGATCATGCCGAGCATCATCTTGATCAAGGTGCTTTTACCAGCGCCATTCGGGCCAATAAGCCCGGTAATGTAGCCTTTTTTCACATCCAAAGATACGTTATCAACTGTAAATTGAGCGTATGTTTTCGTTAGATTACGTAATTCTATTGCATTCATGGTGTCTACTCCTCCTCGAACAATAAATTCAGATGATCGATTACATTTTGCTGACTCATGCTTAATTCCTTGCTTTCTTGAATGACTTCTATCATTTTCTCCTCAAGTCGTTTCATACGCTGCTCCCGAATAAAATCTTTATTGGCTCCTGATACGAAACAACCCTTACCTACGATAGAGTCGATTAGCTTCTCTTTCTCTAACTCTTCATAGACACGCTTCGTTGTAATCACACTAACTTGCAAATCTTTGGCCAGCTGCCTTATGGAAGGAAGGCTGTCACCTGCACGCAATTCACCGCTCAAAATGCTCGTTCTAATCTGATTCATAATCTGTATGTAAATCGGATCGCTCGATGCGTTAGATATGATAATGTTCATGTTCCCTCACCTCACTTCTGTTCATGTAACGTATACCGTATATATACACTATACACACTATTTACTGATGTAGCAATACATAATTGATTGGAGCGCGTTTCATACGAGATAAGCCGTATGCTGCTTTGTTGGTCGTCAGGGAAAAAGAAGTCGCTTTGTACGAGGGAAAAGCGAAATGGGAGCGGTTGATTCAGGATATTCGGCTGACAAAACCGCCAATTGGGGATTGAGCGAAAGGTTCGCCGTGTAGTGCTTCTCCGTAATTAGTGAATATATGAATCTACTTCCAATAAATACAACTTGTTTCCAATCCTTTTCAGAGGCATGATCTTCTTTGTACTTGATTAGGAGGTAGTAGATTTATGAAAGTGAAGAACTACATAAAACATAGCATCGTTATGTTTATTGTACTCGCATTATCGTTAACGAGTGTTCCATTATCCGTGTATGCCGACAAGTTTGCGATGTCATACATTTATTTTGGTGATTCTAGCAAGTTTGTGCAGGCAGTAGATCAGACACAGGGAAGCTTGGATATGATCTCGCCAAGTTATTTTGACTTGAATAAGGATGGTTCTCTATTATTAACGCCTGCGCTTGACCCTGCGTTTATTAAGGAGATGCATCGACGCAAGATGAAGGTCGTTCCTTTTCTTAGCAACCACTGGGATCGTCAAGTTGGAATAAGCGCCTTGCACAACAAGCATGCGTTGGTTAAGCAAGTTGCGGATGCAGTGGAAAAGTACGATCTGGACGGGGTCAATGTCAATATTGAAAATCTTACGCCCAAAGAGCGGGATGAGCAGACAGCATTAGTGAGAATGCTGAGGCAAGCGATACCTGCTCACAAGGAAGTGTCCGTTGCTGTCGCGGCCAATCCAAATGAGTGGAAAACAGGCTGGCATGGTTCATATGACTACGCAGGGCTCGCGAAGGTGAGCGACTATCTTATGGTGATGACGTATGATGAGAGCTATCAAGGCGGGCCAGCGGGGCCAATTGCTAGCCTGCCATTCGTTGAGAAGTCCATTCAAGTCATGCTTAAGGATGTCCCGAGTCATAAAATCGTGATGGGGATTCCATTTTTCGGCCGATATTGGAAGTCTGACGGAACGATGAAAGGCTATGCGATCCAGCATAACAGGGTCGAACCATTAGTGAAGCAGTATGGGGGCATGATCACATATGATGAACGGGCTCAATCTCCCAAAGCTACATTCACAATTGATGTAGGTGATCCGCTAGTATCCGTGCATAATAAGAAGCTCAATCCGGGAACGTATACAGTCTGGTACGATAATAAAGAGTCGATTAAGGCTAAGTTAAGCCTCGTCAACAAATATAATCTCAAAGGTGCAGGAAATTGGAGTCTGAATGAAGACTCTAGGGAAATATGGAACCACTATTCAGCTTGGCTCAATGGTACCGAGTTCATCGATACACCTGGGCATTGGGCAGCCGCCTATATTTCCTCGGCACAACAAAAAGGATGGATGTCCGGGACGTCACCGAAAATGTTCGAGCCCAATAAAGCTTTGACTCGTGCGCAGGCGGCGTCGATACTTGTTAGAGTCAAAAATACGAATCATGGGCAGCAGCGATATAGCACACTGTCTCCTTATTGGGACGTCCCTTCCCATCACTGGGCTGCTGCTGACATTCGGATTGCACAGCAAGCAGGTCTGATATCAGGCTTCTCCGACGGAAGCTTTGTGCCGAACCGTGCAGTCACTCGTGAAGAGCTAGCAATGATGATAGCAAGATTGCTTCCAGACCTTCCGCAAGCAACATCTCCGGCCTTCAAGGCATTCAAGGATGTGTCGCCCTACCGCTGGTCTACAGCAGCCATTATGGAGTTGACGAATAGAGGCATCATTCAGGGATATAAGGATAACACATTCAGACCTCTGAACAAGGTGACTCGTGCTGAGATGGCAGCGATGCTATACGCATACTCGGTATCAACGTCTTCGCAGTAATGTTCTGAGCATCTTGTCTAAACAGAAATGTCATCAAGTTCTTGTCACATGAAAATGATAAGAACTTGACGACATTAACTAAACAACCGTCATTCAATCCGTACTAGATTTTATAAAATTAATAAGCAATAATAACAAAACTAATTGCCACTGAAAACGTATAGTGATATATTTTATTGCATAGTTATTGTTTAAGTTATTCAACTATACCTTCACACCCACGACCTACTTCTTATTGAATGCAGGCGACCCATTTCGTATGATATGGAACCTACGTTACCGTCATCTACTGAGCTAACTGGTCGCGTTCGCTATAAGCGCATCTTAGTTACAACATCTCTCAATCTAACACCTAATGACAAGACTCCAATCCTTAATGATATCGCTTTCATTTACTTAATAATACGTCGTATCCCTATCAACATACCGTTCTTCTCTATCATCCTGGTCTAACGATATCTTTTTGTCATATGAGAATTTTGATATATACTCCTTTGTGAGTTTATATATATTCGGTTTTTTAAGGAGGCGACATCCGAACATTACACAAGTTATGGTTTGCCAATTAAATGAATGAAATGGAGGAATTTATGATGTCTAATGTATGTTTATCCGGTACTAAAAAGTTGAAACTTCTCATTACTGGTGGTACCGTGCTCGCGCTTCTTTTTTCAATGTCCCTCTTACTGGCGGATAAGGCTTCCGCTCACGGTAACGTGACCAACAGCCGTGCAGGCCTTTGCGCAGACCGTGTTAATACGAACTGTGGGCTGATTATTTATGAGCCTTATAGTTTGGAAGCACACAAGGGATTCCCAGCAGGAGGCCCAGCCGATGGCAAGATTGCAAGTGCTAACGGCGCGTTCGCCCCGCTTGACGAGCAGTCTGCGACTCGTTGGTCGAAGGTTAATATTAGCCCAGGTCCCAACACTTTCAACTGGAAAATTAAAGTACCTCACGCAACGGCAAGCTGGAAGTATTACATCACCAAGCAGAACTGGAATCCTAATGCAGCGCTTACTCGTGACTCCTTTGATTTAACTCCTTTTTGCAGTGTACCTTATAACGGTCAAATGCCTGGCAACACATACTCCGACACTTGCAACGTTCCTAGCCGGACCGGATATCAAGTCATTCTTGCAGTCTGGGAAGTTTCCAATACCTTGAATGCCTTCTATAATGTCATTGATGTTAATTTTGGCGGAAACGTTGATAATGTAGCTCCGACTGCTCCAACTGGCGCAACGGTATCCAATGTTGGAGCGACAGGCGCAACTATCGCTTGGAACGCTTCCACGGACAACATTGGCGTAACTGGCTATCGGATCTTTAACGGCTCCAACCAAATCGGAACAACAAACGGAGCGTTAGTTGCTAACTTGACGGGCCTGACGTCCAACACGTCTTATACGATTACGGTAAAAGCGATTGATGCAGCTGGCAATAGTTCCGCAGCTGGCAATGCCGTAACCTTTACGACGCTTCCTGTCAGCGGACCGGATACAGTAGCACCTACTGCGCCAAACAGTCTTCATGTTATGGGCAGATCAACATCCACGACAGTACCTTTAATGTGGAACGCTTCAACGGATAATGTCAGCGTGACAGGATACCAAATCTTTCGCGGCACTACGCTGATCGCGACTGTCTCTGGATCAGCAGTGGAATACCTCGTTACGGGTTTAACGGCAAACACGGCTTATACGTTCACCGTGAAAGCTTTTGATGCTGCTGGCAACGTATCGGCAGCGAGCAATGTGTTGAACGTCACTACACCGTCCGCTTCGACTACATATCCAGCTTGGAGCGCAACGGCAGTGTATTTAGCTGGAAATAAAGTAACGCATAACGGCGTGAATTATGAAGCAAAATGGTGGACACAAGGGGAGACGCCAGGCTCTCCAAACGCTGGTGTGTGGAAGGTAATCTCTTAGGAACCTTGATAACCTTGATAACCTTAGGAACAGCAAGCCAGCAATAGCTTGTACAAATGACCGCCAGCATCCTATTCGAGATGCTGGCGGTCATTTTCACGTTGTTCGAGAACGTGGATTATACGTTCAACAAAATGGGTCACTTGAGTGAACGAGCAGTTGTATGTTTTTTATCGTAAAGGCGCTATGTTCCAGTCGTTCTAGTATTTCCAGTCGATCTTTTTGTTGTACTTGCACTTGTCAATCGACATATGACTTTGTGAGCGACACATACCGTCTTCTAACACGTGCTAGACTTCATCTCCGCAACCCTATTTTAAGCACGTCTACAACGTTATCTAGAGGTGTTATAGATGTTCTAAGCGCTTTAACTACATGAAGTTCTGGAATGCTTCCTTCACCTATTCATGCCATTGCTTATTTGTAGCAAGAAATTGGGTGAATACACGGCCCATCATTGCCCGTGCAATACTTAGCTATCCTCTCTTTCGTCCATTACTGCGGGGATAATACATTCCTTAATCAGTGTCCACCTATCACGAGGATTCATGATGAATTCTGAGGCAATAGCTACGACCAAGTCTTTGTCTGGAATGCAACATATCACATTTCCCCCATCCCCAAGTGCTAAGTAAGCAACAATTCCGTCCTCTTCGCGCAACCACCATAAATAACCGTAATGAGAAGGGTTCATCGCTGTCGATTCGTTAATCCATTTCTCGGAAATAATCTGCTTATTATCCCAATTGCCTCGGCTTAGATACAGGACACCCATACGTGCCATGTCACGAGGAATTAGCGTAAGTCCCCACCCTCCGGTGGAGTTGTTGCTCGGGTCTTTCACCCACCCTCTCACATCTTTCCCGAATAAATCATCAAATCCAAATGATTTCATGTCGACATCCGGGATTTCTTTCATGCCGGTCGGTTTAAATAAGCGTTCATTGGCAAACGCGCGGGCACTTGTTCCTGTGCTACGAGTGATGATGGCTGACAACAGGTGCGTCCCTGCCGTAGAGTACTTAAATGCTCCAAGCTCTCCGTTTTGCCCGAGCATATCCAGCGTATATGTGACCCAGTCAGGTTGCATACACATTTTGTCCAGCGGTTCGTGCCAGTCCGCAAATGGATACGGAGCCGTCATCGTGAGCAGATGGCGTATCGTAATTTCTCGCTTCTGCTTATCAGCAGCATCGACGACATATTCGGGGAAAAAATCAAGCACCTTTTGATCTACATGTTTAATGTATCCTGCATCTATAGCAATACCAATGAGGGCAGAAATGACACTTTTCGTTACAGATGCCACATGATGCGCATCGTTCGGGCCGTAGCCATTATAATATTTTTCATAAGCAATAGAACCATTTCTCACAACAACAATCCCGTTTATATTGCTGTACGCGGATTGTATCGTAGGATCAAGCTCTGACAGCTTTTCGGCGTTCATTCGCAAAGTTGCCGGATCTACGGTTTGCCATCCTGTAGTTGGCGAGTCGTTTCTTGGCATGATAGATTCCTCCCTAGAAGTCAGTTATGGCTTTGATTAGCGAGCGTTAAACGATTTATCAGGTCTTGCTTCTTTTTTTCTTTACCGGAAAATACACTTCGGTAACCATTTCCTCAGCAGCGACGGCTTGATTGGGGTCCGTTATATATACTTCATATGGTGATTTCACGATATCGTATCCTTCATGCTCTACCCATTCCCTCAGCTTGGCATACACCGATGTCAACTCTGAATATGCCCCCTTTAACACAGACTTCGCACACAGGCCTCCAGACAAATCTCGCGTGCCCTTCACAGCTTCTTCTATCGGGATAGCAAACTCTGTATCATTGCCAGCAGGATTGTATTCTGTGCTGTGATAAATCGTCATTGGCGTACCACGTAAGGTGAGTTGTTGCGTAGCAACCTTTTCATATAACCTGCTAAAATACGTTCCGTATCCTGCAACATAGTCATCCCTACTCAGCTTCTGACGCGTATAGAGGATGTTGATGGGCTCGGTTTCAACAAGTTCGACCTGTATATGATCAAGGTACGTCATAATGGGTATACCCTGCCCCAAAGCTAAAATGTCCTGATTCATTTGATGTAGGGTGTATTCCAATGCACTTAGCTTGACTTGTAATTCGCTTCTCTTACGATTAAGGGCAGAACAAAGCTGCTCGTCAGATAGATCTGCATCCCACTCCAGAATGGCTTTTATTTCTTCCAATGAAAAATGATAAGATTTCAAACGATTAATGAAGAGCATCTTTTTTAATTGTTTAATAGAATAATATCTATAGCCGTTGTCAGGATTGATCTCATCAGGCTTAATTAACCCCACTTCATCGTAGTATCGAAGTGTTTTTGTTGATACTTCGCAAATCTTTGAGAATTCACCAATCGATAGCATGAGGTCACCTCCATTTTTCCAAATTTGCATACGGCCTACACGTTTTGCGTATCGATAAGGTGTGTAAGTTCACTATATGCCTTTCCCTAAGGGCAAAGTCAACGCCATTACATCATTGCTTGGAAAGCTTTCACCGCAACGATAGTTCGCATTCAACAAGTAATGGCATAAAAAAAACCGCTATTTACGCGGTTTTTAGTGTAACTAAGTTATGTCATCGTCATCTATTATGAGATGACTATCATTATATTCGTTAACAGCCAAGCAACATTTATTGTTTCTCGGTTGATTTCTCATACTCTTCACTGCTTACTTTGACTTGTGCTTCCTTTTTACTACGAAACTTACGAATTAGGAACCAGCCTGTGGAAAATATAAGAAGGAGCCCTAAACATATTAAAGTAAAGTATTGATTAATTACATTCTCAGCTAATGTGCCATAAATATAAAACAATATACCAACAATATAAAACTTAGCCGCTCGTCCGATCGCTGCGTAACCCATTAATTTCCACAAAGGATAGTTCGTACTGCCTGACAATATCGTGAAGATCTTAAAGGGAATAGGTGTGAAAGCTCCCAGTACAATAGCTGTTTCCCCATGACGGTGAAACATGGCTGTAGCGGAATCGACCCATTTTTTCTTGAGTATTTTGTTCAAAAAAGATCGTCCCGCTACTTTTCCAATCCAGTAGCCAACTGGCGTACCTAATAAACAACCAATAAACCCAACCGTAGCCAGCCATAACGCATTGGATGGATCGATCATGCTTAAGGACACCTGCGTAAAAAAAGCGGGAATAGGGAAAATAATAGCATCAATAAAACCATGTAAAAACATTCCTAATGTTCCGAATTCTTTTAAAAAGCTTAAAATGGAATCAATCATTTTATAATCACTCCTACTTATTTATTTATATCAGAATCAACATCGCGGTTTGTTAATTTTTCTTCATAAAGTAGCGGATAATTGATCCAATTTACGTTCGTATACCCATTCGACTGAAAATATTGCAAAATAAAACGATACAGATAGAATTAATCTTACCTTTAGTACAGATTTAATGCAAAGCCTATATCGTCTCCTTGTAAGATTTATTATGATATTATTTATGTACTCTTGATAAAAAAAGCTCATTTCCCTACTTATGAAGGAGAATGAGCTTTTCTAACCATCTCAGCTTATCCGTAGCACAAGGATCATTTTTCATCCATTGCTGTTCGAATATCATAATCATTTATATCGATATCTAGATCCATGCCTAGCGCCATTTTCGCTAGCTGGCTTCCAAGGTACGGGCCCATCGTCAATCCGGACGCTCCAAGTCCGTTTGCCGCCATTAAACCATTCCACCCCGGAACAGCACCGATTACCGGCAGAAAACCGGGTGTAAAGGGACGGAAACCAACTCTTACCTCTTGAACGGTGCTGTTAGCTAAGCCAGGTGCTATTGTTAGCCCCTTATTCAGGATTTCCTGCATTCCACCTGCCGTTACCCTCGTATCGTAGCCTGCTATATCATCTTCATGAGTTGCGCCGATAACGATCTTTTGGTGTTCAAAAGCGAGCATATATTGATCAGCAGGTGGCATCACTAGAGGCCACTTGCCTGTGTCTTGTTGGTCAGGAACTTGTAAATGCATAATTTGTGCTTTTTGATAGCTAACCTTAAAGTGAATGCCTAATGGCTGTAGAAGCGCATTGGCCCAAGCCCCTGCACAGGCAATAACGACGTCAGACGAGAAGCTTTGTGACCCGACCGTTACTCCTGTTACACTGTTAGACTCATATTGAAGCGTGGCGTCCCCATCAATCAAGATAGCCCCGTTTCTTTGTGCGGATCGGATCAACGCATCACGCAGCGCACGACCATCTACCCGAGCAGCTCCGCTAATATGAACAGAATGATATGTTTCTGCTAACAGCGGAAGCCGCGAATGGGTTTCTTTTTCATCAAGCTGGGTAATTTCGCCGATCTCCGGTGCATCCGCTTTGCGTACATGCGCGCGCTCCTCCATCTTTTTGATTTTGTCTAAATCATCATGTAGACACAGAGCCCCAACTTGAGCATAGCCAGTTTCTGTTTCACCCTCGCTGTTGAGCTCTTCAATCAAACCGGAGTAAAAATGGGCGCCAGCCTTTGCCAGCCGATACCAAGCCTGATTCCGTCGCTGTGAGAGCCAAGGACAAATAATACCAGCAGCCGCATCTGTAGCTTGGCCTTTATCTTTGCGATCTACAATAATGACATCTGCACCCATCTTTGCTAATTGGTATGCTGTCGATGCTCCAAGAATTCCTGATCCAATAACAATGACTTTCTTCATAGGTACATCCCTTTCCTCAATCACTATATCCATTATAGCGAACACAGTAAAAAGTATAACAAATAGAAAAGAGAAAGAGCAAAAGTTGCTCTTTCTCTTTATTTATGTTTGACTGGTTCGTTAGTCGTACAGGCTCTACTTATGCATCATTTTTTTCCAATCACGAATTACTCTGCATGGCACATCCATCCCGCCATAATGCCCGTCGAGTAAAATCGAGTTATTTTCGTAAAACCAGCTTCCGCCAATAACCCTTCGATTTGTGTTTCAGGAAGGAAAGAAAGTTTCGCCAAGGCGTGGCTTATCATCTCGTCTGTTTCGGATAATTCGCGACCACCTTCTACCCAGAAGCTTTTCCATATTTGCATCCTGTCCTGCAGTTCGGAATTGTCACGGTCTCCATACGCACTTACGAGAACGAAAGGAGCACCTGACTTCAGTTTATTTTTTATGGACACGAGTAGGTTCAACTTTTCTTGAATATCGTTAATGAAGTGAAGAACCAAAATACAGCTTGCCGCATCGAACTTCGAATCGGACTGAGGAAGGTCATCTATCGTCCCATGGATGAGGCTAACGCGACTTTCAAAGCCTAGTTCAACTACTTTATACTTAGCTATCTTAAGCATCTCTTCTGAAGGGTCGACTCCAGTAAATGTCCATGTCGGGTTAGATGGTCCCCACGCGGAAAGTTCATTGCCGGTGCCTGCTCCGATCACGAGCAAGGAGGCCGCTTGCTCGCCTAATTGTAAGCGGTAATACGATTGAACCATTGCAAATAACGCGTCATACGTCGGAACCGAGATACGAGAGTTTTTTTCGTACGTTGCTGCCATTGCAGAATTGAATGTAGGATCTTTAGTCATTGCTTAACTCCATTTCGTGTTCATGATTGATATTTTAAGGATATTAAAGATAGTTGTAATCGATAATTAGATTAAAAATTAATTCGCTACATAATGTATGAAATTCACAACATTTCTGTCTACCTTCTGTAAGACATGTTCTATCGTTTGAGTTTGTAAATGATTTTCCATTTTTTGCTCAGCTTCATTCATTACTTTTTCGATGAAACAATTTTGTCTATCATGTATCTTATTGTCTAAGCTACAATTAAATAACGAAGTTGTCCCCTCAATAGCATGTATGATATCTAAAAATGTAATCGTTTTTACATCTTTAATTAATTTGTATCCACCGTTTACCCCTGTGCCCGATTCAATAAAGCCGGACTTAACTAAAGTCGTTAATACTTTAGAAAGATACGTAGGCGACACTTTCTGTACTTCAGCCAATGGCTTTACACCTATTGTCTTGCCCGCTGGTAACAGGGCCAAATAAACGATCGTATGCAGGGCATAATTCGTTGCCTTCGAATACTTCACTCTTCTCACCTCTTAATTAAAGACTCAATGAGTCTATAATATCTCCAATGACTTAGATAAGTCAAGTTAGCACACCTCATCGGCCGCTTGTCTTCATCGTAAATACGCTTCAAAAAAGAAAAGACAGCCACATATTTCTGGCTGCCGTCTTTTAATGTTTATAGAGCCTATATACTAGAAACTTGTTATTTTTCCATTACAGCAAAGTAATTATCTTCATAATCGGCAAAGTTAAACACTCTGCTGGAACCCATATTTACAATTTCTCCGACTTTAACATTTTTATTGACTAATTCGCTATGTAATTCATTAAAATTCTCTGCAAAAAACATCAAAGAAGGTGTCCCCAGATTCATTCCAGGTGACATTTTAGCAACGAGTTCTTTATTGTGCAGAATGATGCTTGTCTCGGCTCCTGTTGTTGGAGCAATTTCAATCCATCTCATTCCTTGGCCGTTATTTTCTTCAGAAATGACACGAAACCCTACTTTTTCTGTCCAAAAATTCACTGCCTCATCTTGGTTATTTACATACAACATAATTTGACCGACTTTACTAATCATAACCAGCGACACTCCCTTCATAGTAAGTACATCCCAAACCCGATGCTCTTATTCCTTTCCATCGAGCAGGTTTCTGATACCCCACGACATCCGATACGGGCGATTAATGCAACAAAATGTTCTTAGCTTCCCCCTAGTTCGTCTTGTCTACTTTACGAAGAAACTTCAAACCATGCAGGTTCGTTCTTTCTTAAGCCTCATGCTCCATACTAGTCATTACGGAATATACATCCTCAGATATTACACGACGAGCTGTAACGTATCGTTTTTCGTAATAGTTCTCAGATAGTTTACTAATTCGAACACCTTTATTGCTTGAAGAATGAGCAAATTGTCCGTCTCCTATGAATATACCGGCATGAGAAATACCTTTACCGTCCGTATTAAAGAAGACAAGATCGCCAGGTTGTAAATCTTCTTGTTCCACATGTTCTCCTTCTTCGGCTTGTAACTTTGAGGTTCTTGGAAGATCTACATCATACTGATTAAATATGTGCAAAATGAATCCCGAGCAATCAAATCCATCTACGGTCGTACCTCCCCATTTATAAGGCGTCCCGACCACTTCATCAACTGCATGTTCGATCTTCATTTCATCAGCGAAGGCACTCCCCGCAAAGCTAAAACACATCACACTCACTAATAATGATGCTACAACTTTTTTCAAAACTAGTTTCCCCCTTCGATGCCTACGAGGTTAGCTAAGGGTTCGGAAGAAGGTTTCCCTATAATCTTTTTGCAATAGATTAATTCACCCAAGTGGATCCCCCGTTTCCTGAACAGGAATTCGGCAAAATACAATTTTTTTGGTACGTTTATACCCTTTCTTTTTTTACTAACCAATTCCTGCTTTATAACCATTAGAAAAATCTAACTTATGTGTCGATTTTTCTAAAATTGATCCACTAGCCCATAACTGATTTGACACTAACCTTTATGTAAGTACCTGTACTAAAAGTGCATACTTACATTTTTGTAGTGATCTCTTTATACTCAAAACATAAATCACAAACCACCCTTAAAGGAGGACAAAACTTTGAAAACTCTTGTAATCGTAACACACCCAAGCATAGAAACATCCGTCATCAATAAACGGTGGGTCGAGGAACTCCATAAATATCCGGAAAAATATACGGTACATGAATTGCATAAGGTTTACCCTGACGGAAACATCGATGTGGAAAAAGAGCAACAACTCATTGAATCACATGGTAATCTGGTTCTACAGTTCCCAGTGTATTGGTTTAATTGCCCGCCGCTGCTTAAAAAATGGCTTGATGACGTGTTTGCATATGGTTGGGCTTATGGTTCAAACGGAGGCGATAAATTAAAAGATCGCAAAATTGCTTTAGCTGTATCGGCCGGAATTAAACAAGCAGATTATAGTGCAGAGGGAAGATATAAGTACACACTGGAACATTTGTTAGCTCCTTTTGAAACTTCCTTCCTATACTGCCATGCCGATTATCGTTCGTTCTTTGCGTTTTATGGCACAGAATATGAGCCGTCTGCAAGCGAAGTGGACACAAGTGCACAAAATTATTTGAAGTTTATTAACAATCTGTAATCAATTACTTGATTAAAGCTAAATAAAAAAGAAGTATTTCCGTGTTCAGGAGATACTTCTTTTGATTTACATGAGCTCATTATGCCGCATTACCTCATTTTAATTTTGGACAAGTTAAGCAGTAATCATGATCATCCGAAATTTTGTATAAAAAGCAGCATGTCTTTCGAACACGGATCGGCGTGTCCGAATAAGACGTTGTACATTTAGGACTGTTATACTTTTTCATCGGATTCTCTCTTTCTCCAAAGAGATGTGCTGGCGCTTCTTGAACTAAATATTGAAAATCTTCTTGAATACGAGCTTTTTGTTGATCACTAGCCCCCTCTAACATGCGCCTTTCATACAGCCAATATACGGAAATAGCTGCATTTTCCCATAAAATAGAGGTCGGCACCTTTGCCACTTTGGAGACAGAATTCCACACTTCCGCCATATTCCCCGCAAAAATACGTTGAATCATTTGTTCACGCCAAATATACCGATCTCCGCCTGTAGGCTCGGTTACTCGCCAATCGCTTAAACATACCTCAGGCAGCCAAGACTTGTCTTCATCCACGGACTCAATATGACAGTTTTCAATCGAGTAATCCAATCCCTTATTAAACATCGTCATGGCATAAAGGCCAGAAGCCATTGTGAGATAAGCATATCTCTTGGACAATTGAGACAAGCTAGCAGCTGCATTTGAGCATTGAAAGATCGTCTTTGCCGCTTCTAAGTATTCCTGACACTTTGCTGTATCCAACAAATCTACCGCTGGAATGGATAAACGGCTGTCTCGCGACGCATGTAAGGTCAAACGAAAATGTTCTGTTAGAATGTTTACTTCCTCTGGCTCAAACAAGGACAGCTGCAAGTTACTCTTATTCATTCTCTCTCTACCTCTTCCATGTAGGCTGTTTCCCATCAGTTATTGATGACGATTACGATACAGTAAGTAAATAAAAAATGGCGCCCCAATTCCAGATACAAATACACCGGCTGGAATATCAAGCGGAATAAAGGCGGTTCTGGCCACGATATCTGCTGCACACACGATCATCCCACCGATGAGGGCCGACACGAGAACCAATCCTCCCATTGCTCGTCCAACCAGTTGTCTGGCGATATGCGGTGCAATTAAACCTACAAATCCTATGCCTCCAGCGAACGCTACAGCCGATCCTGCTAAGGCAACACTAACAAATAGCAAACCGAATCGGTGCATTTGCACCCGAACACCTAGACTAGTGGCGACTTGGTCCCCCATCTCCTGTGCATTCGCGGTTCTGGAAAATAATAAGGTTAATGGGACAAAAATAAGCACCCAGGGTAGCATAGCATAAACCTTCGCCCAACTCGCACCGTATACACTTCCAGTTAGCCAGAGATAAGCATGGCTCGTAGTGACCGTACTACCGAGTACGAGCAGCAACGTGGTCATCGCCCCCATCGCTGCCGCCATCCCAATTCCGACAAGAACAAGTCGAATCGGGGTGACCCCTTTTTTCCATGCTAATGTATAAACAAGCATAGACATGATTCCGGCACCTGCTATAGCGGCAGCAGGCAGCCATTTCATGCTTATGGAGCCAGCAAAATAAGTGATAAAAATAACAGCCGCGAAGGAAGCTCCACCTGTAATCCCAACTATATCTGGAGAGCCAAGCGGATTTCTAATCATACTTTGCAAAATAAGGCCCGAAACGCCAAGCGCAGCTCCCACGAGCAAGGCAAGTAACATGCGCGGAAGTCTGATGGAATCAATAATAAACGTAAATTTCCCATTCCCGATGCCCAATACTTGTTTGATTACCTCTACAGGGGGAATCATCGTACTACCGATGGATAACCCCACCAAAAATAGCATGAGAAGTAGACATCCTAATCCAAAAAGGACAACGATCGTTTTCTTGTCCAGAAAAATAGACGCTGTTGCAGACCGATTTCGTAACGAAATGTATTTACTCACGTTTTTTTAAGCCCCCTGCGCGCAATATAAATAAAGAAGGGTGTTCCAATTATAGCGGTCATGACGCCAATCGGAACTTCCTGGGGCATAATAATAAATCTTGCAGACACATCTGCCAGCAGCAATAAACTGGCTCCAAATATCGCACAATAAGGTATAATCCAGCGATAATCGATTCCTACAAGACCACGAACAAGATGTGGGACAATTAAACCTACAAAGCCAATAGATCCCCCTACTGCAACGGAGCCTCCGGCAAGGCATACGATAGCAGTTGCCATTAATACTTTCACTAAAGTGGTTCGTTGACCCAAACTTGTTGCTATATCATCTCCAGAGGTAAGAATGTTGATCGAATTTCCTAGTAAACATGCCAACAGCCAGCCTCCAACGATAAACGGCAATACAGGAACTAGCATTTCGACTGATTTCCCTGCTACAGAACCAGCTAGCCAGAATAGCACTTGTTCTAAATTTTGTTCACTTATGACTAGCATCCCTTGAGTTAAGCTTACGAATAAGGCCGTCATAGCCGATCCGGCCAAAACTATTTTAATTGGTGATAGTCCGTCTCTTCCTATCGATCCAAGAAAATAGACCATTGCTGCTGCGACTCCAGCGCCAAAAAAGGCAGCCCACATATAGTGGGTTAAGGAAGAGAGTGAAAAGAAAGTGAGGGCGAGTACAATAAAAAAAATAGCGCCCGCGTTGATGCCGAACGTACTAGGAGACGCTAGTGGATTTTTCGTCAATGCTTGCATGAGTGCTCCAGCAATCGCCAAGCTCGCCCCAATAACGGTTGCAATTACTGCTCGTGAAATTCTTGACGTTGTGACAATAACATGTTCTTCGGACTGTCCGTCAAAATGAGTAAAGGCTTCGATGGCCGTACGAAATGAGATCGGAATTTGCCCATAAACAATACTGAGCATAAATGAAGCCATAAGAAGGCATAAACCAAAAATTAAACCTATCATTTTTGCTGTTAGACTCGAAAATAAATGTATCATTCTTCTCGTTTCCACTCCTGTTTGTATCGAACAACAAGAATAGAGGTCATGAATACACCTCTATTCTTGTGATAAGTTTATTTATTACTTATTATTTTTTAATTCGAATCGATCATAAAGTTCATCCAGCATCATGTTGGCAGCAATAATACCGCCCCCCATGTTCCATACCACTTCGCCAACTTCATATACTTGGTTCAGCTTAACCGAATCGAGCTTTTTCCATAAAGGATGTGCTTTCCATTCATCGTATGTTTGCTGAACAGCTGGCTCACCTTCAGGGTCTGTCAAAAATACGAAGCTGACATCTGCGTTCATATTCGGAATACTCTCTTTATCCGTCAAACGGATTACTGTCGAACCTTTATCAACTTCTTTCTGTAAAAATTCAGTACGTGCAAAACCGAGCTCACTTAAAATATCGCCAGCGAAGCTACCCGCATAAATTCGCGCTTGACCAGCTCTAAAGTTAAGTACAGATGCTTTCATCGGCCACTTGCTTCCGAGCTTTGCAGTAATTTGTTGTTTGAAATCGGCTATCCTATTCTCCCATTGGGATAGAAGGGTTTGCGCCTCATTTTGCTTATTCGCCGCATTTCCAACAAGCTCAACCGTTTCTTTAAACTTGAATAGTGTTTCATGAGTGACAGTAGGTGCAATTTGAGTTAGCTGTTCGTAGATGGCTTCATGACGTACTTTAGATGCAATAATTAAATCGGGGTTCAGCTTTGATATCTCTTCTAAATTGGGTTGTGTCTCTTGACCGACGACAGGAACATCTTTGAGATCTTTCCTGATATATTCATAGTAAGGCTGCTCCCACCAAGATTCGACAGCTCCTACCGGTTTAATTCCTAAAGCGACGGCAGCATCCGTTGCGCCTTGATACAAGGTCACAATACGTTGCGGCGTACCTTTTATTTCAGTCGTGCCCATGGCATGATTAATAACGCGAATTTCGTTCTTGGGGTCAGACGCTTGATCCTGCTTCGTTGCTGAGGTTTCTTGCTTAGGTGAAGACGTTGTCTCTGCGGATTTATTCCCCCCGCAACCAACGATAAGGAGTGTAAATACGACAAGCGCAACGAGTGTAAGTAATATTCGGTTTGACCTGAACAATGTGCTCTCTCCCTTTCCTATCCAGCTGTAATTTGAATCTTGTCAGTCTTGATAATAACATTGAGACTGATTCTCAATGGCAATTGTACATTAGTAAACCATAACAAAATAGGCCTGTCAACACATATGTTCATACGTAACCTAGGACTGGTATAGCTGGCTTTTAATGCTTAACAAGTGATTCTTTTTAACTTCTGCAATGCACGAATATGAATAAAGCGACACTTCAGAACGAAAAAACGTTCGAAGTGTCGCTGATGTTCAATTTCAGAAATGTAATGATTTCATTGTGATTGCTTATGTTCGAGGAAAAACTCATTTGCCTGCAAGTAAATAAATCAAGCTATAGCCTACTCTTACTATCAATTGAAATAGCTATGCCTACCGCTGTACTTCCTCCAGAGCTGATGTACTGTTTTGCTCTCCCCACTCACACATCATATTTAACACTGGGATGAGAGAAAGACCACGTTCCGATAATGAATATTCAACCTTTGGAGGTATTTGGGGAAATTCCTTACGTATAATAAGGTCATCTGCCTCTAACTCTTTTAACATAACGCTTAGCGTTTTAAAGGAAATGGTACCGATACATCGCTTCAGCTCATTATGCCGCATAACCTTATTTTCAGCCAGCCAATACATAATGATCATTTTATATTTACCGCCTATTATGGATAAGGTGTATCCAAAGCCAGTGTCTTTTAGTCCCACGCCAGTCGGAACGCATGTTTCGCTCACAAATTACACTCTCCTTCTGATTAGTTGGTGAGATATATATTGTTCCATTTAAATAATAAATTCAACTATTTCTGGTCTTGTTAGCTACCCTACACAAAAAAATGGACATGTCCGTCTATAGAAAACGGATGTCCATATATGATGTGTAACACCATATGAAAATACAGTAGATTCATAAGAGCGTCAACAACACTTATTAATTACTATTATATCGTATTTGGATGACAAGAACATATATCGATACTACTTCATTTTTCTTTTTTGTAAAATGAAGAACGCGTTCCTTTATGGTAACGCGTTCTAGAGTGTCAATTCTTGCTCCTCCGGTATGAGGCGCGAATGGTGATTCATGTTTTCTTAGCACATATTCGTACGATGGATGACCACCTAATCTCCCTGTTTTCTTCAGCTTCCAAGAGGAGCTTCGGATAACTATGGCATAGCATACGACTACTCCGTTAGCTCTAACACCATATTGTCCAGAAGCCTGCTCACCTCTTGTTCGGAAACAGCAGGCGTATGATAGCCCACACACAACGTGAGCTTATTGCGATAGGAGCTTACCCCCACACTGAAACACGGGGCATACATAATCGGCGAAGTCATGTGACCCGTTATCGCATCACAAGCTCCAAATTGGATAACATGTTTCGATAGGACACCGAAATTGGTCATCAGCGGCAACGCCATGTTCAGCTGGCTCCCCATTTCATACTGCTTCGCCATCACCGCTCTGGCAGCGGACAGAGGCATTGCCGCCATCTTCTCCACCCCTGCTGCAGAAGACAAGCCGGGTTTATTCTCCTTAATCGCATCCATGGCGCGCTTCACTTTTTCCAGCGTTGTCTCAAACCGCTCGCCTTCATTCATTTCAATCTCCGGCATCTCCATGCCGGACAAATTACACAGCGCCCCTGTTGTGCGATTCGGCAAATATCGGCGCAAATCGACCGTCATCCCAATGGCTTTTTCTTTGGTACGAGGCTCCATATAGACTGCCTGCTTCGCAATGGAGCGGAAATAGGCCGCAAGCAAGCCATCATTGATCGTAGCTCCGACGGCTTTGGTTCGTGCAGTGAGCTTTTCCATTTGCTGTTGATCCAAGCTTCTCATCGCGATCACAGGAGTTAGGTTCTCTTGTGAATGAGCTGGAAAAGACCAGAGGGAAGCGGCCCCTGCGTGCTGTTGGAGGGCTGACGAAATATCCGTAATTCCTAATGCTGCAAACAGAGGAGCTTGATCCCGAAAACCTTGTTCGCTCTCTATCATTTCTTGCTGGATTGAATCGTAAACCTCTCCCTTATATAGCCGCGTGTATAGCGTAGCCAACAGCTGTATAAACTCTTTTACCCCTGCCCCATCCATGCAAAGATGCGAAACTTTTAAGCAGAGGGAATCATGATTGGATCTAAACAACTGCATTTCCAACACAGGACCGTTAATCCATTCAATCGGCTGCGCAAGATACGCTTCTATTACGGCTTCCCTTTCATTATCTTCACAGCTCTGAACCGACAAAATGGACTCGACTGAACAATCTATACATTTTTCCCAATAAGGCGTTTCAGCCTCTACAAATCTACTGTTTAAAATAGGGTTTTTGGCTGCTATAAGTTGGAGGGCTTGCTTTAATAAGCTGGTATCGAGCTGCTTAGAAAAATGTAGTGTGGCTCCAATGTGTTGGGCAGCAAAAAACAGCCCCAATAAATAGTTCATCCGGTCCTGCGGTTCGGCTGGAAATATAGTTCCTTTTTGTTCTTCCTTCATAAAAAATCAACCTCCTATCGATTCATGCACGCAGCATCCTCAATTTTTAATTTTATAAACAAAAACTAAATTTGTTTATTTATTAATAAACGAATAATAATATTATCTATAAAATTAGTCAATACACTTTATGGAAAATGGAGGTTCAAATTTCACATTTAGGTGAATAAAATGCTCCAATCAAAACAGAAGGCATAAAAAATAAGCCCCCAAGATGATCTTGGCGGCTTATCGTAAACTAACTTGAAATTACTGTTGATACCATTTTTTTATCCATAATATTAAACTGCAAATCCGCTACATGTGTGACGAACTTCTTATCATGTGATACAAATATGATAGTTCCTTCATATGCAGCAATAAACCGTTCTAAGGCTTCAATCGCATGAATATCTAAAAAATTGGTCGGTTCGTCTAACAATAATATGTTATATTCCCCTAAGAACAACTGACAAAGTTGGAGGCGAATCGCTTCCCCACCACTTAATGATCTCACACTTTTTCGTATATCCGAGCCGACGAATTGCATCGAATGTAACACGCCTCGTAAAAATCCTTCCTCATATTCCGAGCGATTTTTTACAAATTCTAGTACCGTTTCATCACTTGTAAATTGATAGCTCATTTGACGGAAGTAACCTATTTTCGCTTTTGGAGAAAGGGTTACACCTGCACCACTATTCGCAATATGCTGTAGCAATGTACTTTTACCACTACCATTTGCACCAGTAATGGCTATTTTCTTTCCAAGCGGAAGCTGGAAACTTACTTCATTCAGTAATACGTTATCCTCTACCTGGAGAGTAAGCCTGTCAGCCATAATTGGAAACTTATTATGCAGCGCCAAAGCTTTTGATTGGCGGAACACCATTTGCTTTTCCGCATGCACAGCTTCAACTTCCTGCAGTTTTTCCATTCGCTGTTCAATCGCTTTTGCGGCACGATGCACTGCTTTTTGACTCGTACCTTTAGATTTGGTTTCCACCATACTGTTCGGTTTGGCCTTTGATTCTCGCTTCGACATGCTCCCTGCTTGCGCGATTTTTTCAGCCCTTTTCATCTTCTCTTGCGCTGCTTTTTCAAGTCGACTCTTTTCTTTGATGAATTGCTCATGAGCTTGACTCTGTTGTTCACGTTCCAACTGTTTCTGTGCTAAGTATGCGCTGTAATTTCCTGAATAGACGTGTACCTTACCATCATGTACTTCCCAAATCGTTGTGACGAGTTCGTCTAGTACAGCACGGTCATGACTAATTAAGATAAGAGCTCCATAGTAATACCATAATTCATCAAGTGAAAATGAAATACCACCTTGATCCAAGTGTGTTGTCGGCTCATCCATGAGTAATGCTTCGTAATAATGAGTGAACATTTGTGCCAGCTTCAGCTTTGTTTGCTCTCCGCCACTTAACTGATCAGCATGTTGTGGAACAGCCAATCTTCCGAGTAACGCTGGGTCGGCTTCTTCGGCTGTAGGAGCATCAATTTGCTCAAAATAACCATACTCTACGTGACGATGCACTTTCCCACTAGATGGTTGAACAAGACCAGCAAGCAACTTTATTAAGCTACTTTTCCCTGCACCATTTCTTCCGACAATACCGATGCGATCCCATTGATGTACAGCTAATCTATCCATTTTTAATACCACTTTATCTAAATAAGTCAATTCCACATTATTAATTTCGAAACTTATTTGTTCCATCATCGCTACCTCCGAAATGTTGTAATTTCGTATCGATAGCTATAGGATCGATACGAGCTTCTACTTCAAGCTCGTATTAAAAAAATAATAAGGTCTGCACGGTTACCCCTCCTACTACGCCTTCATTCATAGCCAGAACTTCATTTCGAAAAAAGAAGACACCCACTATTAATCCAACGGTCAATTCAATCATGATTATACGTGCAAGACGTACTCGTCGAAAATACCGAGTGTCGGTTATACAATATGTAATAATATATAAAACTATAATAATATCGCAGCTTCGTCAACAAAATTTGGGATTTTATGATATAAAGAAACATAGATGCCAATAGAACGCCCAAGGAATAAACATCAATCCGGCCCCAAGCGCCAGCGTTTCAATCCCATGTCGTTGTTGCCCGCCCCTTCTACGAATGGCGACTATTAATGCAATTAACGTGAGAATAACAGTCACTGTAGATATAAGCTGAATGATTAACCATATTAGCGGGCTTCCGAATAACACGAACCCAATATTCCTCCCGCCATTCATCCAGAATGAGACGAGGTACGTCCAGAAACTAATAATCGAGACGATGGCCGTCAGGCTGGCCCAACGTGTATACCCATTTACAATCAGCGTCTTGCGCTTTCTGATCTTATTGACTAGCAATGCGATCCATACAGATATGCCACTGATTAGTACAATTGCCGATACGCCTAAATGAAGCCAATATAAGTCGTACCAATCTATCTTCTTCACCTCTGTGGAGCTTAAACTCATCTGTATAGGAGTCTTTCCTAACGTTTGAGCTACTGGAGGGTTTCCTGCAACGACTTGCTTGATCCAAGATGTCATAGCTTCCGCGTAGCCCGGATATAACGTTTTTAGGGTGCGAAACCCATTATCAGAACTATTGTAAATAGGATGATCGGCTCCTTCGATAAATTGTAAGGTGTACAATCGGTTGCCTGAACTCTCAAATGCATCTTTAAAAATTTGCGCACTTTCCGCAGGCGGCACTTGGCGATCGATGCTGCCCCATATCGCTAAAAAAGGCTGTTGGACTTTTTTCAAGGTCGGAACAGGGTCGTACATATCTGTTTCTGACGGAGACAGCGAGAGCATGACACCAGCTCCATTGCGGACCAGCGATTGAATCGCGGAGTGAGCGCTCACTCCTTGATGCCGCAGGCGGTTTTCTAAATTCCAAGACTGCTGCTGTACCGGAGAAATCCCCGGCCCTCCACTTGTAATTACAAAAGCAATTTCTTTGGATTGTGCCGCTGCTATAGGGGCCACCCATCCACCTTCACTGATTCCCCACACGCCGACCTTGCTTTTTATAACGTCCGGCCGTTTTTGTAAAGCTTGTACGCCAGCAATTAAATCTTGCGCCAACAGTTCATAGGAACGATTCGTTTTGGAGTAACCTTTACTGCGCTTGTTATACAGCAATGTCGCGATTCCCGCGTTAGCGAACACCTCAGCTTCTTTGCGAACCGCTGTTTGACTCCCGCCACCGCGCTCTGTCGTACCGGAACCATGTGCCAGCACAATGCCAGGATGCATGGCAGCTTGTCCATTTGGAATCAACATCGTGCCGTTAATGACTTCTTCAAATGGACCTGTGCCGCTCACAAAAGTAACTTTTTCCTCTCGGAATGGTGCTGAATTAGTAGGTGTTGCATGTGCCCAACCATACGGAAACAGCACGAAAGTTAAGGTTACCGCTATAAAAAAATAGATTGCTTTGCGGACAACATTTGCATAGGTATGCATAAATTCGTTCCCCTTTCTTTAGTCAAAGACAAAAAATATATAAAATACACTTTCAGACGAGTCCGTCTATGGCCGCCAGTCGTGGTGAGCCCGTTATTGTTCATTACGTAAGTCATGTCGTGTATTACAAAGTAAGGGATGCGTGATGTAAAGACGATTGTACCGATGTTTGTCATGATGTAGGTTTGGATAAAGAAGATTATTGTGTCTTTAAAACGGGAAAATGGAGGGACTACTTAGGAAGTCAGACAAAATAGATGTCACACCTATAGGTTAGACTGTCAAATCAGTTCATCACCCTTCGTTTAGCAAAACAATGCAAAAGAGCAGCCCCCATTTTATAAAAATGAGGGCTGCTCTTCGCTTACCTATCAAGAAATAGGAAGCACTTGCTGTTTAATTACAATATCAATTAATTGCGAATAAGATAATCGAAAGCGCCTAAAGCTGCAGTCGCACCAGATCCCATAGAAATGATAATCTGCTTGTATGGACTATTCGTACAATCACCGGCAGCAAATACGCCAGGTACGTTTGTAGCACCATGGCTGTCAACCACGATTTCACCCATGCGAGTACGTTCAACCGTGTCAGCTAACCAATCTGTGTTCGGCACAAGACCGATTTGTACAAATACACCTTGCAATTCGATATGCTTCTCTGCTCCAGTATCACGTTCGATGTAAGTGATACCGTTAAGCTTGTCCGTTCCGGTTAATTCTTTTGTCTGCACGTTCTTGAGAACCGTAACATTCGGCAAGCTATACAGACGATCTTGTAGTACAGCATCAGCTTTAAGTTCTGGCGCGAACTCAAGCACCGTTACATGCTTCACGATACCTGCAAGATCAATCGCCGCTTCGATACCGGAATTACCGCCACCAACAACCGCGACATCTTTACCGATGAACAAAGGACCATCACAGTGCGGGCAATAAGCTACACCCTTGTTCTTGAACTCTGCTTCACCAGGGACGCCCATATTGCGCCAACGAGCGCCTGTCGATACGATTACCGTCTTACTTTTTAGCACAGCACCGTTTTCGAGTTCGATTTCGATTAGATCTCTCTTCTCTAGACGCTTAGCACGCTGCAATTTCATAACATCAATGTTGTATTCTTTCACTTGCTGTTCAATGTTTGCAACGAGCTGAGGACCTTCCGTGTACTTCACACTAATAAAGTTCTCAATGCCGACCGTATCATTGACTTGACCGCCAAAGCGATCAGCAACGATGCCTGTCCGAATCCCTTTACGCGCCGCGTAAATAGCTGCACTTGCTCCTGATGGGCCACCACCAATAACAAGGACATCAAAAGGATCTTTATCGTCAAACTCGGATGCGTCCGGAGCATTACCCAACTTAGCAAGAATTTCTTCAATCGTCATACGACCGCTTCCGAAAAATTCGCCATTGAGGTGCACGCTTGGCACAGCCATAATGTTCTTACTTTCTACTTCTTCCTTGAAGACAGCACCATCAATCATCGTATGCGAAATACCTGGATTGAAAATACTCATCAAGTTAAGAGCTTGTACAACATCAGGACAGTTATGACAGCTCAAGCTAATGAAAGATTCAAACGTGTACTCGCCACGAATGCTCTTAATCTGATCGATGACACTTTGTTCAACCTTTGGAGCTCTTCCACTAACTTGCAATAGCGCCAACACTAATGAAGTGAACTCGTGTCCCAACGGATTTCCAGCAAACGTAACACCTGTATCTTCACCAACACGATTTACGCTAAAGCTAGGTGTTCTAGATAATTGCGTTTTTTCCACTGTTATTCTAGCAGACATACTTGCAATTTCTTCAACCAATGCTGACATCTCTTGAGAAGCTTCATCTGTACCAAGACTGACTTTTAGCACCACGTCGCCTTCCAATAGTTGAAGGTACTGTGCTAGTTGTGTTTTTATCTCATTATCTAGTTTCATTTTTAATCACACCTTAAATTTTGCCTACGAGATCAAGACTTGGCTTCAATGTTTCAGAACCTTCTTGCCATTTTGCTGGGCAAACTTCACCTGGATTGTTGCGAACGTATTGTGCAGCTTTGATTTTGTTCACAAGCGCGCTTGCATCACGGCCGATGCCGCCAGCAGTAACTTCAACTGTTTGGATAACACCATCTGGGTCAATGATGAATGTACCGCGATCTGCCAGACCTTCAGCTTCGATCAATACATCGAAGTTGCGGGAAATCACATGGGAAGGATCGCCGATCATGATGTATTCAACTTTACCAATTGCAGGAGAGCTTGCGTGCCAAGCTTTATGTGTGAAATGAGTATCTGTAGATACGGAATATACTTCAACGCCAAGTTGTTTCAACGTTTCGTATTGGTTTTGCAAATCTTCAAGTTCTGTAGGGCAAACGAATGTAAAGTCAGCTGGATAGAAGCAAACTACGCTCCATTTACCTTTGAAGTTTTCTTCTGTAACGTTGATGAATTGACCTTTTTGAAATGCAGATGCTTTGAATGGTAGTACTTCTGTTCCGATAAGTGACATGATTTATATCTCCTCTTGTTTTATATTTTTTAGTGTATAGAGTAAATTCAGAACTTGCTGTCGTTACATGTTGAATACTGAACTCACTTTATAATCATTATTATTTACTAAACGATGCAATCTGTCAAGCTATTTTATAATGATTATAAATTGAGAACTTTTTTCAGTCATGTCATTCTTTATTTATTATGTTGCTAATTGAACCCCTATATTCATTGCCCGAAAGCGCATCATATCGTAGACACACAGCAAATTGCTAGATCCGTAAACACGTGTTTAGTCTGTGCACCAGCATAGTGTAGCGTTAAGCCTCGCCTGTTAGTCGTATCGCTTCACGATGGAACGATAGTCTATTTTACCGTGGGCATCGATCTGGATATTGTAAAATGGGCTATGTTCTGATACATAGAGCGCATGGCGACGGTGAGTTAAAAATTTGAGGATGGCTCGTCCGGTAAAGAACGATTCGACTTCCTCAAATAACAATTGTACTTTTTTCTCATCAAATGGTTCACGATGAAGCTTGTTAAGGAGGCTGCTTACATACTCCTGATCCTGCTCAGGCAAGGACAGCATGAAGTAATTTTCTTTAGCTTGCAGCATCATAAGTGCCGATACAATAACATCATTACGTAAAGCAATTCCTCCTACAAAACAATCAAATGAATCGTATGAATCCCCTATTTCCCTATGTCTATCTTCATAAGATACGAGTTGGATAGAACATTGTAGTCCGTGCGAAAGCAAAAGCCGCTCCAACACTTCAGCTTCTCGCAAATGATTGACTCCCGGCCGAATCTGCTGCACGAGAATGCGAATCGTTGACCAAGGGATGTCAGGCTTCGGGCGTACGGATCGCTTGGACAATGGGCGTTCCTCGCGGTTTGGTACGAAGCTTGTTGCTACGAATTCCCCTTTTTCCCACAAGCAAAACGCTTCGCTTGAAATCGCATCGTAGAGCCATTGTCTAGCGTTAACATCGTGGAACACGCTAGATTCATTGCCGTTAAGCAGTATATAATCTGCCCCCTGCTCGATCTGTTCTATTTTTGTGGCAGCATCATTCGGTGCTGCTGATACGCTCGTCGTCAGGCCAAATGTGAGCAGGCTTGGCGTATGAATCACTTCCACCTGATCAAGCCAAGGCCTGTAGCCGAAATATTGCTCGAAAGCCTCCAGCTTCACGAAGGTATCCGATATGCTCGCCAAGCGAAATGCCCCTGTCCCTGGCGGTATACCCTTTTCTCCCTTTTCGATCCACTGGTACGGTACAATGGACAGCTTCGGGCTGCACAATAATCGTGGAAATACATAACTGCATTTTTTAAGCTGTACGACTAACGTAAAGTCATCTTCAATTAACATGCGTTCGAACGGAATGAACGTGTTGTATACTTTTTCGGCCCGCTTGAGTGTTGCCATCACATCTTTGCTTGTGACACGCGAACCATCATGGAAGCGGACCCCCTTTCGCAGCAAGATTCGCCACGTGATCCCATCTTCAGAATCGATAGCGCGGGCAAGGTTAGGTGCGGGCTGTTGAGAATGGATATCGAATTTGAATAGTGTCTCAAATAGTTGTTCGACAAAATGAGCATCATGCCTTGAAATCGTATAGACCGGATCGAGCACGAGGCGCGTATCGGGATGCGGGTAACGAAACACATCCAGCGGTTTTTTATCCTGTACGATGTGTTGCAGACCATAAGCATCTTCGATAAGGCATTTGATTTCTTCATCTTGGAACAATCCATGTTCGGAGATCAGTTGAAACGCTTTAGGGAAATCTCCTTTCTTCAATAAAGAGTGAAAATAGCGGTGAATGATTTCAGCTTGGCTCTTCTTAAGTAGAAGACGTGGTTTCTTTCCCCTCCCCTGAAAAGACGTCCAGTGAACGTCGCCCTGCTGATGAAGTTGCTTAAGTATGGTCTTCGTATAGCGGGTGGAGCAGTGAAATAACGCTGCCAGCTCTTCAACCCCAGTCTCGACTTCGACCTCATGAGGAAAATGTCTGGCAAGCTCAAGCAAATAAAGATACATGCTTATCCTCCTAAAAGGTGAACTAACACTCAAAAGTCATCACTTTTTGTTCCTATTTATTTATTTTACACTAATCGTAACATCAAGGGAGGAAAAACATGTATGACAAATCAATCATTGCACCAGTACCGGAATTTCAATGTGCTCTATGCAGGCATGCTGATCATGACGATGGCCAGCCAGATTTACAGCTTTGTCCTGCCGCTATTTATTTATGAATGGTCCCAATCTGCGTTAGCGATGAGCACGATGCGAGTGATGGATTTTGCGCCTAACGTATTGCTAGGCATGCTTGCGGGCGCGGTAGTCGATCGGATGAACCGCCGGAAAATGATGATGTGGGCTAGTGGTATACAAGCGGTACTGGCTACGATCTTAGTTGTGCTCATTTGGCTCAATACTCTGCATTTGTGGCAGTTATATTTGTTCGGGTTTATGTTGTCGACGGTAAGCTACACTTTTTTCAATGCAAAAAATGCAATTGTGCCACAGCTGTTTCCACGCGAGAGGCTAACGGACATACAGGCCCAATTTTCCATGCTAGGAACTGTCTTCTCGGTTATTGGCCCCTCGATTGCCGGATTTCTTATTATTTGGCTCGCTTACGAGTGGCTGTTCATCATTTATGCGCTATGCCTTTGTCTCGTATGGGGAATCGTATTTCTGCTAGATCCCGTGCCATCGCCTGAAAGCGAGTCCACGCAAAATATTTGGCAGGATATGAAAGAAGGGGTCAGCGAGCTGTTTGGCAATAAGACATTGCTTACACCCACTTTGGCCATTTTATTTATTAATTTTGCGACAAGCTTGGTCATCGGAGTACTTATTTTTTATGTAGTGGATCAACTAGGAGCAACTTCTAAGGAAGTCGGCTGGATGTTCTCCATCTCTGCGATCGGAGGCATTGCCGGAGCTAAAGGAATCAAGCTGCTGCGTAAAAAATGGACAAGAGGCGCTATTTTTTACGCCATGCTCTGTGTAGATACAATCATACTCGGTTTATTTTTCTTTGCAGTAAACTGGTGGCAGCTCGCCATTCTCCTCGCATTCCGGGCATTCACTACCGTCAACGTTAATATTATTTATTTGGCGATTCGTCAGGAGTCTACGCCTAATCATTTACTTGGACGTGTCGCGGGCACCTCTTCCATGTTGATGAAGCTGATGCTGCCGCTTGGCTTACTCGTTTCAGGCCTATGGGCTGAGTATTTACCAATTCCGTATATATTTCTAATATCAAGTACTATTATCGCATTTCTTGCCATCGGTCTATCCAAGAGCTCATTTCGAACGACTCCATAAGTGAATCACAACTGCATTCTCATTGAAGATATGAAATAACGAGCAAATAAAAGGCGCTCCATGTCTGGATGCGCCTTTGTACAAATTCGATGATTAAGCCAATCTGAGATAAAGATTTTAAAGTTACCATAAAGATTGCATTCCTCCTATCAAAGCTGTATTGTGCAAAGAAGATTAGATGTGTTAATATTTACCTCAAAGTTCCCCCTCTTCTATGTTTTTTGCACAGAAAACGAAATGAAGTCTGTAGCTTAGGGGAATTTTATTTTTTTGAGCTGGGTTTCTTTTTGAAACACAAGTTACTAAATACGGTTAGGGGTGATAGATGATAGGTTCGATTGATTGAAGTAAGTATCCGCCAACTTAAGAGTAGACTTCATCGTACACAAAAGCTATCTAGTAGGGAATACGCATGAACTGCCTTAGTTCAAAAGGAGGAATTTGAAATGAAAAAAACGGTTAACAAGCTAGTCGTCACAATGGCAATGGTGATTGGAGCTTTACTGTTATTACCTATTACCGCTTTTGGAGCTCTATCTACCCCCACTTTACAAGTTAGTGCCTCTCAAGCAACCTGTACGTTAAATTGGAATGGGATCAGTGGTGCCACGGGGTATGATGTGTTTCGCAACGGCACTTGGTATCAATGGACATCCTCTTTATCTTATACTGATTCAGGATTAACGAACGGAACGACGTATACGTACACCGTTGCCGCGCAAAATGCAACGACTACACCGATCACGACTTCTCCACAAAGCGCTGTCAAAACTTGCACCCCAGCAGCAGGCGGCATCTCATTAACGGCTCCAACATTAAATGTAAGCACATCCAATGGATTTTGCACCTTAAGTTGGAATTCGGTTCACGGCGCCACGGGATATGATATCTACCGCAATGGTAGCTGGTATCAATGGACATCCTCTTTATCTTATAACGATTCAGGATTAACGAACGGAACGACGTATACGTACACCGTTGCTGCACAAAATGCAACAACAAAGCCGGTCACAACTTCCCCACATAGCGCCAGTAAATCGTGCAAGCCATCTGCCGGAAACGGTGGCGGTGGATTTGTCGTTTCTGAAGCACAATTCAACCAGATGTTCCCTAACCGCAACTCATTTTATACGTACTCCGGTTTAGTAGCCGCCCTATCCGCTTATCCTGCATTTACAAATACGGGAAGCGATACGATCAAAAAACGTGAGGCAGCCGCTTTTCTAGGAAACGTTGCCCAGGAATCCGGACATTTACGATACATCACTGAATTAGATGTAAGAAACCACCCGAAATATTGCCTAATTTCGAATACGCAGTACCCATGCGCTCCGGGCAAGCAGTACTACGGTCGCGGACCGATCCAATTGAGCTGGAACTATAATTATGGCGCGGCTGGTGCAGCTTTAGGCCTCCCGCTTCTTACCAATCCAGATTTGGTCGCAACGGATTCCTCTGTTGCTTGGAAAACGGCCTTGTGGTTCTGGAACACACAGAGTGGCGCTGGAAGAATGACTCCGCATCACGCAATCGTTAACAATGCGGGATTTGGTGAGACGATCCGGTCTATCAACGGCACGGTAGAATGTAACGGCAAAGAACCTGACAAAGTGAATAATCGCATTAAATATTTCACGAACTTCGCCAATTTGCTTGGCGTCTCTACAGGCGACAAGCTGGGCTGCTAGTTCAGATATCTAGTATAGAGAACGTCATAATAACTTTATTAGTAGTCAATGTTGTCTGAACAGGCTCGGTTAGGTGCTTCTATGGTGCCCTCCGCTAGCCTGTTCTTTTTGTGTGCGGATTTGGAAACCCGATCACACTCTTAGTCCCTAGTCGCACTCGGATGGCAAATTTGCTTATTTACTTATTAATGAAGAGATGAACGCGTAATTTCGATATGATACAGTACTATATAATGAATACATTGTAAAGCTATATGTTGACTATGTGCGTGTAGTCAGCTATTCTGAATAAAGAGTTTTAACTTGAAGGAGCGGCGGAAGAAAAGGAATTCCTTTTCTTCCGCTATTCTTGTTCTAACATAATTGGAAAGGCGTGTACTAGTAATGAATGAATATCGAATTTTACTCTTTTATAAATATATTCCGATTCCCGAGGCTGAGGCCTTTGCTGCAGAACATTTGCAGTATTGCAAAGAGCTTGGAATAAAAGGTCGGATTTTGATTGCTGACGAAGGAATCAACGGAACGCTTTCCGGCACCGTGGAACAGACAGAGCAATATATGGCGGATATGCGCAACAACCCCCTATTTGCCGACATGGTCTATAAAATCGATGAAAGTGAAGGCCATGCTTTTAAGAAGCTATTTGTTCGTTATAAAAAAGAGTTGGTCACGCTTCGTTACAATAAAGAGCTCAATCCGCACACGGATGGCGGCCAAAGGTTGAGTCCAGTTGAGTTCTATGAATATATGCAAAGAGACGACGTCATTATTTTGGATGGAAGAAATGGATATGAATACGATCTTGGTCATTTCCAGAACGCCATTAGATCCGATGTGGATTCGTTCCGCGAATTCCCAGAATGGATTAGAGAAAATTTAGCTGATCATAAAGATAAACATGTTCTTACTTACTGTACGGGTGGAGTTCGATGTGAAACGTTGACTGCCGTGCTCTTAAATGAAGGCTTTAAAGATGTGTACCAATTGGATGGCGGTATCGTCACGTATGGTAAAGACCCACAAACGCAAGGCAGAGGCTTTGATGGGAACTGTTATGTATTCGACGAACGTATCTCGGTACGCATTAATCAAACCGAAGAAAATATTATTGTCGGTAAGTGCCATCATTGCAGCGAGCCAACTGACCGATATATCAATTGCGAAGATGACACATGCCATCTACAGCACCTTTGCTGTGATAAATGTGATGCTGAATTCCAAGGATATTGTTCGACGGATTGCCATGAACACGATATGGCTGCCTCTAGCTAATTCGCACCGCATCTAATCAATGAGATAAACATAAACCAGTCATAACACAACAAGTGTTAGACTGGTTTTTTGTTTATTATCCTGTTAATCCCGAGTACCTCAAGGCACTAGCTTATCGTTCACACCCCTTCGCACAAAAAGAGTAAACAACTAAGCGACCATTCTTGCTTCAAAGCGATGTACCGTAAAATGAAAGGATCTATATTCAAACCGCGCCTGTGTCGCTGTCGAATAAGCACTCACTACATGCAGAACTTCTGGCTCTCCTTGAACAAGACTGATAACCTCGTCTACTTCCCCATTCACATATGCCGCTGCAAGTGCACTCAGCCTAGATTGAGCTTCTTCCTCAAGTACAGGAGATTCATGTTCAACGTCATACTCCACAGCTTGAAGTGCTTTACGCGCACGATGATAGGCAGCCTTTACAGCACCTTCTGTCATCTGAAGCTTTTCAGCTGCGTCTGCCACGGAATACCCTAATACACTTCGCATCAGCATGACCGTTCTTTGTAGGGGAGACAAATGTTTCATCAGATAATGAAAGGCCGTCTCTATATTTAGAGTACCGCTATCCAACACGTTATCCCCTTCCCCCTTGGCCTGCTCCCGTTCCTTGTTCAGAATTCGGTCGAATACTTTTTTCCGACGTACCTGATCAATCCACGCATTCTTAGCTGTCCGCAATAGTAACGCTTCAGGGTTGTTGTGCTGCTGCCCATTCATTTTTTCGAGAAGTTTCACCCATGTATCTTGCACCAAATCGTCGGAATCCCATACAGATTGTGTGAGAGAAAGACAGTAGCGATTGAGAAGAGCGTTCAACTGCTCCAGATTATGATCTTCCGGCCCATGCGATGTATATAAAGGATTAGCCATCTTTCACAGTCAACTCCTTTCCATTCTGTAAATGATCTTGATATGTAAACGAACGAAGCATTCATTAAGTTACGCTAAACTCATCATTTTTTTATGACACCGACTCCGTATCTTTTGACATGATGGATTCGTTTACAAGTTGTTAAATGACTCAACTACAGGAGGCGTATCATGTCCAGTTATATCCCATATGTTGTCGAACAATCGAGCCGCGGTGAAAGATCCTACGATATTTATTCTAGACTACTGAAGGATCGGATTGTGTTTGTAGGTTCTGAAATTAATGATCCATTGGCTAACAGCATTATTGCACAACTCCTTTTATTGGCGGCCGAAGACGCGGATAAAGACATTTTCATGTATATTAATAGCCCGGGAGGCTCGGTAAGTGCTGGTTTTGGTATATATGATACGATGCAGTACATTAAGCCACAAATTCATACCATCTGCACGGGCTTCGCCGCTTCGTTCGGTTCCATGTTGCTGCTCGCTGGGGCCAAAGGTAAACGGTTTGCGCTCCCCAACAGTGAAATTATGATTCATCAGCCGCATGGGGGCGCTCAAGGTCAAGCAAGCGATATTGCGATCAGTGCGAAACGTATTCTCAGAACGCGCGCGAAAATTGTGCAAATCACAGCAGAGCAGACGGGTCAGCCAATTGAAAAAATAGAAAGCGATATGGATCGAGATTACTTCATGTCTGCAGAGGAAGCTGTAGAGTACGGCATCATCGATAAGGTGCTCACATCGATCTAAGCTTATTTTGACGAAGCCACCGAGAGGTGGCTTTTTGTGTTCCTTCCCTTATAAACTACTTGTTTCGAGCGAAGCGATTTGCATTAACCTGCACCGGAGTCATTTTTTTCCGAACCATTCATACAACCACATAGATAGCACTTTTATGATGAGATACGCAATCGTTATAAAAGGATTCGAATTGGCACCTAAGAAGTGAGGTGGTATAATTTGGTGAGTGCATGCATTCGTCATGATATCAACCCTCGACTGGGTTAAACGATTTTCAAATGAGGGGGTACGTACCTATGGCATTATCCTTTATGATGTTTGGTAGTCTTGTCTGGCTTGGTTTATACATCAGTAACCGCGATAAACATAACAAGCTGTTTCTGATTTGCGGATTCTGCTTGATGTTAGCAGCTGTAAGTATCGGATCAACTTTAGTGCTCTCTGCTAGTGATTTACTCGTTTCTTCATTCTTGTTCCCCCTACTGTGTCTGCATTTATCCTTTATCGCTTGGTTGATCGCTGCGTTAGGTGCTTGTGCAGCTAAAGAGGAAGAATCTCAGAAGAACATCTTACTATGGAAGAAGCTTAGTCCGAGTGATTCGATCATTGCGGCGCTTACTCTGCTCCTATATGCCATTATTGCGGTAAATGGGTGGATGGGGTCGTGGAACTTCGCTGTTGAATGGCTCTTGATCCTGCTGGGGTTAACTTTAAGCTTATTTACTATTCGTCTATTGATAAAAGAATTGAAAGCACAAGGTGAAGCATGGCTACCTGACCTTCTTCGATCCTTAGATTATTCGGTCATATTTACCGCAATATTTTCTGGTCAAGTCGTCGTCGTCATTCAGCTCAGTGCGGACTGGAGTAGTACAACGGTGATGTTGTTACTACTCAGCATCTGTATCTCGGTCGCTTTTCAAGTGTTCGTGTATCCGATCCGCGCCTTATTGGATAGCATCGCCTTCGCCACATTCCCGAAGCTACGTGAAGAACGTGCCCACTTGCGTATGGTCGAAGATGTTCAAGTTCGTGTGGACGAGCAAGCGGAGCCAGAAGAAATGGATGAAGAAGAGCTTTACCGACACACACGACGTGCATTAAGCCAATTTGGCGATCTGCAACGGTTAGCGACTAGTCCACTTACCCAACTAAAGCTAATTGAAAAAAGACTGCGCGACCGCGGTGCAGATGATGATGTGGTGGAACGGGCAATCGAGCTAAAAACCGTCCTCCTTGAAAGCATCGGGCATTTAAAGCCGAGACAAGATGAAGCTTTCGGTACCGCAGATGAATGGCGGTATTATAATGCGCTATATTATCCTTATATCGTTGGGATAAAGCCTTACAGCTTGCGATATTCGGCGGATAAATTGGATGCCTCCTCTTTGGAAGCATTCGAGTGGTTTCGAACGTATGTACCTGAACGAACATACTACAATTGGCAAAATGCTGGTGCCAAATTAGTCGCGCTTCGGCTGAAGGAAAAAAACGCATGTTAATGTCAACACGATCGTGTTCCTCAAATGGTCCGAAGTGAAATTTGAAACCCACCAATTAATTATGTTGCTAGTGTACATCGTAATCTTACGTAATAGCTCATGCTAAAAAGACTTTGTCTATCTTAAACAAACTAGCCTCCCCCCTTTACTTGCATGATTAATTAAATCATCCAGTACAGCAGCATCGCCAGCTACTCCGTGAAGATTTCCATTTTAAAGATACATAAATTCACTCGTACAACAATTTCACAAATTTGTGAAACGTTGTTGTAAAGTATCCTTTATATACGTGAATAACGCCAAAAAAATACCAAACAGTGAGAACGTTAGATCACTGTTTGGTATCGATCAAGTTAAAACCACTTAGTAGCACGTGTTATTCTCATGTTTTTCACCGTCTTAACTACTCTCGTCGTCTAGCATTAAGGTAGCTCAGACGACGGCCGCTAGCGAGCACAGTCACTACAGCGACCAATGAAATACACGCGCATACGGTGTACATAGCGGAATAAGACAATAGGTCTGCGACAGGTCCCATCACCACGCTACCTAGTACGACGCCAAAATCAGACGTTGCAATAAACAACCCGATTGCCATATTTCGAGATGCTACCGGCAGCACAAAAGTTAAATACGTTACTAGTATCGGATAGAGCAACGCCATCCCCAAACCTAGCATAACAGCTCCTGCATACATAAACAGTGCTCCATTAAAAGCAGCCAGCGCCAAAAGCTGCACACCTACCCCTGTACACAACAGTAGACCCGCTACTAAGCGAGCATGCCAGTTCCCGTCTGAAGGTATTTTTTTACGTAGTGTATACCTGGACAATACGATTACTCCTGCCTGCAGCGTCAAGTAAATACCCGCATCACCAACTCCACTTTCCTTGCTATAGAGCGTAATGAACGATATGACCGCGCCAAAGCTGATAGAGGCAACGAGCATCGCTGTGCCGCAAACAAGAAATGCACGATTGGTTCGCAACTGTCTTATTTGCGTCAACATAGGCTCCTGCACCTTCTCGCCCTCCGGCTTGTTCGAAGCAGAGGATAGTGGTGCATTGTATCCCACGATGATTGTAGCAAACCCGATGATGATCATGGCGGCCGTAAATGCACTCATCCCGCCCCAATTCCATATCGATAAGGCTGCTAAAGGCCCGATTAACGTCGGTAACATACCCGCTAACAAATACAGCGATATGCCCTGTGAGCGCTCTTTTTCAGGAAGCGTATCAACGATACCCATTTGCAACGCCAAGGAAAAGAAGGCTGTCGTTACGCCTTGCATCGCTCTAATCGCAAAATACCATTCGAGTCCGGATATCGGGTACAACGCTAAAATAACGACGTTCGCGATTAGAAGCGTGCGCAGAACGAGCAACGGGCCGAAGCGATGAACGATGCTCCCTGCCCATGGACGACAGAGCATGCTGGTCATCATATAAGAACCCATCATAATGCCAATTTCAGCGTTACTTGCGCCTTCGGTCTCGCTGCGCAAAGGTACAATGATATTTAAAATTGAATTTGCACTAAAGAATAGAAATGTAATTACGCAGAGCCGAATAATGGATGCGGATGTGTACGTTGAGAGACTTCTGTTCATTTCCGCACACGACTCCCTTCAAGTGTAGAACATCTGCGTCGCACATCATAAAAACTTGGAAGAAGGGTTAACGTAATCTTCCACACGCCGTGTCATGAAAACGTAACTGGCTTAATTTGTCGATCTCTTGGATGCTCAGCAAGAACGGATTGCAACAAATTTCTCACCGTGGGATGAGATGAAGCAAAAATGTGATCTTTTTGATCGAATCGTCCCACCAACATTCCTTGATCCATGACCGCCAATCCATCCGAAATCGAGTAAGCCGCTTTAATATCATGGGTAATAAACAGATAAGAAAGGCCGAATGACAACTTCAAATCATTTAACAATTTTAATATGTGAGCCTGATTTACCATATCCAAGCTACTTACGGACTCATCTAGTACAATCAGCTTTGGTTTCAACGCAATGGCTCTTGCAATATTAATTCGTTGCAGTTGTCCTCCGCTAAACTGATGTGGAAATTTCGGCATATCCCCTGCTTGAAGGCCAACCATCTCCAACAATTCACCGATTGTTCGCTTTAATTCACGCGATGACATCGACTCGTAGTTATCCAGTGGTTCCCCAATTATCTGTTCTGCTGACATTCTTGGATTTACCGCTGAGTAGCAATCCTGAAACACGACTTGAAGATCTCTTCGAAGCGATTTACGGGCGCGTGCATTCAAGTGATAAAAATCTTGTCCACGAAAAATAACCTGACCCTGCTGCGGTTTTTCTAATCCAAGAATTACTTTCCCCAATGTGCTTTTCCCCGCACCGCTAGTTCCCAACAGACCTAGACAAAACCCTTCATCAATCGTGATAGAAACGTTGGAAAGGACCGTTGTTCTCCGACGTGGCGCTCCAAAGAGTGTATGTTTTCCATAAGTATGGGTTACATCTTTCACTTCCAGCAAACTCATATACCCCGACCCCATTTGTAAAAATGCAATCTACTAAGCCTTCTCCATAACATGTTTTTTCGGCAATTTCAGTCTGGCATTTAGCAATTTTTTTGTATACTCATGCTGTGGGTAATCAAACAATTGGAACACATCCGCCTGTTCAACAATCTTTCCTTGATGCATAACAACAACCTCATCAGCCATTTCGGAAATGACACTCAGATCATGTGATATTAATAGAATCGTTGTACCGCATTCCTCCCGTAGACGATGCAATTCTCTTAACACTTGCAACTGATTGACTACATCCAATGCGGTCGTTGGCTCATCGGCAATGACAACAGCGGGTCGCAGGCACATGGATATCGCAATCATGACCCGCTGTAGCATCCCTCCGCTCAGTTGAAAAGGGTAGCGTTTCATCAGGCCGGACGGATCGGGCAAATTCATTCGCTCTAGTGAAGATACCCCTAGTTCGAATGCTTGTTTCTTCGTGAGCAAAGTATGCGCGCGAATGGTCTCTATAAATTGACTTCCTATCGTATGTACGGGAGTAAAGGCGCTCATCGGATTTTGCATAATGAACGCAAGTTCTTTGCCGCGAATTCGCCGCATCTCTTCCTGATGCAATCCAATCAGCTCACGACCATTTAATTGAATACTACCTTCCACGATTGATTCTCGATCTAGCAGCTGTAGCAGGGAGTTGCAGGTAACGGTTTTACCGCTACCGCTCTCTCCCACAAGACCGAGTACTTGGCCCTTTTTTAAATCAAAATGAATATCTTGAATCAAAGTAAGCATGCCCTGTTCGGCTTTTACTTTAACGCTCAGACCACGTACCTGCAATACTATCTGATGTTGTTCAGCCATTATTCTCATTCCTATTCAAAAACGTTTTTTTACCCCTAATCGATTCGATAAAGCTTCGCCAAGTAAATTAAAATTAATCACAACGATCAAGATTAATAATCCCGGGTACAGCATTAGCTCCGGAGAACTTCGAATAAAAGCTTTTCCTTCATGAATCATAGCCCCCCATTCAGGCGTTGGTGGCTGTATGCCCAAACCTAAAAATGACAGAGCAGAAATATCCATGATAGCCCAGCCCATTTCCAAAGTTCCAATCACAACGATGGGCGGCAGCACATTGGGGATGATATGCTGCCTCATAATTTTCCAGCGCGAGGAGCCGCTTATGCGGGCCGCCGTAATAAAATGGCGTTCCTTTAAACTGACAACTAAGCTCCGAAACATTCGAGCATAATGAACCCACTGAACGAGTAATAGAGCAAACACGATTTGTGCTAATCCGGGACCGAAAATCCCAACAATCCCTAGGACGAGCACAAGATTCGGAAACGCCATTACCCCATCACAAAATCGCATCAATATGGCATCAACCCAGCCGCCAGCGTATCCTGCCACCATTCCGACGATCAGTCCTATTCCTAAGGAAGCGACAAAGACCAAGAAGACCAAGCCTAACGATATTCGGGCCCCGTGTATAAGACGAGACAGGTTGTCGCGTCCTAGATGGTCTGTCCCCAAAAGATGCTCAGTCGTTGGCGGCTGCAACTTCAGTGCTAAATTCACTTTGACTGGATCATGCGGGGAAATCCATGGCGCCAAAATGGTAATCATAAAAAAAATAAATAATATGAATGAGCATATGGCAATCGCTTTCCGGCCTCTAAGGACGGTCTGTACATATCCAATCAATGATCGGTTCTTCCCTTCAAAGAAATTCGGGGGTCCAAGTACAGCTGCACCACATCAACGATCAGGTTGCATACAAGGAATAGACACGCAGCGATGAACACGTAGCATTGAATAACCGGAATGTCCCGATTAAATATCGCCTCTACAAAATATCGTCCAATCCCCGGCCACGAAAACACTTGCTCCACGATTATAGTTCCTGTAAGCAATTTACCTAAGTTCATTCCTAAGCCAGTAATGACGGGGGAAATGGCAATTCTCATGACATGTTTCAGCATGATGACTTTCTCTTTAATTCCCCGCGTTCTGGCGTACAACACATAGGATTCCTGCAACTGCTCCAACACGTTTTCTCGCAAGAGACGTGTATAGATGGCGATCAGCGCAAAAGACAACGTTAACGTAGGCAGTACTAGATGCTTCCAAGTACCATTACCATCTACAGGCAACCAATCAAGCCGAACAGAGAAGAAAAAGATGAATAAATACCCCAGCCAAAACTGAGGAATAGAAGCGCCGAAATAAGAAAGTATTCTGCTAACTACATCTATCCAGCTATTTTTATAAATAGCGGACAAAAAACCGAGCAGCACACTAACAGTGATCGTTAAACAAATACTGCTTATGGCCAACTGAAGTGTCGCAGACAATCGGAGTGCAACTTCCTGCCATACAGGTTTGTTCGTTAAATAAGATGTGCCAAAATCAAGTTGGGCTATTTTCATTACCATTTGAAAATATTGAACGGGCAATGGCTGATCAAGGCCAAATTCATGTCTTTTCTCAGCTAGAAGCTCCTCTGTCGGATGAATATGAGCAGCAGACAAATAAGCTTCAGCTGGATCCACAGGCGACATCTGAATGAGTACAAAACTAACTAGTGTAGCAAAGAGAATCATAGGAATGATAGCAAGCATTCTTTTTCCGATATAAGCGCCCATAAAAAGGAATATCCTCCCACCGATTACTTGCTGATTTCAATGCCAGTGAATGGATGATCCCACCGACTTGCCGGAATCGTAACATTTTTCAAGTGCTTCTGGTACACCATGGTTTGCTTAATATAAGATACGGGCATGATGACCGATTGCTCATGCAATGTCTTCAGAATCGAGGTATACAGCTTCTGGCGTTCTGCCTCATCTGTAGAGGAAAGCGCTGCATGTATTTGCTGATCCAGCTCTTGTTTGATCGGTAAGCGGGAATGGGCTTCTGAAATACCCGTTCCTTTCTCCTGTACAGCGTTGATAAGGGAATGCGGATCGTACGGTACCCCGTAATTGAACCAGAAGTACACTTCAAACTGACCCTCTCTTAAACGTTTCGCTTGAAGCATCAATTCAAGACCTGTAATGTTCAGCTTGACGCCAATCATTCCCCATTCGGCCTGAACGGTTTCCGCCATTGCTTTTTGAATCGGATCGCTTTTATCGTAGATCAATTCCAGCTCTAGTGGTTGACCATTTTTCTCCCGCACGGTTTTACCAGCTTCCAGCTTCCAGCCCGCTTCTTCCAAGTAATTATTCGCCTTTTCAACATGATAGTCTATCGGTTCAACATCGAGATTGGCGTAAGGATAGTTTTTAGACAATATGTTGTCAGCCTTATCCTCTAATCCCGCCGTTATCCCTTCTACCATGGCCTTTTTGTTAAATCCGTGCTGAAGGGCTAACCGCACACGATGGTCCGCGAGTTTATCATTTAGCGCGTTAAATACCAAGCTTCTTGTGCCTACTGGCTCAGATAGGTTAGTTTCGTATTTACCTGAACTTTTCAGTTGCTTGAAGGCATCCAAACTGATGGCTCCTTCGCCAAAAATTAAATCCAGTTCCCCTTTTTCAAATGCAAGCACACGCGTCTCGCCATCAGGAATAATCTTCACTTTAATCTTGTCGATCTTCGGACTCTCACCCCAATAATGCGGGTTTTTAGTGAACTCTGCATACTGGTCTTGCTTGTAGTCAGATAGTAGCCATGGCCCGGTTCCTACCGGTTTCTTCACACCAACAGCGGTATCTCCACCATCTGGGAAACCAGCTTCGCCAAGAAAACGGAAAGGACGTACCGAGGCCAAGTCTTGCAAGGCTGGATAATAAGGTTTTGTCAGCGTCATTTTAAACGTATACTTGTCCACCGCCTCCGTTTTCTCAATAACTTTTGCGACTCCGAGCCAGCTGTGTGTTTTTTTATGTTTGATGACTGCATCGAAATTCTTTTTTACAATGGCTGAGTCAAATGGAGTTCCGTCAGAAAATTTGACATTTGGGCGGAGCTTGAAGGTATAACTTTTACCGTCTTTTGATATGGCCCATGATTCGGCTAAGTACGGCTCAAGCTTGCCTCCCTCCTGATATTTGATCAATGGCTCGTATACCATCGATTGGGTAAATAATTGAGAGGGATAGTAAACATGTGGATTCATCGGGCCAATATCTCTTACCCAAGATACCGTCACTGATTTTTCTTCTTGAGACGTTCCCGTGTGGCTAGTCGAAGCACTTTCTTGTTTTGTACAACCTAGGACAAAAACCATAAGTAGAAGCAAAATCATTACAGCAGCCCCGGGCATTCCGACATTTTTTTCTCTTTTGACCATGAAGTATGTACTCCTCTGCAATTATATTGATAATGATAATCATATTCATAATAGCAGTGTGTCGTATTTTGTCAATCGCCGTCAAAGCGATATTCTAGCTGAAATATACGCTTTGTTCTTCATATCATGAAAAAAGCACCTCGATTTCGGGGTGCTTCACGGTTACTGGCACAGCTGCATTTATCAAATGCTTTGTGCGGATCACTGGCCAAGTAGAAGAATATCTTTACCGTACTGGCAGTAATCAATCGATATATGAATATGTCCTCTGAAGAATTACGGATTAGTATATGATTTAGAGAGGATGGAGCGAGGTCAAAATGGTAGCTTAGGAAACGATAAACCATGAGAGATATTTCAGTCTTTGTGATTAATTGCTGTACTTCGTCGGAAGATAGGGATTGATTGGTTCTTATAGAACTAACGACATCGTTAGTTCTATAAGATGGATATGGTTTACCATCCGGTATGTAACGGATTTGGACCAGCATGTGATGGAAAGAGTGGCAACACTTCCTCTGCCAACTCTTGAATCACTTCGGCAGGAGGTCGACTTGCAAATTGAATGCCGAGCGCAGCATGGTTAACGCCAATTTTCTGCCATTCTTCAAGCAGTTGAATCAACCCTTTGCGACCCGTGCGCAACACGAACCCGCCGCGTAGCGGCGTTCTCGGATAATTTGGATCTTCTACAAGGTCGATCCATTCGTTGGTCATATGTGGTTTGAACAGCCCACCTGGTATTTTTTCACGCCACGCGCTGATTTTTTTCGCAAGCCTTTGAGTACCAGAAATATCTGCTGTAGCGTCAGGATACGTAAGCCAGCCATCGCTGTGCTCCGCAATCCAGTCGAGTGTTTGGCGGCTCGATCCTGTCACAACAAGCGGAATGCTTCCGGTTGCAGGTTTGGGAAGTAACTCCACCCCTGCCAGTTGCCCAAGGGACGATTGAATTGAAGACAGTGGATATTGAGTAAGGTTACGGAAAAACTCAACCGCTTCCCGGAACCGTACATCACGCTGCACGTCATCAATTCCGTAAGCCGGGAACTCTACGGGTCGGTCGCCTGAGGCTATCCCGAGTACAAGTCGTCCGCCAGACATGACATCAATGGATGAAGCCATTTTAGCTAAATCAATCGGATGGCGGAGTGTAAAAATGGCGCTTCCGGTTGCTAATGATACATTTTTTGTTCTTGCTGCGAGATACGCGAGATAGACAAATGGGTCAAAGACTTGACCTGCATCGCCAAAGTTAGGATCAAATAACGGCACATCACGCACCCAGACTGAGGCAAAGTTTTGCCGATCGATCTCCTCCACAAGATCTGCCTGATTCTGCAGATTCTCCATATTTCCTGAGTAGAATCTAAGCGGTAGGAAAACACCGATAGTCAGTTTGTCAGGGGCAAACATACGGCGGAAGCCAGGATGTTCAGTGAAAGTTGTGTTTATAGCCAATTCATACGCCTCCTAAACGCTAATTGATCCAATCCTTTGTCATTGCGCTATTGTGTTATATATAGCCACTAATTAGACTGGAAGTGATATAATTGTAGTTAATAATTGACCCTAGTAATAGGGTCAAAAGTAGACAATATTATAGGGTCAGATTTTCATTTCAGGAGGACATACATGATTGATATAACCCTACTACTAGAAGAAAAGTCCGGAGGGCCGTTATACATTCAACTGTATCAGCATATCAAAACAGATATTATGAGTAACAAGCTACCTGCGAATACACGCTTGCCTTCTATGCGTGCACTTGCGACTCACCTCCGTCTTAGCCGCAATACGGTGGAATTGGCCTATCACCAATTAATGGCCGAAGGCTATATTCAGAGCCAGCATAGGAGTGGCTTCTATGTTATCGAATTGGAGCAAGTAGAGAAGCTGTCAGAACCGAGCATTCAGATGAATCAGCCGTTTGAAGCGAGTATCCCGCACAGTACCGCCATTCAATATGATTTTCGATATGGTGATGTGGATGCTGCACACTTTCCGATTACAATCTGGCGCAAGCTTTCCAATCAATGCTTGCAAGACGAACAGCTAAAGCTGTTCTCTTATGGTGATCCTCACGGAGAACTTGGGCTTCGAGTAGAAATAGCTAAGTATCTTTATCATTCAAGAGGGGTAAATTGCAGGCCTGAGCAAATTATGATTGGAGCAGGCATTCAGTATCTACTCATCGTCCTATCGGGTTTGATGAGAGCCTATAACAATAACATCGCGATGGAAGACCCCGGGTATGATGGAGTTCGGACGATTTTCAAGCATAACGGATATCAGATACACCCTATTCCACTGAATAAGGACGGGCTTAATGTACATCATTTATATGAAAGTCATTCCAGAATCGTCTACATTACCCCTTCGCATCAGTTCCCAAACGGAATGGTCATGCCATATGCCAAGAGAAGGCAATTATTAAAATGGGCAGCAGACCAAGATGGGGTGATTATCGAAGATGATTACGATAGCGAGTTCAGGTATGTCGGCAAGCCAATTCCTTCCTTACAAGGATTAGATACGAATCATCGTACCGTGTACTTAGGCACCTTCTCTAAGTGCCTTCTTCCATCGTTACGCATCGCCTATATGGTACTACCTCCTGCCTTATTAGAACGTCATAAGAAGCAGGGCTATCCCCTTTATGATCAGACCGTATCTTGGATTCACCAGAAGACGCTGGAATTGTTCATGAGCAATGGCCATTGGGAGGCTCACATTCGGAGGATGAGAAAAGTTTACCGTCACAAGCAACATAAACTGATTTCAACAATTGAAATATTAATGGGTGAACAGGTGACGGTGATCGGAGCAGATGCAGGACTGCATATCTTATTGCGTGTACATAACGGAATGAATGAACAAGAGCTCATTCAGGCTGCCGAGAAAGCTAGAGTCAAAGTCTACCCTACATCTCCCTTTTGGGTGCATAGGAATCATGCTGCAACATCAATGGTTCAAATCGGTTTTGGCGGCTTGAGCAATGAGGATATCGTTAAGGGAGTACATGCTTTGCATAGGGCTTGGTTTGCAAGCTAGGTGTTGTGTGTGATTGGTGCGAACGCGGAGGTTACAGACAACAAAATAAACGAAGCCATCTACGCGTGACTTCGTTTATTTAGCATTTTCAAAATGGATAGCTTTATTGTAAAAGATGAAATAAAAGCCTCAATAAAAACCTTAATAATCTAACTTATACACACCTAACTCAACCGCTAAGGCGATAATTTTTTTAATAACTTCTTGCTCATCATTAAGGACTTTTTCTGTTGCCATCTGTACTAGCTCCACATGATCTCCGACACAAATGGAGCGCTTAGCATGTCTGAACATGGAAACGTCATTCGCATCGTTCCCAAATGCGATATATTCCTGTGGCTGCACACCCAAGGCTTGCAGTCCTGCCCATTTATCAACGCCGTGCGGGCTCACATCAATAATGTTTTCCGAGCCATGCATATACGTAACAATCGGCAATTTCTGCAATTCGTTCAGCATGTGCTGTGGTTCAAGGCTGCGTAAAATGACCACTTTCACATTCTCATTCAACTCTTCTATGCGTCTATTTTGCGCTCTCTGCTCGGGGTCTAAATTTCGCCGAATCGGATGGTCATCATCACCTGAATAAGCGTAATCCCATTGGCTATCAATCAAATAATCAGCCTCAAATTTGTTGATTAACCCCATTAAACTTTCTGCTATCTCTTTGTCAAAATGGATAGTTGAGAGAATACTCCCCTCTTTTGCGACAAATGCACCATTCCCTCCCACCATCGAACACTGGTGCATAGAAGTCGGCAGCACGGGCAACAAGTCACGTATTGGTCGAGCTGAAGCAAAAACCACTTCATGCCCATTTTGCACAATGAAATCCAGAGCTTGTACCATCTTCGTACTTAAAGGCTTTCCTGAAAAACAAATTGTCCCATCCAAATCAAATACAAATTTCATCGTTAAAACCCCATTCGTTTTTTCTTTATCATAGCAATTGCTTGTATAATAAAAAGGACATATGTCCAAAAAGGAAGGAAAACGATGAAAACCAACTATGATCAAACTACGATTCAGCACTATTTCGCAAAATATGATCTTGGTAACCTATTTTTGAATCCCGATTCCCTTCCCATCCAACTTCGTGTGTATGAGCCAAATGAACTCGTTTTAACAGAAGGTGACGAGTTGGACGGGCTTTATTTTCAAGTTGAAGGGAGAACAAAAGTGTCGTCCAGCGTGGAAACAGGCAAGGCATTACTGTTGCGATTTTGCCATCCTTTATCTGTGTTTGGTGATATTGAACTCATTCAAAAAGTGTCCATTCAGTCTCAAGTTGAAGCCATTCAACAAACGACGTTCGTATTCATTAACAAGCGGTTCGTAGAAACAACTCTCATGCAGGATCACAAATTTTTGTATGCGCTGCTAAAGCAACTTTCTTACAAGCTTCAAACTTGCACGACTGCTTCCAGAATCAATTTACTAGCATCCGTCGAGGAGCGCTTTGCAAGTTATTTATTAACGACGCGGCTGCAAAATGAGTTTGGAAAAGAGATTCTGACTCCGCACATTCCGGAGATTGCATCGTTAATCGGAACGACTCCACGGCATCTCAACCGTGTTATTCAGAAGCTGAACAAGATGAATGTGCTGAGCAAAGAAAAGAAAAAGATATGTGTGTTAGATTGGGAACACGTGGACATCATTTCAAATGGATTGCGCTATGAATAATGGAATGTTCAGCACCAAAGCTCAAAAAGGCAGCCCAGAACAATGAAGTTCTAGGCTGTCTTTAATGGGGTTAACCTTTTTCGATTCCTGCAAGCTCTTGCTTGAGGCTCCTTATCGTATCCACTCTCTCTTGTTTCTCTTGGTTGTCATATACAATCTGCTCCATAAATTCATAAACATCTTCGAGTTTACGGCGAATTTGATAGAACCTCAATGCGTTTTCATTGATCACAAAATTGTGATGCGTCTGTAGATAGATCTCCATAAATGATTCAAAATAAGGCTTATCCACCAAAAACATAAGATCAGCTTCTACCGGAGCCAATTTCAATCCTTCCCAATCTATGAGCACGAGCTGCTGATCGGTTTGCATCATATTCCAGCTATGTAGATCGGTATGGCATAATCTCATGCTTAACTCACTGTTTTGTAATTCCTTAGAGATCGACTCTAAGTTAGAGATGAGTTTATGTAAAATGTCTAAATAAGGGGCTACTAGTTCACTCACCTCGCGTGGAAGGCTATGCAAGTCTTTATTCAGCATCTCTCTTAATTGTTCGGCAAATGAAAGACGGAAATCTTCCTGTATAGCAGTTGTGCTCATTGAGATATCTGCCCCGTATCGATGCAGTTCCGCTATGATTTCTGCCAATTGACGAATTTGGATATTCGTTAATGGTTGATTACCTATTGTTGTTCCATCTATGTATTCAAAGAGCTGATAGATGCCCCTCTTATCTTCGCATGTATACTTTGAGTTCCTTGTCAGTAGCGGAACGGGAATTTTACCTTGTAGGCTGGTTTGTTGAGAGAGCCACTGGATAATGGGTACATAGTTGTCGATTAAGGCTGTCCACTTTGGAGTGGACGCCCTGCTTTTTTCATACACTTTTAAAAAATAGCGATGTTGGTCGTCGCAGAGAACTTTATAAGCAAGCGCAGACCAACCACCTTGTTGAGGTGTAACTTCAGTAGCTTCTATAACATAATGTTGTTTTAGCATTAATTGATAGGGGTTCATGAAGCACTCCTTTCTACAAGTGGCCACTATGCCGATTGTTACTGCATGTGCTTACTGCATGTGCTTACTGCATTTGCTTACTGCATGTGTCTACTCCCCCATACATGGAGTTGATCAGGAAGCGTACCAGCCGCTTAGCCCTGAGATAGCTTGCTCGAATATCCGCTTGTTGTTCCGCAATATTTCCTTGTCCCTCCATTCGGAGAGCACCTGCTTCCACTGCGCCACATCTACCGGAGTTACAGGAACGATCTGCTGTTGCATCATATGGCAGACGGCATGTAGCGCCGTCTGACGCTCGGCGTCGCTTCCATTCAGCCAAGCTAACAATTCCTCTGCACTTGGTTGCGAAATGGCCAAGAGGGAATCCCAACCGTTGATTGGGAAAGCAACATGTGACTTCATCCAGTTTATGACCGCGCTGCTGCGGAAATGACGCAACCGATGCAAGGCGTCATAGGGATGAACCGCGCCGTTGTTCTCTCCGTTCTCTACTTCGTGAATAACGAGCGGTAAACCTTCCGCTTCAGGTAGACAATATGCTGTCAAATAGTCCCGAACCCCCACGGGAATAGCCTCATATTCCTCATTTTCCTGCCACAGCGATCTTACCCAATCCGCAGCCTCTGTAGCGGATACATGCACCATCACTTCACTCCAAGCTTGCTTGTGATCCGACTGCCGAGCATGTATCACCCTTGATCGTATAAGACCGTACACTTCAAACCGGTCGTACTGCGCGAACGCATCTTGAATGGCTTGGTCCTCAGCTCCATGCATCGAGGCATATATAAGCAGCGCTTCCAGACTCGCAGACGACTGCTCAAGCGTAAGCGTCAAGTAACGTTCAAGCCAGTTCGACCATATTTGTGCGGTAGTACTTCCCGTATCCAATCCGTCTTCGCCACAAAATTGCCGATGCTGTCCGCAATCCGCGCCAATGCAGCCAAGAGTCGTTACCCGTTCCACGTACTCAATGAAACTCGGTGCCATCAAGTCGAACTCGTCCTCCTCATGGCTCCAATACCATACAGAAGGATCTGCCACGCCTTCATCAAGCCGGATGAGTAGCGCATCCCCGTTGCCAGCCGTATGGAATTGCAAATAGCGGGGTGCATCCGTCTCGTCTCCGTCATCCCCGAAATAAGGCCAATCTAGCTCGCTTAAGCTCCACCCAAAGTCGCCTGCGGGCTTGTCCTCAATTTCATCAGGTAGTATCACCTCATCTGGAAGCGACCAGTACATTCTTACTTCTTGCGTCCCCTGCTTCAGCAATGCACGAAACACGAACGGAATTGGAGTGCCGAGTCGTTCTTCCACTTCCACAAGTTCCGCCTCCGTGGCTGCGGGTTGAACTTCGAGCGGATGCACCCTCGCACCTTGCTGTTCAAGCCGCTTCATTAACATTTTCCATCGCGTCATCCATGAGTGTATAATTTGCTCCATTATGTTCCCCCTTGTCCAACTAATCGGATACCTTATTTATTTTAGCTCGCGAACCCACGTTAAAAAAGCCTCATGCATGATATATCACAACATAGGCAAATAGACGAATGAGCAAAAAAAGACCTCTTTTCTCGTAAAATGAAGTCGCCCACACCACATTACTTCGCAACCCCACTCACAGAAAATGATCTTCCTTATAGTTATTTTATAATTTTACACGATGAAAAGCATGACCGAATAGATTGAATGGATTGAATGCAGGAAAGGAAATTCGCGTAGCGAGGAGTTCAAGTAGCATATCGTAGCTTAAATGACCAACACGGTGGTCGAATGTGAAATCCTATGTATTTGGCAGTTGGATCGTAAATGCGGCCATTCTGTTAGAATTACATGGTAATCACACCTTTCTAAATGATATTGATTTAAGAGCTAGCTAATGCGTTAGGCTCAATCGGTTTACTTAACCAGTGTTCATCCGTTTGGACATGATTTGTACGAACAAACTTCGCAACACTTTGTTTAAATTCCTCATAAGCAAAAGCAGATGCCAGCCTCACGACGTAACCTTCCTGCTCCCCACCGCACTCAGATTGCTTCGTATAGCATTTCTTGGCGGCTGCTTCGTCCCATATCCCGCGGTACAACACAGGAACGACAGCAAGCTGAAGCTGCTCGGCCCATTCCAGCATTTCATCCCATGAAAGACAGACGTTCTGTTCATTCCATACCGAGAACAACATAAAATAGCTCGGCAAGGAAGAATAGGACAACGAGTGCTTCGCGTACACATTTTCCCCGCATAACCGGTACCCTTCTGGAATCCTATACTTGAACCCGCCGTGCAGCGTTTTGACAATATGTCGGGAGGGGTGATCCTTGCTGTCTAACGATCTTGCGTGAATACAGTCAGGGTACATCGTCGTGTTCTCCCCGTCCATCTTTTCTGTAATGATGACTTCCCGCCCTGCAAAATGAGCAGTATTCCGCAATACTTTGTCATCGTCGGTGTAACTCCTCGACCATGGCAAATGCATCGTTTTCGGATATTTTATTTTCATAAAAAACACCTCTTTACTTGGCAAATGTGTCTGCTTCAGCAAAAAAATACAATTGAGCTAGCAGGTCTTCACCTAAATAATGAAAAATATTGGACGCCCCAGCGTCCCCACCGTGCAAAATTTCCATATGAAAGCTGACCATATTGACGACATGTACAATAAAATCATCCGCATACCCTAGCTCTTTCAGAACATGACAGGCGATGCTGGCAGATACATGTTCGTGGCCATAATAAGAATAATACCCGCGCGCCTGTTTCCATACTTTGCAAAATGGTTTACCCGCATCGTGAAACAGCGCTGTTAACTGCATAGCCAGCAGATGATCACCTTCATAAAAGACATGGATATACTCCAGAACCGCATGAGTATGCTCGGACAACGTTTTCGAATGATGAGGGTTCTCCTGATCATATCCCAGCATGACACGAAATACGGGAGACTTGGACAAATAGCTAAACAGCGCATCATGACTAGGCTTACTCGCAAGCAGTTGCTCCAATTCGGATCGCTTGAGCATCGTATTTGCGGGAGTGTGAACGATATGCAAGTCACGAAATCCTTCGCCAAGCACAGGGAACTCGAAATTTTTCGCATACTTGGTCATAATCGTGTCATCGATTCTACGCTTTCTCGCCTGTATTCGTTCCCTCGCCACTTCATAAGGGGTGTTGCATACATAGCATTCAACCGGAACGTTCTTAAATCTCTTCAAGAACTTCAGCCTACGGTCACGGCTGACATTCGTCGCGTCAAATACGACATTTCGTCCCGACTCAAGCGCATGCTCAATCTCCGTAAAAGCTGCATCGAAGACCAAATACGTGTTTTTTTGCTTGGACTCGCTTCCAAATAATCTTTCCCGAATGGAGTCCGTTGCAACAAGGACGGCTCTTTGCTGTTTGCACAATTGTTTGGCATAGTGGCTTTTACCGCTGCCTGGAATACCGACAAGCATGTGTATCGTATTCATTTGTTATCACCTCCGTTCGTTAGATATGAAACAATTCCAGCGTATGCCTCACACCTAATATTGTCAACTAAAAACTGCTCAATCCGTGCATACATGTCCCCCAATCCAGTCCTGCCGAAGGCACTCAGATTGCTAGAATAAAGCAAAAAAAGCCCGCTGTGGGCTTTACTCGCATTCGTTTGCTAGCTATTTATGTCCGCCTGGACGAGAAGCTTAACGAGTACACAGCCCGTACGTGTAACGAGGCTTCCGCTTCATGCCAGCAGCCTCGCTCGTTATCGTTTCTAATCTAGTGGAAATAGCGTGATTTTATTTGACCCAGTATTTAATATCACGGAACTTAATTTGTGAAGTTCCCTTGACACCGTAAACACCGTTCTTAAAGTGACGTGTTGCCGGTCCCCGGTCCTTCTCTGTGAGTACCAGTTTATCATCAGCATAAACCTTGATGACTCCCGTATTCGCATTGTGTGCAACTTTAAGGTTCCACCATTTATCATAAACGTTTGATTTGATAAGCGCACCATTTGGCGAACGATAACGTTTGACTGTGTTATCCTCGTGAACGACCAGCATAATATCGCTTGCATGCGTGCCTGCTGGTCGATCTACACGTAAAATTTGCACAACTGACGATCCAGCCGAGCCGGAAGCGATATTGACATCGGCCTCCCACATATGCTCGCCAGTCGCATACTCATGATGCCAACGCATCTCGGTTCGAGGCTCTGTTGTATTCCCTTTTTGGAAAGGTTCGTCAGTCGATTTAACCCACATGGTATGCGTATTACTTTTTGCATCATATTTGTAACGTTGATCCAATGCCAGATTCCATGGTTTTTGGATGTGATATTTAATAGGCTCCACTTGATTCCAACCGACAGTCGGTGGATCTTGCTTATTGATGTCAATTGTACCAGCTTTGCCGTTCACAACACTGCTCTCTATCTTATTACTAGTCGTGACTGGAGCGCCGTTTGCTTGCGACTCAAATTGAAAAAGACAACTTACAAGAGACAACATAATGAGCGTGCTAATACCTTTTTTTGCGGTAAATCGGGATTGGCCTTTAACTAACATCGAAAATCATCTCCTAGTTAACAAATGTTATTAACATGATGATATTCTAGGTGTAAGTGTCTCGAGTCTTCGTATCAAGTGCTATTTAGACTTTAAGCCACCTCTTACAACACTTCTATTTGAAACCCTTTAAAACAAGTATAATATACCACTACAGTTAATTTCGCTCAATTTAAGATTGGCTAAAGTTATAGCGTTCCGCTTCTGTAAGCAAAATCAAGCATTAAAAAAAGCACTTTCGCCCCATTCAGGCGTAGCGCATGATGAATGATCGTATGAACAAGCATATGATGATCGTAACCGGAAGGTATTGGCTTTATCGTGTAGTTGGGGTGGCTTCCTTATTAGCATCAGAGGAAAATGAAGCTTACAACCCGCAAATTGGTAGAGTCCTGGACTCCACCAACTGCGTCATACTACGCTTAAAGCGCTTTAAGCGCTCCAACTTCAAACTATTTTCTGAAAAATAGCCTGCTAATTCGATCCGCAAACTCCTGCAAATTTATGTTAGAAGGATCGAGATGATAATATCCGTTTTTCACCGCATCCAATACCCAGATCGGCATCTTTTTACCCTCTATTAACGGATACACGTTGTCGTACGCCCACACGAGATGCTCCCATCGCTTGTCGTTTCCAGGCTGAATATATTCAGACACGTCGAGTACTTTACCTCGTCCGTTCTGCAACAACACATTTTTTAAGTGAATATCTCGCGGGTTAAGGCCTTTCTCCCGGACAAACGTTCGTGCTACCTCAACGTCATCTATAACTTGTCTAGGAATAGGCACACCTAAAAGTAGACAGTCGTACAACGTTAACCCACTCTCGTGGCTAATCGCTACATATTTATCTCCCGAACCATAGAACTCGGGAAAATAGGGGTTGCCTACTAAGGCAGAGTAGACTTCCATCTCCGCTTCCTTCTTAGGTAACGCTTCTGTTGCATATAATTTATATGCATAATTAGGCATATGTTCGTAAACAAACACAGCGGCATCGGTTCCAATTCCAATGCAACGCAAATCATCCGCTTCCCCTACAATTGTTACCGGATCATTTACCCCGTTCTTAATAACCTCCATACGAGCGAGTGCGGTTTCAGCTTGCTTCCATTGTTCATTATACATGAGTCACCTCAATTGGCTTTTACTGGACTTGAATCAGTACGATCGTACCACACTCTCGTCATAAAAGATATTTATGACCCCTTTTACTAGACAAAAAATTAGCAAATCTGTTCCCTATGCTTACAAGTATCGTAGCAGTGCTGGATTTCCCTTGCAATCGGAAACTAGCTTTCGAGTATGGGCCATACATTTACATTGTTCCCTCAATATTCTATTATATGGGTGTTAATTCTTTTTAGCAAAACGATTTTCAAAGATGATTATAGCGTATCCGCAAAAAAATGAATGCCTGATTTTCGGCGGACAGTCCTCAACCAGAAAGTTATAATCATAAATGGAAACAGAGATCTTCAAGTTAGGATGGTTGGAATGATAAAAACAGAGCATAAACAAGAGTACTATCAAGCATTGATTGACAAAAATACGGACTACGAAGGTTTATTTTATGTTGGAGTCAAGACAACTGGTGTATTTTGCCGCCCGACATGTCCAGCACGAAAACCAAAGTTCGAGAACTGTGAGTTTTACGAAACGGCCAAACAGGCACTGTTGGCTTCATTTCGCCCTTGTAAGCGATGTCGTCCCCTTTCCCATCCTAACCAAGTCTCCGAAGTCGTTCAAATGCTTGTAGAGGCTATTGAAGAGCAGCCCGAAAAACGATGGAAAGACATGGACTTTCGGCAGTTGTCTATAGATGCTTCGACAGCACGTCGTCAATTTAAAAAACGATTTGGGATGACATTCGTTGAATACGCACGCGCACGACGCATGGGTATAGCCATGAAACAAATAAGGGCGGGGGAAAATGTGATCGAGGCACAACTTACAGCCGGATACGAATCAAGCAGCGGTTTCAGGGATGCATTTTCGCGTATTATGGGCTCAGCTCCGAGTCTGATGGGGAGTAGTAATATTCTGAAAGCATCATGGTTGGATACGCCGCTAGGTCCAATGGTCGCCATTGCGGATGACGAAGCCCTCTATTTGTTAGAATTTGTGGATCGCCGGGGATTGGAGCGAGAGGTGGAACGGCTTAGGCAGAGAACTAAATCTGCGATTATTCCCGGTTACACACAGCCAATTCATTCGATAGAGCATGAATTGAATCAATATTTTGATGGGAAATTAACACATTTCCTGACACCCGTTTGTTATCTGGGATCGCCATTTCAACAGAAAGTATGGGAACAATTGAGACAAATCCCTATCGGTGAAACCCGATCATACTTAGAGTTAGCAACTACGATCGGTAGACCTACTGCTTTTCGTGCCGTTGCGCAGGCAAACGGGGCGAATCAACTCGCCATCATGGTTCCGTGTCATCGTGTCATCAACTCGAATGGAGATCTTGCAGGCTACGGCGGTGGCATAGCACGTAAACAGTGGCTCATTAACCATGAAAAACAAATTGGCAACAAATAAAAGACTCACTTATTCATGCTGTGACTCCACTTCGATCATGCGAAGGTTTTAAGCGGAGTCACAGCTAAGTCGTCGTTCAAGCGTTAATGTTCTTCACTCTAATCCGATTTCAAAGCTTGGACTGTGCAGCATGAATGATGCCTCGAATATTCCCCTCCCATTCATACACCTTCTTCTGCGACGCAAGAATGAAATGAAGCTTGCCAACGATCTGTTTCAATTGTCCAGCAGCCGTCAAAGCATCTCCTTGTTTAATGGCTGCTGCATAGCGTTTGTTGGCTGCAACTTTATGCTTGTTCAGCTCTGTTATTTTTTTGTGCTCGGCTGTTATTTGTTTCTTTAGCGTTTGCATCGGCACTAACGTATGTCTAACCATTTTGGCTTTCGCGGAAGCCTGCTTTCTCGCAGCTGTTAATGCATCTTTGCGCAACTTGATCTCCTTGCGCGCCGTTTGAGCGGAAGCCTTTATCCGATTCCGCTGAAGATCTAATACGAGAGCAGACTTATTATCTTTGCGTTTCTTGGCCTCTGTGGCCTTCTTACCCAGCTCCGTATATTTCGCCAGCAGAGGCGCGTATTTTGTCTGAACGTGATCTGCCTCCAGCTTCAACTTGTCAAGCTTGGCCTTGTCGATGAGCTGTATGTTCATACTGATTTCTTTATGTTTTTTGCTATTTTGCTCGCGCAATGTTTGCACTTTCTGTTTCTCTTGTGTGTTAGCTAACTCCAACGCGCTAAAGCTGTCATGCAATTGTTCAATGGTCGTTAGCGCTGCATCCCACTCGGTATTTGAAGCTGCCGCGTAAGCGGGGGTGGCCACAAGTAGTAGGAAACATATCGTAACAACCGTTACTCCTTGCATAAAGCCGTTATAAACTGCTCTTCGTTCTAACAACTAATCATCTCCCTTATCCAATGTGAATCTCAAAAGAAGCGCAAAAAAGCACCTCACAAGAAAGGCCTATTAGCCTATCCTGCGAGGTGCTTCGCCCGCACTTCAGTTTGATTTGACAATAGTATATATTCGATCTCCTAAAATGTCAACTTTTCTCAAACAAGTCGACTGTAACTGCCCTGCTGGTGCTCTCCGGCACAACTGGCTTGCTCATATAGTGAACGGCCCTAAAGCCTGCCCTCGCTGTAGTAGCACCAAATGTTTTCGTACCCGTACATACAAATCCGATTCGTTCGTACAACTTGCGAGCCTGTGGATTCGTGTCGATCACCTCTAGCACAACATTTTTTTTGCCCGTTTCCGACGCGACTTGCATGACTTTGTTCAACAGCTTGCTTCCGACTCCCAACCCTCTTGCCTCACTCGCAACCGAGATGGAATCGATCCGCAGTTCGTTCTCCTTAGGGCTACTATTAAAGTAGTCGTAGATTTTGTAAGAAGCATACCGCCACACGGCACCGAACCAACCGAATGTTTTCACAAATGAGTCTAACGTAACACGGATGTAGGGCTCTGCATCCTTTTGCAGTCCAACCATTCCGATAACTCGACCCTCTTTGATGGCATAAAAACCTTTCTCAATCGTCATAGTTCTACTTAGGAAGGCGATGGCTAGCTGCGGCTTATCGGTAAACAGCCACAAATTGTTCAACTTAACCTTGAAAGCCTCGTAGTAAATGCCTGCTGCTTCCTCCGTCTGCTCACTCGTCAGAACATTCGTGATTGTCAATTCGCTTTGCTCAGCCATCTTCTATTCCTCCTTAACAAGTTACCCGTTTTGATAGTATAAGCCTTTTGAGAAAAATCTCAGCAGCGGGCAAGGTCTGCAATGATAACTCATGCTTCATATACCCATTTCCATTTTCATTCGTAATTGCACGTACTTCTCCAGCAGTAGTTGACTGTATCCTAGGTAACAGTTATACAAGCTTTACTATAGATTGAATTATCCCAATAAGCTGGTAAACTACCTCCGGCATACGAACGAACATCTGAGTGCTGATGCTTTGAAAAGGACATACCTCTTCAACTTATCGTAGTCTGACTTTATTCAAAATGAATGTTGTTCGGCTTCTTCCTCATCAACCAGTCTTGCAGCAAATTCAGCAAAATCGATAGCTACTTCTCTAACGTTCTCCTCCATAAGCTGCTGTGCCTCTTCCGGCGTATCACTTTCACTCTCCGCGTCTTCGCGCACGATCGCTTCCTCATGGTCCATCAGTACTACAGATGGAGAAGTAGGGTTCGTTCGGTAATCAAGCAGGTAGTTATTGCCGCTGCTAACACTCCAGGCGATGGGAATCAGTTTCATCGGATCGGGATTTACATCGTCCACCAAACTCCGGGTTGTTGCAATGAATTTCCCATCTAGATCAGAAAAACGAACTTCCCAATCTGTGAAATCTTCGGTTTCTGTAAAATTAAAGCTCTTCCCAGATGATAATTCCAGAAAGCTCAAATACTCCGGCGGAAAAACGACTCCATAGTGCTGTTCGATTTCTTGAATAGAATTACTTTTCATCGTTATCCCTCCTTCACTACACATCTGCAAATCTCAAACCAGAAAAAGAGTTATCTTTATTTGTCAATTCAAATGTTTTCTTATTGCCCATCCATTTCTTCTAGAGCTGCATCAAAATCTGCGGGTCTTTGATCTTGTTGTCTTCAGCCAGAAGTACAACTTTAGACAAAATCTCAGCCGTTCTCGGATCTTCATCAAGAAATGGAAGGAACAACCGACCTCGCTGCTGCGAATGCACCGGAATGATGTTCAGCGCACCTGCTCCTTGTTTATAGGCAACTCCACTGCCCAGATGCACAGCATATTCTCCAAGCTTGCCTTCAATACGAGCATAATTACCTTCAAGCTTCACATTATCCAGCTTCAGTAGGCGCAGAGATTCGCGCACGATAGCGCTCCGCAGTTCGATTGTCGTCAGGCTTGCCTCTGGATCGACACCACCCACATGTGCCACACTTACAACGAGGTCAATGTCACGCATCGTTTCTGAGAACAAAACTGGCGAAATCTGATCCATCGGAATCGACTTATAAGATTTACGATCCAAGAATTCCACCGTCTCTAGTGTCGGTGCCTCTATGTCGGCAGGTGAGAACCAGTCTGCCATAGCATACACGGTGGCAATTATATTTTTTTGATGGCTCACCTTCTGTAGGCCTTCCTCATAACTGACCGTCCAACCGCGACCGCGCAATAGCGCCACCGTTTTACTCGGCTGGACCTGATGACCGGAATAACGCCGCGATTTCATTTTTCCTGCTCGTTCATCGGCATTCACAAGATACAACTCACGGAACACCTGCTTAAACGGCTGACGGATGCCCCGTTCAAACACATCCCGCTGGTATTCGCTCCAATCGCCGCTTTCATACAGATGCAGCGGGTGGGCGATCATAATCTCATCCTTATCCGCAACGAGGTGGGCTGCACCAGACGTATCCTCCAGTTGATACAAGCCGTCTGCTGTTTTCATGAAATAACCGAGCTGATTCCCAGCTTTAAATACAAGCGTGCGCAGTAGTGGCTGGATAATCGGATTGCTCAGCAGAGCTGCTAACTCACTGACGGTAAAGCAGTTCTCCTCTTCCATTGAACGCTCTAACTCCCGCTTGGCACGGCGATACTGTTCGGTAAGATCGGATTTCACGTCCTTTAATTCAGCAACATATTCGTCTTTTTTGAACCGTGCAGGCACAGATTTCAAGGTCTTTCCTTTACTTGTCACTTCAAGTTCGGTATTTCCTTCTTCATCAATCTTAAGACGAATATGTGTATCCTCGTCCAGAGGACGGGACTCGAACAGACTTTCCAGCTTTTCCAGCTTTCGAGCTTCCATATCCCAGGTCAGCCGAGTCACATCGGCATACCCTGCACTTCTTGCCAGATTGCCAAATGCAATCCCTGCAACGATTCCCTCGCTGGCTCGGCGCTGGGCTCCATATTCACGACTTTGCTTGATAAACAACTGAATGAAATCAAAGCGCTCACGCAAATCTTGCTTTGGATCTGATCCAAGTGGAATAAGGCTATAAGCTAGCAAATGATCTTTATTTCGCTTCCCCGTTACGGACTGCTTCATGTCTTCGAGCTGCAATTGGCCGAGCACCGCGTCAGCGAACATCTGTGAGCGTCGGTGGTTCGCGCCGGCAGAAATATATTTGGCACAATCGTAGAGCAGCTTAAAGCGCTCCTCGCCGAGTGAATGATATGCTTCTTCAAACCATTTCACATCAAATGCGCCATCATTGAACTCCTGTGGTGCAATCGGCGAATAATGAGCCACAATCGTTTCCTTTTCCGCCGAAAAAGTTTCGTTAATATGAGCATGGAAATACCAAGCGGCACTGCGCAGCCCTTCCCACCCTAAATGCTTTGCAATAATCTCCATCCATTGCGGCGCATACATGGCAGCTTCGAGCAAGCGTTTTTCCGTAATTCCCGTACCAAGGAGCATCTGTCCAAGCTTCTGTTCATCGTCACCTTCTCGCGGATAGCAAATCTTCAAAAGATGGCTCAGCGATTCTTTCTTCGTAATCTGGTCGCCATAGCCATAATAATAACCGCGTACAAACGTTTCGCCGCCTAAACTGGTCAGAATGTAGATGAAGGATTCCATCCCCTGAATACGTTCGAATGACATGGTATAAGTACTTGCTGCTGTGGTCAGATCTCCACGCACGAGTTCGATATCAAGCAGGCGGGAAACGATCCGCTCCCGTAAAGCTAGCAGCTTCTCGCTTCTATTTACTTGAGAATCATGGGGAGTAGTCAAGGCCCGCATGTGACTGCGAACATCTCTGCCCAACAGTTCTTTACAAAGTTCATTTTCCCCGATAATACCAAGTGTGTATGCTTTAAAATACTGATCCCCATGCATGACTGAACAATTTGATTTTTTGATTTCTTGTATTAACACATCATACTGATAAACCGTTTGGAAGAGAGAACGGTATGATTCCTTGTTATATACACGGGATCGTAAAATAGAATACCAAGGCGATGCCACGACGAATAAAGTCGGTTTATCTTGGTCTGGCAATTCATTAAGATCACTAACTATCATCTTGGCGAGGGCTCCATTTGCGACTTCAAAGGTATCACTTCGCTCGCTGTCCTTGAAGAAGGCCCCAACCAATGTCTTAACCTGTTCGGTATAGCGCAAATTGGCATACAATGTCTGTATCTTCACAATGCGTTCCAGTGGAATCATCCGCTCCACATAACATTTCCGTTCGTTTTCAAGCAGTTTGGTCCGTCTCATGACATTATAATCCATAGTAGATGAGAAACTATGATAGTGCTCATATAGCGTTCCGCTTAAATCTCCTATCAATGTACAGTAATAGAGCTGCATCAACTCACTTGATTCCAAGCCGCTGTTCAAGAGGTAATTCTGCCATTGTTCAGTCAGCGGATAGTTGCTCAGAACGTTCCGCGTTTCAAAGTTATCGTTATCAATTGGATCTTCAGATCTCTGATACGACAAGGCTCTTAATGTTACTCCCACAAGTTGTGTTTCTTTCACGCCGCTATAATATTCGGCCTCATACTCGGTATCACGCCATTCATGAACAAGGTCGTCTAGGCCACTTAGAAACACCAAGGCCCGTTGTTCAGTTAGTGAGAACATTTGCTCAAAGCTAACTTTGGACGTGTCAGACCTTGCAATCAGCCACTCTTCCGTCTCCTGTGGGTTATACAAACCAAACCCGTTTTCCGCGGTATATCCGCTGTGCTGTTCCAGCTTATCCAGCAGTTGCTTCTCCTTTGGTGTCGGGCTAGTCATATGGTTTGCCAAGGGACGAAGGACCTCGTAAAGCGCCTCCCGGTTCTTATCCTGTTTCAACTCGGTTATAAGCTCAAGTCCAGCAAGGCGCTGTAGCTCACCTTTTGCCTCCAGAAGTCGTTTAAGACTTCGTGCGAGCTCTTCATCTGGCTGTTCCAGAAGAATGTCGATTGCACTTTGACGCAAAGAGCCCGTCTTCAGTTTAAGCATGTCCTCAACCTGTTTCCGTTCATCGTCATTTAGGCTCAGTCTTTTCACTTGGCGAAACGCACGTTCACGGTTCGGTATACTTTTGTCAGATAAAGATGCAAAGATGAAAGAACGCTGTACTTCTGACTTAGAATTATCCGTGTAGTAGCTAATCAGGTCTCCCCTCACGTCTGAACTCATTTGACCCGCGAAACCAATTAGATCAGCGATCCAGATATCATCCATGTCATATGCGGTCAGATACATCATTTTGCGCAGCACAAGATCTGCTCGATAATGGAATTGTAAAAAATGAAGCACTCCGGACTGGCCTGACTTTTCTTTAACTGGGACTCGTGTGAGAATAGCTTTGAGTTTCTCGAATTCCTCTTTTCGCACATTTTTATTTTCCAAAGTCGGTGTACGTTTGATTTTTAAGAGTCGATTTTGTATCCCACCGACTTGCCAATCATATTCATAATCGTATGTATAATTGCTCATAATCCAGTACAGCAGCTCCGGATCACTTTCATTCAGACAGTGCCGCGCGATTTCAAATCTGACGGTATCATTCTGACTATTGGACAGTACATAATGGGCAGCGATCTTCTGATAACGCTCCCCGTTCTCCATTAAGAACTGAATCCGTTCTGGCAAATCATTTTCCTCATAAACAGCGGTAGCCCACAGGCTCAGGTAAACTTGGTTCGCATTCTCAGAAGATAGCCATGCTGTACGCTGTTGTTCATCCGTAAGTGCTGTATATGCTTGTTCCACAAGCTGACTGGCTGTACGTTGATTGACCGCTTCAAGACCCATTCCTGTCCAAGTACCGAGGGCTCGGACAATGGAACTGTACCGAATTAGATCGTGATCCAAAATCATTTTCAGCAGATGTAAATTAGCCTGTAAGGTACCGGAATCGATCTCCTCGGTGATTGACTGACGCAGCCCCTCCTGCAGTCTAGCAGCAATCAGCAGTTCACCTATCATCTCGTACAGCTCGGGACGGTGACTCATCAGTATTCCCTTAATCATCTTGCGGTTGAGCAGCGCCGTCTGATTCTCACCGTAAACGATTTCTTTAAGCGCCGTTTCAGCCCAACTATCACCACAATCCAGTTCATACGCCATCAGATCAGGTACTATCTGCTCGAACCAATGGAGCTGCTGAACAGTGTAATCCGCCTTGCTCAAGTAATCGTGCAATGAGAAGTTAGAAGCTTGCGCAAGTAATAGCATTCTTAATTTTGATAGCAAAGGGCCGAGATTAATTAGGTAGTTTTGCGTTCGAAACGGTCTGCGGAAATAACCTATTGCATAGGGATACTCCGCGATATGCTCTGTCATATATCGGAAAATACTGCCCGTCTTTTCTCCCGCAATTGCCGCTACGACATCTACGAGGGGGCTGTAAAATGAATCCGGTTGCGCGGCAGACAACATCTTCAGATCCTCGTATAGTACTTGATATACACGGCTATCGAGGTAATTGTGTGGTTGGCGGCATAGATCGTAAATCATGCGAATTTGTTGATTCCCGCTTGCCTCCAATTCCTTTACTTTCATTTCAACCCTTTCCCAAAAAGCTTGTTCTGACTGATCGATGTATGACATATCCTTACCCCCCTATTTGTTTACCACAATCCTCCGGCCAGCATCGTAAAGCGCATAAATACGACCTTATCACCATCCGTGAGCACAAGCGGCGTATCTAGTTGCACTATTTCCTCTTCATTGACAAATACCCGATATAGCCCATCGGAAAAGGCCAACAGAGCAGACTCCACCGCCTGATGTTCATCCGGCTGCCGGTCATCATGAATCGTTCCAAAGCCAACCTTTCCGTTATTGGCACTTGCCTTAATATCCTCTTCGGTCAAATAAGGAATCAGGCTTTGCTCAGCCTGCTTGTCTTTAAAGGCGTTTACACTATGGTGCACGATTCCAGTAATCATTTCACGCAGCGTATTGGGCACTTCGTTCAGCCACAGCTCCTGTGTCATAAGTTCTTTGCGCTTACCTGGATTTTTCACCATGATATACAGCTTCATCAAAATACACCTCTTTAATTAAAGTGTAAGGAACCATCCGCGATTTAAGGAAATCTGTTAAGCTTCATTCCTCACAGAGGTGAATACAAAAATCTTGCCATAAGCATTTGAAATTTGTGTATCCTTACAGCGTCAACAAATACTCAATACAGCTTCAACAATTGCTCAAGTCGCTCTTTTAAAGGTGGTAACTCCTTTTTTGCAGCCTGCGCCAGTTTCTTGTTACTGCCGAAGATGCGATAAAGCACAGCTTCTCGCTCATAATCTTCCTTTGTTGCAAGCTCTCGTAGAAGTGCATCAGCAAGTTCTGGCGTATCTATCGCGATGTTCTTAATAGGTTTGGCCGATTGGCCCCCACCAAGCAGAATAGAGACGAATACAGGCATATGCGCAGCCGTTAGACCGTGAGCTTCGATAAAAGCTTGTGCATAGCCGTCCTGCGCGGACTGATGCTCCGTATCGACCAGTTCCATATAGCGTTGAACTAATGGAAAATAAGCGTCGCTAAATATGCCGAGACCGAATACCGCATACGTTCCAGGCATGACGGATTTCTCACCCGGCTCTACATCCGGATACCATGCGAATTCCTCCATCGCAAGCTCCGCATATGCTGCAAGCTGCGGGAATAACGCGGGATAACGGATTGCATGCGCAAAAAACTGATGTAGACTCGACTTGGCAAGCTTTTTTAAGGGTAAGTAATGCTTGTCTTTACTTTTCAGCTTAAATTTAAGCTTATACGCTTTAGGAAAACCTTGTTGCAGCAGCTGGTTGATAAAGTCTAACGCTTCACCGTAAGCGGCTTCTTCTTCGGACACTATATGAATCTCCATCGTTTGCATAATATCATTGGCGCTTGCTTGAATCAGGCTGCTCTTACATGTATTTTCAAATCGTCCGCTGCCTTCGTTCAAATAGCGTGTTGCTTGCTCCGATCCAAGCTGAGCAGCGAGTTTCAAATACTTCTCCCGCGTATCTGGCTCCTTCGAACCGACCTGCAAGGCGGCATAAATAAAAAAGTCCAACTCCTGAACATAACGTTCATTACGCTCCGCCTCATTTTTCAGCACCATGCCCGAGCCGAACAGTCCAGTCCGTTCAAAATATTGATTTAAAAAACGCTCCTCTGCCCACTTTTTGAAAGCTGAAGTATAGTAGTAAGCCCACGTATCACTTCGTTCTTTATTGGTGCGCAGCTTGTCGCTAAGACGCTGGATCAGTGGTTCGATTACTTCCCGCTTCTGCTCCATAAGTTCAGGATTCATAAGATGATGTGCGAAAAAAAATTCATCATTTTTATGTGGTAGTACTGGAAGATCCGACAAAATTTTTGTGTCAATAAAGATATCCAACGTCTGTTTAAGACCCTGAAGTTTTTCTTCATTTAATAAAGATTGAGCGTGACGGAGTTTAGATTGCTCCCATTCAAACTCAAATACGAGTTCAAACTGGTAATCAAAAAAGTGGGAACCATAATCGTCCGAGCGGAATAGTTTATTCATCCGGTCACATAGAGCTGGGAAAAACTCATGCATTAAAATTTCCTCTGTCAATTCTACGATGTAAGTACCCGCTTCGTATGTATAGGAACTATCACTCCAAGAGAACGGTTCATAAACATCGATATGAATTTTTCCCTGTGCCCAGTTGAACTTCCCTTTTTTCCAAGCCACTTTCAAGTAATCTTTCACACCAGCCTGAAGCCGGCTTCGGTCTTGTAACTCATTAATTCGCTGACTTTCTTTTTCGTAAATAGCAGTGATTTGACACCATATATCGTTCAAAAATGCTTCTGCAGCTTGGTTCAATATGTCGTCCTCCATTCCCTATCACAGTCAATCGAATGAGTTGATTAACCTCTGTTCATGCTGCTAATTTCCTCCTTCTATTCTTCTGTAAAAAATATCTACTCCTAATATAACGCAATAAGGCCATAACTGGTGTTCCTTTACCCAATCCACCTATAAATTTAGTACTTTCGTCGTGTATGGTCACAGGCTTTCGCCCATTTTCCAATCCTTTAAGTAGGCAACTGCATAGGATAAAAGGCAAGCAAGGAAATCATGAGAGGAGAACGAATATGTACCGTCATTCATACTATCAATATCAATGGCATTATCCTATGCATGTCTACTGTAATCACAGCAATTGGAGCAATAATTGGAATCCTCACTCTTATAATTGGAACAACACGCAACCCCCCCCTCATTATGGTAACGCCAGATTAACTGACTATGGACCAAGACCATTTGTAGTGAATATGGACCAAGCTACTGAGCACAACAATACTTACCGTACCGCTTTATGGACAGGGAAACACCTTCAAGTGACCCTAATGCGTATTAATGCTGGAGATGACATTGGTTTAGAAGTTCATCCCACAACTGATCAATTCATACAGATTGAAGAAGGTCAGGGACTTGTTCAAATGGGTGACAGTAAAGACAAATTGGATTTTCAACAAATGGCCTTTGAGGACTACGCCATTATGATACCTGCTGGAAAATGGCACAATGTAACCAATACGGGTAATACTCCCCTTAAAATATATGTTATCTATGCTCCGCCTGAGCATCCATATGGTACGGTTCAAGAAACAAAAGCAGCTGCCATGTCTGCTAGAGAAAACCATTATTACAAATGTATCGAGTAAAAAGGGCTTCGTGTTTTGGCGCCGCAGATTTTTACACAAAAAAAACCTGTCGAAATGACAGGTTTTTTTTGTGTGACAATGGACCAAACCGTAGACAATAGGTTTTAGTATCGCCGCGATTAATCTTCATCACGCAAGCTGAAAATGATCGCCCGTTCGAGCTTGCTTAACGATTCTGGCGAGAAATCCGCGGCGTGCATGATATTCGTGCTCGTTGCTTGCATTCCCCATACATAAGCCGTATTTTTAGCTGTGAAAGTACGCGGTTCATGGTGAACGATCAATCCTCGTGTGGTCAACTTGTTATTCCATGGTGTGGTAAAGGAAGAGAGGCTCGATCCAGAGTCTCGTATGATCGCGACTTTAATCTTGTTAAGATCGTCCTGACCCGCTATGGGGACGGTATCAATGGATAGGATGACTTCGACTTCGCGACTCGCCCGATCGTCTGAACTGAAGAACAAATCGGCGACGGAGCCGATTGAAGCTACTTTCTTGCCATTTTGCCACATATCAATATCCAAGTTTACATGTGGTTTTTTTCCTTCATAGCGTAATTTAATGGCACCGGACATGGCGCCTAAAAAAGATTTAAACTTTGCGCCGTCGCCCTTGAACAGGTCAACGGGCGTCAGCGTTATTTCAGTGGGCTTATCCTTGCTTTCAGTGACGAGCTTCTCTGATTCTACTGCACATCCCGTTAAAGTTAGCCATACTATCAACACGCATGCTACTAATCGCATAACACCCCTCCAATTGGAACACCTTACCACGAGTCATCCGGATAAACCACTAGGCCGTCTTACATTCTAAAAGAGAGCGGTTCAAGCTAGAGCAAGTACACGAGCTTAAACAGTGGCTAATGGCTCTTTTTCAACGTGTAAAATCCGATACAGCTCATCAAGTCTTTGTATATGATAAGTAGGAGCAATATCTAGGTCATTCGGTTTCAGCTCAGGGTTGAACCAACACGTATCTAGACCTGCTAGCTGTCCGCCTACTATATCTGCGCTTAATGAATCGCCAATAATTAATGCTTGCTCCACATTGAAATGAGGAATTCGTGCAAACACATAATCAAAATACGCTTTCATCGGCTTTTGGAAGCCCGTATCTTCGGACACAAAGACGTGTTTAAATAACGGTAATAATGCAGAGTCGTGCAAGCGTTTATACTGAGTCTTGGAAACCCCATTCGTTACAATGTACAAGTCATATTTCTGATGTAAGCTTTTTATTAATTCGAAAGCCCCATGAACAAGCTGATGCCCCTCCTCCAAGTAGCTGCGATAGCTTTTTTCCAATAAGACCCCATCAACCTCTCGACCATACGCCTTAAATAATGTCGCAAAACGCGTGTTCACAACCTCATCACGATCCAATTTTCCTTCTTCAAACGACTGCCAAAGACCTTGATTGATTTTTTTATAATCGGCTTCGAGTTCTGTCGTTAAGGGCATGTGATGATCCTCGAACAGCATGCGTAGCGCTGCCTGTTCTGCTGCACCAAAATCCAATAGTGTATCATCTACATCGAATAATAAAGTCTGGTATTTTTTCAACATGTTCTCCCCTTTTCTTGACATCATAATCACCGCTAAATCTCCAGCCAACAATTAGTCACGCTTACGTAAGTATGGAACTAATGATAGTAAACCTAATGCAGCTAAACAAGCCCCCACCCACAAAGGAGAAGCAAAACCATATCCAGCACTGATCCCTATTCCGCCAAATGATGAACCGATGACAACGCCAAATGTAATGCAGGAAGTATGAACCGTATTTACCATCGTCCCGCTCCCCGCCGTCTTCATGACACGCGTGATCATGGCTGGGTTCATGGCTACACCTGTCACGCCTATCAATATGATAGATAGAACAGCAATCGCTTTATGTTCGCCACCTGTAGCAAACAGAACTAACGCCACTAGCAATAAGGTTAATCCCGTGACGAGTATTCGCATCGTATAACGATCAGCCCATTTACCGACCACGATGTTTCCAATCACTGTGAATATGCCATATAGGGCAAGCAAATAAGGAATACTTGCATCCGAAAATCCAGCGACATGTGTAAAAATGGGAGTGAAATAGCTGAATGCGGCAAACGTACTGCCAATAATTAACATACTCGTTAGATACGCCGCCCAAAGATGGGGATTTTTAAAACTAGTAAGCTCTTCTTTCAAGTTTGTCTGATCTTTTGTTGATGAGGAAGGTAGCAACCATTGAATCATGATTCCTGAGAGGAAGACAAGGCCTGCAACGGCCCAAAAGCTGATGCGCCAGCCGAAATGTTGTGAAATGATTGTTGTCAAAGGTAATCCTACTACCGTTGCGATCATCAAACCTGCGAGCACGATCGAAGCTGCTTTCCCCCTCGAGTTCGGGGAAACTAAGGTTGCTGAAATGGCGACGGTAACGCCAAAAGCTGCGGATGAAGCGATACCGGTTATGACACGCGCGATCATCATCGAATCATAGCTCCAAGCCATAGCCCCTAACGATTGGCCCATAAAAAAGACAACAATCAAAGCCAAAAGTGCTTGCTTGCGGCGAATGTGTAGGAGAACTGCCGTTAACATTGGGCCGCCTATTACCATTGCACCTGCATAAGCCGTAATTAAATATCCGATCGATGATATCGAAGCGTCAAATGCATGGGCGAGCTCATTCATCATACCTGCAACCATAAACTCAGATGTGGTCATTGCAAAAATCGCTAAAGCTAACAAATAAATAATAGATGGCATAACACTCACTCCCTAATCCTGTTTGTATTTATTTTTGTAGCGATCGGTACAAAAATAGTGCGAAAAAAGAGCGCCTTAAGCGCCAAAAATAGCTTCCATCGTTCCATTCATAATTTGTTCAGCCAATGTCCGATTTTGGGTGGATGTATTCAGCACACGGAATCCGTAGTAACTGCTTAAAAATAAGCTCGCCAAGTCCACAGCAGATCGTTTGCTTGAGATTTCGCCAGTTCGCAAGCCTTCCTCCATCACTTTCTCCATAGCTTGTTTAAGAAGTTCAACATGTCGGGATACAATTTCTTCGATCATCGGATCGTCTTTAGCCCGCTCCAAACCAGCATTTATGAGCAAACAACCCTTTGGGCTCGTAGCTTCAAAATCTTCTTCCACTGCCCATGTTAAAAAATTTCGTAGCCGTTCTTGAACAGAACCTGAACTTTCTAATAAGGCTCTTTGTTGTTCAATCCCTGTTTCATGGTAGCGTTCCACCACTTGTGTATAAAGCTCGTGTTTACTGCCAAATGTGTTATACAGACTGCCTTTGCCAAGTCCTGTATCCTTGCATAAGTCTTGCGTTGAACACCCCTCGTATCCTTTCGTCCAAAATGTCTTCATGGCAACATCTACGATGGAGGCGTGATCAAAATCACGGGGTCTGCCGCGTTTACTCAAAGGTATCTCCCTTTCTTTTTAAGATATTATGGAAATCATACTATTTCTGTACCGATCAGTCAATAAGTAAATTGGAAAATAATGATGCTACGATGTCCAGTTATCACCCAGAGCTAGAATTTGATGTACGGTTGTTGTTTCTTTGTGGTATCCCACAATCGTTGATTCGGGTTTGGAAACGCCCCACAAATGCCACATCCACTTTTGCTCGCTAAGACTGGGCATATTCGCACCGATCACGCCCGCTTTGCGTTCATTACCTATTATGCCTTGATCGCCAAACGGCACCGCCCTTTTTTCCCAATCAATCGCAGCAAAGTCACTTTCTTTCACAAACTGTGGTATACCTTTAGGAAAAATTAGTTTGGCTTCGTTCGTTGTACAACCAACCATGAAAATGAACACACTACATAAAAAAAGTATCATGACTGATCCTGACTTCACATGCTTCGCATTGTTCACCTGATCACCTCAAATGGAATAAGTATGGTACTTCGAGCGAGCTTAGTTCAAATCAGCGTTAACCTTATTTTCACACCCCTACTTTATAGTAACATTTTGTAAAAAGAATAAAACAACTGCGTTTTTACATCGCAGCTGTTTTTAGAAGAATAGTGTCCTTTATTTTGTAACACCATATCGTATCATGTTACAAAAATGAATCTTCTTCTCGAAAAGAAATCATTTCATAACAATATTTAACAATGAAATATTTCACAATATAGACACCCATATACCCTACTGGGGTATAGTAAAATACATATGAAGTACATTCATCATCATGCTTAAAGGAGAGATTACTATGGAAATCGCAATCCTGCTTTACGATGGAGTTACAGCATTAGATGCAATAGGTCCGTATGAAGTACTTGCCGCAACAATGAAATGCAACGTGAAGTTTGTAGCCAAGAAAAAAGGGCTCATCCAACTGGATTCAAAAATGGGGTACTTGCATGCTGATTACACCTTTTCTGAAGTAACTTCGGCAGATATTCTTGTCGTTCCTGGTTGCAGCCCGCCTCATTATAAAACTCCGATGAATGACGAAGCAACGTTGGATTGGATTCGCCAATTACATAAGACGACGAAATGGACGACGTCGGTGTGTAATGGTTCGCTTATTTTAAGTGCCGCAGGCTTGTTGAACGGAGTCGTAGCAACGAGTCATTGGTGTTCCTTCGACATCCTGCGTTCGCTTGGAGCCATTCCAACAGATGAGCGCGTCGTACGCCAAGGCAAAATCGTAACCGCAGCTGGTGTCTCCTCCGGTATCGATATGGCCCTCCAATTAGTCGCATGGGAATTGGGGGAAAATGCAAGCAAAAGCGCCCAGTTAATTTTGGAGTACGATCCTCAACCTCCGTTTGATGCGGGCTCACCGAAGAAAGCGCCAGCAGCATTGGTAAAACGGATAAGGAGAGCCCTACAAGATTTTTCTAACCAAGAGCCCAATTCGTAAACTACCAATAAGCATCCGCAACATGTTACCCTTATATTTTTCATTGCAAAAGCCCTTGACTTTGACACTAGTGTGAAGCTTTAGACTGTAAACAGAAAGCCAAACCACTTCAATCAAGGGGAAATCAAATGAACGATTATACAGGAAAAAAAGCGGTTATTACCGGAGGAACGCACGGAATGGGTCTTGCCACAGCTAAAGCGCTGCTGGCGGGCGGGGCGGAAGTTATCGTCACAGGCCGCAACCCGCAGAACATAGATGAGGCCCGACGTGAGTTGGGTGAACGGGCACATGTTGTGTTGTCCGATGTATCACGCATGGAAGATATCCAGGCATTAGGTGAATACGTGGCGAAGCATTTTAGGGAGATCGATTTCTTGCATGTGAACGCAGGAATCTCCAAGCTTGAGCCTTTTCATGAAGTGACGGAAAGTTCCTATGATCGAACGTTTGCTGTGAATACGAAGGGCGCATTTTTCACTGTCCAGCGGTTAGCACCGCTTATTCGTGAAGGAGGCTCGATCGTGTTCACCTCTTCTGTTGCAGATGAAGGCGGCTTTAGCGGGATGAGCGTATATAGCGCCTCCAAAGCTGCGCTGCGCTCATTAGCCTCTGGCTTTGCGGTGGAACTGCTGCCTAGAAGTATTCGCGTCAATGTCGTCAGTCCGGGATTTATCAAGACCCCGACGATGGGCGCCGCCGATCTATCCGAAGCGGAACGCGCTTCCTTCGAGGAGCTTGGCAATCAGATTACACCGATGAAGCGTCATGGCTCATCAGAAGAAGTAGCTAAGGCGGTCTTATTCCTCGCCTTCGATGCTACCTTCACCACAGGCGCGAAGTTAACTGTGGACGGCGGACTCGGGCAACACCTTTCCGTCAATTAAGGTCGATTAAGGTCAATTAAGCAAATCGCGTAAGGCCCCAGAAGCGGGATGATTTACTGCTTCGGGGCCTTGCCTGCGTGCTCGTATGTTAGTTATGTATCTGTTTACTACGTGTAAGGGAGATTTGTCTCTCCAGCAATTTTTTCAATTGATGAAGCGCTTTGATTTGGTCAGTGACGTTACTTAGTTTGTCTTCATAGATGTTCAGCATTTCCTCGCAATATTCGTACTCGTCAGGCGTAGCGAATTCACACTTAAAAAGACTTCCGATTTCATCCGCCGTTAAACCCAGCTTCAAGTATAATTGTATAGCTTTTACACGATCGATATCAGCTTCGTTAAACTTGCGGTAATCATTGTCCAATCTTTCCGCTTGCAGCAAGCCTTTCTCTTCATAATGTCGAATCGAGCGTGCGCTGACTTTGGTCAACTGCGATAATTCGCTTATTTTCATTTTTCAAAGACCTCCTTGTGGGAGTAAGCTAACAAAATGATATGTATGGACAGTAATGATAATTTAATTTGTAAAAACGGAAAAATCTTCATGCCTCTTTATAGTTTCAAATTTATAGTTTCAAACCATTTCTCTAATTATTAAATTTATATTGAATTTGAATCTTTGCTGTATCCAGTGATATTATTTCCAAATCAATTCCATGTTGATAATTCAGAAGAGCATAGTTCTCGTAATTCCCTTCCTTGACCCCTTTGTATTTCACACCATTGAATCCCACATCCAAGCAACAAGCTGAAATATAATTAGTTAATAAATATTCAAATTTCAAAATATTTCTGTCTTTCGAGGATTGGGACAAAAATCTACCAAAATCACCGAGTAAATTACTTAAATCAAGTATTTTCAGAGGTTTCTTCACTTCAAATAACGCAACATCTAATTCTTGATCGTTGTTATAATTCACCTCATAAGGTATGTATTCTTTATGATTCGATAGATAGAGTACTGAAGTACCAACGATATTGTATCTACCATGAGAAGAGACACCGAAAGGTGGCTCCCATATTTCAGTTCGTTCAAATTTCTTACTTCCAATTGGTCTTGTTCTCCCTCGAAATAATTGAGTACCAATATCTAATGTAAAATAATCACCTTCTTTAAGCATCGCATCGAACAATTCATAAAACCGTGCTCCTACAGGATGTTTGTACGCCAAGAGTGGGTTCTTTTTTAAGAAAGATAAAAAACTTTGGACTTCGAAATCTCTTAAATAAATATGATACTTTTCGGCATAATTGATCCAATCACTCAAATCAATATCTAAAAAAGCACTAATGTGATCATTACTAAGAACCCTAAATGATTGGATAAAATTACCTTTATGATAAGTCTTTGATTCTTTGTGATATCCAAACCCACAACATCCGCAGCTTAAATACGGAATAATGTGTTTAACATATTGGGAAGGTATAAAGTGTTCTTCTAAAAACTTTGTAATTGATAGACCTTCATCATATTTTTTCTCCCCTATTTCTATAACACTCATTTTATTTGCTTCAAATAATTCATTAACTATATCGCATCGAGAACAATAATGTATATATGTGGATATTTCATTACCAAGCATTTCACTAATTGCTTTTACTAATTGCTCCTCTTTTTCTTCAACTACGAAATAATCATCATATTGAAGGTCTTCGCAACATATTGAACATTTTAAATCTAGATCTATTAAATGCTCATTGTATGTTTCTACGTAACTTTGTAATTCATCCACATAAGAAATTATGCTTTCTAATGGGTTAATATCGAGCTTAACAAATGTAGAAGAAAGTTCAAAACAGTTCATACATTTTATATTATTCAAATATCTCACCTTTTCGTAATATTTTAGTAAAATATAGATCTTATCAAGCTGAGTATGCTTCCTCGCTTCTGCCCACTGCAGCTCCGAACCTACCTACTTATTTCGTTCAAATTGAAACAAGGATGATTAGATGAATGGAATACAATATTAGGTAAGGTTAGCAATCTTGGTTTAACCTATAAAAAATTCTATATGCTAAGGATGTTATCAGGAATGAATTTAAAATGAAGAAGCCTATATCTTTTTCGATTTTCCCGCGAACACAATCCAGCCTAGACAATATGTGAATGATGTTCCTCATCATCCACATATAGCATACACGGAGGAAATCAAAAAGGCGATGCAGGAATATTCGCTGCACCGCCACTTTTGAAGAAACAATCTATTAATCGTGGAAGTTCATACCGTTTGTCACAGGCTGCACATAGCCCGTACGGATCACAAAATCGCCAAAATGCTCGCCACTAACACGCTCGGTCGCATAGCGGTTAATGATAGGTTTAAGCGTATCGATGATTTCCTCTTCCCCGATGTTCTCACGGTACAACTTGCTCAGGCGGTCGCCGGAGAAACCGGCGCCCATGTACATGTTGTACTTGCCAGGCGATTTGCCGATGAACGAAATCTCGCCCAACGCCGGACGCGCGCAGCCGTTCGGGCAGCCTGTCATGCGAATAATGATTTCTTCATCGCGCAGACCCGCTTCCTCGAGAACCGGCTCCAACTTATCGACCAATGTCGGCAAGTAACGTTCAGCTTCCGCCATCGCAAGCCCACATGTCGGCAATGCTACACATGACAATGCGCTGCGACGAAGAGCCGAATACTGCGTGCCTTCCGCGATGCCGTAGTCTTTCAACAAAGCAACGATTTTCGCTTTCTTCTGGCTGTTCACGTTGGCAATCATTAAGTTCTGATTAGCCGTAAGACGGAAATCTCCCGTATGAATCTTCGCGATCTCACGCAGCGCCGTTCTCAGCTTATAGCCTTCAACGTCCGCGATGCGTCCACTTTGAACATACAGCGTCAAATTCCATTTGCCGTCTTTACCTTTAATCCAGCCATAACGGTCGCCGGTATGATCGAACTTGAACTCGCGTGCAGGCTCAAGCGTCCAGCCCAAGCGCTCATGCAGCTCGTCTACAAACCATTCCAAGCCGTGGCGGTCGATCGTATACTTGAAACGAGCGTATTTCCGTACAGAGCGGTTGCCGTAATCGCGCTGGATCGTAACTGTCTTCTCCGCTACGTCCAGAACGCGGTCTGGCGTTATGAAGCCGATGACGCGCGCAAGCTGCGGATAAGTAGCGTTATCACCGTGCGTCATGCCCATGCCGCCACCGACGCAGACGTTAAAGCCGACGAGCTTGCCGTCTTCTACGATAGCGATATAGCCAAGATCTTGCGAATACACGTCAACGTCATTCGATGGCGGTACCGCAATGCCGATTTTAAATTTTCGCGGCAAATATACAGGACCATAAATGGGCTCTACCTCTACAGCCGTATCTGCTTGCTCAAGACTGTCTACAACCTTCTCGCCATCGAGCCAAATTTCATGATATGCAGGCGTTTTAGGTGCCAAATGTGTCGTCAACTGCTGCGACCAGTAGAACACCTCGCTATGAATGTCCGATTGGTACGGATTCGGATTACACATGACGTTGCGGCTAACATCACCGCAAGCAGCCAACGTCGTCAGCATCGCTTCATTAATTTCTTGAATTGTTTTTTTCAAATTCCACTTCAAGACGCCATGCAGCTGGAATGCCTGCCGTGTCGTCAAACGCAAGCTTCCAGTGCCGTATTTGTCAGCCAACTCATCCATAACGAGCCATTGCGCCGGCGTTGACACGCCACCCGGTGTAACGACACGTAGCATAAACTGGAAGTATGGCTCCAGCTTTTGCTTTTGCCGCTCATTGCGGTAATCGCGGTCGTCCTGCATATAGCTGCCGTGGAATTTAAGCAGTCGGTTATCTAACTCGGGCAATCCGCCTGTAATTCGGTTAGCTAGCGAATTCGTCAACGATCCACGCAAATAGTTACTCTCTTTTTTCAAATCCTCCACGTCACTCGGCGGCCCGCCGATTGGCTCTACCTTAAGGTTGTTTGACATTGCTGTTAGCTCCTTTGCCCCCATGATCGGTTCATTCTTTTATATTTATCTATAAAAAAGTCCGCTCTAGCTCCCACGCTTAGTATACGTCGCGTTGGTAACGTCCCTCTGCTTGCAGCTCAGACAAGTACGCAGCTGCCGCTTCAGGAGATTGGCCGCCGTACTGCCCGATAATAGTGAGCAATGCAGCTTGCACGTCGTGCGCCATATGCTTCTCGTCTCCACAGACGTACACATGTGCGCCTTTTTGCAGCCACTCGTACAGCTCTGCGCCATTTTCCAGCATCCGCTGCTGTACATATACCTTCTCGTCCGTATCTCGGGAAAAAGCTACGTCCAGCTTCGTCAATACACCGTCATTCAACATGCGCTGCCAGTCAGTCTGATACAGGAAGTCTGTCACGAAATGTCTATCCCCGTAGAAAAGCCACGTTTTCCCCGTTGCGCCCAACTCCTCACGCTCCTCAAGGAACGCTCGGAACGGTGCAACGCCCGTGCCTGGGCCGACCATGATGACCGGCGTATCGGAATTGTCCGGCAACTTAAAGTTTGGATTTTGTTGGATGAAAATTGGAAGCTTATCACCTGTCACCAGTCGTTCAGAAGTGTACACGGAGCACACGCCTTTGCGGTCACGGCCATGAGCTTTGTATTCCACTTTCCGGATCGTCAGATGCACTTCCTCCGGATGAGAGTTTAAGCTGCTCGCAATGGAATATAGCCGTGGCGGCAGCTTGCGCAGCAAAGTTGCAACGTCACTAACAGCCAGCGTCCATGGCGTGTAATCACGCAGCAGATCAAGCAAATCGCGTCCGTTCATATAGGCTTTCAAGTCTTCTTTATGTTCTGGCTTTAGCAGTTCAGCCAGCTTGTCGTTTCCAGTAAAGGCAACCGCTTTTTCCAGCAAAGGCTTGGTCAAGACTGTGATTTCAAAATGATGAAGCAGGGCTTCACGAAGCGAAGAAGTTTCGCCTGCTTTGCCCGTTACGACTGCTTCTTCCGGATTCCATTTCAGGAACGAGATAAGTTCATCTACTAATGATGGGTCATTCTGCGGGTAAACGCCAACCGCATCCCCAGGTGCATACGTCAGACCTGAACCTTCAAGAGACAGCTCCAAATGGCGCGTTTCACGGTCCGAACCTTGGCCGTTCAAGTTCAAATTATCAAGCACTTCCGCCATAAACGGATTAGCTCGCGAATATGTCGAATCGCTTGCGACAGATGCCAATGCAGATGTAGACGCAACGCCCTCTACTCCATGCAAGGATGCTGATACCGATGTCGCAGCGTTGTTCACTACAGCATTTACGGCTGCTATCCAGCCAGCGGCGGACTCCTCAAAATCCACATCGCAATCTACACGATCCACGATCCGCTCTGCACCGAGTTCAGCGAGCCTAGTGTCAAAATCGATTCCTGTTTTGCAAAAAAATTCGTACGACGTATCGCCCAGTGCAAGAACGGAGAACTTCAATCCATCTAGCTTCGGCGCACGTTTGCTATTCAATAATTCATAAAAAGTTAACGCATTATCCGGCGGATCGCCCTCACCGTGCGTACTGACGAGAACAAATAAATAACCAGCTTTTTTTAGATTGTTCGTTTTGTACTTGTTCATGGCGGACAGCGTAACCTCGATGCCTTGACCTTTTAGCTTGTCTGCAAGCCGTCCTGCCAATCTTTGCGAGTTACCAGTCTGTGAACCGAACAAAATCGTCGCTTCGCGCGGGCCTTGTGGCGCGACTACTGCTTCAGCCGCAGGCGCATGCGCTTCCAGTACCGTGCTTGCCGCCAATTCCGATGCTGCGGCGCTAACATTCCCCGCACGATAAAAAGCTAAGTATCCTCCGAGCCAATTCAATTGCGCTTCTGTCAAAGTTGGGAGCAGCTTATTAATTAATTCTGCTTGCTCGGCTGTAAACGGGCTATTCGTCACTTGTAGTTGCAACAACATCCTCCACCTCACATCAATCTCTATAAATCCGACCTAGTTACTTTGTTTTAATCTGTATTTATAGTAACGCAGTCTCATGCAAGGTTCAATGTATTTACCGATATTTGTCTATAAGGATTTTTGAAATATTTATAACTTTTGATTATAAAGCTGTGTTGGAAAAAGAGAGCTGGAAATCGAAGCTGTACATTTTGGAGTTAGCGGTGGATGATGAACTGTAGCCCGTAAGCTGGAATCTTGAAAAAAGTGACATTTCACGGGTTTTTGTGCTTTAATCATATTAGCGAGAATACACAGGGAATGACTCCTGATGAATTCAGAATTCATCTCCCTGCTACTTAAGAATAGCGTGACTGTTTTCAAAACTGTCCTTAAATGAGGTGACCATTCATGGTTCAGCATAGGGCAGAGATTTTATGGAACATATATAGATTACTAGACATCACGAGGGGGTTTATTTATGAAAACGAATGAAAATACATATCTAAGTATAGAAGAGATTATTTCATTACCCATCTTATCAAGTACAAACATAAGTGATGATGGCAAAAACGTAGCATTTGTAAAGAAGACGGCTAACTGGAAAGACAATACATATAATAATCATGTGTGGATATATGAAAAAGATAAGGGACAGAGTTACCCCATAACAACTAGGGATATAAATAGTACATACCCACTATGGTCTCCAGACTCTAACAATATCGCATACCTTAGCCCAGTTAGTGACGGGGATAACAAGAAAAATCAGATCTTTGTTAAGTCAATAGATGGTTATAGCGGGGTTCAAATTACTGATGAGAAAGAAGGCGTCAGTAATTTCAAATGGGAGCCTACTGGCAAGGGTTTTTATTATGTTGCACAGTCAAAACAATCTGAGATGATAAAGAAAAGTAAAGATCGATATGGAAATTTCCATCATGTAGGTAAGGAATATCAGAATAATTGTTTATTTTACATTGAAATAGAAAAAGGGATACAAAATGATAAATATGAACACGAAAATAGTGTTGTTTATCAGCTAACGGATGGAAAGGATTTTCATATCCATGAATTTGATATTTCAAATGATGGGAAAAAGCTTGTATTTATGGCTACACCAAGCTCAAATATGGAAGATAATATAAATAAAGATCTATACCTACTAGATATTAAAGCTGAAGAGCTACAAAAGATGAATATAGATAAGTTGTTGGGAGGGGGCGTTTGCTTTTCTCCTGAAGGCAACAAAATATGTTACTCCGCAAGCTTAAGGGAGAAGGATTACTATAAGAACCATATCAAAGACAGTACATTAGAAATATATGATATTAATAATGGAGAGCTTATTCAACCTTTAACAGATTTTGATAGTACGGTTATTCCATTACGGTGGACAGCTAAAGGGATTTTAATGAGATGGCAGAATAAAACGAATGTTGTTATTGGGCTGCTGTCTGAGGATGGCACTGTGAAAATGTTAAGCAAACAAGTAGATAGCTTTATAATGGATGCTTCTATAACAAGCGATGGAAATCATATATCCTATACTAAAGCTATAACCAGTGAAATCTTTGAAATTTATTTAGACGATAACAAAATAACGAATGAAAATAGCTTTTTCAAAGGAAAGCTTAAAAGTAACAAGGAAATCATCTCATGGCAAAGCAGCGATGGTCTTGAAATAGAGGGCGTGTTATCAACCCCAGTCGATTTTGATCCAAATAAAAAGTATCCCTTATTAGTGGTCATCCATGGTGGCCCCGCTTGGGCATCCTTCCCCATATTTTCGGACTGTTTTAATGAGAAATATCCTATTGAACAGTTTATCGAAAAAGGCTTTATCGTTTTAGAGCCAAACTACAGAGGAAGTTCTGGTTATGGTAATGAATTTTTAAAAGCAAACTATAGAAAAATGGGGATTGCCGACTACGATGATGTTAGTTCTGGAGTGGATAAACTAGTTGACGAAGGGATTGCAGATAATGACAGAGTAGGCGTTATGGGATGGAGCAACGGTGGATATATATCAGCTTTCTGTTCTACATTTAGTAGTAGATTTAAAGCTATTTCCGTTGGAGGTGGAATTACGAATTGGATTACCCATTATGTAAATACAGATATACCTTATTTTATTAGGATGTATTTAGGAAATGATCCATGGAATGATCCAGAGATATATGCTAAAACATCACCAATGACATATATTAAATCAGCCTGTACTCCTACCTTAATCCAACATGGCGAACAGGATGCAAGAGTTCGAACTCCAAATGCATATGAGCTATATCAAGGATTAAGGGATATGGAAGTTGATACAGAATTAATTATATTTAAAGGAATGGGACATAGTTCTGACCAGCCAACAGTTAATGTGGCTCTTATGAAGCAGAATTTGATGTGGTTTTCACACTATTTGCTTGGCGAAAGCATGAAAGATTTTAGGGTTTTATGATTAATCAATAGGTATCGTCACAGGATACATAAGGTTGAAACAGTCCATCTTTTGCGTGTTGGCGAAGACGACTGGGTGAACTAATAGGGAAATAATCGCCTGCCCCATGGAATAAGGGCAGGCGATTTTTGTATCGATACAAACGTTGCTATGCTCTTACCCCTTTCGTAATAAGCAAAAGTTCATAAAACGAATGAACTGAATCCTTCAATCTACTCGTCTACTCGACCCGTGCGAATGAGCCCCCGACCTTCTCGCTGCCAACCAAACGCACTCCTGTCTAATTTTGAATGTTACATCTCTTCAAAAAAAGTGAGCTTATTCCCAAAAGGATCGATCAAACGGACTTCCTTCGTATTCCATTCTGTTGTTTCAATTTCAGGTCGCGAATAGGCATGGTTTTGACTCCGTAATGCTTGATGAAAATGTTCGATTCCTGTAATGCTAATTCGAATCGCGGAGCCAGGAGAGCAATCCCCGTAATGTTCAGTCAAATGTAAAGTAAGATAATTATTGGAGATTTGCATATAGAGGGGCAAGTCCATTTCAAATCGGTGTTCCCAATCTACATGAAAACCTAAGTATTCAAGATAGAATTGTTTCGCTTTATGCTCATCAAATATTCTAAAGATTGGAGTGACGTTACTCATGTTCATTTATGTCCCCTTTCTTTATTAGTTTGTCTATGAACAGCACTATGATGTAGTCTCGCAGCAGTTTTCTGCTAAAAGCAATGCTAGATTTATTTCAGTCGTCGAATGCTTACATTCTGGTCAGTAAAATGTACATGCGAATGAAGGAGACTTGTATGCTCAATATTCATTTTTACGAGTCGCTAATCGTGAAATCCCCATGAATTAAAGTGATTAAACACATCCTGAGGCAGCCTTTCAGATAAGGCACGATATATTGCTCTGTACTGAGTGCCGTTCTGTTCCCATTGTTGATCCACTTGATTTAATTGCTCATCACTTATGGTCTCTGTATTTTGCGCTACAAACAGATCGTATGTAAAGTATTTCACTACGCACCTCACCTATTTTTGGTTTTTGTAGGACCACAATCCATTATTTCTCCGCCAAGAGCCATCTACTGCCTACCTTCTACATTCAGCCAGGCATTATCGGAAGCACGGACGAAGGCTCCTTCAGGGTATGCTAACTGATCGAACAGTAACTGCATGGCCGGGGTGAAACTATCCTCATTCGCTGTTAGATTTTTCCCAAAGGAGCTGATATTGATCGGACCGTAGGTTTCCCCCAATAGATCCTTTAAATAGCGGTTGTCTGACAGCTCCTTGTCCACTTCACTTCTCTGCTGATCGGAAAAAGGAAGCGCCACTTCCGCCATTGCCTCGGGGCCTGTCGTGTTCATCACGGCTGCTTTCACCAGCTCTCGATTCCCGCTGAGAATGTTGGCCACTTGATCATCATCAGCCAATTTTCCGTAGACATGTTTCCTGTAGTCGTCTATATACTTGTTACCCGGAACCGCTGAAATCGCATCGTTGGAAAACGCTTTGCTATGCTCCAACTGCGCCCAACCAAGGCGAACGCCAAGCGGTGCATCCATTCCAGCGAAGGAAGTCGCCTCCGCGCCAGGAGTATTGTCGGAATCCATATACGTCCCACCCTCTTTGTACAGGATCTCCAAGCGCACGACATCAGACAGCGCCCCTGCTGCAGCTGGATTGACTCTGCCCCCATGGTAAGTGGGCAGCTTATTTGCCGTCGCCTCCAACTCCTCTGCGCTGTCGTATAGCTCCGAAGTATTCCGAATCTCAATACCATGCCTCTGAAGTTCGCTTACATTCGTTACCCGCTCCGAATGCTCATCAAGCCATAGATTTACAGTGACATGAGAAGCCTGATAGGACCATGTGATGATATTTTGTTCTCGTTCCGCGGGAAGGCGTCCGCCCAGCCATACAAAATGCATGAGCGAGGGGACTATTGGTGTCGGAGGGGCTGTTGTCTCTGCTGGCTCGGTCAGCTTGTTGCCGACCAGAGCGCCTCCGGCTCCAAGCGCCAGCATGGCGAGCGCGGTGACCGGATTGCTAAGCGAGGCCAGATAGCCAAGCCCGAGCCCTAGGCCCATTCCGAACAGCCCGCCTCCCGCGGCTCCGCTCTTCGTCATCTGCACCGGCGCTTCATTCGTAGGCAACGAAACGTTTCCATTTGCCTCCATGTGCCGCACATCGGCTTGCATTCGCTGTGCAATCCGGCTGCTCGTCTGCTCTACCCCGCTCCCGAGAAAGGGAGACGCCTCCTGAGTGCGGGAGATTTGTTTTCTTTGCGCGGCTAATTTTCCCATATGATCAGCCTCTTTTTCCAACGCAGGGTCATCGTTAACGGGAACACCGTTGGCCTGTGTTGTCGCCTGAACCCGCCCCTGTCTCTGCTGCACGACATGCGTCAGCTCGTGACCTAACAGCGCTTGCCCGCCAGTACTATTGGGCTGAAACTGACCTGGAGCAAAATGAATGTCGTTGCCCTGTGTATAAGCGAGCGCGTCGATTTCGGGAGCCTTTGGCGAATTTGGATGAATCCGCACCTGTGAAAAATCCGTATTAAAGGTCTGCTCCATCTGAAGCTGCAGTGCGGCGGGCATGCCGCCCTTGTCTACGCCCTTTCCTACGGCCTCTCCTGTGGTTTCACTAGATAGCACGCCGCTTCCTTTTCCACTCAGCATACGCTGTACCGCTTGATTACCTATCGTGCGTTGAAGCTGTAAAATCGACGCAGAAGACAACGATTCGGAACCAAACGATTGTCCTCCATCGTTTTTGGCCGAACTGGCTTTACGCTCGCTAGACTGTTGCTGCACGGCATGCTGATCGTGTTTATCCGGATGCTCCATCCTACCTCGTGACATTTGCTTACCCCCTTCGGTTATAATCGCCGTCCTCTGTGCAGACTAGCCTGTTCATGCTGCTCGCAACATGAAAGCGTCTGCGCTTGCACATATCTTAACATGTTTCTATTATTTTGAAATCAGTGTGTCTGAGCCTTTCTATGACCGCCTGCCGGTACCTTTTTATCAACCTGTCCTTTTGGTGAAGCTTAATAAATAGGCGTGTCGGCTCACTATGTCTACCTCTGCAGGTGATACAACCCGCATTAAAGAGTCATTAAATCCGTACCATTGATTATTTTTACGGAAGTATCCGACGTAATGTCCTGAATCCGGACTGGCACCGAGATGCAAAATGAAGCTATTCAGTTCATACTTAACCGCTTCCGTTCCATTTTCAATACATGCGGGGTTGATCGTCAGCTCCCGATCGGGTACAGGTACCGTCGTATCGATCTTGACCACCCTCTGCAGCTCACGGCTGTATGTAAACCGGGCCAGTTGGATTGTGAGCACATTCGGAAGGCTAGTAAATTTACGGTTAGACTGAACGTTGCTCTCGTCCCTGAACCTCTCGATCATACTGGACGTATTTAGCTCAACCAATTGATTCAAGTCCATCCCTTCTTCTATTTGGTTTAATACGAGCGCTGCTTCCTTAGAATCGACCTGCTCTTCCCCGTCGTTTAAAGCATAGGTCGTTCTCACTTTCACTTGATCGTTGAAATTCAACTTATCGGTTAAGAAGAGGAGCAATTCAGCCGCATCCTGTTGGGACGCGATTCGGCTAACGTTTCCGTTAATCCAACCATTGCGCAGTAACGCTTTGCGGAATGCTAGGATTTCCGCTTCGAGCACTAGTCCGTTCGTCAACAATTTCTGCATGATCGCTCGTCCTGACAGTTGCAGTTCTCGCACCGCCGCAGACATGACTACAGAAGGCGGGATGACATCAGACGACGTGTTGGCAGCCACAGACGTGCTAGAAACTGAAGGCGACTCCATAAACAGATTGGTGAATGTGGAATTGGACGCCATCATTTGCATAATAGAACCGATATAACAGGAGTTGCCTACATTGAGCAGTCCCTGTGGCATGGCGCTCACAGACGAGCTGGAGACGACCATCGGCACTGTGTTGGCGAATAGCTTGAGCTTTTTCAATTCCTCCCGGTTGTTTAGAAGCTCTGACTCCATTTTATGCAGCTTTTCGCCCAAAATGGTGACCCTCACCCGAGGGTCGGACTGAACGTCCAAGCTTTCTTTCGTTGACTCAGGAAGCGCTGCCTTTTTCAAGGTTTCAGTAACTTCTAGAATTTCATTGGACAGCAGATCACTCTCTCGCTCTATCTTCTCGATCAATGCTTCGATCGCTTGCTGTTCTTTCCATTTCCCTCCCAGATTTTCGAGAAAATCAACTTGATTGCGAAAAGAAATGATTCGTTTAATTGTATTCACCACATAATTAGGCTCCAGCCTGTCCAGCTTCGCATAAAACATCGGGATAATGATATCACTCAAGATTTGCCCAGCGGCCTTCGCCTGTCTGTCGGCCAACTCCTGTGAACCTTCGTATACATGCGCTTGCGCCGATTGGATAAAATACTCAAGCGAACCGAACAGCTGGTTTATTTCACTGGCCTCTTTTGACCCCGATACTCCGTCACGTTCCATACGACCCGTTGCAGAAGTTTCTACCAACTCGGCATATTCCTTGGCATCCTCCATATCTGTATCCTTTTTGGATATATCATAGAAGGTCGCCAAATGAGCGGTGTCGTCCAGTTCGACACGAACGATCGCTTTATTCCCATTTTTGATGAAGACGAACTGTTGGGTTCCTAGCTGCTCATAATTGTCGCTGATCATATCCCCAGATTCGATCGTTTCCAATGCGGAGTTCAAATACTGTTCGAAGCCGTACCCCGTTGATCCGGTTTTCTGCTGGATTCCTTTACTGTGCTTTATATAATGGTATTTTGCTGATGGTTCTGAAATAAAGCCGATCTTACCATTGGCTGCGAGGGCCTTAATCTCCCGCCCATGTTCTTTAAGCGATTGCTTGAGGTTGGCATGATGGCTTAATTGTTCACCTACGGATACGGATACGGTTGTAGACGTGTACGCTACATTCACTTCCTTTTCCCTTTCAGCCTCTATAATAGAGTCCTTAGTAGAGTCCTCGTTAGAGTCCACAGCCGAATCCGCAGTAGCTTTCACAGCAGTTGGAGCCTGTTCAGACGAAGCCAAGTAAAACTCAAAAAACTCTACAAAATGAGTCCAATTAAGAACAGGAAATCCAGCTTTGCTCCTCGCCCACTTGGCCGCGCTCTTCAGCATAACTGCATCGATATCGGATTTCATGTAATGCAGCAAATCGAACAGCCGAATCCAATGGGCATCCTGAACAGGCCGCTCCTCTATGTCAAAATGGGTTAACATTTCGGAAATTTCGAACTGGTGCTTACGGAACCTAAGCCTTTCCCCACCTGAGCTAATGAGCGATATGCTAGACATGTCCTCCGTATAAGGCAGCTTTCCTTTCTCCGAGATTTTGTAGACGAACATCAGCAGCTCATCTAGCTTGTTTTTAGCTTTTAATTCGCGGATCTTATTAACATGGATACGTATTTCGCCAGCGAAGCTGAGCATATCACCGCCTGCATTCGTTATCTCTATCGCAATGCCATCTTTCTGCATCTGGGTTTGAATGTCCTTAATCCACACTTCCACCGGCTGCTCATCCTTAAGATTCTCTGTCCAACGCCATGGGCGTGGTCCGACATACTTGCTGTTCTCAATCGCAGGCCTACCAGGTTCGCCGGTAGCCGACATCCCCTGACTATGCTTGTCCCACTCCCCTTCTCCTGACTCTTTATCGATCCATCGGTACAAGTGATAATGCGGCGATGTATGACCCGCCATGCCGTGCTCGGTTAAGTCCATATCCACCATCAAATTTTCCTCGTCCTGATCCTTCACGAACATGCGGTACTGATACAGTCGCCCGCTCTCCGTGTCGTATTTTACATCAGGCAAACCGTCATCTGGCAGCTTAGACGTTTGTGGATTATCCAATCTCCCAGGAATAATACTATGTCTATAACTCGGTGTACCGTCCTCAAAAAACCCGGAAGGACTATCCGGAAACAATTGACGGATCAGCTTGTCCGAAAAACCTAAATCCCTCATGACCTGAATAAGCTCCGCAGGGGTACGTTCTCTTGCTTGATCCAGAATCTGCGCCATTTTAACGGCCCGAGTATCCTTGTCATTGTGGGCATTGCTTATTAACTCAACTATCCGTTTACGGATCAATTGCAGTTGCTCGTCAGCAATATGATAGTTTCTGGCAGAAAATTTAAGCAACCGCCCGAGTCGATTAAATGACATCAATTCAAATAGCTCTTCAACAAAGCTTCTTTCCAGCGAATACAAGTTTTTAGACAAGGTATCGGCTACTCCGCGTCCTGTAGGATCATGAAGCTTGCCTGTCTTATCGATATAAAGCGAATTCATCGAAAAATCTCGTTTTTTGGCATCTTTTTCGTAAAATCCGGAGTCTGCGAAGGATCGGACCTCAGTTGCCCTTTCTCTGGGTACGCACGTAATATCGATGGAAAATTCGGTTTGAATGGCAAGTTGGACCAGATGCAGCTTATCCGTTTTGACGACATTGCGAGGGATATTGGAAAAACGTTCGTCCGCAATCAGCATCGCGACCAGCGAATCGATATCCATGTTCGTCGTGACATCGATGTCTTTAGGTGATTCACCACGCAAGGAATCCCGCACGGAACCGCCAACGAAAGCGATATCATATTGATTGGCGGATACGAGCTCAATTAAATCTTTCACGGTAACCGTTGAATCTTTTTTGCCGATCGGCTTTCCGAATAGTGTGGCAGCGGGACCTTTGTTCGGCACGACTATCTCGTTGTAGCTGTCACTGCCGTGTACGATCGGATCGGCCTTAGCTCCGTCCGGCTTGTAAAATTCATAGGTCTTGTCTTCTTCCTTCACCGTCGCGTCAACCGGAATGATCGTCAGCTTGCGACCGCCTAGCTCCAATATGAAAGGTTTATCGGAAACATACTTCTTCACATCCGGCACCTCGACATCAGGAACGGCCTCACCGATTGCCGTTGAAGAACCAAGAGATGGTGCAGAGCCATCAGGTAGGCCCGTACTCCCCTTCCCTATCTCTTTCTCTTTCTCTTTCTTTTTCACTTCCTGCTCCAAGTACATTTCATACAAATGCTTCGTTATTCCTTTATCCGCGGTAATTAAGCGTACTTCAGTTGCTTCCGATTGCGTCAACGCATGTAGCGAATCGACGACAAGTTGCCGATCAGGCGCGCCCTTGGATCCACCGACCTGCCGCTGCTCCAACATAAGCAAATCGGCGGCATACTGTCCTTGGTGGTTCGAACCGTCTCGCTTGCCAGTGATCGGCATTGGCTTCCATGGAATGCTCGGTGTTTTTTTGGAGCCAGCTTCGAAGACGCGGGTTCCGAATTGCACCAATTCACCAATGACCATGTTCGGAAGCCGAATGTCCTTCACCGTACGACCATTCAGCAGTTCCATCGTTTTGCGTTTGACTTGTAGCTCCTCCGGATTCATATCGGCATCCGCTAGGAGGAGCGCTTTAGCAATGTTCGTGTCCAAAATAAGTGATTCTGAAGACAACGGGCTGTTCTGCTCATCATCATTAGCGGCAGTATTCACGTTTGCCAACGTGTCGCGCAATTGATCAATCAAGCCGCGAATCGCGGCCATCGCATTATTTTTACGATAGTAGGAGATTAAGCGGGCTGCTGTATGGAAACCTAGTGTGCGCACGAGAAATCCGGCTTCTAGCTTCGTGATGAAAAAAGCATCGACCGCGTTATCTATCGTTTTCTTCGTGGGCAGGGTATCTCTAAGCTCCAGCTTCTTCACGGGTTTTTCCAAAAATGTATCCGGAATATCGATGCTCACGTCAAACTTTTCTTTAAAAGCGATGAGATATTTTTTGTCGTCTGATTTTTTGAAGTTCGCCAAGAAAGTCCCTAGAAGCAACTCTCCATTGATGTATAAATTGAGCTGACGCAGCACATTTCCCATACGAGGCTTTTGTTCTTTTATTTCTTTTTCCAAATCCGTGTGATGCTTCTTGTCGATGTGTTCAAATAAAAAGGGGAATTCCTCTTCTGGTTTCTTCTCCACCACTACTTCATCACTATAATCGGAATATTCCATTAACATCTCCAAAAAAGCATCGTTAGTATCCTCATGTATTGGAGTACTCGATGATTCATCGCTTGCTGTTGTTGGTTTGTCGATGAGCGGTGTCTCCACAATCGGATCGTCTTTTTTGACCAGCAAAGGTACGGGTACGGGAGGCGTTTCATTTCTTCGTTTTTTCTTTGCTTTCTCAAAATCGGTATCCGTATTCGTAGCTTTTTCCTTCAAACTCGCCATATATCGCTCTCTGGACTGTTTTGTTTTCTCGGTTACCATGTTGAGGTGATTGATCAGCCCTGTCGGCATATCCGGATGTTCCCGCTCCGAAGTTGATTTGTGAAATCTAAGATAAAATTCGCTCAATTGAGCAAGGAAACGTGTCGACGAAGCCAGAGTCAGCTTCAATTCCGAAGCTGTAAATTCTGTTAGACTCGCAAACTGGACACTTAATGCTTGGGCATTTGGATGTTCTTCCAAATGAGGTAGCCAGTCTACTAGTGTGCTCCACAAAGCTGATTCGGGAATATCAGTTTGTATGGATTGAACAACCCGATCTTCCAACGTCCGTACACCTGATCTTACTTGGGGTATGCCCGATTCGCTGCCTGTCTTTCGTTTGCTGCCTGCTTCGGAAGGATCGAACCAACCGGGGGTTTCGCTTGCCCAATCTTGAATTTGCCGCAGCGCCGAACGCAACAAGGGAAGAAGCGCCTCTTGATTGATCGTTTCCGCAATATATAGGATGTATGATTTCACGCCTTTGCCGTCATTTACCGGACCGCGACTAATAAAGACGGGCTGCCCGTGTTCTGCCTCAGAAAGCAGCTGAATGTCTACCGCTATCCTTGAATGCCTATTATATATGGAGTCGATAAGCAATCTTTTATGTGTACGATCGACGGTAGTAGACGGGTCTTCCAATTTACTCAAAATTTCATCAATAATATCCCCCTCTGAATCGCCAGCTTTCCAACGCTGAATGACCTGATTGGTGGAAGGAGAAGCCGTTGAGCCCGGGCCTTGCCGAACATCTTGCAATAGGGAAACCATCTGTAAAACAGAATCATTTCCAGAAACGTGCTGCATATGAAGGAGTCCCTGATGAGTCAACGATACACGGTTTTGACTTGCTCCGAGTGTTGGCTCGTGCAGAGCACTATCGTTCGTGCCGAGCGGCGTTTGAGTCGCGTGAGATTCATTGCCTTGACCGGTTTTAGATGCTGTTTGATGCGTCATCATTGACACTCATTCCCCCACCTACGACAAATGATTTTGGAGTCTAAATTGCAAGGGCTAATACAGCTTGATTAATACAGCTTAATTAATCCTCTGCATATTCGTCCCAATCGCGATTTGACATGATCTTTCCGTTTTTGAGCAACTCGTAGCGAGCCGCTTGCAAAATATGCCGCATTCCAATCGATTCACCAGCTTCGGCTGCCAGAAATGCCGAAGAAACGACGATATTTTTGATATGCCCTCCCGATAGTTCCAGTTTGCGTCCAAGATAAGCGTAATCAACTTCATCCGATACTGGCGCTTCCTTGGGATACAAAGAACGCCAAATCCCCTCACGATAGGTAGCATCCGGAAACGGAAACTTAACAACGTAGCTAATACGCCGCAAAAATGCTTCATCAATATTTTGCGCATAGTTGGTCGCCATAATGGTAATTCCCTCGTACTCCTCCATTTTTTGCAGCAGGAAGGACGTTTCCATGTTTGCATATTTATCGTGAGAATCTTTAACCTCTGACCGCTTGCCGAACAACGCGTCGCACTCGTCAAAGAACAATATCGCATGACTCAACTGCGCTTCTCTAAAAATATCGTGCAAATTCTTTTCCGTTTCTCCAATATATTTACTCACAACTTGAGCCAAATCGATTTTATACATTTGCAACGCCAGCTCGCCAGCAATGACTTCTGCCGCCATCGTCTTGCCTGTTCCAGGAGGCCCCGAAAATAGCATGCTAACCCCTTTGCCATACGAAAGCTTTTGCGAAAAGCCCCATTCACCAAATACGATATGTCGATACTTAATTTGGTTGCATGCATTGCGAAGTTGTTCCATTTGCTCCAACGGTAAGATGACATCGGCCCAGCCATATTTCGGCTTTATTCTCGTCGACTTCGTCTCCAATTGATGCTGAGCTCCACGATAACAAGCCGCCACTACATGCTCATAACGAATCCGACCGCCTTCAGCTACGTCCCACAAACTAATCGTATGCGCTTGTTCCAACGCCTGTTCGATACGCCCTGGGGTGAACCGAAACGCCCCGGCCAAAGTTCCCCATGAGATTCCTGCTTGATCACATACATAAGGCTGCGACATCTTCGACCACAGCTTTTCCCGCTGTCCTTCATCCGGAATGTCGATTTCTGCATCCATGCAGCGCCTCTGCACCGCTATATTCGGTTTCCACGCACGTTCTGATAAAAAAAACACGGCCCGCGGGAAATACTTCATCGAGGATATGATAAGGTCTAGCTTCTTGCTTATAGCCGGATCCTGTTGCAAGCTCGCCTCGATATGCCGGAAGCAGATTACCGCTTGTTGCAGCACCGCCTCGCGAATCAAGTGTGTTATTAACTCGTCAAACGGTTTATCTTCCTGCAACATTCGTCTTACATCTACCACAAGCAAAGGATGCAAAAAGTGCTGGCAAAAATGCTTGACGTGGAACAGCTTTCCTGATCCGGCAGCGCCCGATATACAAATCAGCAATCCCTGCTGCCCTTTGGAATCCGAATGCGAATCCGACTCGTACATCCGCCCCGCAAATGCCTTTAGCTTATCCTGAAGCTGTTTATCAACGAGCAACTCACTCAGTTGACCCGACGGATAAATCATTTCGCAGAAAGGAGAAAGTCGATCATCCAGCTTATTTGCCCCCAGCATAAATGCGACTATTTTCTCGTCGAGTTGGAGTGACTTGCTTAACAGCGTATGGCCCGACACTTGCGTATGCGATGTAAAAAAGAACCGTTGCAGCGTACTGCCTGCGGACAAGTAGCTTCTCGCTTGAAACTTCTCCTCCCATTCCCCTTCAGTTAACTGCAAGATCAGATCCACAGAGGCACTTTTACGCGTAACGTCATCTTGCAAATAAGCATAAATCTTTTCATATTTCCGATGGACTTCAGGTGCGAGGCAAATCATTATGCAGCGGGCCTCATAGGCCGACAACCCGAATACGATTGACACATATTGCAGAGGCGTAACCGCTTGCAATTTGGTACACAACTGCAAACGCGCTTCTATCTCCTCTTCCAACGCCCTAATTCGGAAGTCAATATCTTCGTCATGATCGACAGTTGGTTCATTCAGCCAATACAGGATTTCTTGCTCAGACATGACTAGTCCTTTCAAATGATCGAATGGATTGTCCGCACCTGCTGCGTTGCGTTTGTGCCAAATGGCGTGAAGCTTTAAATCCAACAGCAGCAGCTCGTCATGCAAGTGCTCCCAAACTCTAGAATATGCGGTGCGCGATTTCTCATTGACGGTACGGTTCACCAACACTTCACCTCCCAACGTATAAGTTGACATGGAAACTACTCCGACAACCCGAATAACAATCCAAACACATAATATAGTTTAGTCTCGAGTTGATATCGTCCATATCGATGTAATGGGAGAATTCGACGAAAACCAACATTTTCCTACCTGTCTTTAAACGATATGACAAAAAAATAAGCCGACTCTATCGCGTAAATTACGATAGAGTCGGCTCTTTGAGCATGTATTAAAATACTTTCGTCGTCCAAGACTCACAGTTCCACGTTTCTGTAACGACATCCCGATAAAATTCAGGTTCGTGGGAAATGAGCAAAATGCTGCCTTTGTATGCTTTGAGGGCACGCTTAAGCTCATCCTTCGCATCTACATCCAAGTGGTTCGTCGGCTCATCGAGCACGAGTAGATTCGTTTCATTGTTAATCAACTTACATAGGCGTACCTTAGCCTTCTCACCACCGCTAAGCACAGTAATTTTACTTTCGATATGCTTAGTTGTGAGTCCACATTTCGCAAGTGCTGCACGCACTTCGAATTGCGTAAAGGAAGGGAACTCTTTCCAAATCTCTTCGATACAAGTATTGTAATTTGCATCCTTCATTTCCTGTTGGAAATAGCCGATTTCCAAGTTATCTCCGAGCTGAACAGAGCCAGATACCGCTTGGATCTCCCCTAAAATGCTGCGAAGCAACGTTGTCTTACCAATCCCGTTGGCACCGACAAGCGCGACCTTTTGCCCACGCTCCATGCGAAGGCTAAGCGGGCGAGATAATGGTTCATCGTAACCAATGACGAGATCCGTCGTTTCAAAAATCAGCTTGCTAGACGTTCTAGCATCCTTGAAGTTGAACTGCGGCTTCGGTTTTTCCTGCGCAAGTTCGATGACTTCCATCTTATCAAGCTTCTTTTGGCGGGACATCGCCATGTTACGAGTTGCTACACTCGCTTTGTTACGCGCAACGAAGTCTTTCAAGTCAGCAATTTCTTGTTGTTGACGCTTATACGCAGATTCCAGCTGTTGCTTCTTCATTTCATAAACTTGCTGGAATTTGTCGTAATCGCCTACATAGCGGTTTAATTCTTGATTTTCCATATGGTAAATCAAGTTAATAACGCCGTTAAGGAACGGAATATCATGCGAAATAAGAATGAATGCATTCTCGTACGCTAACAAGTAACGTTTCAACCATTCGATATGCTGCTCATCGAGATAGTTCGTCGGCTCATCCAAGAGCAGGATGTCTGGCTTCTCAAGCAATAGCTTGGCCAATAGCACCTTCGTCCGCTGTCCACCACTGAGATCATGAACGTCTTTATCCAAGCCGATATCGTTAAGTCCAAGACCACGTGCCGTCTCTTCAACCTTAGAATCAATCAAATAGAAATCTTGATTCGTTAACGTGTCTTGAATCGTTCCAACATCCTCAAGTAGCTTTTCCAGCTCTTCTGGGGTTACATCCCCCATCTTGCCGTACATATCATTCATTTCTTGTTCCATATCAAATAGATATTGGAAGGCTCCACGCAAGACGTCGCGGATCGATGATCCCTTCGTAAGTACGGCATGCTGATCCAAATATCCAACACGCATGCGCTTGGACCATTCGACCTTGCCTTCATCCGGTTGAAGCTTGCCTGTAATAATGTTCATAAACGTGGACTTACCTTCGCCGTTGGCACCGATCAGTCCAATGTGCTCGCCTTTAAGCAGGCGGAAGGAAACGTCCTTGAAGATCGCACGATCACCAAAGCCGTGGCTTAATTTTTCTACATTTAATATGCTCATCAATGACACCTTTTCTTTTATACTTTTTACTTGAACTATTATAAACGTTATTGGGTATATAACTCAATATTTGAAACAGCTTTCGGACAAATTCGGTATTGCGATCAGATTGTATATGCATGGTTGAATCCAATGAAAATGTGCGAGATAAGTTAACTATTGACCGAATGGCCGAAAGCCGAAGCGGCCATACGATGGCGGGGGCTGCATTCCGCGCTGTTGCTGTGCCTGTTGCTGTGTCTGCTGCTGTGTCTGCTGCTGTGTCTGCTGATAATTTTGCATGGCCAGCATTTGTTGCATCTGCATCATTTGCTGCTGCATCCTTTGCATCTGCTCCTGCAAGCTTTCATTCTCGCTTTGGAGTCTACCAACCTCCTGCTCAGCATCGTCTGCTCGCCGTGCATGAGACACTGCCGCGTTAAATAACTCCCGATTATCCTCTCCCTGTTTGTGAATCTGATCTTTCAGTTCTTGGTTTTCAACCGTTTTATGATACAGCTGTGCCTTCAATTGCTGCAAATCGTGTTGCGTATCGGACAGTTCATCTTGAAGCTCATCCAAATCCTCAACCATCTGTTCCGTTTCTTCCCAAGCTTCGTCTCGCTCTTGTATTGTATGCTGGAGCAGCTGATAGTCCGCTTCGAGATTAAAGGTAACCCCTTGCTGGATAAGCTGTTTCGACTGTTTGATCACGATAGGAATCTGTTTTTGCAGCACTTCAAACTCTTCTTCTCCCTCACTATCAATCTCCGTTTCAACCATTTCAGACATCGTAGCATGCATTAACTGCTTTTGCTGTAGCCCTTTAGCCTTAGCGGTATCTCCGCTAATGATTGCACGCGTCATTCGTTTAACACGTTCCGACTGCTGCAAGGATTGTACTTTAATTTTACGGTTTTCTCGAATCGCTTGCTGAATGTAAGAGGTAATTGCAATCCATATTTTCACGAATTCGCCAGCGTATTTCCCGTCATCGGAAGTAATTTCACCGGACTTAAAACTTGCCTGTTGACCATCCATCCATTTTAAAAATGGCTCTCCAAAATGTAAATTCCCTCCCATAAAATCACGGAATTCCTCATCATTGCGAATCAATTGGTTGCACGTTTTGCAAGAAAGAGCTAAATTTTTAACGTTGTTAAACAAAATTTTTGCCCCGTTTGCCGTCACATCCCATTGTCCGTTTAATTTTCTGAAAAAATCATTAAATCGAAGCCCGATCGATTTGAATTGCTCCGTTAACTCGGCTAAGAAGCCAGGCTGCTTATTTAACTTAGCAACGATTTGCAGCAGCCACTTACCAATTGCACTCCAAGTGATGGCGTGGTCGGAATCGAGTTCCGGCGGTGTAAACCACTGTAGGCAATACGTGCAGTACGTGATGGCCTGCTCGGTGTCGGGTGTTCCTTTCTGCAAAGAGCCAATGATAAAGCTTTGTGAAGCTTCATGTCCTAATCTTCTACGTTCTTCTTGTTGTATGATTCGTTCTGCTCCCGTACTTTTGGTTCCAAGCGTCATGTATGCATGTTGACTAGTCGGAATATCCACTCTGTTGACAGAATGAAAATCAGGCCGATCTAACGATTTCTTATCTTTGGTTCGTTTGGCCGACGTCGTCTTGCCTACAGGCTCTTTTTTACCAATTCCTTTCGCATTCCATATTCCATCGTCCACCTGCGGCACACTTAATGTAGGAACGTAATAGTCCGAACCACGACTTCTATCAACGTTTTTCCATAGGGATTTATTAAGAATTTGCGGCATGTTCACATAGTACATTTTTCCATCGTCATAGTTCATAAAAAGGTATCCATCCCCATATTGCGGATGTCTGACCATTTTCGTATTTGTTAATTTATGTACACCACTGATCGTTATCACATTACCGGAAAATATATAGTTACCGTTGGAATCAACCGTCATTTCCTCACCGTAGACCGCTTGACCCGAAACGACTTCCTGCACATGATCTGCGGAAAATAGGTTCTGCCATCGGGTTGGATCTGAAATTTGTGACAGGTCTACAAAATAATCATTTTTGTCAGCATAGCTCATAAGGATGTACCCGTTCCCATATTTGGGGTGGCTAAAAACATGTTTACTTCTGAGCTTAAATACGCCATTAATAGGAGCATTGTTATTCGTATATGTAATCCTTCCGAATTGATCGAAGGTGACGACTTCACCGTAGACCGTTTGTCCGGATACAATCTCTTGGACTTCATCTGCAGGAAATAAACCTTGAATAACGCTCATCATTCCCAAGGATGAGGCTCCCCCCGTCCCTAGTAAGGTTCGATCCCCTCTGGCGGCTAATTTCCCATTATCATCAGCCTCTTTCTCCAACCCGGGGTCGTCATTTACCGGAACGCCTTTAGCCTGTGTTGTCGCCTGAACCCTTCCCTGTCTCTGCTGCACGACATGCGTCAGCTCATGGCCCAAAAGTTCCTGCCCACCGATACTGTCAGGCTGAAACTGACCAGGCGCGAAATGGACATCGTTGCCCTGTGTGTAGGCGAGCGCGCCGATTGTGGATGCCTTTGACGAACTCGGATGAATGCGGACCTGCGAAAAATCCGTATTAAAGGCTTGCTCCATCTTAAGCTGCAGCGCAGCAGGCATTCCTCCCGTTCCCATGTCTGCTTCCGTTCTTTCTGCGGACGACTCTATAGATTGATTTTCCGCTAACATACGCTGCACCGCTTGATTACCTATCGTCCGTTGCAGCTGCAAAATCGACGACGAAGTTAATGAATCAGAGCTAAATGAACGTACAACATCGCTTGGGGCTGAATTCGCTTTTTCCGTATCAAATTGTCGTTGTGTTGTAAATTGGGCCGAATTTGGTTCGCGTTTATTTGAATGTTCCATCTTGCCTCGTGACATGCGCCTGCCCCCTTAGGCTAGATCGCCATCCTCTATACCAATCCCTAATCCGTTCATTATGGTCAGCGAAGAAAGCGTCAGCACTTCATCTAACTCAACAACTTCTACTCCTTAAAGTCTACCATTTTTTAACGCGATTTGTGGCGGAATTTGTAGTAAAATAGAAAAGAAAATCATTCCTATTGAAGGAGATTCGATCGATTATGAGCCAACTCGTATGCGGAGGTGCCATGCTGCAATGCAGCTTCGGATCAGCCCCGAGCACGTTAAACGTATTGCCTACCAAGCGAGTGACAGCTGCTGCTCCAATTGCGACGATTATGGACCATAATCCGGTCGTTAACGTCCCTCCTTTTGTCATGTGCAATTCGATTGCCAACCCAGCGGTAGCTGCCGCTACTGCGGCTGCCTTGGGCGTATTGACACCTGCTCCCTGCATGCCCGTGCTCCCTGCTCCATGGGTGCCAGGTTCACCTACCGTCCTGATTGGAAACATGCCCGCTCTCAATAACAACTCCAAATTAATGTGTGCTTGGGCAGGCGTCATTCAAATTACAATGCCCGGTCAAATGACCATTCAAGTTCCATAACAACGATGCCAAGGAGGCAGCTTATGGATAATAATGCAATTCCGAAACTACGGCAAGATACGAAGCCGCCAGCTCCCGCTCCTTTACAAGGACAACAAGTCGTTCCGCTCAAAAAAACGCTCGAATGGTGGCAGGGATTTATGAAAAAGGTCACTGCTATCCTTAAAAAGCCTGTGCAATGGCTGCTACCTCAAAACGTAACCGTCAAGGATTACGTACGCGTCGGTCGCTATTACTTTGCTAAAAGACTTCTGCTCCTACTTGCAATTGCTCTCATTCTCGTTATTTATTTTGGCTTCATTCAGCGTCCAGTCTTTTTGAATAAGTGGCTTCATTTACCTACCTCCATCTATGAAAAAATAGAGAAACCGCTTGTCTTTACTGGGCTTGCTAAAGTGTATGACCGCTCGCGCTCATTGATTTACCGTGGTGATCTTGTCGAAGGTGTATATGATGGTAGCGGTAAGCTATATAATTCCGAAGGAAAAGTGATTTATGATGGCGGGTTTGCCAAAGGAAAAATGAATGGTTACGGCATCCGTTACGATGATCAGGGTCGTGTGCTTTACCGCGGACAATTTGCTGAAGGCGTTTACGCTGGTTCGGGTATCTTATACCATGCTTCAGGCCCCATTCAATATCAAGGCGAGTTCAAGAATGGTTCCATCATTCAAGGAACGGAGAACGATAAGAATGGCAGTAAGCGGTACGAAGGTGCGTTTGCGAGCGGCAGCTACGACGGTGCCGGTGTATTATACGACGGGCATGGCGTGAAATTGTACGAAGGTGGCTTTAGTGGCGGTTCTTTTTCTGGTGCTGGCACTGCCTATTATGCAACCGGATCGATCAAATATAAAGGGCCGTTTTTAAATGGAAAATATAGTGGGAGCGGCAAGCTGCTGCGACCAGACGGTTCCACTCAGTATGAAGGTGCATTTCAAGCTGGTGTCTTGTCAGGTGAAGGGGCAGAGTTTCACACGAATGGCGCTGTCAATTATAAAGGACAGTTCGCGGCAGGTGCATATGGTGGACAAGGTGCCCTGTTTGATAATAAAGGCGAGATCCTTTATAGTGGCACATTTGTGTCGGGTAAGCGAAACGGACCCGGACAGCAGTATGAACATGGCGCCCCTATTTACGAGGGCAAATTCCAAAATGATCTTTACGACGGGCTTGGTACCTTATTGGATAAGGATGGACAAGCTTGGTTTAAAGGCTATTTCAAGCAAGGGGCCATTTATATCCCAGGATTCTTAGGGCTAGGCCAACACAAGCTGGAGGAAATTCTCGGCAAACCGTCGGGTGTAGCAGGAGATAGTACTTTGCAAGCTTCAGCGGCAGAATCAGCAACTAAGTCACCTACTGAAGTATCTACATTATCTGCATCTGCTGAATCATCTACATTATCTGCACCACCTGCGTCTGCTGAATCATCTGCACCAACTGTATCTACTAAACCGTCTTCAGCACAAACACCAACTGCACCATTACCAGCCCAGACAACGTCGACAGCCGCCGCTTCTGGACTTTCCGGTGCCAAGTTGGCTTTGACTTACAGCCAAACGGGATTGACCTTCTTGCTTCAACCACCAAGCACTAACCCACGTGAACAAGTTGTCACGACTGTACAAGTGTGGGGTACACAGCTCATGCAAACACTGCTCAACGACGTGGAACATGCCGCAGCAAAAAAAGACAAGTTCGGCGAAAAAGACACGGTTGTGCCGCAATCCATCATAAAGACGAGCGATGCAACGATCTCACTCTACTTGATAGACGGTTACGTCTATAAGCTCTACTACCGTAATAGCGACAGTCAGCTTTCCCTCATTGAGGTTACTTATGTCGACGATACGGGCCGCTAATCCACAGCGGCCCGATCATCTTTGTTGCGGCGCTATCCATCCTGCGCTTACATTTCTTCGTCATCCATGCTATACGTCACAGCCGCTTCACTAATATAATCTTGCGGTTCCGAATCCAGAAGCCGCTTGATTGCCCACCAGCGCAAGCGTATAACTTCCAAGCTAGTCGCATGTTGCAACTTCATACCAATCCGAAATGTCCCTTTTTTCGGATAAACAACACTCCCGATTGAAATTTTCGGAAAATCGCACTCATACGCGCTTCCTTTAAATACATCGGTATTGCCATAATACACCCGTTCGTCGTCGTTCGTAAGTTCAGAAAAAACGTTGTCACTGACCATCTCGATTCCGACATGAACAAATACGGGCCCTTCACCTAGGCCGTGACTGATTTCATCAGAAATGGCATCATGACGGCTGAATGGATTAAGCCTCGTCGATTTCAGGTGAAATTCGAATACACCCATTCGGATATAGTCACTAACCGGTGGGGCTTCGGGAAGGGATAAATCAAGTACGATCCCGTTGCCCGCTTGGTCGAAGTGCGCTGATAGCTCCGGTTTCTCCTTGTTCGTGACCATCGTTAACGAAGATGTGATTTGCATCGCTTCACGACTCGGCTGCGGTGTCTGCGCGAGTTGGCCAAGCTTTTGGACAAATGTCGAGTTGTACACATAATTGTCAAAAGGGATCGGATCTACGCTTTCAATCCAAAACGTGAATCCTTCATACGTATTTATTTGGAGTAAGCTGATTTTCGCTAAATAGATACAGTCTCGAGCACTGTTATAAGCTTGATCGAGCGTACGTGAGTAGTAATCGTGCAAGAGCTTTTTTCCGACAGCCTCGTGAACGATACCAATTTCAACGCCGTTTATGGAGCCATCGCCTCCCAGCAACACCGTCCGATCCCCGATCATGAAATGGGCATAATCAGCACAAAGTCGCCAGTGCCCTATGCCTTCCTTGTTACTCAGAACCTTAAACGGAAAATGCGTAACAAAGTAGGTCTGCTTACTGCCCTCCGGCTCCGTAAAGACGAGCTGATTGTTCCCGATACCATTCGCAAGGGCAAACTGTTCGGATTCGAGATTGAAATGGATATGAATGCGCTGTGCTTCCGCTGCTTTTTCCACATGCAGCGTAACATCAAATACTTCCTGTGGATTGACATACTTCGGCATTTGCAGCCAGATCCGTACTTGCGTGTCCTCATAAACAACGGCATGATTCCACAGGATCTCTGCGTATTCGCTATCTGTACTTACCGGCGGTTCCTCTTTCACAATGAGTTGGTAGCTTTCCAACACACGATTAAACTCCCTTATATCCTCCAGTCGAGTCGATGAACCTGCTATGGAATGTACGGGTTCAGTCGATTTTTCCTTATACTGAAGGCATAAATACACATTTTGCGAAAAATTCGATTTCGGAAAGCCTGGGAGACGATTTAATTTCTGTTTAACAGGCGCAGCGACAATAATTTCTTGACCCAGATGGTCAATCGCCAATCCAGGTTCAAGAGATATAAACTTGTCGTCATATCGCGATACCTGTAATCCGGTGACGATCCCCGCCCCATGCAGCAGCCGATTCATGAGCCAGCGCTTCTCGTTAACATAATGCTGTTCCAATTCGAAATCGCGCACCGTCAACAATTTGCCGTAAAAGTACCGATTTTTTTCAAAAGGATATGGACGTGGCTTCTTCATTGTATGTCCCCCTGTGCTTTAAAAATGAACCTCTTTTGCCGCTCACTCCAGTTCGGCATCGATATCGAGCCGGATATGCATATCCAAGCGATTGTCCCGATCCCACTCCGTCAGTACGGTATCATGTGGGATGGAGGACTGCTCATTCAACACGAGCCTGTGCGGTTCGGTTAATACCGTATTTATCCCCAAATACGTATGCATATCCATATACATCCATGGCTCAAGCACAACGACATGGGCCTCCGTGAAAGCTGGCTTATGATCGGCTAACACTTTTTCAATGACATGTTGAGTATGATCAGACTTCATAGCCTCCGGTGTGAGAAGTACGAAAAAGCTATACGGATTATCCCCATACAAGCGTACGTATAACGATTTCAGCTCCGTATGTTCCTGCATCGCTTGCAACTGAAAATGCTCGATAATAATCGGTTTTTCCCCTGTGAAAATGCTGATCATACGTTCCATTCCCGATCGTGTTCCCCTACGTGCATACAAGTCCGGAGATTGACTGATAAAAGACCGTAGTTGTTCTTCTGCCCAATGATGCTCATCCGATATGCCAACCCACGTTCCAATCCAGCGTAAAAACTCTCCGGATACCGCATCCGCGTCAAAAAAGCGGGCCATGTGCTGAATCGTTGTTTCCTTCTCCATCAAGACGGTATCGAACATCGCCAAAAACCGTTCTAAGAAGGGACCGAACGGGCCATCTCCGGTTTCCTCCTCATAAATAGCTGGCAAATACGAAAGCAGCGAAGTTCGTGGAAAATAAACACGCAGCTTCTTCAGCAATGGTGTGCTGTTTTCACTGCCGGACATTTCGATTTTCAGCCATAAAAACCGTCCTGTCTGCTTAAATAACAGCGCATCCGCCGGATTGACAATCGGTTCGGACATCGTCAACAGCCCCTGCTGTTCACGTTCGATCCATTCGGCCCTCGTCATCGCTTTATCCGATGCATAAGACGAAACCCGGACTTCCGTTTCAATTGGAATATCAGCCTCCAAAAGCAACTTGTGCCAATTCGTGCCCTCAATTGTACTGTCGATCGCATTCGAATAGTACACGCCTCGCAGCGAACCACTCTCATTTATCGGCTTCGTTCGCCAGCTTTGTTGCCGGATATTCAGTTCATTGGCGCTCCGGTTCAGCACGTACATGCGCTTATGATCATCGAATAATATTTTATCCGCATGCCCTTGAAGAGAAGACGTTAGTGTCGCAACGTTTCCTGAAACGTCGAAGCTTTGAATCGTACCTACAATTCCATCATACTCCGCCACTCGATCATTACGGCGGCAATATCCAACAAACAATCGCCCGATATCAGCGACTGCAAAGCTACATACGGACTCCGACGAATCTAATGCACCTTCAAGCATCGAAATCGATAGCGAAATCTTGCTATTTTCGGTCAGCGTATGGACTTGTCCCGTGCGGGTGTCTAAGATGTGCACGTGCTGATGCTCTACAGCCATGTAAAAGTTTCGTGCCAGGTCCGCCAAGCTCGTCAGTGTCGCAACTACGGTGAACGATTGGCGGAACGATGGATCAGGACGTCCGGAAGCGTCGATTTTAACGACCCCGATTTCACCACCCTGCGGAACATAAATGTCACCGTTCGACATCTCGGTAATTTGCAAAGGAACGATCACATAGACGTTATCCTGCTTATCAGCAGCTACAGCCAAAGGATAGAGCGGTAGCTCATCCCATTCCTCCAGCTGCCACACGGCCTGACCGTTATAGACCGAGTAAGCAGCACATTTATGTGGACGAGTCGGATCAAAGATATACACAAAACGATCCGAACCCGCAATTAACGCCGTTGCCGTAAACAATCCGTGATCGCCTTCAAACACGGCTTCCGTTGTTCCGTTCCATGGATCGAACAACCATAGCTCCGCACGATGAGTTAGCAAATACAGTTTCCCGTAACGGGATAGAGCAATATCAACGATTCGGTTCGAGCCTAAGTAGTCCGCTACACGAATCGATTTGCTGGACATGTAGGTTTGCGTCTGACTAATACATATTCCTTCATCAGAAGTCGTCACATTTTCCGCCTGTCCTTTGTCCCAGTCACTCTTTTTGTTGAAGGAGAAAAAGCGCGGGGCTCCGTTCATTGGTCTTCCCTCCGTTCACGCCACGTTTGCTTGTTACTGCTGGGGCGATTTAATCGTCGTGATGACATGATTACCCGGATAAACCAGCCCGTGCGGCGGAATGTGGATGTCTCCGCTAGCCGCTTTGTGAATCTCTTTTCCCTTGGCGTGGATCGATAAGTCTTGGATAAAGGCTACGCCCTTAACCGTTTGAATGATCCCATAAATATCACCTTTGTGTACGGTGCAGCCGAACGTCCAACCCTTCGTGCCATCCTTTAAATCCAATGGCTGTAGGTGGCTGTTCAACACGTCTAGTATCGTTAGATCGACGTCTTTCCCATTTGGCTCGACCGCAACAACAGCTTGAACGGTTATTTCCACGTACACAGGTGCGATGATATGTACCTGGGTCGTGAGCAGCCGGTACGGTTCGATGTAGGCTTTAATCGCCTGCAAGAACGCTTGGCTGGGCATAGGCTTCAAGGCATCGCTATATGGGATGACGACAACGCTCATATGCGTAGGAGACTTCCGCGCAGGATAATCTTTCAAGCCCGGCTTGTACAAAGGCAGTGCTTTGGATCTAGCAACGCGAAGCCCTGGCGTCGATTTTACGATTTCTTCAAAGTCTTCGTTTGTGACCGCGCTATGTCTTTTCTTGAGCGCCAGCGTTATTTTTCCCTTGGCATCCTCTATCGTTTCCCGCTCGACGCCTCCGGTGCCGTGAAATCGGTTATTTCCTGTAAGCGACAACAGCTCCGTCGAGCTTCCGCTTATCCCGTTCATCTCGTGTCGCTCGTTATGCGTAAACACAGAGTTGCTCTTAATGTTTCCCCGCTGTCCTCCCCCGACCTTGCTGGCGATGATCCGAATGTTAGAGCGCTCGGACGCTTCTGGAATCATCCCCTGCTCATGATCACCAAACAATAGCTCTCCTTTTTCATGGTCCAGCACGTAATGTCGGTCATAGGAGGATGAATGATCAAAATCATCCACCCGAGTCCAGTCGTACCAAATTAACTCTTCGTATCCATCGTGTCGTTCCCCGACTTGAAGCCGAAAGAACTCGGGCAGCAAGTTGTCCTTATACAGTGGATACACCTGTTCAGGAAGCCCCCTGCTGTCGCCGATCCAGCGCTCCTGCTCAAAGGCTGGAGCATACGATATAAGCCTAATCGTTTGCCTCCCATCCGGTGGCATCGCACCGTGGATTCCATCGCCAAACTCCACCACGGTTTCCTTCGTTTCAGGATTCCTGAGCAGTGTAAAGCCTTGTTCCATCGGACCGAGCAGAGACAACGAGTCCGTACATTGCCAATCCATCCAACCGCCGTCTGCTTGCCGCACTTGTACTTCAACTTTACCGTAGTAGCTCAAGTAGTCGTCGACAGTGAACATCTGTCCCGGCTTGCTCGTCCCATCGATCAACAGCTCGGAGGAAAGTGTATCGTAATGGGAGGCTGCCACTGTATTCAAGCACATATTTAGCATTTGTGGTGCGACCTCATACCCATCCTCGACGACTGTAAAGCAAATCCAATATCGCGCTCGATCGTTGGTCGGATACATGGTAATTGGGTGCATCTCACTCGGAATTCGAAAAGTAATTCGACCACTGCAAGTGAACTGACACGTTTCATCGACCAAGATCTCGAGCGGCTGCCAATTGGCCACAACTTCTTGAGCGTCCAGTGACGAGCCGAAATAGGTACAGGACAATTGGACAGTCGGATAATGGCAGCTTCGTTTGCCGTTGTCATTGCCTGTCGCGCTTCCTAATGAAATCGGATAATCTTCATAGAGATGAACCGTCAACGCCAAGCTTTTCCCTATAGGTAACGGAGAATCGAAACCCAAATATAGCTTGCTGCCCGCCTCCGCCTTCGGGCCGAATACGTAGAATGCCGCCCCGATATACGCATTGGCAGAGGTACGATCCACTTGTTCTGTGTCGGAACGGACGAGCACTTTGGAGATGCCGTTTGGAACGAGCAAAATCGTTTCGTCCGTTTCAAACGATTCCCCGCCTGCCTCCAATTTGGTTCCTTTAGGGACGACCGTTTCTGTAGTAACCTGATTAAAGGTCACGTCTACCTTCGCGAATGCTGCATCCTCTCGGCGAATACCGAGCAGCTTCAGAAACTTCAGCTCATTTTTAACCGTAACTCGATTTAAAAAATATTGCTGCATCTCCGTCAACCATGCTAAAAGCTCGATCAACGTAATACCGGGATCATGAACGTTTTCATCCGTCCAATTCGGACTTAATTTAGGAATAAGTTGCTTGGCATTCTTTACAATCTGTTCAAAGTCCCTATCGTCCAAATTCGGTAAAGGCAGCATCACATAGCCCCCTCGTCGTTACTGAATGTTAACTGTTATTCGATGCTTCCCATTAACGATGACACGATGTGGCAGACCAGCCCACACAGCAGCATCTGCTTCGGTTCGTTGTCCGTACTCGATCCGCACAACACTCAGCGCAATGTCACTAACGAAACTAACACCGCGGATCGCCTTCAATAAGCCGTAAAAAATAGACTCATGGATCATTTCCCCGATGCTCCACCCTTTCCCATCGTAATTGCCGTTAACGGGATCTAAAAAGCGATTTAGTGTCTCAATCGACACCTCTTCTACCGATAAAATGCTTTCCATTCGCGTAACGAATAGCGAAGCCGAAACAGATACTTCAAGGTAAGCGGGCTGAATAACTTGGATACGATCTGGAAAAGCGACGATACTCGGCGTGCGTTCCAATAAGTAGGTTTCTACTTGTTTTTTCAGTTCTGGAAAAAAAGGAGCGTCAGACATCCCGCCGTGGGTAATAACCACGACCGTAATACAGCCGGGCTCACGCTCCAAATTAGCGTTGTAATTCGCTAGACATTTAACTTTATGTATATTCGGGCACGCTTCTCTAGCTAGCCATTCGAAATCCTGTGCAGCAATGGCACGATTGCGATGCTTGACAACGTTGGGACCGCGTCGCAGCACCTCTTCCATCGTTTCTGTATCGCTGCCACCTCCGGAAGCTTGAGGGTTGTATACCGACTGAATAAACGCGATAGAGTTTTTCAAATTGATGATTTGAAAAGCGTCCAGATTCCCCTGCCGCCCGCCTCCGACTCGATAATGAACTTTCACGCTCTCAGGCCCCGCATTTGGCGGCATTTTTCCATGGATTCCATCCCCAAACCGAATATGTCCCGCCGCTCGATGAATCACGTAATGTCGGTCATTCCAGCCTGAATCGGCAAAAGAATCGACTGGCAGCCACGCGACCCAACATTTCTGGATATGCTGCTCTGAATCGCGAATCGCTTGCACGGGGTGCCGACCTTCCCTTTGAAGTGCCTCAATTTCACTCTCGGTGAGATGTCCGGTCTCATTGATCCACACTTCCTCAGAGATGACCGGTGATTGCTCAAGCACGTAAGCGTCGCTCCCGTCAGCAAGCTTCTTTTTCCAAGTCAACTCATTACGGATGCTCTCTTGCTGCATAACCCGTGCCGTATTGAGGTAAATTCCTTTGACAATCGGCAGTGGTTGCCCTTTGTCCTGCTGTTCAAGCAGTCGGTCGCGGTTAACCGCACGAATCCAGTACAACCTTTGCCCAAAATAGGACACTATGGCGAAATCGGGTGGCCCTGCAAATTGTATCGTCCCGCTCCGTGTCAAAGACTCCGTTGTATCGATCGTCTTAAGCTTGCGCCATGTGACTTCACTGCCGTACTGACTTGTGTATTCCCAGTCCAGCACAGGAATTTGCGAGCTCGTGTAGCGCTGCTCCTGCAAAGAAAAGTATAGACTGATCGGTCCTTTCATCGGCGGGATGGCGAAACCCATATAAAAAGCCGGATACTCGCAATCGATTGCAGCAAACGGCTGAAACAGTTGGCTTCCGTAAATCGCCGCAACAGTTCTGTCGGCATACTCAGCGTTGTTGGATGTCAAACAAACATCCGGTGAAAACAGCTTCTCCTTAAATTCATAAAATAGCTGAACGTCTTCAACCCAAGGAGAAAAATAAATAGGATTAGCTGTATGTATCGGATCTATATGTAAAATGCGAACCCGAATCCAGCAACTAAGCCGTGAGTTCACAACGGTTTCTTTCAGATCAGGAGGACAGTCGAACACGACCGTCTGTACTCTTTTTTCCGTATTGCAAAATAAATCTTCATAGGGGGAGCGGTCGAATAGCTTGACCCAGCTTTCTCCGTCCCAATATTCCCAGCGTACTTTTTCCACGACCATTTTTTGCGGTTCGGGACGCTCGAATTGGGACTGCTTCATGATTGGCTTCCAATCGATTTTTGGCAACGCTTCGTTGTTCCACTCGTTGCAATGCGTTTGCAGTTGAAATTGTAGTGTAATTTTCCCTTCCTTTTTGCTGAACACTTCACAGCTTCCGATATAAAACACCGCATATGGCGCAAAATACTCACCGAACGGGTATCCTCCCGTCTGGGTAAGCTGAATATCATTAAAAAATAAAAAATCAGGCGCTATACCAACGTGACCAGCTTGCTCGACATGCTCAGACTTCAACTTCAAACCGTCAATACGAATGTCCTGTATCGGAAAAGGAGCGCCATCCCGCGCTAGCGGTTTATGGAGCGTGCATTTTATCCACATACCATCAGTTCCCGCGATACACTGCGGAATGATGTGTGCTATCTTTTTTTTGTGCAAAAAAATGCGGTTATCCCGCACGGTTACTTCATCAAATGGAACCCATCCACCCTCGGCCCCGTATGCCCACTGTACGGCGGTATCGTCCCCCAGCTTCGTGCAGATCTCATTTTCCAAATAGCGCTGCTCAGAATTGGAGATTACGATTTGAATCACGGCCGCATGACGAATAAGCAACAAATCGCGATGGGCCAAATAAAGGGTGTGAGCTTGCATATTTGCTCCCTCATCGAACTGAAACATCGTAAACGGTGTTGACGAAGAGGAACATAAAGGGCCAGCACGACCAAGACCAAGTGCCCGTGCAATATAATCTCTGTCGGGACTGACGTTATAAGCATCTACAACTTCCGCTGGCGTGGCGAGTATTGCGCCCGTAGTCTCAAAGATGACATCTTCTGTGCCGTCAGGCGTCTTCCCCGTCACCTGAGTCCCCTCAGGAATGAGCACCGGTTCTTTTGCGCCCGTACTGAGCTCAAAGGTTACGTAGCCCTGTGCTGGTTTAGGGGGTAGAAAGGAGATGCCTAACATATTTAAAAAAGCAATAAAGTTTTTGTAAGGCACTTGATTAAGCCGCTTGCTATTTTGCTCGAACATGTCGGCGAAAATAAGCATTAAAGCTGTCCCCGCATCTGGATCTTCAAAGGAACATTTCCATTCTGGCGTATAGTAAGGGGCTATGCGCTTGATTTGCTCGATTAATTGTTTAGCGTCTTCTGGTCCAATCTTTGGTGGTTTCATCTAGCCACCCCCTTTGCTCGGAATGGGCCGAACTTCAGTAGCAGTTATTTAATTCCTTCATGGAGGTAGTACGGATAGACGAGATTGTACAGATTGTTCGTCGTTCGAACCACATATCGAATCGAAACTAGCAGCCGTTGTGGGCTTTCTGGGTCTGATTCGGAATGAACCTCAACGTCAGTTACACGCGGTTCCCACGTCTGAATAGCTTTCTTGATGCTTGTTTCAATTAAGTGCCGCGTGGTGCGATCGGTTAATCCGAATACATAGCGATCAGCATCACAGCCAAAATCGCTTCTCATTACCCGCTCGCCTGGAGAAGTTCGTAAAATGATCCGAATCGCTTCCGCGATATCATCCTCGAACTCCGACATAACGATCCGACCGGTAGCTGCATCTACCTGAACGGGAAATTTCCATCCTCTACCGAGAAACGTTTTGTTCATCTCAAGCCCCCGTTTGTTAAGCTAATTAAATTTCACTAAGCTGCCTTTAATGTTAACGATGCCATCTGATTCAATATTTAAAGAGGCACTGCCCTTCAATTTCAACGCAGCTGAAGCCTCGACCGCAACTTCCAATGCTTTTATGGATACCGAATTCGTGCCGGAAATCGTAATTTCTCCTTTAGCGTTTAGGGTAAGCGTGGATGATTGGCTTTTCACTGTGATCTGCCCAGAAGATCCACCTTGAATCTGGATACTGTTCGTTCCGTTGGCATCCGCAATTTTAATCGTTTCTGCCTGATCGTCGCACTGAATGATTTGCCCTTTTGCCGTATTAATAATAATTTTGCCGGCTGAGGTATCGTCGTCGAACGTAATCTCATGCCCTGCTCGGGAACGGATTTTACGCAGATTATTGTCCTCATTTGCTTTAGGGGCAGGCTGCGTGCTGCTCCACAACATGCCGATCACATACGGCTGACGAATTTCCCCAAGATGAAAAGCAACGAGCACTTCGTCCCCTACTTCGGGTACAAAATAGCTTCCACGGTCACTGCCAGCCATGAGTGTGGCGATACGCGTCCAATCCGTTTCATTCTCGCTCTCACGTAGTGGAAGCTTTAGCTTCACTCTTCCTAAATTTTCGGGATCTTTATTGTTCGTCACAATCGCAACCATAACGCCGTCTACCTTGCGGTAAGAACGATCATTTCCGTAAAATGAAGGCTCAAATAAACTCACACCGCATTACCTCCTACCTTAAAGCGAATGATGTAGCCTGAACTATCGATGGTGTGAGTAACCGCTTTTAAATAGTAAGGCTGGCTCAATTTTTGGCCGACTCCTTCGAGCGTCAAATATCGGCCCGCAATCAATTCGGGTATGCCGATACATTCCCCGTTTCCAGAAATGAGCTGCATAGCCTTATGGTTCAATATCGCATCGGCCTTTTTTTGAGCTTCTTGGACGGTATCTACATTGGTATAAACGTATTCCTTATATGTTCCGAGCGCATTCATGATGTCCTTGCCCGTCTTTGAGTTTCCACCTAGCTTCGTCACCTGTGTAGAGGAGGCTTCAATTAGCTGTGTTTGGATGGGGTCCCAGCTTCGTACGACGACCTCACCGATTTGTGAAGCGATATTCATTTCCGGAGTGAAGCTTCGTAATGTTTTCCCCCATACTAACGTCATGACCGGAGTCATTTGTGTTAATGCTTTGCGAAAATACATCGTCTTGCCTACGATAAAAAAGTCATAGTTAATTTCTTTGGCCATCTGCGTTAAAAATTGAAAATCGTTGCATTCGTTCTGGGCGATTATATCAATGGCCTCTCCAGAGTCGTCGACCGACACGTCAGACACGTACTGTTTGCCGACCTCTGCTGCTACCTCGCTAAACTTTTTTTGCTCCCATGATCGGGATTTGAGTCCTCTCATCATCAGGAATGAAATATCCATTCCCCTAACCATCAGTTTCGGCAATCCCCCTTCCGACGGAAAATCGCACGTTACCGAGGTAATCAGACCGTACAAGAGCGTTTCTAGTTTATCGACGTACCCGAACTTAATCTCGATATACGTTCCAACGGCGAAATATTCGTCCAGCCATTGAAACTCTCTTTTAACGATATCAAACGCGTTATTAACGGTAAAATTGAACGAATTGGCTTCGGTCTCGACGCTTGTCTCAACTGTTATTCGGCTGACCGCCACGGTTGTCGTAATGTTCGCACCATTAATCAGAATCTGAAAAGTGGGCGCTAGGAAGTCACGATATTTTTTTTCAATGGCTTCGAATGTGTAAGCCGTTTGATTTAGCGTTAATTGTCCCATAGGTTTACTCCAATCGCGGAACGACCAGCTGCATTCCTGATGTTAGCCAACGAGGATTATCAATCCCATTCGCTTTGGCAATCTCTCGCCACATTGCTGGAGTTTCATATTCTTCGCTAGCCATTATCCACAGCTGTTCCCCCTGCTTGAGCTGGCGCAACTTCGTACGATCCGCCGATTGACGCGGAATTTGCTGTAGCTGCTCCGTTATCGATTTCACTTCACGAAACGTGACGTTCAGTGTTGCACGCACGGGGGTTCCATCGCCAAGAAACATCGTGTATTTTTGGGTTACTTTTTCCAATACACCGCTAAAGTCCATGGAGCCCCACACGAACCGACATTTGGGCGGTGCATGAAGGTCTTTGTCGATGTTCAGCAAGTTGACAATTTGCAGCGTAAAGGTGCGGACGTCAGATCCTAATTCGTACGTATCGAAAAACAAATCCATCGTTAACGTCGTCGAATCACCGCTAATAAATTGGGTGATTGGGCTAGAGAGTCCAGGAATCGTCGGCAGCGCATATTTATTGCTTGCACTGAGCGAGTACTCGTTCGGATTGAACAAGACATCGATATGAAGTTTGGGCTGGTCTACAATGATCTTTGCTTTTGTAAGCTGCACACTCGTCACCCTCTATGCTGGATTTGCTCGGTCACAAACCCCTTCTTTGCTGCTCGAATTGAACCTTTTTTTCAAATTCTCTGAACACTTGCTCGACAATCTGGTCGATGTTCACAGAAGTTGAGGCAGCAGTCTGTATTGGTATGGTTACTGGGCTTTTCTCGACCTGTATTTCATTCCGCACTGATTTTGCGGCGAGGCCTTCTGCCTGTTCTTCGTTGAACATATTGCGCTTCGGTTTATGGTACTCCATAACGGGTGCTCGATACGATGCTGGCGAAGCGGAAGGCTCTTTAGCGAGCTTGTGAACATGTTCTCCGCGCTCGAATGACTTAGTCAGCAGACGCAGCTGTATCACCGGAATGGCGGGTGTACGGTCATTGCCATTCACTTTCGCTTTCGCTTGTAGTAAAGCCTTTGCTTGGAGCGCTTCCTTCGTTGTGCGTACATCCTTCGCCTCATGGCCGATGCGGCTGAGCGGCGTGAACTGTTCCCTAGTAAGTTTACGAACAAGTCCAGTGACATGCTCGCTACTACGATGGCTGGTACGTTCATTGATGCGTGAAGCCGTACGACTGAGCGCTCGGCCATCGATACGTGGTGCGAGCGAAACTCCTCTCGTACGTTCTTCGTTACGTGAAAGCGTACGAGCGAGTGCTCGTCCAGCGATATGTGCAAGCGTAATTCCACGCACATGGTCTTCGTTACGTGGAACCTTACGGCCACCGAGTATTTGTCCATCGATACGTGCAAGCGTAATTCCACGCGTACGGTCTTCGTTACGTGGAACCGTACGGCCGCCGAGTACTTGTCCATCGATACGCGCAAGCGTATATCCACGCCCACGTTCATCGTTACGTGAAGCCTTACGGCCGCCGAGTACTTGTCCATCGATACGTGCGAGCGTAATTCCACGTGTACGGTCTTCGTTACGTGGAACCGTACGGTCGCCGAGTACTTGTCCATCGATACGTGCGCGCGTAATTCCACGCACATGGTCTTCGTTACGTGGAACCTTACGGCCACCGAGTACTTGTCCATCGATACGCGCAAGCGCATATCCACGCCCACGTTCATCGTTTCGTGAAACCGTACGGCCGAGCACTTGTTCATCGACACGAGCAAGCGTGTGTCCACGCGTTCGTCCATGTACATGAACCCCGACTCGATCACCGATACGCATGCTAATACTAGATAACATTGCAGTAGGCAACTGCGCCGAGCTTAACGTGTTCGTCAAGTTCAGCAATTTCAGCATATAGCTTACTGGCAATAAATTTACCGAACTATGCAAATCCACATCCTTCACTGTCATTCCCAATGGGCTCAGTCGACGCTTGCGCTGACCCGAAGACAGAAGTGTGCTAATCGCTAGCATTTTTTTCGAAATGACTGCGACATTGGGCATGACAGAAATATTGGACGGCAGCATTAAGCGTTCAACTCGGCCCTTAGCTACTTGTACACGCATCCATTTAAGGGTCGACGTTTGCATTTGTAAACGCCTCATATTAAGTTGGAAATAGCGAGCATTCTCACTCCTATCTAGCTGTATCAATGTTCGACTACGATTAGCTATTTCCGTCTGAGTAGACCACATTTTCGACCGAATACGCTCCGAACGCTCAATACTACTTCCACCTGTCCCTAGAAGCGTATAGAAGTAAGGACTTGTTTTAACACCATTTACTCTTTTCCACACAGAGCGTGATTCGTTTTGTAGCCTTGTTTGAACAGATGCTGATGCTGATTCCGAATTCCAATTCGATTTCCTTGCATTAGATTCGGATTCAGTTACAAATCTAGCACGATTCATAACCAGCTTCTGTTTAACTACTGTATTCATGTCGTTAAATCTACTATCGAAGCTAGCATGGGCTATACTTCCATCCTCCCAACGATGCGCCGCATCCGAACGCATCAGCTCGAAAGACTTGACCGTCAGTCGTGTATAGTTATGTATACCTGACTGTGTAGGTCCGACAGGAATCAAATGTCCATAACCATTCTGGATTCTCTCGCTGCTCCGTATGAGCCATCCTTGTTTCAGGCGAGCTAACAATGGAGCAATGGTCGGGCTGCTAATATGGATTTCCTTTTTAACAGGCGCAACCATCTTGGGTGCACTTCCCCACAGCAATCCATTAAGCATAGATTGTTTGGGAAGCAAGAATACAGACTGTCCAAATCTGTTCATGGTCAGCATTGAAACAGGGTTAGAACTATGAATTGGGCTTAAATGTTCATATTCTTGGGCTTCAGTTTGCCTCTTCACCATTTCTGCTACCCTTGCGACGAGTGGACTCAGCCTAAAAGCATGAACGCCTGCCCAATTCCTTGCTGACACACGAAAGTGCTTATGAACCGTATCAGATCTTACAAACAAACTTTTCGCACTGGCAAAAAGACGTTCAACATCGGACTCGTTTATCCGCGAGTGCAGATGCCTTGCACGGTTCATATAGGTCGGATCTGAAAAATAGGTAATGATCGTTCTTTCACTACGAGCAGCTGGACGTGCCGCATCATGATCATCCCAGACAGCCTGTTTTCGGAAAATCTCGTTTTGAAAAAGGGGTCCCGCCAGTCCCCCACGTAACCGCTCCATGAAAAAGGTTGCATGACGAAGCGAAGTTGTTGAAAAAGATGACTCCAAGCTGCGTTTTCCGAAACGTAACTGTAGCGGTCTAGCTGCAACAAGCAGATTACTGTAGGAATGCTCTACTACGCTCACCCATGCTGGTGCTTGGTTCCCTTCAATTTTCGGCCTTTGTTGCCGCATCGAATAAGAAGGTTGGTTGCGAACATCGCGCGAAAAGCCGAAAAAGCGTTTCACTTGCTCAGCAAAAGTAAAGTAGCGATCAGTAACTAACAAGTGCTCTAACAAGCGTTCGGTCAAATGCCTATTTACACGCTCTACCACACCATGAGCAGTTTCCGTTTGCATCGTACTAAAGCTCAAATTTGGTTTAAGTAGCAGCATGTTTAGATTCATGCTCGTTCTCACATTTGACCTTAAAACTGGACTGAGATTTGATCCAGCTTGCGAAAGCTGTCCATGTGTATAAAACGATTTACTGAACAACGTATGCATGACTGCGGTTGAAAACGAAAAAATACGCCCCAGCCTGTGCACGAGCTTCGACATGTTAGCGAATGTCGCAAAGTTGCTTCGCATAGCCGGAATCGGAACAGCCGTCTTTTGTCCAACTTCGCTGCGTTTGGCATGCGTTATCACGCTTCGCTGTTCCAAAAACCTTTTGCCTGAATGCGTCTGAATCTCATTTTCTACAGCCCGCTCAATCCTTAACATTGCGGCAAAACGCAACAACGAAGCTTCCATTCGCGCACTAGCTATTAGGCGTTCATGTTGTACCCATTCCGTGAGAGCTCGCTCATCGCGCACTCCTAGCCTTAGTTGGTTTCGTTCGCCTACTTGCGAAGAAATAGGGACGAAAAAGCCGCTAGTAGCTAGGAAAATGTTTAGCTCTTCACGCCTCTTCAACATATTCGACTGGAATCGACTGTCGTAAGTCAAGAAGGCTAAAGGGCTAGGGTTAGGCTTAGGGTTAGGCTTAGACAAAGCTAGCGGGGGAATAGGCCCCAACATCGAAAACGACAATGGCTTCCACAACAAGCTCGCCGCTTCCGACCGCGCAAACCTTTGATTCATGCTAACATTACGGATAGTAGACCACCGTATCGCCTCGTGCTTTAATTTCCATTTTCCAATAAATAATGAGCGATCACGCTTTATTTTGTGAGCAAATATTCCGGAAGATGATTCACTAGTATGAAAATGGGAGTTGCTAACGGACGCACGGAAAAAATCCAGCTCCTGCTTCCACCGTTGCACCAATGACCGACTACTGACAATACGACTGTCAATTCGACTGTATGCTACAGGACTCTCCCGCTGTTCCTGCTCCCCAGCCATAAACAACCGCACCCGACGGTCTAATGTCAACAAAGCATCGTTGTACTTGTACAACGCTTGCAGCGTCACCGACCACGGCTCCCGCACAAAGCCTACTCTTTCTCCCAACCGTGTATCCCGATCTAACATTCCGACTTGGCGAAGCAAATCCCCTTGCGACCCCGCTTGCTGTATTGACCTACTTGCCAACGGAACCAAAAAAGTACGCTCAAGCCCATACAAGCTTGGATTGATTTGTTGCGCATGCCACCATGCCGCAAAAGAATGCAAATCAGGTTGTCCATGTACGAGCCGTCCATTGAAGTGATCTCTAGTTGCAAACGGCCAATTTGCAAGCAATGCAAGTGAACGCGGTCTTTGTGCAAATCGACTTCGAGCAAGCAGTTGTAGTCGATTTGGTCGTAGTTGATTTGGTTGCAGGCGCTCAACGCCCATGTATACATTAAAGGGAGATCTCTCTGCTAGTTCCTTGGAAAAAAAGTGTTGTCGTCTCCCTCGTTCGATTACAGGAGTCATCTGCGCTGGAATTATTGCCTTTGTCGAGAAACTGGAAACCATGCTAGGTGTGAATGTATTCGCTCTATGCAAATGCAAACGCGGCAAGCCGAAATACATCGTAGCGCCGAAATCTGATTTCCCATTATTCCTCGCCATCGGGATCGGGAGACGCTCAGGACGAATCTGCAACAGCTTTTCCCTAGGAGAACGTTGTATCTCTCGCAGCTCTTGACTCCTTTTAAAATCTTGCAGCACTTGAACACCTTGAACCTTATGAGCTTCTTGAAGCTCTCGAACCTGTTGTCCCATTTGAGTCCATATCAAGGACGAAGCCAACTTCATCACCTGAAGGTGGACATGCTGTTGAATGCGAAATTGATTCACCGTTAGGTACGAGAAAACAGATGCCCCAGCCGGAGCTGGATTAGCAGCATCCCTGAATACGAGTGCAGGTCTCCCCCATGAATGTCCGTTAAAGAAAATGCCATATTTGCTGCTTATACTTTGGGCGAATCGCTCCGTAGGCGGTTTTCCTCGCAAAAACTTGGAAGTCTGTTTCATAATACCATTCATGGGAGGTCTCCTCACTCGCTAATGAATACCGTTTTCAGACCATTATGTACAAGCTCAAGCGTTTCGATGGCGATTTCCTTGCTATCTGATTTCAGATCCGTTCCAACCCACTTGGTCGGGTAAGCGCCTACGAAATCCCAACTACATAACGGTTGACCATCCTGCCTTTGCAGCACGATCGTGCCATTTTTCCGCTCGATCTTTCCCATAGTTACATTACAATACCATTGCCATAGGGCGTTAGACATCGTAATTCCCCGTTTTAACACGAGTACGGGACTGGTCGTTTTCTTGGGCAGACGATGTACAAAATCGTTTACCCCACCCTCGCGATACTCTTCAAATTCCGTCTCAACCTGTAGTCCACGAACTTCGGTAAATCCGATGACTCCGTTTATGCCCTGCAAGTATACGATAAAGCGAAACGTGCCACTCGGCTGGTCAAACATTTAAATCCTCCTATTTAAACACATCGAATACGTTCTCACGCTTGTCCTCGTTCAGGCTGCGATTAATACGTGAGATCTCATCGCACCATCTTTTGCGCTCCCGATGCTCCATAGACATAATGTCATCATGCGACCAATGAAAATGGTAAGCGATAAACGCCACTTCCTCATAAACTTTGTCTTTCGGGTATACGGTCAGACCACTTGGGGCTCGTCCAAAAAATCGAGCTGAACCTCATGATCATGTCCACACTTCGGACAAGATGCCTTCACGCGCGGTGACTCCGCCTTATTAATTTCCTGATAAAAATGTTGCAGAAATGCCAGATCCGCCGTGAATAAATTCTCGATCACCATCGTGTCGAGCGCTTTTATATCGCCGAGCCGTGTAATCACGCGTGCGAGCAAAATAATCGTCAAGTAACTCGGATTCGTCTGTACCCGATGATCACGTAAAGGCGCAATTTCATCAGCTGCTGTAGCTAGGCGCATCACACCTTTTTTATGCAAATTCCCGTTCTCGTCTACATAGCCTTTTGGCAATTCGAAAGCATATTCCGTTTTGAACATGATGATGTAACGCCTCCCATTGAAAATAGATGCCGCTCAATTCCTGACTTCTTACTTTTTCCGCGTCATACCTTCATGGGCAATTTCAAGCGATTCAATCGCGATATCATTACCCAATCCTTTAAAATCAGGTGCCGTATATTTGCACGGCCAAGCGTTAAGCACGGTCCACACGGCTTTTTCTGCCCCAGTCTCATCCAATGCAGTAATCGTCACCGATTTTCTCGCTATTTTCCCGTTAACGGCATCCTCCATCCACTTATACATATCCATCGAGTCGGTGACTCCCCATTTAAGCGTAATGTTTCCGTACTTGGTTAGCCCCGGAAGCTTACGCGCGGTCGTGGTCTCATTGCCTTCACGGTATTCAATCACTTCAATGGAAGCGTCGTATCCAGATACTTCACTGAATCCGGCTTGCGTAATTTGATCTACCTGTACGGTAAACCTAAAACTTCGATATGGATCTACGCGATCTGCCATGACTATATCCCCTCATTTTCCGTGTAGAAGTCGTATTCCGGTTAGCTGGCGTCGCCGCCTGTTTTTTGCGTAATTCTGAAAATAACAAACTCTGCTGGCTTAACGGGAGCTATGCCGATCACGCAAATTAACCGACCGTTATCGATGTCATCCTGTGTCATCGTATTTCGTCCGATCTGGACATAGAACGCCTCCGATGGACTTCCACCCATCAATGCGCCGCTGCGCCAAACCGTCGTTAAAAACGCATCGATCGTCAGGTTGACACGGCTCCAAAGCGTCTGGTCATTCGGCTCAAATACGACCCAGTTCGTCCCTGTCTTGATGGATTGCTCCACATAAATAAACAATCTTCTGACGTTTACGTATTTCCATAAGCCGTTGGAAGAGCATGTTCGCGCTCCCCATACTCGAATGCCTTGGCCCGTAAAGGCGCGAATCAAATTGACGCCGATCGGGTTGAGAATATCTTGTTCGCCCGTATTGTACTGGCAATCCAGACCGATACAGCCGCGAACGACTTCGTTCGCTGGAGCCTTGTACACACCACGGGACTGATCCGAGCGTGCATAAATGCCGGCCATCGAACCTGAAGGTGGAATGAAAATGTTGCGTTTTTCTAGTGGATCGTAAACTTGAAGCCAAGGATGATAGAGTGCCGCATATGAAGTGTCGAAAATATTGCGATGAGCCTGAACTTCATCGACTCGTTTTTTTGCCTGAGGAATATCTAGGATGGCAAATCTGCTGGCAAGGTTTTCGCAGTGGGCCACTAAGGCGACCTGCACCGCAGGATCAGTTACACCAGGAACGCTAATGATACTGACCTCGTCATTATCAATGAATGCTTTAATGCCCGTGCGACGTCCAGGGCCGTTGTCAGTCCCCATATAAATGTCGGATGGAAACTTAGATGGATCATCGGTTACGGTTCCGTCCGAACCACCCTCAAAAAAGATACTGTACGACGATAGCTTATTGTCGGGTGCGGACGTTTCCCCTAAAGCTGAAATCGTTTGAAAAGGGGAAACGATGCCTTGCACAGGTTCAGGTGCAACAGGTGTCGCTGGATCGTTCGTTTCTTCCTTCTCATCGGCAGCTTTGTTCGTGCCATCGTCTTCCTTCTCTTGCTCCTTTTCTTTCGGAGGAAGAACGGCTGCTTTGGGCAAAAATGCAATAATATTCGAACGTGAAATGAGTTTCTCAACATGGTTAGGTGCTAATTCGTTGAGCGAGCAATTTTCATACGTCTCCTGCTCTTGCCCAAACGTTACAGCGAGTGTAAACTCGCACGTGGTCAGCACTTTCACCGGAGGTAGCGTCTTGCCATCGTCAATGACCGCTGCGTCGCCAGCAAAATGCTGTGCAAACGTGATGACATCGTCCTGTACAGAAACGACTTGATTGTACAGTTTCGTTTTGCCGTCTGACGTAAAACCAACGATATCGCCAGCAAGAAATCCGGCAGGGCTCGCAACGCGATATTGCGTAGAATTGGAAGCGTCTCCAACAATTGCTTTGATCGTCGTCTTCGCTTTGCTCGAAGGTATAAATTCAGCACGAATCCCGTTGCCCCAAAGACCCGGATTTTTCGCGGAAAAGCTAACGTCCGCTGATTTGCTAACCGCCTTCGCTGGCTTTGCATCCGCAGCAGCGACTCTCATGACAAAGCAGCGGGAGCCCCCGTTGTTAAAAAAATGTTCGACAGCGTACGCCAGAAAGCGGTTGTTGCCATAAGGATTGGCAGGCAAATAGGAACCAAACTGCCTCTGGAAATCGGCAAAGCTTGTTAAGAACCTCGGAATACCCTCGGTGTCCCCCCTCTGTGCCATCCCAATAAAACCCGCCGTACTCGTACTGACACCTTGCATGGGTACGCCACCGCTATCAAATTCTTGCACATACACGCCTGGCGATAAATACTCGGCCATAACTGCCCGATTTCATAAGATCGTACAAATGAACAAGTGAACAGATAGGAAATGAATACATGTTCCTTTGTACTAGTCCCGAAACCAGTTCCTCCCCCCAGCTTGTAGTTAATGTATCGAAGATTGAGAGCAAATCTCAATCGACTAACCGCAGTAAATAGAGCCCAAGTAGGTCGTCTTCCCCTCTGTAACGGTAACTTGTTGACTGAAATGTTGGCCCCGATACGAGTATTCAAGCCGTAAATCAAACTGCTTCGCATTGCAGCTGCGAAATGGGAGAACGATTTCTCCCCTCTCATCACTGTGCGCTGTCACGACGGGCAATAGTAGCGTTCCCCGGTGATAGCTGTGCTGCAACGGTCTATCTAGCACAAAGCTTCTTGGCTCGTCAAGCAATTGAGCGATGCGGAATACTTCTGCTTCTCCCGCTTCTTCATGTTTCTCCTTGAATAGGAAGGCATCTCCCTCCGCTATTCTCCCTGTTAAGCCAGACAAGCGAATGGTGCAACTTCCTTCTTTCACTTCCTGTGCGAGTCGCGCTCTGGCATGCAGGTCGTCGGTGAAAAATGCCTGCATGTCGGCGCCCGCAGCAGGCTGGCCCGATGCATCCTTGATAGCTGCTCGCAGCAGTGTTGCTTGGTTGGAAAAAGGATACGCAGGGTGCGGGATTAATGCTACGCACACAACAGGCTCGATGGGATTCAACGCATTCATATCCACGCTTATCGTCTCGGGCAAATACCTTGCTGAGCGGACGGTCACGGTGTACGTTCCAGTCGGCGGCAAATCGGTAAGGACATAGAGGCCGTCTGGTTTTTTCACGGGTTGGCGGCATATCGTATCGCTAACGCTCACCTTCAGATCGGGGTCCGATGGAGGACCCGCTGTATAGGTGTCAATTAGGCGGACGACAAACGACAGGCACACAGGCTTCATTCGTTCAGACAAACGCATAGCTCGCTTAGCATGGCTTGACTTAACACCTCCGCCTGTTAATTCTCTTCCATCTGTGTATCTTGCTGTCGCACCCGCTTCATCGGATTCGATCGCGCCGAATCTAGATACACGGGCCCTACAAGATAGCTGACCGACAGCTTATAAGGAATGTGCGGAAACAAAGAAGTCATCATATCAAACGGCAGATGCTCCCGCACAATGCGAACGCTCTCATTATGCTCTGATAGCGTGCCTTGCAGCGTTGATCCGCCAATGATTCCGTTATCATACAACACTTGCATCGCGCGCCCTAGAATTCGATGTTCATCTAGCGCACGAGTACTCAGATCGGCGTTGGAATGAGCCGTCATCAAGTAGAACAGCTCTACCGCCATCGGCTGACCGGAGCCTCTTTGGACCATTCCCGCTTGTCTGTATTCCACGCTCTCCCTGATGTTGTACAGGAATAGTGACAAGCTCAGGTCGCCCTTGTCGGCGGGAGATGCCAGCCCGATTAATTCCGGTTGCGTGATTGGGTAAGGCGTCAGCTCATTTCGTAGGAGCTTGATTAGTGTCTTGCCCGTATCGGCAATGACCGTATAGTCGCCAATAAGTGCTCACCTCCTGGCAGCAATTTTTGGGATCAGTATGAATACGTCGTTATGCTGTGCATGATTATCTGACTTCTTTTTTTTGCGACACGAAACTTGATTGTATGGATTAGATAATTGTCATTTGACCGTATGTAGGTTGCCTCTATGTTGAAGTGTTGCTTGTGTTAATCGCGAGGATGCAGTGTTTTCTCTTATTGAACATAATCTAGATGAATTTAGAAGTAAGGATGGCGTACTGTTACTTAGATAAACAACTAAAGCACAGTAAACCGCTTATATTAACAGAATCATAAGGAGTTTCGCAGGTCTAGGTCAGCCTCTCCGTACTAGTAATGGCGTTCTACTTGAACGCTTCTTCCCCCTGACACTATTCCTATAGAAGTCTCCTTGTTTCGCGAAAAATGATGTCAAAATCCCATCTTGTATCAATATTCGACATCTTTCACACATTGGATATTCGACATATTCCACGTATTTCCTTCTTACTGTAGTTCAAAATAAAAGAAACAACACAATCGGAAAACTCGCAAATTTTAGTATAGGAGATAACATATAAATGCTCATTGTGAACGAATCGATAAAGAAGTCGTGTTAACGCTATTTGTTTAATTAGTTTCGGATGTGCGTGAAGTTCTTCATTGTCGATTGCTTACCTATGATATATGCTTATTCGAAGGCTATGTCATGGTCAATATTTATAATAGGACTGGTGATAAGATGGAACACAAACGTGCTAACACCGATCCCCCAAAAAATACGCCAATTTCAAAACAAAACACACTTCATAACAATAACACTGCATATAAACAACCTTTTCGATTAGAGACTACCGCTTGGACCCAACATGATGTGCTGCAGCTCCAACGGGTCATTGGGAATGTATCCGTTAGACAGTTCATGCAGCATAGCAGAGTACCAGAAATCCAAAATCCGTATCACAATCTACCGCGGCAAACAGCGGTCATACAAAGGGTATTGGATGAACAAAGACCGCAACTTACCGAAAAATTTGGTGCAGAAATTGCTCAAAAGCTAGTTCAAACAGAGGGCAACGAGGAAATGGTAAGCAAACGGATTCAAATTATCGAACATTTTCTGCAAAAGCACCCGGATAGAAAAAAGACGGTCCTCGAAATGCTGACAAAGGAACGGGACGACAATGAAAAGTTAGCCGCGGAACTTTATGGAGCTCCTTTCGAAGATTATTTCGGAAATGATCGATCTGAAGACGAGGAAAAGTTCATTCCCTTATTTGATACGGACGAATTGGTGAAAGACACCCTAGCTTTACGCCCATATTCCATAAAATCAACATTAGACAAGTCTTCAGAGCGCATGATATTGCTGGCTAAAGATGACGAAAAGAAAGTTGATGTCGTTATCAAGGTAATCACCAAAGAATTTATGCTGGATGACAATGAAGAAGATAACAGTAAAACAAGACAACGTACTCGAGATGAATTCAATATACAAGCAGAAATGTCGGAAGTCGATATTCCGAGCCTGAAGTTGATCGATGTCGCGGAAGGGAAATTCAACATATACATCATCATGGAATATGCCAAAGGCGGTACACTGGAAGATCGGATTGAGAAGAAGAAACCCCTTAGCTCCCAAGAAAAAGGAGTTTTGATGCACAATATGGTGAGAGGATTATCTGCACTGCATGAGAAGGGATATGCCCATCGTGATATAAAGCCGGAAAATATTTTTTATGCGGGCGAATCCGGCGATAGACCGGTCCTCGGTGACTACGGTTTGAGTGAAAGCTTAATACAAGATGAATCGCAGATTAATAAAATGATTGGAAATCCGCTTTACGCCTCACCGGAGGTGCTGCGGGCTAGACTCAAAAAAAACTCAGAAGACGAAACGTTTGATTTTAAAAAAGCCGACACGTTTATGCTTGGGCTAGTTTTCTACCAGCAACTTATGGGGAAAATGCCCTATTCTGAAACTAAAAAGAGTCTTCAAGCACAGTATGGCGCAATGGGTGCCGATGAAGATGAGTTAGAAAAGCAACTCAAGGAACTAAAAGAGATCAGGTTTGAAGGTTTGAAGGAGGATGAAGCAGCGCTGCTCACTGCGATGTTGAAATACAATCCTAATGAACGACTTAATATTGAAGATATAAAGAACAATGAACACTATCAATCCGTTTTAAAGAGATTGTCCTCATAATGAGAAGTAATTAATTAAAAGGGATACGACGTTACACTCACAATTCTCACTTATCATCGCCGTATCCCTCCTCAATAAGAACGGATAAGATGTATCGAAGCTCGTCCTCCTGAATGTACTCTTTTTCAACAATCCACTTACAAAATGTCATATAAATGAGCTCATCCCGCAGCTCGGGCGAGGGATCTCCTATGTATTCAAGCATCAGCTCAACGTAATCCATTGCGCTCTCTTCTTGCTGGAGCTGATATCCGCTCTGCTTGATTCTTCTTAAATTCAGTAGCAACTGTGTATTTTTGTCCTCCACTTAGTGTTCCCTCACTCTCATCCATTTCGATATTCCGGATTTGTTCAAGCGTTTTATGATCGCCAACTCCACATAACATACCATAATCATACAACTGTCGAAAATGTGATATAAAGAAGAAATAGGCTGTCGCCCTCGATTGAAGACGTGCACGTAATCAGCAAATAACCATACGTTGTAGGGAGCGAAAATAAAGGATTGGAGCGGTGTATATGGCATATCATCCGTATATTGATCATACACAACAGTATAATCCGGAACATTACGATCAATCGGACGCTAGGCAACAGGTCAATCGATTCTTTGAACATATTAACGGAACAGGCATGTCTTTCGCGCTAAACTCAGGAAACGACCTTTCATATGTAGGAAATCCTTGGAACGACAGAATTTCTTCGGTACGTGTCGCTCCTAAAACACTTGTCGTGTTGTACGAACACGCCAACTTCTCAGGTTTGAAAAAGATACTTGAAAATAAAACACACAATTCCCATCTCTTTAACATTCACAGCGATTTTAATGACAAAGTGTCCTCCATAAAAACGTATCGACTTTGCTAAATAACGAGTAAACCGTCCTGAAATCAACCCTAGTAGCTAGCAGTATCCCATCCCCCCTTACGGTAAACAGTAAACAGAGTTCATGTTAAGAAGAACTCCGCGCTGTTGTTTGTAAGGGGGTTTTTTGTAAAAAAAAGCGACTGGATTTCAAGAAAGATTGGAGCGACGACAAAGTGCCGCCCAAGAGTTAGACACAACTAACGGTTGGGCGGCACTTCAATTTGGAGACATACCCACATATGAATCTAGTCATATGCGTATCACGCGTGCTTGAACTTTTCTTCGAAAGCGTCAAGCAAAGCGAACAAGATCGCGTTCGATAGCGCTAATAACCCTCGCTGATTACACATTTCATGAGAAGTTTGGACATATATTCCCTCTTCCATCTCGTCTGCACAATGTTCGATTAGTTTCTTAATGCTTGAAGCACTGGATTCCAAATGAAACTGTAGTCCGACAACGTGATCCTCATACACAAAGGCTTGATTGACACATCCTTTGCTGAACGCGATTCTCTTCGCTTCCGCAGGCAGCTGAAACGTGTCCGCATGCCAGTGCAAAGGGAGAAACTCATCTGGGAAGTCTTTGAAAAAGAACGATTGCTCCCCCGCTTCCGTCAGTTTGACAGGGAACCAGCCAATCTCTTTATGCTCATTTCGGTATACCTTGCCCCCGATCACTTCCGCAATTAATTGCGCTCCCAAACATATCCCGAGTACGAGCTTCCCCTCGCGGATTGCTTCTGCAATAAAGTGTTTTTCCGGAGCAAGCCACGGATACACATCCACATCATACACGCCCATCGGGCCTCCGAGGATGACAAGCATATCGAATTCCGACATCGATGGAAAATGAGGATTGTCATAGACGTATGTCCCTGTAATTTCATGTCCTTTTTCCTTCGCCCAAACGCCGATATGCTCGATGGATTCAAAGGGAACGTGCTGCACGTAATGAATTTTCATAGTTATCTGTTGTTCTCCCCTCTATTTCGTCGGCATCAAAAGTCATTCTGAATTGAGTATAATAATGACTTACCTGATAAACAATTCAATTATCGCTATACTAATGATAGGTTTGGCCTATCGTTTTTTACATTTCGCGACCATAGGCCCTTTCCATTCATATCTATTAGATATTTATAATCATTTGGCTCATAATAATAGCAATTTCCTATTTGAATTAGAAAAGGAATGGATAGCGAGGAACACTTATGGAACTAAAGCAACTTGAGTACTTTATGGCCCTATGCAAGGAACTGAATTTTACCCGTGCCGCTGAAAAGCTGGGTATCGCCCAACCCTCGCTAAGCCAACAAATTCGTTTGCTTGAGCACGAAATCGGCACGCCATTATTTGATCGCGTGGGCAAACGAACGATTATGACCGAAGCGGGCAAGACTCTGCTACATCATAGCTATAATGTGTTTCACGAGTTGTCGCAGGCCCGCGCTGCGATTAGCGAGCTGCAAGGCTTGAAACGTGGCACGTTAAGGATCGGCGCGCTACTTACGGTGGTCAATTACTTGCTTCCACCTACTGTAATCGGCTTCCACAGCAATTATCCGAATGTGGATTTATCTGTATTTGGCATGCGGACGGGAGATATTTTTGAAGGCATTTTGCAAAATGAACTCGATTTGGGCATCGTCTTTTTACCAATGGAACATGATGATCTGGAAACGATCCCGTTGTATAAGGAGAACCTTGCACTTGCTGCACCCGTCGATCACCCTATCGCCCAGCAGCCATTCGTCACCCTTGATATTTTAAAAGAAACTTCAAGTGTTTTATTGCCCAGCTCCTATTTTTTGCGACAACTCATTAATGAGCAGTGCCGTGAACTTGATTTTGCACCACGGCAAGTGATCGAAATGACGACGATGGAATCGATTATTCATATGGTAAGCAAAGGCGTCGGCGTCACTATTTTGCCTAAAGGATATCTCGATTATATCGACAATCCGTATATTCGGACGATTCCCATTCAAGCGCCCACGCTCACAACCGAAATCGGTCTCGTCTATCGAAAAAACAAATTTTTGTGTGCGGCGAGTCGGGTATTTATGGAGCAGTTGCTGGCAACCGTAAACAAGGAGCCTTATTCGTAAGGCAACTGGTAGCAGCTAAAAAAGAAGGAGGAGCCCGTTGAGGGGCCCCTCCTTCTTACGCATGCTATCCTTTTTTAACCTCTTCCATACTCGCGCCAAAATTAATATGATAAACGCCGCCGTCAATCACTAATGCGGGAACTGATTTTACACCAACTTGTTCTGCTTCGGCTATGCGATTGCGATCCGTGCCAAGATGTACGATTTCCAGTTCTACTTTGGCTTGATCCAGAAACTCCAGTACGAATCGTTCACCTTCGACACAAATTGGACAACCTGCGTGGTAATAAACTGCTTTAGACATACTCAAACAACTCCTATCGATTTTTTATATGGTGTTCCTTGCTACATGTCATCATTATAGGAGTGAGGTAAAGAAGTAACAATTACAAATTCCCTATCGTTATTATAGGTAATGGTAATGATTAGAGTTATAGTGCGGCCTTGAGGCATTTTTTACTGATCGATATTCTACTTCCCTAGATGTTACACGATTTTCTTTAAGACAAAACGATTTTGACCCGCTCTTCTACCGTTTTATCCATGGGACAGAGATTTCTAGTTGGTTTCATTTAGTTACTCGTTTTGAATTTTTCAAATTGGATTATGTATTCTTTGAATGCTTTATAGGAGTCTTTAATATCCGCAACTCTATTGTCTCTAAGAGGATGTCCCACGATTGATAAGAAAGGAAATTGTACGCCGATTTCCTTGATTTCAATAGCAATCGGCTCCTGAGAAGCATAGTACTCGATCGCTGTTGTCCTCGCATGCGTAAACGGAGCTTCTCCATCGTACATCTTTTTAATTTCTGTTAATAATTCTAGTAAATTCTTTGGAGCTTCGAGTTCGTTATTGGCAATCGGACCGTACCCTTCCAAATTGATTATTCCCTGAGGATTATTCATCCATTCTGAATCTAAAATATCCAAATGTGCTTGAGAGTAAGACTTTTTAAGCGATACTCTTAATTTACGAATCTGCTCTATTTCAAATTGCTCAGGCGAGTAATTTTGAGCTTCTGCAGCGCTCAGCGTATTGATATCATTAGATTCTGTACTTGATTTATATCCGTAAAGTCCAACAATCGTAACAACTAGAACAGTAACAACAACCATGAAAATATTCCTTTTGCTCACGACTTTCCCCTCCCCAATATTTCGAAATAGAAATTTAATGATGTTTAAGAATCAATCATTTACAATTTTCACATACAGTATCTATTCGTTCATTTATGTAGGTTGTTGGGAGTAAGTTAAGAAGAAGTACTTTATCGTCGTCTCATTACCACGTCGTTACCATGAAGAATTATGGGGATGAATATGTAGATGGAGTACTCAGAACAAGTTATACTTCATGAAATAGTACATCAGCTTGTCGAGCAACCCTTGTCTTTTTTCAAGACAGGGGTTGCTCGACAAGCTGACCGCCTTCCTTAGAAGGCGGTCAATGGAATGCTATCGTTTCCGTTAGTTCAATCGTGTTTGATTAGTACGCTAGCTTGTAAACTATTTCTCCATCTAGCACGCGACCATCTGCTTCAAAGCCTAATTTTTCATATAAATGCTTAGCCCACGTATTCTCGGGTTCAAAACTAATATAAATGACCTGATGCTCTTTATCTTCTTTAATCCTGTCAACAAGCTTCACCATTGCAGCTTTTCCATATCCTTTTGACTGATACTTCGTATCTATCATTAAACGATAAATCCAGTATTCATTATCCTCATGGTCTATGCAATACATCGTGAATCCTACTAAAACATCATCGTGATATATAGACAAACAAACACACTCTGGAAGTGCCTTCGCCTGTGCGAGTGAATACATATTATTGGCCACAAACTTTTTCTGTTCTTCTGCCACTCCCAACTTAATCACATCAAAAAAATTATTTCTATCTATCTCCTTAAATGTTAGCATAACTAAACCCTCCGTAAATAATGGTATATTCCTTTATTATGACTTACTTATGATACGCTTCAGCTTAACGAGTCTATCCGCGAAAATGCGAAAGGAGCTGCCCAGCACACGCCGAGCTAGGTTCTAAGAATGCCTTTGCTCCTCGCAGCGCGCAGCCAGGACGGAAATTCGTTGAACAGCCGGTCATAGAGCACTTGGTCGGACACTCGGTCGAGGTCATCCAAGGCGAAGAAGTTACAATTGTCGACGATTCGGCCTGGCAAGTTGTCGAATTCCTCCAAAATTCCGTAGTCCGAGTTACCTAGGCCGACGAATTGCCAGAATAGATTGTGGCGGGAGCTTTGAACAAGTAACTTGGCAATTTGATCCGAAAAGTAAACGCCGCCATCGCTGAAAAATACGATAAAGACCGGGAGACGATCATTTGGCGATTCAACGGTATACTTGTGTATAATGTCCCTCATTGCCTCGGGCTCGTTGTTTTCGAATCCCAGCTTATCTTGGAAATCCTCGTCCGAACAATAATAACGATCGACATAACCCTCGAATTGGGCGGCTTTCACACTTGGCGTTCTAGCCGAATTGTCGCCGAAAAACCAGACGTCCATTTCCCCATCGTCATCCATGCTGGCCGCTACCGCAAGCACCCTTTCGAAAGCACGTTGTATGGTTCCCTGATTATATAAGTGATACATGGAACCAGAGGCGTCGAACACGACAGCGACGCGGGCCTTCTGCGAGCCTATTCCTTTCTTCGCCAGCGAAATCTGCACCTCTTTTTTGAGCAAATCAATTTTGCTCAAATGAAGCTTAGATCCGGACGCCGACTGCGACGCGGTGGCGGGCTGTGAAGACGCGACGGAAATCTTCGTCGGCGTCGACGCTACAGTCGCGGCCGGATGCGCGATCTGGCCAGCATCCCCGTCGTCTGCGACAACAACGCCGTGCGCTTCGGCCAGCGGCTTCAGGCCGCCGTTGAAGCCGCGGCCCACCGCCCGTAGCTTGAACAGCGATTGATGGCGGTACAGCTCGACGAACACTAAAGACGTCTCGCGAGTCGCTTCCTTAATATCATAAACGACGGTCTGCCCACCAACACGCACGGTCACGGTGCAGCCGGACACGTCTGCGAACGTACCAGGCCCGTCCAGCGTCGCCGCAAACACGCATTTGGCGACAACCGACGAGAGCTTGTCCAACTGGATCGTAAATGTCGACGATCGAGCATCGACCGTTCTCAGTTTCACGTGTCCGTGTGGATCAGACGGCTGATTGTAGAACACAAAGTAATCGTCGGAAGCCACTTTGCCGTTAGTGCCCACGATAAAGCAGCTTACATCAAGTTCGGCGGGTGTGCTATTCCACGAGACAGTAACTTGCAGTTCGTTCCCGGCGTTCAGTGTGACGTTGCCGCCAGTTACGAGTGTGGATGTCGAATTGGTCATGTTCGTAGCTCCTCTTCACTCATCATTATCACTAGATTTCCAACATTATACAAAACAAATGATAATAGCATCTCACTTTTATAGGAAATACGCAAGCATATTTTTCCTTATCTCCGGCGCTTCTCCGCTCTTAAACAATGCTGCCCATTCGTTCAGCACCAAAAAGCTGTTCGTCGAAGTTGGGTATATGAATGGCTCATCCCCACGCCTAAAGTCATAATCGATCAACTGCTCCCTATCTTTATTAAAGGGCAGCAGGAAGGTGAATTCCGTGCGGGCAACCCTCAAGAGTTGTTATATTGGTATTTTGCAATCATTAGCGGTCTTATGCTACAAGTTCAGGAGAATGAAGGATTCGGGTTGCCGGATGCCCGTTTTCTGATGTGTATTTTGGTTAAGTAAACAAGAGTTGAATGTTCTACCTACCCTCTTGTAAACATGATACGTCAGCACTCAAATATCAAGAGTGCTGACGTACCATATCCCAACCATCTCCGTACTGTGATTTGTACGAGCTAGCCGGACGCGCAGCGCTGTTAGGTAAAAGCCCGTCGAACGCCACGCTTATGATCATTGAAGATTAATAGTTAAAGCAGGGCGCACGCCGTAGCAAGCTAAGCTGACACGTCCATAACTACGAATACTGCTACGAGGTCCAACAAAAAACGCACGCGAAGAACGACTAGGTTGCGTTCTCAGCCACCACCATGAGCAGCCCAACTCTTCACCGTTCTCGATTATATAATCAACTTTGACTTTTTTATCATACACATACAAGTTACAACCATCGTTCTTTTTCATTTTGGCGAATGGTGTTCCTATTGCACGACGGTTCGCACTTAAACCATCTTCACCACGTTTATCGGTCAGCTCTTTTACCTCCGAAACACTGAGCAAAAAGACTTTGTCCTCCGTATCTGTACTATCCTCTCCATTATCCGTGCAGCGTGTAGTCTTAATTAGGCTCTGCTCGGAGTCATTGAACGCGGCATGATAAAATTCATCGTTCAGCCACTTTCGCAAATCAGAATCACGCCATGTAATATCGACATATTCACCGTAATACCGCTTGCAGTCCAAAATGTACTCGCTCAAAAGGAACAGCTCGCTACCTGAACGTTGCAGCACCCGCCACTTTATCGGCGTTCTGTCTGCGCCGTCCGCCAGTTGCGGATAAGTGCCGAATGTAATGATTTCGCCGGGCTTTGCGCACGGGTACGGCGTAGAACCAAGATTACTAATTTCCAATACGATCTCCACCTTTTCGTTTCTAGATTTATTGTATAACATTTATGCAAGTGCTAAAGTAAAGCTGCCGTACCCTTGATTTTTACCGATATGAATATAAAAAGTTTAGCTATGTACTTTATTGTTTTTCTCTAAGATTTGTGTGTGATCAAAACATTTGGAATCGTAAAATGTTGCCCCTCAGCACCATAAAAAAGGACGCTCCCACGCTTTCGCTTGGGCTACGTCCTCTGCATTATATTCCAGTTCAAACGATTAATTAAAATGGTAAAGCTACTGTCCATGGTACTCGTTTCACTTTATCTCGCCTCGCCTCGCCTCATGAATGAGCCGCAAGTTTGCCATTCTTATCGTAGACAGCCAATTGATCAACTAATTTTTGACTAGACGAATTTAGTCCAATAAGCGATACTTGATTACCATTTTCCTGATACTTTATAATCACTTTATCAATGGCACCCACACCCGAATCATCCCATACATGAGCATTCGAAAAATCAATAATGATTTCTTGCCCGTGACTGTTCAAATCGAAGGCATTGATAAAACTGCTAGTAGAAGCAAAAAAGAGTTGCCCCTCCACTAGGAACACCTGCTTCGTTCCATCTTGCGTTTGCGTGACTTTAATCTTCGAAATTTTCGCTACAAAAAATAACGCACTCATCAGCACCCCAGCAATAACCCCTTTGGACAAATCATGGGTTACCACAACCATACTAACCGTCGTTAACATGACAAGCGCATCCGGTTTCGGTGCTTTTCTCAAATATGTAAATGACGACCAGTCAAACGAGCCGATACATACGACAAGCATAATACCCGCCAGAACTGGCATTGGGATTTGCACGACCCAATCACCTAACACAATAATGAGAAACAGCATGAACACGCCTGTTACAAACGTAGACAGCCTGCCTCTCCCGCCCGATTTCACATTAATTACAGTTTGTCCGATCATCGCACAACCTGCCATACCGCCAAAGAAGCCGGTAATGACATTGGCGATACCTTGGCCGCGCGCTTCTTTATTTTTGTTGCTGCTTGTGTCAGTCATATCATCAACGATGGAAGCAGTCAGCAAGGATTCCAGCAGACCGACGATAGCTAATGCAAGTGAATATGGAAAAATAATAGCAAGCGTCTCTAAATTAAATGGCACATTTGGGATAAGGAAAGAAGGTAAGGTCTGTGTGATACTGCCCATATCCCCTACCGTTTTGAGATCCAAATTCCAGTTCATCGCTACTGCTGTTAATAGGACGGTGGCTATTAGAGGCGCTGGAATCGCAGTGAAAAATCTAGGCACGACATACACGATAAGTAAGGTGAGCCCCACGAAAATATACGTTAGTGTCGAGATACCAACAAAATGCGGAACCTGCGCGATAAAGACCAGCATACATAATGCATTTACAAATCCAATCATAACGGGACGCGGTATAAACTTCATTAATTTTGCAACCTTACAAACACCGAATATGAATTGAATAACTCCTGTCAGAATGGTCGCAGCCAATAAGTAATTCAAACCATGTTCCTTCACCAACGGCACCATTAATAACGCCATCGCACCTGTTGCCGCTGAGATCATGCCCTGACGTCCCCCAACAAATGCAATAATGACAGCAATACAAAATGACGCATATAAACCGACCATAGGATCGACTCCGGCAATAATGGAAAAGGCAATGGATTCTGGAATGAGAGCTAGCGCTACGACGATACCCGACAAAATATCAGATCGTACATTTGAAAACCATTCTTGCTGTATTTTTTGTAACAATTCTCCACCTCATATGCTAGTAAAATAAATAAGCGCACCTTACTTCCACTCCATTTGCAAAAATTAGTTTAGCACCAATTCTCACAAAATTGAACCCATTTAGAATAGTTTTAAAGCCAAGTTGCTAATTAGACATCTAATGGAATTGTATAGAATAATTAGAGGTTAAGAGCGCTTATTTATTTACCATATATGAAAATGTAGACCGTAGCACAGTGTGACCCGATTCATTCCCCGTCTCTGCAGGCCAAGTTGTACAAGGAGAAATAATTACGCATGTGAAGTAAACGGTAATAAAAACGGCTTCACGCCCTCTTTCCACGCTGGTCGAACAAACAATGTATCTTCCGGCTCTGTCATCAACGTGAACTGAATATGCTTGTTGTCACAATCAGGCACAAAATGAAAATGAACCGTCTCTGTTGCATCAGAAATGACATGGTGGATGATCCGTTCTACATCCACTGGTGTCTTACTTACGATATCAAACACATGCAACTGATTCTCTTCTTCCGTAAATAAAACAATGACATCCTCCGCTTCGACATAATAGATCGCATGAGGTAACGCTAGCATAAAGTAAAACATTAATATCTGCTCGCTATCCTTCACACCTAATTGCGATGATACAGGAATTCGTGCAGCCGCAAACGTGTGCATGACTTCGAAATCAACCTCGTTGTTGACATCCAGCTTGCGTAGCATGGATTTTTGACAACTTTGTGGTTTCAAATCTGAAGTCCTCACGTAAAAATGACTTTCCTGAACCTTCTCGAATCCAAACTTAGGATAAAAATCCAACACCGTATCGTTCGCAAATAAATATATAAAATCAACTTCATTTTCATAGGTTTCAATGATATGTTTCATCAACTTGACGGCCAATCCTTGGTGACGATAATCGGGATGCGTCATCACTGCGCCCACTTGAATCGCCTTATAATCGGTACCATTGGACGTAATGACCATTTTATTGACTGAAGCATTCGCGATCACTTGATCCCCATCTACAAAGGAATAACAGATGTAGTTGTCATTCCAGCACCCCTTGTTATACCATTCCGTAAAATTTATCTTAAATAGATGATTGGCTAGTTCAATAAAGCTCTCCCGATATTTTGATATATGCTTGTAATCGCTAATGAGTTGATATTCAGCCATGATGTGCGTTCCTCCCTTTTAAATTGGATTTATTTCATCCAGCCCACTTTTTAAGCCCTTGAATGTGTTCTATTTCAGGATGATACCCGTCATATCAAATATGACCTACTACAATTTGCTGCACACATTTACTCTATCTCATTTTATCATCATGGAATGTAATATAGATCTAAATTTTTAAGGAGAATGACTAATATGGTCAATAACATGCTGCATGCCCGCTGTAAAAGCGACCTTACTCATATTGCGATCATCTTTCGGGGGACCGAAACGAATACACAAAAGGACAGCCAGAGCTGCCCTTATATACATCTTGTTACATGTAGTTATCCGACTTTATTTCATATTCACGCATTAAATTCACTTTTTAACAGCCCATAAATGTATTCATCATAATGTTGTCCATTCGTAAAGATCATATTTCTCATTTTTCCTTCTTGTTTAAAACCAAGATGTTCTTGTAGTTTGAGCGAGCTTTCGTTGAACGCATAAATATGTGCGGTTACTTTTTCGTAACGCAATTCATGAAAGAAATAGCGGAGAAACACCTGCACAGCGTCCGACGCATATCCATTACGCCAATGAGTGCGAAAAATAGCCACGCCATATTTAAAAGTCCCGTTACGGGCATCACAACTATGTGAATTAATGCTCCCTACTAATGCGCCATCGAGCGTTTCGATGGCCAGCATAATATTGTCTCCATTTTGCCCCATTGATGCTTGATGCTCAGCCCACGACTTCGTTCCAGCTTCCGATCTTGGAAAATAGATGACATCAGATAATCTGGCACCCTCTGAATCTTGATCATTTTCATGAAATTTCGTCCAATCCTCAGGCACAATTGCTCGTAATCTAACCTTCTTACCTTCCCAAATATTCAAACTCCCCAACCCCTCTCTATGAAAAATATACCATATAATGATGAGGTATGCGATAGTTATGACCGCATTTTCCCACTCCAAAAACATGCCACAACGGTGTTTGTAACGACCGCCTCAAGTTACGTCATGCGCCGATTCGCTTGTTCGTAAATACGAGCAGCATCCCATACATGAAATACAAGCTGAACATACCAATAACGCTATAATAAGTTAGCGCGATGGTAGCTGGTGACCATCGGTTAATAAAGGACCAAGGCATTCCCCCGAGCAATAGGTTCGGGAGATTGATGACAACGAATAACCCTGTTGCGCAGATCACGATATGTATGACGAGAAATAAGCATCTTTTCCATGTTAATGCGTATAATGAAACCCAGCTCCGTTGCTGTCGGACTAATTTACGGACTAATCCAAGGATCAAACAGAAACAAAGTAATACTAGGCATCCAGCGCTGAAGAACACAGAAGTCGCGATTTGATCAAGCTTCAGCATGCCGTCTGGTTGGCGCTGACTTGCAGGCTTCTTCCCCTGCCATATGTCCATCACGCCTTGGCTGATGGCGGTCGTTGTACTGCTCTGCATATTTGCTAGCACGGCTACCCCAATCTGTTCTTCAGGCAGCATCGTAATATAAGAAGAGTAGGTAGGATTTGCTCCTGCGTGAAAGATGACGTGCTTGTTGTTGCTTTGCTGTTCTACTGCCCATCCGGCGGCATAGTACGTATGTTTATCTAATGGCTTGACGGACTTATCAGGAATGTGAGAATTGCTAATTAGCTGTGGATCAATTGGCTGTGCTGCGGACTGCTCAGACGTAGGATGCGGCTCAGCAGCGAGCTGAACGTTTAGCCATTTGGCGATATCGTTCGTATTACTAATGATATAGCCTGCGGGTGTATTGCCACGATAGATGGGTGGCGTATAAGCGCTAGGCTTGGTGAACCGAAGGCGGTAACCCACAGCCATGCCCGCTGGGGGACTAGGTTGCACCCCGACTATTGAGTCGTTCATATTAAGCGGCTGCAATATATGCTGCTGCATATAATCTTCGAAGCTTTGCTTCGTCACTTGTTCAATCACTAGGCCCAATATATCGTAATTGATCGTCGCATACTCATACGAACTTCCTGGTTCACGGTTCAATGGCTGGCTTAGCAACGTGGAAACGGTTCGTTCAAGCGAATCTTCCGTATGACTCTCGGGATAATATTGAATCGAGGTAGCTGGTATTCCGCTCGTGTGAAACAATAGATCATTTATCGTGATCAATGCAGGCTCATCCTTGTACGACAAGGTCAACCACGGGATGATGTTCGTCACATCATCCGTCCGCTTCAGCTTCCCCTCTTGTTCCAGTTGCAAAATAGCTAGACCTGTAAACGCTTTGCTCGTTGAAGCGAGCTCAAACAAAGTGTTTCCGGTAACAGGCTTGTTCGCAGCAACATCTGCGTAGCCAAAGCCTTGTTGATAAACGGTGTTCCCCTTCTCTACAATAACGACCGAAATACCTGGAATACGGCTAGCTTGCATGTGTTGTTGAACAAACTGCTCGATGGTGTGAGCTTTCTGTTCAATCGTTAATTGCGAGCTTGCGATAGCTGCCGTTGGGTATCCTCCGCCTAATATCGCGATGATCATGATCGCCATATAGGTTCTCTTCCAAATGGTCCTAGTAGTCATCTTCGTTCTCCTTCATCACCTGTTAGTAGTCTGTGCTGCGCCATACATGCTTCATATAATCATGACAAGTCACGAGGAAATATATCGTTTGCATAGCCATGTAAATCCCTATAACGAACAACGAATAGTTCCAATTCGATAACTGAAGCAGGTTGTCCACTGCTTTCATCGCAAACAACGCGTGGATAATTCCCACGATACAAGGTGCGTAAAAAATGATACCAATCTGTGTAACAACGATCTTTCTGACCTCATCTTCGGTCATGCCGAGGCGGGTCAACGCTTTAAATTGCGCTTGATCGTCCCGTAGCTCCGTAAACAGCTTGAAATAAATCATGCTGCCAGCTGCAACAAAAAACAACATGCTAAGAAACATGCCTATAAATAAGATGAGCGAAAAAAGGGCTTCGGGATTTTCGTATTGCGTCTTCACACCATCTAATTGCACAGTTCGCAATATCATGTAGACAGCGCCCGATGCCGTAACGATAACGGCACTCAACATCGATACGATAAATAGCATGCGCGCATTGTCTGTTAACTTGTGTCCAAGCTGAGCGATTATAATCATATGGGTACGATGATAGTAAATATGACGATTTCCTCGCACGAATTGCAGGATGGCAAGGCTGACCTGTGTAAACAGAAAATAAGTCCCGATCATCACCGTCCCCATAATAAGCGGTGCTAGCAGGACAAAGTTATGACCGTTTAAAATAAGCGCCGAACCATACGCGAATCCTAAGCAAACGACGGCCAGCACGGCAAGCGACGGCGATTGGATCAGATTGTTTCTAGACTGCAATGAAGCTTGGAGCATATGGATGATTTCCTTGCGCCCTACCTGTAAAGCCGACCATAGAGATAGAACGGTGAACAACACGAAGAAACTACCTGCCGTTTGCCACACTGCATCGAGTGGGACCGTAAATTTAAGCGGATGTTTCATTTCTAACAGCACTTCTAGCACCATAAAAAATAGTTTGCTAAACATCATGCCAAGGCCGATACCGACGCCGATCGCTAGCGCGGAAATAACGCCATTTTCAACTATGATCAGTCTACGAAGCTGCATGCGCGTCATGCCAAACAGCGTGAAGAGGCCAAATTGTTGCTGTCTCGTCTTCAAAAATGCAGTATTGGAATAAAGCACGAATAACAATGAAAAAATAATAATGATATACTGACAAAATATGAGCCCTTGCTTGACGTTCATAGCCGCTATCATATGAGCGTTCACGACATCCGGATGTACAATAAAAGCGGTATACATGTAGTAGATCATGACAGAAAAAACACAGCTCATAAAAAATGCGCTATACGAGCGCCATTTTCCGCGAATGTTGCTATATGCAAGTGAGCGAATCGTCATTGCGTTCCCTCCTAACATACTCTGTCATCTTCTGTTCCTCCAATAACGTCATTCTCTAACTCTACTCTCCTTTGCCCCCTATTCAAATGATTCAACACCGTAAGTATAGCCTTCAGAAAGTGCTGAACCCATCGATTTAGATGACAATCCGCGTGTTGTTTACCTTACAAATTTGTCACCTAAGAACATGAAGACTAGTTGGCTCAAATGTAATCACAATCCTTGTACTGACGCCTAATTCCGAATGCACCGATACATCGTGACCGAGTCTACTACACACTTGCTTAGCCAAATATAACCCCATTCCGGTAGATTCTCCCGCAGATCGCCCATTTTCACCTGTGAAAAATGGGTCAAATATGCGCGGCAATTCATGCGCCGCAATTCCGATGCCTTCATCGATCACGCTCAGCTTGACGCCGTTCGCAGTCTGCTCCATGCGGAAGATAAGGCTTTTGGGACCGAGCTTCTGCTTGCTATATTTAATCGCATTGCTTACCAATTGATTAAGGACGAATGCCATCCACTTCGCATCCGTTTCTACCCAGGCCACACCATCCACCCGCGGGATGATGGAATGGCGGATACAGAGACGCTTGTGTGCAATCATCACGTCACGAATTATTTCATGCAACGGTGTTCTCTTGATATGAAGATCGATCTCGAATTTATCGAGCCGCGCTGTATATAACAGCATTTCAAGCCCCCTCGTCATGCGGTCGGCTTCATCCTTTACGCTAGACACGAGTTGATGCTGCTCTTCCTCTGTTGCGGGCATCTGCTGCACAGCCTCCTGCATAAGGAGATCGATAACCGCGATAGGCGTTTTCATATTGTGAACCCATTGCAGCACAAAGTGATTGTGCAGCTCTTGCTGGCGTTCATAGGTGTGCAGCTCATTCAAATAAGAACGTTGCTGCTCCTCCAATAAGCGAGCCACAAGACGCTGCTCCTGTGTCACGGTAGATTGGACGACGGCACTTGCCTGTAACCCGTGGGGACGTTCGATGGCCGATTTCATTTCATCGTAGTAAGCGCGTTGCCGGACGTAGTCTACAGCTAGCCATAATCCAATAATGAATACAGATACGACGATAAAATACGTAATCGTTCCGCCATCACTTATTCCTCTGCTGACACGCGATCTCTCCAGCAACATGAGCGTGACACCAAGTCCGACCACACACAGCCCCGTTACTATATAGAGTAAGCGATCACGAAAAAAAAGGACTACGGAGCTTCTATGTGCGCTTTTGCTCATTTGAGTGACTCCCTCTTTCGAACTTGAACTTCTGCTTCTGCTTCTGCTTCTGCTTCTGCTTCTGCTTCAATTATGAGCTTATACCCTAGGCCACGTACTGTCACAATGACTTGATGTAGCCCTAGCTCCTCTAACTTTTTGCGGAGTCTTGTTACATTGACGGTTAACGTATTGTCATCGACAAACTCTGCCTTATCCCACAGCGTCTCTAGTAATCGATCTCGTGTGACCGTTTTTCCGAGATGCTGCATGAAGCATTCCGCCAGCAATTGCTCATTTTTCGTCAACTCGACTTTCTGCTGCTGCCACGCTAGCTCATTACGGCTTAAATTAAGCCGTAAACCTTGTACGTTCAATTCGGCATCAGGCTCAGCGACGGGCGCCAGTGTCGACGTATCTGCATATTCACCGTACACTCTTCGTAATACACCCTTTATTTTGGCCATAAGCAGATCTAGCGGAAGTGGTTTCGTGATGTAGTCATCGCCCCCATTTTCAATAGCCATGACCTGATCCATCTCTCCTTCTCGCGCCGATATAAAAATAATCGGCACACTCGAACGCATGCGGATCTGCCTGCACCAGTAATAGCCGTCAAAATACGGCAAGTTAATATCTAACAGCACAAGATTCGGTGCATACTCCTCGAGCTCTGGTACCAATTCGCTAAAATTCGTTGCACATTTCGCCTCAAATCCGTATTTCTCCAAGTTTCTTGTCAGAAGTGCGCCAATTTGGTCATCATCTTCAACGATAAAAATGCGATACATGCTGATGCTGCTCCTCATCCATTTAGTTATATATATAACTATCTAATGGAATGTTATGGCTGTCAAATCAAGAGGGATGTTGGCTATACATTTGCGCTCCTCGAAACCCCTAATGAGCTCGATTAACGCACAAAGGCCGCCCTTTAATGGGCAGCCTAATTAGCTTGAAATTAGCTTGCGTCTTGACTTGTATCGGAAATACCCGATCATTCATCTCGAACTAGCGTGCTTGCTGAGGCGTCTTAATATCCGTCTGTTAAATTTACCTCGTTCAACATGGAAGTGGAAGCCCCCTCCAAATAACGCAACGCATTCTCGACAAATATGCCCGTGCAACGCTCATTATATCTTTTCGAAATGGCTGACACATGAGGCGTAATGATACAGTTATCCAGCTGCCACAGTACCGATTCACGGGGCAACGGTTCGACGCGAAACACATCCAAATACGCTCGCTTTATTTGTTGCGCTTGAAGGGCATGAATGAGATCGTCCTCTACGACAAGATCCCCTCTCCCCAGATTTATAAGCACCGCGTCCTGATTTAACTGCTTAAGTTTTGCAGCGTCCAGCCAATTCGCAGAATGGGGCGTAAGCGGGGCGATAAGGATAACATAATCAGCATCCCCCAGCGGAATCTCGTCGGCATCGCTTTGATATATGGCATCAAAATGTTCGACCGCTCGTCCTGATCGATTTATGCCGATCGTCTTCATCCCGAACACTTTAGCACGCGCCGCTATTTCTTGTCCGATCGCGCCCGTACCTAATAGCAGCACCGTCTTCCCATCAAGCTCTCCAAAGCTTAGCTTGTTTCCCCATTCCCCTCGCTTCTGCTGTTCATATAGCGAAATGAACGATTTGGCTTCCTGCAACATAAGTCCGAAGGCGAACTCTGCCATCGGCACTTTATGTGCGCCACGCGCATTCGTCACGGTTATGTTCCGATGAGCTAAATAAGATAATGGCATCGTATCCACACCTGAACTGAACACTTGAATCCATTTTAAATTAGGCATCTTGTCCAATAGACGCTCCGTAATGCCCGACGAGTACGTAACTAGTACGTCGGATTGAAAGATCTCGTCCGGAGCTTCTGAGAGCGAACGGCATGTATGGATATTCGTGTGAGGATAACGGGACAGCAACGTGTCTATCAACGTGTCCTTTAAGCGAATTGTAGTCGCAACATTCATTAAACGTGTCCCCTTCCTCTTTACGGTGATATGATCCAGCGTAACATATCCATAGATCGTAACGGAAGACTTGAATCGTTATGTTATGCCGTGGCTGGGAATGAGCGGATGATTAGGGCCTGAAATCATAGACCTCCTTCTAAAAAAAGGGACACCGGTCAATTTTTTTTGTATTTTTAACCCATACTAATGGTGCGTTAGGCATGCTTGATAGTTAGCTGCAATCTTGATTAGTCGGGAGGATTTACAAGTGCAAGTGCAGGTACAGACGCTGAAGAAACGAATCATAATCGCACTTTGCATCGCTTTGTTTGGAATTGACGTTGCAGACATTGTTGACAGCCCGAAGGTGCATGCTTTGGGTTGTGCGAAGTTGGGCGTTGTTTCAAGCGTAAGGAACGACGTCGTTTATTCTCCCCCATTAGTGGAGCATATCTTTTTTCACCCGTTAATTGCGTATCCACAGCGAGCATTTGTTGGCGATAGGCAGTCAAAAGAGATGTTTGATTGGTTCGTAACGGTACCTGAATTTAAGCGGATTATAAAGTCACTGTACGATCATAACTATGTACTCGTTCATTTGGATGATGTGTATGAATTCAAAAAGATTAACGGTAAGCAGCAAGCGATGCGCCATGATTTTCATTTGCCTGCGGGTAAGAAACCGCTAGTCATCTCGATAGATGATCCGAACTATTATACATACATGCGGAGGTATGGCACCGTTGATAAGCTTCGTTTGAATCGTGATGGCAAGGTGGTATCGGAGTCGTATGACTTAAAGGGCAACACGGTGTTATCCAGTGAGCTGGATATCGTCCCGCTGCTTGACCATTTCGTGGAGGAGCATCCTGATTTCTCTTATCGGGGTGCAAAAGGGACATTAGCGCTCACTGGTTTTGAGGGGATTTTAGGTTGGCGTACACAGTCAACTTCACGAGATATGTCAAGGGAGCGTGTGGGAGCACGAAAAGTCGTTGAGAAGTTAAAGGAGTCGGGCTGGCGGTTCGCTTCGCATAGTTATGGCCATCGTCACCATTTGAAGATGAATTTGGAGCGATTGAAGGCCGATGAACGCAAGTGGAAACGAGAAGTCGGCTCACTTGTTGGCGACACGAGTGTATATATTTACCCCTATGGCGAAGGCTACGCGTTAGGCGACAAACGTCTAGCGTGGCTGGAGCAGCAAGGCTATACGGTATTCAGTCATGTGGGCAATGTTACGTATGAACATCGTCTCGCGAACAAAGTGATGCAGGATCGCAGGCATATTGATGGCATCGTGTTAAGTAGACAGCGTGAACTGTTTCTTGATTTGTTCGATGTCAGGCAGGTCATTGACTTGGAAGGTCGATTCCCGCTGAATAAGATGCCTGATACGAGAAAAAACACCAAGACTACAATTTCAGACACAGAGTAGTAAAAATAAGCTCGACTATCGAATACTGCGTACGTTAGTTGATAGTCGAGCCTTTTATATGGGTTAAGCAAAGGACTAAAACAGTTCGTGTTCTTTAAAAATTTCCAGTACAGTTCTTTTAGCATATTCCGACGTTTCGTCCTGCGTCGTCAAACTTTTTAATTCGTGCTTTAATTGAATTACATGAGATTTTGGCCAATTTTCAACAATTTCAGACAAAATATTTGAAGTCATTGGAGATTCATATTCTGATAAGTATGGCTTCAAATGCGGGATTATAGGTTCTCCCATTTTACATAATAACTCTGCAATTTCCAGTGCTCCGGGCCAGTTCAAATCATACAACCATTCAATCATGTCTGGAATAATAACTTCAAGTCTCTTAGATTCTATTTTAGATAATACTAATGCAGCGTTGTCCCAATACGCTTTACCATAAGGAAGAACAAGTAGATGGAGATGCTGATCATCGATTTGGATTAACTCTTGGAGTACAGAATCTACTATACAGTTTGGCGTATACCAGTGTAACAGCTTTATTTGTTCATGAATTTTTTCAAACACAGTCATTTCCCTATCTAAATCGGGAACATCACCATCATCTAAACCAAATGTTGTATGATCGCTGCTTATTGGGGATGAAAAAGTAATTACTTTTCCTGATAAACCTGTAGTAACCTTGTAGAAAACCTCGTTAAAAAGGATTTTAGATTCTCTAGCTTCTTCACGTTTATACTCGTGAACTTTCCCTTCAATACATAGACTACCGTTTTCATTCTTTTTCCAAACAAACGTATCGCTAGACCAACCTTGTTTATTCATGCTATACATCCAGCCAGTTCCATTTTTCAAGAAAACTAAAACATCATTATCGTAAGGCAAGTGTTCCCCCAGTACTCTTGTTGTCCATTTTCCTATTATCATCATGCACCTCTAATTGTTATGAGATTATGAAACAAGACAATTTAGTAAGTGAGCTATACGGACGAATACCATCTATGTAGGAGTTTACTTTTTCATGATAACCCCGTATTGTCAACAAACAAGACACCACGCAAGGGGTGCCTTGTTTGTACTTGATATCTGTACTCCATGTTTGTACTAGAGCATGAACTGGGAAATGAATTACAATTTGGTATCGTCGATAATAAGCTGAATCGGGCAATGATCACTGCCCAGCACCATCGAATCAATACGTGCATCGACCAAAGCCGTATCGATTCTGCTTGAACTAAGGAAATAATCAATACGCCACCCGATATTTCGTTCTCTTACCTTTGGCATGTAAGACCACCACGTGTAAGCATCTGTCGTATCCGGGTAGAAATACCGGAATGTATCGGTAAATCCGGCTTGTTGAAGCATCGTCATTTTTTCCCGCTCTTCAGCCGTGAACCCTGAATTCCCGTGGTTGGATTTTGCATTTTTAATATCAATCTCTTGATGCGCCACATTCAAATCACCGCATACAATGACTGGCTTCTGCTCATCCAACTGCTGCAAATAATGACGGAAGCGATCCTCCCACACCAAGCGCTCTTCCAGACGTGACAAGTCCCGCTTCGCATTCGGCGTGTATACATTGACCAGATAGAAGGACTCAAACTCTAGCGTAAGAATTCTACCTTCCGGTTCCTCATTTTCCTCGATTCCATAGCGCACAGTAAGAGGTTTCCGTTTCGTATACACAGCTGTTCCGGAATATCCCTTCTTCAATGCATAATTCCAATACTGCGCATACTCTTCGCCTAGGGCCATATCAATTTGCCCCTCTTGCAGCTTCGTCTCTTGCACACAAAAAATATCCGCATTCATCTCATGGAAATAATCCATGAACCCCTTATTTACACATGCCCGTAAACCATTTACATTCCACGATATAAGCTTCATCATTATGTTCTAACTCCTTGCTATCTCTGATGCAGAAATGTCTCATACGAATATGTGATCACAGCACCTTTTTTATGTACATTTAATAAAGTTGTAGGTTCTCTTTAGGTACCCATCCCTCTTCGGAGTTAAGCGTTCTTAAACACCAAATCCAACCGTTGAGTTCTTTTAAGCCAACAAGATGTTCTCCTTCGTTAACATCCAGTTCTTTTGCGGTATAATCTTCTAAAATAACTCCTTCTGCTTCCCTTACATCAATCAATTGCCCTGGAACCCAACCGCCATTTTCATGATCCAAAGTTGAACAGAAGTACCAATTGTCCCATTCTTCTGGTCCATTGTATTTTTCGCCAACAATGATAGGCTGACCTTTTATTAAAGTGATAGGATTCGAATATTCCGTTCTGTGATTGGTTACAACTAAATAATTCACGATAATCCCCTCTCTTATCATTGTTACCATTTTTCAAAATAAAAATCTTCAATTCGCGTAGTCAGTAATACACAATCCACTCGACAACAACCTTGAATTAGCATGAACTACAATTCTATCACAATTTTTTAAAATGGAGTGACCACGGAACGCTGAGCTGATGCAAAAATACAACCCATAAAAAAATCGCCAACGAACCATCCACAAGAAGAAGGAGGTTCGTTGACGAAATTTTGTGATGTCGATGTCACTGCAATCATTTTCATCATAAAGATCAGAGTTATACGAGAGAAATGTAACCTATGCTCCTTTTGCGGGAGTTTCGAAAATACGTTACCACGGTAAAATAACAGCTCCACCACCAAAAGAGACAACGTCACCGACTGTAGCATTTACAATCAACATGCTGGAAAAAAGAGAACCGCCAATCACTGCAACAAACCGTTTAGAAACTGCTTTTTTCATGCAGCTAGCCCCCTTGTTTATTAAATGAGTAAATTTCAATAATGAACTCACTTTCACCTGTTAATAGCCCTTCAGCGACTTGCAAATCATTTTGTCTAAATATAATGGAACAAGCTCATTTACCATATTTATTTTATGAGAAGAAGATTTTAAACATTCATGCAACTACTTAATAGAAAGGGTTTAATTCCCTTTTTTTGAAAAAAGACAAGTGAATAACGAAGTTGAACAACAGCACTGAGTAATTGAAGTGAAGTCACTTAACCACTGGAATCGTCAACTCCAACTCTTTCAGATATGTCTTATCACCCACACTTTTCTTACTATGGCCTTTCACGCTCCAATCCTTCGGGTTTACCGTAAGCGTAAACGGCTTAATCGTAATCGATTTAGGTGTCACCTTAGCAGGGCTATACAGGTCATTTACATGAGCTTTATCGCCCGGCGCTTTGTGGTAATAACCGAAAATATTAGGCTCAAGGACATTCCCCTTGTCGTCTACCAACTCATAGTAGACCTTGCTGGCGATGTATTTGCCCGTTTGCTCTTTGGATCTTGGAACGGGTCCATTACTGTCCAAAATGAGTCGCGTATACTTCGGCGAAATATGCAATCCCTTCACTGTATAGCTGAACTTGCCGTGCGATTTGGACGTATTCGGCTTTAACATAAGCGGCTTACCTACAGCTTTTACTGGAATTTTGAACTCGAACGGCTCATCAACCTTGGTGACCTTCGCTTGAATCGTCAGTTCGAACTCATCAGGCAAGTTCAACCCACTTGTTAGTTCAAAATAAAAAGCATTGTCGGGTGTACCACGAGAGCTGCCTGCGGTATATTTTATTTTTTCCCCATTAGCAAGCAAATGTAAGGTTGATCCTTCAATATACCCTTTAACCCGATCTTTTTCAGGTACCTTCCGTTCTCTGACCCATTCGTTATCCGTTGCTTTTATTTCTCCATCAATGTATGGAGATGCAACATTTTCAGGCAAGCCTACTCCCTTACGTATCAACTGGAAAGACAATCGGGTTCCATCATAAGATAATTTGTCTACCGTTAATGTGATTCCGTCATGAGTTACACTCCGGTTAGATGCAGTTGCACTGTCTTTGCTAGCGGATGCAGCCATTACTGGTGTTCCAAATCCTGTTCCCGCACCATACACACCAGTCCCGAATACGGTTAAGATCGATGCGATCAGTACTGTTTTTTTGAGTACACTTAATTTAGATGTCGTTGTTGTCAATGAACTCGCTCCATTCTAGTAGGAATTGTGATGTAGATAGAATACCTTAATGGAGACTGGCGTCCCCTGCGCTATACCTATATAACAACTTCAACCTGCGAATTTGTGACACAATTTTTTATATTTATTTGATATTGAAGAAGCAGCAAAGAACATAAAAATACGATATATTAACCTTATACAAATAGTCGTTTGATAGGGGATTCCAAAATGGTTGATAATAGCACGGTTATGGAGTCTGGACAATGTGTGGAATGTGGTGCTAAGGGGATAGATGGGTTTTCCTGCTACGAATTATTCGGATTCCCCCTTATTTGGGAACACAATAACCCAAAGTTATATGCTTTGCATTTTTGGCTTGTTGCCTGTTATATGATACAGCATCCTTCGAATTACACTGAAGAAGGTTACCGATCTTTGGTTCAATTATTTACTGACGCTTATGATCATAATTGGGATACTCCGTATATTCTCGAAAGAAATCGAGAGTTAGTATCCAAGGCTGGTAAAATAGCAAATCCTCTTCCAAGTAAAGAAAGAAGTCGCACACTGAAACGTTGGTCTATGACCATTGAGGATATTTACTTGGGTGGTGAAAAAAACGCCATCGCAAACATTATTAAGTGGAAAGAGCACATAAGAAGTGAATTAAAATAGATCACGAATAAAAAAGAAATCCACACTCGTATTAGTGTGGATTTCCCTCATCCCTATTTTCACTTGTCCAGCTGTCGTTTACTTCGCTACCGGAATCGTCACTTCCAAATCTTTCAGGTATGTCTTATCTCCAACACTCTTCTTCCCTTGGCCTTTCACGCTCCAATCCTTCGGGTTCACCGTAAGCGTAAATGGCTTAATCGTAATCGATTTAGATGTACCGTTCGCGGACTTATACAATTCGTTAACGCTGTCTTTCGTGCCAGGCTCTTTGTGGAAATAGCCGAATATCTCTTGTTCGAGGGCATTCCCTTTGTCGTCCACCAGCTCATAATAGACCTTGCTGGCGATATATTCACCGGTCTGTTCTGACGATCTTGGAACTGGGCCGTTACTATCCAAAATAAGACGAGTAGACACTGGCGAAACATGCAATTCCTTAACCGTATAGCTGAACTCCCCGTCTGATTTGGACGCATTTGGCTTCAGTATAAGCGGCTTTTGTGTAGCCTTTACTGGAATTTTCAACTCAAAAGTTTCCTTGACCTTCGTCACTTTCGTTTGAATCGTGAGCTCGAAATCATCCGGCAAATTCGAGACATTTGTTAAATCAACGCGAAAAGCGTGTTTCTTAACGGGATAATCTCCGTAACTGCCCATACCGTCGATCTTTTTCCCATTAACTAGAAGGGTTGGATTTGTAATATATCCTTTAATCCGATCCTTTTCAGGCACCTTCCGTTCTCTGACCCATTCGTTATCGTCAGCTTTAATTGCTCCATCAATGTATGGCGATGCGGTTGTAGGTAAATCTATTCCGTCACGGATTAAGAGAAAAGATAAACGAGTTCCATTATAAGTTAAGTCGCTTACCTTTAATGTGATTCCGTCGTGGGTAGCACTTAAGATAGATTCAGCTGCGCTTCCTTGGTTTGCGGATGTAGCTAACGCAGTCGATACTGATGCTGGGCTAATAACACTTGCTCCGAGTACTGCTGCTATAGAGGCAGCCAAAATTGTTTTTTTCATTGAAAACTCTCCTATCATGTTATGAGTTGGTTATTCATCTGTGCATAGTGCTGGCACCTTGCTATTCGCGCATTTCACGTTATTTCAACCTGTTACTATCTTCCCCGGGGATGGAGTCTGTAAGAGCTTGTCCCCCTTTCTCTTTACCTATATAACAATCTTGAAATACAAATTTGTGACACGCTCATTCATGCATGACGTATTTTTTAAAAATGGCGATGTTAAATCATGTTGTTGATATGGGATAACTACGAGTATTCGTTCTAGATTTAGTGTGATAGCATGGTTTAGAGATGGTGTACCTAAAGTTAACCTAGAGTATCTTTCGAGGGGGTTTAACATGATAGATTCGTTAAAATGGATAATTGCCAAATATGTTGATACCAACAATGTGAAAACGGAACCCGCACCGTTCGGTTTAACGAATACGACCATATTCGTGGCGATACATAACGAGAAATTCGTTGTGCGAAAATATGACCGATATACAAAGTCGATTCAAAGCTTAGCCTTGGAAATGAGTGTGACGTCATTTTTAGAAGACAGTCCATTGTCCTTTGAAATTCCAAGGTTCTTACCTACGCTAGATGGAGAAGCATATGTTACGTTACAGGACGGTACTTTAGGAGCTTGCGTTACTTATATTAAGGGTACCGCACCTGCGCTGTTAACGCTGAAAGATGCCAGATCGTTTGGAAGCGTCGTGGGAGAATTGGCTGCTAAGCTAGGTACATATAACAAGCCAAGGGGGTTAGACTTTGAAGGGATTCCCTTTACAGACTTCTACGGCATCCACCCGCTCGTTAATCAAGCAGCAGTCGAATCGTTTTGGGATTGCCCGCCATTTCCTATTACAGATGCACAAAAAAACGCCTATGATCATGCCCTTGCATCCGTTAATAAACAGCTTGAACAATTAAAGAAATTACCACAGCAGCTTGTGCATCATGATTTGCTCGTGTTCAATTTGCTTGCGATAGACGATAATATAACTGGCGTCCTTGATTTTGATTTTCTGGCGTATGACATTGCCTTTCTAGAATTTGCAATCAGTTTGAATCATGTGTTGCAAATGTCAAATGGCTCTTTAGATATGGCTGCTGCGTTCATTGACGGCTACACAACATTTCGCTCCTTTACTACAGATGAAACTCAACAATTAAGAACGTTGACTCGTTTATACCATGTCGCGGTACTGCACATCTATATGGGGCAATATGTATCTGGCAAGGATATTGGTATGCCTTTCACAACCATCCTGAATCAACTCATTGAACGGGATTATTGGTTAGACTTGAATCTCGATAAATTGGAACCGCTGTTCACCTGCAAAAAAAAAGGAACTCACGCTGGATAAGCGCGAATTCCTTTTTTTAATGCGGTAGCTTTGCGATAGTTGTGCGGTAGTTCTCAGTCGTAATCGTTTGTTGTACATTTATAATTCGTTATTTCGGGATCACAATCTTCATTTCGAGGTCCTTATAATACGTTTTCACCCATCTTTTGAACTTATTTTTTTCCGTCAAAATGTTCCCATTCGGTTCAATCGTATACGTATACGGTTTAATTGTAATGGTTTTGGGTACCGATTCGAACGAGTCCACGTATAACAGATCCTCTTTATGGCTAGATTTAGGCTTTTTCTTGATGTCGAGATCGGACACATTTCCCTGTATTAAATCCCCTTGCTCATTTGCAATTTCATAGAACATTTTGCTAGGACTCCCCTTGGATGTAGCTCCTGTCGGAACGTTCCCTTTGCTATCCAGCTTGAGCTTTGTCGTTAACGGGGTCATTTCGAAATGGTTCACCGTATAACTAAAATTTCCGCTTTTTTGAGTGATACCCGGCTCTAAAGTGATCAGACTTCCAAGCTTTTTCATCGGGATATTAAAAATAAATGGCTCCTTTACGCCATTCGCATGTAACGTCAGCGTCATATTGAACTCGTCCGGAAGTTTTCCATGGATGGAGTAGTTTAGCCACGCTGTCGTATTTTCGCTAGTTGTCGTAAATCCAGCATTAAATATCGTCTGTTTCCCCTCAACAGATAGCACCGGATACTTCGCGGAATCTACAGTCCCGCGCTCCGGCTGAATCGTAATTTTCAGGAGTTGCCCGTCGTACAACACTTTAGTTAGGTTGAGCGTCACGCCACCTTGAGTAACCGTTTTATTCGAATCAATGGCTGGCTTAGCGGCAACAGCAGCTTGCATGGCAGTCTCAGCACTAGCGTAAGAAGGAAATCCATTGCCGACGATCGCCACACCTAGCATGACTGCCCATGCGATTAACGTGATTTTTTTCCGAGTATGATTCGACTTAGGTTTCGCAGTGTTGTTCATAGTGCTCATTTCTCTATCTCCTGTTCAATGTAGTTTAGCTAGATCTTGTCGAATTCCCCTGTTCTTACTTTTTAACAGGAATAGTCATTTCCAATTGTTTAATGTACGTCCGATCACCTTTTTTATCATTTTTCAAATCTCTACCGACGACATTCCAATCCTTGTTCTTCACCGTAAGGGTATAAGGCTTAATCGTAATGGATTTAGGTACGCCTTTAAAAGGACTGTATAACTCGTCAACGTTGTATTTGGTTTTCGGTTTGCCGTGGAAATACCCGTATTGACTCAGCTCCACTTCAATGCCTTTGTCATCCACAAGCTCATAATACATCTTGCTAGCGTGGTATTTGCCTGTCTGCGCTGGAGAACGTGGAACAGGTCCTTTACTATCCAAAATAAGACGAGTGGAGACGAGTGAAATGTCTAACTGCTTAACCGTATAGCTGAAATCTCCATGTGATTTAGACATGCCCGGCTTCAGGACAAGCGCCTTATTTTTCACTTTTACAGGAATTTTGAACTCGAAGGTTTCTTTTACCTTTGTGACATTGAGCTGAACGGTCAGCTCAAATTCATCTGGCAAATGTTTGATTTGAAACAATTCAACTTCATAAGCGGTGCTTTTCCCTAGCGGGTAGTCCCCATATTGCCCTGATGCGGAATCAATTTCCTTTCCATTTGCAAGGATCGTTGGCCTTTTGATATAACCTTTAAGCTGATCTTTTTCCGGAACCATCCGTTTTTTAGCCCACTCTCCTTTTTCAGTAGGATCAAACGGGATATACGGAGTGCCAGCATTAAACGGCAAATTTTCACCTTCACGTTCCACCAAAAAAGATAACCGAGTTCCATCGTACAAAAGATTCGTTAATTTAAGTGTAATTCCATCATGAGTTACACTTAGGTTAGGTGTAGATACGATTCCTTGCTTAATCGCAGCTCGCACTGCTTCTTCACTCGTTCCTTGGAAGAGCACTCCGATAACGGGAATTTGCTTTAAGGTTGCAGCCATAACTGGCGATACAAATCCCGCGCCAATAACACCTACGCCAAGGATCGCGGCCGCAGATGTGGCTACTGCTACACGCTTCATTACATTTGGTTTTGCCCGAGATAATCGTCTTGACAGTGGACGAGCTTCAATCTTGCTCATAATTTGATCGCTCAAACTGTGCTTTGGCAATGCCGTGTCCGCAATCAAGCGTTCAATGGCATCCATTTCAGCGCACTCCGTTTGATGCTGCCACTTTTCCATGTGCCACCCCTCCAATTAGGCTATTGCTCTCCAATAACTTCCGCCGCAAGCGCTCATATTTTTTTCGTATCGTAGCGGACTTAACGCCCATAATTTCACTTATTTCTTCAAAGGTGTACTGTTCTACCGCTTTTAGCAGTAAAATATGACGTTCTTCCGTCGATAGATGCGTTAACAGCTCATGCACGACAGACTCCTGTTGAGAAAATTGCTGCACAGGCTGCTGCTCTTTCACATGCTCGACCAATCTGAGCCAACGGCTTTTCTTCTTCTTTACATTCATCAAATGATGATACGCCATCTTATAAAGCCACGCAGAAAAAGATACTTGCCTGCTATATTGATACAGATGTTCATAAGCGCGAATAAAAATCTCTTGCACAGCATCCTCTGTCTCTGCATGATCTTTCAAAATATACAAGCAATACGCATACATTTGCCGTTCAAAATGGATAATAATTGACTTGTATGCCTGAATGTCTCCTGCTTTGACTTGTTCAACAATCGCTTCGATTGCATTCCGTTTTTCTTCCGCTTCCCCGGGGATGATAGTCTGCAAGAGATCACCTCCTGTCGTGTTGTTTATCTATATAACAATCTCAACATTCCAATTTGTGACACGATTTTTTGAATAATACAAAATTATACTATATGAATGATTAACACCGTTAATAAACAAGCCGCCTGCAATTGGAAAATAAAAAAAAGCTGTCTCCCGTCCGCTACAGGAAACAGCTTGCATAATCGTTATGTCCGTGCCCACACATCTTTCGCGTAGCGCCCCTCTGCTTGCAACTTGTCCAGCCAAGCTTGCGCTTCTTGCTCGCCTACTCCCCGCACATCTCGGTAGGCTTGTTGAAGGGTGGCCTCCACATCCGGCGCCATTTGACTGCCGTCTCCGCAAACATAGAGCCGCCCTTGATCGTTAAGCATTTCTATGATTTCGGTTGCATGTTGTGCTAGTAAATGCTGCACATAGCATTTGGGCATCCCTTCTGCACGCGAAAAAGCCGTGTGAAGCGTGACAACGCCTTCTTTTTGAAATTGCTCAAGCTCCTCACGGTAAATAAAATCCAATTCGTTGCGGCATCCGAAAAAGAGATGCGCTTCCCCGATAGGCAATCCTTGCTTCTTGAGTGCAGCCCGTGCCTGCAAAAAACCTCTAAACGGCGCCACACCTGTCCCCGGGCCAATCATAATGATAGGCACAGTCGCATCCTCCGGCAATTGGAAGCCAGATTCAGGCGTGCGTACGAACATAAGGACTTCTTCTCCTCGCTTGCATGTGGCCAAGTACGTTGAAGCAACACCTTCGTATTCGCCGTTGCCACTCCAAGCAGGTCCATGCACAACGGCAACTGTAATGCTTACTTGCTTAGCATCTGTTCGTGGAGAACTGGAAATCGAGTAGTATCTTGGCTTAAGTGGCGGCAGCAGCTCTAGGAACTGTTCGAACGGCAGCTCGCACGCTTCGTACTGTTCCAGTAAGCTTAGCATCGAGATACGTTTATTCCATATGTGCTCCTTGTACACAGCTTCATCTAGTAAGGCTTCCAATTCACGCTTATGCGGTGGGCACACGGTGTAAGCTGCAAGCTCACGCAGCTGCGCGCGAGTTGCTGGCTCTTGTATTTCTACACTGTGACGGAGCAGTTCAATCAGGCTAACAGGGCGATTCAGTGGTAAATGTGCCATGTTGCGGCCATCAGACGTCAGTATCAGTTGATCATTTCCATGAAGTCGGAACCGACGCAATATTCGATCTACATTCTCCTTGCTATTGCTTGGTAGCACCCCGAGGTGATCGCCTTCCTGATACGTCATCCCTTCAGGCCATGCAAGCTCAATATGCCTTGTGCTGCGCTCGCTTCCAGCCATTTGCAGTTCACGATTATCCAGCACTGTAGTGATGACAGCACCGTACGTGCGAGCAAGAGGCAGCGCTTCTAATCCGCTGACTAATTCGCTCACAAATTGAACGTGCAGTGAACGCTGCTGCTCGACTGCCACATGATGATGTTCGGCTGCTTGCAAGCCAAAAGCATGCTTCATATCCGCCCACATGGTCTCCCGCCACTCGGCAAGTTGCCGCTCAACATTCCCGCCAGCATCGGCTTCACCACGTGGAGAAAGCCTTGTGCCTCCTTTTAATGTGAGCTGGTCGTCGATCCATCTAGGCACGTCCTGATACGTATTCGACCAATTGCGGTCACCACAGCCAAATACCGCATATTGAACACCTAGAAGTTCATTCGGTTGCACTTGTTTCAGCCATTGCACAAACTTAGCCGCATTGTGCGGCGGCCTTCCGCTATAAGAAGCGGTAACGATAACTACGGCTCCCTCATTGGGAAGCCTACCGACCCAATCATTCAGAGGGCCGACTTCACTCTTGAAGCCGTATAGGCGTGAGGTATGTGCAAGTTCTCGTGCTATTCCTTCTGCTGTGCCTAGATTAGAGCCGTAAAGCACGAGCAGCGAGGGACTTTCAGCTCCGCTTATGGTGCTTGCAATCTGACTTCGTTGATCTGCCTCTCTCGGCTGACCTGCATGACTTCGTTGCTCCGCCTCTCTTGGCTGACCTGCATGACTTCGTTGCTCCACCTCACTTGGCTGACCTGGCTGACTACGCTGCTCCGTCCGCTCACCTTGCTCCCACTGTGCTCTTCGTTTCCCTTGTCCTCTTTGCTCTTTTTGCTCCCGCTCATTGGCTGCATCCTCAACATCCTCAACAGCCAGCCCAGCCGCTGTCTCTGCTGCCCCCGCTTGCACAGGCATACTTGCCACTTGCTTATCCTGCCGCAACTGCACGCGTATTTTAAAATCACCCGGTTTAATCGTTAACGTCTGCTGGATATTCAACTCGTAGTTCTCATAATCAATAAGCGCAAAATGCTGTAAAATCATCCCCAGAACTAACGTTGCTTCGTATAAGGCAAACTGCATCCCGATACAAGCCCGTTCTCCGTTGCCAAATGGCTTGTAAGCATGATTAGGCACCTTAGCCGGATCTGCAAACCGCTCGGGCCGAAACTCATTTGCGTCCTCTCCCCACGCGTCTTTGTCACGATGAAGCTGAGGCAGAAGTACGCTGACACCGTCTCCTTTTTTTAAAGGATATATCCCTCCGATGACCGTATCTTCTTTCGCATACAGATCAAAACCCGGAGCTGTCGGCCATAAGCGCAACGACTCATTTAATATCATCCTTATGTATTTGAGCTGAAGCACTTGGTTGTACGTCGGAGTCGGGCTTGTGAATACTTGGTCCACTTCCGCATACGCCTTTTTAAGCGAATCTGGATTTTTCAGCAAAAAATAAAGCGCAAACGATAATAAGCCACTTGTCGTTTCATGTCCCGCAATTAAAAAAGTGATGATTTGATATCGAATGTTTTCGTCATCCAGCATTTCCCCAGTCTCTGGGTCTTTGCCATTCAGCATTCGTGAAAGTAAGTCCATCTCACCTTGATCGCCGCTTGCCTTTCGTTCCGCAATGATTTTGTCTACTAATGTAAACATCGTCTGAATATCGGCTTGGAACTGCCGCTTTGCTTTGAACATAAATAAATGTTGAATCGCAAGCCGTGCGCTTTTTTGCATCGCTTCATTTAGTGCGCGTACCATGCTCACAATAAAAGGGCTGTGATCTTCTCTATAGAAACTGTTAAAGCGATAATTAAAACCGCAAAGCCCGATCGTGTCGAGCGTGAGGCGGGTCATGTCATCAGGGACATCGATACTGTCTTGCGGATTCAGACGAGCCCATTTTTGAACCAACTGCAAGGCGATGTCAACCATCATGGAGTGATACCCTTTCATCGCTTGTTGGCCAAAAGTAGGCAGCAAAATGTTATGGGCTTTTCTCCAATTAGGCTCGTTCGTTCTGCTTGTAAATAGGCCGTCGCCGCCGAAGGCGCGTACATTTTCCAATTCACTGTATATCAATTTGTCAAAACGAGAACCATCGCACACTTCTGCTACTAGTTTATGTCCTGACACGACCAACGTGGAAAAGCCAGGGCCTGTAAAGCGATAAATCGGCCCGTACTTATCTGCGAGTTCACAAAGGGAGAGTGTCGGTGAATCTTGGTTGATTAAAGGTAAATTCCCAAGTGGTCCATATGTGTTAGGTTGAGGGATATATCCTGTCTCTTTCATCATAAACATCCTCTCCGAATGCATGGGATATGATATACAAGATTAATTTGCGGGTGTATTCGTTCTAACTCCGTGGAACAGCGTATCGATGACAAGCTTTGGAGCTACTTTTTTGGCGATGTGCCCTTGCTGAACCTGCTGCCAAGTGAGGATGAGCAGCGAATATAGCACTTCCAAAATCCAATCGCTGCTCATATCCTGCCGGAAATACCCTGTGAGCTGCAACGATTTAATGGCTTGCCTAATGGGTTCCTTCACTTTTTCCTCGGCTGCAATCATTTCCGCGCTGAAGTAGAGTGAAGTTTCATGCGTAAGAAAATAGATCTTGTCCCCCAGCGGAATAAGCACCTCGATCAGCGCCTTAATGTAGGACTCGTCATTCTCCTCATCTAGCCGAATTTGGCTAACCGTTTCTCCTACGACATTGGTAGCTCGTAGTCCAAGTTGCAGCATTAACTGCTCCCTACTCTCGATATATCTGTGCAAGGTGGCAATGCCTATGCCTGCACAATCGGCAATCTCATTCAAAGAAGCGGTAGGTTTCTCGACCAATAGCTCTGTTGCCGCATCTAGAATGGCATTAAGCCTAGCTTCCTTTGTTGCGGTTCTCGTATTTTTCAATGTGAACTCCCTCTTTCGTACATGCGATTGTGAACAATGGCATAATTGATAGAACGATCTATCAATTGATAGTATTTTATACCATTCATCGGAGCATTTCAACTTCATCAGCAGCGAGCGTTTTTATTGAACGCGATCTAAGGTTGTTTCATCATTTTCTAGGTGCTATAGAAGAGGAGGATTAACGGTATGCCAACAACTTTGTCATGGTTTGAACTACATTAAATTTTATGTTAACGGTTACAAGGATGCAAAGCATAATGTGGCATCAATCACATGATACGGTGAATCCTTGTGGATTGCAGCATTTTTGTGACATGAAGTGCCCTCTCTATTCCATGCTTTGTAATCCTTCTATCCATGAGGAGGATATCAATAAGTAGCTACCAACATATGAACACTGACCTTTACAAATGAGTGTATAGATATTATGTTGCAGGAGGATTGAGAAGCTCTACACCGCCTAACTTGGCAGCCTTATTTTCATAAATATTTAATAGATTGGAATGTACTTAAGGAGCAACGTGAAGCTTGCTTTACCCCTATGAAATACCAGAGAACAAGCGGTTTTTTAGATGCGGTATCCAAAAATGGCGATGTTGGAGAAATTCGTCTTCGTTTGGGGATTATAGCCAAAAATACGGGTGAGTTAATCGGCATTTGTGGCACAGGAATATGAGATGACGTGTCTCGACCAAGGAGAGAGATTTTTTATGGAATCTCAAATGACTAGAGAAACAAGGGGTACACGACTCAAGCCGCACAAGGCTTAATTACGTATTTGTTCAATAACACCCTTGTCAAAGAGCTTATTTAGAAAATGATAGTTGTAGTCAATAACGAAAACAGGGCTGTCACGTGGCAGCCCTGTTTTTGCGTTTAATCATTCTATTCATGATTGGCCGCCTCCACCTAAATCGAGCAAGTGTTTGAGTTGCCAGTTGCGCTCTTTGGCGGTGTTATCACTGACATCCGCGGAGGAGAAAGCGGCCGCTTTGGCTGCATAGGTGGCCGCGTGTACAGCATGGCTGGCAACATGAGCGGTTGCGGCTGCGTGCCCAGCGGCACGAGCAGCAGCGCAAGCCGCGGCATCATCCGTATCGCGTGCAGCAGCGTGAGCGGCAAAAGCCGCAGTACGCGCTTCACTCATCGTGATTTCACCACGCACCCAGACACGCCCGGCTTCAATCGCTTGTCGAGGCCGTTCATCATATGGAACCTTCTCTTCGAAATATGGAAGTACATGTTCGGAGCAATCCGCAGCCCAAATGGCTAACGTCTTGTGATCGTACTTGCCCAGTAGCTCTGCTATCGTCTCGCTCAGCTCCGCATCTACAAACTTGATTTTTTCCATAACCCCGCTATCCCCTCCTCATAAGCTGATTTTGACTACTAGCACACGCATTTGCGCATGTATTTCATTTTTACAAACTCAACATGTTCTGCTTCATGCTGGTCCATCGTTTGAACGTATATGTATCGTATATGCCATCGCGAGTACACCCTTTTTGAACATGATTCCCACTTTCATATTCAACAACGTATCTCACGGCTCTGAATAGATTGTGCAATCGTTGCAAGCTGACGAATTCCTATGCGTAATTGCTCTTCATTCACAAATGAATAGCTCAGTCTAATCCAAGACTGCATCTCATTTAGTGGGTCACAAATTTGACCTGGAAGGAACGCTATCGCTTGTCGCAAGCACTCGTCTAATAGCGTGCTCACTGGCACCGTCTCCGGCAGTTGAAGCCATAAATTAAGCCCCCCGTTGGGAGTGACCCATTTCCAGTCAATCGGTGCCAAGGTTAGTTCCTCTTCCATGATGTCTCTGCGAATTTGCAGCGCAATCCGCAACTTGGCCAAATGCTGCTGCATCCGTTCCGATTGAAAATAATGAATAAATATTTTTTGCGTGACGAGCGGTGTTCCGTTATCTGCCAGTGACTTAGCCGTTATCAAAGGCTCGATTACTGACTTACGGCCAAACACCGCGCAGATTCGTAAGCCAGGCGCCACATACTTGCAGAAACTTCGGAGGTACACAACCCAGCCCTCTGTATCGTACGTAAATAAAGGCTCCGGCGGCCGCTTATCAAAATACATATCTTGAAACGCATCATCTTCAATAAGGAGACATCGATACTGTTCAGCCAGCTCTACAAGCTGCTTGCGTTGCGAAGCAGGCAATGTATACCCTGTTGGATTATGAAACGTAGGATTCATATAAAAAAACCGTGGACGATACTGCTTCATCAACGATTCGACTTTGTCTAAATCATAGCCATTCGGCGAAATATTCACCGGAATTAAGCGGGCGCCCTGTCCGCGGAACACATCAATCGCAGCGCAATATGTCGGACGTTCCACTAAAATCGCATCCATAGGTCTGATAAACATTCGAGAAAGCAAGTCAATGGCCTGTTGGGCCCCTGTCGTAATCAATACCTCGCTTGGATGTAGATGAATCTGGTAATGATTGATCAGGTATTGGCACAGGACTTCTCGCAGCTCTGCATCCCCTTGTGGAGTGGAATACGTCCCCATTAGCTTCGGGTAAATATCAAAAACTTTTTTCACATACTCTGATAAAAATAAATTCGGCAGCAAATTCGGGTCGATGAGTGCTTGGGAAAATTGATAAACAGCGGCTACCCTGTGAATGTCAGACATTTTACAGTTTCGTTGCACAGTATAACGTTCCGGTGTTCGGTTTAGATCATGTTCGTTAAGGAATTGTGCCGAATTCACGGAACGATTCACAGAACAATTTGCAGAGCTATCCGCAGGACTGACATAATACCCTGACTTCTCCTTCACGTACACTTTTCCGTTCTTTTTTAGCAATTGGTACGCTTTGAACACCGTTAGTCGATTGACTTCTAATTCCAGCGCAAGCAGTCGAATAGAAGGAAGCTTATCGTGTATATTCCAATCTCCTCGCTCAATCCGCGTCATGATGTAATCGTATACTTGTTTGAACAGCATGCAAGCCGCCTCCCCTACTGCCTATTGTACACCAATTTTTTCTAATCTGTTCTAATCGCTTTCATCTGTTCTATTCCGATCCGTGTATGATCATCTCAAAGGGGGAGTACGTTTGATTATTTTTAATTACTTTTTAGTATGTCTCATATTTGGCACAACATTTTTAGCCATTAAAATCGGTGTGGATGCCTCTGCTCCACCTTTTTTATCTGCAAGTTTACGCTTTATGGTCGCGGGTTTGCTTATATTTCTCTGGATGGCATGGCGAAAAAAAGCAAGCTTCTCACTTCTAATCAGCAAAGAAATGCTGCTTACCGGAATGGGGCTAACGTTCGGTACCTTTTCCACTTTGTACTGGGGTGAGCAATTTGTTTCGTCTGGAGTTGCAGCGGTATTGTCGGCTGCGGGCCCGCTTATGGTTCTCGTGCTGCAAATGCTCATGGCACGTCAAAAGCCGACTAGCCACAGTGTACTGGGCTGCATCATCGGATTTATTGGCGTTACGCTTATGATTATGCCGAGTATTACGATTTCAGCGAGTGTGTGGTTTTTCTTGGGGAGTATTGCAATTGTCATAGGTCAATTGTCATTTTCATGGGGGGCCATCTACTCTAAACGTGTGACCAAACGCTTTCCCGATGTATCGCCGATTGCGTTTAATGCGGCACAAATGTTTAATGGCGGAGTATTGTTGCTGTTACTCTCTGTCTGTACAGAGCAATGGCACATGGAGAGCTTGTTATCGGCGAGTTCACTCGGCTCACTGCTCTATTTGATCGTCATCGGTTCCATGCTCGGACACAGTCTGTTCTATTGGTTGGTCGACAAGACAACCCCAGTGTTCGCCTCTACATGGCTGTACGTGTCACCGTTGGTGGCGCTTAGTATTGGGGTGATGCTCTACGGAGAAGCGCTTACTTGGGTGACCGTGGTCGGAGCTGTTACCGTTATCGTCGGAACATTCCTTGTTAATTATGATAATCTCAAGCAACTGATTCAAAAGCCGTCTACGCGTCTCGTTTCCTTACAGGATGGTTAATGGATCGGTGGAGCAGTACAGAGATCACTAAACGTAAGGCTGCGCCGGGCGATAGAAGGCGGTCGACGCGGCCTTGCTTCCTTGTGGTTACAGAGTGCCTGAGCACGATGTGATCAGGATTATTATTTGAATCACCACGTCAATTTCTCCTGAGGACCGAAGATTAATGGATATTCATCCTATAAAAAGGTGTGAAGTGGCAAATGAAGTTGTCATCTTCACCGAGTTTCTAAAAACGCTTACCGTTTTATATACTCAGTTGTGAAATGATATAGTTTTTACTTATATGAACATAAGACTTGGACATTAAGAAGAACACTCTTAAGAAGAAGGAAAACTCATCTATATCAGTAGATCTAGCGATAAGATTAATAGCTTCTCCCTGATTTGTTTTCCAAGCAACTTTTACACTTTGGTCCGTTAGAGAGTAAGAAATACTGAATCTCTTTGGTCCATTCTCATTTGTGGAATACCAACTAGATTCAGCGTAAATTTCCAATATAAGAATGTGGCTCTCTAGTATTGAAACAAATGCTGACACTAAATCATAATACAACTCAATATCTTGAATTTTCGGTACTTCAAACTCATGTTCCATCCTATTCCTAATAGCATTTAATCTCGATAATGATTTTGAATCAAACACACCTACTTCTCTTAGGAATTCAAGCTTTTTGTCAACACCCAATCTCTTCCTCTTAAATAAATTATACAAATTATATGAGTAAAAAAAGATATCAATTTGACAGTCCATAGCTCTCTTTATATGTGAAACACAATTTATTAAACCAATATTATCTGTTTTATCTAACTCTGTTTCAGCAAATTGGAGATAGTCTCTAGGAGTTAATTCAAACGGAGGATGATTTATATTTTCACCTGAATATCCATCATTCTCTAATTCATTCACATATTTTATAATAAACTGTTTTAATGTATCTTTATTTTTCACATTTATCTCCTCCTGCAGTAATTTTCAAAAGTTCTTATGTTAACGACGCCACACCATCTCTAAATCGAAAATCAGATAGATGTATCCAGTCTGTGCTCCTTCCGCTAGCAGATAATCCACTGCTAATAGGTCCGGACCAAGAGAAGTATGTTTTAAGTCTTAAAACCCACTCCTCAGGGTGCTGATTGCCTTAGTCGTAAGATTGTTATTATTGATTACTCTTCTCCTAAATAGGAATCCATGTTTCATTCTGCTATATTCCTCATGCATATTCACATAAATATCTGGATGAGAAAACAATCCTTTATCAAGTGGAATTTCTGCGTATGGATTATGATAAACGCAAAGCCCGTCCAACAATGTTTCACGATAATCCTTATGCTCTAGTAATTCTATAGTTCCTTTTTTGGAGTAATCGTTATATCTATAAGATTCAAAGTAAACTCCTTTTAATTTTTTTGATTGAAGAGCTCTTAATTTTCCAAAGGTTGCTATTGGGCTGAAAATAATAGCACTTATATGACTTAGTCTAGAATCTCTAAATAATCCCAATGGAATTTTTGTACCATTATTTTGCTTTTCAATATAATCTTCATATTCAAAATATGGAATACCCTGTCGATATTCTGCTTTTGTTATTCCATATAAAACTTTTTGAATTGCTCCAAGTGCTTGATAATAGAATAGAGGTTGTTCGAATGCTCCTACTGCTAATACAAAAGGGTTGCCTTTCACATGTTCAAGTTTTGAATATTTATTCAAGAAATAATCAGACTTTTTCTTTATGCTATTTAAGATTCTTTCTGTTGCTAGAGATACCACTTCATCATAGAACCTTTCTCTTCCCAATCGAGACTGTGACTCTAGTTCATATCTTTCTAATGCTTTTATTCTCTCATGTTCTGGCGTACCATACTCTGGATTATTAGTAGTTACTGCTTCTATTACTACGGTTTGATTTTTCTTTTGAGCTATAAAATCTGGAGAGGTGTAAGAGAAATCAATACTGAAGCCCAAATTCCCTAAAACAGCATTAAGATAAAGTTCCCAAAAACATGAGTTGAAAGTTGTTTGGAATTGTTCCACAAATTTTTTATCTCTATCAACAAACCCTAGTACCCAACTCTTTAATACCTTATGAGTATCAGTTTCACTTAATAACATTTTGAAATTATGATGCAATTTATCTTCTTCAACAACAGGTGTAAGTAAATCCATACTTTTCTCTCCTTATTTATAGAATTAGGCATATTACATCTATTATGTGTTTTCATTCAACATTCCTAGAATAATATAGGAAAATTAGAAACTCACACTATAGAACTTAGCCTCAAAACACTCGTTTTCTGAAAATGCTCAGACAAATCAAGAAGTATTAGCGAACAACCTGAATACGGTGATAGTGGATGTTCTTTTTTGTTTGATTCTATAAAAACTTATCTCCCTTATACCAATTAAATCGTTTTATCATTTCTTTAGTTGCTTCATATATTTCATCCATTCCTGGAAAACTTTCTGTATGATAATGCGGTTTATTCGTTGGCATTCCATACCTAGACGTAAAATCGTCAATAGTTCTCCATACTAATTCATCACAAGCGTCAACAGAATTACCAATATAAATATCAAAATCGCTAACTTTTAAATTATTTGGATTGGAAACATCCTTATTGCTAGCCATGTACGCATTACTTTTTCCAACCAATTTAATCGAGATACTTTTATGAATATACGCATTCTCCTTCTTTATTGAACAATACAAAGTAATTGAGTATTCATTTGCAGTCCCACCAACCCAAGCAGACCATTTATAATGGTACGCTCTATCTACTAATGCTGTTACTAATTGTTCAAATTCTTTAATCTTATATTGTTTCCAAGGTACTTTCTTATTCCCAGTAAACTTTCTCCAATTATCTTGAGTTATTGCTTCCGTCTCTTCAATTCCAAAAACGCTTGCTAATTCACTGAAACCGTGTTCATACTCACTTCTAAAATCAGCAAATTTTCGATCAGATAAAAAATAAGGTATTTGACAATCCCGATAAAAGATAGGTAATACAAAAACTTTTTTTGTTTGCATTTGCTTTACCCATGCGGCACCAAGTTCACTCTTAACCCATTCAGAGTTAAGTGCCTCAGGGGATAATACTATTCCTAAAAATTCATTCTCCCTAATGCCTTCTTCAATTTTCCAAGTAAGAGAATCACCAATTTTTATCTCCCATTTATCAAACCAAACGTTAACTCCTATTCTTTTTAAATCTCTTGCTAATTTTTCTACAAATGGCTTGTCGATACTTGTATGACTAAGAAATATACTTGGCATGTTCTACCCCCTAAATCAACAACTTTTTACGTATGGAACGATCCTAAGAAGATTCAGCAACAAGGATCTTTTTAACTTATCCTCTTCAGCGTGATTACAATGATTAACTGAATAACTGGCACCTCAGTTATTGCCTACTTCTCACAACATCAGCTAACTTAATGAAATTAATAGATCTGTTAGCCCATCATTATAATCATTTCTAAAATCAGCATACTTTTTTGTTTTTAGCAGTTCTGGTATCTCACAGTCTTCGATCATAAGAGGAATTACCTTGACTTTCCCGGTAGCGATTTCATCCCAATATTTTGTGTACCATTCTTGTTTAACCCACTCTGAACCAATAGAGTTATGAGACAAAACAACTATTACAAAATCACTTTTTTGTAATGCATTTGATATACTTTCTGGGATTGAATCACCCACTTTAATTTGCCAATCATCTATCCAAGGGAAATGTCCTGCTTCAGCAAGATCAGTGGCTAATAATCGCGCAAAAGGTTTGTCATGTGAAGAATGTGAAATGAATAGAAATTTACCAACTTCATTGTTCTGAAATCGAGCCTTGAAATACTTATCAGAAAATAAAGATTCTATATAAATATACTCCGTTAATAAATCTGATTTTATCTGCTCGCTGTTGATTTTTTTTATTGAATAATTTATTTTCAATAACTCACTAAGAATATCTCCCTGCCGTCTAAATAAATCCTCGGTAGTGATCTCTCTTAAATATTTAAGAGGTATTTTGTGCTCCCTAGAATATAGAGGGTTACCTAAACTAACATAACCAATGGGTTTACCACTATCATCGTGACCATTATCATCGAAATAACCGATACGGCCCTTTAGTTTACCCGCGGTTATATAAACTGGGCACCCATAATATAAGTCCATCGATCCCGCTCCTTTTTTGATAAAATCAGCCTTCCTCCACCTCAAAAATAGAGTCTACAATAATCGGAAGGTTATCCCTTACAGAAACAGCGCCAAACACAGAACGAGCATGCACACCCTTGTCGGCAAATACCTCGAACATTAAATCTGAAAATCCATTTAACACTTTATGATGTTCCTCAAAAGTAGGTACTGCATTTACAAAGCCTTGCACCTTTACAACTCTGTTTACTTTATCTAAAGTTCCTAAAGCGTCCTTGACGACCGCAAGCACCTCAATACCCGCGTCTCTTGCATACTGGTAGCCTTCCTCTGTCGTGAATTCTTGCCCTAATTTCCCTTTCGGATTACCTGAAGGCCCTTTCCCAGACACGTACATAAGTCCATTTACGATGACGTAATTCGTATACGTAGCAGCGGGGTTACTTGCTTCCGGCAGCTCAATTCCCATTTCTTTAAGTTTAGACTCAATAATGCTTGTCATACGCACTCCCTCTTTCTACTGTTAGTTGGAATAAGCTAGGATTTCAGATAGAGACTTTTACGATCCTCGTATAGTTATAAGACAGGATCGTGTTAACATGCGAATTGTGATGTGCTTGATGTAGTGAGCGGCTTTTAGGATCAGCATGATTTCATAACGAAGAAGAATATTATACCATTTCCGAACATTATATCCGATAATGAAAGGGGTGCAAACATTTTAATATAGCGATACACAACTCATTGTGAAAGGAGAAGTTAAAAATGATGAAAATGAAAAAGAAACACAGACTTAGACTACCTAGTGGCCCTAACATCGTAGGATGCACGTCATTTATGTTTGAATATGTCCCCGAGGAAAACAGCGACAACAAGCGTATAATCCCTTGCCTTTGCTTTTATCCTGCTACACATACAGGTGAAGGAAAGCTAAAAAAATATGTAAACGAGCAAATTTTGCCGGAATCTGGCGGTATTGAAACGAATTCGTATGTGAAGGCCCCTATACTTGAGGGGAAGCATCCACTACTCCTATTTAACCATGGATACAGTCTATTTCTTGAATCGAATACCGTGCAATGCGAGGAACTCGCGTCTCATGGCTATATCGTGTTGAGCATTGGCCATCAAGGTGAAGGATTATATGCACTGCCACATGGCGACGTGTTGACAATGGACACGGCTATGCAGGAAGATTTTTTAGCAGACCATCCGAAAAGCATGGAGCTATTCCCTGCATACGCAAATTGGCTACTTGATGATGGCAAAGATGCAAACCTTGACGAGCACTACGTTCGATATAAAGAATTGATGGATATCCACCCTAGAATAAACGCGCACATGGATGTCTGGTTAAAAGACAGCTTGGTTGCCCTTGAATCGCTCCTGAATGAATCCGAGCAGCATACCGACTGGATAGCTAATCATGTTGATACAGACCAAATCGGTGCGTTCGGCATGTCGTTTGGAGGCGCGGCCGCATTAGGCTTAACCCATTTATGTGACCTCATCAAAGCAAGTGCCAATCTAGATGGTTTCTACTATAACTCGACTTGGCACAAACCTATACATCAACCGATTCTGCTCATGCAGCACGACAGCGTACATGTGGGACCACATCTGATGTTTCCTTTTTTGAACGCTAAAGATGACGCCTATTTGGTAACTGTCACCAATAGCACCCATCTTAATTTTACAGATTACAACGAACTTATGGCTGAAAATGAACTGTTTAAAGGCGTGGTGGACGATACAGAAGTGGAGGAAGCGGCACTTGGAGAAATCGATCCTACTCAAATGGAAACGATTATGAATACGCTACTGCTGGACTTTTTTAATAAATATTTAAAAGGTATGGATGCTCAAGTTATAGATACAGACGATTCGCTTGAGGGTATCACGTTACTACGAAAATAATAATAAATGCCTAAATGAAAAGCAGCCTTGGTACCGTGAACGGTGATCGAAGCTGCTTTGCTAGCGTTTAAGAGACATTTTTGATGTTACCATCCCTTACCATCCCCCACTCAAATGGTTTCGTAATGGGATACCACTTATTGCGGTTGCCTATATGCAATGTGAATTCAGAGCAAACCCGTATAGTGTCCATCTCCATGGTCGCGAATCCGTTCCAATAGGCCTGGCATCTGTCCCCTAACCCATTATGTATAGCTTAAAAGATTAAACTTACGTGACGGCCTTTCATTTGCAAAAAGCCTAAAAATAACGTAAAGGTTAGCACTTGCATGAATTTGCTATGATCGAGAGGAAGTAAGAAATGGAACGACCACTACGAAGAGAGGACGTGTAATGAATGAAACTAAATCATGTTAATCTCACGGTCAACGATGTCGGCGCGGCTCAAGCTTTTTTGGAAAAGTATTTCGGGCTACAAACGGGGGGAACACGCGGGAACTCATTTGCTGCGCTTTTGGATGACAACGGATTAGTCCTTACTTTGATGAAAGGCGCTAAAGTTAGCTATCCGAAGACGTTCCATATTGGCTTTGGCCAAGAAAATGAAGAACAAGTAAACGAGCTCAATCAGCGCTTAAAAGAGGACGGTTATGATGTGGAGCCGCCACAAAGAGCTCATGCTTGGACATTTTATGTCGAGGCCCCAGGCGGGTTTACGGTCGAGGTTTTCTGTTAAAAATGTCTGTGACGAGTACGCTGTCCTATCCATATAGATCAACAACACAACCTTAGCCCGCCATTTCATTGAGGCTAAGGTTGTTTGCATAACGTACTTCATTTTGCAAGATATTAATCTTCCCCACGACTGCTCCTCTACAATCCCTCTAAGCCCCTTCTGACAAATGAAGTTTAATCGTTTAGTGTAGTTGACTAAAAAACTCCCTAATGTCATCGATAAGCGATTCTGGCGTTGCCATTGCAACCATGTGGCTGCTGCTTTTTTTGCTCGACCAGTGTACGATATGGTTGTTACGCTCTGCAAGACGACGGAATAGTGAGCCTCCTCCATGGGAAACTCCAGTTGGAACTTTGGTCTGGTTGATCGGCATGCCAGCTGCTCCCTCGTAGTAAGGCCAAGATGAAGACCCCGCTGTATGTGTCAGCCAGTATAAGGTTACTGTTGTAAGCAGTTGATCGCGGTCAATCGGTTCATCAATGAGTTCATTGTCAATGTTAGTATGAGAACCGGGCCATCCATCGAACTCTTTGAATCGTTCTAGCAGGAAAGCAAGTAGCGCAACAGGCGAATCGTTCATCCCGTAACTGAGCGTTTGCGGCCGATTGGCAAGGTACCGTGCATACCCGCTTCCGCCAGCAAACCAATCTGCCAGTTGTTCGAGTTCTGCCCGCTCTTCATCTGTCAAATCCTCCAACTCACTTGGATCACCTGTGGGCATACCGAGTCCAGCGGTAATATGAACACCGATCACATGCTCAGAATCCATGACTGCCAGCTCTGGAGAGACTAACGCGCCTGCGTCATTACCGTGCGCACCATAACGGTCGTATCCTAGGATTGCCATCAGTTGGGCCCACGTTTCAGCGACTCGCTTAATACTCCATGGCGACTCGACCGCTGCATCGGCAAACGAAGAGTATGCGAAGCCTGGAAGTGAAGGGACTACCACATGAAAAGCCTTATTCGGATCGCCGCCATATGCGCTTGGATTCGTCAGCGGACCAATCATGTGCATGAACTCAGCGATTGAGTTCGGCCAACTGTGCGTCATAAGCAATGGGGTCGCATGAACTTCGGGCGACCTTACATGCAGGAAGTGAATGGTCTGTCCGTCGATTTCTGTAATGAATTGAGGAAACTTATTTAGCTTGGCCTCGTGTTCACGCCAATTGTAGCCATGCTGCCAGTATTCAGCAAGTTCCTTTAAATAGGCCACCGGTATTCCACGATTCCACTCGCCCCCAGGTAGTTGAGCTGGCCAGCGGGTTCGGGAGAGGCGTTCATGTAGATCATCTAGGTCTGCTTGGGAAACATCGATGCGGAACGTTCGGATATGTGTAGGTTTGTTAGGTTTGGATGAGGTTATGCCTTTTTCCATGTTAAAGCCCCCTTTAAAATCATTCGTTAGGTTTCTGAGTTTCATTCTAAACGTAGAACCCTGACGACTGTATGTCAGGAAGCAAAAAACCGCAGTCCCCCCTTACGGTTCATTGATTTCAAGTATTCGCACTCTTGTTATTCACGATCTCCCCCCATTCCAATATGGATTACTATTGCACACGGTGTATCTCTGCTCATTGAATTTCTCAATCCCAGCCAACATTTTATATTTAGGATCACCGAACTTGTTCAACTATGTACGTAGCTCACCTCGGAATCTTCTTAGTACCAATCCCAAACGCTTTGGATTTTTGTCAAAAGAAAAAGCACCACAATGGGTGCTACAAACTAATGATCATATACGTTACATAACAAATCGTAAGTTCCATGGCGTATATACCATGTCGATATCGACATGGATTCCGTTAAGTACCAATCATTGTGTTCCGGTTAACCTAAAGAATCGGTGCAACATCGCTCAACCTCAATTGTCCTACGAGATCATGGCTCGCAACACCTACCAATAAAAGGCTTATCATCAGTTTAAACAACCGACCTTTTACCATGTGAACTCCCCCTTTCCCTACAAAATCGTTTTGGTTTCGTTAAAATAAGTCCCTCAATAATCCGTTTGCTTGAATGATTAAATCCTATTTAAGGGTACAGTCAGTTGAACTCATTTCCTCAAAAATAAAATAAGCGTAACTTATTGCATATGGGTTTTTTGGGGATGTTATTAGCTGAAATTTATCCAACTTTTCTAGAGGAATCTACTTTCTTATACGCAGAAATGTATTTTGTTCAGTTATAAAATGCCTGTCGTGACGTTACTGCGCGGAAATCGCGAACTTCGTGCCGGCATCCCCAGCGAAAACAATCGATCCTCCCGCGGGCAGTTTAACCTGATCCTTGCCTCTAATGACACTGAAGTAGATGCAGATTCCCTCCGCATTATAAACAGCGAAGGAGGCGTTCGAGGGCATACTCACCTTAACGGTCTTGCCCCCGTCTTTGTCGCTTATCGTATACCATTGGGCGTATCCGTTCGCCGGAATCGTAACGATTGACTTCTTAGCAAGGTTGATGGGCTTCACCACGTCCTCGTTCACTAAAATGTTGCCACCAAGATTCAGGTACTCAACACCGTCCTGTGTAAGGAACGTAATGCCTAAAAGATCCCGCCCATAGACTCCCGGAATTTGCAATTCGGAGATGGCCGTATTCGGGCCTGTTATGCGTTTATCCCCCACGTACCCCGGCAGTTGTTTCGACACATTCAATCGGGTGATTATCGCCCACAAATAACCGAGCGACGTATACTTCTCATTCAGCAAATAATATTTCTTTCCATCGCGCTTCTCCCATGCTTTTTTTGTCTCTGCCGGAAGCTTGTTAGGCTGGAGCTTCTCGGCGTTGTACACGGACAAAGCCATCTGCCCAAGTCCCGGCACCGAAACGTAACGACGAACCCATAAGTAGGTGCGGCCGTTCTCCTCCGTCACGAAGCTGATCTTCGTATTCCCATCCGCACTCCGGAACGTACCGTCCGCCGAATACTTGTAGATTTCGGCTGGATTATCGGGCGACTGCTCCGTAGTGATGGACATGACGCCGCCTTGGGTAATATTTATGTTCATCGTTGTGCTGGTCGCGCCATAGATTCCCGAATACTGTAGTACGGACGCCGGCATATTAGCTTTTACCGGCGCGCCGAACGATTTCTCCGGCTTGAGCTTGACAATTGTCCCTTTCTCCTTTAACGCCTGAAGTAGGATCTCGTTCGCCAGAAGCTGGTTGAGCGTGCTGCTCCCGCCAGAAGAGACAACAGCTACTGCCATGTCTTGTTCGGGAAGCACAACGAGCGACGAGTGATAGAGTGCCGTGGTCCCGCTCTTGGTCAACGCCTTCATCCCGTATGCGCTGAATGGATACAGCTTGACGCTGTCCCAGCCGAGACCGTATTCGAATGATGAGTTGTCCGCATCGTCAGGCCATAAAGGCGTCTTGTACTCGTCTTGCGCCATGGCCGCAACCGATTTGCTGGATAATACCCCTTTCGCTTCCCCCGTGAAAATTTGCGAGAATCGAGCCAAATTTTCCGCCGTGGAATACATGCCTCCCGTTCCGATCAAGTTGAATGTCTCGTTGGGAAGTTGTCCGGTATAGGTAGGTGAATAGAGTCCCGCCATCTTCGCTGTGTTCAGAGAATCGAGCGGCGTCTTCGTATTGGCCATACCCAGAGGCTTCGTAATATGTCGATGGATATAAGAGGTAAAGTCCATGCCGCTGACTCGCTCGATTAGAATCTGGGCTAGCGTAAATCCGTCATTGCAGTAAACTGAATAAGCGCCCGGGTCCGCTTTTAAGGTTTGACCGGCTAGTTGCTTGAGTAGTGTGTCGTAGGCGTAAGTATCGTTATCTTCGAATAAAGCGGCGTTCGTCAAGGACGATCCGTTCAGACCGGAAGAATGATTCAGCAGCATGCGTGGCGTAATCTGCTTGTAGCGTTCATCCTTCATCGTAAACTCGGGGATATACTGGACGACTGGCGTATCGAGATCGATTTTCTCTTGGTCGACCAACTGCATGATGGCAACGGTGGTAAACATTTTACTCGTCGAACCGATCCCATACATCGTGTCTTTCGTGAGCGGCTTCTGTCCTTTTTCATCATTTTTGCCGGATTGGCCGGATACGACGATGTTGCGATGATCGATAAGGGCATACTGCACGCTGTTCGTGCCGTACGTTTTCGTGAGGAGATCTGCCTTCTCCTTTGCAGCTTTCCTGGTTACTTCGTAGGTGGTCAAAGCTTTGTTAGAAGGCGATTTCACTGCCGCCGTTAGCACAGTTATTGGAACAGCGCTTGGCTTGCTCACCTTAGATGTATGCATTGTCACTGCTATGTTTTGTGCCAATGCCAGTGCTTTGTTGTCATTGCAGGAGGTTAACAGCAGACACGTTGATAGCATAGCTCCCATTATCCATCGACTTTTCATCATTTGAGCTCTCCTTCTACATATTTATTTATAAAAAATAGACAAACACGAGAATGACGAGCACCGAAACGGCTATCGTTGCGGCGGCTATGATCTTACCTATTGGATTGGCCATATTGATCGTCCAGCCGAAACCGTGAATGTTCGGAACAATCACCGCCGAGTCTTCTGGGTTCACGTAAATACCGCCCAGCCACTTCCAGTGCCGTTCATCCAGCGAGGGAACGTCCCTTAGCTGATCGATACCTTTGATTCGCAGGTAAAGCATAACGCCGATCAGTGCCAAGAAGAGCGCTACCCAGAGCGACATGCCGGAGTGGAAGAGCAGATTTCCCTGCCAACCGTACAACGCTATGGCTTGCGTCACCCCTAGAAATACAACGATTAGGAGTGAAGCGCCCCAGATCAGAATCGAATGAATTTTCTTGTGCTTCAACTGTTTTTGCAACGAACCTTCCCGGTCTTGGGGATCCAGCGATGTTCTGGCGCGGCTGATGATCAGATTAAAACCGACGAAAAACACGATATTCAACGCTTGCAAAATGTTCAGCATGAACACGGTCCACACGGATTTGTAAAAGTCATAAACTCCGAGATGCAACCATTGTGGAATCGCATCCCACCTCGCGATGGCAAAGAAGATACATAGCGCAATCACGGCGACATGTGCCAAATACCACCAATAGCTCAGCACCGAGCCATGCGTCCGGCCGACCACGAGGCTCGCTGTGCGCTTCGACTGCGCGACAACCTGCCAGCCTCTGGCCGCCTTCAAGCGTTGCGCGGACTTTCGACTAATCCAAACGGCGAAGCTTGACGCAATCATTAACAGCAAGATGGCTATCGTCCAACATAGGAAACTCTGCTCCGGTTGATGACGAATCCATAACAAGCTAGCTCCGCCGATGACGACCGCAATACCGCTCGTAAGCAAAGCGTAATTCCGGCGAATGGCACGGACGGCTGTGTCCTGCAGGGCCTCCTCCGGTAGCAAGATGCCGAACAGCATGGTCCGCAAGCCGATATAGACCTGTAAGCTGAGCATCAGAGCAAACATCAAATAACTACTGGACATCATGATCATCGTTTCTTGTGTCAACGTTGTTCCCCTCCGCGATTCGTAATCATATCTCGATATACCGACCTACTCTCCTGCGCGAATACCTCTTCCGACATGCCTCGTACCGCAGCTGCCGCCGCAAGCGACCGCAACTGCTGCCGGAGCTTCTCTTCGAACGCCGCCGTCAAGCCGGGCATCCCGTCGGGCTGAACGATAACGCCCTTTTTCCGGTGTACTTGAAGTAAGCCCTCCTGCTTGAGCAAATTGTAGGCTTTGTTGACGGTATGGAGATTGATCCCCAAGTCCTCCGCCAAGCTCCGGATCGATGGAAGTGGATCCCCCGGCTGCAAAGCACCCGAGGCGATCCCTTCGACGATTTGGTCAACCAGTTGTTCATAAATCGGGGTTTCCGATTGTAAATCGAGCTCTATGAACAAAAATATCCCTCCTTATGTCAGTACTGTGTGTCTTCAAGATGCGAGAGGGCCAATTATGCCGTGCAACAGCAAGTCGGCCGCCATATGCGCAACGATCGCTCATTCTAAGCCTTGCCACCCAACCGGCGAAAAAGCCACGGATGGCGTTCTGGAAAACCGGAGCCGCCGGTTAGCACGACCACCCACATACTGCTGCTGCGACATCGCCGGATTCTCGGCCTTCGAAAGCACTTCGAGCGAATAGGCCAGCAGCAGCGTACCAGCAATGGCGCAGCCAATCATTAACGATGCGCGATATTGACATGTCGAAGCCGTTCCATTTCGAACCACCACCTCTTTTTATTATTTGTTATATTACATATATAACAAATAATAAAAAGATAAGCAAGATCTAGTTGTGGATTCCTCGATCTTGCCCAGTATGGTTTTTAATTTTCTTAGAAGTTTGTCGTTGCATTTAGCACTAGCTGCACTTGTTCTGTGTTCTGGTGCAAGTTTTTCAACGTTTTTGCGTGGTTCTTTGATGTTCGATATATATCAACTTCACGGACATATCGTAAGGTAATTTCAAAACAGGGCTCGCAGGTAAACCATTTTCATTTATAAAAATAAGCGCTCTAGCTCCATTTTCTGAAAATAGTCCATACGCAATTTGATCTCACATGACTCATTGATTTATTTTTCAACATGACTTAGCTCATCTATTATCTTAGCCTTTACGTGCTCTAAGTCTGTATTTGACTGATGATTTGGTTCCAGCCAGCCGAATCCATCGTCCTTATATCTCGGAAATACGTGCATATGATAATGATCTAAATCGTTAAAAATCCCACCATTTTGCATGATTGATATTCCATCCGGATTATATATTTTTTTCAGTGCCCTTGATACTAATATGGAACCGTCTATAATCGATTTCATCGTTAATTCGTCTATCTCATCAAGCTCCTTAACATGCGTTTTCGGCAAAATGAGTACATGCCCTTCGTTGAGAGGTTCGATGTCTAGAATGCACGTAATGAAATCATTTTCAAATACTACATTTACCTCTTCTAATTGATTCGCCAAACGGCACCCAAAACAGTTCATAGAAAAGCTCCTTCCATCTTTTAATTCGTGTACATTTCCATTTCCATCACCAAAAAATCGACACATGTATCGACCTCTACGTTATACATCTCATGCTTATACCTCCTTCAAATATACGATTTGTAATTTTCCATAAAGTGATATGCCTTCATGTGCCTTATCTTTCTAAGTTTAATACCAATGTAGCTTCGTTACATTCATCGTACTAGATCAGAACCGAACCGAACCGAACGAATCCCGCTTCGCAGCTCCTTTTATTATAGCAATCATCCCAATTGTAGATATAAAAAAGAGGCGTCAAAGTCGTTAAAGACTTTGACACCTCCGCAAGCTGCTAACATTCCCAATTATTGAACTTGGTCAGGGAGCGATTTGAGCCACTTCTCGCTACTATTATCATTGCGAACGGATTCGTGCGAAACCGTTGCCTCTTGTACATCACCAAAGCCCCAATGACTTGTCGGCATATCAGGGAACAATGGCGCAAGGCCTTGCAATGGGCCACGATAGAGCATGCTGTTAATCATGGTAACGGCTTCTACACGTGTAATTCGTTTGGACGGCTTAAAGGTGCCGTCTGTATATCCACGTAGCAATTTGCCATTATACAGCGCTTCAATCATGTTTCCAGCCCAGTGTCCAGTCGTATCTGTAAAATGCATAGATACAGGACGATTAACTTCAAGCTTCAGGAAACGCGTCATAACAGCAGCCAACTCACCCCGTGTAACAGGTGCGTCAGGACGGAAGGTCGCGTTGTTATAACCGCTGAAATACCCGTGCTTCGTTGCAATTTTGATATAATTAGTCGCCCAGTGACCCGAACGAATATCGGTGTACGGCAGCTCGTAAGTAATCGTGCCGTTCTCTGTCAAACGTGCGACAATTGCCGCAAGCTCTGCGCGTGTCAGGTGGCCGTTAGGCTTAAACTCTTTGTCAGGGAAGCCTAAAATGTAACGATAATGTTTAAGCTCACCAAAACGTTGCGAAAATACGTTCACTTTAACGGCTGCTTTCGAATTCGCCCCGTTCACAGCTAACTCTCCTGTAATATCCAACACCGTGTCAGCCGTATTCATGAACGGCCATTGGATAATCGGCTTATAATTACCGCCTTGCCCACTCGCTACATTCGTTACTTTCCACACGATCGTGTTTCCTGTTACGACACCGCCAGCAGCATCTACGACAACAACACCCGCAGGAAGCGTCAAGCGAACCTCACCGGAAGAAATCGAACTTGAAGTTTGATTCTTATAATCCACGGTAAGTTGGGATTTCTCCCCTTCCTTCACTTTACTGCTATCGATCGTCACTTGAATGCCCAGCTTCGTACTGTCAATTGTCGATGACGAGCCAGAGCTTGAAGAGCTTGAAGAGCCTGCTGTGTCTGATCCGTCGGACGTACTTGACGAACCTGACGAACCTGATGTATCAGATACATCGGATGTGCCTGACGAGTCTGATGAATCTGTACCATTCGTAGAATTATCAGGTGGCTGCTGTGTTCCTCCACCATTCGCTCCAAGCGGTTGCAGCTTTACATCATGCTTTACAATATCATATTCGACGGACAATACCGGGCTCGTATACGATTCATATCCCTGCTTCGTAACGACGAGTACATAATCCGTTTCTGGATACACCATGTAAGCGTACAATCCATTAGGATCACTTAACTGTTCTGGACTTGCGTTATTGCTCGGTGCAAACCCATTAATAGCAGGCAGCTTAACGCCTTGTCCTGGAACGAGTCCTTTGGCCGTGTTTCTAGGCGTGTTGGCATATTGAAGAGTCACTTTCGCCCCTTCAATGACGTTATTCGTGACAGCATCTGTAATCGTGCCATATGGATCGATTAGTCCAGTCGAAATATTGAGCTCACCTGAAGCTGATACTTTAACAGGACTACGACCAATCACAACAGATTGACCAGACGCCACTTCGTAGCGTACTTCCAGCTGATAATCGCCAATCGCGATTCCGTTGGCATTAAATACGCCTTGTCCTTGCAATGGGAAGGCAATAGGCGTTCCACTTTGTGACACGTAAGTGCCGTCAGACTTCTTTAAGTACACACTAGCTTTGCTGAGTAGCTCTTGAGCAAGCACAGCCGTATTGCCGTTCGGCTGCTTCACTAATATATTGCCAGCAACGGTTTTCTCCGAATCGAAGCTCTGATTACCAGCTCCCGTCACCTCTTCAACCTTAGCGGTTTGCTTATAGCTTACCGGAGTCGGTACGCCACCAATGTTGACCAGCTGTGTGACGGTCATTTCATAGGTTGCGTCGCCCTTAGGCACCACGACGCTATACGTACCGCTTTGATCCGTTACTACCGTCTCGTCAAAATCAACCCCAGGCGTAATGACGCCATCGCCGTTCATATCAAGCGTTACACGCACGCTTGCTCCTGCCACTGGCTTACTGTTGTCACCAGACGTGATTAAACCCTTAATCGAAGCTGGCATAAACGTAATCGCGATGTCTTGCTCCGCAGTCAATCCGAGCTTGACGTCGTTCACTACCGCCTTCAACGTAATATGTTGTGGCGAAACACCTGTAATTTGAGCGGATTTGTAAGTCGTCTGCGCAATTCCTTGCGCATTCGTAATCGCTTTATTCGTGCCTACAAACTCCCCTGTCGCCGTCGGAGCGCTAAATATGACTTCGACGTCCTCCACAGGATTGCCACTCTCGTCTACTACGTTGGCCGACAATACCGTTGTCGATTTGCCGTCGCCCAATATCTGAGCAGGGTTTGCCGTAAGTGTAAGGCTAGCTCCTGCCATTTTGAAATGGTTATCAGCGAGCCTGTCCGCTGATTCAATTTGCAACACAGCACCAGCTCCATTAACGGCTACATACGTTACAGTATGTTGGCCACCACTCGTTGTAGCTGGTACGACATAGCTGCTGCTCTCCCATTTTTTGAAGCCGTCTGCTGCCCAAGTGGCTGCATTACTAAGCGTCAACGACACGGTATCGCCGTTCACGGTCGCCGTAACACCTGCTGCTGTAATCGAGCTGACAGCAGTCATTTTCAACGGCTCGTTAGGCAGCGCCCTTACGACTTCTGTATTTCCTTGATCTTTATTACCCGTCCATCCATGAAGTGCCTTGTTAAGCACAATCGTAATGGAGCCAGCTGATACACTTGTATTTCCATCTTGATCGGTCACCGTATAGGTGAAATGATCTTGACCGAATGTAAAGTCTGCATTCGGTGTAAAGATCCAAGTCGCACCCGTTTGATCGGTCGGGTCAAGTGTCAAAGTCCCTTTTTGCGGACTCACGTTAATCCCATATGTAATGCCCGTCACGCTTTCGCGATCGGAACCACGTAGCACGATCGATACGGAAGAAGCTCCTTCATTCGCATCAACGCTAAAAGATTCCGCTACAGGAACACCGCTGTATGTGATGTGAATACTTCCTGGCTGCTCGGAGAAATGCATGCCGTCGGAACCATACCACGGGATCGATACGACACTGCCTTCAGGTAATGAAGGCGAAGTTTCAAATTGCAAGCTGTTCAGCTCGGCTGCGGATAACGTGACCTCGCTACTAGGAGCGAGATATACCGCGCCTGTTACACTTGATGTATATTTTAGTCGGCCCTTGTCCGCTAAGTCAGACGGAACCGTAAGCTTGACTTGCTGCAAGGAGTCGCCGTCAACGTCGGTATACGCAGGAACAGCTGTAAAGTTAGCTGCCGTGAAACCAATCGTCGCACCAGGAATACCGGATTTATCAATCCGACCTACGACTGGCGGTGTATTGATCACGATCGTTACCGTCTTGGACTGAAGTGCATATTGGAGTCCATCGGAACCGCTCCACTCGAACTCCACGACACCAGCCACATTTGGCTGTGGGATGAACTTCAGACGATCCAGATCCACAGCAGCAATTTCTTGACCTGCTGTAACATCTGTCTGCACGCCAGAACTATTCACGAGTACCAACTTCCCTTTCAAGGGATCAGGCAGTGAAATAATCTTACCTTTTTCAAGCTGCTCATTGCCTGGGTCCACGTAATTCGGTGCGAAATCTCCTGCATTCGTAAACGGTAACTCCGCATCGCCTGCTTTCATTACCTTGTGGATGTCCATCACTTCAGGTGAGCTATTCACCGTAACTTTGGCGTCATCCACAGCAAACTTCGTTCCGTTGTAACCGTTCCACATAAAATCAACTGTGCCGTCGAAACCGCCAGCGACTGGAACGAATACAAGCTTGTTCAATTCTTGCACAGGAATGAGTTGATTTTTTGTTACCGCTAACCCTTTATGCTCAAGATGTCCTTTTGCTGGGTCTGGCAGCGTCACAATCTTCACACTTTGCAAATGTGCACCGTTAGGCGCACCCCCGTTTACTTTGAAATACTTCGCTTTGAAGTCATCAGCGGTAAACGCAGTCGGTGCGGAACGAAGCGCAGATTTCGCTACATCCGCCACGAGTGGATCATGGGTAGAGAACGTCACGACATGTTGAGCCTCGCCAGCATTCGTGCCCGCTTCTTCCTTACGGCCATTCCCACGATCTTCGAACAAAATAATGTTGACTACATATTCCTTCGAAGGATCGATTGAACCGTCCTCAATTGTGATGTTGTTCCAGTTCTCAGCTTTCCCTTGCTCAGCGGTTGGGAATAGCTGCTGGGAAATGCCTAGGTTCCGTTCAACTTCCTGCCCATTTACGATTGATTTCTCGATGACGTTAACTTCCATCGCAAAATTTCCAGGTACCTTAGGGATAAAGCTCGTATCGATTGTTACTTTATCTGTCTCCACTTTTAAATCGGCCTTATCGATCTCGCCGGATACGCGACCCCCACCATCGATAATAAGCTGGGCCCAATCGACCGTCATTTGCCAGTTTGTATTCGGCGCACTGCTGCGCCTATCTTGGAAGTAATGGTGGATCGTAACGCCAACGTAATTGTCACCTTTTGCGATTCGGTGAAATTCGTTAGGTTTAAAGTTCATAACCGTTGTATTCCATTTGCTATCTTGGCCTGACAACGTCCCCAGATAAGCCCCCTGCGTAATTTCACGTTTGTAGCCTGTTCCTTTTGGCGCAATACCGGATTTAGAAATATTGTTGGTCCAATTCCATGAGGTCTGCCAAGGCGTGTAAGGATTGCCGAAGGCGATATCAGCGGCATTCGAAGAAAAATACACACGATCCCATTCACCATTGTCTGATGCACCCGCATTATACTCATCCACATCCAATGCGCGTATTAGCAATTGTGCGCTTTTGGTTGGCAACTTATTGACGTTCGTAATCTTGAATTCGACAGGGTACCTTTTATAGTTGTCAACAGCCTCTATGTTCTGGTTCTTTAAGCCGACATCTAAATCCCCATCTGCTTTTGAATCGCTTGCCCCTCCACCCCAGTTGTCAGAGTCAACAAAAAAGGTTGCACCATCCACTGTCGCTGCGGGTGCAGCTTCAGCCGCTGATGGTGGTATTGCAAACTGCCCGCTTAGAAGAACGAATGACATGATGAGCGACACCATCCGCTTCCTCGACCATGAATCCCTAGCTTTGTATTCCTTGTTTACTTGCTTTCTTACCATAGACTTTTCTCCCTTGTAAAAATAGCTTGTTGCTTGTACGCGACATCATGTGCGATCTGTCTCTTGCTGCGTTTTTACCGCATACGGGTTCCCACTCCTCCTTCCACGTGCAGCATTTCATACTAAAAATGATCACTAATCAAATTCTGAACATGTCTGATTGCCTTGACATAAAAATATGCGGCCACTATCAAGCATAGATGAATTTTTGTGCGCAAAGTACCGTTAATCATAACATGAATTTATATGTAAATGTTCATATGAGACTGTTGTTATATTTTACATTTTTGACTAAATGGTTATCTCTGGCTGTTTGTCGGCCTTGGCATAGAAACCGTACTGCGCTTCGTGTCAGAAGAAAATAAAGTGTTTTCTTAGTGCTTAGGTTAAGATAAGTCCCCTGTTTAAGCACTACATGTTACCCGTGTACGTTCTTTAATAGGTGATTGGAAATGGAATATAATGAGGAGGACGTAGCCAAAGCGAAGGCGCGGGAGCGTTCTTTTTATTGAACTAACGGGCAGGATAGTTTAAAAGCTTCGCGAATAACTCCAAGTATGGAATTAATTGCGAAGCTCGCAAATTAATCGATATACACAATTACACAAACACCTGAAACCATTTATAAATATAACAGTAGTATATTGTAAATAAATTGAATTGAGGTGAAGTATGAAAGCTTTTGATTACTTAAGAAGGGCCTATTATAAGCTTAGTTATTATTATCAAAAATTTCAATTGTTTGTAATGTCTTTTGTAGTTGCTGGAATAGTTGAATATTTTTTTCTTTACGAGATTTTCGTTTCATTATCAGCATTAGCTCCTGTTTTTATTTTAGAAATTGTTCCAGTCCTTACTATCATTTTATCAATAATTATTATTGGAGGAATCGTTAAATTTATAAAGAAGATGAAAGAAAACAAACACTTACTATTTTTATTCTAACAAGAAATTATCATATTAAGAAGCTTTGACGCAATCCGCCGCCTTCAACACGAACTCCTTGTGCAAATGGGTCGGCAGGGCAGTGCACACGACGGCCGGGTTCGCCCTCGTTATTATTTCATCGAACGAAGTAAAGGCTTCCGTCCCGTACGTCCCTGCAAACCTCGCTGCCGACTGTTGCGATGCGGCAAGCCCGCCGACGAGAGTGACGCCCTCCATCCGGGTGAAGTTATGCGCATACCGGCGCCCCATCGTACCGCAACCGACAAACGCAATTTTCATCGTTGCCTTCCTCCCTTATCCATGATTGACCGGCTTTGCCGCATGCGACAGAAGTCTGGCTAATGCTACGCCTGCCAGTACAACGGTCAACGCTTTCAGCAATTCGACGTATTCCCCGAGGATGCCTAATGCAGGCGGTCCGACAAGGAAGGCGACGTAACCGACGGTGGCCACAGCTTGATTGAGTTGTCCGGCAAGTTTTCTTTTTCCGTTTTGTCCCCCATCGTCATGAACGTATTGGATTCTTCTCTGTCATTTTCGCAATCCTCCCAAATATACAATGATAATCAAGCTGTATTTCGAACATACAACATCATGCAGACTACGTCGTACTCTGAAAATCGCGTATTCGTCCATATTTTTAGAGAACACGGCTTTAAAAAAATGGAGCGGCTTCGATTTTCGACGAATCCAGCGACATCTTCTTTTTAATTCCCGAGCGGTTTGTTAGTATAGAATCGAAGACATCCACGAACAACAACATCAACATGGTGAAAGGTGGTCTTCATCGTGAACTTTTTGAACAAACTTAAATATTATACCGTCTACCGCAAATTTTATATTATGTTCATTCTTTTGGTTACGCTTACAGTTGTGGCTATCAGCAGCATACTTTTCCTCTTGTTCTACAGAAGCGCCACCCGCGAAGTCGTCGACATATCGAAGTCCATTTTGGCCCAGACGAGCTATTCGGCGCAAATTATGAACGAGCAGATGCTCTCCGTCGGCAACCAAATGCTATTGGATCGCGACATTAACGAGGTGCTGTTCTCGGAGCGGCAAGACCCGATTACGGAGTTCAAAGCGCTGCAAAAGATTTCGGAGCTTCAAAGCGTCTATCCTTTCATTCGTTATGTAAGCCTTTACAATGCGGACACGGCCCATTATATCGTCTCCAAAGGAATATCCGGGCCCTACGAGGACGAAATGCTGCGGAAGTTGAAGGCGAGCAAACGAACGGACTATTTGGAGCTGTTTCCGAGAGTCGTACGCGTGTCGCCGTCGCAAAACTATAATTTGATCAGCTTTATTTTCTCGCTATCCAATCCGGTTTCCATGGGCTCCAGCGGCGCGATCGTCGTGAATGTGGACAGCACTTATCTTCAAGGGATGATCAACGGGCTCGGAACCCATTTCAAGGGTGAAGTATTCGTCATGAGCGAGAGAGGTACCGTTCTATCGCATACGAGTCCGGACATGTTCCTGTACAATTACTCCAAGCAACAGCAGTTCGAAACCGTCATCGCCGCCAAAACGGCCGAAGGCTCTTATCTGTACGAGACCGACGGCCAAAAAAAGCTGATTACCTATATCAAATCGGCTGATACGGGCTGGTTCTTCGTCAGCGTGCAGCCTTACGCCGAATTGATCTCCAACACCGCGAAGCTGCGCGACATGACGCTGTGGATCGCCGCCGTTCTGATCGTTCTCGGTCTGATCATCGCTTTCTGGCTAACGAACAACGTGTACAATCCGATCGACTCGCTGATGCGTAAATTCAGCTCCATCAATCAAAGCTTGAACGATCGGGCGAGCCGCGACGAATTTCAGGTGCTGGAACATAATTTGACGTCATTCGCAGAAAAGACGAGCGCGCTTGAGGATCGGGTTGCGCTTACCCAACGCATCTCACGTAAAGCGTACCTGCAGCATTATTTGCAGGGCAATATGAAGGATTTTCCGAACATCGGGGGAATTGCAAACGACCTGTCCCGGCATTTGGCCGGTCCGTATTTTTGCGTAATCCTGCTGAAAATCGACCAATACTCCGAAATCAAACAAAACAACCCCGATATGACCGGGTTGTACCGTTTTGCCATGAACAACATTTCGCAGGAAATTTTGGCCCAGCATTTCGCAAGCGGCGATTACATATGCGACGATATTTATACCGGCGAGGACGAGGTTTGCATTTTAAGTCAGTTCAGCAAGGACGTACAGCCAAGCGACCTGACCGCTCCCATTAAACAATTGCAAAATATGATGAACGATTATTTCAAATTTGCGTTTTCGGCCGGAATCGGCAGCGTCGTATCTGCAAAGGAAGACATCTCCTATTCTTTTCGGGAGGCGGTGGAATCCGTTCGCTACCGTTTCTTTTACGGTCATCGTTCCATCCTTCACCCCAAGCTGATTGCCGGTCACCGGGAAGCGAGCGGCAAATATCCGATCGGGTTGGAGAAAAAGTTCATCGAGGCGCTGCAGCTAACCGATTCGGCTCAACTGGAACGGCTTATCCAGCAGTTTATACAAGATATCGGCCATCTGTCCGAAAAAGATGCCAAAGCCTTCATTTATCAATTGACAGCAGCCTGGATCAAGCACTTTCAATCCGCCATCGACGACAATCTTCATGAATTTAAAGGCATGACGGATCGATTGTCCGAAGCGGAAACGTTATCTGAAGCCGGGACGCACATGAGAAAGCTGGGCGGCATGCTCATGCAGCTGCTGACAGGCTCGACCTACGACAAGAACAAATCGGCCGTCGAGAGCGTGTGCAAATATATGCAGGAGCATTACAGCAAGAGCGATATTTCGCTGGAATCGATGGCGGACAAGGTGAAGCTGTCTCCGGGCTATCTGGGCAAACAGTTCCGAAAGGTTTGCCATATGTCCTTCAACGAATACTTGAAGCTCGTAAGGCTCGAAAAGTCCAAGGAGCTCCTTGCGACGACCAACGATTCCATCGCTACTATCAGCGAACAGATTGGCATTCCCAATTCGACTTACTTTTTTACTCTGTTCAAGAAAACGTACGGCCTCTCGCCTTCCCAATTCAGAAGCCAGCTTGCCCATAACGAAATCTATCAGAAGTAGACACGTCTAGAGCTCTAGAGCTGCTTCTTGCGTTCTTGCAGCCAACGCTTGAATTGGTTTTCGTATTCTTTCACGACGTTGTCCAGACCGGCGGATCTCATCTTCTGAAGTGCCGCCGGAAAATGAGCGTCGTAATCCAGCAGGCCGGCTTTTATAGGGAGTACGATCGCCTTCATTTCCTCCAGGCATTTGGCGTACTCCTCGGACACGGCCGACGAATCGAAGCTGAAGCCCGACGCAACGCTTGCGGCCGGACGTTCGTCGGGGACGGTGATCTGCTTAATCCGGTCTTCCAGCTCGTCGGCTAGAAACCTCTCGTAAACGAAGTTGCCGAACATCTTCTGGCCGGACGAATAAAGGGGAATTCCATAATCGTCCAGCACCGGCTCATACTGCCGATCTCCGATCGGAAGCCAATGCTTGTCTTTAATCCCGTATCGCAGCAATTCGTAATTGTCCTTGCTGCTGTAGAGCCAATTTAGGAACTGGATTCCCGCCTCCGGCTGTTTGGCCGTTGCGGGAACGGCGTTGCCGGACGAATAGGCGATGTGCTGCACGCGGGGCTTCTCAGGAGACAGAACGATCTCCTTTAATTCCGCTCCCGTCAGATTGACGTTCAGCTCCGGGAAGATGGACAAGCTGCAATCGCTGAACAAAAACTGCCCCTGTCGGCACACTTTGCTTATCTCGGTATCGGACACGGAGAGAACGTTCGGATGAAGGATACCGAGGCCATAAAGCTCCTTGAAAAATTCGGCCTCTTCCTTAAACTGCTCCGTTTCGATCCATGGCTTAACCGTCCCATACGAATCGACGTAGACCAGCTCGTTCGCGTCGACGCGGAACGGGTAAGCTTCCATCGTGCGATACAGCCACTCCTGATTTTTCGTCAGATCAACCCAAAAGTAATACTGCGAAGGCCACACCCATTTGTTTTTCAACGCAACGATCACGTCGATGAAATCTTGTCTTGTTTCGGGTACGGTCAATTCATACTGTTTAATCAAATCGGCCCGCATCGTTAAATATCCGCTTGATATCCTTTCCACGGGGGTTGCCGCCCAAGGTACCGGAACAGCGTACAACCGCCCGTTGACTTTAGCCGCCTCCATGACAGAAGCGGGAATGTTCCTCGTCAAATCGGCTCCGTACCGCTCGACAAGATCGTTCAAAGGCAGGATTGCGCCTCGTCCGGCAAGCACGTTGCTCCCCAGCGTCTCCTCGTCCACCTGGAGCAGTTCGAATTCCTCTTTTGCCGCCAACATCAGATCGACCTGGTGACGCCACGTTTCCTTAGCGATGAAGACGACCTCCAGTTGAAGCGGTACGCCCTCCCTCTCCATCTTCCGATTGATCGCGGCTTCGACTGCCGCATGCTGTTTGGCGGCGCTGCCGACAACGGCGAAACGGACCTTTTTCTTCGGCATGGGTTCCGTCGTCTGAGTTTGGTCGCCGGAAGGAAGCAGCACAAGTAACGATTGCCTCTCCAGAACAATCAGAATCGCCAATATCGCGATGAAAACGCCGACTGCAACTTTAATCTTTTTTCCCGTTGAACTCATGATATTCGCGCCTCCCTCGAATTGTATTTTGCGCGGAATAATACTGTCGGGGGAGCCCCCGACATCCATAGGAAATGGCACCGCATAATTTCCTAAGCAACAATGGAAAAAGAACCCGAAAACACCGGGTTCATGCTCCGTTCCTGAATTTATAAAGCTTCCCAATCGAAAATAACGCCCATATATTCGTTGCGGTTGACGAGCAATTGCTCGTAGATGCGCGCCGCGTCAAGCGGGGAGACGCGATGCGAGACCAGCCGCTCCAAGTTCATTCTGCCTTGAGCCGCATATTCGAAGAAGAGCGCGTCCATCTCATTTCGCGTCCAAGGGTTGTATTCGGAAGCGTGCTCCGGAGACATCGTACCGTGGATGCCCAAGATGGAGATGGAATCCGTCACGATCCGCGGTCCGACAATCTGCTTAGAAGGAGTCGAAGTATCTCCGAGCAGAATGACTCTGCCGAGCCTTCGCAGCAGCAACGATGCGGGAGCCAGGACGGCCGGGTGCCCGGTGACGTCGAATACGACGTCAAGCATTTTCCCGTTCGTCAGCTGTTCGATATCTGCGCGCGCGCTTGCCGCATCCTTGGCTATGAACGTAACCGAGTTATCGTCACCGGCGTAGCCGAATCTGCTCGCGACAGGGTCGATACAGATCACTTTGCGGCATCCGGCCAACAGGAGAAATTGCAGCACCAACTGACCGACCATGCCCATCCCTACGATCCCGACTGTTTCGCCCAGTTCAAGCTTCGCCCTTCGTACGCCCTGTTGGGCAACGCGAGCGAGCGAGAACCATGTGGCATCTTCTGCCGCTATTTGCTCCGGAAGGGGATGAACCCACTCTCGCTCGACGGTGAAATATTGCTGGTGCGGCACATCGGACGCAACATAGTCGCCGGGCTTCAAGTCCTTGACATTCTCGCCTGCTTGCAGGACGCGGGCAACTGTCGAGTAGCCGGGCTGAAACGGATACTTCACCCATTCTTCCCATCCGGTTCCGGGATCGATATTGCCTTGAAGGCATAACGTTTCCGTTCCGGTGCTGATCAACGACTTGATCGTGGCGCACACAATCTCGTTCGGACCGGGCGAGGGAACGTCGCCTTCCGTTATCTGTACTTTCCCTTTTTCCGGAAATATGATATTTACCGATTTCATGAGGCTTCTCCTCCTTTATTTGGCGCTCCATTTCTCCGCGCGCTGCTGCAAATTATCTAGGAACGGTTTGATATCTGGCGCTTTGCCGTTGGCGGCCTGACTGATGAAGCCGTTAACCGCAGGCGTCAATTCGCTGTTGAAGAAAGGGTTGACTTCATCCAGCAAGCTGGGTTTCGTCACGGCCGCGATTTTCAGCGATGTCGTTAGGAAATGATCCTTCGGATCGGTGAAATCCGGAGCCGCCAACGATGGCGTAAATTGGAAGTCCTTGTACCAATGTTTCTGTCTTTCGTAGCCGGCCAGAAATTTGACGACTTCCCAAGAGGCTTCGATGTTTTTCGCGTTTTTGGCCATAACAATCGAATCGACGGCAACCCAGCCCGCTCCTTTCGGTCCAAGGTTCAGGGCGGAACCGTAACGCTTCATCAGTTTTTCGTTGCCCGTCGATTGATAGTCGACAAGTACGGGGTAGCCGAACCCGTCCAGCTGAATGGCCGTGTTATTGTCTTCGAGGCCGAATCTTTCGCTGCCTTTTCCGTTTACGAACGCTGGGTTCATATATTTCACCGCTTCTTGCAGCCATTCCATCACTTTGACCATTTCGGGGGAATTGAGATTCCATTTGATATTTTTCTTATCGTTCAGACTTCCGGCAGCTCCCTCGGCTTTGTAATATTTGGCCAATGCGATAAAGGTAGCGCCGGGAATGGAGTTGCCCTCAAACCATAGCCCGTAATTTTGCTTGCCCGTTTTCGGGTTTTTTCCGGTCATTTTCTTCGCTTTATCCAAAATTTCCTCCGGCGTCGGATGCTCCGACAAATACGCTACGCCCCACTCGTCGAACAGCTGCTTGTCATATATCGTCGTTCGGTTGCCGAGAGCCGCCGGCAAGCCGATTTGTTTCGTGCCGTCGTTCGTGTTGAAAGCGGATTCAAATACTTCTTTAAGGTAAATCGATTTGTCGTACGTCTTATCTTTTGCGATCAAATCGTCCAAGCCGCGAAGCAAGCCTTGTTGATTAAATACGGACCCGTAACCGGTATACAGCACGTCGACGTTGTTTGCTAACAGCTCGGCCGTTTGCTTGGCCAGCACGTTCTCCCAAGGCGTTTGCGATACTTCAAGTTTGATGTTCGGGTATTTCGGATAAAATTGATCTTTCAGAAATTGATTCAGGCCGATCGTTTCCATACCCGTAATCGGATCGATTCCGTTCTCTATCTGCCAGCCTGCAATAGCGACCCGTACTACCCCCGAAACCTGTGAAACCGCTCCGTTCGGATTCGGAGTATTGGAGCTATTGTTTTCCGAGGACGAAGGCTGATTCGAAGAACAAGCGGCAACCAACGACAGGACCAATATAGCGAATACAATCGTTACTAAATTTCTCTTCATATGCCGTGAACTCCCTTCGATTTTTAGTTTCCTCAAGATGACGCCCTAATAAAATCGTATAACGAAGGACGCATTTCGTACACTTTGAATAAGAGCAAATCGTATAAAATCTTATACAACATGACTTTAAAAACAATAAATTTCGTGCGATTCGCCGGTTTATTGCTTAATGCCGGTATACGCGATGCTTTCCACGATATATTTTTGAAGAAACAAATACATCAGCAGCGCAGGAACGAGACTTACGGTAGCCGCGGCCATGACGATGGAAGGCGTCACATTGTTGCCTCGCGCATAAGTGAACATCGCAACGCCCAATTGAATCGTGTATTTGTCGGATGTGGACAATACAAGCAGCGGCCATAGCAGATCGTTCCAGATGTGCAGAAATTGCAGGATGACAAGGGTAACGACAATCGGCATGCAAAGCGGAAAATAAATTCGCCAGAACACGCTCCCTTCTCCAGCACCGTCGATAATGCCGGCTTCTCTTAGCGACGTGGGCAGCTGATCGATGAACGATTTTGCCAAAAAAGTACCGAAAGCGTAGTTGAGCGCGGGCAAATAAAACGCCCAGTAAGTATCTAGAAGGCCCACCTGATTAAATAACAAATACTGCGGAAGCATCGTCACTTCGAACGGAATCATCATCGTGCTCAATGCCAGGATCAGAACGAGGCTCGACCATTTGAATTTGAGCTTGGACAATGCGTATCCGGATAGTAGAGCCGATAAAATGCTGACTGTAATAACCCCCGCTGCTACGTAAAAGGAATTAACAATATACTTCAGCATAGGGACATTCGTAAACGCGGCCTTATACGGCTTCAGCGAAAACTGCTCGGGCCAAAATCTGGGGGGAAACGACATGTTCAGCCTCGCTCCCCAGTCAAAGCTGGTTGACACCATCCATACGAGCGGAGAAACCATAATGAAGGAACCAAGCAGCAATACGATAAAAGCGATTCTCTGGGCGCTCACCATACGAAGCATACGAACCCCCCACCCTCTTAATAAAAATCGGACTTCCTTCTATTCGCCAGGATCATGACGGCGGATAGCAATAGAATGAGAACAAACAGGAGGTAGGAGGCGGCGGTCGCAAGCCCCATCTCCGAGGACAAGAAGCCTTGCCGATAAATGTAAAGTACCACCGTCATCAGCGTTCCGTTTGGATTTCCCGCGGTTCCGCCAATCAGCCATACGTCCGTAAACCGTTTCATCCCGTCGATCATGCCGATCACGATCATAAACAGAAAGATCGGGCGCATGTAAGGGATCGAAATGCCCGTCCACTTCCGCCATATGCCCGCCCCATCCACTTCGGCGGCTTCGTACAAATCTTTGGGAACGCTTTGCAGCCCGGCCAGGAAAATGATCGTATTGTATCCCAGCCCATACCAGACGGACATGAGCACGATACTTATTTGCGAAGTTTGCGGGTTCGTAAACCAGCCGACCGGTTCGATATGGAACCAGCCTAACGCATGATTGAGCAACCCCTCCGCCGACGGGTAGAAAATAAAGGAAAACAAAGTGCTCGTCGCCACGATGGACACGATGTTGGGTAAAAAGTAAATCGCCTTAAAGAAGTTTTTGGCCGATTTTCTTTTCTGGCCGTTGATCAGGGAAGCAAGGATAAACGAGCATACGATACCCAGACAGGCGGATAAAACGCCCATATACAACGTATTGTAGATCGACTTCCAGAACATCGGATCACTGAGTAAGTATTCGTAATTTTTGAGCCCGATCCACGGTGCGGAGTGCTGCCCCGATTTCGTGTTTTTAAAGCTCATCAATAGCGCGGAAATCATCGGATACACGGAAAAAAACAACATACCCAGCAACAGCGGCGAAATAAAAGCCAGTACGGTCAAATGATACCTGACCCCTCGGTACATATCCTTCACCTCCAGCAAAATCAGCTTCGTCATACCTCAAATCCTATATTCAAACGGATTTACCGTAAACTTCAAATATCTGCAATTCATACACATTCTTATAAAACGGCACTTTAAAAAAACGATTAGTATAGAGAAAAAGGGCATCAAAATAAATGAAAAAACGGATTTATGTTCCGATCACACGTTCTATGAATCTATCAAAGGGGATGTTAAAACGGATGGATACTCTCTATATTTTTAGGCATGAACTTAGACGAATTAAGGGATTATTCCAGTACGCTTGAAGAGCTCTTAGTAGTTAAACAAAAGAAATTTAATCAAATGGTTGATAGGAAGGCAAGAAAGATTCCTGAGGATGAACTAGATGATTTTTATAGCACTTATTACCACGGTGAAGGAGGATACAAGCTTCACGAAAGGTACCCTGATCTGTTAAGAAAATCTGTGTTTACTAGTTGCTATTTCAGTTTTGAGGTTGAATTAATTAATTATTGTAAGTTTGTAAAAAAGCTCAGATTTATTTAAAAAGTGTAGCAGGCATAGCGTTTCCAGATAGTAACTCACAAGAATGGAATCACATAACTACTTACAACCTCATTAGAAACCACATTGCACATAACGATAGTGTGGTTGTTGATGATCCTTCAAACGCAAATGCCTGTAAAATAAGGTATTAGACTGGGAAAATAAAGTTTTAGACTAGCGGTAGTTGGAGAAAATTTAATAATGTCACAATATTAAAAAGGTAAACTTTGGAGGCACACCACTACAATAAGACTTATAACGAAATTAAATTCTTGATATATCCCAACAAGGACATATTATGAAACAGTGATTTAATAAAGGAGTTGTATAAAATGAATGAATATAAAGGTAAAGAAATAAAACGTTCTTCAAAAACAGAAAACATTCTACCTCAGATCAACAGCAAAACTAAGCTAGGCGACTTACGAAAAATCGCAAAGGACATTAAAAAAGATCACGAACTAGCATTGGAACTTTGGAGTACCGAAGAGTTTTTGCCCAGACTATTAGCAATCTTAATTATGGATAAAAAACTTCTTTCACAAGAAGTGCTAAATAGGCTTGATAAGGATATGCAGACTCACACTTTTGATGAGCGAAATAACTTAATGGATTGGTTAATGGCTAATCAGCTCACCAAAGACAAGAAGACAATTGCATTGATGGAGTCATGGGAAAATAGCCCTTCTGCTCTTCAAAGGCGAACTTTCTGGTATTATCAAGCACGATTGAGATGGACTGGACAAACACCGCCTGATAACACCGCAGACTTACTGTCTACATTAGAAGCTAATATTACGCAGGAAGAACCGGAAGTTCAATGGGCTATGAATTTCACCGCAGGCTGGATAGGCGTTTATGATCAAAAGAATCGAGCACGTTGTATTAAACTTGGTGAGAAAACAGGTCTTTATAAAGATGAAATGGTATCAAAGGGCTGTACTCCCGATTATTTGCCGGAGTTCATCGCGATTGAAGTTAACAAAAGAAATAATAATTAGTTACCCCTGAAAAATTCATGATAATTTGATGTGAAAATAAAGGGATTCAAATCCTTAATTATGAAAATTGTAATAGGCTTGGACCGAAAAACAAAGAAATCAACGCGTTATGGCACTTCTAAAAGCCGCGTGGAATCAAGGCATCCAGTCTAATACTTTATTTTCTACAGACACTTCGTATAACAAAAAAGCCAAGCCAGTCACAATGCTGGCTTGGCTTAAATGTTCATCATGCAATGCTCAAATGCTGTCCGATCTCCGCATTAAACCTTCGTCAGTTCCCAATGCTGCGCCGGTGTGCCATTGTCTGGCCATTGTTGAATATTAGCTCCGTTTGCTTGATTATTACTCGCAAGATCAAGTAACAAGCCGCTATGCTTCGCAATAAATTTCAGCGATCCATCTGGATTTTTGACCACTTTCCATTTTTGGTGGTCTCCACCATTGCCTTCATATTGCTGCACGTTGGCACCACCTGCTGTCGAAGCCCCATACACCTCAAGCGCTTTTCCGCTATGTAACGCTTTAAACGTATAGTATCCATCGGCTTGCTTCTCTAGCTTCCATTTTTGATGATCGCCGCCGTGGTACTCCCATTGCACCACATTCGCGCCATTATCTTTGGATTCGCCTAAGACACTCAACACTTTTTGGCTGCCTCTATTTTTAATGATATAGACACCACTGAAGTCAATGTCATCGTCACTTTTGCAGCAGAGCTTTTTCGCTTTTTGCAACGTATCCTGCTGCTGCTTTTCGTTTGACGTTATTTTGGCCAGCTGTTGTGTGAGCTGCTCATTGGCTTGGAGCAACTGTTCAGCATTTAACTTGCCATCGTTGAAAGCCCGAATCGAATCTTGAATGCTTAATTTCTGTGCTGCGATAATGCCTGCTGCAGCTAGTTCAGCCTCACCAACAGCTGTCACGATTTTTTTCTGAGCTTCATTACAATTCGGTTCGTGAGTCACCGTCACTTCATTCGTCTGCTCTTCTTTGCGGAACACTTGGCCGTCAGTAATAAGTTTATACTTATAGTCGACTTTCGCTTTGTTCGTCACTTTCTTCGGCACTGGACTGTCGATTTGCACTTGGAAAGTGACTTGCGCTGTCGTTCCAGGCGCCACAGTTCCAATGTTGACGCCTGTTTCGATGTTGCCTGTGAGTGGACGTCCGTCCACTTGTAGGCTGCCCGGAACGAGCTTCGTTCCATTTGGAATTTGATCCTCCACCACAACATCAGTTATCGGCGTATCTCCTGTGTTCGCAACTTCAATCGTATACGTAATGACGTTGCCCGCCTTCACATAAACGGGCAAATCCTGCCGTTTCGCAACTGCAACCTCTACTTTTCGAATAACCGTGGTCGCTTCGTTGCTATTTGCCGCCCCTGACGAGACTGGCAAGCCTGGGGCGCTCTGAAAATCGTACACAACTGAAGCTTTATTCACCGCTTGATTGTGAGGTGGAACCTTTAATACGACGGCCTGAAAAGTGACTTGCGTCGGCCCTTCAATCGAAACGGAGCCGATATCTACCCCTTTTGTAGGGTCTCCATTAGGCACTGTTACGCCATCGACCTTCAAGCTACCATCCACAAACTTTAATTCGGGTGGAAGGGTATCTTTAAGTATCGTTTTTTGCGCTTCCGTCATGCCATTGTTCTCGATCAAGATCGTGTACGTAAGCGTTTCTCCAACGACAGCAGCTTCTTTATCGACTTCTTTCGTCACTTTGATCTCAGGACTGTTGACATCAATTTGGACACCTATACCGGATACGATATAACCGTCTGATTTGGAAGTCAGTTGAACCAAAGCCTCGGTCTGCGAATTTTGCATTGCTGTAGAAGCGTCTACATTCGTAATATCCCAGTTGTAACGAGCCGCTGCTCCGCCACTTCCTGGCGTGACATTGACGTTCCCGAACGTACCGCTCGTGTCTAAGTTCCCTGCATCATCATTAATTTGCGAGGCAAAGAAATTATCAAGCGGATTATTAGGGCCTGAGATCGGCTTTAACGAAGTGGCGTCTTTCCCAAAAAAAAGCTGATCCCCCGGTATCTTGGAGTCTCCTTCCATCGCAGTCAGCAGCAGTCTTGCTTTGACAGCCCCGAGATCAGGCGTAGAGAAACCTGTAATTTTTTGATTAACCGCTCCCGCTCTCTCAATGGATGCGGTTCCCACATACACGCTCATATTGCGAAGCGGCAGTGTAGGGTCCTTATAAACGACAGATAACGTCCAACCTGCTACGTTATTGCTTTTGAATCGTTGGACAGTAGCAGGTACACCACTAACGGTGTAGCTACCTTCCCCATCTGACGCGATCAAGCTTGTCACATTGGCAGAGCGAACATAAAAGATTTGGCTCGCTTGTGTGACTTGCTGCCCTGTAGTCGGATCGGGAGTAATGGAAGAGGTCCCCTTAGGCGTAACGAGCGTGATCGCCCGATCGATTTCACTCGTTACATCCTCGGTACTCGTTTTGGTTGATCCGCCCCAGATCAGCTCTGCATATAGTATTTGGCTACCCGCAGGCAAGCGCAGCTGTGCCGAAGAACCATTTTCTTTCCAATTCAACGTCGTGCCAGCAGGATACCCTGCTGCCTGCTTCGCTGAATCTAGCGTGATGAAAGCACCAATATCGGTATAACTGGTGTTCGTATGACTAAGACCGAGTGTGTTACCTGTGAACGTAACAGCCCCGTTCGTCGTCGTTGAATACCGCTGAATAAACGACATGATTCTCACCCTTTCTCTCGTGACCGGTTTCTATCTCTACTTACAAGCACAGCACAGGTCTTTCACCTGAATGAGCTTGTTCTTCAGCTCTTTTTCCAGATTCGCAATTTGCTGCACACCCTTCGTTGCACTTTGATTAATAGCTAGCAACTCCGTCACGGTGATCCGTCCAGCCCGAAATGAGTTAACAGCGGCTTGAATTTTTTCACCTTCCATATGAAGAACGGTAGCGAGCTCTTTTTCCTCTTGTGCAATCGAATGGATGATCAGATCACGTGACCATTCACAAGCCGTTCGCCCTGCGGGCACATTCACTTGTACCTCATTGCTGATCGTATCGACATACCCACCAGCATATTGAGACCCCATATAGGCTTTATTTTTAATCACACCGCTTGGATGGGGTTTGACCACTTCCACTTGAAACGTGATGACGACTGGACCTTCGATGGTTACCCGATCAAGTGTGATTGTCTTCGTTGGGTCTTCTCCAGGCTTCGCTTCGCCATCGATTGTCACACTATTGGGAACGAATTTGACCTCATCCGATAAAAAGTCTTTGAATTTGGAATTCGTCACTTCAACTGGACTGTCATTAGCAACGGTAAACGTATACGTTAAAATATCGCCTACCTTGGCATCCGTTTTGTCTACTTCCTTTAAAATACTCACGTTCGGACGATCAGCCATGTCCCTCACCCTTTCTGCCCCAGCATCGTTCTGGACCATGCGTTAGAATGATCACTCGCGTCTTCCCAGCGTCTTCCCAACGTTTTTCCTGCTTCCTCTCTACTTGCAACCACTACACAAATCCTGAATCGTATTTCGCTTATTGCCCAGCTCTTGTGTCAGTGCTGACAGGGCTAAAGCGGTTCTCTGTTCACTCTGAACAATCACTTGCTGCTCCGCACTCGTAATTTTGCCGCTCAGTAAAGCCGCATTCGCTGCGCGTGTTTTTGCTGCTTCAGCAGCCAACAGCTCCTGAACAGCCTTCTCTTCCTGTTTAATCGTCCATTCGATCGTATCGCGGCTCTTCTCACAATTCGTAGGCGGGCGCACGATAATTTTCGTCTTCGTTTCATTACTAGTCGCTTCACCTACCGTGACTGGCGATCCAGATGCAGTTTGGAACTGGTACGCTAAGGTCGCTTTGTTTTTTACAAGCTCATCCGGAGGGATATTAACGACTTTCGCTAAAAATGTAACTTCGATCAGTTGGGATGTCCTTACCGTTCCTAGCAAGACTCCACTATGGACATGGGCATTCGGTTGAACAACGCCATCCACCAAGACACTACCTGGCACAAACTTTAATTGTGCAGGAAGCAGATCGTTCAAAATCGCGTTCTGTGCATCAACGAGGCCCGTATTGGTGACGAGAATGGTATAGGTCAATAGCTCCTTCACCTTCGCCTCCGTTTTGTTCACACTTTTATTCAGTTCCACTGTCGGACTGTCCACCGCTAAGGTAGTGGCCTCCGTGCTTACATCCGCATCCGCAGCCGCTTTGCTTTTTTTATTGCGAGACATCATTCTTCACCCTTTCATCCTTGAATCAGGAGCAAAAATTACAAACGGTTTTGGTAGCCGCAAGTTTGTCTTTGAGCTCGCTTTCCAGTGCAATCACACTGTCGAGCATGTCCGCGACACTGTCATTGATGCTAGCGAGATCTTGCACGGCTATTTTTTGATCGGCAAACGCGCGCGCAGCCGCTTCAATTTTTTCCGCCTCAGCACGCAATATGCGAGCAATACTATGCTCAGCCGCGGCAATCGTTTGAATGATCGCATTTTTTCCGTCTTCACAATTCGGCGGCTCAATGACTTCCACTCCAGGCTTGTTACTTACACTGGTCGCAGTCGAAAGCGGCAAGTCTGGTCTACTTTGAAAATCAAAGGTCATCGATGCTTGGTTATGCACCACTTTATCGTCAGGTTCCTTCGTGATCTTAGCCTGATACGTGATGATGACCGTTTCACCGACTGCTAAGGTACCGATGTTCACACCTGCTGCGATATCGTGTCCTGGAGCGGCCACCCCGCGGATTCGCAAGCTATCTGGCACGTATTCAAGTTCTGGATCGAGGTGATCCTTAAAAATGACATTCGTCGCATCGACATAGCCGTCGTTTTTGACTTCCAAGGTGTACGTTACAATTTCACCAACGACAGCCTGTTTCTTGTCCCCAGACTTATTCATCTTGACGATTGGGCTGTTGGCGTCAATTTGTACGCCATATCCACTCACTAAGTACGTATCCTGCTGCGTTGCAATGCGTGCGATCGCTTCCGTTTGACCATGACGCAAAGTATGCGAAACGTCTACATTCGTAATGTCCCAACCAGATCGTACGCCATATCCGTCAGACCATACGGGTGTATTCAGTGATCCCGCTGTTCCGCTCGTATCTAAGTTTCCTTGATCATCGTTAATTTGCGAGGCAAAAAAATTGTCGCCAGCGTTATTCGGCCCTGAAATAACCGCAAGGGAAGAACGATCAGGCCCAAACTCAAACCGATCACCAGGAAGACTAGAGTTGCCTTCCATCGCGGTGAGCAGCACACGGCCTCGAATATCGCCACCTTCTGGCGATTTGAAGTTGTAAATAAGCTCATCCACGGGGGGATTGAACATCGTAATAAGTTGCGATCCGACATAAATATTCATATTGCGTATTTTAAGCGTTGGATGTTTATACGCCACAGCTAACGTCCACCCGACCGTATTCGTCGAAGCTAGTAACGTACAGTCCCTAACTGTTCCAGGAACCCCACCTACGATATAAGTTCCCGCTCCACCGCTGCGCACCAAGTTCGTTACATTTGCAGAGCGCACATAGAACACTTGGCCATTCGCAGACTCTTCCCGCGCAGTAATCGCATCTGGTGCGATAGAGTGAGCAGCACTTGGAGTCGTAAACGAAACCGAACTATTGATAGCTGATCCGATATCCGTAGAGTCATCCCTCGTCGATCCGCCCCAAATCAACTCCGCATACAATACCTCGCTACCTGCAGGGAAGCGTAGCACGGCCGCAGCGGAATTTTCTTGCCACGTTAATGTACTCCCAGCGGGATAGCCTGACACTTGCTTCGACGTATCCGTTGCCAGAAATGCACCGATGTCCGTACTGCCATCGGCAAAGCCTAATGTATTTCCGGTAAACGTAATCGCTCCATTTGTGGTTTGGGTAAAACGATGAATAAATGGCATCTTGCTCCTCCTCTTTCCTCTAAACTCGTTCCCCTAAATCTGGCACGCCAACACGCAAGATAGCGTAATCCTGCACATGTCTTCGCGTTCCAAACTAAGTTCCTAGCAACAAACCTAAGTTCCTAGCAACAGACCTGCTTCGCGACTCCCAGCTTCTCCTGCAACACTTTTTCCAGCAGTGCCGTCTTTTGCACGACTTTCTCCACACTCTGATTAATCGTCGCAAGCTCTTGCGCGGAAATTCGCCCCTCTTCAAACGCTTTTACTGCGTTCTGCACTTTTACTCGTTCTGCTTGCAGGATTCTCATCAAGCCGAGTTCTTGTTGGGCCACCGACTCAAAAATTTGATTTTGTGCCTTTTGACAATCGGTTTCCAACCAAGCTGTAATCACATTACTCGCTACGGTATCCTGACGCACATCACTACCTGGCTTCAACTGGAATTGATAAGCGGCTTCCGCTTTGTTATCTACTTTCGCTGGCAGCGGTTTTTGTACCGCGACTTGGAACGTAATGACAGCCGATTGGTCAGGATTCAAGGTACCGAGGGGAATTCCAGTTGTTAAGTCCCCTGCCACAGGTGTGCCGTTCACTTTGATGCTGCCTGGAACGAGCGTCGTGCCCGCAGGAATCGCATCTTTAATCGTCAGCGCATCTACGGGTGTATCACCGTTGTTCGTCACATCTAGCGTATACGTGATCACATCGCCTACTTTGTCGTACACGGAGCGATCTTCACTCTTCACCAAGTCCACTTGCACATGCTTAATGACCGTATCTGCTGCGTTCGAACTACTAGCTCCCGAGGTGAGCGGAAGCCCTGCTGCACTTTGAAACTCATAATCGAGCGTCCCCGTATTACTCACCTTGCCACTCGGCGGAACGGCGGTTACTTTTACTTTAAACACGATTTCGGTGGGCCCCTCGAGACTTACAGAACCGATGTTGACCCCTTTGGTTGGATCGTCACCTGGCTTGGCTTGTCCATCGATCGTTAAACTGTTGGGCACAAATTGCAATTCAGCGGGAAGGATGTCTTTAAAAACGCCATTCTGTGCTTCGACGAGTCCGCTATTTTCCACTAAAATGGTGTACGTTAGTTCGTCACCGACTAACGCGATATCCTTATCGACTGTTTTGTCGATCTTAATATTCGGACTGTTTACATCAATTTGAATACCTAGAGCAGATAAGACGAATCCGTCCATGTCGGTTTTGAGACGTGCAGTTGCTGAGGTCTGTGAGGTATCCATGGCATTGGAAATATCAACGTTCGTAATATCCCAGCCATAGCGTTGTGCGGTTTGTTTTTGTCCTGGCGTAACGTTGTTCGTTCCTGCTGTTCCACTCGTATCTAAATTTCCATCATCATCGTTGATCTGGGAAGCAAAAAAGTTGTCCACGGCGTTGTTCGGGCCGGAGATCGGTTGTAAGTTGCTTGGAGATGGACCGAACAAGAATTGATCCTTCGTAATGTAGCTGTCACCTTCGATCGCTGACAATAAGGCTCGTGCTTTAAATGGTTTGGACTCCGGTGTGCCAAAGCCCGTAATCGTCTGATCGACGACGCTTCCTCTTTCCACGGAGGCGGTACCTACATATAAGTTCATATTACGTGGAGGTAAAGAAGTATGTTTGTATACGACAGCAAGCGTCCAGCCCGCTGAGTTGCTTTTGCTTGGTCTCAAGATTGTAGCCGGTACGCCACTGACGGTATAAGCTCCTGCTCCGCCTGCCTTGACAAGTGCGGTAACATCCGTTGATCGAATGTAAAAGGTATGTTTTTCGTGATCGACGACTTGGGCAGTTACCGCATCTGGGGTAATCGGCTGTACGGCCCCCTGTGGATTGGTGAAATTGATCGGAGAGTTGATGTCCCCTGTTACATCCACGCTATTAAATTTGGCGGTGCCTCCCCAGATCAGCTCGGCATACAACACTTCACTAGCTGCTGGAAATTTTAAGACGGCCTGAGAAGCGTTTAATTTCCAATTCAATGTGCTACCTGCTGGGAAACCTGCAACTTGTTGCGCAGAGTCCAATGTAATGAAAGCTCCAATGTCGTTATAACTAGGATTAATGGAACCGAATCCCAAGCTATTACCTGTAAACGTCATCGCACCATTTGTCGTTACGGTATAACGGCGTACTATTGGCATTCTCTTCGTCCTTTCTGTCGCAAAAAATAAATAACTTGATTAGACGTTAAAGTATACTAGCCTGTACTGGAAAATATGACCTAACTATCTAAGCAATATCCATGATTAAGAACATCGCTATACATCACGGTTTTTGAAATCTTCATTTATTTTTTATCGTTTAGATGAAAATGAAATGCACAAAAGGCGTGGGATGATACCCCACGCCAAAGTTATATCTCTACATAAATATAGTCGTTCTATATGTGGCAAATTCATGAACATTCAGACGAAGCAAGCAAGCTTCCCTACTACAGCGACTTAACCATTCGGACAAAGGTGTAATGCATAAGCCTGAATTCATTTTGTTCAACGTAACCAAGTTGATTGTACAATCTTCTTGCTTTCACATTGCCAGCATCTACAGTTAAAGCACATTTGCGATAGCCATTTTGTTGTGCTAATTGCTCTGCAAGATCCATGAGCTTCGTACCGATTCCTTTGCCACGGAACTTGGAATCTACACTTAGCGTGGTGATGTAGTATTCATCATCTAATGCTTCTTTCGTTTTTAATAAGTTAAAAGCATTTTTCAGCACGTTCATTATGCCTTTGAATGTAATGAAGCTATAGCCTTTGAGCGCCGCGTTCTTATTCAGCTGATCAAGCTTGCCACCCTCAGCTGTAGTCAACACACCTGCTACTTCTCCATCGATATCAACGACGTAAGTGTGGCCGTAGCTAAATCTCGTGTTAGGTTGTAAGTACACCTTTTCAACTAACTTCGTGCTGTTGTCGGTGTTTAATTGAAACAGTTCTCCCAGCCAATCCATCGCGTCAAACATGAGTTTAGCAGCTTTCTTCGCGTCTTGCGGTAGTGATTTTCTGATCGTTTCCATGTTGGTTCCCCCTTGAATTAGGTCTGCTTACAGCTTACACCGCCTATTTATTTAGCTAACAGGATCGCCTTTACTTTTTTAAAAGTGACCATCAACTGTTCAATCTCTTCCTCCGTCACATCAGATAACAACGATTGGAAATACTTAAAAGACGACTCATTCGCTACCTTCGTTGCGGCATATCCTTTGTCCGTTATGACGACATGCTTAATGCGATGGTCGCCCTCTTTTTGCTCGAATCGTACATAATCTTTTTGAATCAACTTCTTGATGCGATTAGAAGTCGCACTTTTGTGTCCACCTTGAAGCTCTGTAATTTCGGTGGATGTTAAAGGGCCCTGCGTATTTAATAGGTCTAATAGCCGTACCTGTTCGACAGATAGCTCTTTAAAAATGTCTAATTTCAGCTCGTTCATAATATGGTTCGTTCCATAGATCATGACCTCTTCAAACAGCTGAATCGCTTCACACCATTTCGCATCCTGTTTAGTATCCATTTTTTCATCCATAAAAGTTGACCCCCTAAACTATAATATTAGTTTAACCCATAAACTATTAAATGTCAAAGGCTCGTCATGCAAACCGGCAAATAAGGTTATCTTACAGCAATTAGCCGTTATCTTTGCGCACGGGTGGAGAACACGAATATCCCGCGGACCGATTGAATGATTAGTGCGAAGAGGATGCTGAACTTAGAACACCAAAAACCCCCTCGGCCAGAGGGGGTTTTTCTATTCCAATGCATTACGTCTCTCCTAACCTTTCCTACAGACGCTAATGATAGATGCAGATAACGGAGAGAACGGCGTTTTATCCCAATCAGCATATTGATGTTCGACGCGAAAACCGTGACGGGTTAATAAAGCATGCAGCGTCTCCTGATCTGTGAACCGACAAGCAATTCGGGAAGTCGTTCGCTTATCCCCCCAATCACGCATCGTGACCCAATGCATGATATGTTGGCTAGCATCGTAACATTGTGTGCCTGATACCTTGACGTGATTTCCATCCTTATCAATAAATGATCCCCATTCTGTCTCCTCTTCATCGGATAAATCCGTTCCTTCCGGATTACGAGTCTCAAATGCAAAGATTCCATCGGGTTGTAAATGTTTGTGAACGGTCGTGAGCAAATCGATTTGATCTTGATCACTTAAGAAGGCCTGAAATGCATTACCAGTCAAATAAATCATCGAAAATTGCTTGTCCGATTCGAAGGTACGGGCATCGCCTTCCATAAAAGTAGCAGTCAACTCTTCCGCCTTCAACCGCGCATATGCGATCATCGCTGAAGAGATATCTACACCGGTTATCGTTATGCCAGCTTTCGACAGGGGTATCGTTGTTAAGCCTGTACCACAAGCAAGCTCTAACACTTCCCCAAGACTCGATCTAGCAAGCTCAAGATAGAACTGATATTTGTCCATTTCACCGTCAAACTCAAGATCATAATTTACAGGATCCAGATATTCTTCAAGATTGCTATGTCCAATCAACGCCATTCCCTCTTTCATTTCTTGTTATATATCCATCCATTAACCCACGACTGTCACTTCCTAAACGGAAGCTGTTCGATTCGATATTCGATTCCCAGCCCTACCAACCAATCGTTTAAGCCCATCCATAACTTCTCACAGAGCTGATACACTTGTTCGGTATCGTCTAATTTCCCCGCCATAACAAGCAACACGAGTTCCTTATAACCGACAGGTTTGGATTCCATGTTCAAAGACTGTTCAAACGCCTTCGCCCTTGTCAAAAAGTACTGTTTATTGGCCAGTCCAATCAGCTTGGTCGTTTGCCATACCAAATCCTTAACTCCCATTGGAATATAATTCAGATTGCGAGCCAAATAATTGTTGCGTATTTTGCCCATCGTCTCATAGGGCTCCCAGATCATAAATTCTCGCATCGTATCTTTAATCGCTTCCATACTCACTTGCATAGGTAACTCTTTGAGTTCAGCAAATACGCGCTCTGGGTCATAAATAGCAAGAACGTGAATAAAACTACCTGCTTTAATGGCCCATAAATCATCAACCGCCATTGCTCGCTTCACAAGCTCACTCTTTTGTATAGCGGCAATTTCAATTTTGAATTCCCCATAAATAAACTCATAACCTTGTATATTCATCCCGTCTCTCGTGACGACATACATCTCGATGTCGGAGTACGGGCCGTCTATTTCGAGAGCAATCGAGCCATAAGCTCCAACAGCGATAATGATATCTCCGTGAATGTCGAGTAATTGATTGGCAATATCGTTGATCATAGCCCGCTTTTCTTCTCTCGTTGTTGCGGTTGGGTATGGTAGCATGTTGAATCCCCTTTTCTGCTGATGTGATTGAACTTGTGGCTATGTAGATTTGCACCCTGTCATAGTAAAATTGAATATCCGCGCATCCTCCCGCGCTGTCTGTATGATCACATCCATCATCTGCTGCTCTGTTCGCAATGTCTTTACCCCCATGAAGATTGAATGGTATGAATGAACATCCTTAACTATTTTCATTCGACACTCACTTCACTGTTTCCTGTTTTGACCAAATGAACACGTTCGCTAACACGTTCGCTAACAAGTTCCTAAATCACCCACTAGAAAAAGTTGTGGTATCTTGATAATATTTTCATGTTAATATTTTTCACCAAGAGAGGAACAACATCATGAAACGCATGAATTTCCGTCGTTTTACTATTTTATTACTAGCTAGCCTACTCGTTCTCCCACTTTTTTCCACGCCAGCAAAGGCCGCTGAAATCGCTGCCACGGACATGTACTACCCCGTAGACATGGATGACCATTGGGCCTATGATGCGCTGGATAACTTCATTAATGCAGATTTACTGCGCGGTTATGTTGATCACGAAGGAACTGTAACCGTAAAGCCTAACCATTCCATTAGCCGTGCGGAATTTGTTTCGATTTTGGTTCGCGCGTTAGGGTTAACGAGCGATGCTTCTGGCACCGCATTTACTGATGTGAAGCAAGGAAAATGGTATTTCGAGCCGATTCGCATTGCCAGCTCCCTCGGTATCGTGAACGGCATGAGTGAAACTACATTCGGGCCTAATCAGCTTATTAAACGTGGCGAGATTGCGACCATGATCGTTAACGCCTTTTCTTCCTCCGTGTCATTTGAAGGAACTGCGAAGTCATTTAAGGACGTACCTGAATACTATGCGAAACAAGCTATTCAAAAAGCGAGTCAAGCAGGTATCGTGCAAGGCGCTAGCGCGACACAATTCAAGCCTTTTGCCAACGCAAAGCGAGCTGAAGCTGTTGTTATGTTGCAGCGTGCACTAGATTTGCAAAGCAGCGCATTGCCTGAGGATGATCAACTTAAAGCTGTTATTTTGAATCTGGAGAAGACGTGGAATCAAGCGATTAATGATAAAGCTTATGACCGCTTTCATGATGTAGATGCCCAATTTTATACGGGTTACGGCTTAGCAAATAGTAAGTATCATTCGGATGAGTTGATAGATTTAGTGAAGCAAGGATTCGAATTCAAAGTAGAAAAAGTAAGTGAGCAAAAGCTGACGGTAACCCATAAATCCGACCGTTTTGCCGTGGTTGAATCGACAGGCGGTAGCGTCAAAATGACGATGACTAAAGATGATTCATTTTCCGCGAATACGATCTCGTCTGACGGCATTTATTTGTTGAAAAAGATGAGCGACAATAGCTGGAAGATTTATGTGACATTTTTGGAAGAAGAACAAGAACAAGAACAATAAGCAAGACCTATTGGTACCCGATCTTAATTAGAGGATGGAGTGTGAACGACTAATGTTCACACTCCATTTTTGGTATAGGACATTACGATTTAAACCGCTCTAGTAAAAGAGAGATGACACCCATACTCTCTGCTAGCGATTGCTCACTGTTCGGCATTTGTGCAATCCAGAGCGCCGATTCATTCAGCGCACCCGAAAGAAAATGAGTCAACGCATCGATGGATACCCCTGCAAAGCAGCCTTGCAGCTGCATGAGTTGAAGCTGCGAGCGCATCAACTGCATGGAATGCTGCTCGTCCATCTTGCGCCACTCTTCCCACCCTAGCACCGCTGGGCCATCAATGAGCATAATGCGCTTATTATGCGGTTCCACAGCCGCAGCCACAAACGCTCGACAGCCAAAGAACAACTGCTCCCACATATCCTCACTTTGAGCGGCCTCACTTTCAACGCGTTCCGCGACCTCTTTTTGCACCGATTCCAGCACCACCTGAAACAGCCCCTTCTTATTTCCGAAATGGTGATACAGGGCTCCACGTGTCAGCTGCGTTTCGTTAACGATATCTTCCAAAGCGGTATCCGCATAGCCACGCTCTGTAAAATACATGCGCGCTACTTCTATTAACTTGCGGATCGTTTCATTCGTATCCTCTTTATTTCGTTTCATCCAACCACACTTTCTCTACATATTGGTTACTTTCGGCTTCAGCGGGAGGAATGATCGTAATGATATCAATAAGCACACCATTTGGATCACGCGTAATAAAATGGCGCTGGCCAAAGGCTTCGTCACGGATGTCGAGCTCCAACGGGAGCTGCTCCCCTTTAATCAGTCTATCGTACTCTGCATCTACATCGTCGACTTCAAAATTAAGAATTAAACCTTGTACGGTGCGCTGATAAGCCGCCGGTATAGTGGAATGCGTCGCATCCAGTAGAGCCAATTCGTAAGGAACATTGCTATGGCCATTTGCCAATCTTAGACTGACATACCAATCCGCCTCAAATACGACCTCAAATCCAAAATGGCGCGTGTAAAACGCAGCGCTTATGTCAACTTGCTCCGTCAAAATCACTGGGTAAAAGCTATTCGTTCTCATTGTTAAATATCCCCTCTCGTTTATGTAATTATACATTTTACATACATACAGTATGTATGTAAATAATTTTGTTATGCTCAATTAATTTATATGTACTGAGTTACAGACTTCCACACTCAACTCATATTCAACGCTTGTGCTGTCGGTACGCGTACATATCTAGCAATTTTATTTTTTCTTATTTTTACGATACTTTATATCAAAAATAGGTTATATATAGAAGGTGGATTTACAATCTTATACAGAGGTGATCATGTTGATGAAATCTAGCAAAGTTAGACGATTATTACTAATGACCATGTTGTCAGTAACTTTATTTCCAGTAACAAGTTATTCAGCAGTGGAAAATCAGTTACCGAGATTAGCGGGTGACACGCCAGGAGTAACAGACGTCGTGTATAACGTTGAGCCTGAAGCGGCAAGGGAAGTAAAAGTGTCGACCTCCACGCAGCTAGAGCGAGCAATTGCCCAAGCAACTGCTGGGACAACCATTGTGTTGGCAGACGGCACATATACAGGAAGCAAAGCACTGTTAATCAGTGGTAAACACGGAATCAAAAATAGTCCGATTACGATTAAAGCCGCCAACCGCGGGCGGGCGATACTTGCGGGAGCCGATGTGTTACATATTGTCCGTTCATCGCATATTGTCGTTGAGGGGCTGAAAATTACGAACACCGGAACGGACACCCGAAGTGTAGCGGTTCAGCTTGACGGCTCGAACAACGTACAACTGACACGCAATACGTTTGCCGTTCCTGCAACTGGTAAAAAGTTGGTATGGCTGGAGATCAAAGGTGAGAACAGCTCCCACAACAAGATTGATCGTAACGATTTTAACGGAAAAAGTGATCCTGCACCCGTAATCGCTTCCAGTGGACATGGAGACCAAATGTCTCAGCATGACGTGATTGAATACAACCATTTCCGCAACGTAGCGTTTTCAAAGGCAAACGGCAATGAAACGATTCGTCTTGGGTTATCGAAGCTTTCCTTTTCCGAGGGTCACAATAAAGTCCAATACAATCTCTTCGAGAATTGTGACGGCGATCTAGAGGTCGTTTCAGTAAAATCAGGAAAAAATGATGTTCGGTATAACACTTTCATAAATAACCGTGGCGGATTGACAGCCAGACATGGTCACGATAACAGCTTTTACGGCAACTTCTTTTTTGGGGATGGCGTGAAGGAGAAGGTCCTGGGCATTCGGATATATGGAAATGATCATAAAATTTATAACAATTATATGGAAGGTATAACAGGTGATGCGATAATTCTGGACAGCGGCAGGTATGACGGCGGTTCAAACGGTAAACCACCGCAATATACACCTGAAGATTTGAAATCCCACTGGCGAGTGTATCGTGCCACAGTCGTAAATAACACCATTGTCAACAGTAAAGTCGGTATTACGGTCGGTTCAACGAATACGGAAAAAAAATACGTCCCGACTGGCAGCTGGATAGCCAACAATATCGTCGCAAATAAGACGGGCATCTTATATCACGAGGCTAGCAGCACCGACACCGTATTTAAGGGTAACATCGGCTTTGGAGGTACATTGAACAATGCGTCACGCGGCCCTTCTGAAATCGTTACCGTAAATCCAGCTCTCACCATTTCTGACGGTCTACACAAACTATCTGCGAACAGCCCAGCTATAAATAAAGCCGTTAGCGATAGCAAGCTGGAGCAGCGAGTGAAAGTGACAGATGATATGGATGGTCAGCTACGCTCGAAAACCGATGTGGGGGCTGATGAATTTTCGAATGCGGCTAGTAGCCGTAAACCCCTTAAGGCATCTGATGTGGGTCCAAGTTCGTCGTAATCATTTGAAATCATCAAGCCTTAGACTGGACTGAATTACGTAAAAAGAAAGCGGCAGTCTGAGACTTGTATATTCAGTCTCGTACTGCCGCTTTTCCAATCCCTAATTCTTACATTCGAGGATAACCATCATCGTTAACTAGGATTACATTTAGAAGCACGATCACGCCACGTACTATTCGTTGGCGCAACTATTATGTATTGGGCTGTAAATTCGACAACGATTCTGCCTGTGGTTCTGCGTTGCGATGGCCGAGCACATCATAGACGCGAATTTTGAAGTCGATAAGTCCTTCCGAGCGAGGACCGCTATGCGCTTTTCTGAACTCTTCGGTTTTCATCCAGCTATCATGTGCTTCTTTCGACTCCCATAACGAATGGACAATAATTTCGTCATGCTCTTCCGTCCCTCTTAATTGCAACAAAGACACGCTTATAAAACCAGGCATCCCCTCAACAAACCCACGTTCGCGGTTCTCAAACCGCTCCACCATGCGATCGCCTCCCCCTTTTTGAATGCGAATCGTATTTGCAATAACAACCATTGCTGTTCCTCCTCTAACTGCTATTTGTACATCATTATAATTGATTATGATAATCATTATCAACATAAAAATAATTAATTTATTTTCTCTTTATGGAAATGAGGGCTGTAGTTCATTCAAATACCGAATAAAAGTTTTAGCCTGTACCCTTTCAGCTGTTGACTCTAACGTAACGTGATCCTTTATGTTGATACAAGAGATGGTTACCAAATTGTGCTTATTCACTTTGTGGAGCTCTACAGCAATTGACGACCTCTACTACCCTATTCAAGGAGACTACAATGAATATTGAAATGATGGATACGAAGGCCCAGTATGAGTCCTTATTCGCATTACCTTCGGATAAACGAGATCCTTTTTTTAGATACACGATGATGAAACCTTTAGAAACGATGTGGGCCACCATTCAAGTACCCTTAATCGCGAAACAGCCAAACGGATATGATGTTATGATGGCTACCAAAATGATGGGCTATCTTGACGTACAGGAAACCGAAATCGGGACAGCAGCAATACAGCAGCTCATGGAAATGGACGCGTGGAACATCGCCCACCAAAGCTTAACAAAATGTATCGAATACACCACTGAAGCTGGATTATGTGTAAAGGCAGACCAAGTGAAGCTAGGCATGTACATCGCTGATCCTGTGAACCTCAAGCATGTGCATGGTTACTGCGGTTTTGGCGGAATTCCTGGGTATGTCATGCTCATGATTCATCCTAACGAGTACAACGCTCCGCGCATACCCGCGCTTATTGCGCACGAATTTCATCATAACATTCGCTTTTCCTATTTTAATTGGAATCATGGTGATGTTACTTTAGGCGATTATTTAATTATTGAGGGCCTTGCTGATGCATTTGCGACAGAATTGTATGGCGAATCCATGTTAGGTCCATGGGTCACTTCGATTGATGAGGAAGAGCTTGCGTACTCGATTCATGTTATGAAAGAAGGCTTTGGATTAAAAGGCTTTGCGGAGGTTAGCGCTTATATGTTTGGTGATGAAGCGGCAAAGGAACAAGGATTCTCGCCTGTGGGCGTGTCAGCTGGCGCGGGCTATGCGGTAGGTTACCATATTGTGCAATCGTTTATGAAAAAAAATAACATGACCGTTCTAGAAGCGACGCTGTTGAGTGCGGATGAAATTGTGCAAGGATCGGGTGTTTACTTACGTTAAAATAAAGACGAAGAAGCACTACCGACATCTGTCGGGAAAGCTTCTTCGTCTTATTTTTACACGTCGTACTCCATTTGCTTTCTAGCTTGCACAATAAAGTCCAGCGGTGTTGGAATCTCCTCTGCTTCGTATTCGACTGCCCCGACGGTAAGCGTCAATTCAATCTTATACTTGTGCGCAAATTCGACCGTATTAAACAAGGTGACCTTCTCCTTCAAGCGATCGATGACGACATTAGCCCCTTCACGGTCCGTAAACAGCAACAATCCCCATGTCGGATTGTCACTGTTTAACATGTAAAGCGAATCGTTCATCCGAATGCTTGTCTCACTTATTTTCGAGACGTCGTAAATCATTTCGGTCATCTGTTCTTCATTTACCATTTGCTTTAATTCATCCCAGTATTTCACCTTCAACACTAATAACGTCAACGGGATGTTGTAGCGAGTTGATAGCGCCATAAAAATGGTCGCATCCTTCTGGAAAGAGCGGCTGTTCTTCAAGTCGGTATGCTCATCCATCGTTGCCAATGAAGCATTTTTCTTATACAGCCGTTCATTTTCATCTTGCAGCCGCTTCGTAGCAAGTGTAATCATCCATGTCACAAGGGTATACACCGGAGTCATGATGAGCCAAAAATAGTTATGGCTCTCCACGACGCCCCCTTGGACGACCGTTTGATATAACGTGTACGAACCGTAGCCGAAAATAAAGACGATGTTCAAAATTAACCCTGTTGTTAACGTCGTAAAATACGTCACAATCGCAATCAAGAAGGCGACATTCAACATCACAATGTTAAAAATATAGTGGTTGGGGTCGGCTGCTGTGAACACGATGCTCACAAAGCTAATCACAAACCACAGCATAAAGGCGCCATCAGACAACAGACTGCTTTGATTACGCTTCATCGCGCTCCCCCCGATTCTTTCTATATTTACGAACGAGGAAGATAAGTGATACGCAAACCAGAATTAAGACTAGCGCAACGGCGACGATGAAACCAAGCACGTCACTTCGTTGTAACACATCTTGAATAACAGATGTTTGTTCTTGTTCGACTTGCTGTTTGAAGCGATGCGCAAAAATATTGCCATCGTTATCGGTAGCTACACCATCGCCGAACACTTTCCACTTCGTCTCTTCGCTCGCTAACAGGTCGGAAGCCAAGTAGTAGTACCCTGGGCTAGCCCCTGTAACAGCCATCAAGCCATACCCTGCTTCATACGGAGAATCGATTAATTGCAACGTCCCTAATCGCTTACCATAGTCAGTGTCAAGGCTCATTTTTTCATTCGACTTAAAGCCAATTCCTTTAATGCCACCATGTGGAGACTTGTTCGTGGCGCCAGCTTGTTCAGGATCGTATTGAAAGTACAGCTTATCATTGTGATCACGAATGAGCTTATTGTTCTCATACGTCCCGATCACAATGACATTGTGCTGATTCAACTCAGAAGCTGCCGCCGTGTCCGCATAGAACTTAACGCTCCCCGTATTCCCCTCTGCATACTGTCCTAACAAATTAAACAGATTAGACAACGTTAAATACGTATACAAATCCCGCTCTTGTGGCAGCACAACGGCTACCTGATTAAAGCTACCATCACGCAAAAACGGGCTCGGATAATTGTTAAACAACAGTTCGGTACGATCCTTTGTGTTTAATTGCAGCATGGATTCTTTCGTCATATATGCCCACGGCATTTGATCGTTAGGCTCAATGCAGCCGCCATGTTTCAGCTCCAAATCAAAGGCCACGGTAACCGTGAAATTACCCGATATTTCAAGGTTTTTAGGAATCGGTAGCGTGAGCGAGTCGGCATTTGCCAGCTCTGCGGTTAGCTTTTTACTGCCGATAGGCTTGTTATTTACGAGCACCGTCACCATAGACCGATCAAAATCAAGATTTTTCGCATATCGAAAATCAAGGCTAAGCTTGCTAGCATCTGCGATATAACGGTTTGCTGGCAAAGAAACAAAGTACGTTCGCTCCTGATGCAACGCTCCTTTGATGTGATCCCCGCTCTCAGTCAATACCACATTGCGCTGCACTTTCACTTTCGGTGTATCCACGTTTGTCTTTGCATCAATTATTTTTATATTTTCGGTTAATTGATTGACTAACTCCTGATTCGCAATCAGACGTCCTGCCTTCACTAACAACTCAGCGTTTTTGGATGTGATGACAAGTGTTGGCTGTGTTTGGACATTAACGAGTTGTATAAGCGCTTTATTGCTTAAATCTTCTTGCAGCAACGATTGTTTAATCGTTTCAGGTAAATGATCGTAGAGCGCTACAGCTACGACTGCTTTTTTTGTCGCCACAGAACCTGCATCAAACGCTAGTATCGGGATGCTTTTATGTTTTAAGCTGTTCGCTTTAGCGAAGCCCGACAGTGCAAAGACAGATGCTTCTAGCTCTGCTGCATCGCTCTGTTTAGGGATCGCTATCGCATTTTGATTGGCATTGGTCGTGTCAATGCCGATAAACTGCGCAGCAAAATCGCGGATGCTCCCATCTAATGCGTCCTTCGTGTAGCTGATAGCGACACCCGAAGTCTGGGATAACTGTAACCAATTATCCCGTTTCTGTACCGGTACACAAATTTCGTTCTCTAGCAAGGTTTGAATATAACCTTCAATCGTTACCGTGTTGTTCCCTGTTTGGATCAACGCTTTAGGTATGCTCACCGTTAGCCGCTGCTTTTTCTGTTCACTTACAGCAGGTCTAAACGAGTGAAACTTCGTGCCGTTGATCATTAACGTGACACTGGATTGTTCTCCTTTCGCTAAAGGAGTCGTCTGATAATCGAGATTTAATTTAACGTCGTTAATGTTCCAATACGATTCAATTTCAAAAAAGACCTGATTCGAAGTCATAACACCTGATAAAGAAGTGTCTGCATTCGAAAATGTGGTCTCGTACGTGTGTAATTGACCTGCATTCGCTCTAACTATCGAACTATGATCAGGCTGAAAAAATAATAAGCATAAGCAGATCATGCCTAGCGCGGTTAATAATTTGTTCATGACCTTCGCTCCTATCTTAAAAACGTTCCGTCTTGTACCATTTTGCCTCTCTTTTGAAGATGACATCTTTTCCATACGTATATAATCCGTAAGCTGCGACAACCATCCACATTTGACAGTACGAAATGTACATCAGTAAAATGATCCATAGATTGGATAGCCTCATCTCGCCTTTTTCCGTAATAAGCGTAATAAAGGTTCCTGTCACAAATAAGGTGATTGCTAACACCCATAAGAACGTACTAAAGCCCGCAATCGTGGTATGTACATACCCTAAGGCATGCAAAATAAGCAGAATATCCGACATGATTAATGAAGTTAATAATAAGAAATAGATCGATAAAAAGTATAAAATGTCGAACCTGATATTCGTTGCCGAACGATCAAACAGTAGCGGAACATTTTTCACAATGACGTAAATGTTGCCCTTCGCCCAGCGTGTGCGCTGCTTAAACCATACTTTGAGCGTCTGCGGCTCCTGTTCCCAAGTGACTGCTTTCGGTTGAAACTTGATTCGATAGCCCATCATGTAAATACGGAAACTAATTTCCGTATCCTCGGCAATTGCCTTTACGTCCCAGCCGCCGATTCGCTCCACGATCTCACGGCGCATAATAAAGTTTGTGCCTGGAATCGTACACAACTTGAACAACTTCCAGCGCCCTGCTTGCGCCATCCATTGGAAGGATAAGGTTTCGATATTAATAAATCGGGTTAATAGGTTAGTGTCACGATTGCGTGTTCGGAATTTACCGATAACTGCACCTAACGTCTTATCGTGCATAATTTCACCTACGAGATAGCGCAAAGCTTTTTTCTCTGGCGTGTTGTCTGCGTCGTAGATGGCGATAAGTTCACCTTTACTCTGCTGAAATCCGATGTTTAACGCGTTGGATTTCCCCTTGCCACCTGTGACGGCATCCGTGTTAATAACCGTTAAGTTACGGCCCACATATCTGGATTGCAATTGACCGAGCAATTCCCTGCTATTATCCGAAGAATTATCATTAATAACAATAATCTCATACCGCTCATGCGGATAATCGAGCGCGAGCAGCGATTCCACAGTCTTTATAATGACTTTCCCCTCATTGTGTGCGGGCACCATAATAGAAACAAATGGGGCTTCACCTTCGATCTCCGGAACAGGTCTGTCCTCACTCTCGATATAGTACAAGTAACCCGCAATGATGAGTACGACATTTACGAGCAAGAGTGACCAAATGCAAATGACCGCAATTAACATTAATATATCTGCAATCGTCATAGCTGCCTCCTTAACGCTCTCTCTGTTTCATATATTTGCGTTTATACAAGCGATGGCCAATGATGAAAAAGCCTCCGAAAGCAACCATCGTGATCAAAATAATAACAATAAAAATTTTGTTCTGAACATTAAACAAGCGCTCAAAGCTTTTCGTTGTTTCTTCTTTATAAGCATAATCGGAGCTGATCTGTTTCAGCCCGTCGTTTACATTCACCCTCGAGTCATTAATAAACAGCAGCCCATTGCGTGATGACACGGTACTCTTCGGCGTACTGACCGTGTGTGCTTCTTGCTTATAATCCGCAAATGGAATCCAGCTATCGCTTAGCGTCCTTATTAGCTCGTGAAGCTCTTTCCCATCCTTCACGAAATCAAACGTGAGCGCCGTATTCATCGGAAAATCTTGTATCGCTGTACCCGCGTGTTCAAATTGCTGTAAAAACCGCGGCTGCAAGCTATACATGGATGAAGGAAACGACTTTGACGTATCTCCACGAGATTTATACATCAACCGCTCATTCGGAAATAAGATCACGGAGTCAAAAAAGTCCATTCCTTCAGCCGCATAGTGCTGATCGTACGACCAGTACATTTCAGCCCCAAATCCTAAAGGGGCGATCCCGTAATTAGCCAGCACATCGACAAAAGATGCCAGCTGCGTATTCAAGTCCCGATCCAACTGTGTAATCGTTGAAGCAACGACAGGTGCGTTTACGATAATGCTACCGTTGCGGGACTGTACATATTTCAACGTCTCCAAATACCGCTTCATCGCGGGATAGTCCGCATTGCTAAATACAGGCCTAACGCTGACAATGAACGGAATACCTGCATCATACAACTGATCCGCCATTTGTTGCAGCAATTTCAAATCCGAGAACGGATAAATTTCTTTAAATACGAGATAAGTGCTGCTCTCCTTCGTAATACCAAGCCAATCTTTGAGCACGTAAGCAATGGCTAACTCGCTTAGGTTCCCCTGCTCCAAATACGGGACGTACCCATACCGTCCATTCACAACTCCAAATGGCGTTGATTGTCCCGTACTACTAGACGCAATGGTTCCATACGTTTTCCCGTCCGTTTGCCCAATATAGCGCACATGCTGCATCTCCTGAATTTGAATCGCTTCCTGTGAGTACGGGCCAATCGATATGCTGACCGTGCTCCCTTCCGCGACGCGAGTACGCATGTTCATCTTCGATTGCACGAGAGCTGGAATACGTGTTCCAATATGCAAATAATCGCCTGCATAATGGTCAAAGTCAGTTCCATAATAGGGATTGCTTGCGATTAGATCACTCGCATTGTGAACCCCTATCACCTTCGTATACTGCTGCAATGTACCTTGCTTATACGTATCGAGCGAAGCTATAGTCACCTTTACCCCATAGGCAGCGAGCAAACGCTGGAGTGCTTCTACATTGCCTTCTCTGGACGTGCCTTTCGCCAGACTATCGTACAGTAGCAGCACATGAGGCTCGGCTTGTTCACGCTTTACAGCTTGCCCTTGCTCTATAGCTTCCTCTTGCTTTATAGCATGCTCTTGCTTTGCCTCTTGAACGGCTTGAATCACAGGAGAAGGCAGCACAAGCATCAGACTAACCGTCAACACTAACGTCCTTAACAACATTTTATTAAACATGTAAATCTCCACCTTGTCACTGTTCACCCTCATAATCGAGACCATTTTATTTAATCGGTAGCCGTTAATTCGATCTCGTTGCGCCATAATCGGTGTCCGATCGCATCCGCCACCGTCGCAAAGGTCACGACGTCGAACACGGCCGTAAACAAAAATTCGTGCTTCGACAAATCGGCGTCCCCAGCTCCGACAATGGACACGAATATGCCGGACAGCCCCATTAAAATCATAGATACCATTAGTGACAGCCGCAGCATGTGCCGCATATTCCTCGCCTTCACAGCTTCCAAAAATGACGGTACGTACAGACCGACCACGAGAATTGTCCAAATGACGACGAAGCCGAATGTTTTCGGGGCTAGTGCATGTTTAATTTTGCTATAAGTTGAAAAAAACGACGTCTGCGCCCCAAACGGTTTGCCTTCCGACTTCTCATAGTTACCCATCGCCGGCGGACGGATCGTAAACGCATGCTTAGCCGCTAAGTCTAGCATTTTAAATGCTTGATCGGGATGCGTTATATAATAGAACAAAATGGATACGAATCCGTATTTGTTATAAAACGTATTTTCCAAAATGTCCGAATCGACATCAACCGTTGTGTATGGCTCATAGTAAATGCTCTTGTTCAACACCGCGTACTGCTTGTCGATGCCGAAAGCCTCAAGCGTCGCTTCTGGATTGTCAGACTCCATCAATACACCGCGCGTCATCGCATGATACTTGTTAATGTTAACGAACTCTTTCGGGATTAGCACGTAAGTTCCAATCCCCGCTAACAGCAAGCCGACCAGCGCGGAGGCCATCCAAATTCGAAACGTCCTCTCTTTTCGAATAAAGATGAACAGGACACATGTTACCGCGATAATGATACCAACTGGCGCATTTTGCTGCTTACTCGTCGTTAGTAGTAGGCCACTCACAAAAAATACAGCGATTAGCACGTAGTCGTTGTACCTATTTCGATAGAGCAGCAACCCTGATGCAAATAGAAGCATTAACATAATCATGACGATACTTTCACTGAAAAATGAGTTCAAAAAAGCGGTGTAAGCCGTATCTGCAAAAATAAAAATAGCGATTAGCGCGATCGGATAGCCGTATTTCACCGGCATCTTCCATGTCAGGCTCTCGATCAGCAAATAGACCGCGATCGTATATAACGCCGTAAAAATGGCCGTTTGCACGCGTATGTCGAATACTTGTGGATTAAATAACGCGTTTATCCACACAGATAACCGAATAAATAACGACTGCGACGATGATAAGGTCGCACCATTTTCATTGTAATATTGGAATATTCCGTATTCTTTGATGAAATAACCAAGATATTGACTATCGTAGTCAGGTGTATTGAAATACAGACCGTTGCTGTATAAAATGCGAAAATAATCGCCGTTGTCTGCCATTCCAATATAAGGTGGCACGAACAATGCAAGTACCGTAATGAATAATACACCGCCAGCAGCTAGCATCGCTGGTGATACATAACGGCAGAACAATATAAGAAACAACTTGAAGTTATGTTGCATCTTGTTGTCATGTTGCACTTTGCTGTCATGTTGCGTCTTGATGATTGCCATGTTGCACGCCTACCTTTCGTCGGCTACACTTCGCCATTTTTAATACGTATAGGCTAGTAACGCCATTAAATTATCAAACGAATAGGCTTGCTCTGATGCAACATCGCCAAAGCCATTCTTTAGCGGGCTTGCGCCGTCTTGAACTAGAAATTGGTTCATTCTACGAATACTATTCTCATAAAGCGACTTATCACCTATTTCAGCGCCAATCATAGCTGCAATTGCATAGATAGCCGTCGATTGAATATCGTTAGTCGGGGTTCCGCTTGTCGTATACTGTCCATACAGCGTCCCCGCCTTCACGTGCTCTTGAATATAACGAATGCTGGCAGGATTGTGCTGCCGCACTTCAGAAAGTGCCAAAATCGTCAACATCGATTCCACCGTATTAATGTGTTCTGATCGATAAGTTTGTGATTTGTACTGATACCTAGTTTCGTAGAACGGAAAATCGTCGGACAAGTACCCTTTTTGCACAATTTGCAGCATATTGGCGAATAATTGTTGCTGCTGCTCAGATGATATTGACAGCCGCTGCAATGATGTAAAATCGATATAGCATAACGTAATGAAATCATTCGTGATTTGATACGTTTCATCGTAGAAATCAAACACATATTCGTCTTTCACTAAATGCTTGTAGAATCGTTCCCCATATGTAGCAGCTTCCACTGCATAGCGGTTATCTTGAAACGCTTGTCCAGCCTCATGGAGCGCACGAATGATGCGCAGATCGTCGACCGCTGCATTCAGCGGATAACGCTTGTTCAACTTAGGGCTGTAGCGGTAACTAAAGCCTGAGCTGTTGTCAAACGTGCGCTTGGCCCGCGCCCACTCTGCATCAAAGGCTTGCTGCTGGCCCGTGCGCGCATAATAGCGCATAAGCAATCCCGCCGACTCGCTCAGCACCTCATGCCCAGTTGCCACAGTCGCAGCTTGATCGGTATCACGATAATTCGTATGTATACCATAATTTCCAGTTAGACGAGTAACGATAAATTGCTGCAACTGTTTGGCTTGAAGTTGTGTTTGTGTGTCCGCTCCGAACCGTTTCCCCGGCGCTTTATCTTGCGGCAGCACCGTCTCTTGCGGAGAGCGAGTTGGCTGCTCGGAGTCTTCACAACCTGTGAGCATACTTAAACATATACCAAGAGCTGCATAAAAGCCCCTTTTTTGCATCCTTTATTTCTCCTTCAATAAATTACACCCGCGTGAATCCGTGTGAATCCCTGTGAATTCTATAAATTGACCGTAACATAGCCCGCTTCCGTTGTAAACGTGATGGCGATTATTTCATCAGCGGACATTCCGCTCACCGCGAAGATAGAATCTGTCACTCTGCTCCAATTTCTTGAATCGCTTCGCCCAGAGCATTTGCGTGTCGGCAAACTCAACCAATTGCTCTAACTCGTTCCCATGATGCGGAAATATCGAATATCCTGTGGAAATTGAAATCGTTACGGTGTGCTGACTCGATACATAATCCATATTCGTAAGCAATTTGCGATTAATCTGTGCAATCTCTTCCTCCGTCTGGCATAGAACCATGACGACAAATTCATCCCCTCCCCAACGAATTACCGTTGCGGGAGGATCTGACGGCAGCCTTGATAGGTGGACCGCTACTTTTTGCAGCAGTAAATCTCCAGCTTTGTGTCCGAAACGATCATTAATCATTTTAAAATGGTCCACATCTACAAAAAAGATCGCGACCATTTTTTTCGCTTTAACCGCTTTGCGTGTAAGTTTTCGATAAATAGGAGCAGCTACTTTACGGCTGTACGCATTTGTTAGTGCATCCCTATCTAGCTCATAGTTCAGCTTGTCAATATATTTTCCAATTTGCCACGAGACGAGTACCCACATATTCGAGATGAACAAAAATGCTAAACTACTTATACCTTGTGCAAATACATATACATTTAAGGCAACGGTAGCGTTAAAGGATAACAAAGCCAACCACAGCCTACCTGAATATTTCACCAACATACACTCCTATAAAAATATAACTACTATTATAGTGAAAGTGTCTGAACATTTTCTGAACTCGCTCTGCTTATAGGTGGGCACATGGCAAACAAGCCACTCATAAATGGAGCAGCTTGGACAGGTATAGCTGTATGTTCCTTCCCGACTCGTTCCTTGCGACTTATACACGACTCATAAAATGGTCATACCATTCTTCCAATTGTTTACTAGGTACAATGTCTAGCTCACACTGGAAATAAGTAACCAATCTGTCATATTGCTTTTTAACTTCATATGTATATCCGAGCGAAGCGTAAATTTTCATCGTTTCAAAACAAATCGCTTCGTTATACGGGTATTTCTCGATCATATTCAAATAGATGTGCAACGCATCAAGTTGTCTGCCCTGTGCCAAATGAAATTCGGCGATTTGCTGGGCATGGAACAACCACAATGTCCGTAAACGCTCACGTTCATGTTCGGCCCATAAATATTCATGATCGCCAAAATAGTCGCCTTGATATCGGTCCAACAATTGCTGCTTATATGTTAACGTGTCTACCGTTGCAGGCAATGCGGAATGGATCTCCCGTTCCCACAGTTCGACATCCAAATGGATATTGCCCAAGTCCAAGCGATAGCCGCCATCGCTATATTTAATTGTAATGTCCATATGGGTTAGCTTAATAATTCTGCGAATTTGATAAATCGTCGTGTGCAACAGACTGGACGCCTTGTCTATATCCACTTCAGTCCATAGCCACTCCAAAATCGATTCTTTCCGCACCGTCTGCCCCCGATAGTGCAGCAAATAGGCAAACAACTCCTGCGCTTTTAACGTTCGCCACTGAAACAGGTGAACATTCTGTTGTTCATCACGCAGATGCAAATAGGCCATACAACAAAGGGTTTGCGCCGGGTGTGCTGCTCGTTTCGTCATGTTTCCCTCTTGCACGCTGCACCTTTGCAGTGTTTTGGCAAGTCGGGTACGCTGCACGGGCTTTAGTATATAGTCAAGCGCGTTCACTTCAAATGCCTCAATGGCATATTCACTGTACGCTGTTACAAACACAATCTGTACATGCGGTTGAGCTTCTAACAGCAACTCGGCCAGCACCATCCCATTTATTTCAGGCATCTCTATATCCAAAAAGATGAGATCGATATGCTCCTCATTCGCCAGCTTCAGCGCTTCGCGTGGATCTTGAAACAACCCTACAACCTCTAAATCTGCAAAATGGTTTAAGTGATTGTGCATACTACGCAATGCCATGATTTCATCATCAACGATCATCGTCTTCATCTATGCATTGCACTCCCTCTTGTTCTGATCATTTCTGCACCGAACTGTGCCGTATTCAAATCCACTCTTCCCATTATATGAAAATATAGTAGAAGGAACATCGCTTTTTGTGTCGAAATAGACAATATTATGACAACAATTACACGAAAACAAACTGTCCCAAAACACAGGAAGAAACTACAAGTATGGCTGATCATCGCTTTGTTCATCATTTTCATTACAAGCATTCGCGTCAGTTGGCTCGATTTATTTACACAACCGCATCAACCTAAAGCCATGCAAGGCGTTCTGGATTTACGCGAGTGGAACTTTGATGCAAACGGTGCCGTCACTTTGAACGGGGAATGGATGTTTTATCCCCAAGTGCTGTTAAAAAATGATGGTGCTCTCTCTCATCATGATAACACTGTAAACAAACCGATTAAGGTACCAGGCAATTGGGCGCCTGCTCTACATCCGCAACAAGACAGCACGTACGGTTATGGAACGTACCACTTGCAAATTTTGCTTGGGGAACATGGTGGCGAGCAATATGCCCTACGCCTTGCTTCCATTCTAGCTTCTTCGGAAGTGTTCGTTAACGGTATCTCTGTTGGCAAGTCTGGGCAGCCATCGTCAGCGGCAGAGCGTTATACCGCTCGCAGCGTTCCTTATATGGTTGATTTCCAGGCCGATCAGGCCAAGGTCGATATTGTGATCCATGTCGCAAACTATGACAACAGCGCTACTGGCGGAATTACGCAACCTATTTATTTTGGCCCACTAGATGCTATTCAAAGAGCGACTTGGTTCTCCATCGGAACCGAACTTACCGTCTGCATCGTACTGTTATTCCATGCTGTGTATGCATTTCTCATTTATCGGTTCGGAAAACGACAATCCGGATTGATTTATATTACTTTACTCATGTTGTTCGCAAGTGCTGCCGTTCTGTTTGACGACAACATGTTGCTTACACAATGGCTGGGAATTGGATATGCGTGGTCAACAAAGCTTCAACTCCTCTCTTATTTAGGGGTTGCGATCCCGCAGCTGCAGCTGACACGACATTTGCTGGCCAAAGATGCCAACTCCAAGCTGATTCTCACGTTTACGATGTTGTGCTTGGTGATGTGTATATTTATCGTTGTCGCTCCTATCCAATTAACACTGCAAATTATGCCGGTTTATATGATTATTGTAGTTATACCACCGGTGATTATGCTTTTCACGACACTTAAAGCGGCTTTACAGGGCGAAGAGGATACGATCTTGCTAGCGCTTGGTTCTACTTCCATTGCAGTCAATATTATTTGGGGTACCTGCAAAAGTATGGGACTTTTGTATACGAGCTACTATCCTTTTGACATTCTTATTTCGTTTTTTGCGTTCGCCTCTTTTTGGTTCAGACGATATTTTCGCACTTCTATACAATTAGAGCGTATGACCGAAGATCTGCAACAAGAGCATCGTTTAAAGGATGATTTCTTAGCAAATACGTCCCATGAACTGCGTAACCCGCTTCATGGCATGATGAATTTAGCTCAACATGTATTAGAGAGCGAGCACAATTCCATGCAAGACAGCAGCAAAAAAAACTTGGAGTTGCTCGTTACCGTTGGCCGTCGTATGTCTAGCTTGCTTCATGACCTATTTGATTTGACGCGATTAAAAGAAAAAAGGGTGCAGCTTAAGCTAAAAAAAGTATCGATTCAGCCCGTTGTTGTGGGTGTGATGGATATGATGCGACATATGACAGAAGGCAAGCCGATACGTTTAAGCAATGAAATTCCAGATACGTTCCCACACGTTATTGCGGATGAGAACCGGCTTACTCAAATCTTGTGCAACTTGGTGCACAACGCGATTAAATTTACGAACGAAGGTGTCGTTACGGTACGCGCTGACATGTCGGGAGGCAAGGCGTACATTCACGTCGTCGACACAGGCGTGGGCATTGATGCGCATACAGAGCAGTCGTTGTTCCTCCCCTATAAACAAGGAGTTGCCCCTGATGAATCGTATGAAGTTGGTCTAGGGCTTGGCTTAAGTATAAGCAAGCAGTTGACTGAACTGCATGGCGGTACTTTAACGTTCCGTTCGACACCTGGAAAAGGTTCTATGTTCACCTTTTCCTTGGAACTATGTGAGGTAGATGCATTACCGCTTGCGGAGCAGCAAAGTGGTCCACTTGCTGCTGCGGTGTCTGTAGAGGAGTCGGCGTTGATGTCTACTCATCGCACGCAGCCCACTAAGGCAAGCCTCCTCACGGATGTTGCTAGAGAGGGTGCGGTATCGAAGGAGGAACGATCATGCGATTCGTGGGACTCACGGGATTCGGAGAATTCAGAGAATTTGCAGGAATTACAGAAATTACAGCATTCACGGAGTTCACGGGATTTAAAGCATTCACTGAACTCTAGTCAAAAGGATAACCATGAATATAACCAAATTACGATCTTAGCGGTCGACGATGATCCGATTAATTTAGAAATTTTGAGCCAAATTTTCGACACGGAGCGATACCGAATTTTCACTGCAACGAACGGAAAAGAAGCGCTATCGCTGATTCAATTAGCGGAATTCGATCTGGTCATTGCTGACGTGATGATGCCGCATATGTCTGGTTATGAGCTGGCGCGTCACATTCGCGAGCGATTTTCGATCTCCGAGCTGCCGATACTGCTATTGACGGCACGCAGTTCGTCCAACGATATCGAAGCAGGCTTCCGAGCAGGTGCCAATGACTACATCATTAAACCGATGGACACGCTGGAGCTTAAGGCTAGAGTAAGCGCGCTGACACAATTTAAGCGTTCTGTGCATGAAAGATTAATGATGGAGGCAGCTTGGTTGCAAGCACAGATTCAGCCGCATTTTTTGTTCAACACGTTGAATTCGATCTCTGCGCTTAGTGAAATCGATACCGACCGCATGCGGAGGATGTTGGAGGAGTTCAGCAATTATTTACGCGCTAGCTTTGACTTTCAAAATACGAAAAGGCTCGTGCTGCTCGAACATGAACTCGCGTTAGTGAAGTCCTACTTGTATATCGAGAAGGAGCGCTTCGAAGATAGGATGCAGATCATATGGGAAGTGGAACAGACCGCACTTCTTCACATCCCGCCGTTATCCATTCAGCCCCTAGTTGAAAATGCGGTCCGACACGGTGTGCTGAAACGGTTTGAGGGCGGCGTCATTACGATTCGCATTAAGGAGCATCCCGATTACACAGAGGTGGCTATCGTAGATAACGGCGTAGGTATACACGAGCAAAAGCTTGAACAACTTCTACAAGTAAATCCGAATCGAAAAACAGGAATCGGCCTGTTAAATGTAGACCGCCGATTAAAACGAATATACGGCAGCGGGCTGCACATCGAAAGCACGCTCGGCAAAGGAACGATCGTTCGCTTTCAGATGCCCCGAAGCTAGATCACGCTTCTACATCGTGTACATAAAAAGATAATGAAGAAAAGTCGATTCCGTGAGGCAGGAATCGACTTTTGTGGGGTGAAATCTGATGCTTTTATTTGAAATTTTTAGCAATAAAATTGGACGTGGTGCCGAATTTAGCTATTTCCTGCTCCGTAAATCTTACAGGATCACTTGCACCGTCTTCAATAAAAATATATTCTATCTTCGCTTTTGGTGTAATCGTCTCTTCGAATAAAGTGAAAATGGAATTGAAATCTTGCTCTAGATTGCTGTTTGCTTTGGTTAAGCTATTTTCCTTGAAACTCAGGGTGACCAAGATATTTGAACATTCCCCTTTTTCATTCGTTTCTCTACAGTTGAACCAATACTCATCATACTTCGTTCCAAAAGTAAAGCGTCCGTTTTCAACGCTTGCTTTCTCCGACTCCCATTTCTTATTCTCATAGAAACTAACCATTTCCCAATTTGATTTTTTAATATGTGATAATAATTGTTCTTTCGTAGTTACACTCTTTATCTTTTCCATATCTAAGTGAATGGACTTACGCTTACTAGGTTCTCTCATGTCATAAACGGATACATGGTGGATTAATGCCCCACTTTGTTTGATTAATTTTTGTAATTCAAAGAAACGGCCCAACTCTTTTTCCGCAAAAGTGGCTATTTCAATGGGTGAGATAGAATGTAAAAAAAGACTATTTTTTTCTTCTGTGAACCCCACTCTTATTTCATCGTTAATGCCATCTTTAAACCCCAGTTTCTCTACATCAGGAATCACTTTTTCTAACTTGTGTAGTTCATTATCCACTTCTAATGCTCTTGCATAATTGTCTGCAATAACACTGTCTGTAGTGTAATCTATTACAACTGTGAATTGTATATCCTTATGGTTCTTAGGAGAAACCGTATACTTTTTATTTGAAAAAATTCCCTCTCTACTTAATTTTATTATTTCTACGTTAACACCATATTCATTTTTTACATATTGTTTTACGCGATATTCGTCAGATTGAAAGTAAATGTACACGAACACTGCACCTACTATTAACAGCAAAGCAATTGCAATAGCTAGGAATTTTTTGTTCACTTTCCCTACACTCCTTAGTTGTGGATCATTTCATGCTGAATAAAAAGTAAAAACGTACCCTATTCATGAAAATGAAACAAGATGAAAGAATCATAACATAGGTTAGCACTTAGGTATAATCATCAAATAATAGAAAAATAACATAATAACATAATAACATAATAACATAATAACATAATAACATAATAACATAATAACATAATAACATAATAACATCCATATTTTGTATCAACTCATATTTCTTCATCCTACTATTTTATTGAAGAGCAACGCAAAAAAACCGCGAACGGACGGTTAGCCCTACCTGTTCGCGGTTTTTGATATATTGCAGCGCTTATTGCAACATTTGATACAACTCATAAACTGCCTTTACCTATGCATTGATATAAGCATTGACATAAGCATTGGCCCAAGCGCCTCTTAGCCGTATAGCACGAAGAACTGGAGTTCATGCCCCGACTGTTTCAAATAGTTATAAAGTTGCGACCGGTGGTGAAATGAATGAGTGACAATCTCAATCAACCACTTGATTTGCACCATACCGTGCTCTAAATAAAACGCTTTACTGGACTTGTTCAATAGCTCGTCCTCGCTTAATGAGAGCATATACACCCGCAATTGCTCGTAATTGGCCCGAAACCGCGCCGCCAATTCCTGCGGGTCCCTCATTCCACTTACGCTCATTTCCACCTGCTCCACTTCCGCTTGTGACTTCTCTTGCAAAATAGCCAAGTCCGAAGCTGGAATGGATACAAGATGATGGGCAAGCTCCAATAACGTGCGCATATTGTCAGCTGGCCGATACTCCCACTCTTCTGGTGTAATTCTAGCCAAAAGTGCCTCGCTTGTGCGGACGGCTAAATCTATTTCCGCCAATAGATGATCCCGAATTTGTGCAACACCGCTCATGATCCTATCTCCTTTGTTGTTCATATTCATTGAACTGAAATGACTACTTTCCGTAACGCTCACACAGCTCACGGGCTTTTTCGTAGAGCGCAGCCCGCAGCGCTTCCGGCTCCAGCACGTTCGCATCTTCGCCAAGCGAGAAAAAGAACCGTATCGCCCATCCCCATTCTGATTCTGGGCATTGGAAGTCAACTTCCCACAGGTCGTCCTGCACAGCGTGCACTTTTTCCCCGATATGCGGGTCTTGTTCGACAAGTAGCAGGCCCCGATAGCTTAACGTGGCTCGAATACGAATGTACTTGCTCGCGGAATCTGACGCCTCCCCCTGATTCTCATCAGCAGGCGGATCGGCGGCCAGCAACTCATCAAAACGATCGGCCCGAAACAGCCGCAGCTCCCCATGTGTAGGCGAGTAGGCCTCACAATACCAGAACCCGTTCTCCGCATAAACATGTTTGGGCTGCAATAACAGCCAACGGCGATGCTTCTCCGAACGATAGTAGGCCTTCATCCACGCCCCGCTCGAACAGTAAGCAAGCAGCTCGGTCAAGAGAGGTGCCTTGTAAGAGCGCTTCGGCACCTGCACACGCATCAATTCAAGCAGCGGCTCAACTTGATGAAGCGCTTCGGGCGGTAGAATGTGGCGGATCTTATCCATGACCGTCCACCTTTCCCGATTGAACGGCGTGTCCGCATAAGCAGTCAGAGCCCGCAGCGCGACAAGTACGGTCAAGGTCTCCTGCACGTCAAGTTGCAACGGCGGCAACCGATAGCCTTCCGACAATCGGTACCCTCCTCCCGGGCCTGTCTCCGCATACAAAGGTATGCCCATCTCTGAGAGTGCCTGTATGTCCCGCATGATGGTACGCCTAGACACCTCAAGCTTATCCGCAAGCATTTGCGCAGATTCTTGTCGCTGTTGTAAGGCAATCACGATAGCGATCAAGCGATCCATCCGCCTCACGTCGGCTTCCCCCTTTTGTCCATGCCTTCCAGAGCAAGTTATGATGTTATCATAGCACACGCTCTGTGACAGCTTGTATGTCACCATTAGCACCAATAGGAAATGTAAAATCCCCTATTTATCTACGGTGCCGTCGATCATGTAAAAGGAATCCATTACAAACACACAAATCACATGTTCCAATTACCTTATGTAAGAGGTCACCATTCATGGTGATGTCATAGAAGTAACCGCTTGGCACCATAATCTGATGGAGGGATCATCATGCTTCATTTTTTTAAAATAGGCCGAATAAAGCTAATGCTCCTCTTGTTCAGTGTTTGCTTCCTTACGCTTGTATTCAGTCATACAGCAACAAAGCACTTGATGTGAGTGGTAGCTCTACAGCAAACGGTGCAGAAGTCATACAGTGGCAAAGAACACGGCACAATAATTAAAAATGGCGAATCGTAAGCGTCAATTAACGATTTAACTCTTTCCAGCGCTGGGCCTCTTGGACTCTTTAAAAATGCATGCTCAACATGAAGAAAGGGCTGCCGTGTGGCAGCCCTTTCGCGAACAAACTTTCGTGAACAAACTAGATTTAAGATTACAACTGCTAAACCTCCGCTGTACGACCCTCTACTGCTCGGTTCAACATTTTTTGCACAATCGCCTGAATCACTTTCACATTCTCGTCAATACATCCTGGTAGCAAGACCTCATCGTGCGCCCCCAGCAGTTTATATTCGGCATAAGGCTGCAACGTCGCCTCTCTCCACAACAATTGATTCGCCTGATCCTCGATGTTAACGTCCGCGTCATCGGCCACTAAGCCGTGAATAAGTGCAGACACACTGCCTGTATTAATCAATTGGGCGCCGTATGTCGTATATGCTCTCATTTTCCGTTTTACACGTTCACGAATAAACGGATTGCTGAGCAATTCTTTTTCCATCTCGTCTTCGGCCTCAAGCATGTGCTCAATATCGCTTTCCGACGTCTCTAGTGAATCAATCGTCCGTTTGTGTGTCGAATCGAGCATCAAAATATCCGACACCTCATAGCCGCGCTGCTCCATCGTTTTGGCCACTTCAAACGCTAAATTCCCACCTAAAGAGTAGCCAAGTAATACATAAGGTCCTTGTGGCTGAACCTCGACGACAGCATCCACGAATCGATTAAGCATCTCCTCATAGCTGTCGGCATCATCAATATAATCAATACTGTACAGAACGGAATGGCCGTCCATTTTTTTAGCTAAATCCAAATAACTTAATCCAAAGCCAACCCCTGGCGGTAAGCAAAATACGTTGATCGCCCCATGCTCATTCAATTTAACAAATGGATTGTGGTCATTTTCTTCGAACTCGGATTTTAATACCTCAAACGCCATCGTTTCAATCGTTGGTGCTTGGAACACTTTATGCAGCGCAATCGTGACGCCCATTTCATTGAACACGCGTTGAATTAATTGCATTAAAGTCAAGGAATGTCCGCCTAATTCAAAAAAGTTATCCTGTACGCCAACTCGCTCTCTCCCTAACACCTCTTGCCAAATTTGAGCCAATTGTGCTTCCTGCGGTGTGCGTGGAGCCACGTATGGTGTGCCTGTTTGTACACTCTGTTCAGGAGCTGGCAGTGCCTTACGATCCACTTTCCCATTCGGCGTCAACGGCATCCGTTCAAGCTGTACAAAGTAGGCAGGAATCATATAACTAGGTAACTCTTGTGCTAAAATGCCGCGAAGCTCACTTCCCGAAATCGCCTGTTCTGCCACAAAATAAGCGCACAATTGCTTCCCACCAGCATCTGTCTCGTATACCGTAACCGTCGCTTCTTGTATCGACGCTACGTTCAACAAGTGAGCTTCCACCTCGCCCAGCTCAATGCGGAAACCGCGAATCTTGACCTGATCGTCAATGCGGCCGATATATTCAATCGTGCCATCCGGCAGCCATCTCGCCAGATCGCCCGTACGGTACATCCGTTCACCAGACACAAACGGATTGTCCACGAATTTCTCCGCTGTAAGGTCGAGACGATTCAAGTATCCTCTAGCAACGCCATCCCCAGCAACACACAACTCTCCGGCTACCCCGATAGGTTGCAGCTCGTGTTCGCGATTTACGATATAAATCGCCGTTTGACTAAGCGGGCGGCCGATCGGAATCGTGACCGCATCTGCATCGATTTCATTCACATCGTGGCAAGTAGCAAAAACCGTGCTTTCCGTAGGCCCGTACACATGCTTTATTTTTTTCGGCCCCAAATATTGAAGAGCTTTCCGCACATGACTAATCGATACTCGCTCTCCACCAAACAACACAGCACGTATATATTTAAAACAATCTACATTCATATCTACCAACACGTTAAACAACGCAGTCGTGATGAACGTCACCGTGATGCGTTCCCGCTCCATGACGGTCGCCAATTGTCCAATTTCCTGTAGTGTCGACTGCGAAATCATAATGAGCTGCGCTCCATTTAATAAGGCACCGTATATATCAAATGTGGAGCCATCGAAGGCATAGCTAGATAGTTGCAGCACGCGATCCTCAGCGTGAATGTCGATATAGTTCGTGTCCTTAACGACTCGAATGATGTTGCGATGGTTCGTTAAGTTACCTTTCGGCTTGCCCGTTGTACCTGATGTATAGATGACGTAAGCTAAGTTCGTCGCCCCATTGTTCAATGCCAAATTCGAACGATCTTCGCTAAACGATTGCTCATCATCTAAGATAACGATTTGTGTCGCGACAGGACTAACAATGCCTGTAACAGCTTGCTCATCCGCATGTTCAGCATCGCTATCGGAACCAAGAGCTTCAGCATCCAACTTATCAAGCTGCCCTACTTCCACTCCTTCGGCTTCAGACACCCCCGGAATTCGCTCCTGCAAATGACGCTGTACCAAAATAACTTGCGCCCCACAGTCTTCCAGCATATAGCGTATCCGCTCTTCTGGATACTGGGGATCGATCGGCACGTATGCTCCGCCAGCTTTTAAAATCGCCCAAATCCCTACTATCATGTCGAGCGACCGCTCGGCCATCAGTGCGACCAAACCGTCCGCCTGAACACCTTTGGCTCGCAGCGTTCGGGCCAATTGGTTTGCCCGTTCGTTCAGTTCACTGTACGTCAGCGTTTCACCCTCATAACGAACGGCCACGGCATGCGGGTTGCGTTCCACCTGCGCCTCGAACAGCTGATGAATCGTGCTATCACGTGGATAATCCGTATTCGTATTATTGAAGTTCTCTACCAACTGAGCCCGTTCATCCGCCGTCGTTATATTTAAGCCCGACAGCTTCATATGCGGGTCAGCGACGATAGCTGCAAGCAATTGATTAAAATGCAGTGCCAACCGCTCGACCGTATCGTGGCGATACAAAGCCGTCGCATATTCAAAGCCGCACGCAATACCATCCTCGAATGGCTCCGCATGGAAAGTCAGATCGAACTTAGCCGTCTTATGCTCGCTTGGATAAGAAGTGAGTTGCAGCTCATCGATTTGGAAGTCGCCTTGCTCCGTATTTTCCAGACTGAACATCGTATCAAATAACGGATTACGACTTAAATCCCGCGCTGGCTGCAACCGCTCGACCAATTCCTCGAACGGATAATCCTGATGCTCGAATGCACCGAGGGTCGTTTCCTTCGTTTGCTGCAAAAAGTCCCAAAACGTTTTTTCGCCCGCTGGATAACTGCGAATCGCGAGCGTATTTACAAACATCCCGATAAGCGGTTCTAAATCCGTATGTGTTCTACCAGACACCGGAGTTCCCACAATAATATCTTCTTGCCCCGTATACTTATGAAGCAACGTCGTATAGGCTGACAGCAATACCATGTATAACGTCGTTCCTGTCTGCGCAGCAAGGGCTTGCAACTGCGCAGTTATGTGCCCATCAATCGTCAGCGGAACGAGTCCGCCGTCATACCGTTGGATCGCAGGCCGCACATAATCGGTCGGCATTTCCAGCACAGGCAGCGTTCCGTGCAGCTGCTCCAACCAGTACTGCTCCTGCTGCTTGCTTCGCGCATGCTGCGCTTCCGATTGCTGCCATACGGCATAGTCCTTATATTGAATGCGTAAAGGAAACAATTGCTCCCCACGATATAACTGAACAAATTCATCGACCAAAATGCCCATCGACACGCCGTCTGAAACAATATGATGCATATCCACCATCATCAGATGGCGCTGCTCTGTCAGTTCGATAAGTACGACGCGAAGCAACGGCGGTTCATTCAAGTCAAATACACGAATAAATTGCTGCACAAGCTGTTCGGCCTCTGCTTCATTGGCTTGGACAACTTGTACCGTAAAGCTCACTTCAGGCAGCACTCGCTGCACAGGCTCACCATTCACCATTTCAAAGCCTGTACGCAAAATTTCATGCCGAGTTACTAGCTCACGAAACGCCGCGTTGAACCGTTTCCGATCAAGCTTTCCTTCCACGACCATGACCAACGGCATGTTGTAGCTTGTGTCTGTTCCTTCAAGCTGCTGCACAATAAACAGCCGCTTTTGCGCGGAAGACACTGGATAGAAGTCACGCTCTTCTACTCGTGAAATGGCTGCATACGTGTGCTGCTCCATTCCCGAAATCGCCTGAGCCATCTCTTCCAGCACAGGGTATCGGAATACATCACGCAACGGCAAATGAATGTTCATCTCTTTGTACAGCCTGCTTACTAACGCAGTCGCGCGTAAAGAATGGCCGCCTAGATCAAAGAAATTGTCCTGCACGCCTACTTTCGTCTGAGTAGAAAGTCCGAGCACCGTTTTCCATAGCTCGACCAATTGCGCTTCTAACGCGTTGCGCGGTGCAACGTACATCGTACCCGTGTGAAGGCTTCCCTCTGGAGCAGGCAGCGCCTTACGGTCCAGCTTTCCGTTCGCGGTTAGTGGCATGCGCGTTAGCTGGACAAAATACGAAGGGATCATATAGCTAGGAACGGCCTGCGATAGTGCAGTGCGCAGCTCGCTAACCGTAAGATCCTTGTCTGCGACATAGTATGCGCAGAGCACTTTTGCACCGTGTTCATCGTCCCGTGCAACCGCAGCAGCTTCTTGAATGTGCGCCAACTGCAACAAATGGGCTTCCACTTCACCAAGCTCGATCCGGTAGCCGCGAATTTTGACTTGATCATCAATGCGCCCTAAATACTCGATGTTGCCATCTGGCAGCCATTTTGCCAAATCGCCAGTACAATATATTCGTTCCGTTTGTGCCCCTTGTCCCTCTTGTCGCGCTTCTTCCGCTTGTTCCCCAGCCGCTAGAGAAATTTCAATAAACTTCTCCGCCGTCAGCTCCGGACGGTTCAAGTACCCATTTACCGTGCCTGCTCCCGCAATACATAGCTCTCCTGCAACACCGATCGGCTGCATTTGATGGTCGCGATTTAAAATGTAGACCCGTTTATTTGCAATCGGCTTGCCGATCGGAACATTAGTTGGCTCATGCTCCGTACTACGGCAACGGTAGTACGTTGCACAAACCGTACCTTCTGTCGGCCCATACGAGTTAACGATTTCTGCCGCCGCCAAGTTTGAATAATATTCCTTCCTTAATACATCCCCGCCGGACACAAACAATCTCACCGAATGATCAGCGGTTAGCCAGACATTCAATTCGTTCAATAGCAACGGTGAGCAAGAAACAACGGTCACGTTGCTTGCCGTCACTTTTTCAGCCAGCTTAGCACCATCCATGACTTCGTCTTTATTTACAATGACAATGCTTGCCCCTGTTGCGAGCGCCGGATACAGTTCTTCTACCGTTGTATCAAATGAAATGGAAGCTTGCAGTAACACGCGATCTTTCGCACTTATGCGGAAATAATCAATAAAGCTATGGACATAACTCCATACTTGTTGATGGGTCACTATAACCCCTTTCGGGTTGCCTGTCGTACCCGATGTATAAATGACGTACGCAATGTGTTCCGGCCGATGGACGTACGGAACATTCGTGCCATCAGCATCATACACCTGCTCATCATCGGCAACGAGCACCGTGCCTGCGTACGCAACATGATTGTGCAAGTGTGCTTGTAGATGACGTTGCGTCAATAACCATGCGGCACCTGAATCTTGCAACATATATTGAATGCGCTCCTCAGGGTAGTCAGGGTCGATTGGTACGTATGCACCGCCAGCTTTTAAAATGGCCAAGATTCCGACCATCATCTCCAACGAACGCTCGACCATAATACCTACGAACTGCTCGGCTTGCACACCGTTCGCTCTAAGCTTACGCGCCAAGCGATTGGCACGCTCATTCAGCTCGCGATACGTCAGCTGATTGCCGTCATGGATGACCGCTATCGCGTCAGGCGTACGGGCTGCCTGTTCTTCGATGACTTGCGGCAACGTACACGCTAACGGAACGTCCGCCGCTGTATCGTTAAATACGTTAACGATGTGCGTGGCCTCCGCGGCTGTGATGATGCCTAGCTGCGCCAACGTTGCATGCGGATTACGCACAACATGGTGGAGCAGTTGCTCAAAGTGACCTGCCATCCGTGCAATCGTGTCCTGCTTGTACAACGCAGTCGCAAACTCAAAGCTGCACAACAACTCCTCGTCGCCTTCAGTCACCGTCAAATCAAGGTCAAACTTCGCCATTCCACGTTCACTCGGATACGGCTTCAGTTGCAACCCTTCGATATCGAACTCCCCTTGCTCTATATTTTGCAGAGCGAACATGACGTCAAACAGGGGATTACGGCTCAAATCCCTTGTTACTTGAACACGTTCAACGAGTTCTTCAAACGGATAGTCTTGATGATCGAACGCACCTAAGGTCGTTTCTTTGACTTCCGCTAAAAAAGACATAAACGATTTATCGCCCGCTGGGTAACTGCGCAGTGCGAGCGTATTGACGAACATGCCAATCAACGGCTGTACGTCCCCATGAGTTCTACCCGCAATCGGCGTACCGACGATAATATCTTCCTGCCCCGTATACTTGTGCAGCAAAATTGTATAGGCAGCAAGCAGTACCATATACAACGTCGTTCTACTTTCTGCGGCTAATCGGCGCAGTTCCTCGCTCTGTTGCGCGTCGATTACAAATTCGTACGTATGTCCTTCATAACTTTGCACCGCAGGTCGCGTGAAGTCAGTCGGCATTTCCAATACGGGTAAATGCCCGCCGAGCACTTCCAGCCAGTACGCTTCGTGCTTGTCCAACTGCTCCTTATGCGAAGCAGACTGCTGCCAAGCTGCATAATCCTTATACTGAATTCGTAAAGGTGCCAATTCCTCTTTCGCATACAGGTGGACAAACTCTTCCACCAAAATACCCATTGACGTACCATCCGAAATAATATGATGCATATCGAACATTAAAATGTGACGCTCGCTCGCTAGTGCAATGAGTCCGACTCTTAATAACGGCGGTTGCTCCAAGTTAAATTCGCGCACAAAATGCTGAACAGCTTCACCTGCTTCTGCTTCGCTGGCGACGTGAAGCACCTCAACTGCAAATGGCACTTCTGGATATATACGTTGCACGGGTTCGCCATTTACCATTTCGAATCCCGTTCGCAGCGTGTCATGGCGGGCAATCAACCCGCGGAAAGCTGCTGCAAACCGCTCCTGATCCAATGGGCCTTCCAGCAGCATGACGCCTGGCATGTTATAGCTTTGCTCCGCACCTTCCAGCTGCTGCAAAATGTAGATTCGTTTCTGTGCAGACGAGACGGGATAATACGCTTGCAGCTCGGCTTGTGGGATGGAGACAAATTCCTTCTGTTCCGTCGTAGTGATGAATTCCGCCATCTGTTCGAGAACAGGGTGGCGGAACACATCGCGCAGCGTCAAGCTAATATCGAGCTGCTTGTGCAACTTGCTTACGAGCAGCGTTGCACGCAGCGAGTGTCCACCAAGGTCAAAGAAGCTGTCTGTCACACTGACCTGATCCAGCCCGAGCACCTCTTGCCACACATGTGCAAGTTGCGCTTCAAGCTCCGTGCGCGGTGCCACATACGCAGCGGCTGCCTGTAAGTGAAGCTCTGGCGCAGGCAGCGCTTTGCGATCGAGCTTACCGTTTGGCGTGAGGGGCATGCGATCCAGCTGCACGAAAAAGGCAGGGATCATATAGGCCGGCAGTTCAGCGGCCAATTCCTCACGCAGCCCACTAATCGTAAACGCATGTGCCGCAGACTCAGCCACGATATACGCGCATAGCTGCTTCTCGCCCGCCTCCGTCTCGCGGACAACAACGGCCACATCTTGAAGCGCAGGCTTCGCAAACAAGTGAGCTTCAATTTCACCCAATTCGATGCGGAAACCACGAATTTTGACTTGATCGTCGATGCGCCCAACATACTCGATCGTGCCATCAGGCAGCCATTTGGCTAAGTCTCCTGAGCGATACATCCGTTCACCAGCTACGAACGGGTTGGCGACGAACTTCGCTGCGGTTAACTCGGGGCGATTCAAGTACCCGCGGGCTAAACCATCTCCCGCGATGCACAACTCGCCAGCAACGCCGATTGGTTGCAGTCCGTTATCCCGATTTACGATATAAATGGACGTATTGCTAATCGGTGCGCCAATCGGAATAGATGCCGTATTTGCATCTAGCTCCGTAACTTCGAAGCATGTCGCAAAGACGGTGCTCTCCGTTGGCCCATACGCATTTTTAATGATGCCTGGCCCAACAACGGCAAGTGCTTTGCGGACATGATTGACCGATATCCGCTCTCCACCCACGAGTACGGCACGCATATGCCGCAAGCAAGTCGCGTCGATATCCACGAGTACATTAAATAGCGCTGTCGTAATAAAAGTGATCGTAACGCGTTCTTGCTCGATAAAATGTGCTAGTTGGCTGATGTCCAGCAGCGTCTCACGCGGAATAAGGGCCAGCCTTGCTCCATTTAGGAGTGCGCCATAAATATCGAACGTTGAACCGTCAAACGCGTAGCTTGACAATTGCAAGACAGCATCCTGCGCCGTAATCTCAATGTAATTCGTCTGCTTGACAACCCGCATGATGTTGCGGTGAGTCGTTAAATTACCCTTCGGCTTGCCCGTTGTACCAGACGTATAGATGACGTAAGCTACACTAGTCGGTTCGGTGTTCAGGTCCAAATTCGAACCGTCTGCGTTGTACGATTGCTCATCGTCCAGCACTACAATCGAATCCAACATCGGCGTCGATTCAAGCGCGCTAGTCGAACCCAGCTCCAATTCCAACGCCACAGCAACATCACCAATCGCCACGGCCCCTTCGCCAGCTGCATTCTGTAGCTCAGCTACTGCGCCAACTTCATCCTGCGGCTCAGCCAGCGGAATGCGGTCAAGTAAGTGACGCTGCGCCAGCACCATTTTCGTGCCAGAGTCTTCTAACATGAAGCGGATACGATCGGCCGGATACGCAGGATCAATCGGCACATAGCCTCCACCTGCTTTTAAAATAGCTAAAATACCTACAATCATATCCAAGGAACGATCAGCTAGCAGACCAACCAAATATTCAGCCTCTACGCCTTTGCCTCTTAACGTTCTCGCTAAACGGTTCGCTCGCTCATTAAGTTCACGATACGTCAGCGTATGTTGTTCATAACTAACGGCTGCTGCATCTGGGGTATGAGCCACCTGCTCCTCAAACCATTCATGTATCGTCTTATGTTTCGGATAATCCGTTTCGGTATCATTAAACAGGGTGAGCAGTTGATGCTGCTCCTCATCGGATAGCACGCTTACTTGACCCAGCTCAAGCTCTGGCTGAAATAGCACAACTTCAAGCAAACGCAACAAATGATCCACCATTTGCTCGATAAAACCATGCTCATAATGCTGTTCATTAAAGCTAACATTTAAGTGCAGGACGCCATTTTCGGTCTCAAAATGAAACACGGTGTCCGCCACGGCACGTTGTGCAACGGTGTGAATATGTATATTTTTGTACAGAACAATCGTGCTAATGGTTGGTATACCTGCAGAATCGACATGTATAGGGAGCTGTTGCACCATTTTTCGGAAAGGAATTTGTTGATGCGTAAGCGCTTCGCTGATCGTCGTTTTAACTTGGCCTAGCAGTGATTTGAACGTGGTCGTGCTGCTCACCTTATTTTTTAAAATGACAAAGTCATTAATGGGTGGATCCGCGTCGGGCGAGGTACTAGTCGTAGGCATACCTACTAATATATGCTCTTGGTTCGTATATTTAGATAGCAAGCCGTTTACGCCTGCTAATAAAATCATATACACCGCCATATCGATTCCGTTAGCTAATGTTAATATTCGCTTCGACAGTTCCGATGGCAGCGTACGATGTAATGTTCTTAATGTAAATGTTTCAACCTGCTCTGTGCTTTTGTTGGACGACTTATGATAAGGCAACACCGTAAGTTCATCTTCGGGGTCAAATTTTTCCTGCCAATAAAGTTCTTCCTGCTCAAACATCGACTTCATCTATAACCCTCCTTGTAAAATGTCACCTATCGCACAATCCACTACCTATGCCCAAGGGGAATCATGAATGATTACATGACGATCACTTGGAGTGTGTGTCGTAAGTGGACACACACTCGCAAGAGATTCATTTTTTAAAATGAAAATTCAATCGTATCTAGGTTGTTCGGTGCACTCGCTGTATGTTCATTGAACTTGAGCTGACTCAATTGAAGCTCTGAGTTGTCGCAAATTTGCGACAGGACGAGCAAAAAGTCTTTTTGCATTTTCAAAATCATCGCTGGCTTAAACAGCTTCGTGCAATATTGCATGCCGCCCTTAATGGCGCCGTCATCTTCGCTGACGAACAAAGTCAGATCGAATTTAGCGTCTATCTCATGGTCTGACACGTATGGAGATAACGTTAATTCGTCGAACTGAACTGCCCGATCTTCGATATTTTGGAGAACAAACATCGTATCAAACACCGGATTACGGCTTGCATCCCGCTTCACTTGCAATCGCTCGACAAGCTCCTCAAACGGGTAGTCTTGATGTTCAAACGCGCCCAAAGTCGTTTCTTTTACTTCAGCCAAATAGGAGAGGTATGACTTGTCCCCTGCTGGATAATTGCGAATTGCCAAAGTATTGACGAACATCCCGATCAGTGGCTCTACATCTGCATGCGCTCTACCTGCAACTGGCGTACCGACGATAATGTCTTCTTGACCGCTATATTTAGATAACAGCACCGTATAAGCGGACAACAGCACCATATACAATGTGCTTTCTTGCTTAGACGCCAGTTGATTCAACCGCTCTGTCGTCACAGCATCCACTTCAAACTCTAACAGCGCCCCGTCAAAACTACGCACTTCCGGACGGTCATAGTCCGTTGGCAAATCAACAACTGGCAACTGTCCTGCCATTTGCTGCAACCAATACGCTTCCTGACGATTCATCTGCTCGCCAAGGACGTTCGATTGCTGCCACTCCGCATAATCCTTGTACTGGATTTGAAGTGGTGCCAATGTTTCGCCCGCATACAAGCGCCCAAACTCTTCGACCAAGATCGAAATCGAGGCTCCGTCTGAAATGATATGATGCATATCAAACATCAGGATGTAACGCTCGTGCTCACCTGCCAATTCGATTAGACCAACGCGCAGCAGTGGTGCCTGCTCCAGCTGGAATGGACGGACAAAGCGCTGCACGATTTCCTCTGCGGCTTCCGCACTTGCTTGGCTGTATTCAACCGTGAATGGCACGCTTGCATAAATGTGCTGCATCGGTTCGCCATCAACCAAATGGAAGCCCGTACGCAATGCTTCGTGACGTGCAATCAAGGCACGGAAGGCAGCTTCGAATCGCTCCCGATCCAGCGCACCGTTCAAGTTCATCACAACAGGCATATTGTAGCTAAGCTCGGCTCCATCTAACTCGTTCAGCATGTAGAGACGTTTTTGGGCCGAAGACAACACATAGTTGTCTTGTTGGGCCGCTAACGGAATGGCTGTATAGTGCTGCTGTTCCATACCCGCAATCGCGGTAGCCATTTCCTCAATCGTCGGGAAGCGGAACACATCTCTTAATGGCAAGTTAATGTTCATGCCTTTGTACAATTTGCTGACCAACGTAGTCGCACGTAGCGAGTGCCCGCCAAGGTCGAAGAAGTTGTCTTTTACCCCGACGTTCGGCAAGCCGAGCACGTCCTGCCAGATTTGCGCCAGTTGCGCCTCAACAGCCGTCCGCGGTGCCACAAATTCGGCGCCCGTCATGACGTTTCCTTCTGGCTGCGGCAGCGCGTTACGGTCAACCTTGCCGTTCGGCGTCAACGGGATGCGCTCCAGCTGTACATAATAAGCTGGAATCATATAGCCTGGCAGTTCGCGAGCTAACGCACCTCGCAGTTCACTTGCCGACAGCGACCGCTCCGCAACGAAATAAGCGCAGAGCTGCTTTTGTCCAGCCTCATCATCACGCGCGATGACGACCGCTTCTTGCACAGCTTCCAATTTGAGAAGCTGGGATTCCACTTCACCAAGCTCGATACGGAATCCGCGAATTTTGACCTGATGGTCGATGCGGCCTACATATTCAACGTTGCCGTCGTGCAACCAACGAGCCAAGTCGCCTGTCTTGTACATGCGTTCTCCTGGTACAAACGGATTGTCGACAAACTTCTCAGCCGTCAAATCCGGACGTCCCCAATATCCACGTCCTACGCAATCACCTGCGACGTACAATTCTCCGCTTACCCCAATCGGCTGCATCTGGAAGTTGTCATCCACGATGTACAGGCTCGTATTGGCGATCGGCTTACCGATTGGCGGCAGACCCGCGACAATTTCGTCCGGCTTCATCGTAAACGTCGTCACGACATGTGTTTCCGACGGGCCGTAATGATTGTGCAGACTAATTTGCAGTCGCTGTAAGCACTGCTCGGCTTGCGGTGTTACGACAAGCTGTTCACCAGCTGTAATAATATGGCGCACGCAGCTTGGGAACTGCTCCACCCAATCCGCTTCCGTAAAAATAAATTTCAAGAAAGCGACTGGCAAATATAGCACTTCAATGTGATGCTGCTTGATGCACGCGAACAACTGCTGCGGATCTTTACGCACCTCGTTGTTAATCATGTGCAAGCATCCGCCGTACAAGAGCGCGGAGAACATTTCTTGATAGCACACATCAAAGCTGTTAGAAGCGTATTGCAAAATGGAAGCTGGGAACGGAATGCTCGTGCCCGCGAACTGGAACTGCAACAAATTGACCATATTGCGATGTTCCAGCATAACCCCCTTCGGATTGCCCGTCGTGCCTGATGTGTAGATGATGTACAGCAAATGAGACGGATCGTTCCAATTCGGTACATTTGCGCTTGCGCCTGTGAACAAGGAAGCCTGATGAATATCGACTTTGTCCACTTCATCCGGAATTACACTAAACCATTGCGGCTCGGTCAATACAAGCTTCGCGCCGCTGCTATCCAGCATGTAGCGGATACGCGTGTCCGGATACTCCGGATCGATCGGCACGAACGTCCCCGACGATTTCAATACGGCAAGGACAGCGACGACGAGTTCGATGGATCGCTCGATCATAATGCCCACCGGCTGCTCAGCCGTAACGCCTTTGCTACGAAGTACAGCCGCTAACTGATTCGCCTTCGCGTTCAGCTGTGCGTACGTCAGTTGCTCAGCTCCGAACCAGACTGCTGTCGTATCTGGCGTGCGCTCTACCTGTGCTTCGAACAGCTCGTGAATCGTCTGTTCACGTGCATAAGGCGCTGCTGTGGCATTGAACTGGTCTCGAATTTGCACCTGCTCTTGAGCCGTCAGCAAATGGAGTGTCGCAAGACTTATGTGCTGATCAGCAATAATAGCGTCAACCAATTGTTCAAAATGACCAGCCATTCGCTCGATTGTCGCCTGCTTGTACAATCCGGTCGCATATTCGATGCTGCAAATCATTTCCGCGTCTTCTTCGGCGACTTGGAACGTCATGTCGAACTTGGATACGGTATGCTCACTCGCCACATTTTTAAAATGTAGTCCGTCGATGCTCATATCGCCTTGTTCTGTATTTTGCAAAATAAACATCGTGTCGAACACAGGGTTGCGGCTCATATCCCGCGTCACTTGCACGTTGTCTACTAGCTCTTCGAACGGATAATTCTGGTTCTCATAAGCACCTAAGGTCGTTTCTTTCACTTCCTCTAGGTAAGCTTGGAACGACTTATGTCCTGCTGGATAGCTGCGAATCGCCAGCGTGTTGACGAACATCCCGATCAGCGGCTGCACGTTCTCGTGCGTTCTGCCGGCGATCGGCGTCCCGACGATGATGTCTTCCTGTCCGGTATACTTATGCAGCAATGCCGTATACGCTGCCAGCAGCACCATATACACCGTAGCTCCACTGTCGGCAGCTATGCGCCGCAAGGCTTCACTCTTCTCGGCATTTAGTACAAATTGTATGAATGACCCTTCAAAGCTTTGTACTGCTGGTCGCACATAATCGGTCGGCATTTCCAATATTGGAAGTTGACCGCCCAATGCGTTCAACCAGTAGGCTTCCTGTGCTTGCAGCTGTATCTTCTGCGCATCGGATTGCTGCCAGACCGCAAAGTCTTTGTACTGGATGCGAAGCGGCTCCAACTGCTCGCCGCCGTACAGATGGACAAATTCATTTACCAAAATGCCCATCGATGTGCCATCCGAAACAATATGGTGCATATCGAACATGAGCATATGGCGTTCCGGCGCCAGTTCGACCAAGCCAACGCGTAGCAACGGCGGCTGATCCAATTGGAACGCGCGCACGAACTGACGGATCGTTTCTGCGGTAGCTTCCTCGGAGTCTGCACTGGCCTGATCTGCCTTAGATGCTTGACTTGCATCACTTACTTCATTTGCTTCACTTATTTCACTTGCCTGAATATACTGCACCGCAAACGGCACATGCATGTGAACACGCTGCACTGGCTCGCCGTTCACCAGCTCAAAGCCTGTGCGTAGCGTTTCATGACGCTCGATCAGCCCACGGAACGCCGCTTCGAATCGAGCCCGATCCAGAGGACCTTCAAGCATCACTACTCCCGGCATGTTGTAGCTCTCAGCCGCTCCATCCAACTGCTGGAGAATATACATCCGCTTCTGCGCCGACGAGACTGGATACACGTCGCGCTCTTCCACTAACGGAATCGACACATATTCGGTCTGCTCCGTACCGTCCGCAGCAGCTGCTTCAATGTGCTGCGCCATCGCTTCAAGCGTTGGATAACGGAACACATCCCGCAGCGACAAGTTAATGTTTTCTTCTTTGTGCAGCTTACTTACTAAGGTCGTGGCACGCAGTGAATGCCCACCGAGTTCAAAGAAGTTGTCGTGTACGCCGACTTGATCCTGATCAAGTCCGAGTACAGCTTGCCAAATCCGCGCCAATTGCTGTTCCAGCGGCGTTCGTGGCGCAACATAATCGGCTCCCGTCTGCACATGCTCTTCCGGTGCAGGCAGCGCTCTGCGGTCTACTTTACCGTTCGGCGTTAAAGGCATCGTCTCCAGCTGCACATAATAAGACGGCAACATGTAGGCAGGCAGCTCTTGAGCCAAGCTGCTTCTTAACTCACTCGCCGAAAGCAGTCGATCTGCAACATAGTAAGCGCACAATTGCTTGTCTCCCGTTGCCGAAGACCTAGCAACGACAAGCGCTTCCTGCACCGCTTCGACGTTCAGCAAGTGCGTTTCGACCTCGCCTAGCTCGATGCGGTAGCCGCGAATTTTGACTTGGTCGTCGATCCGACCAACGTAATCGATGCTGCCATCTGGCAGCCATCTAGCCAAATCACCCGTGCGGTACAACCGTTCTCCCTGCTTAAACGGATGGTCCACAAATTTCTCGGCTGTCAAATCAGGACGGTTCAAATAGCCTCGTGCCAATCCATCTCCGCCTGTGTACAATTCCCCAACTACGCCGATAGGGAGCGGCTTTTTAGCCCCATCCAACACATACACTTGCGTGTTGTTAATCGGACGACCAATCGGAATCGCTGCTGCCGCCAAATCCTCAACCTTAATGTCGTGGCAGCATGTAAAGGTCGTATTTTCCGTAGGACCGTATCCATTAATGAGTCGTATCCCACTGAACTGCTCCAACACTTTTTTCGCATGCCATTTCGAGACAACGTCGCCACCTACGAGCAACTGCTTCACACCTTGCAAACCTTGCAACTGATGCTCCACCATCACTTGGAACAATCCCGCCGTTAACCATAAAATCGTAACGCCATGTTGCTGAATCGTGTCTGCCCACTCGGCCAAAGATACGTTTCCAGACGGTAAAATTGTTAAGGCTGCTCCGTTCAGCAAGCTTCCCCAAATTTCAAACGTAGCTGCATCAAATGAAATGGTTGAGCCTTGCAAGCATACATCTTGTTCGCGAATATCTACGTAGTTCGTTGACTTGACGAGCCTTACAACCCCGCGATGTGTGACACAGACTCCTTTTGGCACACCTGTCGATCCAGACGTGTAGACGATATACGCTAAATCATCGCCATTCATTTGAGGCACACTCGCTCGACTACTCATTTCGCCTATCACATCGTCTTGCGCAGCTGCGTCCAATAACACAACCTGCACGCCAGCTAACGATTGCACATACGACTGCAAGTCTGCTTGCAAATGCTGCTGCGTCAACAACACCTTAACTTGGGTATCTTCCAGCATCGCCACAATTCGTTCTTGCGGATAGGACGGATCAATCGGTACGTACGCCCCTCCAGCTTTCAAAATGGCCAACAATCCGGTGATCATTTCCAGTGACCGCTCGGCACAAATACCGACCAGTGAACCGACGCCTACACCTGTTTGCTGCAACGAAGAAGCCAGCTTATTCGCCGCATCATTTAACTGTGCATACGTGAGCTGCTCGCTCGCGAACTTGACCGCAACCGCGTCCGGAGTACGCGCCACCTGCTCCTCGAACAGTTGATGAATCGTTTTTTCCCGTGGATAAGGTACCACCGTGTCATTAAACGCATGCACCATCTGCTCCTGTTCAACTGCTGTCGCGAGTTCCAATTCACCTACAGCTATGCGTGGATTGGACACAATTTGTTCCAACACGTTGACTACGTGAGCAGCTAACCGTTCCAGACTCGCCCGCTCATACTGCTGACCATTATAGTCGAAGCGGATGATCAGCTCTTCACCTGGAATGATGATCAGATTGAAGTCGTAGTTCGTTTGCTCTGCTACGATAACGTCAGCAATCATCAGCTCGCTGCCATCACCGTCACCAGCTCCCGCTCCAGCCTGTTCGATTTGCGCTTCCATCGGGTAATTCTCGAACACCATAATGTGATTGAGCAAATCTTGCTTTTGCGCGCTTCGTGCCTGAATCTCATACAACGGGTAGTAATCATACTTACCGGATTCCAGCGCCTGTTCTTGCAGCTGCTCCATCACATCTGCGAAACTGGTTTCGGCAGTGCACGCGACACGAACCGGTATCGTGTTAATGAATAACCCGATCATTTCCTCGATGCCGCCGATTTCCGCCGGTCTGCCTGACACGACGCTGCCAAATACAGCATCACTCGTGCCGTTATATTTTTGCAAAATGATACCCCAAGCCGCTTGCAGCAACGTATTCAACGTCACTTGATGCTGCTTCGCCACGCGGCTTAAGCGCCCGCTCAACGACTTGCTCAAATCGCATACAACGTGCTCCGCAACGTACGAATCACTCTTTCCTTGCGCCTTACCAAGCGGCAGAACCGTCTGCTGGTCATAATCGGCCAAATACCCGCTCCAATACGCAGCCGCTGCTTGTTCATCTTGTTTACCTAACCATTCGATATATTCACTGTATGATGGCACAAGTGATTGATCCGGTTGTTCCTGCTGGACAAAGGCGGAATAAGCCGCGAACAATTGCTGGGTCAGCTGTGGCAAGCACCAACCGTCCATTAGGATATGATGAGAGCTCCAAATGACCTGATAGCTCGCATCTTCTAGACGCACCACCGTGACACGCATCAGCGCATCCCGCTCTAAATCAAATCCTCTATCCTTATCCGCTTGAATAAGCTCGTCCACATAAGCCGAACTTTCCGCGCCTGCTAAATGCCGAACATCTTCAAAGGCAAAGCCAATCGATTTGTTCCGGTACACAATTTGCAATAGCTCTTCTTTCCAACCACTGTAGAAGTTCGTTCGTAAAATGGCATGGCTTTTCGCGAGTTCTTGCAAGCTTTTGACGAATAGATCAACGTCGAGCACACCTTGCAGCATAAAGCGCGTCTGTTCAAAATAAGCACCTGTATGCCGATCCAACGCACTGTGGAACCACATTCCTTTTTGCATCGGCGTTAACGTGTACATATTTTCAATTTCCCCGATATGCTGGGTCTGGTCTGCGATCTGCTCCAGCTCTTCCACACTAAGCCCTGCCAGCAGAACGTCACTTGGCGTCGCTTCAGGTCGCTCTTTTGTGGTGCAATGCGCAATAATGTCTTGAAGATTTGCCAAAAATAATCCAGCCAGCTCCTCCATCGTTTCACGACGGTATTGCTTGCCGCTGTAACTTAAATCGAGCGACAGCGAGCCTTCCGCGATCATGCCGTTAATGTCTAGGATGTACGGCAGCTGCTGGTTGTCACTTACGTCTGAGCCACTTGAAAATGGCGATACAGCAAGCTCATTATTTTGCAAATCTTGATCGAACTGCCCTAAATAGTTAAAGCGAATTTCCGGCTCGTGGCGAACTGCTTGACCGTCCACGCTGCATGCAACGTCGGCATAAGCTTGATCCACCTGCGACAAGTAACGGAAAATGCCATACCCGATACCTTTGTTCGGAATTTGGCGCAAATCTTCTTTCGTCTTTTTAATCTGATAAGACAGGCTGTTGTCTCGTTCCATTTCCAAAATGACCGGATAGAGGCTTGTAAACCAGCCGATCGTACGCGTAATATCGACATTCGGTAAAATGGACTCGCGCCCATGCCCCTCCAAATGAACGAGAATTCGCTCGTGGCCACTCCATTGCTGCACAGCCAACCCAAGTGCCGTTAGCAAGATGTCGTCCATTTCGGTGTTGTATGCACGATGCACCTGCTTCAACAGCTGCTCGGTCTCCTCTTTGCTGCATTGCACGACAACCGATTCACTGTCTCGTTGGAGCGAAGCCGTATTTACGCTATCTTGATCAGCCCCACCTGTGAACTCCGCTGCGGAAAGCTCTGACAACTTATCCTTCGGCAAAGGCTTTGTTTCAAGCTGCGCGATGCGCTGCCAGTACGCTTGCTCTTGCTCCATCGCTGGACTGTGCGCGTACTTCGTCAGCTGTTCTGCCCACAATTGATACGCATCTGTCTTTAATGGCAGACGAATGTCTTTGCCACGCAGCGCTTGTTCGTAGCCGTCCGCTAAATCCTCTAGCAAAATACGCCACGATATGCCGTCAATGACACCGTGATGGACAATGATCAACAAATGATCGCCATCTGCACATTGGAATAAGCCAACTCTGACTAATGGGCCTGCCTGCAAATCGAACTGGCTTTGTAGTTCGTTCGCTTTATGTTCAATCGCCTGCTCACATGCCGTTGCTTCTGTTCCCTTTAAATCGACCACTTCAAGGCTATAGAGCGAACCGTCCTCAACACCACGGTTCCAAGCTGTATATGTGCCTTGCTCGGTCTGGCGGAAGACGGTCCGCAGCGCATCGTGATGGACGACAATGCTTTGCACCGTTTGACGAAGTGCCGTCTCATCAAAGCGATCCGGTCGGAACAACATGACCGATTGGTTGAAATAATGTGCATCTGTAAACTGCTGCTCAAAATACCAGTGCTGGATCGGTGTCAGCGCCACCTCACCTGCTACCTCGCCTTGATCCGCTATTTTGCCAGCTGGCTGCAAATGCGGGCTTAGCTGCGCGATAGTCGGATACTTGAACAGATCGCGAATTTCCAGCTTGTAACCTGCTTGATGCAGTCGCGAAGCAATCTGTATCGACTTAATAGAATCGCCGCCAAGCTCGAAGAAATGATCGCGTACACCGACCCGTTGTACGCCCAATACGGCTTGCCATACCGCTGCCAAAGTGGCTTCCACTTCGGTGCGCGGCGCGACATACTCGGTATCGGAATGCATGCTGCCTTCAGGTGCAGGCAGTGCCTTGCGGTCGATTTTTCCGTTAGCTGATAAAGGCAATTGCTCCAATTGCACGAAATAAGATGGAATCATATAGCTAGGCAGATCTTGTGCTAGCTCTTCTCGCAGCTGATTGACGGTCAGTTCACTGTCCGCTACAAAATACGCACACAGTACCTTTTGCCCGCTATCGTCGTCCCGAGCAACGACGACACTGTCGCGCACGGTAGACACTTTGAGCAGTTGCGCTTCAATTTCGCCCAGCTCAATCCGGTAACCGCGTATTTTAACTTGATGGTCAAATCGGCCCAAGTATTCGATATTCCCATCTGGCATCCATCTGGCCAAATCGCCAGTCCGGTACATGCGCTCACTCGCCGCGAAAGGACCTGAGAACGGAATCGTAACGAATTTTTCAGCCGTCAATTCCGGTCGATTCACGTATCCTCTCGCCAAACCAACGCCTGCGATACACAACTCGCCAGCCACGCCAATTGGCTGTAACTGATTATGGCGGCTAACGATGTACAGCTGCGTGTTATCAATCGGTTTCCCGATCGGTACACTCGTGTACACTTGACCCGGTTCGCAATTGAAATACGACACATCGACGGTCGCTTCAGTCGGCCCGTATAAATTGATTAGTCTCGCGCCGCTAACGGGTGCAACGAGGCGCTGGAACCGTTCAACTTGTGATAAGGTCAATGCCTCACCACTCGCAAACACTTGTCGTAACGAAGACAACTTCGTCTGCAGTTGCACTTGCAATTCCGGCGTTGCTTGCGTCTCGACATATTCCAAAAAGGCATGCAGCATCGACGGTACAAAGTGCATCGTCGTAATGCGCTGCTCGGCGATCGTGTCTGCGATGACGGCAGGATTTTTCTCTCCGCCGACAGGAAGCAAACATACTTTTGAGCCGACAAATGCCCACCAGAACAGCTCCCATACGGAAACGTCAAACGTGATGGCTGTTTTTTGCATAATCGTGTCGTGTTCATCGATCGGATACGATTTGTGCATCCATATCAGGCGGTTAATGACAGAATGATGCTCCACCAGCACGCCCTTCGGTTTGCCTGTCGTTCCCGACGTATAAATGACATAAGCGGCATCCTTCGCATCGTTGACCGACTCGATGTTCGAACCATCCGCATCATAAACGGTATGGTCATCCAAGTTGACGATACGGCCCGCAAATGGCTGTTCATCCATCAGCACATGCTGCTGAATAGATTCCAGCAAATGACCTTGCGTCAGAAGCACCTTCGCTTCCGAATCCTCCAAAATAAAGCGAATCCGCTCCCCTGGGAAATTCGGATCAATCGGTACATAGGCGCCCCCAGCCTTTAAGATCGCCATGATGCCGACCATCATTTCAAGCGAGCGCTCTACCGTGATCGCTACTAACTGATTAGGCTCCACATGCGCGGCTCGCAATGTCCGTGCCAGACGATTCGCTCGTTCGTTCAACTGCGTATACGTTAGCTGTTGATTGTCATACGTAACGGCAACGGCATGCGGTGTCCGTTCTACCTGCTCCTCAAACATGCGATGAATCGTCTTCGTATGCGGATACGGCACTGCCGTATCATTGAATACGTCCAGCAATTCAACCGTTTCTTCGGCTGTAATCAATGCAAGCTGTCCGACCGTCTTGTGCGGGTTAGCCACAACTTGTTCGAGTACATGTATCAAATGCCCCTTTAATCGTTCAATGCTCGCACGCTCAAATACGTGTGTATTAAAGTCGAAGCGAATGACGATATTGTCACCCGGCACGACCATCAGATTAAAGTCAAAGTTCGTCTGCTCGGCAACGGTCACGTCTGCAATCGCCAATTCGCCGCTATCGTTACCACCAGCTTGCTCAATCTGTTCTTCCATCGGGTAGTTTTCAAATACCATAATATGATTGAGCAACTGCTGCTTCTGCGAAGTTAACGCTTGGACGCTATACAGCGGATAATAATCATAGCGCCCCGATTCCAGCGCCTGCTCCTGCAACTTGCCCATGACATCAGCAAAACTTGCCTCCGCAGTAGTCGCGACACGAATCGGAATCGTGTTAATAAACAGCCCGACCATTTCCTCGATACCCGGAATTTCTGCCGGTCTACCTGATACAACACCACCAAATACAACGTCGTCCGTGCCGTTGTATTTTTGCAACATAATGCCCCATACCGCTTGCATCAACGTATTGAGCGTCACCTGATGTTGCTTCGCTACGCGGCTCAACTGCCCACTTAACGAGTTACCTAACTCGCAAATGACCTGCCCGATCGCATACTCTTCCGTCTTCTGCTGCGTCTTCGCCTGCGGCAGCACCGTTTGCTGGTCGTAACCTGCCAAGTATGATCCCCAGTAGTCAGCGGCTGCTTGCTCATCCTGCCGATCCAGCCATTCGATATATTGGCTGTAAGTTGGTACGAATGAACGATCTGTCGCATTCGGTAGCTGGCCTTGTGATCCTTGTGCCTGTGCAGCAACCCATTCCGCGTACGTCTCGAACAATTCTTTAATCAACTGCGGCATGCACCAGCCGTCCATCAAAATATGATGCGAACTCCACAGCACATGATAGCGCTCTGCTTCCGTACGAATGACGGCAACGCGCATTAATGCATCCTGCTCCAAATCGAATCCACGCGCTCTATCTTCTTGAACCAAGTTGGCGAGATGTAGCTGTTGCTCATCTTGGGTGAGCGTCTGCAAATCTTGATACATAAAACCGAGCGGCTTGTCACGATACACGATTTGAATCAATTCTTCTTTCCAGTCACTATAAAAATTCGTTCGCAGCACGGCATGCCGTTTCGCTAACATATTCAAACTGTTTGCAAACAGCTCGACATTGAATTCACCCACGATTGTAAAGCGAGTTTGTTCAAAATAAGCGCCCGATTGCCGATCCATCGTGCTATGGAACCACATGCCTTTTTGCATTGGCGTCAGCATGTACATATTTTCAAGCTCGCCGAGATGACGAGTCTGCTCCGCAATGCGATTCAGTTCAGCCACGCTTAGCCCTTTAAGTAGGACGTCGCTTGGTGTTAATTCAGGACGAGATTTTGCGGTGCAATGTGCAATAATGTCCTGCAAGCTCTGCTGCAAATATTGCGCGAGCTGCTCAATCGTTTCCTTGCGGTACTCCTGTGTGCTGTAGCTTAAATCCAGCGTAAGTGAGCCGTCGGAAATCATACCGTTAATGTCCAACGTATACTGACGATGCTGCTGTTCACTTAAATCGGAGCCGCTTGAATACGGCGAGACGTCTAACTCATTTTGCTGCAAATCTTGATCGAATTGACCTAAATAGTTAAAGCTAATTTCCGGTGTTACCGCCCGCGCACCGTTCCCTACTTGTTCAGGGTCAGCGTCGTTCACATGTGGCGTTAAATAACGATAGACACCATAGCCTACACCTTTGCTCGGAATTTGCCGCAAGTCTTCTTTCACTTTTTTAATGCGATACGATAAATCTTGTCCCGACGCTACATCAAGCAACACCGGATACTCGCTCGTAAACCAGCCGACGGTACGCGAAATGTCGATGTCCGCCATAATCGATTCCCGACCATGACTTTCTAGATTAACGAGTACGTGCTCATTGCCGCTCCATTGTTGTACGGCCATTCCTAATGCTGTTAACAAAATATCATCCATCTCGGTGTTATAAGCCCGGTGGACTTGCTTGAGCAATTGCTCGGTCTCCTGCTCATTCCACTGGACGATGACAGAGTCGCTATGCAGCTGCAACGAGTGAGCGACTTGCTCATCCTTAGGCAAAGGCTGCACATGATCAGAAGCGACTTGAGCGATGCCCTGCCAATATGCACGTTCTTGTTCCATTGCAGCGCTTTGCGTGTATGCAGCAAGCTGTTCGGACCATGTGCGGTACGCATCTGTTTTGAGCGGCAGACGGATGTCTGCGCCGTTCAGCGCTTGCTCATAACCAGCTGCGATATCTTCTAGCAGGATACGCCACGATACGCCATCGACAACACCATGGTGAATGACGAGTAGTAAATGATCGCCGTCTGCGCATTGGAACAATCCGACTTTAACTAACGGGCCTGTCTGCAATTGCATGCTGCGCTGGATGTCATTGGCTCGAGCTGCAACCGCTGGGCCGCACTCTGCTTCTGCTACACCCCTTAAGTCAACAACTTCCAAGCCGTAAAGTTCACCTTCGGTAACGCTCCGATTCCATCCTGTAACTCCCTGCTCAGTCGCTTGGAATACGATCCGCAGCGCATCGTGATGCTCGACCATTTTTTGCAGCACGCTGTGCATAGCCGTTACGGCGAAACCTTCTTTCCGGTACAGCATCACCGACTGATTGTAATGATGCGGGTCGGCAAATTGCTGGGCAAAGAACCAGTGCTGAATCGGAGACAGCGGTACACTTCCATGCACTGCACCCTGATCCGCAATTCTAGCCACAGGCTGAATATGCAAACTGAGCTGTGCGACAGTTGGGTATTTGAACAGATCACGAATTTCTAATTTGTATCCCGCTTGATGCAGACGGGACGACACTTGAATCGATTTAATCGAATCTCCACCGAGTTCAAAGAAATGATCCATGACGCCGATGCGCTCGCCACCCAACACCGCTTGCCACACATCTGCGACTAGCTTCTCCACCTCAGTACGTGGAGCGACATAGGCTGTGCCCGTGTGGACACTACCTTCTGGCGCTGGTAGCCCTTTGCGGTCCACTTTGCCATTCGGTGTTAACGGTAATTTCTCGAGCTGAATAAAGTAAGACGGAATCATATATCCAGGCAACTGCTGTGCCATCGCTTCTCTTAACTCGTTCACCGTTAATTCATTGTCTGCTGTGTAATACGCACACAATACTTTTAGTCCAGCATGCTCTCGTGCGACCACGACTGCTTCGCGGACAGCAGCCACTTTAAGCAACTGCGTTTCAACTTCCCCAATTTCAATCCGATTACCACGAATTTTAACTTGATGATCGATTCTTCCTAGGAATTCGATATTGCCATCCGGCAGCCATTTGGCCAAGTCACCTGTACGGTACATACGCTCGCCTGGCACGAACGGATTGTCCACAAACTTGTCTGCTGTCAGCTCTGGTTGGAGCCAGTAACCGCGCCCTACAGCCGCACCACCGATAAATAGTTCGCCCGCGATGCCGATTGGCTGAAATTTAAAATGTTCATCTAGTACGTACATCGTTACAGCTGGCAGCGGCTTGCCAATCGGCAAACTGCGCAGCGGTTGAACATGGTTGGCACTTTCCGTTCCAGTTGCATTTGCATTTCCAGATCCGGTTGCAGATCCATTTCCAGCTCCAGCTCCAACTCCAGTTCCAGTTCCGAGTGAATCGCGTTCGGTTGCGCTCAGCTCAAAGTAGCTGGCATCAATACACGCCTCTGTGACTCCGTAGCTGTTAACAATTCTCATTTGTGAACCAAAACGCGTCACCAAAGTTTGGAAATCCTTAGTCGGACATTGGTCTGATCCTACGATTAACAGTTCAAGACTACTGATATCCAAGTTCTGCTTAAATACGGTGTCCATTAACGGAATAACGAGTGCTGGCGTCGATTCAAACATTTGGATGCGGTGCTGTTGAATCAGCTTCACCAACTGCTCTGGATTAATCCGCGTCTCTTCCGGACAGAGTATAAGCTCGCCGCCGAACAGTAACGCACGGGCCATATCGCCTGTGAATACATCAAACGAGAAGCTGGCCCATTGCAACCAGCGAACACCTGATTGATTCGCTTGCTGCAATTCATATTCTTGCTTCCAAGCACTTGCCATCGCGGTCAGTTGGCGATGCTCGATCATAACGCCTTTTGGCTGGCCCGTCGTACCTGACGTATAAATGACGTACGATAAGTGGTCAGGCTGACTGAGCGCTTCCACATTTGACCCATCTTCGTGATAGGCTGCTTCATCGTCAATAAAGATCCACGTTCCGTCGAACGGCACACGCGCTTGCAAATGCTGCTGCGTAAGCAGAACTTGTGCCTTTGAATTTTCCAACATATAGACGATACGATCTTCTGGATATTGCGGATCGATTGGCACATAAGCGCCACCCGCTTTCAAAATGGCGATAATGCCCACGATCATATCGAGCGAGCGCTCTGCCATAATGCCGACCAATTGGTCAGGCTGAACACCATGCACACGCAAAGTACGCGCTAACCGATTCGCGCGGTCATTCAATTGTTCGTAGGTGAGCTGTTCGCCCGCAAATACGACCGCCGTCTGATTCGGCGTACGCTCTACCTGCTCTTCAAACAGCTGATGAACCGTCTTGTCACGCGTGTAGTCCGCTGTTGGATCATTAAATACGTACTGAATTTGTGCAGTTTCTTCTTCCGTTAACATGCTTAATGCAGCCAACTTCGCCTCTGGCTCGTTCACAATAGCAGCAATGAGTTGATCGAAATGCTCTGCCATTCGTATGACGGTGTCGCGCTTGTATAAAGCAGTTGCAAACTCGAAGCTACACTCCAGCCCTTCGCTGCCTTCTGCCACGTCTAAGCTCAGATCAAATTTGGACACGTTGTAGTCAACCGAATACGGTTGCATGTACAGTTCATCAAGCTGAAAGTCCTTGCTGTCCGTATTTTGCAGCGCAAACATCGTATCGAACAACGGATTACGGCTTAAATCACGTGTAACTTGCAATTTCTCTACCAATTGCTCAAACGGGTAGTTCTGATGCTCAAACGCCCCTAAAGTCGCTTCCTTCACATCTTCCAAGTAGGCGCGGAACGCTTTTTCTGTCGTCGGATAGTTGCGAATCGCGAGTGTATTAATGAACATTCCGATGAGCGGCTGCACATCGCTGTGCGTTCTACCTGCAAGCGGCGTACCGACGATAATGTCGTCTTGGCCTGTATATTTTTGCAGCAAAATCGTATAGGCCGCTAGCAGAACCATATACAATGTCGTACTGCTCTCTGTTGCAAGTCGACGCAGTTGTTCGCTCTTATTCGCATCGATAACGAATTTGAACGTATCGCCCGTATAACTTTGTACAGCAGGGCGCGCATAATCCGTCGGCATTTCAAGGATAGGCAGCGTGCCACCAAGTGCCTTGAGCCAGTATGCTTCGTTGTGCGCCAACTGTTCCTGCTGCGCTTGCGATTGCTGCCATACCGCATAATCTTTATATTGAATACGCAATGGCGCCAAATCTTCGCGGCTGTAAAGGCGGACAAACTCCTCTACCAAAATACCCATTGAAGTACCATCGGAAATAATATGGTGCATATCAAACATTAAAATATAGCGTTGCGCATCCCGCTGAACGGCCGTATCTACTTCACCAGTGTTACTCGCTGCCCGATCAGCAGCCTGCTCCGTCAATTCAATCAATCCTACACGTAGCAACGGCGGCTGTTCCAAATGAAACGTCCGAATAAAGCGGTGCACCTGCTCATCCGCTTCCGTTGCGCTCGCCTGTATATATTCAACCGCGAAGTCTACGTTGCGATAAATGCGCTGCATAGGCTCGCCGTTCACTAATTCAAAGCCCGTTCGCAGCGTTTCATGGCGTGCGATTAGCGCTTGGAAAGCATACTCGAACCGCTCTTTATCGATCTGCCCTTCCAGCTGCATCACACCTGGCATGTTGTAGCTCTGCTCCGCCCCTTCGAGCTGATGCAGCACATACAGACGCTTTTGCGCAGAGGAAACAGGATAGTAGTCTTGCTCTTCTACAATGGGAATGGCTTCATAGTGATGCTGCGTAGCACCAGCAAGCTGCTCCGCCATCGCTTCAAGCGTAGCGTATTGGAACACCTCACGCAGCGATAAGCTGTAGCCCAGTTCTTTATGCAGCTTACTTACAAGGGTAGAAGCACGCAGAGAATGCCCGCCTATGTCAAAGAAGTTATCTTTGACGCTAACTTTTTCAAGCCCTAGCACCTCTTGCCAAAGGGTTGCCAGCTGCGTTTCAAGCGGTGTGCGCGGTGCAACATACTCGATACCCGCTTGCGCCAACTCCTCAGGAGCAGGCAGTGCTTTACGGTCGATCTTGCCGTTCGATGTGAGCGGTAGTTGCTCCAACTGCACAAAGTACGACGGCATCATATAAGCTGGAAGCTGGTGCGACAATTCGTCGCGCAATTGTGCTGTTGGTACTGTCTGATTTGCAACATAGTACGCACATAGTTGCTTCTCTCCCGTGTGGGTTGCGCTCACAACGACGATTGCCGCCTGAATTGCCTCTATTTTTAATAAAGAAGCTTCGATTTCACCTAACTCAATCCGGTAGCCTCTAATTTTGACTTGGTCGTCCATCCTGCCGACAAACTCGATCGTGCCATCCGGCAGCCATTTCGCTAAATCGCCTGTGCGGTACAACTTCTGTCCTTGCACAAAAGGATGATCGACGAATTTTTCTGCTGTAAGATCTGGACGGTTCAAGTATCCCTGTGCCAAACCATCGCCGCCCGCATACAATTCGCCAACTACGCCTATCGGAAGCAGCTGTTGCTCGTTATCCAGCACGTATACTTGCGTATTGCCGATCGGACGCCCAATCGGAATCGACGAGGTTGCGCCTCGCTCTTCCACATCCGCCATCGTAATGTCGTGGCAGCACGTAAAGGTCGTATTTTCAGACGGTCCATATCCGTTAATAAGCCTTAATTCACGATAGCGTGCCAACACTTTTTGTGCGTGCGTCTTCGACACAACGTCGCCACCGACTAACAACTGCTTGACGCCTTGTAGCTGATCCAACTGATTTTCTACCATCACTTGAAACAGTCCTGCGGTGAGCCACAACACAGTAACACCATGCTGTTGAATCGCACTCGCCCATTCCGCCAACGATAAATTGCCAGGCGGCAAAATAACTAAAGTCGCGCCATTGAGCAAACTTCCCCAAATCTCAAATGTCGCCGCATCGAATGAAATTGTCGAACCTTGCAAAAACACGTCCTGCTCGCAAATATTGACATAGGTTGGTGAAGTGACGAGTCGCACAACGCCACGGTGCGGCACACAAACGCCTTTCGGCGTACCTGTCGACCCCGAAGTGTAGACGATGTATGCTCCTTCATCGCCTGTCATCTCCTGCGTGTGAGTTCCGCTAGTCATTGGCGCTACTGATTCTGGGCCATCCGCACTTAGATTAGTATCAAATGTAGCTTCACTTGCCGAAGCATCATTCAAAATAAGGTATGTTAAATGTTGTCCCGAGCTCTCATTCAGTTGTAACTCCAATTGCTGCTGCAAATGCGCCTGTGTTAACAACACGTTAACTTTTGTGTCTTCAAGCATAGCCGTTATTCGTGCTTGCGGGTAAGACGGATCAATCGGGACATACACCCCGCCCGCTTTAACAATGGCCAACAGACCAATTACCATTTCAAAGGATCGTTCTACACAAATACCTACCAGCGATCCCAGTCCAACACCTTGCTCATTCAACCGAACGGCTAACCGATTTGCCGCCCTATTCAACTGCGCATACGTCAGCTGCTTGTCCTCGAACACAACGGCCACCGCATCCGGTGTTCGCTCTGTTTGTTCTTCGAACAGTTGATGAATCGTCTTCTCACGCGGATACGGAATCGACGTGTCGTTAAATTGATGCAGCAGTTGATGCTGTTCTGATTCAGATAATATGTTCATACGACCAAGCTCAAGCTCTGGCTGGAACAACATCACCGCGAACAGTTGATTCAAATGATTAACGAATTGGGCAATCAATCGGTTGTCATAGCGATTAGCGTCAAAAGATACGCGGATACCGATTTCCTGCGACGGCTTGCATTCGAACTGCAAGTGAAGCTCAGTCGCCACGCTTTGACCCATGTCAACCGTATGTAAATTGGAAAGTGATACGATGGTATTCACAACTGGAACCCCGTTTACATGCTGTAACTGGAGCCGCTCTGTCATTTTGCGAAACGGGATGTTCTGATGGCTTATCGTTTCTGTCAGTGAAGTTTTTAGTGCTGTTAATAACGTTTTGAAGGAGTCGTTAGCGTTGATGTTATGGCTGAGAAGTACGACATTGTTGATCGGCCGCCGCGTTTCTGTCGGCTTTCTTACGATCGGCATCCCGACCATAATCGTCTGTTCACTCGTATATTTATGAAGCATGCATTGCACGCCTGTTAACAAAATCATATAAGTCGCTAAATGGGAACCTTTAGCCAATTGTGTAATGCGATTTGACACGTCCGCAGTCAAGGTGTCTACTAGCGAATCCATGTGTACTGGAGCGTCAGTTGATGCGTAACGATAAGGCAGCACTGTAGGCAGCTGATCAGCATCAAACTGTTCGTTCCAAAATGCGGTTTCTTTTTCAAATGCCAATTTCATCGTCTCCCCTCTCGATCGGGCAAAGCCACTTTCAGCTAGTTGAGACTGTGCTGCTGTGTGTTTGAACGTCATCTCGCGTATCTCGATGTCATTGCCACAGCAGCACAACCCTCACCTAGAAAAATCTAGTCAACCATCGTGTGCAATAGATATAAATTAGTAAGTTAGTAAATTAGCAAGCTAGTCCCCTAGAAAGCAAAATCAATCGTTTCTTCCAATTCATCCGTTTGATCTTGATCCGTCTGGCCGCTGCCCGTCAGATCGGATAATCGCAACTCAGGCTGCGCACAAATGTGAGTAATAATGGACAAGAAATCTGCTACAAAATTGTCAATCATGTTCTCTGTAAACAGCTTCGTGCAATATTCAAAACGTCCACTTAAAGCTCCATCTGCTAGCGCAACTTCCAGCATTAAATCGAATTTAGCGATTGTATGCTGCTGTTCATACGGCTCCACGGTGAGCCCTCCGAGCTGAACGTCCTGCGGTTCCGTATTTTGCAACACGAACATCGTATCAAACAGCGGATTACGACTTAAATCCCGAACAACCTGAATGTGTTCGACAAGCTCTTCGAATGGATAGTCCTGATTCTCAAAGGCATGTAAAGTCGTTTCTTTCATCTCTTCCAAATAGGACAGGAACGGCTTGTCCGCGACTGGGTAGCTGCGAATGGCGAGTGAGTTAACGAACATTCCGATAATCGGCTCTAAATCCGCATGTGTTCTACCTGCAATCGGCGTACCGACGACAATATCCTCTTGTCCCGAGTACTTATGGAGTAGAGTCGTGTACGCGGCCAATAACACCATGTACAAGGTCGCTCCATGTTGCTCTGCAATTTGTTGCAGTCTATCGCTTTCCTGCTGGCCAATTGCAAATTGGAACGTATCTCCCTCATAGCTTTTAACAGCTGGTCGAGCAAAATCAGTTGGCAGTTCCAACTGTGGCAAATCGCCCGCCAGCGCTGCTAGCCAATAAGCTTCCTGCCGTTTCATCCGTTCACCATGTGCTTCGGAGTGCTGCCATGCAGCATAGTCTTTGTACTGAATCCGAAGCGGTGGCAGTTCCTCTCCACTGTACAGACGCACAAATTCCTCAATTAAAATGCCCATCGAGACCCCATCTGAAATGATGTGGTGCATGTCAAACAACAGCAAATGATGGTCTTGTGCCAACTCGATTAGGCCTACCCGCAGCAATGGCGGTTGCGCTAGATCGAACGGACGGATAAAGCTATGCACCATTTGATCCGCTTCTTCTGCACTTGTGGCTTGCATATGCTCGACCACAAAAGGCACCTGTTCATGAATGCGCTGCATCGCATCGCCATTCACCATCTCAAAGCTAGTACGAAGCGTCTCGTGTCGAGCGATTAATTGCCGGAAAGCAAGCTCCAATTGCTCCCGATCCACTTCCCCTTTGATGGTCATGGCTCCTGGCATGTTGTAGCTATGCTCCGAACCTTCCAGCTGTTGCACAATGTACAACCGCTTTTGTGCGGACGACAGCATGTAAACGTCCTGCTGCTCCGTTGTCGGAATAGCAGTGTATTGCTGCTGTTCCAGCTCATTTATCGCTTGCGCCATTTGCTCAAGCGTCGCGAAGCGGAATACATCTCTTAACGGCAAGCTGACGTTGAGCTCTTTATGCAACTTCGTAACCAAAGTAGTCGCCCGCAAGGAATGGCCGCCGAGGTCAAAGAAGTTGTCCTTTACGCCAACCTTGGCAACGCCTAGCACTTGCTGCCATATTTGCGCCAGCTTCACTTCCAGCCATGAGCGTGGTGCCACATAGTCCGTGCCCGTATGTGTACTGCCGTCTAAAGCAGGCAGCGCTTTGCGATCAATTTTTCCGTTCGCAGACAACGGCATATACGCAAGCTGTACAAAATACGATGGAACCATATAGCTAGGCAGCTCTTGCGACAAATATTCTCGCAATTCGCCTACGGTCAGCTCTTCAGTGGCCACGTAGTAGGCACAGAGCATATTTTGTCCGCTGTCGTCTGTAAGTGCGACGATAACGGCCTCTTGAATCGTTGCCATACTCAACAGTTGGGCTTCGATTTCACCAAGCTCAATGCGATAACCACGAATTTTGACCTGATGGTCGAATCGTCCTAAATACTCAATGTTGCCGTCTGGCATCCATCTCGCCAAGTCACCTGTACGGTACATGCGCTCATCTGGCGCAAACGGTACAGCGACGAACTTCTCCGCCGTCAAATCAGGGCGGTTCCAATATTCTCGTGCTAGACCGACGCCTGCAATGCACAACTCGCCAGCTACGCCGATTGGTTGCAGTTGATTGTGTCCACTCACAATATACATCTGCGTATTGTCGATCGGTTTGCCGATTGGCACAGTCGTCAATGTTGGCATCGTCTGTGTAGCCTCAGTTGCGTCAGATGCACTTCGCTCGTATCCTGCAATTTCTTCAACCTCTGTGAAGTCAAAGTAGGTTACGTCGACGGTAGCTTCTGTCGGGCCATACAAGTTGATAATTTTTGCTCCGTTCACCGGAGTAATAAATTGATGGAACCTCGTTACTTGTGAAGCCGTTAGAGCTTCACCACTCGCAAACACTTGCCGCAACGATGTCAGCTTCGTACGTAACTCCGCTGTCGGTTGCTGTTCAACATGCTCCAAGAACGCATGCAGCATGGACGGTACAAAGTGCATCGTCGTAATACGCTGCTCGGCAATCGTGTCCAAAATGGTCGCTGGGTTCTTCTCCCCGCCAACTGGAAGCAAGCACACTTTGGCGCCAACGAAGGACCACCAGAATAACTCCCAGACCGACACGTCAAACGTGATCGCGGTTTTTTGCACAATCGTATCCGCAGCATCTATCGGGTATTTCTTGTTCATCCATAACAATCGATTGATGACCGAATGATGCTCGATCAAGACCCCTTTCGGTCTACCCGTCGTTCCCGAAGTGTAGATAACATACGCGGCATCTCTGGAATCGTTGACCGCCTCTACATTTGTCCCGTCCGCATGATACACACTTGCGTCATCTACATTCACGATGTCTACGGTTCCGTCTGCAAAGCTAGCTTGCAGTTTCTCCTGCAAATGACCTTGCATCAAGCACAACCGTGCGCCTGAATCGTCCAAAATGTAGCGGATCCGATCCTCTGGGAACTGTGGATCGATCGGCACATAAGCACCGCCAGCTTTTAAAATCGCCATAATTCCAATCATCATCGGAAGCGAACGCTCTGACATGATGGCTACCAGCTCGTCTGGCTGTACCCCAGCTGCCCGTATCGTACGTGCCAAGCGGTTTGCTTGCTCGTTCAGCTCGCGATACGTAAGCTGCTGCCCTTCAAAAATTACGGCTACCGCATCAGGCGTACGCTCCACCTGTTCTTCAAACATCCGATGAATCGTCTGCTCGTGCGGATATTCAGCTGCCGTATCATTGAACACGCCCACAATTTCCGCTTTTTCTTGAGCGGTTGCCAGCTCAATCTGGCTTACAGCTACTAGAGGATTCGCTACCACTTGTTCTAACACGTGCAGCAAATGCCCCTTGAAGCGCTCGATGCTCGCACGCTCAAACACATGTCCGTTGTAATCGAAACGGATACCTATTTCTTCACCTGGTACGACCATCAAATTGAAATTGTAGTTCGTTTGCTCAGCTACTTCGGCGTCAATAATGGACAGCTGGTCACGCTCTTCGCTGCCTGCTTGCTCCATTTGCTCTTCGACCGGATAGTTCTCGAACACCATAATGTGCGAAATTAAGTCTTGCTTCTGCGTCGTCTTCGCCTGCATTTCATACAGCGGGTAGTAATCGTAACGACCCGATTCCAATGCTTGCGTCTGTACGTCAATCATGACATCGGCAAAGCGTGACTCCGCTGCGCAAGTAATCCGAATCGGAATCGTATTAATAAACAGACCGATCATTTCTTCGATGCCTGGAATTTCGGCTGGTCTACCTGACACAACCCCACCGAATACGACATCATCGGTACCGTTATATTTTTGCAACATAATGCCCCATACCGCTTGCATAAACGTATTCAGGGTCACGTGATGTTGCCGCGCCACTTGCTCAATACGACTGCTTAAGCTCTTGCCCAACTCACAGCTCAGCTTCTCGGCAGCATATTCAGCATGACTGCTTTGCACTTTTTGCTGCGGCAACACAGTTTGCTGTTCGTAATTGGCTAAATAGTTCGTCCAATATGCGGATGCTGCCTGTTCATCCTGTTGTCCTAACCATTCAATATAGTCACTGTACGATGGTTCTACAGCTTGATCCGTGTAGTTAGGCTGCTCATACGAAGCATAGATGTCGAACAATTGCTGCGTAAGCTGCGGCAAGCACCAACCGTCCATCAAAATATGATGGGAGCTCCACAGTACCTGACAGCTTTGGTCACCCGTCTGTAACAGCGACACACGTAACAGGGCATCCTGCTCCAAATTAAATCCGCGCTGTCTATCCGCTTTGACCACATGCTCAATATGCGCTGACTGTTCGGCTGCTGTTAGCCCGCGGATATCCTCATACGAGAATCCGACCGATTTGTCACGGTACACGATTTGCAGCAAATCATTGTTCCACGCACTGTAGAAATTCGTCCGCAGCACAGCGTGGCGCTTCGCCAAAGCATCCAAACTTTTGGCAAACGTCTGGACATCAAGCATACCTTGCAGCGTAAAGCGAGTTTGCTCAAAATAAGCTCCGTTGTGCTGATCCAACGTACTGTGGAACCACATTCCTTTTTGCATCGGCGTCAGCGAATAAATGTTCTCGATTTCACCAATCTGGCTTGTTTGTTCCACAATTTGATCCAGCTCTGTAATTGTTAATCCTTTGTACAGCACATCGCTCGGCGTCAATTCGCTCTGCACTTGGGCTACACAATGGGCGATAAGCTCCTGCACACTTTCCCGCAAATATGCGGCCAGTTGCTCCATCGTTTCGCTTTCGTACTGTTGACGGCTATAGCTTAAGTCAAAGGACAATGAGCCGTCCGTAATCATGCCATTAATGTCTAATACATACTGACGTACCTGATTACTACTAATATCCGCACCATTCGAAAACGGCGAAATGCTTAGCTCATTATTTTGCAAATCTTGATCGAACTGACCGAGGTAGTTGAAGCTAACTTCCGGTGCCTGACCCCAGTCTGCTACTTGCCCACTTAAATAACGATAAATGCCATATCCAATACCTTTATTCGGAATTTGGCGTAAGTCCTCTTTCGCCTTTTTAATCCGATAAGACAGCTCGTGTTCTGGATTCATATCCAGCAGCACTGGATACTCACTCGTGAACCAACCGACGGTGCGTGAAATATCAATGTCCGGCACAATAGACTCGCGTCCGTGTCCTTCCAAATTGACAAGCAGTCGCTCGTAGCCACACCATTTATGAACAGCCATCCCTAAAGCCGTTAATAAAATATCGTTCATATCGGTGTTATAAGCCCGATGAACTTGCTTTAATAGCTGCTCGGTGTCGTCTTTACTCCACTGAACGACAATCGATTGACTATCTTGCTGCAACGAGCTCTCCGTGTGCTTATCCTTAGGTAGCGGTTGTAGTTCCGCTTGCCCCTGCACGATTTGCCTCCAAAATGCTTGCTCCCGCTCCATCGCTGGGCTTTGCGCATATGCTGTAAGCTGCTCCGACCACGTCTGATACGAATCGGTCTTCGTAGGCAGAACAACGGCTTCGCCTTTTAATGCTTGCTCGTAGCCAAGCGCGATATCTTCGAGTAAGATGCGCCACGATACGCCATCAACCACACCATGATGAATGACGATTAACAAATGGTCGCCATCTACACATTGGAATAGACCCGCTTTAAGCAATGGACCTGCTTGAAGGTCGATACTGCTTTGCAGCTCATTTGCCTTCGTTGTGATAGCTTCAGCGAACGCTGGGTTTGCCTTGAAATCAACAACTTCTAAGCTGTAAAGAACGCCCTCCTCAATGGCTCGATTCCAAGCACTGTAGCCATGCTCCGTTTCACGGAACACGATCCGCAGTGCATCGTGATGCTCGGCCAGCTTGCGGAGCACTTGACGAATCGCCTGCTCATCGAAGCCTGCTGGCTGATACAGCATGACCGATTGGTTGTAATGATGCGAATCAGCGAATTGTTGCGCAAAATACCAACGTTGAATCGGCGTCAGCGCGACCTCTCCGGTCACTGCACGCTGATCGATCATTCTGCCCACTTGTTTAATGTGCAAGCTTAGTTGAGCTATCGTTGAATATTTAAACAAATCGCGAATTTCCAGCTTGTATCCAGCTTGATGCAAGCGCGAGGAAACTTGGATCGATTTAATCGAATCCCCGCCAAGCTCAAAGAAATGATCCATGATTCCGACGTGTTCAACGCCTAATACAGACTGCCATACGGTAGCCAACGCCTTCTCCGCATCGGTTCGCGGCGCGACGTATTCCGTTCCCGTGTACGCACTTCCTTCTGGAGCAGGCAGTGCCTTGCGGTCTACTTTGCCGTTTGGCGTTAATGGCATTTCTTCCAGCTGTACAAAGTGTGCCGGAATCATATAGCTCGGCAGCTCCTGCGCCAACCCTCCGCGCAACTCACTGACCGTCAACTCTTGGTCGGATGTGAAGTACGCGCACAGCACTTTCTGACCGCTACCGTCTTCGCGTGCTACCACGACTGCTTCGCGGACCGCTGTCGTCTTCAAGAGCTGTGATTCGATCTCGCCGATTTCGATGCGGAAGCCTCTAATTTTCACTTGGTGGTCTATCCGTCCCAAGTATTCAATGTTGCCATCTGGCATCCACTTCGCGAGATCGCCTGTCCGGTACATCCGCTCACCTGCTGCAAACGGATTGTCCACGAATTTATCCGCCGTCATTTCCGGCTGATTCAAGTACCCGCGGCCGACGCCGGCTCCGCCGATAAACAGCTCACCTGCCAGACCGATCGGCTGCATCGAACGATTGTCGTCCAAGATGTACATCCGTACCGCTGGTAGCGGCTTCCCGATTGGTAACATCCGAAGCGGCTCCACAGACTCCGCCGACGGTTCGAAATAACAAGCATCGATACAAGCTTCTGTTACCCCGTAGCTGTTCACAATGCGCAGCTGCGAGCCATACCGCTCGTGCAGCTTCTGATACTGTTCGACCGGACAATGGTCAGATCCGACGATGAGTAATTGCAGACTGCTAATGTCCAGTTGCTCCTCATAAATGTAATCCATCAACGGAATAACGAGTGCCGGCGTCGATTCGAACATTTGAATGCGATGCGCTTGGATAAGCTTGACGATTTCCGCTGGATTCGCCCGTGCATGCGCTGGGCAGAGCACGAGTTCGCCGCCGTGTAATAGCGTCCGCACCAAGTCGCCCGAGAATACGTCAAAGGAGAAGCTGGCCCATTGCAGCCACTTGGTTCCTACTTGCTCCAACTTATACTCATGCTTCCAAGCGTACGCCATGGCAACAAGTTGACCTTGTTCGATCATGACTCCTTTTGGCTTGCCTGTCGTTCCGGAGGTGTAGATGACATAAGACAAATGCTCCGGTGCGCTGACTGACGGTAAATTGGAATCATCTACGTGATACACGTCGGACGTGATAGTTGCAGCTGTTACTGCTCTTGCTCCCGCCTCCGCATCATCAAGGCTCTCTACGCCGTCCAGACTTTCCAGACTATCAAGGCTCTCCAAGCTCTCTACGCCGTCTAGCACGACACATGTTCCCGCAAAGTCGACCCGCGCTTTCAAATGCTGCTGCGTCAGCAGCACCTGTGCTTGCGAATCTTCCAGCATGTAACGAATACGCTCTTCTGGATATTCCGGATCAATCGGCACATACGCGCCACCCGCTTTTAAAATAGCCATAATGCCGACAATCATCTCTAACGAACGATCGACCATAATGCCAACGAGCTGATCCGGCTGTACGCCGTGCGCACGCAACGTTCGTGCCAATTGATTCGCGCGTGCATTCAGCTCGCGGTATGTGAGTTGCTTGTCCTCACATACGACAGCAACCTGATCAGGACTCCGTTCAACTTGTTCCTCAAATAGCTGATGAACCGCCTTATCCCGCGGATACTGTTCGGCAGCAGCTGCATCGTTAAAGAGCTCCTGAATTTGTGTTCGCTCTTCCACAGTCAACATATTTAGCGCCGCCAGCTTCGCTTCTGGCTCGTTTACGATCGCGTCGAGCAACTGCCCAAAATGGCTAATCATCCGCTCAATCGTTTCACGCTTATACAACGCAGTCGCGAACTCAAGGCTACATTCCAGCCCTTCCTCGCCTTCGATAACATCTAAGGTGAGGTCGAACTTCGATACCGTCGACTCTAACGGATACGGTGTGAGCTCAAGCCCAAATCCTTGCAGCTCCAAGGACTTCTCTTCCGTATTTTGCAAAGCAAACATCGTATCAAACAATGGATTGCGGCTTAAATCTCGCGTCACTTGCAGCTTGTCCACCAGTTGCTCGAATGGATAGCTCTGACGCTCAAACGCACCGAGTGTAGCTGCCTTTATTTCATCCAAATACGTGCGGAATGTTTTGTCAGCAGTCGGATAGCTGCGAATAGCTAGCGTATTCACAAACATTCCAATCAGCGGCTGCACATCACTGTGTGTTCTACCCGCAATCGGCGTTCCGACCACAATATCTTCCTGCCCCGTATATTTGTGAAGCAGCACGGTATAAGCAGCTAGCAGCACCATATACAACGTGGAGCCAGTTTCGGCCGCTATACGCTGCAAGCCTGCGCCGGTCTCTGGGCGCATATGCCACTTCAACGTTATTCCATCGTACTTTTGTACCGCAGGCCGCGCATAATCTGCTGGCATTTCCAAGATTGGAAGTGAACCGCGGTATGCGTCCAACCAGTATGCTTCCTGCAACTCCAACTGCTGTTGTTGCTCTGCTGACTGCTGCCAAGCAGCATAGTCTTTATATTGAATACGTAACGGTGCCAGTTCATCGCCACCGTACAAGCGGACGAATTCCTCCATCACAATGCCCATGGAAACACCGTCAGAAATAATATGATGCATATCAAATAAGAGCAAATGGCGTTCCTGTGCGAGTTCTATCAGCCCTACGCGCAGCAACGGCGGTTTATCCAGCGCAAACGCGCGAACAAAGTTACGTACGGCTTCATGTGCGTTTGCTTCAGCAGCTTGGATCACTTCAATCGCGAACTCAATCTCTTGAGCGCGGTATATCCGCTGAACAGGTTCCCCGTTCACGAGCTCAAAGCCCGTGCGCAGCGTTTCATGACGCGCGATCAACCCTCGGAATGCGGCTTCAAAGCGATTCCGATCTAGCACACCTTCTATCTGCATCACGCCTGGCATGTTGTAGCTTTGTTCAGCCCCTTCGAGCTGATGCAAAATGTACAACCGCTTTTGTGCTGAAGATACCGAATAATACTCGCGTTCTTCGATCGTCGGGATGGACACGTACTGCTGCTTTTCCATCCCTGCAATGGCTATAGCCATTTTTTCAATCGTTGGATGTTGGAACACGTCCCGCAAAGGCAGCTCGATATTCATTTCCTTATGCAACTTGCTTACTAATGTCGTCGCACGCAGCGAGTGACCGCCAAGTTCAAAGAAGTCGTTCTTGACACCTACAGCCGAAATACCCAATATTTCCTGCCAAATAGTAGCTAATTGCGCTTCGAGCGCTGTTCGTGGTGCAACGTACTCCGTTCCGATGCTCATGCTGCCTTCTGGTGCTGGCAGCGCTTTGCGATCGACTTTGCCGTTTGAAGTCAATGGCATCCGTTCCAACTGTATAAAGAACGACGGGAGCATATAAGCTGGCAATACCTGCGACAACGTTCCCTTCAGTTCAGCAATCGTAAGCGGCCGATCGGCAACAAAATAAGCGCATAACAACTTTTCTCCGGTATCATCTGCACGTGCAAGGACGATTGCTTCCTGAATCGATTCCACCTTCGCTAGTTGAGCCTCGATTTCGCCGAGCTCAATACGATAGCCGCGAATTTTGACTTGATGATCGATCCGACCCAAGTATTCGATGTTGCCATCTGGCAGCCATCGCGCTAAATCACCCGAGCGATACATGCGTTCACCTGAAATGAACGGATTGTCTACAAATTTTTCAGCGGTCAAGTCTGGACGATGCAAATACCCACGTGCCAAACCATCACCTGCAACATACATTTCACCCGCAACTCCGATAGGCACGCACTGACGATTCGGGTCGAGCACGTATACTTGCAGCGTTGGGATCGGGTGTCCAATGTTGCTTTTCGCTTGTTCAATTTCCACTTCTGTAATTTCTTTGTAAGTTACGTGTACAGTCGTCTCGGTGATGCCATACATATTAATAAGCTGCGTCTGCGGATACTTGGCACGCCAATCTTTTAACAATTGTGGACTAAGCGCCTCGCCACCAAAAATGACCTGACGAATGTTCAGCGTCTGACCCTCGTCTGCCAAAGCTTCACGCACGAGCTGATAAAAATACGTTGGTGTCTGATTCAGTATCGTTACCTGTTGCTGCTTAAGCAGATTCAGGAATTGGGCTGGATTTTTAGCTGTTAACTGTGGCACAACGATGAGTCGGCCCCCGTACAACAACGCCCCGTACATTTCCCAGACGGAAAAATCAAAGCAGAATGAATGGAATAACGTCCACGTATCGGTTGAATTGAAGTCAAACAAATTGTTGCTGTTGAACAAGAGTCGGACGACGTTCCGGTGCTCAATCAACGTTCCCTTCGGCTTACCTGTCGTTCCTGATGTGAAGATGACATAGGCCAGATCAGCTGGCTTATTGATGCCCGCCAAATTCGTGTCGTCTTGACTATAACTTTGCTCGTCTTCGATCCAGACCGTAGTGCCTGTAAAGTCAACTGCTAAAGATTGTAGATGGTGTTGCAAAATGAGTACTTTCGTTTCCGAATTGTCCAGCATGTATTGGATACGGTCAATTGGATAATCAGGATCAATCGGCACATAGGCGCCGCCAGCTTTCAAAATCGCCAGTATCCCTACGACCATGTCGGCTGAACGCTCGACCAAAATACCTACTAATTGATCGGACTGCACGCCAAGCTCACGTAACGTTCGCGCCAAACGATTTGCACGTTCATTTAGCTCGCGATACGTTAACTGCTCCTGCTCGAACTGAACCGCGATCGCTGCTGGCGTTCGTTCCACTTGTTCTTCAAACAACTGGTGAATCGTCTTCGTACGTGGGTAGTCCGCTGCTGTATCGTTGAACTGGTTCAGCATTTGCGCTTTTTCTTCCACGGTTACCATCGTCAGAGCAGCTAGCTGCGCCTGTGGCTCACGAATAACAGCCTCGACGAGCTGATCGAAATGATTCGCCATCCGTGCAATCGTTTCACGTTGGTACAAGGATGTCGCAAACTCAATGCTGCACGCTAACCCTGCGTCGCTCTCCGCTGCATGGAAGCTCAAGTCAAATTTCGCTACAGCATGCTCAAGCGATTGCGGCGTCAACTCCAAGCCTTCAAGTGCAAACTTCTCCTGCTCCATGTTCTGCAAAACGAATACGGTATCGAACACCGGATTGCGGCTTACGTCCCGTGTCAGCTGCACCTGTTCCACGAGCTGTTCGAACGGATATTGCTGATGTTCATAAGCACGTAACGTCGTGGCCTGCACTTCTTTGACAAAAGACATAAATGTCTTGTCACTGGCTGGATAATTGCGGATCGCCAACGTGTTAACGAACATCCCGATGAGCGGCTCCACATCCACATGCGTTCTACCCGCTATCGGAGTGCCCACAATAATATCTTCTTGATTCGTATATTTATGAAGCATCGTTGTATAAAGCGCCAGTAGCACCATGTACAGCGTCGCCCCGCTACTTGCTGCAAGCTGTCTCAATTGTGCAAGCTTGCCCGCATCGATGGTAAATTCGAGCGTATCTCCGGCATAGCTACGGAATAGCGGTCTAGCAAAGTCTGTTGGCATTTCCAACAGCGGTAGCTCGCCACGCAGTTCGTGAATCCAGTACGCTTCCTGCTCTTGTAGCAGCTTGCGCTGTGCTTCAGACTGCTGCCATGCAGCGTAGTCTTTATACTGAATGCGTAATGGCGCTAGTTCTTCACCGCTGTACAAACGGACAAACTCTTCCACCAAAATCGCCATCGAAACGCCGTCAGAAACGATATGGTGCATATCAAACAGCAGCATATGTCTTTCCTGTGCGAGTTCAATTAATCCGACACGTAGCAATGGTGGCTGCTTGAGGTCAAAGGTGCGTACAAACGAATCGATTAACGCATTCGCTTCTGTTTCGCTTGCCTTCATCAACTCCACCGCGAACTCGACGGTACGGTACACGCGTTGCACAGGCTCGCCATCGATCATTTCAAAGCCGGTACGCAGTGTCTCGTGGCGTGCAATCAGCTGCTTGAACGCGGCTGTGAACCGATCTCGATCCAGCTTACCTTCGAGCAACAGCATGCCTGGCATGTTGTAACTCTGCTCGGCACCTTCAAGCTGTTGTAAAATATACAACCGCTTCTGCGCAGACGAGACGTGATAGTAATCACTGTCAATGTCTCTGTCGGTGTTGCTACCATTTTGATCACGGTCCCCAGTGTTAGCTGAATTCCGCACTTCGATCGATGCTTCAATCAGCGGAATCGCGCTGTACGCTTGCTTGTCCATTCCAGCAATCACGTTCGCCAACTCTTCGATCGTTGGGAATTGGAACACATCGCGCAGCGGCACATGCACGTTCAACTCCTTGTGCAGCTTGCTCACGAGCGTAGTTGCACGCAAGGAATGACCACCTAGCTCAAAGAAGCTATCCTTCACGCTGATGCTACCCGCAAGTCCAAGTACCTCTTGCCAAATGTCCACCAACGTCGCTTCAAGCGATGTTCGCGGCGCAACATACTCCGTCCCCGTTTGCATTCCATCTTGCGGGGCTGGCAGCGCCTTGCGATCCACTTTTCCGTTTGGTGTCAACGGCAATCGTTCCAACTGAACAAAATACGACGGAATCATGTGGCTTGGCAGCTCTTGCAGCAACGCTTCCCGCCACTCGCTTACCGTCAGTTCCTTGTCTGCCACAACATACGCACACAATACATTTTGTCCGTTGTTATCTGCTCTGGCAATGACGATGACATCCCTCACGGACTGTATTTTCAGTAGCTGAGCTTCAACCTCGCCAAGCTCAATTCGGAATCCGCGAATTTTGACCTGATGGTCAATACGTCCTAAATATTCGATACTGCCATTTGGTAGCCATCTCGCCAAATCGCCCGTACGATACAACCGTTCGCCCGCTGTTAAAGGATGAGCCACAAATTTCGAATCGGTCAGCTCTGGTTGATTCAAGTACCCTCTCGCTAGACCTGCACCCGCAATACAAAGCTCACCTGGCACATGGGTCGGCAACACATGTCCTTGTTCATTGCAAATCAATACTTGACAATTTGAAATAGGTGTCCCGATCGTAATGCTCTCGTGCGCAGCAATATCGCTCGCGCAAGTCGTGACCACGCTATTTTCCGTCGGTCCATATTCATTAAACAGCGCCACATGAGGCAACTGCAGTTTACTCTGGTTCACTAGCGGCGTACTGATGCTCTCGCCCGCCAACGTCACGCTGCGCAATGTGTGGCCATCCTCAGCCTGCATAACATTTAACAGTGCGGCATACAAGTTAGGCACGCAAATGAAATGTGTAATGCCCGCTTGCTCAATAGCTGCCCGTAAGGAGACAGGGTCCTTGGACTCTTCCTCTTGCAGCATATGAACGCTAGCTCCACCTAATAACGGTGTAAAGGAGCTCATCACAAAACCGTCAAACGAGAACGAGAACAGTTGTAGCACCCGATCGGATGCGTTCAGTTCGTAGGCTGATTTACGCCACAGTAGTGCATTGCACACGCTTTGATGCTCAATCATTACCCCTTTAGGCAAACCTGTCGTTCCTGAAGTGTAAATGACGTAAGCCAAGTGCTGAGCTTCACTAATCGGCGTTAAACGGGTTCCATTTTCAGCATAAGCTTGCTCGTCATCCAACTCGATTACGATCAGCTTGCCATCCGTTTGCTGCTGTACGATATAGTCCGTAGCGGAACCTTGTTGTTGCAAATGGCGCTGTACTAACAACACATTCGCTCCTGAATCCTCCAACATAAAGCGGATACGCTCTGTCGGATAGGCCGGATCGATCGGTACATACGCTCCGCCAGCTTTCATAATGGCCAAAATACCGACCATCATTTCAAGCGAACGCTCCACCATAATGCCGACAAGCTGATCAGGCTGTACGCCTTGCGCACGAATCGTGCGGGCCAAGCGGTTTGCACGCTCATCCAATTCGCGATAAGTCAATTGCTCATTATCAAATACGATAGCTGTCGCTTCTGGCGTACGTTCTGCTTGCGCTTCAAACAATTGATGAATCGTATTGTTACGCGAATACGACGTAGCTGTGTCGTTAAAACGCTCGACAATTTCTACTTTTTCTTCCGCAGTCGCCACTTCCAAATGCGCGACACGAATGTGCGGATCCGAAACAGCTTGCTCCAGCATATGGACAAGATGATCTCTCATTTGCTCAACACTGGTGCGGTCAAACACGTTCGCGTTGTAGTCCAACTGCACAACAATTTGTTCACCTGGCACGATCATCAAGTTGAAGTCATAGTTCGTTTGCTCCGCCGCCGTCACGTTCGACATTTTCAACCGCGTTTCATCGAGACTATCGACTTCCTGAAGCTGCTGCTCCATCGGGTAGTTCTCAAATACCATAATATGATTAATTAAATCCTGCTTTTGCGTACTATTCGCTTGAATCTCGTACAACGGATAGTAATCGTAGCTGGCAGATGCCAATGCTTGTTCCTGCATGCTGCTCATTACATCTGCGAAGCTTGCTTCTGATTCACAACGAATCCGAATCGGAATCGTATTAATGAACAAGCCGATCATTTCCTCGATACCTGGAATTTCAGCCGGCCTTCCGGATACGACGATACCGAATACAACATCGTTCGTGCTGTTATATTTTTGTAAAATAATGCCCCACGCCGCTTGCATCAACGTATTCAACGTGACATGATGCTGCTTGGCTACGAGATTCATCCGCTCGCTCAAGCTCTTGCTTAGTTGGCACACGACTTGTTCAGCGACATACTCTTCACTACGTCCCCGCTGCTGCGGCAACTCCGTATGCTGCTCATAATCTTGTAAATAGTGATTCCAATAAGAAGCTGCACGGTTCGCATCCTGACGCTCCAACCACTCAATATACTGGCTGTACGAGGATGTAGAAGTACGTTCCGGCACCTGATTCTGCATAAATGCAGCGTACGTATCAAACACTTCTTTGGCGATCAGCGGCAAGCACCAACCGTCCATCAAAATATGATGCGAGCTCCATAGCACTTGGTAACTTTCGTCACCTGTCTGCATAACCGCCATACGCATCAGCGCATCCTGTTCTAAATTAAAGCCGCGTACCTTGTCATCACTCGCCGCTTGCTCAATAAGAGCACGCTGCTCCGTTTCATCCCATGTGCGCAAATCGTCATAAGCGAACCCAACTTGCTTTTGCTCGTATACAATTTGCAGTGGCTGTCCTGACCAACTACCGTAAAAATTCGTACGCAGCACAGCGTGGCGTGCTGTCAAGTTGTTCAAGCTTCGCATGAACACGTCTACATCAAGTGGCCCTTCCAGCGTGAACTGCGTCTGCTCAAAATAAGCACCCGACTGCTCGTTCAGCGCACTATGGAACCACATTCCCTTTTGCATCGGCGTTAACGTGTACATATTTTCGATTTCGCCAATGTGAGACGTTTGTTCCACGAGCTGCTCCAGTTCCTCCACTTCAATTGCTTTGAATGACAGGTCGCTTGGAGTGAGTTCTGTCCGTTCTTTCGTCAAACAGTGAGCGATGATATCCTGCAAGCTTTGTCGCAAAAGTTCACCCAACTGCTCCACGGTATCCACATCGTATTGCTTATGGCTGTACGTGATATCTAACGACAATGAGCCTTCCGCAATCATGCCGTTGATGTCCAGCACGTACTTGCGTACTTGTTCACCGCTTACGTCTTTCCCACTTGAATACGGCGAGATCGCAATCGCATGATTGTTCAAATCTTGGTCAAATTGGCCCAAGTAGTTAAAGCTAACTTCCGGATTGACATGCAAGTCTCCAGCTACATTCACATCACTGATCACATGTTCAGACAAATAACGAGCGATGCCATAGCCGATTCCTTTGTTCGGAATTTGCCGCAATTGTTCCTTCACCTTTTTAATCCGGTACGCCAACGCTTTTTCGGATTGATCTGCGCTTAGTTCCATATCAAGCACGACTGGGAATTCACTCGTAAACCAGCCCACGGTTCGGGAAATATCCATATCTTCCAAAATCGATTCTCGGCCGTGACCTTCTAAATTAACTAAAATGCGCTCATGACCGCTCCATTTTTGCAAAGCCATTCCTAACGCCGTTAACAAAATGTCGTTCATCTCTGTGCGATACGCACGATGCACATGCTTGAGCAGTTGCTCCGTCTCCTGCGAATTCCAGCGCACGACCACGGATTGACTGTCTTGCTGCAACGATTCAGCCACTGCATGATCTTTAGGTAGCAACTTCGTCTCGGTCTGTGCGATATGCTGCCAATATGCGAACTCTTGCTCCATCGCTTCGCTTTGCGCATACGTCACGAGTTGCTCGGACCATAACTGATAAGCGTCTGTTTTGGCCGGAAGTTGTACGTGCTTTCCTTGGATCGCCTGCTCATAACCGACCGCAATATCCTCCAGCACAATGCGCCACGATACACCGTCGACCACGCTATGATGAATGACAATGAGCAAATGATCGCCGTCTGCACACTGGAATAACCCTGCTTGTACTAACGGTCCCGTCTGCAAAGTAAAGCTGCTCTGCATGTCATTTGCTTTCGCTTCAATCCGCTTGCCAAGCTCTTCGTGAGTTAGCACTTGTTGGTCATCGGTTAGTGCGGTGAAATCGACAACTTCCAAATGATAAAGCTCGCCTTCGTTTACGCCACGATTCCAAGCGGTATACCCTTGTTCCGCTACACGGAACACCATCCGCAGTGCATCATGATGCTCAACGACTGTGTGCAGCACGTTGCGCAGCGCCGCTTCATCAAAACGATCTTTCCGATACAACATAACCGATTGATTATAATGGTGCGGATGTGCAAATTGCTGTTCAAAAAACCAGCGTTGAATCGGTGAAAGGATGACTTCACCACTTACTGCGCCCTGATTCGCGATTCTTGCGACTGGTTGCAGTTGCGTGCTTAATTCAACAATCGTTGGATATTTGAATAAATCTCTAATTTCAAGTTTGTAACCAGCCTGATGTAAACGGGATGATACTTGGATCGATTTAATCGAATCTCCACCAAGCTCGAAGAAATGATCATTTACACCGACGCGATCGATGCCCAACACCGTTTGCCATACAGCCGCTAGCGCCTTTTCTGCTTCCGTGCGTGGAGCAACATACGTTCCTCCCGTGTGTATCTGACCTTCTGGCGCTGGCAACGCCTTGCGATCCAACTTTCCGTTCGCCGTTAACGGCATGCGCGGCAGTTGCACAAAGTAAGACGGAATCATGTAGCTTGGCAACTCACGTGCCATCGCCCCGCGCAGCTCGCTTACCGTAAGCTCCTTATCCGCTACGAAATAAGCGCACAGCACTTTCGTTCCGTTATCATCCTCCCGTGCGATAGCAACTGCCTCTTGCACGTGCTCCACCTTTAACAAGTGGGTTTCCACTTCGCCTAACTCAATACGATAACCGCGAATCTTAACTTGGTCATCAATGCGGCCGACATACTCGATGTTGCCATCCGGTAGCCATTTTACTAAATCTCCTGTGCGGTATAACCGCTCGCCTGCTACAAATGGATCGGCAGAAAACTTCTCTGCTGTCATCTCAGGCTGATTCAAATATCCCCGCACCGTGCCTGATCCTGCAATACACAGCTCTCCTGGAATACCAATCGGTTGCAACTGGTTGGCTCGATTCAAAATGTAGACGCGCTTATTCGCGATTGGCTTACCAATCGGCACGCTGGATTGCTCTTGATGAGTACAGCGATAATAAGTTGCACAAACGGTACCCTCTGTCGGACCGTACGTGTTGTAAACGGTAGCTGACTGCAAGTTGGAGTAATATTCCTTTTTAAGGATATCTCCTCCAGATATAAACAGTCTTACACCATGCTGCTCTGTTAACCAGTGGTTTAATTCATTTAAAAGCAGCGGTGAGCAGGAAACGACTGTCACCTCGTACATACGCACTTTTTCAGCTAGTCGCTGTGCGTCAACGACATCTTCTTTGCTTACGATAACGATACGCGCACCGGTAAGCAGTGCTGGGTACAATTCTTCCACAGTCGTGTCAAATGAGATGGACGCTTGTTGCAAGATGCGATCGTTAGCTACGATTTGGAACTCGGTGATAAAGCTTTGAACGTAGCTCGCTACATTGCGATGCGTGACCATGACTCCTTTTGGCTTGCCCGTCGTACCAGACGTATAAATGACGTAAGCTAAATGGTCAGCATGGTGAACAGGCTCCACATTCGAACCGTCCTCACTGTACGCTGACTCTTCATCGATCACGATAATCGTGCCCGCATAAGGAGCCAGATTCGCCGCTTGATTTGTCACACGATTCGTTAAATGTCCTTGTACCAATAGCCATTGAGCTGCCGAATCTTGCAGCATGTAGCTGATGCGCTCTTCCGGATAGTCCGGGTCGATCGGTACATACGCGCCTCCTGCTTTTAAGACCGCGAGAACGCCGATAATCATCTCTAGCGAACGATCGGACATAATGGCAACAAGCTGATCAGCTTGTACACCTTTCGCTCGTAACGTGCGTGCCAAGCGATTTGCACGCTCATTCAGTTCGCGATAAGTAAGCTGCTGCTGGTCGAATTGCACAGCTACTGCGTCTGGCGTACGCGCCGCTTGCTCCTCAATGAGCTGCGGGAGCGTCTGCTCACTTGGTGCTTCCAAGGTGGAATCATTGAACTCGTCTAAAATTTGTGTCGTCTCCGCTGCGCTAATGATGCCTAAAGTAGAAATAGAAGCATCCGGCTCACTTCCGATAGCGACAAGCAATTGCTCAAAGTGCTTCGCTATTCGCTCTGCCGTTTCGCGCTTATACAACGAAGTCGCATACTCCAGACTGCACTCAAGCCCTGAAGTTCCTTCGGTCACATCCAAGCTCAGATCAAATTTGGCAACCGTATATTCACTCGGGTACGGTGTCATTTGCAGTCCTTCAAGCTGGAACTCCACGTTTTCTGTATTTTGCAGCGCGAACATCGTATCAAACAACGGGTTGCGGCTTAAATCTCTCGTCACTTGCAAACTTTCTACCAGTTGTTCGAACGGGAAATTCTGATGCTCGAACGCCCCTAACGTCGTTGCCTTTACTTCCTCCAAATAGGAGCGGAACGATTTATCCGCTGCGGGATAATTTCGAATCGCAAGCGTATTGACGAACATCCCGATGAGCGGCTGCACATCTCCGTGTGTTCTACCTGCAATCGGCGTGCCGACTACGATATCTTCTTGTCCGGTATATTTGTGTAGCAAAATCGTGTATGCAGCAAGCAATACCATATACAATGTCGATCCCGTCTCCGCTGCGATTTGCTGCAAGCGCTCGTTCTGCTGCGAATCAATCGTAAATTGGATCGTGCGTCCGTCGTATTTTTGTACAGCAGGTCGCGCGTAATCGGTAGGCATCTCCAATATTGGTAATTCATCCTGAAGCAATTCCAACCAGTACGCTTCTTGTTGCTTCATAGCATCCTGCTGAGCCGCGGATTGTTGCCATACAGCGTAATCTTTATACTGGATGCGCAACGGAGATAGTTCTGCTCCGTTATAAAGTTGGGCGAACTCTTCTACCAATATCGCTAACGAAACACCGTCGGACACGATATGGTGCATATCGAGCATTAAAATATGATGCTCACTTGAGATCTCAACCAGACCAACCCGCAACAATGGCGGCTTATCCAGCTCAAAGGCACGAACAAAACGACGGACTACTTCCCCTGCCGTCTCCTCGCTTGCTTGAATCACCTCAAGCGTAAAGTCAACCGTATCATGTACACGCTGCACGGGTTCGCCGTTCACCATTTCAAAGCTCGTGCGCAGTGTCTCATGCCGAGCAATTAACTGGTGAAATGCAGACGTAAATTGCTGCTGGTCGATCCGGCCTGTCATCGTCATCACGCCTGGCATGTTGTAGCTAAGCTCCGCACCTTCCATTTGATGCAAAATGTACAACCGTTTTTGCGCAGATGACACAGGATAGTAGTCTTTTCGTTCGACCACAGGAATAGAGCTATACACCTGTTCGTCCAATCCCGCAATAAACATAGCCATTTGTTCGATCGTTGGAAAGCGGAACACATCTCGCAACGATACATCGATGTGCATCTGTTTTTGCAGCTTATTAATAAGCAACGTTGCTCGTAAGGAATGTCCGCCGAGATCAAAGAAATTGTCCTTCACACCGATATTCGCAATACCAAGCAATTGCTGCCATATGTGGGCCAGTTCGCTTTCTAGCGGTGTTCGTGGTGCAACATGCTCGATGCCGGTCTGTACGTTGCCTTCTGGTTCTGGCAACGATTTCCGATCGACTTTACCATTTGGCGTTAAAGGAAGTTGATCCAATTGGGTGAAATAGGACGGAATCATATAGCTTGGCAGTTCCTGCGCCAAGCCTCCGCGTAGCTCATTGACCGTCAACTCTTGGTCAGCTGTGAAGTACGCGCACAGCACTTTCTGACCACTGCCGTCTTCGCGTGCTACTACGACCGCTTCACGAACCGCTGTCGTCTTCAAGAGCTGTGATTCGATCTCGCCGATTTCGATGCGGAAGCCTCTAATTTTTACTTGGTGGTCAATCCGTCCCAAGTATTCAATGTTTCCATCTGGCATCCATTTCGCGAGATCGCCTGTCCGGTACATCCGTTCACCTGCTGCAAACGGATTGTCCACGAACTTATCCGCCGTCATTTCCGGCTGATTCAAGTACCCGCGGCCGACGCCGGCTCCGCCGATAAACAGCTCACCTGCCAGTCCGATTGGCTGCATCGAACGATTGTCGTCCAAAATGTACATTTCTACCGCTGGCAACGGCTTCCCGATTGGCAACATCCGAAGCGGCTCCGCAGACTCCGCTGACGGTTCGAAATAACAAGCATCGATACAAGCTTCTGTTACCCCGTAACTGTTCACGATGCGCAGTTGCGAGCCATACCGCTCGTGCAGCTTCTGATACTGTTCGACCGGACAATGATCTGAACCGACGATGAGTAATTTCAGACTGCTAATGTCCAGCTGCTCCTCATAAACGTAATCCATCAACGGAATAACGAGTGCTGGCGTCGATTCGAACATGTGAATGCGATGCGCTTGGATAAGCTTGACGATTTCCGCTGGATTCGCCCGTGCATGCGCTGGGCAGAGCACGAGTTCGCCGCCGTGTAATAACGTCCGCACCAAGTCGCCAGAGAAGACGTCAAAGGAGAAGCTGGCCCATTGTAGCCATTTCATCCCTTCCTGCGCCAACTTATATTCATGTTTCCAAGCGTACGCCATGGCGACGACCTGTCGATGCTCGATCATGACCCCTTTTGGCTTGCCTGTCGTACCAGATGTGTAAATAACATAAGATAAATGCTCCGGCTCACTGACAGATGGTAGATTGGAGCCATCTTCGTGATAAGCTTCTGCCGAGAGTATTGCAGCTGTTGCTACTATTTCTGCTGTTGCTGCTGTTTCTACTGATGCTCCAGTTGCTTCTGCACCAGCGACGTTCACGCCGTCCAAGATGATGCAAGTTCCTGTAAAAGCAACCCGCGCTTGCATATGCTGCTGAGTCAGCAATACGTTGGCTTGCGTATCTTCCAGCATGTAACGAATACGCTCCTCCGGATACTCCGGATCAATCGGCACATACGCGCCACCCGCTTTTAAAATGGCCATAATGCCAACGATCATTTCCAGTGAGCGATCAACCATAATGCCAACGAGTTGATCAGGCTTCACACCGTGATTGCGAAGCGTTCTCGCTAACCGGTTCGCCCGTGTATTTAATTCGCGATAGGTGAGTTGCTGGTCTTCAAACACGACGGCAACCTGATCAGGACTCCGTTCAACTTGTTCTTCAAACAGCTGATGAATGGTCTTGTCCCGTGGTATATGTATGTCTGAAGCCGCTTGATGGAACTGCGATATAATTTGATTTTTTTCCATGTCATTCAAAAGTGAACATTGGCGTATCGTCTGCTGAGGATGAACTAAGATGTGGTTTACGATGGTGAACAACTGCTCGATAATGCGGGCTATTTCTTGATCGTCAAACAATTCACTGCGGTAATCGAAATGCAGTACGATTTGCTCGTCGTCAATCATTTCTTCAATGCGAAGCAATAAATCATCTACTTCATGTCCAGTAAAGCTTGTCTTTTGCTGGACACGAAAACTGCCATAGTCTGACCAACGAAGCGGTCTATACTCCGCAGAAACCGAAAAAAGATCTTGAATCTCTTTCGTGTTATAGGTGTCTCTTAAATCTTGAATAAGCTGATTATACGGATATTTTTGATGGCGTAAGTTAGCTTTCTGTTCTTTGGCTACATAGTGTAGGAAGTCAAGCATCGGTTGATCCGGCTCTAACGTCAAGCGGGCTGCCACCGTACTTACAAACATACCTATCACTTCTTTTTCGTGTCGTGTTGTACGGTTCGCATACACACTACCGATCGGAATGTCCTCGCTGCCTGTCAACTTATGAAGAAGCGTGTACAATGCAGCCAAAAATAGAGTATATAAGCTGACGTTGTGCTGCTCACTAAACAACCTCAACTGCTCGTAACGTTCACCGGTAATCGTTAGCGTCTTGCGACTCGCTGCCGTGCTAATCGAATATGGAGGGTACGGTTTAATCCCCGTTATCTCGGGCAATGTCTGAAACTTGTCCAACCAGTAAGCCTTGTCTTTCCGATATCGCTCTGATTGCTCATATTGTTGCTCGGTTTCAATATATCGCAGGTAGCCCTCTTTTTGTTCTTGCTCGGAGAACGTTCCACTTGTAATTGCGATATAATTGTTCATAATCGATTGCGAAATAATATGTGAAGATACACCGTCACAAATAATGTGATTACTTTTAAAGTTTACCCAATGTTCTTCATCATTCATATTAAACACGACAAATTGATAGAGCTTAGAATCGTATATACTGATTGGCTTGCGGTTGTATTCTTGCAACCAATCAAGCGCTTCACTTTCACTGCTGAAGTTCATATACGTAATGGATTCAGCTTCTTCTGATTGTGGCATGAACCATTGTTGTGGTTCACCATTTTCAACGGAAATGTGGATGCGAAATGCATCATACTGCTTTATCAGTTGCTGAATAGACTGGATTAAGACCGCTTGTTCGACGTTCCCTTCGATAACTAAGGTGCCTGAAATGGTGCTAACCGTTGTATTCGGATAAAGCATTTCCATATACCAAATTCTGCGTTGTGCATGCGTTAAAGGAAACAGTGTGTTCAAATTCACGTTCACATTGACTCTCCCCTACAAAAAAGATGATTAGTACAGTCGGGACTACGTTTTCGGAGTCAGTCGGAGTCGAATAAAATGGCGCACATGTTAAACCGCTTTAATTTACCTCATGTAAATAAACTGCGACTGATCGATCCTGAGAAAAAATATACACAGTACTTGTGCTTATGGAACTATATTCAATTGTCAACGGGATACAAATCATACAGCTACGAATAGGTAGATGATGAAATATAAGTGATAAAGGTTATACGCTAATGGTGTTAAGACTCTTGAGGTGTGCAAAGATGTGCAGTCAAATGTAGACTGTTGCGTGTGATATCTAGGTAGGTGTCTTAGATGGTGTCTAGGTGGTGTGTAAATAAAATGAAATTCCCAACATGTGCGTTGCAAATCTTAGTTTCATGCGTTGCTTCATTAGAATGTTGCCGATAACAAAGCTTCAGAATGATTAAGGTCTAGCAAAAGCAGGCGCCACTGCTTCACCTTCTTTCTTCTTTCTACTTCTTTCTACTTCTTTCTTACTTTAACTCTTCAGTTCCTAAATCTTGCTTCTTACTACCTACTTTTTACATCTTACTCCTTATTCCTTACTTCGACAAGTGTGTCTACGAGCTATTATATACGCATCTAATGATATTTAACAATATCATTTACATAATTACTACTTTAGACACAGTTCTTTTTTTTGTCACAATGTTCGCCACCATGTATGTAAAGTCGGTTATAAAGCGTTGCGAGATTTAATTTTATCCGGAGATAAGATCGTACATGAGATAACATGAGAATGAAACCGAAGCCACAAGTCCGCTTTACTTCGTTCTAGATCGGTTAAATGCATGTATACATATATACAAATATGAATAAGGAGTGAACAAAAAATGGCACAGTTGAAAAGTTTAAGTCCGAAAGTAGAGGCATTTTTGCAAGGAACAAAAAAGCTTTTTATTAATGGAGAGTGGGTCGAATCCGTAAAAGGAAATGTGTTTACTTCGATGAATCCCGCTACAGGTGACGTATTAGCTGTCGTGTATGAGGCAACGGCGGAAGATGTTGACCTTGCTGTTGATGCTGCGCGTGAAGCATTCGATCATGGCGAATGGTCTAAAATCGGACCAGCTGATCGCAGCCGACTCATCTACAAGTTAGCGGATTTAATTGAAGCGAATAAGCAAGAGCTGGCTGAACTGGAAACACTGGACAACGGCAAGCCGCTTCGTGAAACGTTAACTGCCGATATTCCGTTGACGGTTGAGCATTTCCGTTACTATGCAGGCTGGGCAACTAAAGTTGTCGGACAAACGATTCCGACGGCCGGTAACTTTCATACGTACACGCGGCACGAAGCTGTCGGTGTAGTCGGACAGATCATTCCGTGGAACTTCCCACTGCTCATGGCGGCGTGGAAATTAGGTGCTGCGCTTGCTGTCGGCTGTACAATCGTATTAAAGCCAGCTGAACAAACGCCTCTATCCGCTTTATACTTAGCACAGTTAGCACAAGAGGCTGGATTCCCGAAAGGGGTTATCAACATCATACCTGGGTTCGGTGAGACAGCAGGTGCCCCACTCGTTCAGCACCCTAAAGTAGACAAGATAGCCTTCACAGGGTCTACTTCTGTAGGTAAGCTCATTATGAAGCAAGCCGCTGATACCGTGAAAAAGGTGACGCTTGAACTTGGCGGTAAGTCACCGAACATCATTTTGCCGGATGCCGATCTGTCTAAAGCGGTTCCTGGCGCTCTGCAAGGCATAACGTTTAATCAAGGACAGGTGTGCTCTGCTGGCTCGCGTCTATTTGTGCAAAAGAAATGTTATGACAATGTGGTCGCTGATCTCGTTACATCAGCGAAAAAGATTAAAGTCGGCTCCGGACTCGATTTGGAGACGGAAATGGGCCCGCTTGTCTCGACCGAGCAGCATGCTGTCGTCCAGAAATTTATTGAGCAAGGCCGAGCAGAAGGTGCAGAGCTGTTAGCTGGCGGCAAGGTTCCTTACACGAGCGGTTATTTTGTGGAGCCGACTATTTTTGCCAATGTAAACGGCACGATGACTATTGCACGCGAGGAAATTTTCGGGCCTGTAGTAGCGGCTATCCCGTATGACACGGTGGATGATCTAGTGGAGCAAGCCAATCATTCTACATATGGTTTGGCCGCTGGAGTTTGGACCCAAAATTTGCAGCAAGCGCACAGCATTGCAAACAAATTAAAAGCGGGTACGGTATGGATCAATTGCTATAACGTATTTGATGCCGCCGCACCTTTCGGAGGTTATAAACAATCTGGACTTGGGCGTGAGATGGGCTCCTACGCACTTGATAATTATACAGAAGTCAAGACTGTTTGGGTTAATTTGGACTAATTCGTAATCCAAAAAGGCGATACGGCCTCCGCGCTGTGTCGCCTTTATCCCCTCGTTATATAGCCTCTATTCGCTAGTAAATCAATCACATGTTGGGCGCAAGCTTGCACATCTTGCTGATCGGTCTCTAGTACCAAATCTGGTGCTAGTGGCGGTTCATATGGATCACTAATTCCGGTAAAATGTAAGATCTCACCCGCTATCGCTTTTCGATATAGTCCTTTGACATCGCGTGCAATGAGTAGCTCTAGTGGCGCGGTCACATAAACTTCCAGCCAATCTCCAATTTCTTCTTTCGCATACTGTCGCATCGAGCGATATGGTGAGATTAAGGAAGCCAGACAAATCACATCATGCTTCGTCAATAATTGAGCCACATAGCTAACCCGCTCAATATTGGTGTGGCGATCTTGCTTTGAAAAGCCTAAGTCATTGCACAGTTTCGTACGTATCACATCTCCATCTAAGCATTCCGCCTTTAATCCTGCATTGGTTAGTCGAGTATGGACACACTTTGCAATGGTCGTTTTTCCGGCCCCAGACAGACCCGTAAACCAAACAGTTACTCCGCGCTGTTTGCCACCCATTCCACTATATTCCCCCTATTTAGTGCTAGTTCGATAGTGTATGCATAATCGATAAATGACGTTTGGATACTGAGCGAGGATTGTTTGTTTGGCTAAATAACCGAAAAATAAAGGGACTCTCCTAGCACGAATCTACGACCACCATAATATGCTATAGTAGTTGGAATGGAAGGAGCCGGTTCGATGTCAGAGCCATTAATCATCTTTCTTCACATCCCGAGAACAGGCGGCACCACACTAAATAAAATGCTGCTCGATCAGTATGAGCGTGATCAAATTGCTTTTTTGCATGACGATCCAGAGTGGTCCCTTGAACGCCTTATTCATGTATGCAATTCAGAGCAAAACACGATTAAAGTGATATCCGGTCACTTTCCTTTCGGTATTCACGAGTTCATTGCTCGCCCGTGTACGTATGTTACCTTTTTACGACATCCGATCGATTTAATCCTGTCTACTTATTACTTTATTTTAAAACATAATCCTGATAGGATAGCTCATTTGAACTTTCAACAGTTTATCGAGAGTACGGAATGGAACTTTGCAACGAGCAATGTTCAGACCAAATTTTTATATGGGATGCAGCGACAGCATGAATTATCGCTATCAGTTGAATATTCATTATGGAATCACTTCACTCCAGATGTGAAGCAGGCGCAGGAACACTTGCGCAACCATTTCGCTGTTGTCGGGGTTACCGACCGATTTAAAGAAGGCGTTCGACGATTATCCAAAATACTTCGTTGGACAACACCTATCCAACTGTACGTAGAAAATACGACCGACAACCGTCCTTCGCGCTCCTCCTTAGATGCTTCAACCATGCAACTATTATTCGAAAAAAATGAGCTGGATTTCCAATTGTACGAATTTGCAGAGAGCTTGTTTCGTAAGCAGAAAGGGTGGTCTCCTTCATTTTCTCTTACAAAAAGCAAAAGTAGCCTACCCTTCGCTTGGAGACGTTTATAATTTTCGTTTAGCCGAACTTAAAATGCCCAACTCCTCCCGATATTTCATCACTGTACGACGGGAGATATGAATTCCTTCTTGATGAAGCAATTCCGTCAGCTTCTGGTCAGAATGCGGCTTGCTGCGATGTTCTTGCGCAACCATTATTTTCAGCCGTTCCTTAATACGCAACGATGAAGCATCTTCACCTTGATCCGTACTCACTCCTGTAGGGAAGAAAAACTTCAGTTCAAATAGCCCCCATGGGGTCTGCGCATACTTGCCATTCGTTGCCCGACTAACCGTGGATTCATGCAACTGTACTTCCGCTGCCACTTGCTTCAATGTCAACGGTTTCAATCCACATTTTCCGTTACGAAAAAACTGGATTTGCTCCGCCACAATCGCCTCCGTAACTCGCAGCAAAGTCGCATGTCGCTGTGCTACGCACTTCATTAAAAACTGGGCTTCACTGCGCTTTGCTTTTACATAGCTGTGCGTCGTACACAGCGAGCGTTGCTGCGCTAGCATGGAATAATATTGATTGTTGACCGTCAATCGCGGGGCCGCTCGATCAAGTACGGTAACTACGAATTTGTCCCTATCGTCTCCACCGCCCCCTTTGCGATCAATAACAACGTCAGGTGTGATATACGTTGTACGATCACCGGAAAATGACGCCCCTGGCCGAGGGTTTAGCTGCTTAATAATGTGTATCGCGGTTTGAATTTGCGCTAGAGTCGTTTGAAAAAGATTTACTAGTTTCGTCATACGATGGCGGGCAATATCTTCAAGATGGTGTTGGATAAGCTGTGGAGTAAAAGACGGATAGGAGGCAATATGCTGAAGCTGAATGAGCAGACATTCCCGCAAGCTCATCGCGCCAACACCGTAAGGCTCAAAGCTCTGTAAGACGCTTAACGCATATTCAACCTCCTCGCGCTTGCATGAAAGCGTATGCGAAATATCGAGCGCGGATAGCTCTAAATAGCCGTTAGGATCAAGGTTACCGATCATATACATCATAATGGCGCGTATGGAAGCGGGAACGTTGCTCATGAATTGCAACTGCTCCATTAAGTGATCGGCTAAGGTCACCTCGCCAGATGCAGGAATTAAAGCTAGCGGATCATCGTCATGACCATGTGACGAATACGGCTGACTGGTTAAACGATACGGATTGTGGTCATATTCAGATGGCGCGTATGGAGTGATATGATCCCCTTCGCTTGCAAATTCCAGCAACGGGTTGTTTACCAATTCCTCGTTCAAATAATCATGTAACTCGGAGGTCGATAATTGAAGGATTTTAATCGCCTGCTGTAGTTGTGGCGTCATTGCCATTGCAGCTGTTTGCTGTTGAAGCAATCCGAATTTACTCGTCATCCTCAATCCCCTTCAACCTATTTTCTAGTGGCTATCCTTCTTCATATGCAGCGTCGCGCCTGATTGTCAACGCTTTCAATAATGTGTCGTTATGTTCATTTTTACCATGGATCAATAACGTTTTCAAGCGATCTGAACAACAAAAGGTATCGTTAACTGTTACTACGAACCAATCACACACTTACAATGGCTTTCAACATGCAAAAGCGCCCTGCAACACGTTCTCTATGTTGCAGGGCGCACGATTATTTATAAAAGTTAAAGTTAACTTTGCTTTGATACGTAGTATAAAGCGATCCAAATAAGAGCAAAACCAAACAGCTGCGGTATCGTGATGGCTTGGTGCAGCACGAGCCAATTCGCAAGCATGCCGACCATCGGAAAGGATAGCTCGGCCAGCGTCGCATAGGATGCCTTCGTGCTCGATAGGCCACGGTAGTACAACAATAAGCTCAATAAGCCAAGAATAAAGGCTTGTAGCACAATGTTCAGCGACACCGTTCCCCACGCGGACATTGGAACCGTCCAGCTTGGTGCTTCGACCCATGTAAGGGCCATCAGCAATGGAAGTGCCAATACAAAACGCAACGCAGTGACGGTCTCATATTTCATTTGCCCGAGCAGCATTCTGCCCATGACAGTAGATCCGCCCCATAATAGTGCAGCTCCTACGGACAGCAAGCTACTTATGCCGATAACATCGTTCAATCCAACTGGAAGCGACAAACCGAATGTCAGCAAGTAAGTACCTACAATGGCGAGCAGTAATAACAACGAAAAATGACGTGGCAACGATTCCTTTAGTAAAATGCGTGCCAAAATGATTGCAAACAACGGTTGCAGCTTCTGCAATAGCAGTACCGCATTCGGGTTGCCTACTGCGAAGGCTTGCGTGAACATAATCGTTGCGACGACAGACCCGCCCCACGAAATAAAGAGCAAGGCAGCAATATGCTTCAACGAAATGCCGGCAAGTTCCTTCCGATGCACCCACAGCACAGGCACTGCATACACAAGTAGCAGTAAGTGCTCAATAAATACGATCTGCGTGGCCGTTAAATACTCTAACGTCAGAACTCGAAATAGTGGACCAATGCCCCAAAAGGCAGCACCTAGCGCCACGAGCCACACTCCGCTCGGAACGCTCTTGTTTGTTTGATCCACAGCTAATGGATTTAAAGCCGTTTTTTCCATATTCAATAACCTCCTCAGGTTGATTGAACATAGGACCTTTGTGGAGATGTTAAACGTCGCCCAGCCATCCGCGGCTGAACTTCCGTCGATCTCGCATTAGAGCTGTAGTATGCAGTTCTGAGTGTGAAATGCGTGTATCTGATCTTCTCCCATCCGGACTGTACCGTCGGCCTTGGAGTTGCACCAAGTCAGTCACTGCTTGCTTCCATAAGTTCCATAAGCAAAAGACAGTGAGTCGCGGGCTTAGGCATAAATGCACATTACCGCCGGTCAGGAATTTCACCTGCCCCGAAGATCCTCTATTCAACATCATCAAAATTGTGAACCTATTTAGACGAGCAATAGTTCTGCTTTTCATTATACTTACTTTTAGTGAGAAAGCAATTCATTGTGCAAAAATCAAAAACTAGCCCTTTCAAACAACACCCCCTTTACCACTTACAACTCCATCATTTCACGAGCAATTTCCACATCATTAAAAGGAACGAGTCTATCTGCAAAAATTTGATGCGTTTCGTGTCCTTTTCCAGTAATCATGACACAATCATCTCCTTCTGCTGCTTGAATGGCCTGCTTAATCGCTTCTCTGCGGTCTGCAATCAATAAACAGCGTGACAATTGTTGCACATTTAAGCCTTGCACCATTTCGTTCAGAATAGCTTCGGGATGTTCAGATCGAGGATTATCGGACGTTAAAATGACAAGATCCGAAAGCGCAGCCGCTTTAGAGGCCATGAGCGGCCTTTTCAGCTTGTCCCTGTCTCCTTCGCAGCCGACTAACGTAATTAACCTCCCGCTTGTGAGATGTCTCGCGGTTGATAATACTTTTTCCAAACCGTCTGGATTGTGGGCATAATCGACCACGACACGGTAGCTTTGTCCGGCATCGACGGATTCAAAACGTCCTTGCACACCTGTAAACGATTCCAAGCTTTGTTTAATCGCGGATAGTGCGATGTTTTCAATGAGGCAGACGGTAATGGCGGCCAGCGCATTGTAGACGTTAAATTCGCCTATCATGTTCATGCGGATGGACATTTTTCCCTTGTAGCTAAGAACGGTGAATTCCGTGTAATCAGGCCCAACCGATATATCGGTTGCCTGCACATCGGCAGTCTGATGTATACCGTACGTAATGACTTGAGCTGCTGTCATGCTAGCTAATCTAGCGGATACGGGGTCGTCTGCGTTTATGACGGCAACTTGAACATTATCCGAATACGCATTCCCAAGTTGCGCAAACAATAATGCCTTATCTTGAAAATATCGATCCATGTGGTGATGGTAATCCAGATGATCATGCGTCAAATTTGTAAATACGACCGTTTTAAAATGACAGCCGCGCACTCGACCCATACTTAATGCATGTGATGACACTTCCAAAGCCGCATATTCGGCTCCGCAATCCACCAACTTTTTCAAATACTGTTGCAATTGTATCGCGTCCGGCGTTGTGTGTGCCGTCTTTTCCGTAAGCGCTCCTAATTTCATCGCCATTGTGCCAATTAAACCGCAAGCGCGGTCGTTGTCCGACAATATTTTTTCAATCATGCTCGTCGTGGTCGTTTTTCCATTTGTTCCGGTAACGCCAATTAATTTCAGACTTCTGGTAGGATGTCCATAGAACTTATCAGCAACCATCGCCATCGCTTTGCGCGAATCTGGTACAATAATTTGTGTAATGCCAACTGGGATATAATCCAACTTCTTACTGGATACGATCGCAGCACAGCCGCGGGCGACCGCTTCGATTGCGAATTGATGACCGTCCGTCTGTGTGCCTGTAAGGCAAAAAAAGAGATCGCCTGGCTGTACTTGCGTCGAGTGCACGCTTAAGCCGTGTATAGGAATGTGCGGGTCGCCTTTGATATGTTTAATAAGTAGCCATTCGAGTAAAGTAGACAGCTTTATGGGTTGCATCTCGTCCATTCTCCTTGTCGTTGTTTACATGTGCTAGTATTTTGGGAGTTAGTATGAACGGAAACATTTGGTTTCATGTACAAAAATAAAAACCGGCTATACAGCCGGTCAATTCGTCAATCATTCGTCTACTTGGCAAAAGGAGTGCCGCACATGAATTTCACCACAAAAAATGTCCACCAATAGGTCAGCCATTATCTTAGACCAACATGATTAAAGCGGTTATGTACGGTTTCAAGCAGCCGCTCTTTAAGCATTTGGATCGCTTGCCCCTCTGCCGCTTTTGCTTCCTCAAACCATGACACAAGCAGTTGCTGCGAGTCGGTGACTTGCTCATGCGTACCACGCAATACAGCCGTCGCTTGCGCAAAATATTGCGCTACCTTCGCATATTGCGCCGCGACTGGCTGCAAGTTGGGCCAAATGGACTGCAACGCTGTGGTATATAACGCGATGTCTTTTTTGGCTGCGGCGTAGTATCGTACGACTTCGCGCGCTGCTTCTTGGTCGTAGTCACCTGTCTGCAACGCCTTGACAATAGCGTCGTAAGCCTGCTGCCCGCAAGCGTATTCGTCTTCGGGAAGCATCGGATCATGCGTCTCCCACACATAAATGGCTTGCAGGAAAGACTCCTTATAAACGGAGAGCTCGTCCAGCTCATTCGAGCGTTCCCCGAACGATTGAAAGTACCAATATGGAGAATCGTTGTAGCCCAATTGAGCATAAGGAATTGCTTTCATATGCTTCAAATGCTCAGCAGGCTCCGATAACGCTGCCTCCGTGCCATCACAATAATACAACTCAGCGCGGCTATCGTCGTAACCGGTGACGACTACAAAGGCATCTTTCCACAAGATTACGCCCGTTCCGTCATTGATTGACGCTTTAATCTCATTGATGCCTTGCTGCTGATATAATGGAAATGTGGCCATAAAGTGAAAGCCTGCGTCTTGCGAAGCCGAAATGCCGATAAAATCGGCCGCTAAAAAATGCTCCGCCATCCAGTTGTACGCGGTTGTCGAAACCGAATCCAGCTGACGTTGAACCGTAAATCGGAAGCACAAAGCGGTCATGCCGGCTAGCATATACTTGGGGCAAGAAATCCAACCCTTATGGGTCAAAATAGCGTGCATCGCATCGACGTAACGGTTAAACTCGCTGTGCAACGTTAAATTGGACAACATTTTTGCCCCCAAACTTGCAATAGGGCTCACCTCTGTGCTTACCAGTACCTCTGTATCGGGATATTCATTTTTAACAGCATGGTGTGCAAGCTTGTTGTGATGTTTATACATGGTATACTCCCCCATCATGGCTGCACTTTACCTTGGAGCATGAGACCCCCATCTAGGAACGGTGAACCTTTTTAAATCTGGATATTGATCGGACACCATCTTAAACTGTTCTATCGCTTGCTCCTCGTACTGTTTAGCCGCTTGTAAGATGGCAGTTAATTTGGGTATGTAAGTTAGATCTATTTTTTCCGTTTGGCCTGTCGTAACGAAGCAACTGCTAATCGCAGAAATATCATGTACAAGCTGTTTATACATGTCATAAGCCTCTCGTAAGTCTTTGAACAGATCGTGCACATCACGCAAGTAAGCCATAATTTCCATGCGGGAATATCGATACGCGTTCAAAATGTAGACAGCTCCACTTTCATGGTATTGTCCTTGTTCTAAGGCACGTATGAGATACGAATAAGCTAACCGACCTGAAGCGATGTCGGTGTAGGGCAGCGTTCTGTATGGCGTTTCCCAATCCGTTATCGCCAGCCGCAGCGATTCAAGCACCATTTCTTTACGGTCCACTTCCACTTTTCCGCCTACCAACTGGCAATACCAGAATGGCGTATCATTTACACCAAAATTGTCGTACAACAACACCTGACTTTCATCCGACCAGCCGTTTAAAACGAAAAAAACTTGATCTGCATCATCATACCCATGGATAACGCCAAATTCGGGTATCCAATAAATGACGCCTATACCGGAATCCAATGACTCCTTCACCCACTTGATCGCCTCTTGCTGATACGTATTAAAAGTCGGATGCCTTGTACGACCTGAATCCGACACCGTGTACACTCCTAAATTATCGACAGCAGGTTGATGCGTAATCCCCCACTGTCCATATGCGGTGACAGACATCGGTAACAATTGCTCATGTACCGTAAATTTAAAAGCCATGCCACTTAGCCCCGAAAGCATATACTTCGGGCCTTCAAACAAATGCGCTGCCGTTAACACAGCATACAAACTATCCGTAAACGATTTGGACTCTCGCTTCATCACAATATCGTCCAAATAAACAGCTGAAGACATCCGTAATCCCCCTAGTCTGGACTGCATTTCGCAATAACTTGGCTGCATATGCGCTGCAACTTTTGCTTCAACCATTTTGGGGAAATAAGCTCCTCCCACTCCGATATGACTAATTGCTGTACAAGTAGATCTGCATCATGGAACTCCATTTCATAAATAGAACCCTCCATATGGCGAATCGGATATCCGTGCCATGCATGGTTATGATGCGGCTGTGCGAGCACGATTTTCGCGACAAATGGTTTCTTACGCGGTAGTGGATGAGCGGCAGCATGGCTCGAACGGATCACATGAAGCGAGCTTGAACTTTGCCCCGTTTGCCCCGGCTTGTTGAAATAACGAACCTGCGCTATCTCTTCCACACCTACTGCTACATATGCCGCTTGTGCGTTCGTCGTTTCGCTACTGGATGCCGTTTGTGCAAAGTTAAGATTCGTAACCGTAGCTTGTTGGATGTAATCAAGCTGAAAAGAGCGCTGCCTATGCTGCTGCTCACAATAAGCGACCACATAGTCAGCATCAAAATGCGAGACGAGCTTCAACGGGTAGATGCGCAGTCTCGTTTCCTCTGTTTGTTCTTTATATGTAATCTGTACAATCATGCGCTGCTGGATCGCTTGCGAGAACAGCTCGGCGTACTGGATCATCATCGGAGATGCCTTAAACATTGGCAACTGCTTGTACATTTCAACCTCTTGCTCATCTGTGAAGCGATCAAGGAGATAGGCAATTCGCTGCACAGTTGCGGCGTTCTCGTAATTGTATTGCCGATATCGATAGGCTAAATATTTTAGAATCTTCTTTTCTTCCTCCGTCATATAAACGAGCGGAAGCACGTAAGTCTTATCCTCGTAGCTATAGCCACGATATTTCGCCACATATTGCAACGGCGCACGCAAAGAAGCCGCCATATACTCAATATCGCGCTGCGCTTGGCGTTTCGAAATTTCAAACTGTTCCGCTAAATGATTGCTGTTCGGATATTGACCAACTCTAATTCGCTGGTCAAACCATTGAATACGATGCATATTGCTCAAGCCAATTGACCCCTTCCTGAATGAGGAGTCGCTAACATCACTAGAATCACTACGTATTGGCGTATCGGCGTATTGGCACCACAGGGAAAAGGGATGCTCCCTCTTGAACAACTTCACACTTAGAGGGTGGGCATCCTTTCGTTTCTCTTTTACGCGGTCTAATTAAGCGCCTACAGCTGTGTCTATACGCTCCTGCGATGCATTTGCACATCGCTTGCACACTTTTAATTGCGTTCCATCCGTTGTTGTACGCGGATAAAGCAATTTAATTCGTGTGCTGCTGCAAATCGGACACGTTCCTCGTCCTCTTGAAGGTAGATTCCAAAGTGAGCGACCCCGTTTGTTCTTTGCCATTGTGTAACCCCTTTTCTCAAGTCTTATAATGAATGAGCTGATATGAACCCATTATAAGATCTATGGTATGACATAAAGTGTCGTACCATGAACATATATTCAATTTTCTAAGCACACGAATTTATTTTCCATGTCAGTATAGCACCAACTGGAACACACATCTTTATCTTATCTACATTTTATCTTTATATTAGACCTTTACTATAGTCATTAAGGTGAAAAATCTAATGATTATAAACTGGAAGTCTAACTATATTATTTGAGGTGTGAATGATGAAAAAATCTAAACGCGTGATTCTATTCATTCTTATCGTGACGATAAGTGTTCCCCTATTCGGCGCTTCTGTGCAGGCTAATTCGACCAATCCATCGTCATCAATCGTCGCTACAGGAAGTTCGGTGCCTGTCGATGCCTGTATACCTACTAAATTGAAGGACAAAGCAGTGCAGTTCAAAACCTCGGACGGTGTCTTGTTATCGGGACTCCTGCTCGGAGAAGGCTCAAAAGGAGTCACGTTGGGTCATGCTAGCGGCTGGGATGTGTGCAGTTGGCTGCCGATGGCGGAGAAACTGGCAGACCACGGTTATCAGGTCATTTTGTGGAGCTATCGATACAATAATCCGAACGGGGAAGCTACAACAAAGTCCTTCTCGCGTGAGGATCTCGACGTGCTGGCGGCGGCCCAGGTGCTCACCGAACGGGGTGTTACCAAGATCGTCTCAGCCGGGGCGTCAATCGGCGGCACATCGTCAGCCGTGGCTGCACCCCACATTCCGCAGCTCGCTGGTCTAGCGATCCTGTCGTCGCCGCGGACGTTGCTGGGAAGTGAATCATCTCCCAATCTTAGCGCGGTTGAAGCCATAAAGAATGTCCTCGTGCCTTCGTTCTTCGCGGTCTCCTCTGACGATCCGACTGGGGACTACTATTCCGAGACAGAGGCCTTGTATAAGGCTTCCGCATCCGAGCAGAAGGAATGGGTCGTCATCGATGAAGCTTATCATGGCACAGACATGCTCTCTGACACACTTCAAGGGAAACAGTATGGCACGGGCCGAATCGTGGATAGAACTCAAGGAAAACAGTTATCCGACAAGCTCTGGGCTTTCTTCCTACAAACGCTTGGAGATCCCGACCAGACACATGCAGAATCCAAGAACAGCCTTGCGCCAAGCGACTCGGATAAGACGAAGCAAGAGCCCTTACATGATGAAGGAAAGGGTGTCACGAACGAGTCTGTTCCAAAAAACGACGAACGCTTAAGCTTCAATTGGATTGGCGGAACTCTTTTGGTCACTTTGGTCACGATCGTTGGACTGTTCGTCGTCAAACGTAAGCGTCGACGTCCTTGATCCAGATGTTACAAAACCGCACCAACTCAATGATTTAACACTCCGATTACCGTAAAAGATAAAACAGCTCATAGTGGACACAATATCCATCCTATGAGCTGTTTTTACACATATGTGAGCTGTACCCTAGAGCAATTACAGTTCTTAACTATCTTCAAAAATGTAATGATAAACGGTTACGTTCTTTTCTCTTAGTTCTAGTTGGATCTCAGGCAGCTGTGTACCCGCAATGAGGGCAAGCTAAAGGTGGAGAGTTCATCTCCACCTAAATGTGTAAGTCGTATTCACTGTCGATAACATACAGCACGATGAATGTTAGTAGTTTCAATATGTCCATTTACCTGACACCATCGTCTTAAACCTGAAAAATCGAACCACGTTTCACCAACGCAACTATTCCTCGCTATGCGCCAGACTCGATTCCAGCCCAGTTTCGAAGGTGTTGAGATGCGCTTAGTTCCGCTTCGAATCTTAGGCGCTCCGAGTCTTGCAGCCGAACGCGAGAGCCTAAGTCCTCCAACTTGGAGGCAAGATCCAATTCACCCATGGCCACGGCGATCTCGGCACGCGCTGCCAGCAGTCTTGCACGCCCGATGCCGGATTCATCTTTCGTTTCTTCCAAGGCGCGGTCGAGCGTTTTAGCTGCCGCACGATCATTGGCGTAAATATCGCGCAGGAACCATACCTGATTGAGGATTTCCTCCGTGCGATCTTGGGCTTCAAGGTATAGAGGAGGCGCGTAATGCTTGTCCATGTAAACGAGCATGTTGCCGCACGGGTCGAAGACTCGAAACTGACTCCCATCCCGCGAACGGCGCGTCAGACGAGGGAAGCCCCTGAGCGGCACAGTCCCGAGATTGTTCCTAAGATTAACCGCGAAACGATCATGGAATTCCCCCAATTCCATCACGTTAACGATGAGGGCACCGAACGCTTTCTTGCCCCCGAATTGGGCATAGTTTGACGTCATAAGCCACAGATCTCCATCCCGAACTTCCGCGAATCGGTAAGGAAACGCCTCATCGCGGACAATTTCAAAACCAAGCGCCCTATAGAATGCGACGCTTTCGTCAACGTTATCGCTAGGTAGCATAGGTACTACACTTATCGAAGATTGCTCCATCCCCTTCATTCCTCCCAACATTGAACCATCGTCCAAAATAAAAGATCCATATGTTATCAAATCGATTGCAACCGTATTTTTCCGAAGAGGCCAACTTTGTGATTCGCAATTTGTATGAAGTAGATAGCGTTGTTCATGCAAGTATTGGTGAACAACGCTATCGTTCTGAGGTATTTGTCGCTATGTTCAGCGCAATCATGGCGCTTGGAAGCTTCTTTACATCCGATCAATCAAGCCCGCTTATCTTCCAGAGTCGCGGAATCCCCCTCCTTTGCGACTCACCATTTTGGCATGCTGTTTCATTTTGTAGCCTAGACGTTTCAGTTCACTGCGCTGCTTCATATAACTATGCAGCCTTTCATCGCTGACGACTCCGTCTACTATGGCCCGCTCCACCGCACAGCCTGGCTCGTTACCGTGCCGACAATTCGAATATTTGCAACGTTTTGCTAATTCGCTAATATCGTCAAAGCTTTGTGCAAGCTGCGCTTCATCGCCCCACAATTGCACCTCTTTCATACCCGGCGTATCCATAATTAGACAACCACTAGTGTGAAATAGAAGCTCCGCATTCGTCGTCGTGTGCTTTCCTTTTCCAGACGCATCACTAATCGTTTGTATTTTTTGCCGCGCTTCTCCGAGCAGAGCGTTCGTAAGTGTCGACTTCCCTACCCCAGACGAACCAAGAAATACAATCGTCTTCCCAAGTTGTAAATAACGATCAAATACGTCCATGTTTACTTGCGTTGCTACACTAATGGCATGGATCGGCACCTCGCCAGCAACCTGCTTCACTTGGTTCACAACATGGTCGACCTGCGGACATAAATCAACCTTATTTAACACGATAACGGGCGCCGCACCGCTGTTATACACAAGTGTCAAATACCGTTCAATCCGGCGTAAATCGAAGTTCTGATCCAGTCCGCTAACAATAAACACCGTGTCAATATTGGCGGCTATAACTTGCTGCTCGGTTGCCCCGCCCTCTAGCACACCTTTATACATCCGTCGGCCTCCTGAAATGGCCGCTTTCCGCACAAAGCTAGTTGCGCGCGGAAGTACGTTTTGTATGACGACTTGCTGACCTTGACCCGTCCATTGAAATAACACCCAATCACCTACAGCAGGTATATGATGCTTAGCAGTAGCTTTGTAACGAAATTTGCCGGACAAGGTTGCCGTTAATAGCTGCTCTTTGTAACAGATGGTATACATCTGGTTCTGCCTCAGCATGACTCTTCCTGGCAAAAAACCTTTATGTTTGTGGTGCTCGTAGTTCTGCTCGAAAAAAGAATTCCATCCTAAACGAACGTACTGTTGATCCATCGCGTATATTCCTCCTAAACGTTTTCGTTGTACATGTGTATCCGACATTGTGACACTCTTCGTCGCCCCTCAGCTCAACAGTGCAATAAAAAAAGCCACAGGAAATAATCCTCATGGCTTCTGTATGCTGGAATACAACATAAAAAGCCCAGGCTTCCGTCGCCTGGACTACAACTCATAACGCGGCATGAACAGCTAGGATCAGCTAGCTTTAACCGATTGAGTGAGGGGCAACGAAGAGAAAAAGATTGTCATGTTATTCATCACATTTATCATCGTTCCACTCACTCCCTTCACTTTTTAATAATAGGAGTATAGCATTAATTTGGAAAATGTCAACAATTCATTCATGCGTAGTTGTACATGTGTACAGGCGGGAAATAACAAACTGACATACAATACATTACTTGAACCGCTAAATTGAACGGATTTAAAAAATGAATATGAAGCGAGGGGCCTATCATGCGGATCATTGATCATTTTTGTGTGGCCATGCAGCTTAGTAATGCTGATTTTATAAGAGCCATTTCGATTCACCTGCGTAATCGTGAACCTTATGAGGATGAAATGGAGCATTATTTAGAAAGCTTGTCAGGTGGCGTTGACCGTGTTGACTATTTGATTAACATTGTGATGAGCAATGAGACAGGAATGCATATTTATACCCCTTTCGAATCCGATGAAAATGTCAATACAACGATCGTGAACACGATTCGTAAAGTGCTAACCTTTACTCCGAATCGTTTTGTGCAGCAGATGTTCTTGCAAATATTAGACCGACAGCCCGTACCGGAAGAACGCAAAATTTACGATCAAGCACTAGCAGGAGGATTAAGCCCCATCGTGCTCATGGCGACACTGATTGATAGTAAAGAATGTAGGCAACGGTTACACAGGTACGATCAACAGGCGAACACGAAAGCTCCAAAACCGAAGAAAAATCAAGAATAATACGCAAAAACCGCACAGACTGTGCGGTTTTCGTGTTCGTGCGAATGATTCGGTTACGCTTGGAGGCGCATGTTAAGTTTCGGAAATACTCGGAGGGCGGTATTAAAAAATACGTCCTCATGATACTCGACCGGAATTAATTCCTGCACGAACTCAATGTATGACTTCACTGGTGCCAGCGGCCAATCCGTACCGAACAAAAACTTATCAAAATGGTCACAGTACGTAATCGCCTGACGCAAATGTGCAAAAAACAACGGGGAATCTTTTAGCCGTGTACAGTTGGCTGCATCCCCTACCATTAAGCCCGATAAATCGGCGTACATATTGCGATTTTTGTAAACGACTTCGGCTCCATCTAACACCCATGGATCACCGAGATGGGCCATCATAAACGTTACGTCACGATGCTTGACCGCTACTTCATCAAGGGTGAGTGGATGCGAATATTTGAGCAGACCCCTTTCTGAATACGTGTCACCCGTATGGAAGACAACTGGAAGCCCATATTGTGCTGCTAATTTATAAATAGGTTCATACACGGCATCGTATGCGTAGAACGGATAATAGCCGAGATATATTTTTAAGCCAACGACTTCTGGCTTCTGTATATCGCGCTCGATATCTGCTAGAGCTTGCACCCCTAAGTTGTAAGGGTTAATGCCGATACAATATACGATTTGGGCAGGCAACGGATCGACCAAGTCTAATCCCATTGGCGTCCTAGCTGCACGGTCTGGAAATCCATCAGCCTGCGTCTCCGTCAACCCCATTCCAATGCCAAGCACGACACCATTTTCTGAATATTCCCGTAAAATGCCCGCTGCACTGTAATCGACCAACGATTTCTCCGCAGCTGTACGCTTAAATTCCTCAATGTGTGATAAATGCATATGCGCATCTATAATTTTCAAACTAACCACCTCGCTGTTCATCGATGTTCGTTGCCATAGAAAAGCGGATCGCCTTAAGCGCATCCAGTGCGCCAGACGGAATCTTCTGCTCGCCAAACATAATAAATGTAGGCGTTGTCCACATGCTATCGCGATGCGCCACATGAATGTTTCGACTAACTCCAACCTTGCACACTTCTTGGTTCAAATACAAAATCGAATGGTCTGCCGACAAATCCGTGACCACCTGCATGATGTGACGTCTTTCTTCTGAGCCCAACACGTACTCGGATTGCTCGGTCACTTCCAGATTGTCCTCGCCCAGACGAAACGTAAGTGCCTCATTCGTACTCGTAAACGCTTGCGCCCATCCACTTTCTTCTTGTTCTACCAGTTTCACAAAAATCTCTACCCAACATTCCTTCTCGTTAAAATAAGTACCTGTATGCTGCTCAATTTGCGAGGTCAGCGCTAATACGGGTACCCCTGGCAACAGCACGAAATATTGATGACATGTAAGCCCCTTGAATGATTTATGTTGATTAATTTCATAGCTAACGCGAATGCCTTGCCACTTATTTTGCTTGTTGTCTGTTAGTTGAACGAAGTGTGCAGTCCGTTCTTCTTTGATGAGCGACATATTGCTGAGTCCGTTAAAATTCGTCGTAATTCCGCCTGCCCATGGGTTCCACCATGATTTAGGTGTAAGCTGCGGGAAACTGCTATCCAGCCATTCCTCTCCTGCAAACGTTAACGAGAACAGTCCTGGAAAAAAGGTTGGCGCAGCTTTGATTCGAATGGTACCATTATCCGCCGAGAAAACGTCATGTTCGGCTTCAGTCGTGCGCTCTAGTGCGATTTGCTGCTGCGATTGCGCAAATACGACGCTCTGGCATATCGAATCATGCGTCGTGAATCGTGCATTCATCTGCACGCTTGCGTACCCGTTGTTGGGTGTAGACAACGGGAGCGGGAGCACGAACGCGGTACAGGTCGCTTCGTCTTCCTCCGCATACGTTTCACTATGCATATGCTCGCCGCATGAAACGGAAATTTCACCTTCCCAGTGCAGCAGCTTATAGTCTTTCACTTCAATCGGAATATCACCTTGTACAAACGGATTGTGTCCATTCACGATAAGCTCCGTTGAGCGTACGAGCGGGATGGACTGAATCGGCTCGTCCTGCTCAAATTGTTGCAATGCAAATGCTCGCCATTGCTTCCAATCCGTAACGTTATCGGGCAAGAAATACATCGGTTCACAAGCTTTTGTCTCACGCGCAGACAATGGCCCGATATGAATATCTAATGCGATGCTATTACGTTCAAATCGTAGCTGGTGGCGAGGGGACCAGCACACACCGCGCATCGTAGCAAGCCCAAGATAGATGAGCCAGCTCTCACTGACTTTGCTTGCATCCCAATAGCCGTAATCGCTGCCATGATAATCGGTTATCGCCATAGCACGTCCTTCATACGGCATCATGACTCGATTCGCGGCATCATAAATCGACTGTTCCAGCCACAAATCGTGCGTACTCGCCGTTGTGGACGTATTTTCAACCTCAAACCAATGCTTGACCGTTCCGTCACCATAAAGCAGTGTGTAGCTGTATAGCACAAGTTGCGCGAACGACTCGGAACGATAACTCATTTTTAAACCGTACGCTCCCGCTTGCTCGAAATCTTCGACCTTATCGGGTTTCTTTTTCGAAAATTCGCTAGAAAAAGGTTTCCCTAATCTCGGATAGTCGAGCTCAATTGGCGAATCGTCCACATCCAGCTTAACTAATGAACACGTGTTCTCTCCTTTATCAAATAGGAGCTGGAACTTCCCGTGCATAAGCTGCCATTCCGTTTCCGTTTCACCAAATACTCGAGCACCTAAGCCAGTAAATCCCGCGCTAACCTTGTACTCAAATGACAATTCAGAGCCATTATCTTGTCTTGCTTGTATATGTAATATGGCCGTGTAAAAACCAAAATTACATAGACGGTAAGCTACTGGTATCGATGTCTTTCCCTTTGCAGCAAGCGATATCGAATGAAACCGTTGTTCAAATTGAATATGCGGCTGAGCAGGTAGTTCAAACGTGTAGGTCATCTCCGTAGCACCATGGTTTTCAACATCCAAGTACAATTGCGCTGGACGGTTTAAGTATCCGATTGGGCTCGGGACATGCATCTGAATCGATGCCGGATAGTTCGTCAGAACACCAATTTTCAATTCAGCGTGTAGACCATTGATCCAAACGTTCGTACGAACACCTGGGTGCGTCCGCCAGTCATTTTGCCGCTCAGCAATCGGCTCGACGTCGAAGCTTGCGTGCAGGACACACTCGCCACTAACTTCCGTGTCATGCGTCCATGCAAATGAAATATGCTCGTCATCCATGCCTTGCAGACGGATGTGCAGCGGATTGTCAGTCTTATTGACAAGACGATACGCAATTTGATATCGACGGCCGAATACGAGCTCCGCACATTCAACGGTCGCCTCTACCATATAGTCATCGGTTTCAATAAGTCGCAGCCCCCGGCCACGCTGTTCAAATTCGATCCGCAGCATGCTACCATGATGGTTCCACGCATATTCGTAATAATCAAATCCGTTCTCTTTCTTCCCGTCACGCTCAATCGCGATCGGCCGTATGGAATCGGTATACCAATCCGCCTGATTAAAATAAGCCGCAACCGCTTCGGTCTGCAATATCGATGGCATAAAATTCATAAAATGCGTGCAATCGTCCCGATCATTCCAAAAAAATCCGCATTTTTTGTAAAGCGGAACGGCTTTCGTATTGCCAGCCCACGTATACAAATCAAGCCGCGGCCAACCAAGCCGCACCGTTTCCTTGACTGCTTCTAGCACGAGCTGTTTGCCTATTTTGTGGCCGTGATAAGACGGACGGACATTTAAAAGATTAATGTATAACGCCCCTGTATCTTCGCGGTATTCAGAAAGGCTCATATACCCAACGACAACATCTTCGATCATAGCTAATTGGACGAGCAGAGCATCCGAAGCGCTTTCCTGCTCCACGATTTGCTGCGCCGTCATAACCGTACTGCCTCCACCCCAACCCTCGTGACTATCATTCCACATGTCCGCAACCGCTGCGGCCAGATCAGGTTCATAGCGAACAATACGTAGTTGCTCCATTTCTGTTATCCCCCCCTTTGATGAACGTTAGAAGCACAAGTAAGCGATACGATTATCAAGTTTTTTTGCATGCATATAAAAAAGTTGTGTTAGAGAAACTTAATCATATGAGAAAAAGGAGTGTAAACATATTGCTGTATGTGTACAGTGCTATCTGTCTTATTGGTGGACTGCTAATCGTGAATGCCATTTATTCGTATCAAAGCATACACATTGATCCCGCGTTTTGGACGACGCTCAAATATCAAGTAGCCGTGCTGCCGCTCTTTTTGGCGGCGAGTATGCTTATCGGATATGGTGTAAAGTTTGGTCATAAAGTGCTTGGCAACTTGACATTCGTCCTCACCGTATCAAAAGGGATTGAAATTGTCATTTGTGTGTTGATGGGCTTTCTGTTTATGCGTGAAATTCCGACGTGGAAGACGTGGCTCGGGTTGAGCATCGTTGTGGTCGGCTTTTTTATTACGAAAATGAAATGATCGTTGACCAAGCAGCAGTGCAGCGGTGGCCTTCATTAGCCGAATGCTTGTGAAGCTATACCATACAATTGGCCATCGCGTGCTGGCAGCTGCGCGTTGCGATTCATCATGACAGGAGGCGTACGTGCTTCCTTAAATCCACACTTGTCCAGTTCGAATAAGAACGCGGGATTACCCATAGGCACATCTATCCGCAACACGTCTGACTTACCCGCAACAAGCTGTTCAACTAAAAATACAGCTGCCTCATGATCAGGTGCCACTATTGGCCCTACAATGAGGTTCGCAGCTGTCTGAATCGTCATGCCAAAGCCAATAGGCTCGCCTTCTGGAGTACGTAAAATGAGACATGTATCAGCTTGTTGAATTCGTGCAGCCAAGAAGATGGCGCGGCTATAACCTGAGGCATGTCTATCTAGATGGTGCACAGCCTCAAAGTCATCATCCGTATAAGGAACGACTCTATATTCGTCGTGCAAAGCAGCGTCGCGGATAGGATTCAAAGGCACAAACTGCTCACAAAGGCAGACGTGAACTGCGCTGACCGCGCTGAAGCCAAGCTTCTCATATAGAGGACGGCCTTGCACAGTCGCAACAAGTATGAAGGCAACGTGATCAGGCACGCTATCCATGCATGCCTTAATGACTTGTGTTCCATAGCCTAAGCCACGCACATCGGGGTGCACGATGACGAAGCCGATAGACGCAATCGGTTGCGCCTCAAGCGACGTGGATTCATACGGAATAATGGCGGCGGATGCGATCACGCGGCCTTGCTCATTTTTAACCCCGAACACGCTACCTGTAGCTAGTAAAATCTTTACTTCTGCTAGATTATAATCCCAACCTACACGCTGTGATAAAGCGAGCAAATCAGCAAGATCATGGTCACTGCAAGTCACTAGATGTACGATGTGAAGTCTCCTCCTTTAAGCTGCCAAATGACACTCATTTACTCATGATGAGAACGAGGAAATTTGTTCCATTATACGACACGTGCACAACCGAATACAACTCCACCTCCATCCATCAGCAAGCAAACAGGCAGCCCAAAAAGAGCAAAAATTATCAAAAAAGCAGCAGCTCAGCTCGCTATGATTAGAACATGAGTTAAATCACGGCTCGCTAAGGTTCGCCACGGTTCGCTCATGGACGATCAACAACTTAGGTGAAGGCGGAGGTATATACGATGAACAACCAATCTCATTCGAATAACTTGAACCATGCAGAGAGGGGTAACCACTCCGATCGCTACGAAAGCTTAGAAAGCTCAGAAAGCTCAGAAAGCTCAGAAAGCTCAGAAAGCTCAGAAAGCTCAGAAAGCTCAGAAAGCTCAGAAAGCTCAGAAAGCTCAATGAATTGTGGACCAACCGAACATTCGGAGCAACACGATCATTCCGTAGAGGCTGATCTTCCGCAACATGCAAAGGAGTCTGTACAAGGTTACTTTGTGCAGCTGCAAGGCAGCAGTTATGAGGTCGGACGGCAGCAAGCTCTATTTGTGAAACGGTATCCGCACTTGCTGCATTCCCTGCTCGCCCCTCCGCAGCAACGCGTCGGGACAAGCTGGCAGGAGCATGCACAACTGCTCGACACATACTGTGCGGGACTTAACGAAGAGCTGGCGGGCTTTTGCGAGGAGCTTCAATTGTCTCCTGCTCAGCTCCACTATGTGGATAGCACGTGGTTAACGACGGGGTGCAGCATTTGCGCGGTACAACCCGCTAAAATGATTGATAAGCGCCCGTATTTGCTGCGCAACTATGACTTGGCGCCGCAAATGGATGATATGCGGCTTTGTTCCACTGCGGTGACGGGCTTGTATCGTCACACGGGTTTCTCGACCGCCTTCTTCGGGCGCAGCGAAGGGATGAATGAATGGGGCTTGGCGGTTGCCTTTGCTTCGTGCGGAATGCCCGTTGGCAACTACCCAGGCTTGAAACAACCGCAAGCAACGGGCTTGCAGTTCTGGGCCGTCGTGCGCAGCTTGCTAGAGCGCTGCCGTGATACGGCGGAAGCGTTGGCGCTCATCGATGAGATGCCGATTGCCTCCAATATGAATCTCATCGTGATGGATCGTACCGGAGCAACCGCATTCATCGAGACGGTTGATGGGGCAAGAGCGGTGTCGGTGCTAGAACCCGACAGCAGCGGACAAGGATATACGGCCGCAACAAACCACGCCGTCCTGCCCACCATCCAATCGTTAGATCCAAGGCGGTTACAGCATTCTGTAATCCGCTACAATCAGATCAACGCGCATATGGAACAACATCCTAAATTGACGAAAGCGCAGTTGCGGCAGCTTGTCGAAACATCATATCCGGAAGGCTTAACGGTTCACAATTATAAGGAATGGTTCGGTACGATTCGTTCCATGCTGTTCGATTTGGAGGCACAGGAGCTGAATGTATGCTTTGGCTCCCCGTTGCTAAACGAGTGGCATACGTTAGAGGTGGGAGGCACATTGCCATTTGAACAAATAGCGGTTAAGGTGAAGGATGAGGCTTATGGGCCTCAATTTTGGCAGCCTATGTAAGCATGCCTAAGACTGTATAAGCTTATTTAGTGCCGAATTCACATCAGAGAAAATAATAATAATAGGGTGATCGAATGAAGTCGAATCTGCAGCACATTGATATAGCAATTCGTTATATCGAGCAGCATTTGCGGGAGCCGCTGCGAGCAGAAGATGTCGCGGCTGAGGTGAATTTTTCTTATTCCTACTTTCACCGCGTCTTCTATGCGTTAACGGGTGAAACGATCGGAGACTATATTCGTAAACGCCGTTTGAGCGAAGCGGCACGTGAACTTCTATTTAGCGAACGTTCCATCTTGGATATCGCTGTTGATTTTCATTTTGAATCACAGGAAGCTTTCAGCCGCTCGTTCAAAAGCTTTTTCTGCCTGCCTCCGGCGACGTTTCGCAAGCAGCGGATGAACCCTGCCGTACTGGAGAAGCAGTGCTTACTTGGTACCCGATTAGAGCATCGGTTAGCACATATTAGCCTTGAACCGTGCATCGTTAACCTCGCCGAACCCATTGCAGTCATCGGCATCGAGGGTAGAACAAGTTTGCAGCATAATCGATTGCCGGAACTGTGGAAATCCTTTTTGCACCTTGCGGCAAATGAGCCTGCGATGCACGAACCTTACTATAGCATTTGCATCCCAGAACCAAGCGTCCAAATGATGACCGTGGACGAGACTAGCGAGTTTGCACACTTTATCGGTGCTCGAGCGATTCCCGATACGGTTGCTCCGCTCGGCATGTCACAGCAGATGATTCGCAGCGGGAAATATGCGTTGTTTCGCCACCTCGGCACGGTGCGCTCTCTGCGCGACACGTACGCTTATATTTGGGGAACATGGCTACCGAACTCCGCTTATAGCTGGGATGAAGAACGGTTTGACTTTGAGCAATACGGTGCTGACTATATAGGCCATGACCATGAGGAATCCATCATCTGGATTCACATTCCGGTACGCGCACAAAAGTAGCCGTATAAATAACACGACCCGCTCCCTACCGTGATGCTTCATGCTATCATCATTCATTGTTCAACAAGCAGCTGCCGCCTCACCCATTTGGGTAAAAAGCGACAGCTGCTTGCGTTACACGCATGTTAGGTTAGACGAGAGCTAAGTTACACGTAAATTAAGGCTACTTGAAAGTTAAGTTACACGTACGTTAGCGCTGCAACTTCTTCCGATTGTCTTGCCACACCTTTGTTCTGTAGGCTAACAGTTTCGCATAGCCCGCTTGCTGCGCGGCTTGCTCTGCTCTATCCAAGATGGCCAGCACTTCTTCTTCCGAGCTTGCGTTCGAAATCGCTTTCGCTCGTGCCTCCGTATAAATATCAAGCACGGCTTGCGCAACAATGCCCTCCTCCGAATCGCGTGGCGGGTGAAAATTGACGAACTCGGTCGCGTTAAACTGCGTCTTCCACGTAATGTCAGTCTGCCAGCGAGTTTCCCAGCTGCGCTTCTCAACGGGTAGTTTAGACTCATGTTTAACCTTCACGTTATCAAGGTAGACCGTGTTACCATGCCATTGAAAGTTAATGATGGAATCCATCAATTTGTTGCGCTCGACTATATCAGTCGTATACTTCTCTGTAAAAATCGGGGCGTCATCCGCATCCGTCCCTTTCCAGTAAAGCCCTTCAGGCCCCCAAAACGTAACCCGCTGCCCCTCTGGTCCAGTTAGCCAATCCAAATACGCAAATATAGCCTCGGGATCCTTGGCCGTTTTTGTAATGACACTCACATTCCAACCAAGTTGCTTGTAGTCGCCAGGATAAATACGATTTTTATCTAGTCCTTGCTTATGAATCGGCCAAATCATGAAATAGCCCGCGTTGCCGTTGGGCTAGGATGTATACCAGTTCGGGAATTGATACAGCTTCCCATCCGGTGATCGCAGTAAATCAAGCGTGCTTTGCCCAGCCCACTTTTTCAAGTTGGGGTATTTGGCTACATAATCGTCCAAAGGTACGAGCAAGCCTTGCGCACGCAGCATCTCGACTGTCGCATCACGCTACATCCAAATGACGTCCGGCTGCTCATTAACCGCAAGCATCGTATTCAACTTTTGTGGGGCACTACCGCCAGCTTGAATACCCGTGACTTGGACTTGTTTCTGCTCTTTAATCCATTTCGTGGCTACATCTTTCCCCCATGGAGGCAATGTAAATGAATCATAGTGTGCATAAAAAGTGAAGGCCAGTGGCTGCTGACCAAGAACAAATGTACCTTCTCTGCTTGCATCTGGTGCGGCTTCTTTCGAACCCTGCTGACCGCTACAACCCATTACAATGGAGAACATCACCACGATCACGATTATCGATATGAAATAGCGTGAAGCTGACATGTGGACACGAACCATGCGCAAAACTCCCATCGCCTTTTACTCTGAAATCACTAGCCGTTCAAGCCATACACGTATCGAACTTGTAGATGTATACCTAGCTAGAGGTCAATGCATGACTAAAGTGTGCAAATAGCTTATGGTTGCGGTGTGTTCAGTTCATTTTCCGGTGTAAACTTAATCCAATCATAGTACGCGCGAATCGGCTTTCCATTGTACACAAACGGTTTGGTCCATGACTCAGTCGGTCCTGCTCCAGGCCATAAATTGACCATGATATGGCTTGGCTTTGTCGGCAATGGGCCACGCGCACCTGTTTCCGTATGAACAAGCTTGCCATCGACGTACCATTTGATTGATGTTGCCGACCATTCAAAGGCGTAATCATGAAAATCTTCGGAGGCATCAAACCCGAGATCGATGATCTTACCGTGAGCGCTTACCCCGTTCGTAAAATAGTTGGTCTCCAACTTTGTCGTATCTTTGCCGAGAATTTCAATATCAATTTCATCGGCAGGTCCTGAACCGCCCGAGTACGTAAATAGCGATGTAACAAGTCCATCGCCCTTGGCTGCCTTTATCCGTGCCTCTACCCGACCGTAACCATATTTTTGCGTCGTAAAGTACTCGCCGGAAGCGTATGCTTTGTTGGCACAGCCCGTTGGACATGGGTCATTGTCAAGTCGAAGCGCCATCACTTTATTTTTGGTTTCGATATCATCACCCAAAAATTCGATATGATCAGCCCGCCAGCCCGCGCCAAATCCAGGGCCGTTCCCCCAGCCATTAGCCTTGTACCATCTGACAGGATCAAATTGATTCAATTCATCGGTAAATCCAGCAGATAAGGTTGGTGCAGTAACAGAGGCAGATGTATTTACTGATGTATTCCCAGCCGTCTGTTCTGCGGCTTGCGTCACTGTAGGCGTTGTAGGGAAAGTGCTCGCTAACAAGAATGTAGCAATAAGCAACGGCCACTTAGCTGTATTAAAACGGTTGTTAAACTTGTTCATGATCGATACCCCATTTCGTATTTTGGTATGCAGCTTAATGCGGCTTAATGCCGCTTACGATAGCGATAGCGATTGCCATCATGCTTGCGATGATGCTTGTCTGCTCTTCTCCCTGCTTGTTGCCCCGTTATCATGTCTCGTGCCATTTCTCGTTGACACGCGCATAGATTCCCGAACGATGATTTCAGATTGAAGCACTAGTTGAGCAGGCGCTGTCAACGTGTTGTTAATGAGGCTGTACAGTGTCCGAATTGCCACCACGCCTGTCTGTTCAGCAGGTTAGCACATCATTGCTAGTCTCGGGTGCAGTTCCCATTGACTGTAGTTGTTATCCATTATTTCCAAATCATCTTCTGCCGCAATGCATATAGCGAGCACATAGACATCATCTTTTAAGCAGCTATACACGGATCTGACGATTCAGTCATAAAAAGAGTCATTTAACGTAGTTAACATAAAGCCGATCACGTTCCTTCTTCTTCGCACGAGCACTCTGGCCGCAGAACTTGGGATGTATTGGAGCTCATAGATGGCTTACAGAACGTTGCGGCGATCGTAGTCTCTTTACAGATGGAGCATGATTCCGTACTATGGACACCGTCACGGTAGACAATCCACATTTGCGGGCGACATCAAAAATGGTAGACTTCGTTACAATGTAATCCTCACCCCCTCTCATGCTTAAGGCATATGTGAGAACTGGTACTGGAAATTCGGAACATGAAATTTGGGAACCGAAAGTTAAAAGCCTTTAACTTTTGTCATGTCGTTAGGGATGTTGGGAAGTTGGGATGTTATTACGTGCTGCGCACTGCGTATTCATCATTATGTATGCGATGTATGCGAGGAACCATCATGCTGACCGATATGGTAGGTAAATGAACAGCAATGGCTTGGCTGTGAAAGTGAGTCATCCGTGATGTCTAAGTTAAAGTTGACGCCCGCTCACAATAAAAAACAAGGCGTCAACCCGATGCATATACTACGAAATATGAGATTGATATTGCGCTGGTGTTAATAATGACTTTAATGCTTCTTCTACACTACCTGCGACTTCAATTTCAAAAATCCAGCCGTCGCCGTACGGATCGCTGTTTAGCTTTTCAGGTTCATTCACTAGCGATTCATTAATGCTTGTAATCGTCCCTGATACAGGGCAATACAACTCGGATACGGTCTTAACAGATTCAATAGAGCCGATGCTGTCATTAGCAGATACAGTAGCACCTACGTTAGGGAATTCAACAAATACGATGTCCCCTAACAAGGTTTGAGCGTGATCGGAAATACCGACACGGATCGTACGATCTTGAACCACTATCGCCCACTCATGCTCTTCGCTATACACGAAATTGTCTCTAATTTCACTCATCATAACGCCTCATTTCCTCATCAGTTATAAGGTATTGTCTCAAGCGCTTACAATGTATAATTTTAACACCATCTAGCGTATTTCAGTTCGCTAGTAACTGTCAAGTAGGGATATCTTAACCGAAAATTAATTTGACAACGTCCGGAAGCATCGAGTAAAAATGATAGTAGAACAACTTTATATGCGGATGAAGTTATAGGGAGAGATCACTGTGTTATAGGTGACGCCGAAGGAGTAAGCCCCCACGGGTGAATCTCTCAGGCAAAAGGACCTTTAATGGACGCACCTCTGGAGAGAGCCCACTCACATCGCGATTGTACTTATGCTTATAGACGGCATGATTGAACGTGGTGCGACGAGGGTCACCCAAGGGGAAACTCGCGACTCGCGACTTTCGACATCATAGAGACTCACATCACATACACGCGTGCGAGGTAACTCTCAGGTACAAAGGACAGAGCTCAAAGAATTAGATATGCGGCTGCATGTGGTCATGCTGCTGGATGTCGTGTTCTTTGCTCTGTCTTTTTTTGTTATTCATTCGTTTGATGAAGTGCCTAAGTCGATAACGAGGTGATGTCATGACAACCTTACAACGAACGCCATTGTTTCCCTTATACGCCGCCCACCCTGCTGCTCGCTGTATTGATTTTGGGGGCTGGGAGCTGCCTGTCCAATTTAGCAGTATTACGCAGGAGCACGAGGCTGTTCGCCAGCGTGCAGGCTTGTTCGATGTGTCCCATATGGGAGAGTTTTATGTAAGCGGTTCCGCTGCACAAGCGTTTTTGCAATACGTTACGACAAACGATGTGACCCGCTTAGAAAATGGGCAGGCGCAATATTCCCTGCTATGTTATCCCGATGGCGGAGTCGTCGATGATCTGCTCGTATACCGCATTCAGGAGCAGTACTTTATGCTAGTTGTGAATGCTTCCAACATTGAGAAAGATTGGAGCTGGCTGCAACGCGCACTTACCGATGCCGGAGACCGTTTTCAAGACGGCGTCGTCATGGAGAACGCTTCTGAACAGACGGCACTGCTGGCGGTCCAAGGCCCAGCGGCTGTTGCTATCGTGTCGCAATTGACCGATGCGCCTGTCGCTTCGTTAGCCGGATTCCGCTTCGTGCCAGATGCGCTCGTCAGCGGTGTGCGTGCGCTTGTATCACGCACAGGCTACACGGGTGAAGACGGCTTTGAGCTATACGTAGCAGCGGACGATGCCCCGCAATTGTGGCAAGCCTTGCTACAAGCTGGCGCGCCGCATGGCTTAGTGCCAGCTGGCCTAGGTGCGCGCGACACGCTGCGCTTCGAAGCTAAACTGCCGCTCTACGGGCAAGAGCTGTCGGCGCACATCTCGCCACTGGAGGCAGGGCTGCAATGGTTCGTGAAGCTCGATACCGACGATTTTATCGGACGCGAGGCGCTTATCCAGCAAAAAACAGCTGGCTTACCGCGCAAGCTCGTTGGCATTGAAATGATCGATCGCGGCATCCCGCGCTCACACTATGCCGTCTACAACACTGACGGCAAGCAGATCGGGGAAGTGACGACGGGCACGCAATCCCCTACACTCAAGCGTAATCTCGGGCTTGCCTTAATTGATGCCGCTTACAGCACACTCGACACGGACGTATTCGTTGATGTGCGCGGGAAACAGTTGAAGGCGCGCGTTATCAAGGCCCCTTTTTATAAACGGACACCAAGTCAGCCCGCAGCAGGAACGCACACTGACGGAACTCATACAGAAGGAGCGAAACAATGAAGAAGCAGAAGCATCGCTACATCCCGATGACGGAGCAAGATCAAATTGATATGATGCAAACGATCGGCATTTCGTCTATAGAAGAGTTGTTTCGCGATATTCCAGCCGCGGTACGCTATGAAGGCATCTTGCCGATGTCCTCTGCCTTAGACGAGCAAGCAATGCTCCTGCATATGAAGGATCTGGCAGGACGCAATGCTGACTTTGAGCAATATGTGAGCTTTTTAGGCGCAGGCATTTACGATCATCACGTGCCGGTCGTCATTAATCACGTGATTTCACGCTCCGAATTTTATACGGCTTATACGCCGTATCAAGCAGAAATTAGCCAAGGCGAACTGCAAGCCATTTTCGAGTTCCAGTCTTACATTTGCGAATTGACAGGAATGGCTGTCGCGAATGCAAGCATGTATGACGGCGCCACAGCGTTAGCAGAAGCTGGGGCTTTGGCAAGCGGTGCAACAAAGCGCAAGCAGCTTATCGTCTCTCGCACGGTGCATCCTGAAGCACGCGCAATTGTGAAGACAGCTGCGCGCGGTCTGAACTTGGATGTCGTGGAAATCGATTACGTGAACGGCGTGACCGATTTGCAACAGCTGGAAGCGCATGTATCCGAGCAGACAGCGGCTGTACTTATTCAATCGCCCAATTTCTTTGGTTGCGTGGAAGATGTTCGCGCGATTGAGCCGATCATTCATGCGAAGAAAGGCTTGCTCGTACTTAGCACGAATCCGCTTAGCTTAGGCGTGCTTGAAAGCCCTGGCAAACTTGGCGCGGACGTTGTTGTCGGCGATGCGCAGCCGTTGGGCATTTCGGCTGCATTTGGCGGGCCGACATGTGGCTTCTTCGCGGTGACGGAAGCTTTAATGCGTCGCATGCCAGGGCGTATCGTTGGCCAGACGCAGGACTTGGACGGCAAGCGCGGCTTTGTGCTCACACTGCAAGCGCGTGAGCAGCATATTCGACGTGAGAAAGCGACTTCTAACATTTGTTCGAATCAAGCGTTATTGGCGCTGTGCGCGTCGGTCTACTTGTCCACTATGGGCAAAACGGGCTTGCAAGAGGTGGCGCACTTAAATGTGCAAAAAGCGCACTATGCGGCTGCCCAATTTGCGAAACGAGCTGATCTGTCGCTTCCTTTCTCTGCACCATTTTTTAATGAGTTCGTCATCAAGCTACCTAGCGGGGCCAATATGACGGAAATTAATAAAAAGCTATTGGATGCAGGTGTACTCGGAGGCTACGATTTAGGAAAAGCGTATCCGGAGCTGCAAGGACATATGCTTATCGCGGTAACAGAACGTAGAACGAAAGAACAAATGGATCAATTTGTTGAACGATTGGAGGCTTGCCTACATGAAACAAGACAAAGCGCTCATATTTGAACTTAGCAAGCCTGGCCGTGTCGCTTACTCGCTGCCGGAATGTGACGTCCCTGAAATCGAGCTGCAAGAGCTGATTCCAGCTTCGCTGCTGCGCAGTCAGCCAGCTGAACTGCCGGAAGTGTACGAAGTGGATGTGATTCGCCATTATACCGAGCTGTCACGCCGCAACTTCGGCATTGACAACGGTTTCTACCCGCTCGGATCATGCACAATGAAATACAATCCGAAAATTAATGAAGATGTAGCCCGTTTTGCTGGTTTTGCCAAGATTCATCCGTATCAACCGGAAGAAAGCATCCAAGGAGCATTGCAGCTGCTGTATACCCTCCAACAAGACATCGCAGCGCTCACGGGCATGGATCAGGTAACGCTCCAGCCCGCAGCGGGTGCGCACGGTGAATGGACCGGCCTCATGATGATTCGCGCTTATCATGAAAGTCGTGGTGAAATACGCACGAAAGTTATCGTGCCGGATTCATCACATGGCACGAATCCGGCCAGTGCGACAGTAGCCGGATTGGACACGATTACGATCAAGTCTAACGAGCAAGGTCTCGTTGACTTGGATGCGCTGCGTGCCGTAGTGAATGAGGACACGGCTGCACTGATGCTCACGAACCCGAACACACTCGGCTTGTTCGAGGAACAGATCGTAGAAATCGCCCAAATCGTGCATGAAGCTGGCGGACTGCTCTATTACGACGGCGCCAATTCGAACGCGATTATGGGAATTACCCGCCCTGGCGATATGGGATTTGACGTCGTGCATCTGAACTTGCACAAAACGATGAGTACGCCGCATGGCGGTGGCGGTCCTGGTGCAGGTCCAGTTGGGGTAAAAAGCAAGCTGATCCCTTACTTGCCAAAACCAATTGTCGCCCAACGTGATGACGGATCGTTCTATTTTGAGGATAACAGTGCGCAGTCTATCGGCCGTGTCAAAGCGTATTACGGCAACTTTGGTATTCTCGTACGTGCATATACGTATATGCGCACGTACGGCCCAGAAGGATTGTGCCGTGTCTCGGAGTGCGCTGTATTGAACGCCAATTACTTAATGCATCGCTTGGCTCCTTTTTACGACATGCCGTATCAACGTGTATGCAAGCATGAATTCGTTATGTCAGGCAAAGGTCTTAAAGCTTTCGGCGTACGCACGCTTGATGTCGCCAAACGGTTGCTCGACTTTGGCTACCATCCGCCAACGATCTATTTCCCACTTAACGTCGAAGAGTGCATCATGATTGAGCCAACAGAGACAGAAAGTAAGGAAACGCTGGACGCTTTTGCGGATACGATGATTCAAATTGCTCAAGAAGCGGCCACCAATCCGGAGCTATTGCTGAACGCGCCGCATCATACACCTGTAAGGAGACTGGACGAAACGCAGGCCGCACGCAAGCCCGTGCTGAATTGCTCTTGTTCTTAGTGTAGGCGTCTATCTACACCTGTTACCTTACGTACTGGGATTTACACTTTACTTAGTCCACAAATAGAAGCAGGTTGTGCATCCTAGCACTTACCTGCTTCTTTTGTGATCGCTTTTTAATTATGAATGATTTGCAGTACCGATTCGCTCAAATTGCCTCGTGGTGTTTTTTTAATTTGTTGAAGTAGACTATTTCCTTTTGACTCCCAATCTTTCAAAAATTCATCGACAGACTTTTTGCTGGCCAGCATTTTATACATCATTTGATGCTCAAGTTCTAAAATGTAATGAATGTTAGGTTTTTGTTCGAACAGCTTCGACATTTGAATGTCGTTCTTGTTGGGAGGAAGTGGCTTCATCTTGTAAAAAGCTTCAATGTTGTAGTTTGCTTTTTCCGATTTGTTAATTAAGGACTTGATGGAGACTAAGTTGTAGCTGTTGCGTGATTTTAATTTAATGATGTCTTCGCTATTGGAAAACTCAAGGAATTTCCATGCCAATTCGGGGTTGTTCGCTTTTGCATTAATGGAAATAATGTCAGACAATTGTATCGAGCTGTTTACACCTGGCATTTCGCGGTGTTCGGGTAAGGTTACCACATCCCACTCAAACGGAGTGAAGCCTTTGATTTTGCCTGCATTTTGCATCGCATCGTTAACCGACTGGGCAAAAAAATACGACCCAACGACCATTGCGGTTCTACCTGATAAGAATAAATCGTAATCAAGTGGTCCACTTTTCTCACTCCATTGCGGCTGCTCACTCATCACCGTTTTGTCCCGATACAACTTCACGAGTTTTTCCAACGCTCTTTTCCACTGCGGAGAGTTGACAAGCATCTTCTCTCCTTTTTCATCAAATTTAAGCAAATTTAACGGCTTCGTATACATATCAACGGCAGTATTAAGATCAGAACTATGTTGTGAGAAGCTAAAGCCGTACGTTCTCGCCTTCCCCTCACCTTTACTTACCCGTTGAGCAAGTGTAAATAACTCATCCCAATCCATCCCATCCCGCGGGAAATCTACCCCCGCTTCTTTAAACAATTTCTTATTGTAATAAATAGCGGAAGCATCGAATGAAGGTGTTAAACCGTATAGCTTGCCATCGCCAAGCGCTTTAATTCCGTCGATAACAGCAGGAACATATTTCGTTAGATCGATGTTTTCTTTTTGTACTAACGGAGAAATATCTTTTAACAAGCCATCGCGCACTAATGCTTGATAGCTGTGCACGTCAGCTACGACGACATCTACCGGATTCGATCCGGTCAGTAATTTCTTTAAGTTGGCCAAGCCATCTTCCGCTTTAGCTGTTGGGTTATTGTGATCCTCGTAGCGTCTAGCATCTTGGTTTACAGCGGGCACAATTTCAATCCGGACACCCTTATTTGTAATTTCAAAAATATCTGTATATTGGTTTCTAAAATGAGAGTCATCAGAGATTCCGTTGAGAATACCGATACGCAATACTTGATTGCCTTCCCCTTTACTAGATTCACTGCTGGTGCATGCTGTAAACAACGGGATCATAAGAGACATCGCTAACGACAACAGCAGCACTTTTTTCACGATTCGCTTGCTCTTCACTCTGTTACTCCTCCTTGAATTGCATCAATTTTCAATATATTTGAAATAATACGTAACTTAGACGTAATAATTGGATATAAAGTTACACTTTAACAACAACATTTTATAAAAAAATCTCTTAGCAGCATGTTCAGCACATTTATGCTTGCTAAGAGACAATATTCATGGCAATGCTATGATATTATTTACCATAAACCTCTTTTTGAATGAGATTATCCATTTTACCAGATGGATTTTTCTTAATATGCTGCAGCATATCGTTACCTCTTGTTTCCCACTCTTTTAAACCGTCTGCCACTGATTTTTTACCGGAAATAATCTCACCAATAATTCGAGCTTGCAAGTCACTCATATAGCGCAGACTCGGTCTTTCTCGTTGCAACTCTTGCTGCTTAATCGCTGAAGCGTCCGGCACATTCAATTTCAGCTTATAGAAGGCTTCCGCGTTAAAATTGAGCCCCTCTTTTTGTTTCAGTACAGATTGGCTATTGACGAGTTGATACGAGCTGCGAGATTTAAGCTTGATCATTTCGGGACTATTGACGAACTTAACAAATTCCCAAGCCAGATCTGGATTTGTCGCTTTGTTATTGATCGCCGTCATATCCGATAAGTAATAACCACCACTCACGCCAGGAGCTTCATGATGCTCAGGTAAAGTGACAACATCCCACTCGAACGGAGTTAATCCTTTAACTTTATTCCCCATATTCATGACCGTATTGAGTTCATCCGTATAACCATAGTGGCCTATTACCATTGCTGTTTTGTTGGATAGGAACAAATCATACGCAAGCGGGCCTTCTCTGCGTTCCTGCTGAGAATCGTCCTCTTGATACATCACTTTTTCTTTGCTCAAGCTGCTCAATTGTTCGAGAAACTTTTTCCATTGAGGTCCGTTCACGACCATTTTCTCAGCTTTATCGTCATATTCGCGCATATTTAGCGGTGCTGTGTAATGATAGAGTTGATAGTACAGACTCGATGGGTATTTATCAAAATTAAAACCATACGTACGATCTTTGCCTTCGCCTTTGCTTACACGTTTCGCAAGCGCAAATACTTCATCCCAGCTCATTCCATCTGTTGGCAACGGAACACCTGCATCCTTAAACAATTTCTTGTTATAGAACAAAGCAGAAGAGCTGAAGGTCGACGTTAATCCATATACTTTGCCATCTCCCATAGCTTTAATCCCGTTCATGATCGCGGGGATCATATCGTTTGTATCCACGTTGTCTTTTTTCATCAGCGGTTCTAAATCTTTAATGAGCCCTTCTTTCGCCAATTGAGAATGTGTTTGTATATCCGTTACGACAACGTCGACCGGCTGGGAAGAATTCATTAATTTTTTCATATTTTTAAATTCATCTTCACCTTTTTGAGGCTGTGACCAGTCCATATAACGATAACCTTCCTTTACTGCCCCTGGAACAATTTCAATCTTCACATTTTTATGAGCCAATTCAAACATATCGGTAAATTCTCTCCGGAAATGGCTGTCATCCCCGTAGCTCGTCGGAATTCCGATACGCAATACTTGTTCGGCTTCTTGCTGTTTATCCCCACTGCTGCAAGCTGCCAACAACGGAAATAGGAATGACATCGTTAACGTAAAAATAAGTAACTTTCTGGCAGTACGATGGTGCTTCAACATGATCGCTTCCTCTCCATTCTCTCTTGTAAAAAAAGGTTATAACTAACATAACGATCAGCACCTCTTTTACTTACACCTGTATACAAAATTCAACAAAAAAAGCCGCGTAAAGATGGCGAAATATCCATCTTTACGCGGCTTACTCGAACGATACCACGTTATGCCAGATTGAATTTTTGTACAATTTCCTGCATGTCATCCGCTAATTGCTTCAATTCATCAATCGCACTCGTTATGTTTTCCATCGCTGCAAACTGCTCTTCCGACGCTAACACAACCGTCTGCACGTTGTCCGACGTCGCAGTTGCAATGCTGGCCATCTCATCAACCGAAGCAGACAACTCCTCCGTGCCCGCAGACATTTGCTCGGTAGCAGCCGAGGCTTCCTGGACTTCAGCTGACACTTGTTGAACGATCCTTACAATGTCTGCAAACACTTGGCCCGCTTGCTCGATAACCTCTTTACCAGAAGCGACATCTTGTCGTACGACCGACATCGCGCTTACCGTTTCCTTCGTACTTTGCTGCATTTCTGTAATCAGCGCCGTAATTTGCTGTGCCGAGGTAGCCGATTGCTCGGCAAGCTTGCGCACCTCACCTGCGACAACCGCAAAGCCTTTGCCGCTTTCACCTGCTCGTGCTGCTTCAATGGATGCATTCAACGCAAGTAAATTCGTTTGCTTTGCGATATTGCTCATCACATCAACGATGCCGACGATCCGCTCAGAACGATCACTCAACAACGACACCGATTGCGAGGTTGTCGTTACGGATTGGTGAATAGATTCCATTTGCTCCATCGACTTATGCAAAATCAATTGCCCTTCATTCGCTTGATCCGATGATTGGTTTGACAAATCAGCGACAGCGCTCGTATTTTCCACAATCGACTGAATGCCTCGTGCAAACTCTTCCAAGGCAGTTGCATTTTCCTGTGAAGCTTGCTGCTGTACTTGCGCACCTGTTGCAACTTGATCCATGGAAGCGATAATCCGCTCCGTCGATTGGGTCGATTCCTGTGCATGTTTGGCCACATAAGTAGAACTAGCAAGTAGGGTTTGCGAGCGCTCTTGCACGGTGCGCATGATCGTCGATAACCCTTCCATCATCTTATTGAAGTCCCTCGTCAGCTTCCCAATTTCATCTTTAGCGTTGTACGTACCACGTACAGTTAAATCGCCCTGCTCAGCTAGAGCCATAAGCTGCTGCATCTTTTGAAGCGGCTTGACGATCAGACGGACGATATACGTTCCTAGTGCCAGACAGAGCACTAATGCAATACCTGTCATCACCACACTACCTGAGGCCGAGGATTGCACAAGTTGGTTCGTTTTAGCTACTTCCTGCTCCCCGATTTTCTCATTCCATTGGATAAGTTCTAGCGACAAATCTTGTACAACTTTACGGACATCGCGTACTTCTGTTTTGTACTTGGCATACGCTTCTTCATTTTTGTTTACGCTCGCTAGCGCAATGGTTTCGTCAACTTCTTGTCGATAAGGTTGAAGTGCTGCTTCATATTTAGACAACAGCATGAGTTCCTGTTTATCATCTGCGACTGCTTTGTACTGAGTTAGTAGAAGATTGTTGTCCGCTTGCAGCTCATCTACCTCTTTTTTGAGGATATTCATGCGTGCCGGATCAGAAGAAACCATGAGTTCAAATAACGCGGTATCTATCGTGCGATTGTTAATAATCATTTGTTTGAGCCAAATAATACCTTTGAGATGATGTTCGAAGAGGCTACTATTTTTTTGACCGATTTGCTGTAGCGAGTAGTTCGCATTAACTGATATTAGAACTAAAAACAATACACCTGTAGCCACAAGTGTGTACATCTTTACAGATGTCTTCCAATTTTGTAATTTGAGATTAATCATTCTTGTCCCTCTTTCCTTCGTGTTACGATTTCTGTTGTCTTGCGTTGCTTATTTATCGACAAAATACGACAAAACCTTTATAGTAATTAACATCCATTTATATACAAAAAGAAGCATTCTCCACCTGACACTAGGAGAACGCTTCTTTGCTTCAACTTATTCCCACCTCTAGAGGAGCTATAATCGCTACGTTTGCAACAAGGGGCCTACTTTAGCAATCGCCTCTTTCAAGCTCTTCGTGCATTGCTCCACTTTCTTTCGGTCTTGCTTTGTTTTTGCAGTTCCAGTTAACTGCTCTAGTTCGGTTGTGCATTTTTTCAAGGCGGCTAACAGCTGCATATGCTGACTCGGATTGGTCGGGCTAATGCTGTCTTTGTATAAATCTACGAACAACTGACCATTAGAATCAACTTGAGCCGCATATACTTGCTCTGGTGTTAAGCTTAACTGATTCAGTTCCGCCTTTAACCACTCCCGTGTATATCCTGCGGCAGCCAGTGGTTCATTCATGATGTTTCCATCTGAAATGACCGTCTGCGGCTCCGATTCTGCAAGTACGCTAAGCCCGAGCATTTTAGCCGTGACCGGCAAATTTTCTTTTTTAAGCAAGACGTTAACTTGACCGTTAACTTCCATCGTCGCAAATTCGACGTCCGCAAGGGCAAACACCTGCTTGCTACGCAGTTGTTCCATTAATTCGTCCAAGGTTAGGCGCTCTTTTTTCAAATTATCTTCTAGAATCTTGCCTTCTTTAATAAGCACAGTGCCTGTCCCATCAATACCATCACGGAGCTTCTTACTTTTGAGTTGGGCAAATTCGATTCCTAGCGAAACGAGCGCCCATACAGCTAGCGATAAAATGCCTAAATACCAATTACTTTCCAAATCAAGCGATACATAGGCCGCAAGGCTGCCAATCGTAATGCCCGTAATATATTCGAACAAGGACAGCTGCGAAATTTGCCGCTTACCCAGCATTTTCGTAATAAAGAACAAGACGACCACAGCTGTCAGCGTACGCAAAATAACTTCAAGAACGTTCTGCATATACTCCCTCCTCCATCAATATCCGTCTGACCTGTATGGTTCATCCAACATGTATGTATACAGGGTGCAAAATCAGTATGTGGAGGAGTGAACTTTATTATTCCACTTTTTCCATGGTAGAGGTAAATAACAATCGCCTCGCTTAATAAGCGAGGCGATTGAGGAACACGATCGTAGATGGCGTGTTACAATTTGAATTTTGCGACTAAGCTTTGCAAATCTTCTGCGAGTTGCTTTAACTCGTCCATGGCTTCGCTAATGCTTTCAATCGAAGCAAGCTGCTCTTCAGATTCGGATACGACAACTTGAACCGTACCCGCTGTTTCCGCAGCGATTCCAGCCATCTCATCAATGGAAGCCGAAATTTCTTCCGTGCCGGCCGACATTTCCTCGGTTGCGGCAGAAGCTTCCTGTATCTGACCGGATACTTGCTGGACAAGCGCTAAAATATGTTCAAACATTTCACTTGCTTGCTTCACGATTACGGTACCCGCAACAACATCTTCTTGTACATGGGCCATTGCAGATACGGTCTGATGCGTGCTGGATTGAATCTCTTCAATTAGCTCTTTGATCTGCTTCGCTGACACGGATGACTGCTCTGCCAGTTTACGCACTTCACCTGCAACCACTGCGAATCCTCTGCCACTCTCTCCGGCACGAGCAGCTTCAATGGAGGCATTCAAGGCCAGCAAATTCGTTTGGCCAGCAATCCCTGTCATAACGCCAACAATATTGCCAATTTGATTAGAGCGATCATCAAGCTCTTCAATGACAGAAGCAGTCGTACGTACAGATAACTGAATCGAGTTCATTTGCTCAATCGCTTGCTTCAACGTACGGTTTCCTTCTTCAGCGCGTACGGCTGAGTGCGAAGATAGATCAGCTACACTGGTGGAATTTTCAACGATAGATTGAATGCCACGTGCAAACTCTTCCAATGCGATTGCATTTTCTTTCGACGCCTGCTTCTGCATCTTTGCACCCGTTGACATATCTTCCATCGAAGCCGTAATCTTTTCCGTAACTTGCATCGTTTCTCGTGCATGATTAGCAACCGTATAAGAACTGTTCATAAGCAGATTAGAACGATCGTTAACCGTCTGTATAATCGTAGACAAACCGTCAATCATTGAATTGAAATCTTTCACAAGCGTTCCGATTTCATCCTTGGCATTATATGTACCTCGTATAGACAAATCTCCTTGCGAAGCGTTTGTCATCAGCCACTGCACCTCTCGCAAAGGATGAACGATAACACGAACGATAAGGTAGGCAAATGCCCCACTCACTATAATGGAAATAAGACAAATGACAAGCGTCGATTCTGTTGCCGATCTCGCCCAGTCTCGCGCTTGGTTCACTTGCTGTCCCCCAAGCTTTTCGTTGCGCGTTACAAGCTCGCCCAATACGACCTGCACTTTCGCACGAACGGGACGTACATGCTCATCGTATACGTCAAAAGCTTCTGCGCCGCGGCCTTGCATGGCCAGCTCTTTTGTCTTATTGTATTGTTGACGATAAGGTTTCAATAAGTCTTCATATTGTTTGACTAGCTTTAGATGTTCTTCATTTGCCGTAACTTGTTTGTAGCTCTTAAGTAACTTATTGTTACTATCTCTTAACTGGGAAATATACTCTTTCAACTTTTCTTTGTTAGCAGCATCATCTGACACCATCATTTCAAACAATGCAGCGTCGACAGAACGATTATTTTGAATCATATCATTCAGCCAAATAATCGACTTCAAATTGTAATTGTAAATACTCGCATTTACGCCCTCAATATCTTTTAAAGCACGATAAGTGATGGTTGCATTGAGCAGTAAAAATAAAAGGCTCACACCTACGAGCAGCCCTATCTTGGTTGATGTCTTCAAATCTCGGAATTTCTTCACAAGCATTTCCATCGTATTGCTTCCCCTCTCTAACTCTCTCTATCTATTTCATAGTTCAAAGATATATTTATCGGAATTAACAGCTAAATAATTTAGGCTTTTGGCACTATGTAAATTGTGCCATTTGACGCATATCCTTTTGGCAACAAAATAAAACTTGCCTTTCTGCAGAAAAAATCCGCGATCAGCAAGTCCTTATTTTAGCCTTCAATTACACGCTGCCCATGCCGCAGAAAATCGCTGCAGCGCTGCTTCCAACTGGGCCGGAGTAGCCTTGCCATAAGAGAAACGTACACAACGTTCATCTTGCCCCATTGCAATACCAGGAACGTATATCACATCCCGTTGTATCGCTTCCTTAAGCAATCTGGATGCAGGAAATGTGGCGTGAAGCTTGCACCACACATGAATCCCCCCCTGCGGCTCCGCCAGCTCTTCAATGGGTATTCCCTGTGCCCGCATCTGCTGCAAGCTGCTGATCACAGCGTCCTTGCGCTGCTTAAGTTCTCGTCTTAAGCGAATGAGATGAGTCGTGTACGCATCCGAACGAATAAACTGATTGGCCACCCATTGCGACACAACGCTATGTCCAAAATCAATTTGCTGCTTCGCATCTGTTAACCGCTCAATAACTGCTTGCGGGCCAATAACCCAGCCCATGCGAATGCCGGAAGATACGATCTTCGTCAAAGAACTTATGTACAGGACAGAGCCATTGCGGTCCAACGATTTTAAAGTAGGTACAACCTGTCCATCGTACGATGTCAAGCTGTAAGGATCATCTTCAACGATCGGAATTCCGTATTCAGCCGAAATGTGGAGCAGCCGTAAGCGGCGCTCATACGAAAGCACAGTGCCTGTAGGATTATGATAGTTCGGATTCACGAATATCATCTTAATCCGCTGCTTGCGATGAAGCTGGACGAGCTGTTCGGGATCGATCCCGTGCCGATCGACTGATAGTAAACATGTACGAATGCCTGCCTTATGAAACATCGGCAACGAATAGCAGTAAGACGGATTTTCAATTGCCACCGTATCCCCTGCTTTGAGTAGGCATTGCGCAACAAGGTGCAGAGCTTGCTGCACCCCTGACGTGATTAAGATAGATGAGGGCGTGCAATCAATTTGCTTCATATGATGTTCTTGTTCGGCCAACGTCTGACGCAGCGGATAATAGCCCTGCAAATGGCCGTAGCCAAACGGCATATCGAATGACTGTTCAGCAATAATTCGCCGCAGCGCCTCGGTTGGATATAATGATTCGGCCAACTCTCCACTGGCAAGATCGATCATGTTGGCGTTGCACTCTTGTACCACTTTGCGAATGGTCTGCATAAGTGGTTGATTAGAGGCGAATGCTCCTGTATCGATCATGCGTTTCCAATTCGGAACGCGCACCTTGGAGCTGCCCCACATATCTTTACTTACACGTGTTCCGCTCCCTTGCTCGCGTTGGACGATGCCAAAAGAACGCAACTGATCATAAGCGGACACAACTGTACTCCGATTTACTTGCAGCAATTGAGCCAATTCCCTCTCAGACGGAAGCAAGCTTCCTGGCGGGAGTTCACCGCAAGAAATTCGTTCTTCTATGTAAGCTGCGATCTGACGGTAAACGGGCATACTTATATTACGATTGGGCTTCCATTCCAAGTTGCCTCACCTGTCCATTTCATAATGTATACGCTTATTATCATAAAGTGGATGGCCTAAATAAACAACAATTGGATGGTCTCAGCGAAAACAGAACAAAGTATGCTATACGTAGATAATTATTACTAGGGGGCATCATGATGAAGATTTTAATGGGGATCGTTATCGTAGTCATGCTCGTAGGGCTAGGTATAACCTTATGGCTCGGTTCACAGCAGCATCGGGAGAAATACGGAGCAAGCTTTATGAAAAATTGGGGCCGGTTAACGGTTTATTACGTCTTATTTTTCTTCATATTGGTTGGTATATTTCTGTTTTATGTGCGCAGTTAAGGCTCGTTTATTTCTAAGCGGCAGTGTTAGTGGAGGCACATCCTCCGATGGTTTTCCTTCAGCTTCCGCTTCGGCCTCTTCTAGACGTGTTTGAAAAATGGCCAGTAACTCAAAAAAATCACCTAAAATGGAAAATAAAAGTCCAACTATGGCGATGTCGTCTGCTGTCCATGTTAATTCTTCTGACTTTTTTTTGGCCATTGTACGAGCACCCTTCCCTTTTCAAGGCATACATTCAATAAACCCGCTTCCGCATATATACCACCATATGTAGACATCTGCCATCGTGAATGGGCACTTTAACTTAAATATAAAGATACACACCTACGTTTTGCACGGATTGACCCGGAATACTTTTGTTATATTAGAACGAACAAACGGACTACCCTTGATGGGCAGTCCGTTTTTGAAATGATTACAGTTTGTTGCCATCTGTTGTTACGAAAGGTGCTCCGCCCTCGCCCCGACAGGGCTCTCAACCAAGCGCTTGTCCTCATCGTTGTCGCGAATTACTTTTTGCAGGGTGAAACTGGCCATAATCGTACAAAATATTCCCATTCCATAGTAACCCTTTACTGCAAAAGGTTGATCCAGAAACCAGACAATCCCGCCGAGCGTAAGCGCAACTGATACAGCAAAAAACACATACGCCATTGCTGTAAACGCTGCCGTATTGCGCTTGCCCATTGGCTGCTGACGATCAGGGGACCGTTCTTGAGCTAGTTTGTCCTCTTCGTTGTCACGAATCACTTTTTGCAAGGTGAAGCTCGCCATGATCGTGCAAAACACACCCATCCCATAGTAGCCCTTAACAGCAAAAGGTTGATCGAGATACCAAATGATCCCCCCAAGTGTGAGTGCTACCGAAACGGTAAAGAACACATAAGACATTGCGGTGAATGCCATTGTATTACGTCTCTTCAAGTGCAATCTTCTCCTCTCTGTTTGATCCATACTCAGAAGTCACAAGAAGCGCCCATTGCCAACGTAATTGTCGCTGCCCCATATAGCTGACAAGCAACATGCTTGCATTTCACAAAAAAATAAGATGAATATATGTATAAAAAGAGGTGATAGTTGTAAATTTATTCGTGGTATGTACCGATCCGATCGTGCGACGGCGCTACTTTTTCTTAGGTGTGTGATTAACATGTGTGTAGGAAACATAGAAGACTGTATGATAAGGTCGCCTCGTACGTATATCCGCTCACAGAGATAGCCGATCGTAAAGATAACGGATCGTAGTGAGAACAGATCATAGTGAAAACAGATCATAGTGAAAACAGATCATAGTGATAACAGATCGTACAAACCAATTCGTGTATTCATGTGTTCATATGTATACCTTCAAGGACAGGGCTTAGCAACACGTTGACATTACACGGGATTATTCCCCTTATCGAGTATGAAACTAGTATCTATTATATATAATCGGTATTTAGATGTAAAAGCTTAATTCCAGCATGTGGAGTGGATGGAATAGACTTACGCAGACGAAGAGGGTTGGAATGAGGAAATGAACACTTCACATGCTTGCTACCATCGATTGGCTTCAAAATTCGGAAAATTGACATGCTTTCGAGCCTATGCGATATGATACGCTAACTGTATTAACGCCAATCATGTGCGGTATGCAGCCACTTCTAGTTCCGTATCATTGTGAACAAGGGTGGATAAGGGGGCTAACATCATTCGAAACGAAACCATTTGGGAAGCAGCTGTCCCTTTTATTAAACAATGCTATAGCGAGCTTGGTCGCACCGAACAGGAAACGACTGAGCGTCTTCAACATATTCGGGAAGAAATAACACGTACAGGCAGCTATGTTCATACGTATTCAGAGCTGGAGCATGGGGCCAAAATGGCATGGCGCAACAGCAATCGCTGCATTGGTAGGTTATTTTGGCAGTCGCTGCACGTTATGGATGCACGGGATGTGCAGCACTTCGATGAAGTGCGCGCTGCGCTGCTGAACCATATCCAGTATGCAACGAACGAGGGGCGTATCCGACCAACGATTACGGTGTTCCCTGCTCGTTTACATGGCAAATCGCGAGTCCAAATTTGGAATCATCAATTGCTACGTTATGCCGGATATAAGCGTGAAAATGAGATTGGTGATGAAACTGGTCATGGTCATGCTGATGGGATCATTGGTGACCCGCACTCCTTGACCTTTACACGCGTATGTGAGTCACTTGGATGGCAAGGAAAGCGCACCGACTTTGATATCCTGCCACTCGTTGTACAAATAGATGATGGAACCCCGCAATGGTTCCCGATTCCTGAGGAACTGGTGCTTGAAGTTCCATTAAGTCATCCCGAATATGATTGGTTTAAGCAAGATTTGCAGCTTAAATGGTACGCCGTGCCAATCATTTCGGACATGCAGCTTGAAATTGGCGGCATTGCCTATACAGCCGCACCGTTTAACGGCTGGTATATGGGAACTGAAATCGGAGCGCGCAATTTGGCTGATGAGCAGCGCTATCATGTATTGCCTGTCGTCGCCTCTAAAATGGGACTCCAGACGACCTCTAATTACTCGCTCTGGAAAGACCGTGCGCTCGTTGAGCTGAATACAGCTGTGCTCTATTCATTTAAAGAAGCTGGGGTTAGTATTGTAGACCATCATACGGCCGCGCAGCAATTCATGCGGTTTGAACAGCTTGAGCAAACGGCTGGCCGATCGATAACAGGCGATTGGACATGGCTGATTCCGCCGATCTCACCTGCCGCAACACCGATTTTCCATCATCAGTACGACAATCGGCAGCAGTCGCCTAACTTTTTGTATCAGGATGCTCCGTACGAGAAGTTGTCGGTGAACGATTTACGCGAGCTGCACAAGCTTTCCGAGCTGCGTGAATCGCACGCGCTTCCCGAAAAATCGGCTTCTTGTCCGTTCCATTCGACTTCGGGTAGCTTATCCTAAGTGTAGGGAACGAGTAGTTGCGTATGCTGACTAGAAGCTAAGAAGAAGTTGAAGCTTGGTACTGGAACTATTCTTCTAAAAAATAAGGCTCCAGCTGACAACCATCAGCGGAGCCTTACATGCAGTAAACCGTAGGAAAAACAGATTGTATTTAGATATAGAACAAATATGGATCAATGAAACAAAATCCCCCTAACCATACCCTTTGTATCACGTTTGCGTATAAGTTAAACGATTTCGTTTTACTAATATCTTAAAGTAATTTTCTGACTATCATATTCACAACGACGAACTCGATTAATGACACCAAAGTTTATACCATCAGATAAAGAAGTTCTTGCGTAAATGTACTGCTAGTTAAACTCAATCCCTCTTACCTTAGAGAACAACATCGTATGACGTAAATTCGTACCCGTAGCATCATAGCACTCGTTACGCATGATCCCCTCTAATGTGAACCCACATCGTCTTGCTACATTGGCGCTCTGCTCATTTTCAGCATCACATTGTATCACAAGTCGGTTGGCCCTCAATTCTTCGATCGCAAATTGCTCGATCTTTTGCACCGCTTCCGTTACCAGACCTTTGCCTGCGTATTTGTTCCTCACCCAATAACCAATTTCAAATTTCCTTACTTTCCAGTCCGGCAAATGTAAACCTCCGCAAAAAACCAATTCACCTGTTTCTTTATGGTAGCCTTGTAACCGAAATTGCTTGCGTTCTAAAAAATGAATGTGTGCTTGACGTATATTTTCTTCCGTTTCCTCCACAGTAGGCTTTTCTTGCGCCCATACCATCCACTTGTGCAAGTCTGCCCAGCTTTCCATAATCGCTGCATTTACTTCAACCCCGTCGCCAAGCAAAGGTTTGCGAATGTACATGCGTGCTGTTTCAAATTGTTCTGAAATATTCATCATTAGTAGGGATTGAGTAGTCATGTCCATGTCTCCTTGTCGTTGGGCGTTTCATTAACTGGAAATTAATAACTATTATGTACTGGCCATTGATGTCATTCATGTTACTATAGCGCCCATTGCTTTTTACATCAATAGCATAAATAATAGATTTGCCTAACTTTAATCAAGGCTTTTTCACACGAAGTGAGAAGATCCTTTTTTTTCATAAAAAATTCAGTTATCCCACCATATCATTTCCATATGACAACGATACAATATCCATATGCCACTCTTCATCCTAGTTGTGCTAAGCTTCACTATAATGCTTCAAAGCTTCAAAGATTCCATTCTTTTATCCTAGCAAAAAGAAAGGCTGAACCCACCCATGACAGCATACTGGCTCACAAACGTCCGACTGGACAGCGGTTTCATCGAAGACGAGGATGGCGTATTTCATACCCGTTCAGAATTGTGTCATCTTCTAATTGACCAAGGGACTATTCAACAAATCGTTTCTGCGGATCGCCCGCTAGAGACGGAAATGCCACAGCATAATGCGAACCATTTGCTGGCACTTCCCTCTTTCCAAGAAAATCATAATCATTTGGATAAAACGTATCTCGGCTATGGTTGGAAATCATGCAAACCGGTCAATAGCTTAATCGAACGTTTGAATATGGAAGCGAAAGAATCGGTCATTCTATTAGATTCCATTCAAACGCGAGCTGAAGCGATGCTAGAGCTGATCGCCTCTTTCGGTGCAACTCATATTCGCACTCATGTCAATATTGACCCCCATGTCGGTCTGAAAAATTTGGAAGGGGTGCGCAGAGCACTGGATACGTTCAGCAACCGCATGACTGCTGAAATTGTCGCCTTTCCACAACACGGCCTGCTGCGCTCGCAAGCAGGCGATCTGATGAGACAGGCGATGCAGGAAGGTGCAACCCACGTTGGTGGACTCGACCCAGGAGGTGTCGATGGCGACATTGAGCGCTCCCTTCAGCTCATGATGGACATCGCGGTAGAGGCCGATGCAGATGTAGATATTCATCTGCACGACTCGTCCACGCTCGGTTTACATACGATGCAACGGCTGGCCGACATGACAGCGGATGCGGGCTGGCATAACCGGATGGCGATTAGCCATGCTTTTGCGCTGGGCGATTCGCCGCAAGCGCAAACGAATGAGATGATCGATCGCTTCGCCGCACTCGGCGTGTCGATCATGACAACAGTCGCCACAAATCGGGCCATTCCTGTCCCCTTGATGCATGAACAAGGAATACACGTTGCCCTTGGCTGTGACGGCTTCTACGATTCATGGGCACCATTCGGCACGGGCGATGTCCTTGAAAAAGCAACGCGCCTTGCAGAACGCTACCGCTGGATCGACGAGCGGTCACTGACAGGAGCGTTAACTTTTATTACAGGTGGACGCAAAACGTTAGATGAGCAGGGCAACCGCCTCTGGCCAATGCAAGGCGATGCAGCTAACATCGTCTTCTTCGATGCTACCTGTTCGGCGGAGGTCGTAGCTCGCAGACCTGACCGCAGTGCGGTTATGTTTAAAGGAAACGTTGTGTACGGGGCGCTTTAACATCTCACACAGGAATGTGTGGATCGAGATTTATCGATGTTTAAGAGGTCAAGCGAATATAACTAGGGAACATAACAAGCGAACATAGCAAGGGGATACAACTAGCGTTTATGACAAGCGCATATGACAAACAGACCTCCAACTTCCCTCGTCAATAGGGTGGTGTTGGAGGTCTACTGTCTGTGTTCGCGCCATAAGCAAAAAAAAGAGCGTAGGGGCTGCCTACGCTCATCTATTTACGTATACGCTTCTTATAATTATGTTATGCCCATTTCTCGGATTGAATCCGTAAATGCTGCTTCGAGACAAACCCCTTTTGCAGCCAAGTGCTAGGCACTTGTTTGTTGTAGCGACGGATTTTTTCGTTAATGTTGCAGATATCCGTGTCCGTTACCGTGGCAGGATCTCTATTCAACATTGCTAGCGTTGACTCAATGGAATGTCGAATTTCGTGCTGCAGCTCCAACCATGGAGGCCGCACATTTGCTTCCTTACGTGTCGAGTCCAAGACGCTTCCGCTTTGTACGTCTAACGGTTTACCTTTTCCATGTAACTGATAGAGACCGCCATTTCGCCCAAACTCGGCAAAAGCATCGCTCATCCAATCGTTATGCTGAATCATCCGTTTACGCACGCTCCTTATGGGATTTCGACCAATGTCTCCATTAAAATGTACCATAAGTTAAGGACGTGCTTGCGCGTAATCCATTGCGATTTTGTGAACGTTTCGAGCAAGATTAGGGACAAACTTGCACATGTTGTAAAATGTCGGATGGACGTTCCAATCCGTAGTCCGTCCCGTAGTCCATTCTGTAATCTGCTCGCAATAAGCTGACGCATTCGGCATGTTTATTTTTGCGTAGAACGCATTAGCCACAAAAAGTACGGTGCGCCGATAATCGCCACAACTAAGCCAGATGGGATTTCACTTGGCGGCATCAACGTACGTCCGATTGCGTCTGCCAGCACAAGCAGCAGCGCCCCAATTAAGGCGCTTAACGGAATTAACTTGCGATGATGATGCCCAATAAGCATCCGTGCAGCATGTGGAGCAATAAGCCCGACAAAGCCAATCGTACCCACTGTAGCGACAGCTGCGGCAGCTAAAGCGACACCAATCGCGGCACCTCTAAGCCGCGTATTGACGACGTGGACACCCAGTCCCGTCGCGCACTCATTGCCAACTGCCAAAATGTCCAGCTTTCGTCCGACGATCCAAGCCGCAGGCAGCAGCACGGCTGGCCAGAATAGCAGCTGTACAAGGTCGTCCCAGCCACGGGCGTACGTGCTGCCGGACAACCAAGCCAATGCAGCCCCAACGTTCATTTTCGCTTCAACGACCATAATTTGAATGAGAGCCGAGCCGCAGGCGGATACGGCGATGCCGACTAATACGATTACAGCAGGCTGAAAGCCTGTGCGGCGTGCAATCACGTACACAATAAGCGCTGCTACAATCGCACCAGCAAACGCAGCAACAGGCAGTAACGCTATCGGCAGATCCGGCCACACGAGCAGCAGCGCCAAAGCTCCTACGCCCGCTCCGGAAGTTACGCCGATAATGGACGGGTCTGCTAACGGATTGCGCACGACGCCTTGCATGAGCAAGCCACTGACAGCAAGGGCTGCACCTGCACATGCGGCAACCAACATCCGAGGTAGCCTGCTATTTAAAATAATGCTGCTCGCTTGCTCAGGCCCCTGCCCAATGAACACCGCTAGCACTTCATGCAAGGGAATTTTTAGTCCACCAAACATCATCCCGACGATCGTACTTGCCAATAACCCGATAGTCGCCATGATGAGCAAGCCACCATACGACAATCGGCGCGCCTTCTTATGTGACGACGACTGAAACGGCTCTGGAACCGCTCGATGCTTCCTCGCTGCTCGATAAGCGAGCCAAGCGAGGCACGGGCCTCCAATTAAAGCGGTGACAGCGCCGACAGGCAGCTCACTGTAAGAGCTATTGTTCGCTAAGCGTCCGACAACATCGGCGCCAACGAGCAGCACAGACCCCCACAAAAATGCTGCGGGAATGAGCAGCTTATGACTGCGAATACCGACCAAGCGCACAAGGTGCGGCGCCACAAGGCCAACAAAGCCGATTGGCCCCACGAGGCTAACAATAACAGCCGCAAGCACTAATGCGATGACTAGGCTAACGAAGCGAACTTTCGATACGTTTTGACCGAGCGACTGTGCGGTCTCTTCGTTAAGCAGCAGCACGTCAAGCGAACGCGAGAGCGCTATCGCTGCAACGGCACATATGACGACCCAAGGCCAAGCATAGCTAATGCCGCTCCAATCGTTTTGGATGAGCGATCCGCTTCCCCATAAGAACAGCCCCGTTGTTTCTTCTTCAAAAAACAGTTGCAAGCCTGCGGTAAATGCTGCGACCGCCATCGACACGATCATACCAGCGAGCGCCATGCGCAGCGGTGAAGCTTGAATTCCACCCGCGAGTGCATAAGCAAGCAGCGCGGCGACAGTTCCACCTACAAACGCGACCAGCATAGGCGACACAGCAAGCAACGATGGCACGAATACCCCTGCCATAACGACAGCTAACTGAGCGCCCGCATTAATACCGAGCGTACCCGCTGAGGCAAGCGGATTGCGTGTAATCGTTTGCAGCAATACACCAGCAACTGCTAATGCGCCACCCGCCAATATTCCGGCTACGACCCGTGGTAGGCGCACCGTTCGCACCACATGATGCTCCGCCGTATCCTGTGGCGACAATAGCGCTTCGATAACTAAGCGCGGTGTCAAATCCGCCGCACCTTGCATGATATGCATAATCGTGAGCACACCGAGCAGTAAACCGCCGCCCACAAACATGGCCAGCGGAATGACCCCTTTATACAGGAAGAAAGCGGTATTTGCACCGCTTTCGTTCAACTTCATCTTCATTTCACAAACGCCCCAACCGCGCGCTCAGCAATTAATTGCGCTGATAACGGTCCACCGAACAACCAAGTGTCGCCACCCATTGCATACGTTCTGTTCTCTTTGACGAAGTCAAGATTTTTCCAGACCGGATTTTCTTTTAATTGATTTTTAAAAATGTGGTCGTCATCCTGTACGATATAGAAGAAATTCGCTTTCTTCAGTGGCAGCAACGCCTCAACGCCGCCTTCTTCCATTGTTTGCACATACTTGGTAGGCTGGAATGCATTTTTCAATCCAAGTTTATTAAACACTTTGGCAGACATGGAGTTGTCCGACAAATACCGCATTGTAGGTACATTTTTCATCGTGAAAGCTTGTACAAGCACGAATTCAGTATCTGCTTTGCCTGCTTCTTTTACTTTTCCAGCCAAGGCTGCAATCGCATCGTTAACTTCTTTAAGTACTTTTTCCCCTTCCACTTGCTTGTTCAATGCATCTGCTGCAAGTTTGAGATTGCGTTCCATCATGGCATAGGCATCCGGGTCTTGTTCCGTCGTTTTGTTAAACAAAATCGTTGGCGCGATATCGCTTAATTTGTCATAAAAAGGTTCGATACGATCGACACCGATAATTAAGTCCGGCTTTAAGCTTTGAATAATCTCAAGGTTCGGCTCCACACGGCTACCTACATCCGTAACGCCCTCTAGCATATCCGGCTTAATGTTCACCCATTTCTTGTAACCGTCTATATCAGCAGCCCCAACAGGCTTCACGCCTAGAGCAAGCACATCTTCTAAGGAAGACCATTCTAGGACGACCACTCGCTGTGGTGTGCCTTTAATTTCAATTTCTCCTTTGAGGTGATTCAATTTGCGCACATCGCCTTGCGCCTCCTGCGGTTTCGCTTGCCCTTCCGTTGTACCTTGCTTCGCTCCGCCTGATGAGCAACCAACAAGTGCTAGCGAGAAACAGAAAATAAGTATAAGTAATCGAGACATTTTTAACATGGAATAACCTCCGCTTAATCGATAAGTGATGTATGGTATGGACTCATTTTCCCAACGGCAACAGAAATCATGTATGAATATGGGTTTGTTGTGAGTTAAAGCACGAGATGTCTTCCCCCTTGTGAAAAAAGTAATATAGTATTTCGTGATAATGATTATCATTATCTATATTAAAAGTGGAGTTGTCAATCCGTAATTTGGAAACCTTCTATATTCGCCCCCTTAAAACGTCTTTATAATAGGTTCTATGAATATATGATATGGTACTCATATATGGCGCATTCTTATCCGTGTACCTTGGTGGTGGACAGCGGTTAGCTTAGGTCTACTCGCCTGTAGTTTCGTGGTCCCGCTTGCTGATTTACAGCAGTGGCTAATGCTCGTCTGGATATGGCCGGTGGCGATATTGTCACAGATGGCCTCACGTGAGCGGATGCATCGCACGGAATTGATCTTATTCTCAAGCTGTGTTCCCTTCAAGCAGCTTGCCGCCGTGTGGTTGGCAGGGGTCGGAATAATGGCGCTGCAATTGAGCGGAGTTGCCTTGCAGTACGCGATAAGCGGAGATGGTTTCGCACTGTTGAATACGCTAATCGGCATTTTATTTGCATCCGGCCTCGCAATGACTTTAGTAGCTTGGTCAGGAACACGCAAAACGTTTGAAGTGATCTATGTGCTGTGGTGGTATAAAGGACCAATCAATAAAATGCTGTCGTTCGATTTCACAGGTATGCATCACACCAGCGTAAACCTGTTGTACGCAGCATTTGCGGCCGCGCTTATCACACTTGGTTGGGTAGGACGCACATACAGGTTCAAGGTGCTGCATGGATAACACACACAACTTAAATAGCAAAGTTAGTTCTTAACGGTCGCCACAGTGGCTATATTGCCAGATTTACCTCGTTTTGAATTCTAACGGTTATAGGTAAGCTTATTTCTCCAATTTCATTCCAAATCCAGCTGTCTTCATCGTAATAAGCACCATCATAACCGTTACATGTTGAATGGGTTCATATTCGCTGAAATAACAACTATGGCGACCGTTAGGAGAGAAGGCACAGTTGTTATTTCAGCAAACTATCAACGGCTAGGGCATAAGGGATCAACTGACTACAAGCCGATAAATGCGAAGCTACTTGCCGTTATCTCAATGAAGAGAAGCCCTCGGATTAACAAACAGAGGTTTCTCGACAAGCTAAAAAGCTCAGCACACTTGGTGCTGAGCTTTTTAGCTTCCACTTCACTCTATTAATTCCATTTAAATATATTAACTCTATATACCTCTATTTATTCCATTTAAAACTTTTTATTCCGCCACGTTGTCTTCCCCAATAATTTTAACTTCGGTCTCTAGCATCACACCGAATTTTTGCTGCACCGTCGTTTGCACGAAAGTAATTAATTCGATATAGTCTTGTGCCGTACCATTGCTCACATTGACCATAAACCCAGCATGCTTCGTTGATACTTCAACGCCACCAATTTTTGTGCCTTGCAAACCACTGTCTTGAATAAGTTTGCCTGCGAAATGTTGCGGTGGACGTTTAAACACGCTACCACACGACGGGTACTCCAATGGCTGCTTGGATTCTCGCAGGTAAGTCAGTTCGTCCATCTTTTCTTTGATCGCCGCATATACGCCTTCCTCAAGTTCAAAGGTAGCTTCGAGGATGATCGCATGGTTGCTAGCAAATGAGCTTTGGCGATAGCCAAAAGCAAAGTCTTCTCGGGACAGATGATACATCTCCCCTTGTAATGTCACCGCGATAGCTTTGGCAAGAACGAAGGAGATTTCTCCGCCGTACGCGCCCGCATTCATATACAGCGCACCACCAACCGTGCCTGGTATGCCACAGGCAAATTCAAGCCCCGTCAAGCTATGTGCCAGCGCCGTTCTTGATGCGTCGATAATCGCAGCCCCGCTTTGCGCGGTAATCGTACGTTCATGTTCACTAACATGAATGCTGTTCAACTTGACCAAGCTCATCGTAATACCACGGATGCCGCCATCTCTTATAATGACGTTGGAGCCGTATCCTACACACGTAAGTGGGACTTGATGTTCATGGGCGTAGCGAACAACGCGCTGAACGTCCTCATAGGTAGACGGAGTGACAAAAATATCGGCTTTCCCGCCTACTTTTATATACGTATAGTTTTTTAAAGGTTCATCCTGTTTCAGGTCATCTTGTGGAAGTATGGTAAGTAAATATTGATAGATTTCATTTGTATTCATCTTCATTACCTCTGTCTTTGCTAAATAATAGAGAGTACTATGGACTCTTGCTGATTTCATTACACAATCCTTATAGGATACCATGTTTACATCCCTATTAAAATGCAAAATTTCGAATAAAGCAAATACAAACATAAGGATTACCTTGCACAAACCGCACAACCGAACAACGCATGCGCTCGCTACAAAGACGATCGCATGCGTTGTTCGGTCCTATTTCTTATTTAAGCGGAATCGTCATATCCAATTCCTTGATAGGTGTAAAGTCTTTACTTTCCAAATAAAAGGAAAACTTTTGGTCCGGTTTGATCGGCTCAAACTTAAGCACAAAGCTGTTCGTCGACTCATCTACTGACTTCACTGCATCGATCGGCCACCTATTAGTATGGCCACTCTTCATGACGAGATTGTACAACAAACGATACGGATCATCCGCCTTCACTTGAACATATACGAAGGTAGCCTCCTGTTGATGATCAATGCGTGTAATCGTCAAACGGCCATCCTCTTTCACATCTAGCACGAGCGGCTTCTCAGCAGTTGGCGTATGTTTTACGGCTGTTTCAACTTTTCTTTTTGTGATAACCCTAGAGTCCAAACCCACAATGGATCGATATGTTTTAATCGTTAACGATTTAGGAGGGGACTTAGGCAATACAAACCCGACTTTGTGCGACCATATCTTCCCGTTTAAAGCTCCGCCATTTGAAGCCGGTTTCAATACCACGCCCCGATCATCGACGACAGTGAATTCATACCTTATTTTTCTTCCCCGTTCTTTCTCTCGCTGCTCGTGTATAATCATCTCAACCTTATCCGCTGAAATGACGACTCGTTTGGGAGACACTTTAACCCCTGCATGTGTCTGGGTTACATTTGGCGTTATGGTACGAGGGCCTGTAACATTTTTCGTAACGGGAAGTTTGAATTCGAATCGTTCCTTCTCCATACCGTCGAGCATCACGAGGCATGACAGCTCAAACGATTCAGGCAGTTTGTACGCCTGCTTCGTACGATGATCGTAATCCCCAACACTGAATTCGACGAACGTATCCGTCTTTGATGCTACACCATTTTGTCGGACCATTCCCATTGCAGAACTGAAAGGTCCATCCTCACCGTTAACTCGCATGGACACATCTCGTATCTTTTTGACCTCTCCCTGCTGGCTAAAAATAAGGGTGACGGTTTCGCCGTCATACGATAGTTTCGATATCGTCAGAGTGACTCCGTTCTGTGTCACGCTCATCGGGTTATTTGGATTGGCAACATGCACAGGCGTCTCTGCTACAGCTTGGCCTTGCGCAAGAACCGTTACCGGAGAAGCAAAGCTAGTTGTAACTGCAACTAGAGTGAGCATTGCCATATGGCGAAGCGGCTGCGACCAATTGCTGCGCGATACTAACTCTCCTGTCAAACGTACATTTATTTGTTTAGGATGTTTATCATGTTCTATTTTAATCTCCCTCTCCCTTTAGAAATGAATTAGACTTGTTAAGTGTTGAACTATGGATAGGCACTGTTGTTATTCGTTCCTGATGGATGTAGACATGCCACCTTTCTGTCGAGGCTACTTCACATTATTAAACGTTAGCAATGCATGTTTATTACTTGTTACGTTGTAAAAACAGTAATCCGCGCAGAATGAAAATAACCGATGTGGGAATGACTATTTTATGGAATATTGTTGAAAAAGGAGGATTGGGCGATGAATGAACCTACGCAAAAAATTACGACTTTTTTGATGTTTGAGGGGCAAGCTGAAGAGGCCATGAATATGTACATTTCTTTATTTGAACAGTCCGAAGTCGTTAACATTACACGATACGGAGCGAACGAAGCGGGTGCTGAAGGGACTGTACAGCATGCGACATTTACACTACATGGTCAATCGTTTATGTGCATAGACAGCTATGTACAACATGATTTTTCGTTTACGCCTGCCATCTCCTTGTATGTGAACTGTAATACGGAGGAAGAAATTGATCGTGTGTATGAGAAATTGGCACAAGGTGGAAAAGTTTATATGCCGCTCGGCGCTTATCCGTTTAGCAAGAAATTTGGCTGGGTAGGCGATAAATATGGTGTTACGTGGCAATTATCGCTCCATTAAGCGCTAGCACTAAAGTAGTGAACACTGCCTCAACTATCGGCCGTCAAACGCATACGATAGCTGGTAGTTAAGGCAGCATTTCTGTTTGCTGATTTACTTGCGCATGTTTTGCCGAAAAATACTGCTTCAGCCCTTCTACAATGGCGTGCGCCGCGCGAGCTTGTCCTTCTGCGCTTAGCATCATTTTTTCATTGTTTTTATTTGTTAAATAACCAACTTCAGTCAACACGGCAGGCCCTTTGCAATCTTGGAGTACTTTCCAACTGTACTGTTTAACGCCGCGGTCGCGAAAGCCTAGCGCTTGAACTAACTGCATTTGGATCTTTTGGGCTAGTCCTTCACTTCCAATGGAGTGAAAATACGTTTCTGTACCGCTAACACGTGCATCTGTAAACGTGTTTCCATGAATGGAAATGAAACTATCCGCAGTTAATCGATTTGCACATACCGCCCGCTCGTGCAGGGGGATAAACGTATCTTCACTTCGTGTCATAAATGGTTCAAACATCGCTTCATGACGTAGTAAATCATACGTTTTTTGAGCAACGGACAGCGTGAACCATTTTTCATAAGATCCACTGTTCCCCGGAGCACCTGAATCCATAGCACCATGGCCCGCATCAATGACAATTTTATACTTTTTTATATTCATTGCGGAAAGTGGCGGTTCATTGCTGAAATCCCTGGAATCCCTTGTATCCCTGTTATCGTGATAACGTCCATCCCCTGTTTGCTTACTATTGCGCTCACCATCGCCCCAATAGGGCGACAATATCACGCTTGATCCGACAAGCAACATGATTACCAACAACATCATAAGTCGTTTCTGAATCATAATTTCTCCTTTTCACCTATTTTAATTCATTTGCGTAAACTTATGCTGTGCATGGATTTCCATCTATAAACAACTCCTCCATAAACACAAAAAAACCTGGTTATCAGCCAGGATTTTTTTGTATGTCAACGATTAATAATGACGGCTATGCTTTCTGCGTTTCGATGGACGCTCATGGTGTCGACGTTTCGAATGATCTTCGTGCTTCTTATGTTTAAATACTTTAACATTCACGGCATTGCTCGCTAAAACGTTACCCTGCTTTGCTTTTGCAGTTGCGTGTTGAATTATTTTCAGTACAAAGAAGTGGTTTTTACCAATCTTGTGTTTAAAAGTTTGAACTTTTGTACGAGTCATACATTTGGCCTCCCTGAATGAGAATTAATTTACTGTATGTAAATCCATAAGTGTTGGATGCGGTTATATGCCTAATTGTGTGTGCCTAATCTATAAAAAATGAAAAACCATTCTCCGCCACTGTAATAGCTAACAGAGAATGGCTATTCATTTATACATCAAGTAACCTTTCGATTACTCAACATTCTGAAACCAAACAGATGATTAGTAATGCTTTTTCTTACCACCATGCTTGCTACCACTCTTTCCACCATGCCCGTCTTTCTTGCCACCAAAGCTGATGTTAGATTGGTTAAATGCAGCTGCATTCCCTTTTTTCACCCAAGCACTCGCGGATTGTTTAACAGCAACTGCAACATTTTTGCTCTTTTTGACGATCTTGTTGTGTACTACTTTTTTCTGTTCACGTTCGCGTTCGCCATCATGCTCTCTGCGTCTTTTCTTGTGTTTGTCTTTGTGCTTATCTTCTTTGTGCCAATCATCATGCCAGTCTTTTTTGAATCCCATTTGAATTCACCTCCTTTCAAAAAGAGGTAAAAGCCAACCTGTTTGCTGCGAATGAAGTGCGTTCATTACTTTGTTGAGCTGCTAGATATGTTAATAGAATATGTCGTTTGAGGTAGAGTTGCCGCGGCTAATAGAGGGTGGTAACCATACAATGTTGAAATTCGGGACTGAATACAAAAAAACACCCCTAAAAGAAGCAAAAACGGCCGTTAATGGCGTCGTTCTTGTTTCAATTAAAGGTGTACGCATACGTGTTGCATACGATTTACAGCCGTTCTTTATCCCCCGATATAGGACATTTCAATTTTTCGGTCAGCGTTAGGATCACTGGAGGATGCTCGTTTCTGTTCAAATCGCTCTTCCGAATAGCGATCCGCTCGATTGTTCCAAATGGCGGTGACATATGAAATGAGCTCTGCGTCGTGAACCCCTGACCGAATAACATCGCGCAACTCGTAACCTTTGGTCGCGAATAAGCACGTGTACAGCTTGCCATCTGACGATAAGCGGGCACGCGAGCACGATCCGCAAAATGGATTCGCAATCGAAGATATGACACCAAACTCTTCGTTGGTGTCTTTATAACGAAATCGCGTGGCGACTTCGCCTTCATAATTCGCGTCAATCGCTTCCACGGGCATAACCGCGTTAATTTGTTCCACGATTTCATGCTGCGTCATGACTTGATTAGGCTGCCAGCCGTTGCGATTGCCGACATCCATGTATTCGATAAAGCGCACAATACAGCCGGTTCCGCGAAAATAACGAGCCACTGAAACCACTTCGTCATCATTTACCCCTTTGATGACGACCATATTCACTTTTACTTGCAGCCCTGCCGCTGCCGCTGCTTGTATGCCTGCCAGCACTTGAGCAACTTCATGCTTACGTGAATTAAAGCGCTGGAACACGTCATCCTTTAACGTGTCCAAGCTTACATTGACCCGCTCCAACCCTGCTGCTTTCAACTGCACGGCTTGTTTGCTTAACAGCACACCATTTGATGTAAGCGCCAAATCCAACTTAGGATGAGCGGATTTAATCAGGTGCAGCAAATGCGGCAAATCTTTTCTTAACAGCGGTTCTCCACCGGTAATCCGCACTTTATTTACACCCAAAGAAGTAAAAACACTTACTAGACGCACGATCTCATCATCGCGTAGCAGCTGTTCCCGAGGTAAAAAGGAATAATGCTCACCGAAAATTTCTTCCGGCATACAGTATGTACAGCGGAAATTACAGCGATCCGTTACCGATATTCGCAAATCACGCAGCGGACGTCCAAAAGCATCCATGATTGGGTGTATAGTCATCGTCGTTCTCCTTGAATCGTGTTGTAAAATGTGACGAGTTAATATAAATTCGTTTCTTTGTCTATCTTCAGATTGTAATCGATCGTATCAGCGTCTAGATTGTCCGCACGGCCGAATGGCTGCATTTGCTGCATAAACAATTTCCCCAGTGATGGAAATGAAGCCCTGTCTACGTGACACGCAGGGTCCCATAGCCGAGCTGTTTCCAGTGCTGAACTGTAGTACATCGTGACTTGCTCTAGTTCAAGCCAGATGCCGAGTGCTGGCCGCTTACCTTTTACAGATAAAGGTTCAAGTAAGGTATGCTCTTTCACGATCGTTACTTTACCATTTACATGCATTACCCAATTTGTACCTGGTACTAAAAATACAATTCCCGCTACTTCGCTATTCACAATATTAATAAAATTGTACAACAGCCGATTTCCCGGCCGATCGGGAATAAGCAGCGTCTTGTTATCGATGATATGAACAAATCCGGTATGATCGCCGCGCGGAGACGCATCTCCACGTTGATGATGTGCTGTTCCTATAAAAAGAACGGGCGCGGAAGCTAAAAAAGAGCGTGAATGCTCGTTCAGTTCGGTATGGACATGTACATAGTTGCGCGCTAAGGGTAAAAAGGTCTCGTTGGTCGAAACATACCGTTCCGCCTCCCAAAAGTGAGAGCGAACGAGCGCCTTTGCACAATGAAAAAAGGACTCTTGCACCCCAACCTGAATAACGGCATGTAAACGTGGCGCTTGCGGAAAGAAAGACTCTATTTGTTGCCTATCATCTATAATCTGCGCCGATCCATTCAATCTATAAATCTCTTCTATACCGGGCACGATAAAAAAGGTGCCAATAAACGGATTGTTGCGAATATTGTCGATGCAGCGCTGAGACTGCTCGTCCGCGTACACAGGAATGAGCAGCGTATTCGCATCTACAATATGGACAAATCCAGGCGTATCCCCGATTACAAAAACGTCAATGTATCCGTGTTCGTTCTGGGTAGAGACACTTAACAGCGGTGCGTATGCCATAAACGTTTGACTGGCGGACTCTAGACAGTGCAAATTTTTGTTCTGTAGATCAGGATGAGGAGAAGGAATGACTTCCCTTAATTCAGCTTCGCTGGTGACCGTAAAGGACCGTTCTAGCTTCATGTTATAACTACCTCCCACACGTTTATAAAAATAAACAACAGCAGTAGTCGTACACTCGTAAGTTTCCGAGATTCGTTTCATCCTCTATATTTTAAAAATTCTTTTTCACATCATATCATACTATCGCTCCTTGCGAGTACGTAAACGAAAAAACACCTTTCTTGGCTGGCCATGAGCCTTGAGCTCAATACCATACAAGAAAGGTGCGATCACATGTTATTCGTTGTTCCTTACGCTGGTGAACCTTCAGCAGTTTCTAGCTTCACTCTTCGTTCAATAATGGCAAGTCTGATAAATAAGGCTACTGCACCGATTGCTAAGCCGCTTATGAGGCCAATCCAGTACCCATACGCACCCCATTCTGTCCATTTTGCTAATGCATAGCCTAACGGCAAGCCAATAATCCAGTACGATGCGAACGCGATAATAAAGACGGCATTAACGTCCTTATATCCTCGCAACACCCCTTGTACAGGCGCTGCAACCGCATCGGACAACTGAAAGAAGATGGCGAAGACGAGGAATGTTTCAGTCATCGTACGCACCGTAGGATCAGGTGTATACAGTCTCGCTACTTCTGTGTTGAAAACAAACAAGAAGATCGCGCACAATGCTGAAATCGCGATTGCTGAAATAACGCCAAACCGCGCATAGACGCGAGCATCTTCAAAGCGCTTGGCCCCTACTTCATATCCGACCAAAATCGTAAGCGACATCGCAATGCTCAATGGAAGCATGTAGAGCAGTGAGGCAAAGTTCAGCGCGGCTTGGTGAGCTGCGATAGTTACGGTATCATAATCACTCATAAAGAGGGTAACCGCTGCAAATACACTCACTTCAAAAAAGATCGACAAGCCGATCGGGCCACCGATGCGCAGAACTTCTCCCCAACGCTTGAATGAAATCTTCTTCCAACTGCGCAACATTCCAAGTTGACGCATTTGCTCGTTAGAGCGGACAAATACGATAGCTACGATCGTAATGACGATATACGTAATGGCTGTGGCTAGACCTGCCCCAGCACCGCCTAACTCTGGCATGCCTAATTTTCCGAAAATAAACAAATAATTTAACGCGACGTTGACAGGGAATGAGATGAGCGTAATGAACATCGTAATTCTCGTCTGGCCTAACCCGTCAATACAGGCACGCAGTACTTGATAAATAAACAACGGCACAATCCCGATCGCTAGTGCAGCCAAATAATCATGCGCGACACGGTGCACGGTCGGTTCTAAATTCATAACAGCAAGAATCGGATTCAACGCAAACGCTCCGATACCGATAACTGCTCCACCAAATAACACTGACAAATAAGTCGCTTGCGTTACACTTGGCGCTATTTCATGCTTACGCCCTGCCCCTAAATGCTGGGCCACAATAGGCGTTACGCCCACGAAAATACCCGCTAACCCCGTATAGATAGGAACCCATATACTTGAGGCAATTGCAACACCGGCTAAATCTTCTTTACTGTAGTTACCTGACATGACCGTATCAAAAAAGGTCATCAATTGCATGGCAACTTGGGTAACTAAAATCGGAATTAAGATATGCATTAATTGAAAAGCCTTTTGCTTCATCGTCGAAGTCTGTTTCATCTTGTTTCCCTCTCACTTCTGCTCGTCATATGATGAATGTATCATATGTATATTTATTTCTATGAAAACCTATATATTATATATGACTGACTCGAGTATCGTCAATCTGTATACGTTATCTTACCCTTAGATTCGAAAAAATGAAAAAATGTAGTCACCGAACGCAAGTTCGATTACAATCAAATACGAAGGAGGGTCATCCATGTCGATACAAAAAGCGAAAGACCGCGCTATACTTAATGAAAAAATACATACGCTACCGTGGTATGTCCAGCAATATATTGAGTATAAGTTGCCCGATTTATCTCCTTCATCCTTATTGGAATATGTACGGGATTACGAGATTTTTTTAGGGTGGCTTCTTGTGGAAGGATTATCTGCTGCATCCATGATGAAGGATATTACGCTCACAGAGCTTGAGGCGCTGCGAATGGAGCAAATCACTTCCTTTCGCATCTATTTAACGACGTACAAAGAAACGACCAATTCACGTGTGACGGTGTCGCGCAAGCTGTCGTCGCTGCGCTCTTTGTTTCATTATTTAAGCCAGATTGCGGAGGATGAGCAGTTGTACCCTTTGCTCAAGCGCAATGTCATGGCCAAGATTGAAATTAAGCGTGTCCATAAGCCGAAAGATACGGCTGCTAAGCTAAAGGGCAAGCTGCTTGAAGAAGACGAGTTGCCTGCATTTGTCCAATACATTCGCGTGGACTATGCACAAGATGTAGCTACGAACAAGCAAGCCACCTATTCGCACGAGCTAAATGCCGTTCGCGATGCAGCTATTGCGAGCTTGATTTTAAATTCGGGACTTCGCGTCAGTGAAGTCGTTAACTTAAATGTGGACGATGTTGATTTAAACAACAAGTTGATTTATGTATATCGTAAAGGTCACAATGACGAGACGTTTAAAACGCCGGTCTATTTTCGGGAGACGGCAAAGTCGTTTTTAACGGACTATGCACAGTTACGAAGTACACGCTATGCGGCTCCTAAGCGGGAAAAAGCGTTCTTTCTTGCGATTAAGAACGGTGAACATGAAGGCAAGCGGATGACGAAACGCGCCATGCAGCAAATGATCTTAAAATACGCAAAGCGTTTCGGCAAGCCTGCGTTATCTGTACATAAGCTGCGTCATTCATTTGCTACCGATTATTATTTACAGAACGATATTTATAAGACGAAAGAACAACTCGGTCATGCCTCCACCGAGACGACCGAAATTTACGCTCATTTGACAGATAGAACGATGTCCGAAGCGATTGAGCGCCGTCAAGATCAGGAATCATAAGCGAAGAGCCGCAATTTTCAACACGATGCTCTGTGCTGAAAGTTGCAGCTCTTCGATTGCGACATCGACATCGACGACAATAACAATAACAATAACAATAACAATAACAATAACAACGTTATCGATTTTACCCACCTTTTTAGCTACCTACTATTTCCCTTATCGACCTTATAAACGAACAACGCCTCTAATCTCTTCAAGGTTATAAATATTTTCAAGTTCCATAAAGCTTTGAATGCCCATCAATATTTCCTCCCCCGCACGTATATTCGCACCATGATACGCCCCTATTTGGACGATCTCAGCACCCGCCATAATAAACTCGATCACGTCTGCTGCCGTAGTAATACCGCCCATCCCGATCACAGGTATCGACACTTGCTGCACAACTTGATGTACCATACGCAGTGCAATCGGTTTAATCGCGGAGCCAGACAAAGCTGCATAGGGCGATTCGGGATGTTGTGACACATGGCGCCGCTTATAAATATCAATTTTCAGCGCACTAAAATGGTTTACGAGCGTGATACACTCCGCTCCTTCTTGCTCGCACATCATCGCGAGCTGGACGATGCATTCTGCTTCGGGAGATAGCTTAACCGCCAGCGGCAATGACGTCACTTGCCTAACCTCTCGAATCACTTCACGAGCTGTTGCTAGCTTAATCCCAAATGCTAACAAATTAAGCTCAATCATATCAACAGCACGACGGTTCATGCGCCGGCGCTCCTCTGCGTCTTTCACGATTTTCAACGTACCTAATACAAACTCTTCTACACAACTACCGCCAATATTCACAATTTTAACCGGATCAATCGTTTCCCAATAAGGCATGTCTTGCTGCAAAAAACCGTCTATACTCACATGTCCGAATCCGATCTGCTTAGACATCCCCTCTGCCGTTTCCATCAGGAGGATATGCTCGCTGTCGGCACAAGGATTAAGCATCATGCCTTTGCATAAAATGCCTCCTAGCCGATTGATATCGTATCGATTCGCGTATTGCGCTCCAAATCCAAGTGATCCGGAAGCGAGGACGAGTGGATTATGGAAGGGGATTCCTGCTACCTGACAAGTTAAATTCCGAATGATAAGGCACCTACCTCCTTGACTAAAAAGGATAGTATAAGCATGAAAGGTAAAAGTTTACACTATTCTAGTGTGCCTTTTAAGTGGAGGTTTCATCTGTGACATTGATCACATCTTCGTGCCATTACGCGAAAAAGATTCAAATTGAAAATTTCATCACCCATTCAAGCCCTTGAAAGTCACCTCTAAAGTGAGATCCCTTCCAAGATCGCATCCCATGTCTTTTCCATATACCACACCGGATCTGGCGGAACATCTAGCACACAGATTTGATCATGCACATAGTTGATGTCTACGATTTCAGATACGAGTGCAGGGCGGACGTACAATATGAAAAATGAACCGCGAACCATTTGATTAAGCAACTCGGCGGTTTGTTCCAACTCCTCTGTATGCGCTTTGCCTATCGAATACGTATGCCCTTCCGCACGAATAAACAATATCCGATCAGCTGTTTCTAAATAACGAAGAAAGCGTTCACATCGTCGGGTAAATTTGGCTTGTACTTCTTCATATTGAGCGAGGTTCGCAGGTGAGTTTCGACCTATGTCAAAGTCATGTACAGAAGTTACATGATAATAACGGTCATCAACAAGATAGTGCTCACGCTGAAAATTTAATTGTCCAGAAACGATCAAGTTGTCCCGATCGAAAAAATAAGCAAACCGCGATTGTAGCAACCGATTCACCGAAGTAAGCTGTTCAGAAATCATCCAGTCCAAAGGCCCGCTGCTTCGTCGCAGCTGGCGGTCTTGCATTTTGAGTGCTGGCAAGCACGTTCCACCTAAGCTTAGCACGACATCGTACTTTCCTCGCAATTGCTCTCTCCTCATTGCGGCCATCCTCCCCCAGTCAGAACTGATGCAAGTACGCCATGATTTCTATTAATTTATGACAGAAAGACAGACAAGGTTTGGATGGAGAGCATATTTCCTTTTCACCAAGGACATAACAAGAACAATAACGTTTGCGGGAAAGGAGTAACTTGACTATGCGTATGCGCCAACTGCTCATTTGCTTGATTGCTTTTTGCATGCTATTGTCTACCGGTTGTTTCCCACATTCACGTGTAACATCCCCTGAGCCACCCACATCTGAGCAGCATTCCGTACCTGTAAAAACGACAGGGAACGTTTCACCTTGGACAAATGGAGCTGCTACTACTTGGCCTCCACATCAGTCGGGTCCAGATACGGGTACTCCTGACTTAGGAATTTTGCCAAAATCAGCGCAGCAGCACGTGAATCGGGATGAAGCGAAACAGCATTCCATAACACGCAAGGACAAGCAAGCAGACCGAAAAAAAGAAACGATTCGTTTCACCCTACATGCTGACGGAAATACGAAACAAGAGAAATGGACGAGTCGAACGAAGACGGCTAAGGTACATACCGCACAGTCCACACAATCGGCTCGCTCCGCTCAATCGCGGAAATCACAGAGCAAGCAACAGCAATTTAAGCTAAGCTTGGCACAACTAAGAATGAAGTATCCGCACTTTTTTAAACTGCGCGGCTCAGCTTCTGGCAAGCAAAAAGTTGCCTTAACGTTTGATGATGTGCCTGACCATATCATTACACCGCTCGTGTTGGACATTTTGAAAGAGCATCACATTCAGGCAACGTTTTTCCTAGTCGGTTCACGCGTAAAACAATATCCGCAGATCGTCAGACGCATGGTTGACGAAGGCCACATGATAGGCAACCACTCCATGAGCCATCCGTTGCTCACGAAGTTGTCGATGCCTGCTTTTACAACGCAAGTGTTGAACACGGAGCATATCATTGAGCAAGTTATCGGTTATAAGCCGCGCTTTTTCCGGCCTCCGTACGGTGCCATTAATGAAGAACAGCTACGTTGGGCAGGAAAACACGGTTATATCGTTGTTAACTGGGATGTCGATTCGAAAGACTGGAAAGGATTAAGCGGGGCCGAGATTGAGCAACTCGTCATGAGCAACGTTGAACCTGGTTCAATTGTGCTTCAGCATGCGGGTGGAAGCCCTCAAAATGGCTACTTGCGTGGGACGCTGCTTGCTCTGCCGCGTATTATTAAGAAGCTACAGGCCAAAGGCTACGATTTTGTGACTGTGCCTGACCTGTTTCACGATCAAAAAGAAAAAAAAGAGTCTTGATCGCTTATGTGTACACGAGGTACAACAAGCAATCAAGACTCGTCTATGGTTAGCCTCGTCAATGTAAGTGTTGACGAGGCCGCGTTGTAAGTTGAAGTGTTCGTTATTTCAAAACGTAAACTTGTACATTTTGAATGCCGAACGTATTGCCGACACGCTTGCTAACAGGAACAAAAATATCAATTTTGTTGCCATTAATCGCGCCGCCAATGTCACGTGCTGTAGCAAGAAGACCGCCACCAGGCAAATGTTTGAAATCATAGCCTGTAATAAACAGTTTCGTTCCAAGTGGAATCACGTCTGGATCAACGGCAACAGTTCCAAGTTCTAACTTGTTACCGAAGTAGTCGACTCCGCCCCATGGACCATTCTCGCTTGGATCAGCCGAATATGCGGTTGCTTTCATATTGGCACGCCACTTGTATTCCATTTCACGTCCAGACACTTGAACAATCTTATTCGAAGTTGACTTTGCTTTCATTGTCGCCACAGCCGCTTTAGGCTGAGCTTTAGATGGAGCTTTAGTCTGTGCTTTTGGTTGAGCTTTAGAACCTTCATTCTTGTTATCACCCGTTTGTTGTTCTGCTTGCTCCTTAGACTCCTTGGGCTGCTTCTCATTCGATGCTGTGTCTGCCGCAAATGGCAAATTCACTTTCAAGCCGCTGTATACGTTTTTAGGATCAATGTTCGGATTGGCAGCAAGTACTGCCTCTAAACCTAGATCATATTTATTGGCGATCGCATAGAAGGTTTCTCCCTCTTGCACCACATAGTTCTCTCCGTCTGCATAAACCGGTAAAATCTGTACAACAGCTGCTAAACCTAGTACTGCAATTGCTAATTTTAAAAATGTAATTTTCTTCATATAAGTATTCCTCCTTAGGTTGGCCTGCGGGGTTAGTTGTCGGATTCGGGTTAAGGAGTACCCTACGCATGTGTCAAACAATGAACAACGCAATCATTGCTCGTTAGCGATTCACCCCAAGACGCCGTCTTTATGTGACGGCTATCGGTCAATCATCCCCCGTACGGGTGTCGTTTCGGCTCGGAAAGGATCATATCACAATATTGTAACCTGTGCGCAGGTAGATCTTGTTAATCCTTGTAAACCTATGGATACCAATGGTTACAGCAATTTTACTTTTTCAAAAAATGTGCAGGTGATCAGTATAATACGTAAATGAGATTGGAAAATGATTGAAATCCATTGCAGGCTCATTTATACTATTACATAGAATTTCGATGCATAGATATTCTATGTGTTCGGGGGTGAACAAATAGTGATGATTAATAAAGAACTGATGAAAGGCAGTACCGTCATTTTATTGCTTACGGTATTGAATAAGAAAGAAATGTACGGCTATGAATTGATTAGGGAAATCGAGTACAGATCGGATGGCGTATTTACAATGAAGGAAGGTACGCTCTATCCTATTTTGCACACATTGGAAGCAACGGGGTGGCTTGATTCGTATTGGAGCGAGCATGATGGACGCAAGCGTAAATATTATCGCATTACCGATGAGGGCCGTACACACTTAGACGAGAAAAAAGTAGAATGGACACGTTTTCGCATCGCGGTTGACACCGTTATTGGAGAGGGGAATCCATAGTCGGCTTGGCACTGCCATTCATCGGCTACAGTTTTACAACACAGCTTGTTGACTTTGCCGCTGTCGGTCTTCTTTTATCCCTATATAGACGTAAAAATAGGATTCCACGCGGTCCCGGTCAGTCGAACCCTACTGGTCATGGTCCATCTGCGGCTCAATAAACTACATTTAGTCCTACAGCCACACAAAAAAGGAGCAGTCCAAACTCATTGAGTTCAGACTGCTCCTACTGCGCATCATACGCAGACGTTAAACGCCTTCCACTTTTACAACACTTTACTCAAAAACTCTTGTGTCCGCGGATGCTTCGGCTCGCTAAACAGCTCCCCCGGCTTCCCAGCTTCAACAATTTGACCGCCGTCCATAAAAATGACGCGGTCCCCTACCTCACGAGCAAAGCCCATCTCGTGTGTCACGATGATCATCGTCATCCCTTCGGCAGCGAGCGATTTCATCACTTCTAGCACATCGCCAACCATCTCTGGATCTAGGGCAGATGTCGGCTCGTCAAACAGCATCACATGCGGCTGCATCGCCAACGCCCGTGCAATGGCAATCCGCTGCTTCTGACCACCAGACAGCTGGGCAGGATACGCCTGTGCCTTCTCAGCGAGCCCTACTTTTTTAAGCAGCTCAAGCGCAAGCTGTTCCGCATCTCCCTTGTTCACGTTCTTCACTTTAATCGGCGCCAACGTAATGTTGTCCAGCACCGTCATATGCGGAAATAAGTTAAACGACTGGAATACCATTCCCATTTTCTCACGTGTTACGTTAATATCATGTTTGCTAGCATTGATGGACTGACCTTCAAATACAACGTTCCCTTGTGTAGGCGTTTCCAGTAAATTCAAACAACGCAAAAATGTACTTTTACCAGAGCCACTCGGCCCAATAACGACGACGACTTCCCCTTTAGCGATGCTAATATCGATGCCGTTCAAAATGTTGAGCTTACCAAAGCTTTTATGCAAATTTTGAACTTCAATCATTTGTCTTCAACTTCCTTTCCCAGTAGCCGATCAGCTTAGAAAGTGTAAATGTTAAAATAAAGTACGTCATGGCAGACCCTACTAAGGGGCCCATTGCCGTATAAGTTTGACTGCGGATAACTCCAGTCTGATAAAAAATATCGGCCAGACCGATAAAGCAAACGATTGCTGACTCCTTAATGATAACAACAAACTCATTGGCAATGGTCGGAATGACGGTACGTAGCGCCTGAGGCAATATAATGTAGCGCATCGCCTTCGCCTTCGTCATACCGAGTGAACGCGCAGCCTCCAATTGACCTTTATCAATCGATTGAATACCAGTCCGGAAAATTTCCGCCAAATAGGCGGCGCTATTCAATGAAAGGGCGATAACCCCTGCTATAAATTTGTCAAACTCAATCCCAAATTGGGGTAGTCCAAAATACACTATAAACAATTGGACAATAAGCGGTGTCCCCCGAAATATTTCGATATATACCGTTGCAACCCAACTGATCGGTTTGATCGGACCTAACTTCATAAATACAAGGATAGCACCCAGTATAGATCCGAATATAACAGCGAAAAATGATAGTTCAAGCGTTACAATTGCGCCCGATATATACAAATCTTTATTTTCCCATAGCATATTAAAAAAGTCACTCATGCCGTTTCCCCTCTCGCTAGCTCTAACTTTCAACCTTACATCTTGCTTTTAAAAAAAGAAGGGCGGCAATTACGCCGCCTAACATGCATCGCTTATTGTTCTGCTAACGCTTGAGCATCGATCAAAAACGTTTCGATTTTGCCTTCCTGCTTCAAACGTTGAATAGTTTTATTAATTTGTGCCGCCAAATCCGGATTTTGTTTATGAATTCCAACGACATAACCTTCTCCTTCCGGCTTCAGCTGCACGTCAGCAACTGCCAATGCATCACTGCGCTTTGTCGCGTAAGCTTTCGCCACAGGCTTCTCGGCAAGTACGGCCTCGATACGATTCGATTCCAGTGCCAGTGCAAGGTCACTTACTGAAACGAGCTTTTCAATCTGGGCATCTGGAATTTGCGTCGCGACATCTTCGAAAGTCGATCCTTGCTGCACACCGATCTTTTGCCCTTTCAAATCTGCCGCTGTTTTATACTTTTCTTTATCAGCTGCACGAATAATTACGCCTGCCTCAGCTAAATAGTAGGGCTCGGAAAAGGTCATCGCTTTCTCCCGCTCAGGGTCAGCGTCCAAACCTGCCATAATGAAATCTACCTTTTTCGAATTCAAAGCTTCGATAACCGAATCAAACTTCATATCTTCAATGACGAGTTCAGCACCCATATCTTTCGCAATTTCTTTCGCGATCGAAATATCGAAGCCGACGATCTCGTCCTTACCATTCACTGTCTTATGGAACTCGTATGGCGGATAGTCCGCGCTCGTGCCAAGTACTATTTTCTTCTTTTCTGTAGCTCCACCTGCTGCTTGATCTTTCGTACTGCATCCCACTAGCAAAGCCATAATAATTGCGCAAACCGTTAATAGTTTCATCGATTTCATATGTCATCCCCGCTTTTGTTGTCTATAGTATGTGCCCGCTTATCGTGTTGCTTATGGGGCTGAACTCATTATACATAAATGTGTATACTTATACAATCCTATTTTTAAAAATATTTTCAATTCCGTCGATTTCCTTGTAAATCACCTGTTTATCGGGTACTCATATGATATAATACTATGGTTGATAATGTCATCATAATGAGGTGAAATGATTAAATGAATGCTAAAGAACGAATTGCCCACGCGATCGACCAAAATGCTGATGAACTGAAACATATTTCACGTTATATTGGTCAGAACCCTGAGCTTGGCAACGAAGAATATAAAGCCAGTGCTCGCCTGAGCTCCTATTTGGAGTCCCATGGTTTTACAGTTGAGCGAGGTATCCTATCTATTGAGACGTCATTTATCGGAACATATGATAGCGGGAAGCCTGGACCAACGATTGCATTTTTATGTGAATATGATGCATTACCTGATATTGGACACGCATGTGGCCATCATCTGATCTGCACAATGAGTATCGGTGCAGCAATCGGCTTGAAGGATGTATTGGAAGAGACGGGCGGCGTCATTCGAGTATACGGTACGCCAGCCGAGGAGACGAACGGTGCGAAAGTGCCGATGGCTGATGCGGGAATGTTTGATGATTGCGACATAGCAATGATGGCCCACCCTTTCCATCGCTATGAGCAGTCAGGTACGTCCCTAGCGATGGATTCGCTCCAATTTGAATTTCATGGCCGCACGGCGCATGCGGCAGCCGCGCCGCACGAAGGAATTAATGCGCTTGATGCGGTTATTCAGCTATTCAACGGCATTAACGCGATGCGGCAGCAAGTGCGCAGCGATGCACGCATTCACGGTGTCATTACAAGTGGAGGTAAAGCACCGAACATTATTCCAGACTACACGGCAGCAAGCTTCTATGTTCGGTCCGGCGATCGGCCTTACACGAACGAATTGACGGCACGCGTGAAACAAATTGCAGAAGGCGCAGCGATGCAAGCAGGCTGTACACTGCGCATTTCGCAAGAAGATTATTCGTATGACGAGCTGCGCACCAATGAAGCGCTCTGCCAAACGTTTAATCGCAACTTGATCGAGAACGGTGTAGCCGCACAAGATATTCATATCGGCCAAGACCACGGATCGTTGGATCTCGGCAACGTCTCGGTACGCGTACCGAGCATTCATGCGTATATGCAAGTAACTAATGAGCCCCACGCGCTGCACACGATACCGTTTCGGGATGCTGCGATGGAGCCGCTAGCGTTGGATCGTATGATTTTCACAGGAAAAATGCTTGCCTATACTGCTTACGATGTGTTGGTTAACCCCGAGCTCCTAAAGAACATACGCACGGAATTCGCCGCCATTCAATCGTAATTACGCAAAATTAAAAATAACGTTGTTGAGTGAATTTGCGACGTAAATGAAGGTTTTTCTTACCTTGGAGTAAGCATATAGCAAATAAAAGATAAAAAGACCGCCTCGCTTGCTTGCGCCGTATTATATACGGTTACAAGCGGCAAGGCGGTTTTTTGCGTTTGAAGCTACGTTTGATCGATCTCCGTCGCTTCCACTCTTAATTTAGGCAAATGTACGGTAATTACGGTCCGACCGAATTCGGACTCGATGACGATTTTGCCTTGATGTCTTTTTACAATACTGAAGCAAATGGCCAAGCCAAGCCCCGTTCCGTCCGGCTTCGTCGTCTGAAAAGGCGTTCCAACCGTACGTAACACCGCACTGTCAAAACCAGACCCTTCATCCTCCACTTGCAGCAATACCCATTCATTCGATTCCATCGTACGAATATGCAAATGCTGTCCTGGCTCCATCGCCTCTAAGCCATTGCGAATTAAATTATGCAACAGCTGCCTAATTTCCTTTTCGTCCAACGGAATAGGCGGCAGTGTTCGCAGTTGAAGCTCGATATGCTGACATTTAGCTGTGGCTGTGGCCTGAACGAGTGGATACATCTGTTCAATAATCGTATTTAATGAATGCATGCGAAACTGAACAAATTTATTTTGCGCCAACGTTAAATACTCGGTGATGATATTGTTCGCCCGCGTGATTTCTTCCATCATTGTATCAAAGTAGATGTGTTCGCTCGCATGTTCCGGCTTACCGCGCAGCAATTGTAAAAATCCGCTCACCGTCGTTAACGGATTACGAATCTCATGACTGATGGCCGCAGCCATTTCCCCGACCATTTTTAGAGCGCTCATCCGTTTCATTTCTTGTTCTAATTGCGTCTGCTTGCGAAGTCCAACGAGCATATGATTCATTTGCTCAGCTAGCATACTGAATTCATTATTGGCCGACACACGGACAGAGCGTTTAAAATTGCCCTTCGCAATCCGAGTAGATGCTGCGACGAGCTGCCTTAATGGTCTAGTAATGAGACGCCGTACCCATAGATGAACAAATAAATAGATGACACCAACTAAAAAGAAAAAGGCGGCGACGCTAATACCTAGCACCCTTTTCAATACGCTGTCTACTTCGGAGACTGGAACCATAATGAGGGCAGACCATTTAGACTCTCTCAAACAAACGGAATACACATACATCTCCCGCTGCTGATATTCCATCATGACCACATTATCCTTACTCCGTTTAACTTTTGTGAAAATACGCGCCAGCTCAGGATCTAAGTCCCGATAAATATTCGTATCGTAAGCATGACTATGTTCGGGGTTGTACAGCACATCCCCTTTGCGGGTTAACAGTAACGTTTTACTGCTCGGATGAATACTAAGCTGCGATGCAATATTTTTCAAATCGTTAAAACGAATATCGACCCCCGCAACACCTATTAATTGTTCCTCGTCATCGTATACGGGCTTACTGATCGATATTTTTGGCTCTGTAATATGGGGGTCCAAATAAGGGGCCGTGATGTGAATATCGCGTTTCTTGACCGCGCCGTGATAATAATCAAAGTGCGGGTTATCGCGATAATAAGGCACAGAGTCATCTTGCTGACGATCTTGATAAAGATCGCGGAATTGCCCTTTCTCATCGTAACCGTACCAGATCGCTTTTTTGCCTTGATTTTTGTACGCCGAATGATAAGAAAACCAATAGCCGAATACGAGTTGATTCGGCTGACTGGCAAATCCTTTCACAATATTATGCAAGTCTTTCGAATGGTCTGGTTGATTAAAGCTACCACGAATAACACGAGCATACGTATCGACTGTCATTTTATGATGCTTAATAATGGACTCGACTTCGTCTGCTGCTCTGCGAACTTGATTTAACATATTAGCATGGGCATTTTGCTGAACGACAGAACGAATCGCGTCATAAGACAACGTATAAATAATGGTTATGGCCACGATAATGGTCAATACGACCCGTAAGACCATTTGAGTATGTATTTTTTGGCTGCGCATACGATCCTCCGCCGAATTGAATAGGCCGGTTACAATCTGGATGCAATATATGTACGTAATTCTTCTAGGTCAAACGGCTTCGAAAAGAAACCAACGGCACCAATAGACTTCGCTTCGTTAATTTTATCTGTATCGTTATAAGCCGAAATCATAATAACGTTTAGTTGCGGTCGCATCGTTCGCATCGTACGAAGTATTTCTAACCCGCTCTGATCCGGTAGCTTTACGTCCATCAGCACAAGCTGACATGGCTGTTTACGCACAAAATCAAGTGCTTCTTGCCCTGTTGATGCTTCGCGCACCTCATAGTTATGCTCTGCTAATGCTTCATGCAGTAGCATTCTAATCGGATACTGGTCATCAACGATAAGAATAACCGGTTTCACGTCATCAGCGTGAGGTAGCTGCTCACTTGCTGACATATCCCCTGCTTGGGCTAGCTGCGTGTAGCTTGCTGCTTGCAGTTCCTTTTCTGCAGATTGTGACCGTTTCTTGAAGTACAAATAAATAAGAAAAGGGATGGTAGCAGCTAATAAAATGAATGTGAGTAAATACAAAACCTATCTCCCCTCCATGTAACGACGAATGTCGATTCAAATCGACAACTGTAGCACATCCCTAATTATAGTACGTTTCAAGCATATATGAAACGATTTTCATCAAAAACGTAAAAAGACCTTTGTTTGCCAATTGCAAACAAAGGTCTCTAACGAACACTATTCAACTAGATGGTTGTCGCCTGCGAGTTGCGGCTGCTCATCATCTGCCGCATGAATAGGCAATTTCACGATGACGGTCGTGCCTTTGCCATGCTCACTTTCGATCGACATTTCACCACCGTGAAGGGCGACGAGTTCATAAGTGATAGCAAGTCCTAGTCCTGTACCGCCATGCGTCGGATTAACCTGATAAAATTTATCCGCAACTCTTGCTAAATGCTCCTGACTGATGCCAATACCGTGGTCAATAATACGAACGCAGCATGTGTCATCATCCCAAACAATTTGCGCGGTAATAGCGGACTGTTCAGGAGAAAATTTGATGGAGTTATCCAGCAAATTCAGAAACACTTGCTTCAAACGGTTCGTATCTGCAAGCACATATTTCTCCTCACCTGACATCGCCAATTGCAGCTTAATCTGCTTCTGTTCCGCTTTATAGCGCACTTGCAGCAAAGTCATTTGCAGCAACTCTTGAATTGAAAGTGGATTTTTGTGCAACTGCACCCGCTTTTCCTGCAGCTTCGAGAAATCGAGCAGCTCTTCGACAAGACTGATGAGTCGATCGGTTTCTTTTGTAATAATGTTAAGACCGAGCTTCGTTTCTTCCACATCTTGCATACTGCCTGACAACAACGTCTCACTCCAGCCTTTAATCCCTGTCAGCGGCGTCCGTAGCTCATGCGATATGGATGAAATAAAGTCATTTTTCAGTTGATTGCTGCGCACAATTTCATGCGCCATAAAATTAAGCGTGCGTCCCAATTCGCCAAGCTCGTATTTATAGCCCTCTTTTACCCGCACATCAAATCGTCCACGCGCCATCTGTGCAGATGCAGCCGTAATTTCATTGATCGGCCTCACAATCGAGTTGGCTAGACCAAGACTCACAATGAGGACGATAACGAGCACGACGATCATGGCCGCAACCGACAGGAGGACGATACTGTTGATGCGATCATTAATTTTTTCCAGAGAAGTGATGTATCGAAGTACGTACGTCACTTCCCCACGCAGCTCTAACGGCGTAGACACGGACATGACAAGTTCCCCGGTCGTTGGCTGCTTTCCCACCCAATTTTCTGTAAATCCGTTCAACGCTTCCGTCACATCTGACGTCTTAATTACATTGTTATAATTGAAACGGCTAGAGCCAGCAAGCACTTCGCCTTTGTAGTTCAAGATTTGCATTTCCGTCTTGTCTACCATAAGCGCATTTTTCAAATCGTAAAGAGCACCTAGATCTTCGGTCTGTGGTACACTTCCGTACTGTTTATAGTAAGCCGTCTGCATTTTAGCTTGGTCCGTTATATAGTTAGATACCGAACTATAATAATACGTCCGCACCGCGATCATAAAAATGATTTCCAAAAGGAGCATCGTTAGAAATACGACGATAAAATAGTGCATAACTACCGAGCGTCGTATACCTGGCTTGATCATGAAGAAGTCCCTTTCCACTTATAACCATGTCCCCACACCGTTTCCAAATATTTAGGTGCAGAAGGCTCATCTTCAATTTTTTGCCGCAAGCGACGTATGTTCACGTCTACAATTTTGGGATCTCCCATGTAGTCTTTCCCCCATACGTGATCGAGCAGCAAATCCCGGCTTAACGTAATCTCCTCTTTTTCCATAAAGAACTGCACTAGCGAAAACTCGGTTGGCGTCAAATCAATCGCCGTATTCAGCTTCGAAAACCGCTTGGCGATTAAATCGAGCGTAAACGGGCCGGAGTGATACACCACTTTTTGACTACTCTGCTGGAATGCATTCACACGACGCAACAATGATTGAATACGCGCGACAAGCTCTGTTGGGCTAAATGGCTTGCTCACATGGTCATCTGCACCTACAGACAACGCATATACCTTGTCTTGCTCTTGTACTTTAGCTGTTAAAAAAATGATACCGAGGCGCTCGTTGTTCTCCCTAATTCGTCGGCACACTTCAAAACCGTCGATGCCAGGCACCATCACGTCTAAAAGGGCAATATCGATCGCAGGATCATGCATCAACTTTTCCAACGCTTCATGACCGTTCGCCGCTTCTACAACATCAAATCCGTTGCGCTTCAAATTAATAACAATAAAACTGCGAATCGATTCTTCATCTTCCATAATTAAAATTTTACTCATGAGTATTCTCTCCCCTTGCAAATTACTTCGCTTGCTTATCTTTCCCGCTTCTATTCGGCAATTTTTCACGGTTATGCTCAAGCTCTTCTGTACTGTATAAGCCAATGACCGTATCACCGTAAGTATCGAGAATCGTCCAGTCGTCGCTTTTCACACGATTCCACGTGTTGCGGTCGACGAAAATAATGCGGGCCAATGTTTTTTTCGTATTCTTATCAATAAAATAAATATCTTTATCTTTTTCCGATTTCGTCGGATCGATCGTAACACGCCCATACCAAGAACGAGGAATTTTGATATAAAAACGTTCATTATCGTCACGGTATTGTTTCTCAACAAGCTTCAGACTTTTTTGTCCATCCCATTGGTAAAAATCGTACAACCATAACACTTCATAGTCCTTGTAAATCCCCCAGCCCGATGGTCGCACAGGGACGGACACTTCCAAAATCCCGTCTTTATTTACATCCCCTGTATAGGATATGAACGGTTTTATTAATAACGGATCTTGTACCGCGTTGATCAGCTTGCCTTGGTCGTACGTAATAAAGTCGGTTCGCCATAAATTTGCTCCTGAGGCGCCTTCTAATATAATCCCTTTTTTCTGCTTGCTTATAAATCCTGTATTCATAAACGAGTATTCGTGCACGATATTATCTGTAACCAGCTCGTCCGTTTTCGCGAGTTTCCCGTGCATGGACGATTTAAATACACTTAATACTGGAGATTGAGACGGACGATTGGTAATGATAACAAGTTCCTTTTCTCCATCTTGGTCTAAATCGTCAACGACAAAATGAGAGTAGGGGTGATCGAACATCTTGGTCAACATGCCTTGCACATATGTATACACATGCATCCCTTTATTGAAATTATCGAAGTTGCCGTAGCCTACAATAAGTTCGTTTGCTCCATCACCATTTAGGTCAGCTGTTTGAACGACGTCTAGTTCACTGCCTACGCCATCAAATTCTGCATTTTTCGTCCAGCTTTCTCCATCAGACGTAAAAATCATTCCGTGCAAATATACGTCCCGATTTGGCGTTTCATAAAAGACGATCGCCTCTTTGTTGCCGTCATTGTTCATTTCAGTTGTATGAATCGGGCTCGCGCCCCTAGGACTAATCTGAGTACCATCTTTCGGTAAATGTGATAAAATAACGTTATTCATTTTGGTTTCATCATCTGTTAATCGCGGCACCGCCATTAACGATTTCGGGTCCAATACAAATTCACATCCGCCGAGAAATAGGCTCATTGCACAGATACAAATTATTCCCTTACGCAACGGTAAGTTCCATTTCAATTGTATCCCTACTTTCTCGTTTCTGTAGTCTATCTTTCCATTTTACTGTATTCATTGTATCCCTGCCCACTCCAATTATGCGACAGTCAAATTTCTCCTGCAACTACACGGGTGTGCAAATGGTAACCACGCCATAATTGCGCTATCTCATTATAAAAAAAAAGAGTCACCCGTAGGTGACAAACGTATTACAATCCACCCACATTTTGTTACCTATCTTCCCAATGACCTAACGTACTGATTGCCTTCCCTGCAACCTGCTAATCTACTATACCCTACTACCCTAGTACCATAACGTATCGATAACCCCATTCTCGGCTTTGATATCATTAAGATCGTAAATCGAGATCGGGAAATATTGAAACCCGTACGCATACGGAGCTAAATCGTAAAGTTGGAAAAAGAGTACCAATGCCTTAGCAGTTAAGTAAAATGGCTGATCCGGTTGAATGTGATGGAACGGTTCGATGACCGGAATTTGCCGTTCCTTTATTTGTCTGGCCACGTCTTGCGACAATGGCGTCACATAATCAACTCCAGGTTTAAATAAATCACGCAGCGTGATCAGTTTGCCTGTCTTCACATCAAAGGTTAAACCTTGCAAGTAGGTCATTCCATGTGCTGCGCCTTCTGGATAATCGTATATGATAAGCGTAATGCTTAGAAGTCTACGCTCATTCAACTTAACTTCGTAGAAGCCCAGCACTTGCGTCGTCGCAGGACTCGATTCATAAGCTGTCGCGCGAATGAGTCGGATAACGGTATCGTAAATCGTGCGATTCATTCGGGTTTGCGCTTGACGATCAACAAGTTGAACGATTTGTGGGACGTACACGTGTAAGTTCGGCTTACGAATGACGAATGGTTGTATTTGTATGGGCAGCGGATACAATTCCACTACAATCCACCTCCAATTCGGGCAAAATGGGACCGTACGAGAGACGGCCGCCAACTGCGCTGAAATCAGCATATGCCCAGATTGGAGATGGTGTGACAAGGGTTACAAGATTCGCGCGCGTTCGGACTGTAGCAGACGCCGCCCTTGAACATCGAGCACGATCTCACCTTCGGCAAGTCCGATAATGCGTGTCGCATATTTTTCCGCTAATTCTAACTGGTGAAATACGCCGATGACTGTCTTGCGTTCGCGCATGCATAAGTTGCGTAACGTACTCATCACCGAATCCGCCGAAGCCGGATCAAGACCAAGGACAGGCTCGTCCATCAGGAGTACGCGAGCACCGTGCACTAGCGCACGTGCAATCGCAATGCGCTGCTTCTCTCCACCACTGAGCTCCCCCGTACGCTTATGCGCTTTGTCCAATAAACCAAGCGCTTCAATTGTATCCATCGCGCCCATATAGTCATCAGAGCGAATCATTCCTGTCACCATGCGCCATAGCGGCGTTTGATGAAACCTGCCGATCAGCACATTTTTCAGCGCGGTGCGATCAGAAGAAAGCATGGGGCTTTGCTCCAAGTAGGCATACTCCCGCCTCACTTTCCGCTTCCCTTGCACATGCTGCGCGAATATGTCCGCGCCATCAACATACAGCTTGCCGCTCGTCCAACTCTCGCGCATGGCTATGCATTTGAGCAATGTCGTCTTCCCGCTCCCACTTGCACCGACAACAGCTACAAATTGCCCTGGTTCTACCTCAAAGCTGAGCCCCTTTAAGATCGGATTTTCAGGCGGATATTGCTTTACTAATCGCTCCACTTTAAGCATGACGTTGTCCCCTTTGCATCGCGTTATACGTTAAGTGTAAAAAGGTTGTCCTCTTAGCGCAAGCGTTTGCGTGAAAAGGACAACCTTATATCAGGTATCAAATGAATAATTGTATGTGAAGAACATTGCTTAGGACGCCGGTTTAGGGACCGATTGACCAGCCGGATCTTCTACTACTCGGCCCTTGAACAAAAAGCCCAGCAGTGCAAAGCCTAAATACCATGCTCCAAGGATGAAGAACATACTCCCAATTGACACGTGCTGAATACCTAACCCGCCCAAGTTCGGACCGATAATGCTGCCGATACTAAAATGAATCGAAGCAATGACGTTAGCGGTTGGCAAATGAGAGCGCGGTAAAATGTCCGCGGCATATGCAAGGCCTAGCGAGAAGAAGGAGCCAACAAGGCCGCCAATAATCATAAACGCAAATAAGATCGCCCATACGTTCGTTCCTAGGAACGGTATGATGAAGAATCCGAGTCCACCTAAAATACCGCAAATGATAAGTATCGTCTTGCGATTGCCTGTTCGGTCGCTCAAGATGCCCAGCGGCAGCTGCAAGATTAAGCCGCCAAGACCAAAGAACGGCAGCAACAACGCAATCCATCCTTGTTCCAGACCAAGGCGAAGCGCATAAATAGGGAAGTTACTATTCATCGAAGCTTCCATATATCCGTACAAGAAGGCTGGCAGCAATGCAAACCATGCCCATTGGTAAGAACGCATATAACGTTTCTCTGGCTGTACACCTGCATCAAAGGCGTCTGCCTGTATATTCGGCAGCTTAAACCAGACAAGCAGTAATACAAGCAAAAACATAAGGACAATGACGATAAACGGAGCTGCATCGCCTAGCGCCAATAAGTTAATGCCTAGAGGGCCAAAGCTGAAGCCGACACCGTAAGCCATACCGTATAGTGAGATATTGCGTCCGCGCCGATCAGCAGGACTGACCGAGACCGCCCACAATTGAGTCGCATAGTGAAGTGCACTATCACCTAATCCGACGATAATACGCAGTACGAACCAGAACCAGATGTTCGGCAAGAGCGGAAATAACGCCAGCGCAATCGTCACGGAAATCATTCCTCCAAGCAACATCCGCTTGAAGCCAACTTTGCGCAATATTCGCTCAACAAAGAACATCATTGAGAATACGCCTAGGTATAACGCCGTAGCGTTAAGACCGTTCAAATCGGATGGTACTCCCATCCGCTCCAAAAAAATAGTCAGCAATGGCAGTAGCAATCCCTGACTTAACCCCGTAATCATGACAACAATAATTAAAATAAAAAATTGCCAACGCGGAGAACTTGTCGGTTTCCGCCAAGTACTCATGTTAAGACCTCCCTGATGTCTAAATAGTTTGTATGGGGTCTTCACTTTATTACAATATTTCGCCCCCTATGCAAATTCAAACCAATTTGCATTTCTTCAACAGTTTAACATTATAGTGGACAACGCTATGGAACACAATTCATAATAAAAAGTATTGCTAATTCGTAAGGTGCAGGGATGAGAACGGTCACTTATGGAGCAAAATACGGAAGCCACAGTAGGAAACAACCGGGCTATAATTGGGAGGTGAACACAATGACGTCAACTCCGCAACAGACGTTGTTGTTTGATTTAGATGATACATTGATTTATTGCAACAAATATTTTTACGCTGTGGTCGATCAGTTTCTGGATACGATGACGACTTGGTTCAAATCTTGGAACATTCACGAACAAGACATTAAAGCCATACAGACGGAGCTAGACATTGCTGGCGTACAGCAGCAGGGCTTCGTAAGTGAGCATTTTCCGCAATCGATGATCGATACATACCGCCATTTTTCCAATCTTACAGGACGAGCCACCGCTCAAGAAGAGGAAGAACTACTATGGAAGTTAGGTATGAGCGTGTACGAGACTGAAGTTGAACCTTATCCAGGTATGGTAGAAACGTTGGAACGGCTGCGTAATGACGGCCACGAGCTGTATTTGTATACAGGAGGCCAACCGGTCATTCAGCATCGAAAAATAGAACAAATGCAATTACGAATCTATTTCGGCGATCGTATCTTTATTAGGCAGCACAAAACTGCTGCTGCATTGGCAGCGATCGTTGAGGAGCAAGGCTTTGACCGTAGCCGAACATGGATGATTGGCAATTCTGTGCGTACAGATGTCGTTCCGGCGCTTATGGCAGGTCTGCATGCCATCTACTTGAAACAGCCTAATGAGTGGGCTTATAATCTCGTTGACATCGACGCACAGCCAGCGGGTGCATTCGCAACGATTGAACAGCTCGTTGATGTGCCGGATATTGTTCGACAATGGACAACCGATCGCCCGAATTAATCGGCAGTTCGTAATGAAAAGAAGGAGATTCGTATACATCTACGAATCTCCTTAGCTTGTCGAGAAACCCCTGTTTGTTAGGGCGAGGGTTTCTCTTCATTGCGATAACGGCAAGCAGCTTCGCATTTATCGGTTGGTAGTCGGTTGGTAGTCAGTTGATCTCTTGTGCCCTAATCGTTCGTGATCAGATGATGGTGATCAGATGATGGTGATCAGATGATGGTGGTCAACTGATTCACTGTGACTGCTCACCTAACGGTCGCCACAGTTGTTATTTCAGCGAATATGAAACCATTCAACATGTAACGGTTATGATAGCGCTTATTACGATGAAAACAGCTGGATTTGGAATGCAATTGAAGAAATAAGCTCATCTATAACCGTTAGAAATCAAAACGAGGTAAAACTGACGATATAGCCACTGTGGCAACCGTTAAGAACTAACTTTGCTTTCACGACAGCCTGAGGAGATTCGTAGACATCTACGAATCTCCTTTCTGTCTCTACCTGCTACACTTCTTCAGCCTCTTCTGATGCTTCAGAAGCGGTTTCGATGCTTGTTTTTTGCGCAATTTCGTCGATGATTGATTTAATCACTTTAATATTTGTTTCTACAAATCCAGGCGCCAGCAAATCATAATGCCCACCGATTAATTGATATTCTTCGTATTCATTTAAGGTAGATTCATTCCACTTCAAAAAATTACTTTGTTTCGATGCGACTCCATCAAGGCTAGCTTCTACTAAACCATGTATGTTAGCAGACACACTTCCTGTGTTCAGCAGTTGTCTCAGATATTCGTAGTAGGCAAATACCTTGTGAGAAAATCGATCAACAATCTCCTTATCAGGAAGATTATCTCCGTAAAAGAACTTCACAGCTTCATTAACTTCGCTTTCCAAATCCATGTCATGTAAGTCTTTAATTAAGTCCATCATTTTTTTCGAATCAATCATAATAATGTCTGACACGATATGTCCTTTGGCTTCTAGTGCTTTCGCTACTTCGAATGCAAGATTGCCACCAGCAGAGAAGCCCATTAAGACAAATGGGGCACTGCTTTGAATGCTCTCCATAGCGTCAACATAGCGCTCCAGCATGCGGTTATAGTCATCATCGTCATCTAGGAAGTCTGTACTGTATATGACACAATGACCATTAAGCATTTTAGCTACAGCGTCATAAGCTGTGCTATAACCCAAAGCTGGCGGGAAACAGAACACATTCATATTTCCTTGTTGATTGAGTTTCATAAAAGGATTGCTTTGATTGTGTTCAAATGCCATTAATGTTAATTCAAGAGCCAGCGCTTCTAATGTTGGCGAATCATACAGGAGGCGCAAAGGAATATCTTTGGAAAAATGGTTTTGCATTCTACTAATAAACTTAATAGCTTGAATGGAATTCCCACCAATGTCAAAGAAGTTATCTTTTACTCCAACTTGCTTCAAGCCGAGAATATCTTTCCACATTTCCGCTATTGATTCTTCCGCAAATGAGCGTGGCTCGATGTATTCCACGTCTGTCTGTACATGATCTGGCGCCGGCAGTGCTTTACGGTCAATTTTCCCGTTCGGCGTGAATGGCATCCGCTCCAACTGCACAAAGTAAGAAGGTACCATGTATGCAGGCAGTTCATTAGACAGCGCAGCTCGTAATTCATTCGCTGTCAGCACTTCTTCTTCTTTTTCAGCCACAAAATAGGCGGCCAAATATTTTTGTCCGCTGCTATCATCCAGCGCCATAACGATCGTTTCTTTTACCGCCGCCACATTCAACATGCACGCTTCCACTTCGCCGATTTCGATCCGATAGCCACGAATTTTCACTTGATGATCGATGCGACCCAAATATTCTATCGTGCCGTCTGGCAACCATTTCGCCAAGTCACCCGTACGATAACATCTACCGTGCACACGGAAAGGGTCAGAGCCGAATTTTTCTGCTGTTAAGTCATCTCTACCTACATATCCTTTACCGACACAATCCCCAGAAATATACAATTCGCCTGGCACGCCCACTGGCTGAATCATGCCCGATTCCGATAAAATATAGATCGCGGTATTCGAAATCGGCCTTCCAATTGTAGGAACCCCTACCACCACTTCATCTGGATGAATGGTCAGCGTCGTCGCAACGTGCGTTTCCGAAGGACCATAATGATTGTGCAAGTATACTTGATTGCTATGCAGGAAGCTTGCCAGTGCTTCTGGTACAACAAGCTGTTCTCCTGCTGTTACGATATGTTTAATGCAACTCGGGAATCGATCCGCTAGCCCTTCCTCCATGAACACAAACTTCGTAAGCGCAGTTGGGAGAAGAACTACTTCGATTTGCCACCGCTCGATCGCATTCATTAAATAGGCGATATCCTTTTTCGCCTCTTCCCCAATAATGTGTAGGGAACCACCCGCACACAACGTTGAAAATAGTTCCAAATAGCACATATCAAAGCTACTCGTAAAATATTGCAGCACATTTTTATCATACGGAATATTGGTGTTCTGATATTGGAATTCGAGTAAGTTCACCATATTACGGTGCTCCAATATCACTCCTTTCGGAGTCCCCGTCGTTCCTGACGTATAAATAATGTAAAGTGGGTCCGTTGCATGGCTGTCTGCTTCGATGACTGCTGCATCGACGACTGCTGTTTCGATGTCTGCTACTTCCATTTCCGTTGTTCCAGTTGCTATCGCTTGGTGTAAATCAATTAACTCCACATTTGCAAATGACGACCCGAAACGCTCCATTTGCGCGTCTTCTGTCAACAACAGACGAATACCACTGTTTTCAATCATATACTGAATACGATCGAACGGATATTGTGGGTCTATCGGCACAAAGCAGCATCCCGTTTTCAAAATGGCCCATATGCCCGCTATCATATATGGCGACCGGTCGGCCAATAGCCCGATTACACTGCCGCCTTGTACACCGTTCGCATGCAACGCACTAGCAAGCTTATCGGCGTGCTCGTTCAGTTCACGATAGCTCCACTGCGTATGGTCATCAACAACTGCCACACGGTCAGGTGTCCGCTCGACCTGTTCTTTAAATAGCTGATGAATCGTCTTATCTCGTGGATAATCGGCCGTCGTCCCGTTAAAGCGCTCCATGATTTCCGCTTTTTCTTCAGTAGTAATCATGTCGAATTCATCTATTCGAGCAGTTGGATGGCTAACCGCTTGTTCAATGATTTGCAGCACATGCCCTTGAATCCGTTCGATACTCTCATCATCGTACACGTTTGCGTTATACGTATAGCAAATCTGCAGATCCTCACCTGGAATTACCATCAGGTTCAAATCATAGTTCGTTTGATCAAGCGTATCGACACTCTCGATTTCAAATCCAGCCTGATCCGCATCGCTTAACTGCTCAATCTGCTCCCCAACTGGGAAATTCTCAAATACCATAAGATGATCGAACAGCTCTTGCTTATGATCTGTCAGCGCTTGAATCTCATACAATGGATACTTGTCAAAGCTGCTTGAGGCGATCGCTTGCTGCTGCGTTCTCACCATAACTTCTGCGAACGTCTCTTCTGCCTTACTACGAATGCGAACCGGAATCGTGTTAATAAATAAGCCAATCATGCTCTCAACGCCGGGAATATCTGACGGTCTACCGGATACAACGCTACCGAATACAGCATCCCGATGGCCGTTATATTTTTGCAGCACCAAGCCCCATACCGTTTGCAGCAGCGTATTAATCGTGACTTGATACTGCTTCACCAACCGATTCATTTGTTCCGTTAGGGGTCTTCCTAGAACACAAGTCAACTGCTTGATTTGGTAGCCTGTCTCTGTCCCACTGCCTTGTTGCTTCAACTTTGGTAGTGTTGTCTGCTGTTCATGCTCGGCTAAATATTGCCGCCAGTAGTCGGCCGCTGCTGCTTGATCCTGCCGTTCCAACCATTCGATAAATCGACTATATGGAGTTACCGGCGGAAGCTCCGGCTGCCGCTGTGCCAACAGATCAAAATAGCTACCAAATGCTTCTTGCGTGATAAGCGACATGCACCAGCCATCCATTAAAATATGGTGGAAGCTCCAAATAAATCGGTATGCCTCGTCTCCCGTCCTTAATATGGACACCCGAATCAATTCATCTTGTGCAAGATCGTACCCTTTGGTCTTGTCTTGTTGCGTGAACGACTCCAGAACTATTTCGCGCTCGTCTTCATTCAAATCACGCAAGTCCTCCAGATGCCACAGCACCTTTTTATTGCGGTATACAACCTGTACGGGTTGTCCCTTCCAGTCACTATAGAAATTCGTTCTAAAAATGTGGTGTCGCTGTGCCAGCAACGCCAAGCTCTGTTTAAATACGTCTAGATTAAAGCCGCCTTTCAAGTCAAATATGGTCTGTTCGTTGTAAGCGCCCGATTTCGGATCTTTCAGATTATGGAACAGCATGCCAACCTGCATAGGTGTCAGGGTATACACATCCTCCAACTCA